>NZ_JBIWOS010000012.1:106261-285961 GCF_044767885.1 Streptomyces sp. NPDC101194
CGGTCCGACTGGCCCCAAGGGTGAGAACGGTGAGAACGGGGCGACTGGTCCCACGGGTCCCACCGGTCCCACCGGTCCGACTGGCCCCAAGGGTGAGAACGGTGAGAACGGGGCGACTGGGGCGACTGGTCCCACGGGTCCCACGGGTCCGACCGGTCCGACTGGCCCCAAGGGTGATAACGGCCAGAACGGTCAGAACGGTCAGAACGGTGCGACCGGTGCGACCGGTGCGACCGGTCCGACGGGCCCGACCGGTCCTACCGGCCCGTGTGCTGACATCACCTCCCTCGACCCGAACAACTCCGAGGAGTTCAGCGCCGTACTCAGCAACGGCATCGCCTACGTGGGGCGTCGGAACACCAACCCCATGCCGCCGCAGGGCAACTACTCGTGGGTGAACCTCTCGACGAACGCCAACTACCCCGCCAACGCGTGCTCCATCTCCCTCGTGGACCACGGGAACGACTCGTACGTGAAGGTGCTGACCACGACCGGTGAGGTCTGGGAGACACACGGCGACACCAACGGCACGAACTTCATCTGGACCGACCCCTGGGTCAAGGTGGTGGCGCAGCCGTCGTGATGTAACTGGATCGGAAACGGGACTGTGTGTGCTGCGTCCGCGGGTTCCCGCGGGCGCAGCACACGCGTCATTCGGCCCATGGCGGCCGGCCCGTCCTCGTCGTGGGAGGCTCAGGCCCCCACGCTCACCGTGAACCGCCGCGGGTTGCCGTCGTTCGCGGCGCCCGAGACGTCCGGCTGTCCGTCGGGGCGTACGTCGTCGTACGGGAAGGCGTAGCCGATCGGGGTGTTGGCGTGAACGACGCGCGACCAGTGGTTGGTCGCCGCGCCCTGGTAGTAGTCCGCGGCCGAGGTGCCGTTCGGCTGGTCGGGGTGGGTGAGCATCAGGGAGCGGTTGAAGCCGGCCGCGAGCCGGGCCAGCAGCGCCTTCTTGTCGTCGGGGTCGCCCGGGTTGTTGGCGAACGGGCCGTGGTTGCAGGTGAAGACGTCCTTCGAGGCCGGCTTGGTGAAGGAGTGCCCGCCGTCGAAGGTCAGGAGGTCGCCGCTCACCCGGCCGGTGCGGACTCCGCGACCGCCCTGCAGATCGATCCGCAGATCGGTGGAGCGGTACTTCTCCCAGACCTGGTCGACGTAGGCCGTGAACACGTCGCGGAACGGCATCTCGTCCGGCCGGTCGAAGAACGGTGCCATCAGGTTCTGCGGTGAGATCACCCGCAGCACGCCGCCGTCCGCACCGCGGATCACCAGCTTGTCCCACGGCTGCCCGTCGGCGGCGGCCTGGGCGGCGAGGCCGTCGGCGATCCGCTGGACCGCACCGTCCGGGAGAGGGGCCACGGTGTGCGTGCTGTCGCCCTCCAGCGTCAGACCGATCGGCAGGGCGGTGACGAGGTCGACGTAGCTGATGTTCGCGTACAGCTGCTGAGGATTGAAGGTGAACTCGCAGAACGACCAGGTCCGTCCGTAGTTGGCGTCCGTGGAGGTGGCGAACGCCGGCTCGACGAGGGCGGGGCCGGGGTTGAGGTAGAAGGTCAGGGTGTCGTCGCGCACGAAGTAGACGCGAGCGCCGTACATCTGAGGCAGCGTCAGTACAATTGGTGCGCCGCCTGCCGTGTTCAACGGGATCGCGCAGTCGACCGGCAGTGGCGTCTGCGGCGCGGCGGGGGAGTCGGGGCGGTAGGCACTGCCGTCGGCCCGCAGCAGCACCCAGCGGTCGGTGCCCTGCTCGTGGCCGGTGACGTAGGCGTTGACCCTGCCCGGCAACGACCGGTTCTCCAGGGCGAGTTCGCAGGTCGCGGGGGCGGCGGAAGCGCGTGGGCTCAGGACGCTTCCCCAGAGGGGGTAGGTGAGAGCGGTCGCCGAGGCGGCGGCGCCACCCGTCAGGAACAGTCTGCGCGAAATCACGAGAGGACTCCCGAGGTGTGTGGGGGGCCACGGACGGGCGGTCTTACGGGAACGGGGCGGGGCGTCCGCGGTGCGCTCCACTCTCGTGATGGCCGGGATGGGCGTCAAGACTTGTGCTTGAGAGCGCTCTCAGAAAATGGAAGTCTTCACAACTCGATGAAGGGGCGCCTGCCGCTGGGCCGGCGCGGCGCCGTGGCCGCCCGCGCGGGGAGGCGGGACGCGGACGCCTCCACTGACCGGACGCCGGCTGGAGCCACCGCGGAGCACGTCGCTCGCAATCCATGGGCGGCCGGGGACTCGGTCACTGATGGCAAGTCCGCCGGCGTACGACGTTCGGCTCTCCTTCGCCGGGTGAGCCCGCCTGGCGCGTGATCCCCTCGTGGGCGATGGTGGCGCCTAAGGCTTGTTGCCGCCCGCCTGCGGTTCATGGCCGAACGGGCCGGCTCGCGCATCGCGGAGAACGACGCGGCACGCGGTGCCGACCTCGCAGCCCCAGGCTGTCGCCGCCTCCCGAAGGAATCAGTCATGTCGAACTTCACCCCCTACCTGGAGCGCAACCAGGCTTTCGCGGCCTCCGGTGCCCAGGCCGACGTACCCGAGATCCCGTTCATCCCCTTCAAGCAGCTGTACCTGATCACCTGCATCGATTCGCGCGTGGAGCCCGCGGCCGTGCTGGGCGCCAGGCTCGGAGAGGCGATCGTCGCACGCAACGTCGGCGGCCGCGTGACGCCGGCGGTCATCAAGGACCTCGCCTGGATCGTGCACCTGCACGAGAACAGGACTCCTGAAGCGGACTGGTTCGAGATCGCCGTCATCCACCACACCGACTGCGGCTCGGGGCTGCTCGCCGACGACGATCTGCGCGCCGGCTACGCCGCCCGTGGCGGCTGGGACGAACGGACCTCCTTGGAGATGGCCGTCCTGGAGCCGTCCGAGACGGTCCGGAAGGACATCATCAAACTGCGCGCGGCACCCGAGCTCGCGCCGGGCATCGGCCACATCAAGATCGGCGGCTACGCCTACGACATCGGGACCGGGAAGATCACCACCGTCGTGCAGCCCGGCTGAGTGGGACCCGGTCGGGGCCGGTGAACGTGACCTCGGCGGTCTTCGCTCTCCAGGAACGTCCCTTCCGGCATGCCGTCGGCTTTGCCTTCGCGCTTCACTCATTGCAACTCAGCATTGCGTTCGATCTCAACTCATTGCATCAATTTAGCTCCATCTACCTGCTAGAACGCATTTCGAGTGATTGACGATTTTCCGAATGCAACGTAGCTTTCGACATCTGTCAAATGTGTGATGTCGCGAGATGAGGCGTAGCCATGAGCGAATCCCTGCACACCGTCACGACGCTTCCGACGGAGCGTCGGCCCGGCTGTCCCTTCGACCCGCCGGCAGAGCTGATCGACGCCCGCGGGCACGGCCCCATCAGCCGCCTCATCCATCCCGGCGGCAAGCCCGGCTGGCTGATCACTGGATACGACCTGGTCAGGTCGGTCCTGGCCGACTCGCGGTTCAGCTCGCGCAAAGAGCTCCTGAACGTGGTCGACTTCGAGCTCCCTCCTGCGCCGCCCGGCGAGTTCCTCCTCATGGACGAACCACAGCACGGGCGCTACCGGAAACCGCTGGTGGGCAAGTTCACCGCACGGCGGATGCGCGTACTCACCGAACGCATCGAGCAGATCACCACCGACTGCCTGGACGCCATGGAGAGGACCGGGCCGCCGACGGACCTGGTGACCGCGTTCGCCAAGCCCATCCCCACCATCATCATCTGTGAGCTGCTGGGAGTGCCGTATGGGGACCGGGACTCCTTCCAGGAACAGATCGACACGTTCATGAGCGGCGAGACGGGCGACGAGGATCTGATAGCGGCCTACACCGCGACCCAGGACTACCTCGCACAGCTGGTGGTCGCCAAGCGCGCGAACCCCACCGACGACGTGCTCAGCGAACTCGCCGGCAGCGACCTGACCGACGAGGAGCTGCAGGGGATCAGCCTGATCCTGCTGGCGGCCGGGTTCGACACCACCGCGAACATGCTGTCCCTCGGCACCTTCGCGCTGTTGCAGAACCCGGTGCAACTGGCCGCACTGCGCGCCGACCCCGCGCTCACCGACCAGGCGGTCGAAGAGCTGCTGCGGTATCTGAGCGTCGCCAAGACGTTCATGAGGACGGCGTTGGTGGACGTCGAGGTGGGCGGCCGGACCATCGAGGCCGGTACGACGGTCGTCCTGTCGTACAACACCGCCAACCGTGACCCCGGGCGCTTCACCGATCCCCACGTGCTCGACCTCCACCGGCAGGACGGCGGGCACCTGGCCTTCGGCCACGGCATCCATCTGTGCCTGGGCCAGCAGCTGGCCCGCGTCGAGATGCGGATCGCGCTCTCCGCGCTGCTCGACCGCTTCCCCACGCTGCGCCTGGCCGTACCGGCCGAAGAAGTCGGCCTGCGCCCGGAGACCGCGGACATCTACGGGGTCAAGAGCCTTCCGGTCACCTGGGACGCGTGACCGCGAGCCGGTGGCTGGCGAGGCCGCGTACGGTCGCCCGCCACCGCTGTGGTTGCTGGCCCAAGGTGATCGCGCCCGCCTCGCCCTCACCACCTGCCACCTGCCATGACCGGGGCGACTCTGTTGCTCAATTGGTCTCGGTCAGGCCGTGAGCCGGTAGCCGAAACGGCTGAGGTTGCTGGTTGTAGGGCGGTGTACGGGGTGGTTGGACCAGTGCGTGTCGAGTCTGGTCACCTTAAGCACGGAAGGGGAGAAGGCGGGTGGGAAGCGGACCTTGAGCAGGGCGCTTTCGACGTCGCCGTCGGCGGGCACTTGCCAGGTGGTTCGGACGGATCAGGGCTCGGCGGCCTGGCTGCGCGTGGCGAGGTCCCAGAGCCGAACCGTTCCGTCGGCGCTGCCGGTGACAGCCGTCACCCGGGTGCCGACGCTGATTACCGACACAGCCAAGGCCGGAGGGATGCGAAAACTGAGGAGCGCGAGTGGATGTGCGACGCTCGCGAGGTTCCAGAGCTTCAGCTCTGTCTGGCGTCGGGTGGTGAAGCAGTGGGTGGTGAGGACGAGGGGGCTGTTGGCAGGCCCGATCTGAGCCACTGCTCGGACTGTCCCCCTGGGGCCGCTTGGGAAACAGCCGACCTGCTCTTGGGTGCTGAGGTCCCAGAGCCGGACCGCTCCGTCCGAGCCGCCGGTCAGGGCATGGGGCCGACCGTCCACGGACACAGCTGCCAGTGCCCTGGCCCGGCGGCTGTGACCTGTCAACGGCTCCCCGGCAGGTTCGCAGCTGCTGAGATTCCAGAGTCGCACGCTCTTATCATCGCCTGCCGTGACGGCATGGGGGCGACCGTCAATCACGGTACTCGCGACTGCTCGTACGGATCCCGTGTGGCCGGTGAGGGGCTTGCCTACTTGTCTGCCGGCGCCGAGGTCCCACAAACGGACCGTGCGGTCATCGCTTGCCGTCAGCACCAAGGCCTGGCCTTCATGTTCGAAGACAGTGACAGCGTTGAGCGGGCGACAGTGGTGAACAAGGGGCGGACCGAGCTGTTGGTGGGTGGTGAGGTCCCAGATCCTCACCGTCCGGTCCGAACTGCCGGTGATGGCATGGGGCCGTCCATGGATCTCGGTCACCGCCACGACGCGCACGGAACTGGTGTGTCCGATGAGAGGTTCCCCGACCTGGGTTCCGGTATCGAGATTCCAGAGCCGAATGGTCTGGTCGGTGCTGCCGGTAAGGGCATGAGGCCGGCCGTCGATGACCACCCCCACCACGGCGAGCACCTCCTTGGTGTGGCCATGAAGGAGAGTGATGCACCGGTTACCCACTGGCACCTCAGGCTGCAGGACATCCCCCGCACCCGCCGCGTCGGAGGGTCTGCTACGGACCGGGTTGTTCATGGACATCACCTCTCGGTATCTGTGCGGTGTGATCAGGCCGTGAGTCGGTAGGCGAGCCGGGACAGTCGCCTGGTCCTGGTCCTGGAGTGGGGGACCTGCTGGCTGGCGGTCCAATACGCGTTGAGTCTGGTCACGTTGGTCGCGGCAGCGGAGAAGGCGTGCTGCAGGCTGGTCTTCGGAAGTCCGCGATAGCGGGCCCGGCGCAGGCCGGTGACGTCGAGGGCCTGGTTGATGGTGCCCTCGACACCGGCCCGGAGGGCGTACTTGGCCTGCCAGGTATCGGTCTTCTGCTCCGCGCGGGCGGCGGTGACGGTCTCGTGCGGCTCGCGGGGCCGCAGGGTGAGCATGCGGTTGCCGCGCGCCGCGGTGGTGCACTTGTCGTGGGACGGACAGGCGCCGCAGTCGGGGCGGGCGAACTCGATCACGATGGCGTCGCGGCCGTGCTGCTGGGCGGGATACCAGCCGGTGCTGGTGCAGCGTTCGGGACAGCGGACCTGACGGGTCGTCCAGTCAATGCGGAAGGCGCTCTTGTCGAAGCCTTCGGCGGCCCGGGCCTGGTGGGAGTGGTCGGCCAGCAGCGGTGTGATCACGGCGATGCCCTCGCGTGCGGCTGCGGTGACCAGGTCCGCGGAAGGGTAGCCGGAGTCGAGGTAGTGCTCGCCCGGCTTGACCTGCCGCTCGGTCAGTCGCTGCTGGATGCCGGCAGTGGCGGTCACGTCCGGTGCGGTCGCCACGGTGGTGGTCACGTCCGTGATCAGGTTCGGCGTGCGGACTTGGGTCCCGACTGGGGCACCGCCGGAGTTGTCGTCGCAGGTCTCGGTGAGGTGGACCTTGTAGCCGCACCAGAACAGCTCGTCTCCCTTGGCGGACCAGCGGGCGTCGCGGTCGTAGGGGGAGGCGAGCCGCAGATGACCGGGCGGGACACCGTCCACTTCGGTCTCCCGCTTCCTGACCACCTCCCGTCCCCGGACGTCGGTGTGTACGTAGTAGGTCTGCATGAAGATCCGCCGCAGCAGCCGGACGGCCTCGATCTCCCGCAGCCACACCGGCGCGTCGGGCGCCTGGACCGCATGCAGCAGCGCGAGCGCGTCCTGACCGTAGACCTCAGCCAGCCGGTCCCGCTTCGTCTTCGACGAGGGCAGCCGCCACGAGTCGACTCTGGCCTCGTAGCGCAGCTCCAGCTCCGCCACCGGCATCGCCTGCCCGAGCCAGGTCGGAGCGGCCGCGGCCAGCGCCTCCAGCGCCGCGCGCACGCTCTCACCGGCCGGCTCCAGCCGGTTCAGGTCCCGAACCGCGCTGATGACATGGGTGGAGTCGGTGCGCTGCTTGCCTCCGGCCGTGATCAGCTCCTCCTGGCGGCAGTGTTCCAGCAGCCGGTCGAAGACCAGGCGCTCCATGCTGTGCTCGACCAACCGGGCCCGGAACTTCGCCAGCACCGTGAAGTCGAACCCCGGATCGGTGAGCTCAAAGCCGAGCGCGTACTTCCAGTCGATCGCCCGGACCACCATCCCCGCTGCCTGGCGGTCGGTCAGGTTCTCGGCGAACTGCAGCACCGTGACCAGCGCCAGCATCCCCGGTGACAGGCCCGGAGCCCCGCGCACCCCGAACGCAGACGCGAACGGCTCGTCCGCGAAGACCCCCGCCAACTTCTCCCGCACCCGCATCGCCAGCGTCCCCTTCGGGAAAGCCGCCACCGCGACCAGCGCCGTCTGCTCCGGGACCTCCGACAGTCCCGCCGCCTTCATCGACACCCGCACCACCCCCGCGGCCGCCTGCCCACGAGACGACCGCGGGAGCGATCATGCCGCAGTCAAGACCCGCGGGCCGAACAGAGCAACAGAGTCCGGGGCAGCATCAAAGTACGCGCGCCCGGCCGTCCGGCGTCCCCGAGCGAGCCCTTCCCCGGCTCAACAGGGCGATCCGTGTCGGAGCGACCGGAGTTCAGGCAGGGCCGTGACGCCGCCCTCCCCATTGCCTTCGATCTCAACTGTTCCCGCATGCCCTGGCTTTGAACTCCGCCACGGGGACGGTGATTGCGGATTCGTTGCCGTCGGACGAGACGTCGTCGTAGCGGACCGTCCCCGGGGTGAGCCGGTCCCGGTCGGTCGGAGTGAAGGAGACGCTCCTCGATGACCACGAGTTGTCCTTGGTCCAGCCGTAGAGGGTGTAGGTGGTCCCGGCGGTGAGCGGTCTGAGAGACCTGGTCGCGGTCCAGCCGGCGGAAGGAGAGTCGAGGGTCCAGGTGGCGAGCCCGGCCGTGACGGGCCGGTCGGCGGCCCATGAGCCGACCGTCACCTCACTGTCGACGTCGGTGCCGTCCGCGTAGAGAGTCGCGCCATCGATCTGATGCCCGCAGACCATGATGACGCCGAGCAGATGGCCGTCCCGGGTCACGGAGATGCCGGTGACGGCATCGACGGGAACCGTGCACCCCGAGGTTGCGGCCAGGGCGGCGCCTGCCGCGAAGGCGCCGACGAAGCGACGGAACACCGGCCGTGAAACGGTCGACTGCACAGGGCCCCCTTGCCCGGGGAGATCACTATGTGTGGGAGTCGTGCCCTCGGCCCAGAAGGCCGACCGATGGCGGGGGCGGGTGCCGGCCTCAGGCCGTGGCGCTGAGGAAAGCGGCCCAGGCGGCCGGGGGAACGGTGAGGACGGGGCCGTCGGCGACCTTGGAGTCGCGGATGTGGACGGCGGCGGGGTGGGCGGACACCTCGACGCAGTCGCCGCCCTGGCTGCTGCTGTAGCTGGACTTGCGCCAGTCGTAGGCGACTTCGAGGCAGGCGCCGCCCTGGTCGTTGCTGTAGCTGGACTTGAACCAGTCGAGGGTGGTGGAGCGAGGGTCCGGGTGTGCTGCGCGGGTCATGTCTCTCCAAGCAGTTCGTCCAGTAGGCGGGCGCTCCTCTCGACGGAGAGCGCCTGCGAACGCAGCATCCCATATTTCTGCTGGAGCACACTGACGTCGTCAGGATCGTCGTAGAGGTATCCCGTCAGCTGGCTGTCGACGTAGGCCAGGTGGTCGTGATCCGGAGTTTCCAGCAGCACCATCGGACCCGCGAGTCCGGCGTGCTTCGACACTTTCATCGGCATGATCTGAAGTCCCAGAAAGGGGAGTTCCATGCATCGGTGCAGATGGCGGATCTGATCACGGAGCATGACGGGATCCCCGAGCTCGCTGCGTAGAATGCTCTCCTCCAGCACAAAGTGCAGCATGGGGCGGGGCTTGCGTTCCAAGAGCTTCTGTCGGTCGAGTCGGCCTGCCACCCATTCCTCCCGCTCGTCCTCTTCGAGTGGCGGATAGAGGCAGGAGAAGACGAACCGGATGTACTCCTCGGTCTGGAGCAATCCGGGCACTACTTGGTTCTCATACCAGAGCAGCGTCACCGCCTCCTGCTCGTACTCCACGTAGTCCTGGACGAACGCCGGGAACCTCTCCTTCTGCGGCACCTTCGACACCGCGACCTGCAACACCCCCTTCGTGTCGAAGAGTTCGTCGAGCCGAGCCGCGAAGTCCGCCTGCAGTGGCCTGCGTCCCTGCTCGATCGACGCGATCGTGTCCTCACCCACGCAGCACCGATCGGCCAGTGCCGCCTGTGTCATCCGGGCCGCCTTGCGGAACGTCGCCAACTGGGCGCCGATCAAGTGCCAGGACGTGATCCGCTTGTTCTTCTTCGCCGAGTGCATGGACTGCCTCTCCCCGTCGCAAAACCCGGATGACCCGTCAGGGCTCGTACAAGTGCCTTGTACGACCCGACGCACTGATCAACGCTAGTGACTTTGTGTGACGTTGGCCGCGTGAACGATCCAACTCAACTCCCCCTCTTCCGCGAGACGTTCCACCGTCGGGAACGCCGTGCCGTGCCGCTCGTACGGCAGTTCGTGCGCGAGGCACTCGTCGACTGGGCGTGCGAGTCCCGCGCCGACGACGTACTGCTCTGCGTGAGCGAGCTCGTCACCAATGCCCTGCTGCACGGCGTCCCGCCCGGTCGTGGTTTCCGTGTCCGCCTCTCCCTGGAGCCGGGCGACGGCGTCCTGCGCGTCGAGGTCCACGACAGTGGTGACGGGGAGGTGTGCCCCGTCGCCGCGGACCCGGCTCCCGATGCGGAGGGTGGGCGCGGGCTGCTGCTGGTGGCGGCGCTCGCCGACAAGTGGGGCGTGGGGGAACGAGATCCCGGCAAGGTGGTGTGGTGCGAGTTCGCGGTGCGTGGGCCCGTCCCGTGCCCCGAGTCGTACGGGCTCGCCGACGTGCTCTCCGGCTGAGGCGGCGCGGTCGCCGTCGAGACCTCCGGCGGTCGGCCGGTCCCCAAGGGCTGGAGGATTCCTGCCGTCCGACCCATTCGGCCGACAGTTTCCGCAATAGGGGAATAGTGCCGACCGGGCCGAAGTGGCTGTCGTCGCACATTGAATACCTCACTGTCTCTCTCGGCCCGGCTTGTCTTCCTTGTCGCATACCGATATCGGGCATCCCGGGCCGACGGCGCCGCAGGTCGGAAGATTTCCCTGCCCTGCGGTTTGCCGCCGGGTCGGGCGGTGTACTACTGGGTTGTTCGACGCGCCACAAGATCGACCACGACCTGTCCACCGCCGTTCATTTCTTGTAATGTTTCTGCCAGTCACCGCGCGTAGAATTCCTGTTGGACACCGAGTCCTGACAGGTAGTCGTTCCCCACCTCCGCGCCCGGACTGCCGCCAGTGCTGGACGGTCGTGGTGTTAGCAGTTGTTCCTGACCTGATCCCGGTTGTCAGGGGGCACCCGTACGGCCGGCCGAGAGTATGAGGCACGTTCTGTGAAGGTTCGTACGAGGCGGTCGAGCATCCTCATCGCCGGTGGATTAGCAATGGCGCTGCTGACAGGCTGCGGCTCCGACGATCAGATCTTTGCGTTCGACAGCAAGGAGAAGATGGTCGTCGGGATGTCCGACGGCATTCTTGCGACAGATCCGGCCGCGGGGTACGACCCCGGGTCCTGGCTGTTGTTCAACAATGTCTTCCAGTCCCTGTTGAGCTTCCCGCCCGGGGCTTCCATACCTGTGCCGGAGGCCGCCAAGAACTGCGGTTTCTCGGACGGCAGCAGAACCTACACCTGCACTTTGCGTGACGGGTTGAAGTTCAGCAACGGTCACAGCCTCACATCGGAGGACGTCAAATACTCCTTCGACCGGGCCATCGAAATCAATGACCCGGCGGGCCCGGCGCCGTTGCTCTCCACGATCTCGGCGATCAGCGCCCCGGACGAAAAGACCGTCGTCTTCCGTCTCAAGGTGCCCGATGCCATCTTCCCCAGCAAGATCGCATCGGGTGCCGGCTCCATCGTGGATCACAGGGTCTATCCCAAGGACAGGCTTCTCCAAGGTGGCAAGGCGGTTGGTTCCGGTCCCTACATGCTGGATTCGATCGACAAGTCGAAGGCTGAATTCTCGGTATATTCCGGCTACCACGGCACGGCCGAGGTGAAGAACAGCGGCGTGACGCTGAAGCTCTTCCGCGGCGACCAGCAGGCCCTCAAGGCGTCCCTGGAGAAGGGCGATGTCGACATCGCCTACCGTGGCCTCACGGCCAAGGCGATCGCCGCGCTGGACACCTCGCCCACCGCGGAGAAGAACGGCATCGAGGTGGTGCAGGGCGACAGCGCCGAGGTCCAGCACATGGTGTTCAACATGGCCGACCCCGTGGTCGGCAAACTCGGTGTGCGCAAGGCCATCGCCTACCTCGTCGACCGCAACTCCCTGGTCAGCAAGGTCTACCAGTCCACGGCGGCGCCGCTCTACTCGATCATCCCGGCCGGCATCACCGGCCACGGCACCTCCTTCTTCGACACCTACGGCGACAGCGCGCAGCCTCAGCGCGCGAAGGACGCCCTGCAGGAGGCCGGGTTCACCGACAAGGTGAAGCTCACCCTCTGGTCCACCCCGAGCCGTTACGGGCCCGCCACCGACGACGAGTTGCAGACCATCGCCGATCAGCTCAACAAGAGCGGGCTCTTCGAGGCGAAGATGAAGTCCGTCCCGTTCGACCAGTACGAGAAGGACATCGCCGACGGAAAATACGGGATCTACGTCAAGGGGTGGGTGCCGGACTATCCCGACCCCGACAATTTCACCCAGCCGTTCTTCGGCAAGGGCAATGTCCTGTCGAACAACTACGAGAACAGCGAGATAACCAAGCGGATCATCCCGCAGACTTCGTCCGTGACCGACCGCTCGAACACCCGGGAGGAGTTCGGCAAACTGCAGGACATCGTGGCGAACCAACTGCCGCTCCTGCCGCTGTGGCAGGGAAAGCAGTACGCGGTCGCCCATGAGAACGTCCGGGGCCTGCAGAACTGCCTGGACACGTCGACCGTCTTCCGGTTCTGGGAGCTCGGAACCGCGCCGTGAGCGGTCGTCCCGTGATCCGTGACGTAGGTGGTGAAACGGTCCGGCGCCGCCCTCACCCCACGCGGCCGGAATTTCTTTCGCCGTGAGGCGCCGGGCCTGCCGCCCTGTTCCGCGAGCGGTAGGCCCGGGGCGTGGTGCCCGTCAGGCGCGAGAAGTGGTGGCGCAGGCTCGCCGGGGAGGCGAAGCCGCACAGGGCCGCCACTCGTTCCACCTTCTCGTCGGTGGTCTCCAGCAGCTCCCGGGCCCGCTCCAGCCTCCGCCGCAGCAGGTACTGGGGCGGGGTGGAGCCGGTCCGGGCGTGGAAGCGGCGATTGAGGCTGCTGACGCTGATCCCCGCGTGCGCGGCGAGGTCCGCCGGGGTCAGCGGGAGGTGCAGGCGGGCCTCCAGCCAGCGCAGCGTCGGTTCGATGCCCGCGCTCTCGGTGAGTTCGCGGTCGATGGTCTCCTGGACACGGTCGCCGTGGGACAGGAGCGGGGTGAGGAGTTCCCGGGTCGTCTCACCGGCCACCCGCTCGCCGTGGTCCTGGGCCAGCAGACGCAGGCAGACGTCCATGCTGCCGAAGATCCCGGCCGAGGTGAGGAACCGGCCGTCCGTCACCACCGTGCCGATCGGATCGACCTCGATACAGGGGTGGAGGCGGGCCAGTTCCTCGGTGTGCCGCCAGCCGGTCGTGGCGCGGCGGGCGTCGAGGAGACCGGTGGCCGCGAGGGTGAGGACTCCCGTGCCGATCGCGCCGATGCGGCAGCCGCGTGCGGCCGCGGCCCGGAGCGCCGCGAGCACCTCGGGCGTGGGCTCGTCGCGGGGGCCGTCACCGTCCTGGCCGGGGACCAGGACGACGTCCGCGTCGGCGAGGCCGTCGAGCCCCCACGGGACGGAGATCCGTAGCGGCGCGGGCGCGCCCGTGGAGGTGAGGCCGGGGGCGGCGCAGAGCCGTACCTCGTAGTCGGCGCCGGGGTGGCCGGCCGCCGCTGTCCCGAAGACCAGCCCGGGGGTGGTCAGCTGGTGTCCGGGGAGTCTGTCGGGCACAAGAACGGCGATGACGGACATATGCAGAACCTATCCGAGGGCAGGGGACGGGGAGCCGCGGTGGTCGGGGCGTGCCCGGACGGGCCGAAGGAGCCTTCGCCCGCCCGGGTGCGTGTCGCGTCAGCGGTGCGCGTGGATGGTCCTGTCGATCCACTTCGCGTACGCGGGAACGTTGGTGTACATGCCGGGGCCCGTGCCGCAGGTCGGGTCGGTGTCGCCGTCGCCCGACGTGGCGCCGACCAGTTCCCAGCGTCCGTCCCGGCCTCGCTGGATCTGCGGGCCGCCGGAGTCGCCGAAGCACGCCATGGCGCCCGGTGTCCTGCTGATCGTGCAGATCCGGGTCCTGTCGGCGCGGCCGGGCGAGCACTCGTTCACGGCGCCGATGCGGGTGTCCAGCTGCTGGAGCCTGTCCGGGAACACCGCGTCCGGGAGGTTGTCGGTGTCCAGGACGGTGCCGAAGCCGAGCAGACGCGTCGGGGTGCCGGGTCCGCCCACCGATCCGGCGATGCGGATGGGCTTCTCCGAGACCGGGCGGTCCAGCTCGACGAGCGCGATGTCGTTCCTGCTGGGCTCGGACTCGACGTCGTAGGCGGGGTGGGCGACGGTCCGCTCGATGTGGCGCACCGTACCGCCGGACTCGCGGTCGTTGGAACCGATGCGGACGATGCCGTCCAGCGTCTTCGGGTTGACGCAGTGGGCCGCCGTCACCAGCCAGCGCGAGTTGATCAGCGATGCGCCGCACTGGGCGTGCACCTCGCCGGCCCACTGCGGGAGCGTGGCCATGAACGGGTAACGCTGCGTGGCCTCCTGCCCGTTGACGATGGCGTTGGCGCTGCCGGACATCGCCGTGACGCAGGCCGTGGCGGCCAGGGCGACGGCGGCGAACCGTCCCGCACGTCGGGAGCGGGACCCACGGGACCGGGACGGGGCGGCGGACGGCGAACTGCGTGTGAACACGGGTGATTCCTTCGTTCCGATGCGCGTCGCGCGCGTGGTGGATGTGCGAACCGGCTGCCGGGCGTCGTCTCGTCCCGGTGCCGCGCACCACCCATCCTGCGTAGCGGCCCCGTCCGGAAAAAGCGGTCCCGATGTCACTCTCGGCTAAATTCTGGACATGCCAGTGATCGCCGTCCTCGCGCTCGACGGGGTGCCGGGCCATGAACTCACCGGACCCGGAATGTGCTTCGGCACAGCCGTCCGGCACCACCCGCATGTCGCTTACGAGCTGCGGTACTGCACCGCCCCGGGCTTTCGCGGGACCGGCTCCCCGGCGCCCTTCGCCATCGACACGCCCTGGGGCCTGGAAGGGCTGGCGGACGCCGGCACCGTACTGCTGCCCGGTCACGCCGCATTCCGCGACGAGCCGGACCCCGGGGTCGCCGACGCGCTGCGGGCCGCCGCGGACCGGGGAGCCCGCATCGGCGCGTTCGGCACCGGGACGTTCACCCTCGCCGCCACCGGGCTCCTCGACGGACGCCGGGCGGCCACCGGGCGACCGTACGCGGCGGAGCTGGCGCGGCGCCATCCCCTGATCGACGTCGATCCGGAGGGTGCCGTCGTGGACGCGGACCCGTTCCACAGTGCGGCCGGAGTGCTCGGCGGCCTCGATCTCTGCCTGCACCTGATCACCCTGGACCACGGCACGCCGGTCGCCATCGAGACGGAGCGGCAGGTCTTCATGCAGCTCCACGCACCCGCCGGATCCGAGGCGTCGCCGAGCCCCGTGGCCCCTCCCGCCGCGGCCCGGCACAGCCTCGGGCCCACCACCCGGTGGATGGAGGCCCACCTCGACCACCCGCTGACGCTGAGCGACATCGCCGACCACGCGGGGCTCACCGTACGCGGCCTGAACCGGCGCTTCCGGGCCGAGACCGGGCTCTCCCCGCTCCAGTACCTGCTGCGCGCCCGCGTCCAGGCGGCGCAGCGGCTGCTGGAGCGCGGGGACGAGCCGGTGGAACGCATCGCCGCACGCACCGGCTTCGGCACACCCGCCAATCTGCGCCACCACTTCCATCACCACACGGGCACCGGGCCGCGCGTCTACCGCACCGCCTTCCGCTCCCTGGTGGCCACCCTGACCAGGGCGGAAGGCAAGAACGCCGAAGCGGAGGAGCCCGTACCGTCCGGCGGCGCCGACGGCCCCGGAGCGAACGGACGACACGGCTGACGACCGCGCCGCGCACCCCGGGCGCCGAACTGCGGACACGTACCGTCCACTTGGACTTACGCACAGCGGTTGTTGGACTGGAGGGCCCCCAGGGGCTGCACGTCGTTGACGGTGTCCGGCCACGGGCACTACTCAGAGCACATGTCACCAAGATTCACTTCGGCGGGCGCTGTCGCCGCCGCCTCAGCCGCCGTCCTGGCGCTGGTGGGGACCGCGCTCCCCGCCGACGCCGCCGCCCCGTCACCCGCCGCAGTCGAGTCGGCCGTGCCCGCGGACGCCACCGTCATCCAGTCCGCGCAGCTCTCGGTCGCCGTCGCCGACGACTTCCCCCGTGTCCTGGCGTACACCGACAAGGCGAGTGGCAGCCGACTGCTCGGCAGTACGCAGCCGGTCACGGCCGTCACCCTCAACGGCACCGCGCACCCCGTGAAGCTCAAGGGCTCGCCCACGGTCACCGGCTCGGTCGCCCGCTACACGCTGACCTTCACCGACCTGCCCGGCATCGAGATCGACGCCTCGCTCTCCGTCTCCGGACGCGCCACCACCTTCAAGGTCACGGCCGTCCGCGACACCGAGGCGTTCCGCGTCGGCACCATCGACATACCCGGCCACGACCTGGTCTCCGTCGGCTCCACGGACACCGGCGCTGCCACCGCCTTCACCCGGCTGGACAACGACTCGACGAAGACCGCCGACGTCTTCGCCCCGGTCACCGCGGACACCGCACCCGACAAGGCACCGGCCGGCGCCTCGTACGCGATCGTCAACACCGGCTCCCTCGCGGCGGCCGTCGAGTCCAACTCCTCGTACGACAAGCCCTCCGGTGCCACCGGCGGTGACGACGCCCGGTTCTGGCACCAGGCGCGCAAGGCGGACGACGGCAGTGTCCGGGTCGGGGTCTGGTCCGGGCAGTGGACCTACCGCGGCGACGGCGCGCCGAAGCCCGAGAGTGGGGACGACCTCCCCTGGGCGAAGGTCGTCGTCACCCCCGACGCCAACGGCGACAAGAAGGTCGACTGGCAGGACGGAGCCGTCGCGTTCCGCTCCATCGGGATCAAGGCGCCCGGCAGCGAGGACACACCGGACCGGGTCATCACCCACATCCCGTTCAACTTCGCCAGCCAGGCCACCCACCCGTTCCTGCGCACCCTGGACGACGTCAAGCGGATCTCGCTGTCCACGGACGGCCTCGGGCAGCTGGCCCTCCTCAAGGGATACGCCTCCGAGGGGCACGACTCCGCCCACCCGGACTACGGCGGCGACTACAACAAGCGCGCCGGCGGGCTGAAGGACCTCAACGAGCTCCTCAAGGACGGCAAGAAGTGGGGCGCCACCTTCGGCGTCCACGTCAACGCCACCGAGGCGTACCCGGAGGCCAGGGCGTTCGACGAGCAGCTCGTCGACAAGACCAGGCCGGGCTGGAACTGGCTGGGTCAGAGCTACTACATCGACCAGCGCCGCGACATCAACAGCGGCGATCTGGCCAAGCGCTTCCAGCAGTTGCGCGACGAGACCGACCGCAATCTGAGCTTCCTCTACATCGACGTCTACTACACGCACGGCTGGATCGCCGACAAGACCCTCCAGGCCGTGCAGAAGCAGGGCTGGAACGTCGGCAGCGAGTGGTCCGACAAGTTCGAGCGCGGCACCCTGTGGTCGCACTGGGCCAATGACCTCGACTACGGCGGGGCCACCAACAAGGGCCTCAACTCGAAGATCATCCGCTTCATCCGCAACAGCGAGCGGGACACCTGGAACAACGACCCGGTCCTCGGGCAGACCGCCATCGACGAGTTCGAGGGCTGGACCGGCGAGACCGACTGGAACGCCTTCTACGACAACATCTGGCAGCGCGACCTGCCCGCCAAGTACGCCCAGCAGCAGAAGATCATCCGCTGGGACGGCAACGACATCGCCTTCACCGGAGACGTCCGGGGCACGGTCGAGGACGGCAAGCGGACCTTCTACGACCACGGCCGCAAGGTCCTCAGCGGCACCGACTACCTGCTGCCGTGGGACGGCGGCAAGAAGCTGTACCACTACAGCAGGTCCGGCGGCACCAGCACGTGGGCCGTGCCGTCCGCGGGCACGTACACCGTCTACGAACTCACCGACAACGGGCGCGTCAAGACCGGCACGGTCAAGCCCGTCGACGGGAAGATCACGCTGACCGCCGAGGCGGGACGGCCCTACGTCCTCTATCCGGACCAGGCGCCGAAGGCCGCCGACGTCAAGTGGGGTCAGGGCACCCCGGTCGACGACCCCGGCTTCAACGACAACGGGCTGGGGGCCTGGTCGAAGACCGGAACCGTGGCCCGCGACACCGACGACCGGGGCCGCAACAGCGCCGAGCTCTCCGGCGGTTCCACCGCTGCGCTCTCGCAGCGCATCGACGGCCTCAAGCCCGGCAAGCGGTACACCGCGTCCGCGCTCATCGAGGTCCAGCCCGGAAAGACCCGGCACACGACGCTCTCGATCGGCGGACGGTCCGTCGCGGTGGACCGCTCCACCGCGAAGGACTACGTCGCTGCGTCCGACTGGCACGGCACGTACTTCCAGCGCGCCAAGGTCAACTTCACCGCCCCCGCGGACGGCCGCGCCACGCTCCGCATCGAGGCGGCGGCGGGCAGCACGGCGACGGTGCGCGCCGACGACGTACGGATCGTCGCCAATGCCCCGGCGACCAGGAAGAACACGGTCGTCCACGAGGACTTCGAGGACGTCGACCAGGGCTGGGGTCCCTTCCTCAAGGGCGACGCGGGCGGCTCCACCGACCCCCGGACCGTCATCTCCCAGCTGCACGCCCCGTACACCCAGGCCGGCTGGAACGGAAAGCTCGTCGACGACGTGATCGGCGGCAAGGAGTCCCTCAAGGCCCACGAGGAGAACAGCGGACTCGTCTACCGCACCGCGCCCTGGACCGTGCCGATGACCGACGGTCACCGGTACAAGGTGGAGTACGACTACCAGTCCAGCCACGCCGGCGCGTACGAGTGGGTCGACGGCTACGACCGGATCACCGCCGAGGGCAAGCCGAGCTCGGTCGAGACCCGCGCCACCCCCATCGGACAGCAGCGCACCACCGGCCACTTCTCCGAGACCGTCACCGCGGGCTGCGGCGACACCTGGACCGGGCTGCGCAAGCGCGGCGGCGCGCCCGACGGCGCCGACTTCGTCCTCGACGCGTTCACCGTGACCGACCTCGGCCCGGCCCCGGCCGGTGAGATCGCCGCCTGCGGCACGCTCGCCGTCGACGCGGGCGCCGAGACCCTGGAGCCGGGCGCGGCCAACACCGTCAAGGCGAGCTTCACCAACTACGAGGCCACCGCGGCCACCGGTGTCGCGCTGAGCCTGACCGTCCCCGAGGGCTGGAAGGCGGAGCCCACGGGAGCCGTCACCTTCGACTCGGTCGCGGCGGGCGCCAAGGTCACCGGCAGCTGGCGGGTCACCCCGCCGGTGGACGTCAAGTACCAGACCTACAGCCTGGGTTCCGAGGCCTCGTACACGGTCGGCGGCGCACGCCGCACGCTCGGCGCGCAGACCTCCGTACGGACCCTGCCGCCGCCGCCCACCACCGACAGCTGGGCCAGCGACCTCGACTGGACACTCGCCGAGAACGGCTGGGGCCCCGTCGAGCGGGATCTCTCCAACGGTGAGCAGGGCAGTGGCGACGGCACCCCGCTGACCATCGGCGGCACCGTCTACACCAAGGGCCTCGGCAGCCACGCCCCGGCGAGGATCCGCTACTACCTGGGCGGCAGGTGCACCTCCTTCACCGCCCAGGTGGGCGTGGACGACATCCAGGCAGCTCGCGGCAGCGTGCAGTTCAGCGTCACGGCCGACGGCACCGAGAAGGTGAAGTCGCCGGTCCTGAAGGGCCCCGACAGCGCCTGGCCGCTCACGGCGGACGTCACCGGTGCCAAGTACGTCGAACTCGTCGTCGGCGACGGCGGGGACGGCAACGGCAACGACCACGCGGACTGGGGTGACGCCCGCTTCCATTGCGGTAGTTGAGATCGCAGGATGCGGGGTGGGTGCGCACCGCGCGCCCACCCCGCATCCCGCGTGCGATGGCGTATCCCCCCGACGACCTGGAGCCGCACATGCCGAACCCGCCCGTATGGCCGCGCCGCACCCTGCTCACCCTCTCGGCCGCCACCGCCGTGGCGCTCGCCCTGCCCGGATCCGGAACGGCCGCCATTGCCGCCGAGGCCGACGAGTTCGACGTCCTGCGCCGACGCTGGGCCGACATCGCCCTCGGCTCGGGCTACGACGCGGCCGCCGAACCCTTCGCCTCCCGCCTCACCGAGACCGGCACGCTCGCCCGGGGATTTCGGACGACGATGAGCCCGGCCACCGGCTCGCTGTGGCCCGGCGTCCCGTACGACCCGCCGTCCGGCATCACCCAGAGCTACGGCCGCCTGTGGACGATGACCCAGGCGTACGCCCAGCCCGGCACCGGATCGACCGGCGACGCCGCTCTCCTCGCCGACATCGTCCGCGGCTACGACCACCTGGCGCAGACCGCCTACCACGCCTCCGTCACGCCCTACGGCAACTGGTGGGAGTGGCAGATCGGCAGCCCGCGCATCCTCATGGACATCACGTCCGTCCTGTACGAGCAGCTCGGCACGGTCCGGGTCGAGGCCGCCTGCGCCGCCGTCGACCACTTCATCCCCGACTCCGTGCTCCACGACTACAGCGGCACCTCCACCGGCGCCAACCGCGTCGACCTGTGCCGCTCCGTCGCCCTGCGCGGCGTCCTCGGCAGGGCCCCCGCCAAGATCGCGCTGGCCCGGGACGCGCTGTCACCCGTCTTCCCGTACGTCACCGGGGGAGACGGCCTGTACGCGGACGGATCGTTCATCCAGCACACCACCATCGCCTACTCGGGCACCTACGGCCAGGTCATGCTCGACGGCCTCGGCCGCCTGTTCGCGCTCCTCGCCGGATCGGGCTGGGCCGTCACCGACCCGGCCCGGCAGGTCATCCTCGACAGCGTCGAGCGGGCGTACGCGCCGCTGATCTACAACGGCCTGGTCATGGACAGCGTCAACGGCCGTGCCATCAGCCGCGGACTCCTGAAGAACGACGAACTCAGGGTGATGCGCGGCGACCACTTCCACGGGCAGGGGATCATCGCCGGCATCGCGCTCCTCGCCGCGGGCGCCTCGGCCGCCGAGCGTGACCGGTGGCACGGGCTGATCAAGGGCTGGATCGCCCGCGACCGGACCAGCCCGGTCCTCACCGCGCGTCAGTTCGGCATCGCGGACCTGGCCCGGCTGCACGCCGTCCAGGCGGCCGCCGTGCCGGCCGCGCCCGAACGGGTGGGCCACCACCTCTTCGCCGGCATGGCCCGCGCCGTGCACCGGCGCCCGCACTGGGCCGCGGGCATCTCCATGGCCTCGGAGCGGATCTCGCACTACGAGTGCGGCAACGGCGAGAATCCGCGCGGCTGGCACACCGGCGCCGGAATGCTCTACTGGTGGCCGGGCGAGAACGAGAACGACCAGTACACCGACTGGTTCTGGCCGACCGTCGACTTCTACCGGCTGCCCGGAACGACCGTGTCCACCAAGCGGCTCGCCGACAGGGCGGGCGGCGAATGGGGTGCGCCCAAGCCCGCGACGACATGGGTCGGCGGCGCCACGGACGGCGAATTCGGCGCGGTGGGCCAGCACCTCAAGGGACTCGGCTCGACCCTGGACGCCCGCAAGTCGTGGTTCTGCGTCGCCGATACGGTCATCTGCCTCGGCGCCGGCATCACCGCCACCGACCAGGTCCCCGTCGAGACGATCGTCGACAACCGCATGCTCGGCGAGGGCGGCACGCAGCCGCTCACCGTCGATGCCTCCACCACCCCCCGCTGGGCCCATCTGGAGGGCCACGGCGGCTGGGTCCTGCCCGGCGGGGCCGAGCTGCGCACCCTGCGCGAGGACCGCACCGGAGCATGGTCCGACATCAACACCACCAGCTCCACCGAGCGCCGCACCCGCCGCTACCAGACGCTCTGGCTCGACCACGGCACCGACCCCGTCGACGCCGACTACGTCTACCTGCTGCTGCCCGGCGCCTCCCGGCGTGCCGTCACCGCCCGCGCGGCCGACCGGAAATGGCTGACGGTGCACGCCAACACCGCCGCCGCGCAGGCGGTCGCGGTCCCCTCGCTGGGGCTGACCGCCGCCAACTTCTGGCAGCCGGGCACGGCCGGTCCGCTCTCCGTCACGGCCGCGGCGAGCGTGCTCGTGCGGGAGGGGCGGCGCACCACCACGGTGTGCGTCAGCGGGCCGGACCGCACCGGTGCGCCGGTGGACGTGGTCTGGGAGCGGCCGGTCCACGAGGTCGTCGCGGCGGACCCGGGTGTCGAGGTGCGTGCCACCGGCCGGCGGCTGGTGCTGAGGATCCGCCCGGGAACGGAGGGAGGCACCCTGCGGTGTGACGTCCGGTAGACACCGGCCGGCCGGATTGTGCCCGAGGGCTCGGAGCGCTGCCCGCCACGCGCGCACCCTCGTGCGCCATGGGGGAGCTGAGGGCGGACCGGCGGCTGCGGCTTCGGCGCGAGGACCCGCACGCCTCGGGTGCGCAGGGCCGGGGTGCTGCTCACCCGGGACCGGGTACCGGCCCGCGCCATGCCGTGGGCGCCCCCGACGCCCGGATGCGGGTGGGGTTCGCCGGGCCGGTTCGCGGACGGTGAGCAGCCCGCGGTGTGCTTCGGCGTCGGGCCGGTGCGCGGCGGCGACCGGGACGCGGCGGCCGAGGGCCTGGACCGGCTGCTGCCGGGGTATTCTCGCCGGATTCCGCCGTGCACGCCGGAGACGGGACGGCCGAGAAGCGGATCGGCAGCCGGCTCACCGATCAGCGGGTGCCGCTCCGCCCGGACGCCCCCGATGCCATGCCGGCCGTTGTCCGGGACGCCTTCCACGAGGCGGTGCCGCCGGCCGCCGCCCGCTCCGGCGACCCGGTGCGGGACCGGCTCGAAGAACGTCCGGAAGGCCCGGGACGCCCATCCGGCCGACACCCCGAGGCTGACAGGAGTGTGCAGCGGACCACAGTGAGTCTTTGTCGGACCCGGACAAAGACGGACCCGCGGGGGCTGGTAGTTCGCGTGCATGTCGCCATGATTCTGTCCGGCTCCACCAGGAAACGGGTCAGGAGACTGTACGGAGTCGACGGCAGGATTTGCTTGCCGGGCTTCGTAGGGTCGGTACATGACCGTTGTGGACGAAACCCCGGGCGAGCCGAGTGACACCCGTGGCCGTGTGGCCGAACTGCTGGCACTGCGCGAGCAGGCCCGCCGCGGACCGAGTGACCGCGCGACCGAGGCGCAGCACGCCAAGGGCAAGCTGACGGCGCGTGAGCGCATCGAGCTGCTGGTCGACCCGGGTTCGTTCAAGGAGGTCGAGCAGCTCCGCCGGCACCGGGCGACCGGCTTCGGCCTGGAGGCGAGGAAGCCGTACACCGATGGTGTCATCACCGGCTGGGGCACGGTCGACGGCCGTACGGTCTTCGTCTACGCGCACGACTTCCGGATCTTCGGCGGCGCCCTGGGCGAGGCCCACGCCACCAAGATCCACAAGATCATGGACATGGCCATCTCGGCCGGTGCCCCGCTGGTCTCGCTGAACGACGGCGCGGGCGCCCGTATCCAGGAGGGCGTCAGCGCGCTCGCCGGATACGGCGGGATCTTCCAGCGCAACACCCGGGCCTCCGGTGTCATCCCGCAGATCAGCGTGATGCTCGGCCCGTGTGCGGGCGGCGCGGCCTACTCCCCGGCGCTCACCGACTTCGTGTTCATGGTCCGCGAGACCTCCCAGATGTTCATCACCGGACCGGACGTCGTGAAGGCGGTCACCGGCGAGGAGATCACCCAGAACGGCCTCGGCGGCGCCGACGTGCACGCCGAGACCTCGGGCGTCGCGCACTTCGCGTACGACGACGAGGAGACCTGCATCGCCGAGGTCCGCTACCTGATCGGGATGCTGCCGTCCAACAACCGGGAGAACCCGCCCACCGTGGCGAGCGACGACCCGGCCGACCGGCGCGGCGACGTCCTGCTGGACCTGGTACCGGCCGACGGCAACCGCCCGTACGACATGCACAAGGTCATCGAGGAGCTCGTCGACGACGGCGACTACCTGGAGATCCACGAGCGCTGGGCGCGCAACATCGTCTGTGCCCTGGCCCGTCTGGACGGCCAGGTCGTGGGCATCGTCGCCAACCAGCCGCAGACCCTCGCCGGTGTCCTGGACATCGAGGCGTCGGAGAAGGCGGCCCGCTTCGTCCAGATGTGTGATGCATTCAACATCCCGATCGTCACTCTTTTGGACGTACCCGGCTTTCTGCCCGGGGTCGATCAGGAGCACGGTGGAATTATTCGGCACGGTGCGAAGCTGCTCTACGCCTACTGCAACGCCACCGTGCCGAGGATCTCGCTGATCCTGCGCAAGGCGTACGGCGGTGCGTACATCGTGATGGACAGCCAGTCCATCGGAGCGGATCTGACCTACGCCTGGCCGACCAACGAGATCGCGGTGATGGGCGCCGAAGGTGCCGCCAACGTCATCTTCCGTCGGCAGATCGCCGACGCCGAGGACCCGGAAGCCATGCGGACCCGCATGGTCAAGGAGTACAAGGCCGAACTGATGCACCCGTACTACGCCGCCGAGCGTGGCCTGGTCGACGACGTCATCGACCCCGCCGAGACGCGCGAGGTGCTGATCGCCTCGCTGGCCATGCTCCGGTCCAAGCACGCCGACCTGCCGTCCCGCAAGCACGGCAACCCGCCGCAGTAGTCCGCCGCCCTCGCAGCGACCCTGCCGAGCCCGCCAAGACCTGCCGAGAAGACGGAGAAACCAGCCATGAGCACTGCCACCGAGTCCGTGCTGCGCGTCGAGAAGGGTCTTGCCGACCCCGAGGAGCTGGCCGCGATAACCGCGGTCCTGCTCGCCCGCGCCGCCGCCAAGCCCGCAGAGACTCCCGCCCACCGCGGCCGCAGCACCGCCGGATGGCGCCGCCTGGAGCGCACCCCGGGCTTCCGCGCCCCGCACTCCTGGCAGGGCTGAGCCCGCTTCGGCCCCAGGACGCAACACAGCCGGAAGGCCCCGCACTCCCGAAGGAGTGCGGGGCCTTTCCGTATGTCCGCCGGCCCCCGGTAGGGCCTCTCGTCCGTATGAGGCCGGGCGCGGTATGCGAGCTCGGCCTCATACGGACGGAAAACCCTAGCGGAGCCGCGCCATCAGTGCGTGCTCCACGAGCGTGATCAGCGCGCTCTTGGCGTCCGCCCGGTGCCGCGCGTCCGTGGTCAGAATCGGGGTGTCGGGTCCGATCTGGAGGGCTTCGCGGACTTCGTCGGGGGTGTAGGGCTGGTGTCCGTCGAAGCCGTTGAGGGCGATGACGAAGGGGAGTCCGCTGTTCTCGAAGTAGTCGACTGCGGGGAAGCAGTCGGCGAGTCGGCGGGTGTCGACGAGGACGACGGCGCCGATGGCGCCGCGGACCAGGTCGTCCCACATGAACCAGAAGCGGTCCTGTCCGGGCGTACCGAAGAGGTACAGGATCAGGTCCTGGTCCAGGGTGATGCGGCCGAAGTCCATGGCCACCGTCGTGGTGGTCTTGTCCCCGGTGTGCGTCAGGTCGTCGATGCCCGCGGACGCGGACGTCATCACGGCTTCGGTGCGCAGCGGATTGATCTCCGAAACGGCACCGACGAACGTGGTCTTACCCACGCCGAAGCCCCCTGCCACCACGATCTTCGCGGAGGTAGTGGAGCGGGCTGCTCCGCCGCTAGAGCTTGCGAAGTCCACTGAGCACCCTTTCGAGCAGTGTCACATCTGGCTGGCCGCCGGCGGACTCGTCGCCGCCGGGCTGATGGATAGCGACGAGTCCGGCCTCTGCCAGGTCGGCTACGAGGATTCGGGCAACGCCGAGCGGGATCGAGAGCAGTGCCGAAATCTCGGCGACCGACTTGATCTCGAAGCACAGCCGGCAGATCCGCTGGTGCTCGGGCAACTGCCCTTGCAACCGGGACGGATCGGCCGTGGTACTGACCAACGCCTCAATGGCGAGTTGGTAGCGCGGTCGGGTCCGGCCGCCTGTCATGGCGTACGGACGGACCAGCGGATTGTGCGCCGCCGGGGCGGCCGGCTCGGGGGCCTGCCGCGGCTGTACGGGCTGAATGCGGGGCGACGGGGGCGAGTCGTAGCGGTGCGGTCGCTGCGGAGGCCATCCGGGACCCTGGGGGGAGCCCGGCTGCTGCTGCGGCTGCTGATAAGGCCGGTACGGCTGCTGGGCGCCCTGTCCGCTGGGTGCGGAGGGGAAGTTGAAACGGTTGTCCCCGTGCTCACCCGGTACGTTCCGGTCACCGTCGTACCGGTGTCCGCCTGGGGGTGTTGTCATGATTCCTCCTCCGCCTGCCGGTCCCGATTCGAGTAGGTCCGCGCCACCGCACCTTATGGCGCGGTGGCGTGAAACGCACTGTCTGTCTATTAGTTAAGAAGACTTCCCTGAAGTTCGGCACGGAGGTCCGGGGTGAGGACGGTGCCCGCGCGGTCGACGAGAAGGGCCATTTCGTACCCGACCAGGCCGATGTCGGCGTCCGGGTGGGCGAGAACGGCCAGCGAGGATCCGTCGGAGATGGACATGATGAAGAGGAATCCGCGCTCCATCTCCACAACCGTCTGATTGACGGCGCCGCCCTCGAAGATCCGCGAGGCGCCCGCGGTCAGCGAGGTCAGGCCGGAGGCGACGGCCGCCAGCTGGTCGGCGCGGTCGCGCGGAAATCCTTCGGACATGGCCAGCAGGAGTCCGTCGGCGGAGACCACCACCGTGTGCGACACCCCGGGGGTGTTGTCCACGAAGTTGGTGATCAACCAGTTGAGATTCTGCGCCGCCTGGCTCATCGGGCTCACACTAACGCTCCTGGTTGTAGGTATTACTTGCGTCCGAACCCGCGTTACGTCCCCGCAGCACGCCCCGCCGCAGGTTGCTCAACCTGCCGCGGACGTCCTCGGGGGCGCGGGAGACCTGAGGGCCGTCCTGCGGTGTCTGCTCCGCCGTACCCTCGACCAGATTGGCCTTGGGCACCCGCCGGGGAAGCCCGGACGGGGTGATCCCGCCCGCCTTCGGCTCCCGGAGCTTCTCGGCCCGCTCCCAGCGCTCGTCGTTCGTCGAGCGCCAGTCGTCGGAGCCGTTCCCGTCCTGCTGCGCGGGCGACTGCTGCTGCGGCAGTTCCTCCTGCTGCGGCTGCGGCTGCTGCGCGGCGGCGGGCCGGTTGTTGCCGCGGCCGGTGGGCTGCCAGTGCTGCTGACCGCCCCGACGCGGCAGACCGGCTTCGGTCAGCTCGTGGCCGGAGTTCGGGGTGGGTCCCGGACGGTCGAAGCCTACGCGCTCCCGCGGCTCGGCGGGGGTGCTCGGGACAGATTCCGCTTCCACCTGTGCCGACGGCTCATACACACCCTGATAGGTGTCCTGATTTGGCCACTCGTCCTGGTGGGACTGGGAAGCGAACTGTTCCTCGTACAACGGCTGCGCGGTCTCGCCGACCCCGTATGCCGCCTCCGCATAGCCACCCTGCGAGGCGTGGTCAGCCGACTCGGCGAAGCCTGCGTCGCCGCGGTAGGCGTCGTAGCCGCCGCCCCCGTACGGCGCCTGCTCGTACGGCTGCTGCCCCGGCTCCTGGGCGTACCCGGCCCCGGCGTACGGACCGTCGGCGGCCTCGTTCCCGGCGTACGGCTCCTGCGGGAACGGCGGGCGCTCGCCGGCCGTCTGGGCCTCCAGCGCCGCCCGGCGCTCCTCACGGACCAGTGAGCGGCCCACCGGGTCCAGTCGCCCGGCGTCCACCGACCGCTGCTCGTAGCGCGAGTCGTCGAAGCCCAGCTCCGCCGCCGTGCGCAGGTGCGGCTGGGGTGCCGGCTGTTCGAAGGTCTGCTGCTGCGGAATGATCGAGGAGACGGTGAAGTCGTCCTGCGCGGAGGCCGGTTCGCCGCCACCGCCGTGGGTGATGGCGTCCGGCAGCATGACCAGCGAGGTGGTTCCGGCCTGCTCGCCCGAGGGGCGCAGCTGGACCCGGATGCCGTGCCGGTCGGAGAGGCGGCCGACCACGAACAGACCCATCCGCTGCGAGACCGCCGCGTCCACGGTCGGCGGGTTGGCCAGCTTGTGGTTGATGTCGGCGAAGTCCTCCGCGGTGAGGCCGATGCCCTTGTCGTGGATCTCGATCATCACGCGGCTGTCGGGCAGCCGGGTCGCCGTGACCCGCACCTTGGTCTGCGGCGAGGAGAACGTGGTGGCGTTCTCCAGCAGCTCGGCCAGCAGATGCACGAGGTCGGTGACGGACTGGCCGTGGATCTCGGTCTCCGGCACCCCGGAGAGCTCGATGCGCTCGTACGACTCCACCTCGGAGGCGGCGGCGCGGAGCACGTCGACCAGCGGGACCGGCTGGTTCCAGCGGCGGCCCGGCTCCTCGCCCGCGAGGACGAGAAGGTTCTCGCCGTTGCGGCGCATCCGGGTGGCCAGGTGGTCGAGCTTGAAGAGGCTGTCCAACTGGTCCGGGTCGGCCTCGTTGTTCTCCAGGTCGGTGATGAGGGTCAGCTGGCCCTCGATCAGCGACTGGTTGCGGCGCGACAGGTTGGTGAAGATCGCGTTGACGTTGCCCCGCAGCATGGCCTGCTCGGCCGCCAGCCGGACCGCCTCACGGTGCACCTGGTCGAAGGCGCGGGCGACCTCGCCGATCTCGTCCCGGCTGTTGATCGGGATGGGCTGGACGCGGGTGTCGACCCGTCCCGGATCGGTCCGGGACAGCTGGTCGACCAGCATCGGCAGGCGCTGCTCGGCTATCCCGAAGGCGGCGGTGCGCAGCCGACGCATCGAGCGGCTCATCTGCCGGGCCATCAGCCCGGCCAGGAAGAAGGCGGCCAGCAACGCGACGATCACGACGGCGGCGTTGACGATGGCGTCCTTCTTGGCACCGGACGAGATGTCCGCGGCGTCGGTCACCGCCTTGTCGACCAGCTCGTTCTCGACCGTGGTGTAGCCGTCGAACTTGGCGGTGGCGGCCGCCATCCAGGTCTCGGGGGTGATGCCCTTCGCGGCCAGCTTCTCGGGGGACTGCCCCTGCCCGATCTGCTGGGCCATGCCGTCGAAGACCGAACCGTCGACACTGGGCGGCTCGACGAACGGGACGCCTGCCGCGTCGGCCTGCTCCTTGGCCTTCTTCAGCTTCTTCGACCCCTCGGCCGCCTTGGCGGTCAGGACCTCCTTCAGCCGGGCCGCGTCGGCGTCCGTGCCACCGGAGATGAACTCGCCGAGCGCGATCTGCTCCAGGTAGTTGTACGAGCCGAAGGCCTTGACCTGGGCGTCGAACTTGGCGCTCTGCCGGCTCGGACGCACCAGGAGATGCATGCCGATGGAGCGCTGAAGCGATTCTGCAGCCTTGGCGAGCTCGATCGCGTAGACCGTACGGCCGTAGCTGGTGATGTTGCCGGTGCCCAGACCGAGCTCGTTGCAGAACTCCATCAGGGAGTGCTGCACCTGGACGTAGCCCTCTTCCGTCTTCACCGGGTCCATGGCCTCGGCGAAAGCGGCCTTGCGCAGCTCGGGGAGTTTGGGCTCCTCCAGCCGGAACAGCCGGAGCCGCCGCTCCAGACCCTGCTTCTGGGGCATGTCCTTCACGGCCGTGTCGAACTTCTCCGCGGCGGCGTCGGTGGTGGCCCGGACCCGGTCGACGGCGGCGGCGTCGCGCTTGTTCGAGAGGATGGGCTGAGCGGAGAGGTCGCGCTCGTTGAGGAGGGCCTGTCCGTACTCGGAGGCCGCGCGCACGATCAGGGCCGTCTTCTCGGCGTCCTGCGCCTCTCCCCAGGTGTCGATCGAGCCCTTCACCTGGAAGCCGCCCATGACCAGGCCGACCAGCACGGGGATCAGGAGGATCGCGTTCAGGCGAGTGGGCACGCGCCAGTTGCGCGGGGCCAGCCGGCTGACGCTGCCGCCGGACGCCATCTCGTCGGGCGCATCGGCAGGCAACCCCGCGGCGCGCGGCGGCGGGGTGAAGTTGCCCCGCTCCAGCCGCGCCGCGGAGCCCTCGTTGTTTCGCCTCACTCGACCAACAACCTCTCGGCGTCGGCACCTACGTTGTGCCGTGTTTTGTTCAGGGCCGTACTACTCGGGAGTTCGTCGAATTCCAGCACGGGGACCGGCCGCGTTCCAAACAGTCGGAACCAGCCATTCCGAGTGGTCCAAGCCTCAGATAAAACGGGCATAAAGAGCGAGCCCCGTCAAAAGGCGGGGCTCATGTGAGCGCAGTGGCACCGATCGAACGCATCGGGTGTTGAACGCGGGACAATTCTCTGTCGAAACGTTATGAACACGGGGGCGGATCGTGTCAAAGGACACAGTCCACCCCCGTTTGAATAAGGCAACTGCCGTATGTCAATAAAGACTTGTGGCTACTTCAGCCGCGCCATCAGTGCGTGCTCCACGAGCGTGATGAGGCCGCTCTTGGCGTCCGCCCGGTGCCGCGCGTCCGTCGTGATGATCGGGGTGTCGGGTCCGATCTGGAGGGCTTCGCGGACTTCGTCGGGGGTGTAGGGCTGGTGTCCGTCGAAGCCGTTGAGGGCGATGACGAAGGGGAGTCCGCTGTTCTCGAAGTAGTCGACTGCGGGGAAGCAGTCGGCGAGGCGGCGGGTGTCGACGAGGACGACGGCGCCGATGGCGCCGCGGACCAGGTCGTCCCACATGAACCAGAAGCGGTCCTGTCCGGGCGTACCGAAGAGGTACAGGATCAGGTCCTGGTCCAGGGTGATGCGGCCGAAGTCCATGGCCACCGTCGTGGTGGTCTTGCCGCCGGTGTGCGTCAGGTCGTCGATGCCCGCGGAGGCGGACGTCATCACGGCTTCCGTACGCAACGGGTTGATCTCCGAAACGGCACCGACGAACGTGGTCTTACCCACGCCGAAGCCCCCTGCCACCACGATCTTCGCCGAGGTGGTGGCCCGGGCCGCACCGCCGCTAGAGCTTGCGAAGTCCACTGAGCACCCTTTCGAGCAGTGTCACATCCGGCGCGCCGCCGGCCTCTCCATTGCCCGGCTGGTGAATGGCCACCATGCCGGCTTCCGCCAGGTCCGCGACGAGAATCCGGGCCACACCGAGCGGCATCGACAGCAGCGCCGAGACCTCGGCCACCGACTTGACCTCACGGCAGAGGTGGCAGATCCGCTGGTGCTCGGGGAGCAGCGTCGCCATGTGCGCGGGGTCGGCCGTGGTGGAGACCAGCGCCTCGATGGCGAGCTGGTAGCGGGGCCGGGTCCGGCCGCCGGTCATGGCATACGGGCGGACCAGCGGCTGGTCGCCTTCACCGTCGTACGACGCGTGGTGCAGTGCGCCGTACGGATCGGGTGAGGCGGGTGGCGGGGTCATTGAATCCTCCGGGCGTGACGGCAGGTTGTCTGCTTGCCGTCGGAAGGAGCCGGTGGGGGCTCTGAACGGCCTGTCGGGCGAGGGACGGGGGCGTTTCCTGGTCGGTCGAGTCTGTCATCGATCCATGGCGGCCTAATGGAGCAGGCTGCCTTGGAGCTCGGCACGGAGGTCCGGGGTGAGGACGGTGCCCGCGCGGTCGACCAGGAGGGCCATTTCGTACCCGACCAGACCGATGTCGGCGTCCGGGTGGGCGAGAACGGCCAGCGAGGATCCGTCGGAGATGGACATCAGGAACAGGAACCCGCGTTCCATCTCCACCACGGTCTGGCTGACGGCGCCGCCCTCGAAGATCCGCGAGGCGCCCGCGGTCAGCGAGGTCAGGCCGGAGGCGACGGCCGCCAGCTGGTCGGCGCGGTCGCGCGGAAATCCTTCGGACATGGCCAGCAGGAGTCCGTCGGCGGAGACCACCACCGTGTGCGACACCCCGGGGGTGTTGTCCACGAAGTTGGTGATCAACCAGTTCAGATTCTGCGCGGCCTGACTCATCGGGCTCAACTAACGCTCCTGCTGGTGAGTGGGGCCGAGTGGAAAACTGCCGGTCGACTGGCCATTGGCCTGCCGCCCCTGCTGGATGCCCCGGCGGAGATTGGTCAACCGCCCGCGCACATCGTCGGGCGCACGCGACACCTGAGGACCGGACTGGTGGTTCTGCTGCTGCGCGGTACCCGGCACCAGATTGGCGCGCGGTACCCGGCGAGGCAGTCCGGAAGTGGTGATTCCGCCTGCCGCGGGCTTCTTGACCCGCTCCGCCTGCCGCACGAGTTCGTCGTTCGGCGAGGGGCGCCAGGTGCTTGAGGTGCCGCCCGAGTCGCTTCCACCGCGGCGCGTCCCGTCGGGAGCGGGACGCTCCTGGGCCGACTGCTGCGGGAAGGCGGGCGACTGCGGCTCGGCCGCGGGCGGCTGCTGGCCACCCTGCTGCGGGCCGTGGAACCAGTTCGTCTCCAGGGTGTCGTACAGCGGCGTACGACCGTCCCCGGGGCCGGCCGCGGGCGGCAGCGCCTCGGGCTGCGGCTGCGGCGGCAGAACCGGACGGTACTGCGCGTCACCGTCGGGCGCGGCGGGCGGACGCGGGGCATCGAAGTCCCCGTTGTCCCGGCCGCGCTGTCGCGGGGCGGGCAGGGCCTGGTCCCGCGCTTGGGCAGGCTGCGGCTGTCCGAAGTCGGGACGGGCGAACTGCGCGGTGCTTGCCGGGTCCTGCGCCGATCCGTCCTGCGGGAACTGGCCCTGCGGGAACTGGGTCTGCGGGAACTGGGCCTGCGGTGCCGGGGCCGAGAAGTCGGGACGCGCGAACTCGGCGGTGGAACCGGGGCCCTGCCGGTCGTCGACGGGCGGCCGCGGAGTGAGCGGCGGGCTCACCGGCCGCTGGAACTGGCCGGTGGTCTCGGGCTCCTCGTGACCGCGCGGGGCGTCCAGCGGGGCACGCCGCGACGCGGACGGGTCCTCGGCACCCCAACTGGTGGTCTGCGGACGCTGTGGCACGGGGTTGCCGCCGGGCAGCTCCGCGCGCGGACCACCGACCGGGGGCAGCTGGCGGCCGGGCTCGACCGGGCCGCCGGGCTGCTGGAAGCCGGCCTGACCGGGCTGGTTCTGCCGGTCCTGCTGCGGCTGCCACGGGGCGGGGTCGTTGGACCGGCCCTGCTGGTCGTTGCGGCCCTGGCGGTTGCGTCCCGCGCTGAAGAGGTCCGGCTGGCCCGAGTCCGTACGTCCCGTTCCGTCGCCCTGGCCGCGAGCACCGAGCCTGGCACCGTTGCCGAACGCACCGGCGAGGCCGCCGCCCTGACGCTGCGGCTCCTGGCGCCCGAAGTCCTGCGGACCGGTGCCGGCCGGCCCCGAGGGCGGGAAGCCGGGGGTCTGCTGACCGGGCTGACCCGGCTGTCCGGGCTGGTTCTGCGGCTGGCGGGTACCGCCGTCACGCGAGGGCAGCGCGGCGCGCGGACCCGATCCCGCACCGACCTGACCACGCGCGGGGCCCGACCCCGCGGCGAGCCGGCCGGCCGGGCCCGACGGGGCGCCGCCGAGGCCCGGACGGGAGCCGTTGCCCGGCGCCGTGCCGCTGCCACCACCGAGCAGACCACCGGGGGCGGCGGACTGCTGACCCGGTGCCTGCTTGGCCGGCGGCTGCTTGCCGCCGTGCGCGACGTCGACCGGCAGCATGACCAGCGCGGTCGTACCGCCGGAGTCGGAGGGCCGCAGCTGGATCCGGATGCCGTGACGCAGGGACAGCCGGCCGACCACGAACAGACCCATGCGGCGGGAGACCGAGACGTCCACGGTGGGCGGCGAGGCGAGCCGCTCGTTGATCGCCGCGAGGTCCTCGGGGGAGAGGCCGATGCCGGTGTCGTGGATCTCGACGAGCACCCGCCCGTCGGGCAGGGCGTGACCGGTGACCCGGACCTTCGTCTGGGGCGAGGAGAACGACGTGGCGTTCTCCAGCAGCTCGGCGAGCAGGTGCACGAGGTCGTTGACGACACGGCCGGCGACCTCGGTCGCGGGCACCGCGGCCAGTTCGATGCGCTCGTACTGCTCCACCTCGGAGGCGGCGGCACGGAGCACGTCGACCAGCGGAACCGGGCGGGTCCACCGGCGGCCCGGCTCCTCGCCCGCGAGGACGAGGAGGTTCTCGCCGTTACGGCGCATGCGGGTCGCGAGGTGGTCGAGCTTGAAGAGCGAGGACAGCTGGTCCGGATCGGCCTCGCGCGACTCCAGTTCGGAGATGAGCGAGAGCTGACGCTGGATGAGGCCCTGGCTGCGGCGCGAGAGGTTCGTGAACATCGCGTTGACGTTGCCCCGGAGGAGGGCCTGCTCGGCGGCGAGACGGACGGCCTCGCGGTGCACGTCGTCGAAGGCCGCGGCCACCTGGCCGATCTCGTCCCGGGAGTGCACACCGACGGACTCGACCGAGGTGTCGACGTCCTGCGGGTCGGCCTCGGAGAGCTGCTTGACGAGCTCCGGCAGCCGGTCCTGGGCGACGCGCGTAGCCGTGTCCTGCAGCCGTCGCAGCGAGCGGATCATCGACCTGGCGACGACGAAGGCACCCACCAGCGAGACGCCCAGCACCAGCAGGATGAGCGCACCGCTGATGATCGCTTCGCGCTTCGACTCGTCGCGGAGCTCGCGGGCCTTGCCCTCCATGTCGCTGAGGAGGGTCTCCTCGATGGTCTTCATCGCCTGGATCTTGGTGGAGCTCTGGTCGTACCAGTCCATGTACGAGCGGCGTGCCGTGCCCGTCATGCCCGAGGGGCTGTCCAGCACCTTCTTCGCGTAGGTGTTGGCGGCCTTGATCTCCGGGTTGCCGTCGTCCAGCGTGGCGGTCAGCTCTTCGGCGTTGTTGCCGGTGGCCGCGTAGACCGCGGCGAAGGAGCGGCGAGCCGTGTTCTCCTTGCGCAGCGCGGCGCGGCCGAACTGCTGGTCGTTGTCGTTGAGGTGCGGCTGCTTGTCGTTGCCGCCCGGCAGTGCCGCGGCGATGATCGCCCGCTGGACCGAGGCGTACTCCTTGGCGGAGGAGAAGGCCGCCAGGGCCCGGGTCCGCTTGATCATCTCCGAGTTGCTGGTCGCCTGCGCCATGTCCTGGGAGAGGCTCAGCAGCGAGGTGATCAGCTGGCTGTACTGGTCGACCGTCTGGAGGCTCGGGGTGCCGTGCGCGTACGCCGTCTTGCGGATCTCGCGGATCCCGGTCAGCTGGCTGGCGATCTGCTGGACGCTCGAATAGATGCCTTCGAGGGCCTCGTCGCCGGAGGGGTCGCCGATCGAGTTCGTCGCGTCCAGGAAGGCCGTCTTCGCCCGGTCGGTCTTCTTGCGGGGCTCGGTGACCTTGAAGTCGTCGGCCTTCACGCCGTTGGACAGCGGACCGGCCGAGCGGTCGCGCTCCTCCTGGAGCGCCTGGGCGAGCGTGGTCGCCTGCTTGGTCATCTTGGTCAGCAGCTGCATGTGATCCAGCTGCTGCATGTCGTTCATGGAGTCGTTGATCCGCAGACCGCCCAGCGTGGTCGCGGCGACCACGGGGAGGGCGAGCAGGGAGACCAGACGCGTGCTGATGCGCCAGTTACGAAGAGCTACGCGCGAGCCCGTGCTGACGGTGCCCCGGGGCTTGAGCGACGAGATCGGATCGGTGCCGTTGCTCGTCGTGGCACCGGGCTGCCGGTCGCGCTCGCCGCTGTCACCGGCCGCGGCCGGTCCGGGGTTCTGGGCGTGCGGGGCCGAGGAGCCGCGGTCGGTCCCGCCGTGCGGCTCCTGCTCCGCCGCAGCGCTGCCATCCCTCTTGAAACGTCCCTGCACTAGCGTCGCAACCTCTGGACCAGGCGTCCCTCCGCGCGAGACGGGTGGGACGGTGTCGGCGTCGTGGGGCGTCGTATCCGCCCCATGGTGGTCGTGAGTGACCGGCGCTCTTCCCCTTCCCGCCGTCACTCGGCGCTGCGTTGCGCCCCCTGCGCGCCGGCCTGAAACCCGGCGGCGGTGCGTGGAATTCCAGCACAGTGCCGGATCTCCAACAAGGGCCCCGGGCCGGGCCATGGGCTGGGTGACGCGTTGTGATGGTGGGGTGACAAGCCGTGGATCGCGTTCACGGGCAAATTGGATCAATCGGTGTCAATCAGCGAAGGGCGAAGGGTGTCCCAGTCGACATGATCAGGAGCGGAATGGCTGATTCAGTGACGCAATGTCCGTTTCTTCTGGGCGGATCCGACGCCCGGAATGAGGCAATTGTCGAAGCATTCGTGAGCAAACTCACATGATGATCGCCGTCTCATCCGGGCTTCCGAAGGGAATCGGATGTTTAGCCTGGCGCTTTACAGGGATGGCAAATCCGACAACCGGCGCCCCTAAGGGCGGCGCCCGAAACCGACAGGGTCCGAACGGCAGATGAAGACGACGATGATGTTCCGCAACATTGCCAACCCCCGGCGCACCACGCTGGCGCACCTCAAGGACGCCGACGAGCTGCTGACGCCGGATGCCCCGGAGCACGCGGTCGACCTGCCCACCCAGACGGCCAACCCCCGCCGCACCATCCTCATGGAAGCGCCGGTCCCCGCCGCAGTCGCGGAGTGAGGAGCGCGGGCGGCGTTCCGCCCGCCCGTGTTTCGACGCCTCGCTCCGGGGGCTGTCCCCTCACGTCGCCCGACCCGCGTTCCCGCCGCGCCGTCCTCGGGGCCCCAGCGGCTCCCCCCAGGCGCTCCGGGCTCCGCCCGGGCAGGGCGGACGCCCGTCCTCGAAGGCAGGCGGGCACCTTGTCGGCGCACGCGCCGGACGGCGTTCCTTTCGGGCAAATCCCGCAGAGCGAGGCGTTAGCCTGGAGCGTCAGTCTTCAGCCAGCCAGCAAGTGAGGGGCGACAGCAACCCGTGCGCATCGCCAGGTTCTCCATCGACGGCAATGTGGCCTTCGGCGCCGTCGAGGGCGACGGCACCGTCGACTCCGGTGACCTCGTCCTCGACATCATCAAGGGCATTCCGTACGCCGACTTCGAGCTCTCCGGCACCAAGGTCCCGCTGAGCAAGGTCCGCCTCCTGCCGCCCGTGCTTCCCAACAAGGTGGTGGCCATCGGCCGCAACTACGCGGAGCACGCAGCGGAACTCGGCAACGAGGTACCGGACGTCCCCGTCGCCTTCTTCAAGCCCACCACCTCGGTGATCGGCTCCGGCGACGCCATCGAGTACCCCTCCTTCTCCAACGAGCTCCACTACGAGGCCGAACTGGCCGTGGTCATCGGCCGGATGTGCCGTGAAGTGCCGCGTGAGCGCGTGAAGGACGTCATCTTCGGCTACACCTGCGCCAATGACGTCACCGCCCGCGATGCCCAGAAGCGCGAGAAGCAGTGGGCCAGGGCCAAGGGCTTCGACACGTCGTGCCCGCTCGGCCCCTGGGTGGAGACCGACCTCGACCCCGGCGACCTGACCATTCAGGCCACGGTCAACGGCGAGCAACGCCAACTGGGCCGTACGAGCGACATGATCCGCTCGATCGAGGATCTGGTCGTCCACATCACGGAAGCCATGACACTGCTCCCGGGCGACGTGATCCTCACCGGCACTCCCGCAGGGGTCGGACCCCTCCATGTCGGCGACGAGGTCGCCGTCACCATCGAAGGCATCGGCACTCTCACCAACAAGGTGATCAAGCGTGGTTAACACCCCCGTCCGCGTACGTTTCTGTCCCTCCCCGACCGGCAACCCCCATGTGGGCCTGGTCCGCACCGCCCTCTTCAACTGGGCCTTCGCCCGGCACCACGGCGGCACCCTGGTCTTCCGCATCGAGGACACCGACGCGGCCCGCGACTCCGAGGAGTCGTACAACCAGCTGCTCGACTCGATGCGCTGGCTCGGCTTCGACTGGGACGAGGGACCCGAGGTCGGCGGCCCGCACGCCCCGTACCGCCAGTCGCAGCGCATGGACATCTACAAGGATGTCGCCGAGAAGCTCCTGACGGGCGGGTACGCCTACCACTGCTACTGCACCACCGAGGAGCTCGACACCCGCCGCGACGCAGCCCGCGCCGCCGGCAGGCCGTCCGGCTACGACGGCCACTGCCGCGAGCTGAGCGCCGAGCAGATCGCCGCGTACGAGGCCGAGGGCCGCACCTCCATCGTCCGCTTCCGGATGCCCGACGAGGCGCTCACCTTCACCGACCTGGTCCGCGGCGAGCTGACCTTCCAGCCGGAGAACGTGCCGGACTACGGCATCGTCCGCGCCAACGGCGCCCCGCTCTACACGCTGGTCAACCCGGTCGACGACGCGCTGATGGAGATCACCCACGTCCTGCGCGGCGAGGACCTGCTCTCCTCCACCCCGCGTCAGCTCGCCCTCTACAAGGCGCTCATCGAGCTGGGCATCGCCAAGGACACCCCCGCGTTCGGTCACCTCCCGTACGTCATGGGCGAGGGCAACAAGAAGCTCTCCAAGCGCGACCCGCAGGCCTCGCTCAACCTCTACCGCGAGCGCGGCTTCCTGCCCGAGGGGCTGCTCAACTACCTCTCCCTGCTGGGCTGGTCCATCGCCGAGGACCGCGACATCTTCTCCATCGAGGAGATGGTGGCCGCGTTCGACATCAAGGACGTCAACGCCAACCCGGCGCGCTTCGACCTGAAGAAGTGCGAGCACATCAACGCCGAGCACATCCGCAAGCTGGATGTGAAGACGTTCACCGAGGCGTGCGGCCCCTGGCTGAAGGCCCCGTTCGCCCCGTGGGCCCCGGAGTCCTTCGACGCGGACCAGTTCGCGGCGATCGCCCCGTACGCCCAGACGCGTGTCACGGTCCTCTCGGACATCACCGCCAATGTCGACTTCCTCTTCCTCGACGAGCCGGCCACCGACGAGGCGTCCTGGACCAAGGCGATGAAGGAGGGCTCCGACGCCCTGCTCATCACGGCCCGCGCCCATCTGGCCGCCGCCGAGTGGAACGCGGACGCCCTGAAGAACGCCATCCTCACCGCCGGCGAGGAGCACGGCCTGAAGCTCGGCAAGGCCCAGGCCCCGGTCCGCGTCGCGGTCACCGGCCGCACGATCGGTCTGCCGCTCTTCGAGTCCCTGGAGATCCTGGGCCGGGAGAAGACGATCGCCCGCATCGACGCGGCGCTGGCCAGGCTGGCCGCCGCGTAGTCGTCACCGCTGTACCCGAAGGGGCGGCCACGGTTCAATCCGGTGGCCGCCCCTTTCGCGTCCCCACGGGATGTATGCCTGCTGCTCCTACGGGACGACCGGCGCACTGCTGCCGTCCGTCCGCCGCCGACGGCGCGGACCCGTCGGATCGTTCGAACTCATAGGCTGAGGAGAGGAGCGACAGGCGGGGAGGGACCACCTGAAACGGAGTCGCCCCGGCAGAACTCGCCCACGCACACCGCACGGTGGTGGGCGCCGGGCCCACACGACCGTCGTGGGCGCACGACCGACGTGACCGCAACTGCGGATCCGGGGGGGAACGAATGACACGGCTGAGACTGTCCCTGTACGTCGGGGGGCTGCTCCTCGCGCTGATCGCCGGCGGGCTGACCTGGACCGTCTGGTTCCGGGACACTGACGGCGAAGACCTCGCAGACCGGTGCCAGGGCTCCCTCGCGGTCGAGGAGGCACGGGAGTTCTTCTACGGCGCCAGGCTGAAGGCGCGCGGTCATACCGGCGATTGGTACGGTCACGACGCCCAGTGGTGCTCGATCCAGGCCGAGCACGACGACGGCGGGCCGATTCTCAAGCTCCGGGTATGGCCACGGGCGGCCTACCGGGCGAGCGGCCCCGCGGCGGAAGCCTCGGCAACGCCGATCGGGTACGGCTGGACCGGGTCCTTCGTCAGCGGATATTCACCGGGAGCCGCTGTGCTGGTCGACTGCGGGACGATGGCGGGCGCCGGTCTGCTCGTCACGGCCGAGACGAGCACGAAGTCGGAGGATCTCACCGCACGGCAGATACTCCAAGTGGCACGTGTCGCGACCGAGACGGCGCGTCGTGCGGCCGGCCGGGCCAAGTGCGAGGGCGCACTCGGTGAACGCCCGGGAACCGTCGACCGCACGGCGTGGAGGACGACGCCCGTCGACCGGTCGACGGGCACGTGCCGCGATGTGATGACCGGGCGTGAGGCTGCCCGGTTGCATGTGACGGACGTCAGTGAGAAGCCCGCGGGAAGGGCGCTGACGGAAGAATGCGGAATGAGCCGGGGCGAGTCCCGCCTGTTCCACATGACCGCCTACTACGGGCCGTCGGCGGAGGAGGAGATGTATCTCGATGGCAAGTACCCGGGAACGGTGAAAGGTGCGTACACCCGGACCGTCGCATGCGGGGGTGCCATCGGGACCGCCTACTTCAAGCTTGAGCGAGCCAAGGGCAAGGCGGCGGACGGCGCCGCCGGAACGCAAGGAACGATCGACTCCGCAGCGCTGAACCGGATTCTGACGTCGTACGCCACCGCCTCCGGCGAACGGCACGGCTGCCCCACTTCCTGACAGCTCCTGCCGGACCGTGCAAGGCGCCGACTCCGCTTTCGGTGACTGCGGGCCTGGCCCGCGCCCGCAACACTCACCGCGGGAGAGCCCGACTGAACACCCGAAGGGGCGGCCACCGGATTCCTCCCGGTGGCCGCCCCTTCGGCGTCCGGGCCAGGAGGCGGGTTTCAGCCGCGGCGCGGTATGCGATCCAGACGAATTCCAGCGTTCGCTTCCGGGAATTCCTGGTGCGGCTAGGCTCAGTTGCCATGACCTGACAGGGGTGCATGACGCAGGGATGAAGGGCAGATGACAGAGGATCTCAATGTCTCCGCGACCGACTTATACGCCTCGGCAGGCGCGGCGGACATGCTCGTAACAGATTTGCAAGGCCCTTTGCGGAAGGCAGTCGATGACACGGCTGCGGCCGCAGCCTCGTTCCGGGCGTGGGACGGCAAAGGCCGTATCGAGGCCGTCGGTACCGGTTGGGGAGATGCTCTGACCACACTGAAGGATCGCCTTGCGGAACATGCGAACGGTCTGCGGCTGGTGGCAGACGGCCACAGTATCAATGACACGGACGTCGGCGACTGCTTCAAGGGCTGGTGAGCGGAGTGCCGGAGCTCTTCGCGCAACTCTTCCACCAGGACTTCTCGGATCTGGAGGCCGCCACAGGTTCGTGGCAGAAGCTGGCCAGGACCTTGGACGACACCCGGATCGGCAGCGGCAAGCGCGTCTCGGGACCGCTGCACAAGGCGAGCTGGTCGGGCGTCGCCGCCCACTACGGCTTCGGCGCACTCGAAGCCACCGAGAGCAAGCTGAAGACCGCGCAGACGAACGCGCTACTCATTCGAACGGTCCTGGACACGCTCAGCACCCGCATGCAGGCTGCCCAGCGCAAACTGCGCCATGCGGTGGCGGATGCCGAGACGGCCGGTCATACCGTGACCGAGGACGGCTGGGTCGAACCGAAGCAGGCGGTCGACCCGAAATATCGCAACGACCCGGACCACCAGGGCGTACAACAGCAGGCGAACTCCGGGCTCGGAAGCTATCGGGCCCGTATCGACGAGGCGTTGGAAGAAGCGGAACGAGTCAGTAACGACGCGACCGAACTCCTCCACCAGATCGATCCGTTCGACCTCGACAAGCGGTACGGCGGTGCCAACGCCGCCGAGGACGCCCTACAGGTTGCCGCCTTTGCCGGGCTCGACGGGAAGAACATCCCGGACGGGAAGGACCCGCAACGCACCGCCGACTGGTGGGCACACCTCACCTCCGGCCAGCGCGACTTCTACCTGGCGGCCTTCCCCGAGCGGATCGGCGTACTGGACGGTCTTCCGACCCTCACCCGCGACTCGGCGAACCGTGCGGTCCTGGACATGCGGCTCAACGACTACGCGCTGCGCGAGGGCGACCTGGGCTACCACGACCGTTACAGCTACCGCACGCTCAGCGCCCTCAAGGAACGTCTGGACGTGGCGGACGCGGCCCCCGCGCACAGACAGCTGTACCTGCTCGGATTCGACACCTCCAAGGACGGCCGCGCGATCGTCGCCGTAGGCAACCCGGACACGGCCCGGTACACCGCGGTCCAGGTCCCGGGGACGGGCAACCAGCTGGACAACGTGGGAGACCAGATCAACAGGGTTTCCAAACTTCAGGACTCGGCGGCCGACTGGAACGGTGAGGCGGGGCCCGGCGACATCTCGGTCATCTCCTGGCTCGGCTACGACGCTCCCGAGGCGAACTTCGACTCACCGAAGGAAGCGGAGCTGAACCTGGGGATTGCCACGCAAGGCCGTGCCCAGAACGGGGCCGAGGATCTGCGTGACTTCACGCACGGCTTGAGAGCGGCCCACCAGGGTGAACGGAGTCACCTCACGGTCCTGGCACACAGCTACGGCTCCACCGTGGCCGGTGCAGCCGACGCCGGCGGGCAGGGGCTGGATGCCGACGACATGGTGGTGGTCGGCAGCCCCGGGCTGACGGTCGACCGCGCCGACCAACTGCATGTCGACCCCAAGCACTTGTACGTGGGTGCCGCGGAGAACGACTGGGTCTCCAACGTGTTCTCCGACACCACTCTCGGTGCGGATCCCAAGAAAACAGAGTTCGGAGCAGAGCGCATGTACGTGGACACCCGGGACCATGGCGGCTACTGGAACGACGGCAGCAAGAGCCTGGAGAATCAGGGCCGCATCATTGCGGGGCGGGCACCACAGGGTGAAGGAGCGCATTGAAGGCACTCGGCATGACCGTATCCGCCGCCGTGTGGCACCGGACCGCTGCCGCGCTGGCCCTGACGCTCCTGCTGGGAGGCTGTATGTCCGACGAGGGTGTGAACGACCCGCTACCGCGTATGAGCAGGGAAAAGGCCGAGAAATGGGCCAAGCACTGGACCGACTCCATGGTGAGTACGGCACATGCCCGGATCGACCCCAAAACGGCCCGACCCACCGCGAGCTTCACCGATTGCACAGGGCGGAACGGTGAGTCCGCCGACGACGGCCGATTCACTCTGCGCTACTCCGTCCGCGGAACCCTTCCCCGCTCCGAGCACCCCCGAGCCGTCACGAACATCAAGGACACCCTCAAGGACAAGGGCTTCGAGATCCAGAGTTTCGGGATCGACCAGGACCGCGAACCGGCAAACGTACTCGACGCCAAGCACCCTGAGGATCAGCAGTTCGTCTCCGTCGGGTCCGTGGACAAGGACCTGCTGGTCTTCATCGTCAGCACCCCCTGCCTCCTGCCGCCGGGAGTCGACCAGCAGCAGTTCTGAGTCCTCTTTCCCGAGGAGCCGCGACGCCTGCCGCGCGAGCGGTAGCGTGGCTTTATGCCGATCCGAGCCGTGCTCTGGGACATCGATGACACGATCTTCGACTACACGGGTGCCGACCGCATCGGCATGAGCAAGCATCTCGAACAGGAGGGCCTGCCCGATGGATACGGCTCCGTGGAGCAGGCCCTGTTCGCATGGCGGACGATCACCGATGTGCACTGGGCACGGTTCGCCGCGGGGGAGACGGACTTCCAGGGGCAGCGCCGGGACCGTGTGCGGGAGTTCCTCTCGCGGGCGCTGGAGGACGAGGAGGCCGACGCCTGGTTTGCCCGGCACGTGACCCACTACGAGGCCGCCTGGTCGCTCTTTCCCGACGCGCTGCCCGCCCTGGACGTCCTGGCGAGCGGATTCCGGCACGGCGTGCTGTCGAACTCCAGCATCCACAACCAGGACCGGAAGCTGCGCACGCTCGGTGTGCGGGACAGGTTCGAGGCCGTGGTGTGCGCCGTGGAGCTGGGCGTCTCCAAGCCCGAGGCCGGTGCCTTCCACGCTGCCTGCGAGGCGCTGGCGCTGGAACCGGGGGAGGTCGCGTACGTGGGGGACGAGCCGGACATCGACGCCGCCGGTGCGGTCGCCGCGGGGTTGACGGGGATCTGGCTGGACCGGCGCGGTCGCGGCGGGCGGCCCGAGCTCGTCCGCATCGGCGGGCTCGATCAGCTGCCCGCCCTGCTGGTGCCGGCCGGATCCTGATCCGAGGCGTGGACCCCGGCGGGCAATACCCGTTTTGGAGCGCCGGACACCTTCGGGTAATGTTCTTCCTGCGCCGCCCGAGCGGGCCGAAAGATCCGGCCGGGAAGCGCAGACAGAAATGAAACCTCCTCCAGAGGTTGCGTTTCAGTGGGCTATGGTGTAATTGGCAACACTACGGTTTCTGGTACCGTCATTCTAGGTTCGAGTCCTGGTAGCCCAGCGCAGAGCTTCATCTGTAAACACGCCCCCGTTGTGTAGCGGCCTAGCACGCTGCCCTCTCACGGCAGTAGCGCCGGTTCGAATCCGGTCGGGGGTACAGATCCTTCCCGCGAGATCATCTGGGTCGCACCCACGATCTCGATGCAGGATCGCTAGGGCCCCCGTTGTGTAGCGGCCTAGCACGCTGCCCTCTCACGGCAGTAGCGCCGGTTCGAATCCGGTCGGGGGTACTTGATCACTGTGGGCTATGGTGTAATTGGCAACACTACGGTTTCTGGTACCGTCATTCTAGGTTCGAGTCCTGGTAGCCCAGCGCAGAAATGCAACAGCAGTACACGCCCCCGTTGTGTAGCGGCCTAGCACGCTGCCCTCTCACGGCAGTAGCGCCGGTTCGAATCCGGTCGGGGGTACAACAGAACGACAGAGAAGGGCCCTTCACTCCGGTGAGGGGCCCTTCTCTGTCGCTGCCTCAGATCCCGTACCGCCGGGCCGACTCCTCCTCCTGGGCCATTCTGCGCAGCGACATCAGCAACGGTTCGTAGAGCACGGCCGAGGCGACCGCCGTCTCCACCTGCTCCGCCTCCGTGGGGTGTGTCTCCATCATGTCCAGGTCCTGGACGGCCACTTGGTGCATGAGCCGGGCCTGCCCGGTCAGGTACTCGACATCGCAGGGATAGCCGAGGCGGATGAGGGTGGCCACCGACGACACGAGCGCGCGATGGGCGGGGGACAGGGAGCCCAGCTCCTGGGAGGTCGCCCAGCCGAGCCGGTCCAGGAGTCGTTCGACCTCCTCGCGGGCCGCCGCCGTCTCCGGTGCCTCCTCGTCCGGGTCCGGGCCGTGGGGGAGGGACCACAGTGCGGCGCCCAGGCGGATCGTCCGGCCCAGGGACTCGTCGTCGACATGGGAGAGGACCTCGCGGGCCGTGGCCACGGGAAGGCGGCCCACCTGGATCAGGGCCCGCACCAGACGCAGTCGGCGCAGATGGCTCTCGTCGTACTCGGCCTGCGTCGCGCTGACCCGGAGGCCCGGTCGCAGCAGCCCCTCGCGCAGGTAGTACTTGATCGTCGCGGTCTTGACGCCGCTCTTCTCGCTCAGTTCCGAGAGCCGCATGTGCCGTGCCTTCCCCTTGCGCCATCTCTTGGGCAGTGCCACTATCCAATCATTGGATAGTGGCACTCTCCAACAAGGATCAGGGGGTACGACATGTTCGCGAAGCCGATACCGGGGCGGACGACTGCGGCGGCGGAGGGGGATGCGGTCGTCCTGCTCATCGGGATGCGCATCAACCACTTCTGGGGAGTGCACCACTGGCTTCCCGTCTTCGCGGCGATGCCGCGCATGCTGCGGGAGTTGAGCCGGGACCGGAGTCGCGGGCTGCTCGGCTGCACGCTGCTCTCCGGCTCGCCCAGGACGTACTACGTCGTCCAGTACTGGGAGTCGAAGGAGAAGCTGTACGCGTACGCGAGCGCTCCCGACATGTTCCACCGCAAGGCGTGGGCGATGATCAACCGCAAAGAGAAGAAGTCCAGGCAGCACGTGGGGCTGTGGCACGAGACGTACGTGGTGCCCGAGGGCGGTTACGAATCGATCTACGCCGACATGCCGGCCTACGGGCTCGCCGCGGCCACCGGCGTGCTGCCCATCGAGAGGCGCGGCCGACGGGCGGCGGACCGGCTCGCACACCGTTCGTCCGCGGAGTGAGGTTCCGGCAGGGGCCGCCACGACGCTGGGGCGGCCAGGAGGTGTACGGGGGCGTCAGCCGTTGCGGCGCAGGGCCTCGCTGAGCCGGGCGGCCGAGTCGATGACCGCCTGGGCGTGCATCCGGCCCGGGTGCCGGGTCAGTCGCTCGATCGGTCCGGAGACCGAGACGGCGGCGACCACCCGGTTCGACGGGCCGCGCACCGGTGCCGAGACCGAGGCCACGCCCGGCTCGCGCTCGCCGATCGACTGGGCCCAGCCCCGACGCCGTACGCCCGAGAGTGCCGTCGCCGTGAAGCGGGCGCCCTGGAGGCCGCGGTGCAGCCGCTCCGGTTCCTCCCAGGCCATCAGGATCTGGGCCGAGGAGCCGGCCTTCATCGTGAGCGTGGAGCCGACCGGCACGGTGTCCCGCAGGCCGGACAGCCGCTCCGCCGCCGCCACGCAGATCCGCATGTCGCCCTGGCGCCGGTAGAGCTGTGCGCTCTCGCCCGTGATGTCGCGCAGGTGGGTGAGCACCGGTCCCGCCGTGGCCAGCAGGCGGTCCTCGCCCGCCGCCGCCGCGAGTTCCGCCAGCCGGGGGCCGAGAATGAAACGGCCCTGCATGTCCCTCGCCACCATGCGGTGGTGTTCCAGTGCCACGGCCAGTCGATGGGCCGTGGGTCGTGCGAGCCCGGTCGCCGCGACCAGCCCGGCGAGGGTGGCCGGACCGGACTCCAGGGCGCTCAATACCAGAGCTGCCTTGTCGAGAACGCCGACGCCGCTAGAGTTGTCCATACGACGATACTCCCGTCTCACTCTGTGAAACGCAAGTTCAATTTTCGGCGGAAGTTGCGAACCTGTAGGGGCGGCCACACAACGGCCCGTAGCCACCGCCCCGCACGGGGGTCCGGACGGCGGCGCACCAAATCTCTAGTTGGGCCGGCGAAGACGCCGGTCGGAGGGAAAGCGATGGGTAGGACACTCGCGGAGAAGGTCTGGGACGACCATGTCGTCCGGCGCGCCGAAGGTGAGCCCGACCTCCTCTTCATCGATCTGCACCTGCTGCACGAGGTGACCAGCCCCCAGGCCTTCGACGGCCTCCGGCAGGCCGGACGCCGGGTCCGGCGCCTCGACCTCACCATCGCCACCGAGGACCACAACACCCCGACCCTCGACATCGACAAGCCGATCGCCGACCCGGTCTCCCGCGCCCAGTTGGAGACCCTGCGCAAGAACTGCGCGGAATTCGGTGTACGGCTGCACCCGCTGGGCGACGTCGAGCAGGGCGTCGTGCACGTGGTCGGCCCGCAGCTGGGTCTGACCCAGCCCGGCACCACGGTGGTCTGCGGCGACTCCCACACCTCCACGCACGGTGCCTTCGGTGCCCTGGCATTCGGCATCGGTACCAGCCAGGTCGAGCACGTCCTGGCCACCCAGACCCTGCCGATGGCCCGCCCCAAGACCATGGCGATCACCATCGACGGCGAACTGCCCGACGGCGTCACGGCCAAGGACCTGATCCTGGCGATCATCGCCCGCATCGGCACCGGCGGCGGTCAGGGCTACATCCTCGAATACCGCGGTTCGGCCATCGAGAAGCTCTCGATGGAAGCCCGGATGACCATCTGCAACATGTCGATCGAGGCCGGCGCCCGAGCGGGCATGATCGCCCCGGACGAGACCACCTTCGACTACCTCGAGGGCCGCGACCACGCCCCGCGGGGCGAGGACTGGGACGCTGCCGTCGCGTACTGGAAGACGCTGCGCACCGACGACGACGCGGTCTTCGACGCCGAGGTCGTCATCGACGCGGCCGAGCTCGCGCCGTTCGTCACCTGGGGCACCAACCCGGGCCAGGGCGCACCTCTGTCGGCGAACGTCCCCGACCCGGCTTCGTACGAGGACGCCTCGGAGCGCAACGCCGCCGAAAAGGCCCTGGAGTACATGGGGTTGACCGCCGGACAGCCGCTGCGCGAGATCGGCGTGGACACCGTCTTCGTAGGCTCCTGCACCAACGGCCGCATCGAGGACCTGCGTAACGCGGCCGCGATCCTGGACGGCCGCAAAGTCGCCGACGGCGTACGGATGCTGGTCGTCCCGGGATCGGTCCGGGTCGCTCTGCAGGCCGTCGAGGAGGGCCTGGACAAGGTCTTCACCGCCGCGGGTGCCGAGTGGCGGCACGCGGGCTGCTCGATGTGCCTCGGCATGAACCCCGACCAGCTGGCCCCCGGCGAGCGCTCCGCCTCCACCTCGAACCGCAACTTCGAGGGCCGGCAGGGCAAGGGCGGCCGTACGCACCTGGTCTCCCCGCAGGTCGCCGCCGCCACCGCCGTGCTGGGCCACCTGGCCTCGCCGGCCGACCTGTCCGACGTCCGTACGCCCGCCGGAGTCTGAGAATCATGGAAGCTTTCACCACGCACACCGGCCGGGCCGTCCCGCTGCGCCGCAGCAACGTCGACACCGACCAGATCATCCCCGCCCACTGGCTGAAGAAGGTCACCCGCGACGGCTTCGAGGACGGCCTCTTCGAGGCCTGGCGCAAGGACGGGGACTTCGTCCTCAACCGTCCCGAGCGCAGCGGCGCCACGGTGCTGGTGGCCGGCCCCGACTTCGGCACCGGCTCGTCCCGCGAACACGCCGTGTGGGCGCTGCAGAACTACGGTTTCAAGGCCGTCATCTCCTCCCGGTTCGCCGACATCTTCCGCGGCAACTCGCTGAAGAACGGGCTGTTGACCGTCGTGCTCGACCAGAAGGTCGTCGACGCGCTCTGGGAGCTGACCGAGGCCGACCCGACGGCCGAGATCACCGTCGACCTGGAGGCCCGACAGGTCCGTGCCGAAGGCATCACCGCCGACTTCGAGCTCGACGAGAACGCCCGCTGGCGACTGCTGAACGGGCTGGACGACATCAGCCTCACCCTTCAGAACGAAGCGGACATCGCGACTTATGAGGTGGCAAGGCCGACCTTCAAGCCGCGTACAATTAACGCCTGAGCAGCGCGTTTCCAGGACTGCGCCCCCTGCCTTCTGGTAGGGGGCGCAGTCGCTTGTTGAGACCCCGTCGGGCGACAACTCGCCCCAGATGGCACAATCGGTGCATGGAACGCGACAGCCAACTCAAGCTTTACGGCCAAGTCGCCGACCGATTGAAGGAAGCGCACACAAGAGTGCGTGCACTGCAAGTCCCGGAGGGCGTAAGGATGGCGCTGTCCCGGAAGCTGTTGGTCATCACGGCCGCGGCTAAGCACGATCTCCCGGATGCGGCAAGGCGTCTGGACCGGTTGATGAAGGACCTCGATGAGGGCCGATTCCCCGAAGGTGACTGACTCTGCGGAACTGTGCAGCGGTCGACTTCGTTGCGGCACTAGGGTGATTAGCCCGTTTCGTGTTTGATTTGCGGTATATATCTGCCTAACGTGCGAAAACGCTTGAACACTTTCGTTCTGGCAATGTCTCCGAAGGGGAAGACGTGAACAAGGCGCAGCTCGTAGAAGCGATTGCCGACAAGGTTGGCGGCCGTCAGCAGGCCGCGGACGCCGTCGACGCGGTGCTCGACGCGATCGTCCGTGCGGTTGTCGCGGGGGACCGTGTCTCGGTCACCGGCTTCGGCTCGTTCGAGAAGGTCGACCGCCCCGCCCGTTACGCCCGCAACCCGCAGACGGGTGAGCGGGTGCGAGTCAAGAAGACCTCGGTGCCCCGTTTCCGTGCGGGACAGGGCTTCAAGGACCTGGTGAGCGGCTCCAAGAAGCTCCCCAAGCACGATGTGGCCGTGAAGAAGGCGCCCAAGGGCAGCCTCTCGGGCGGTGTTGCCCGTACGACGACCAAGGCCGCGGCCAAGAAGGCCGCCGCGAAGAAGGCCGTGGCGAAGAAGGCCACCGCCAAGAAGGCCGTGACCGCGGCGAAGACCACCGCCGCCAAGAAGGCCACCGCGAAGAAGACCACCGCGGCGGCCAAGAAGACCACGGCGGCGGCGAAGAAGACCACCGCGGCGGCCAAGAAGACGACGGCCGCGAAGAAGGCCGTCGCCAGCAAGACCGCGCCCGCCAAGAAGGCCACGGCGAAGAAGGCGCCCGCGAAGAAGACCACGGCACGCAAGACCACGGCGAAGAAGGCCACTGCACGGAAGAAGTGAGGCCGAGCAGCACAGGGCCGCTCACACGCACCGGGCCGGGCTCCCCTCGGGGAGCCCGGCCCGCGGGCTGTTCCGGGCAGGGGGTCGGCCGCCGTTCAGAACGTCTGCAGTGTCACCAGGGTGATCCGCAGGTCCGCGCCCTCGCCGACGCCCTCGATCCGCACCCGCTGGCCCGGCCGCAGCAGCCGCAGACCGCCGGCGTCGAAGGCGCGGGCGTCGAATTCCACCGGGGTGCCGTCGTCGAGCAGCACACTGCCGGTGCGGGTCTCGGGGTCGTACGTGTACGAGGTCGCCTGCATGAACGGCAGCCTATCGGTCCGGCGAGGAGACCCCCGCGGCCCAGTGCCCCGCCGTGTGCGGGCCCACGCCGAGGGCCAGTGCCGCCCGCAGGTCGTCGCCGGTGTCCACGTCCTGGCGGACCGAATCGATTCCGGCCAGGACGATTTCCACGGCGCCGGAGTCCAGGTGGCGGGCCCGGGAGGGACCACCGAAAGTCGGGCGCAATTCCACGCCCGGCGCAGCCGACAGAAATGTTGTTCCGATTCCTGCCGCATCGGTGACAAATGCGCGGGGAAATGCCGCGGAATAATCGAGTACTCGGTCCAATTCCGCGGGGCGCAACGCGGGCAGATCCGCGTTGAGGGCGGCGAGGGCGGCTCCTGGCCGCTCCGTCCGTACGGTTCGCTCACCGTGTGCCAGGGCGGCGTTGAGGCCGCTGTCCGGTTCGTCGGGCACGACGCGCGCCCCGAGGGCCGCGAGAGCCGCCCCGGCCTCCGTGTCGTCCGTGACGACCACCACATCCCGTACCGCCCGGCAGGACAGGGCGGCGGTCACGGTGTCCCGGGCGAATGCGAGGGCCAGACGCGGGCGCAGCGCGGCGCCCGCCACCGGCGCGAGCCTGCTCTTGGCCCGTGCCAAGGGCTTCAACGGGACGACCAGGGTCCAGGGACCGGCCAGGTCGGTGTTCGTGGCGATCTCCCCCTCGATGCGCTTCGCCGCCTATTCTCGCCTGCCGGTGCGAGAACCCGGAGGGTCGGTCCCGAAAGCGGGGCGTACGGTGTTCTCGACAGAGCAGGGGCCTGGGGCGAGACTTGACCGTCGGTAGCCAGGCAGAGTTCAGGTCCTTAGAGGAAGGTGTCCGAGTGTCCCGCCGCAGAATCGGCTTCTGGTACCGCCTGGCGGCGGTCATCGCAAAACCGCCGTTGGTGGTTCTGTTCAAGCGTGACTGGCGGGGAATGGAACACATTCCGGCCGACGGCGGATTCATCACTGCGGTCAATCACAACTCGTACCTGGACCCGCTCTCCTACGGTCACTTCCAGTACAACACCGGACGGGTGCCACGGCTTCTCGCCAAGGCGGGCCTCTTCAAGACCCCCTTTGTCGGAATGATGCTGCGCGGCACCGGACAGATCCCCGTGTACCGCGAGACGACCAACGCCCTGGACGCCTTCCGGGCCGCCGTGGACGCCATCGAGCGCGGCGAGTGCGTCGCCTTCTACCCGGAGGGCACCCTCACCCGCGACCCCGACATGTGGCCGATGGCCGGCAAGACCGGCGCCGCCCGCGTCGCGTTGATGACGAAGGCCCCGGTCATCCCGGTCGCCCAGTGGGGCGCCAACCTGGCGATGCCGCCGTACGCCAAGGAGAACAAGCTCCGGCTCTTCCCCCGCAAGACCCTCCAGGTGCAGGCCGGACCGCCCGTCGATCTCTCCCGGTTCTACGACAGGGAAGCGACGCCCGACGTCCTGCGCGAGGCGACCGAGGTCATCATGGCCGCGGTGACCGCGCAGCTGGAGATCGTGCGGGGCGAACCGGCCCCCGCGGAGCCGTACGACCACCGCAAGGCCCGTGCAGAACAGCGGCGCAAGGCCGAAGGGAAGGGACCCAAGTGACGCACCCCGCAAAGGCGGCCGTCTTCGGAACCGGCTCATGGGGTACGGCCTTCGGCGTGGTTCTCGCCGACGCCGGCTGCGAGGTCACCCTCTGGGGCCGCCGCGCCGAGGTCGCCGACGCCGTCAACACGACCCGTACCAACCCGGACTACCTGCCGGGCATCGAACTCCCCGCGTCGGTCCGGGCCACCACCGACGCCGCCCGGGCGCTGGACGGCGCCGACTTCGCCGTGCTCGTGGTGCCCTCGCAGACGCTGCGCGCCAACCTCGCCGACTGGGCTCCGCACATCGGCTCCGACACCGTCCTCGTCTCGATGATGAAGGGCGTCGAACTCGGCACCGCGAAGCGCATGAGCGAGGTCATCGAGGACGTCACCAAGGTCTCCGCGGACCGCATCGCCGTCATCACCGGCCCCAATCTGGCCAAGGAGATCGCCGAACGCCGCCCCGCCGCGGCCGTCGTCGCCTGTCAGGACGAGTCCGTGGCCCAGCGCCTCCAGACCGCCTGCCACACCTCGTACTTCCGCCCCTACACCAACACCGATGTAGTGGGCTGCGAACTCGGCGGCGCGGTCAAGAACGTCATCGGGCTCGCCGTGGGCATCGCCGACGGCATGGGCCTCGGCGACAACGCCAAGGGCTCGCTCATCACCCGGGGCCTCGCGGAGACGACCCGGCTGGGCCTCGCCATGGGCGCCGACCCGCTGACCTTCTCCGGGCTCGCGGGCCTCGGCGACCTGGTGGCCACCTGCTCCTCGCCGCTCTCGCGCAACCACACCTTCGGCACCAACCTCGGCCGCGGCATGACGCTCCAGGAGACCATCGCGGTCACCAAGCAGACCGCGGAGGGCGTCAAGTCCTGTGAATCGGTGCTCGATCTGGCCCGCAGACACGGCGTCGACATGCCCATCACCGAGACGGTCGTCGGCATCGTCCACGAGGGCAAGCCGCCGATGGTCGCGCTGAGCGAGCTGATGTCGCGCAGCGCGAAGCCCGAGCGGCGCTGACGACGGGCACGGGGTCGCGCGGGGCGGTGAACGTTCACGGACGCCGCTCCAGCGGCCCCGGCCACGCTGACGCGAGGGGTACCAGCAGGTACGCTCAACGCGATATGAGCAGCGAGAACCTCCCCCAGAGCCCGGAGCAGCAGCTCCGCAAGCCGCGCGTGGCCGTCGTGTTCGGCGGCCGCAGCTCCGAACACGGCATCTCGGTCGTCACGGCCGGCGCCGTCCTGAACGCCATCGACCGGACCAAGTACGACGTCCTCCCGATCGGCATCACGACGGACGGCCGCTGGGCGCTCACCGCCGACGAGCCGGAACGCATGGCCATCAAGGACCGGCAGATGCCGGACGTGGCCCAGCTGGCCGATTCCGGCGACGGCGGCGTGGTGCTCTCCGTCGACCCCGGCAGCCGCGAAGTGGTCTACAGCGAGCCCGGCTCGGTCCCCAAGGCGCTGGGCGAGGTCGACGTCGTCTTCCCCGTGCTGCACGGCCCCTACGGTGAGGACGGCACCCTGCAGGGACTCCTGGAGCTCTCCGGTGTGCCGTACGTCGGCGCCGGGGTGCTCGCCTCGGCGGTCGGCCAGGACAAGGAGTACATGAAGCGGGTCTTCACCTCGTTCGGGCTGCCGGTCGGCCCGTACCTCGTGGTGCGCCCCCGCGAATGGGACACGGACCCCTCCGGTGCCCGCAAGCGCATCGTGGACTTCGCCGGTGACCACGGCTGGCCGCTCTTCGTCAAGCCCGCCCGAGCAGGTTCGTCCTTCGGCATCACCAAGGTCGACGACCTGTCCGGTCTCGACGAGGCGATCGAGGAAGCCCGCCGCCACGACCCCAAGTTCCTGGTCGAGTCGCTGCTGCGGGGCCGCGAGATCGAGTGCGGGGTGCTGGAGTTCGAGGACGGCCCGCGCGCCAGCGTGCCCGCCGAGATCCCGCCGGTCACCTCGCACGACTTCTACGACTTCGAGGCCAAGTACATCGACTCGGCCGCCGGGATCCTGCCCGCCCCGCTCACCGAGGAGCAGACGGCGGAGGTCCAGCGCCTCGCGGTCGAGGCCTTCGAGGCCGTGTCCTGCGAGGGTCTGGTGCGCGCCGACTTCTTCCTCACCGAGGACGGCGGTTTCGTGATCAACGAGATCAACACACTGCCGGGCTTCACCCCGATCTCCATGTATCCGCGGATGTGGCAGGAGAGCGGCGTGAGCTACCAGGAGTTGGTGGACAGGCTCATCCAGGCCGCCCTGAACCGGCCGACCGGCCTGCGCTGAGACGGCTTCGCACCGTAGGGCGTGCACTCGCGACGCGGGGGCACGCCCTACGGGCTGCTGGGGACCGTCTTCTTGACAGCAGGGGCGAACGCGGCCAACGGGCTCGCGTCATGGGCGTACGCCGTCGAGAGGCTCACCTCGACGTATGCCTTGCGGTAGGTCGTCGTGAAGCGCGGGCCGGCGTCGTCCGGCTGCTCCAGCAGCCAGTTGACGCCGTCCGCCTCGCTCCCCTTCGCCATCGGGTCGTCCATCTTCGCGGGCCGGGGGACGCCGCAGCGCAGTACGATCGCTCCGTCCCCCCACTCGGCGATCAGTTCGGACTTCGTCCCGGTGTCACCGCGGTCGAGACCGGCAACGGTCCTCGGCAGTTCCTTGTGCAGCGCACGACAGTAGGCAGCGGCTTCCGGAGACGGGGTGGGAACCGTGACCGACGCCGTGGCGTCCGTCGAGGAGCAGCCCGCCGCGGCCAGCAGCAGCGCGGCAACGGGCGGACCGAGAAACAGTGGGTGGCCGAACCGGCGGCGCAGTGATGTCACCGGCCCAGCGTAGACGGGGACTACAGATGAACGACCGGGCAGGTCAGGGTTCGGGTGATGCCTTCCACCTGCTGGACCTTGGCCACCACCATGCGGCCGAGTTCATCGACCGTGTTGGCCTGGGCGCGCACGATCACGTCGTAGGGGCCGGTGACGTCCTCTGCCTGGATCACTCCCGGAACTTTGGCGATGGTCTCGGCGACGGTCGACGCCTTGCCCACCTCGGTCTGAATAAGGATGTACGCCTGTACCACGGAACCTCCAGGGCGGCCACGAGGATCATGTGGGGGAAAGGGACGCCACGGTATCGCGTTGCCGCGGGCCGCGGGGAGACCTACGGGTCGGTTGACGTCCACAGCGTGGCGTACGCAAGACACAGGTTGACGTATCTCTTGACAGTACCGACAGCAGCGACGGCCCGCGACCGCGAGCGCAGCGGTGCGAACGGGGGACGGGCGTGCCGATGAGAACCGGTGCAGACTGCTCCCTGCGGCGGCGGCCGGTCCACGATCCGGATCCCCGGTCGCTGAAGCAGCCCGGACGATCGTCCGGCGCGATAGATGAGAGGTGAGACTCGGTGAAGGGAACCGTGGGCGAGTTGGGGGAGTTCGGGCTCATCAGGGAGCTGACTTCCCGGCTCACCACCACTCCGGCGGTACGGCTCGGTCCCGGCGACGACGCCGCGGTCGTGTCAGCTCCCGACCGCAGGGTCGTGGCCAGTACGGACATCCTGTTGGAGGGACGGCACTTCCGCCGCGACTGGTCGACGGCGTACGACGTCGGCCGCAAGGCCGCCGCGCAGAATCTCGCCGACATCGCCGCCATGGGTGCCGTGCCCACCGCGCTGCTGCTCGGCCTGGTCGTCCCTGCCGAACTCCCGGTCACCTGGGCCGGCGAACTGATGGACGGCATCCGTGACGAGTGCCAGGTCGCCGGCGCGGCCGTGGTCGGCGGGGACGTGGTGCGCGGCGAGACGATCACCGTCTCGATCACCGCACTCGGTGATCTGCGCAACCACGAACCGGTCACCAGGTCCGGCGCCCAGCCCGGCGACGTCGTCGCCGTCACCGGCTGGCTCGGCTGGTCCGCCGCCGGGTACGCCGTGCTCTCCCGCGGCTTCCGCTCTCCCCGCGCCTTCGTCGAGGCCCACCGCCGCCCCGAACCGCCGTACCACGCGGGCCCCGCGGCCGCCGGGCTCGGCGCGACCGCGATGACGGACGTGAGCGACGGACTCGTCGCCGACCTCGGGCACATCGCCGAGGCCAGCAAGGTCCGGATCGACCTGCGTTCCGGACTGATCGACATCCCGTCGCAGATGTCCGACATCGGACAGGCCGTCGGCGTGGATCCGCTGCAGTGGGTGCTGACCGGGGGAGAGGACCACGCGATCGTCGCCACCTTCCCGCCGGACGTGAAGCTGCCCGCCCGCTGGAAGGTGATCGGCGAGGTCCTCAACCCCTCGGCGCTGCCGCAGGTGACGGTCGACGGAGCGCCCTGGACCAGCAAGAGCGGCTGGGACCATTTCGGGGGCATCGAGGACGCCCAGTAGATTGCGGCACATGTCCTCGACTGCTGACGTACCCGCCCGTGTGCTCACCGTCGCCGGATCCGACTCCGGCGGCGGTGCGGGCATTCAGGCCGATCTGAAGACGATGCTGGCTCTCGGTGTGCACGGCATGAGCGTGCTGACCGCCGTCACGGCCCAGAACTCGCTGGGGGTGCGGGGCGCCTGGGAGTTGCCCGTCGAGGCCGTGCGCGCCCAGTACCGCAGTGTGGTGGACGACATCGGTGTGCAGGCGGTGAAGACCGGCATGCTGTCGTCGGCCGCGCTCGTGGAGACCGTGGCCGAACTCCTCGCGGACACCGACGCCCCGGTCGTCGTGGACCCGGTCGGAGTCTCCAAGCACGGGGACCCGCTGCTGGCCGCCGAGGCACTCGATTCGGTACGGACGAAACTGCTTCCGGTCGCCACGGTCGCCACCCCGAACCTGGACGAAGTGGCGCAGCTCACCGGTGTGAACGTCAGGGACGAGACCGGAATGCGACAGGCCGCCGACGAGGTGCTCGGTTTCGGGCCGCGCTGGGTCGTCATCAAGGGCGGGCACCTGTCCGGCGACCCCGTGGATCTGGTGACGGACGGCGCGCAGGAGCACTGGCTGCGCGCGCCGAGGCACGACAACCGGCACACGCACGGCACCGGCTGCACACTCGCCTCCGCCATCGCCTGCGGACTGGCCCTGGGGCAGGACGTACCGACAGCGGTGCGGGGCGCGAAGGCCTATGTCACCGGGGCGATCGCGGCAGGCTTCCCGCTGGGCGCCGGGATCGGCCCCGTCGACCACGGCTGGCGGACGCGCACCGTGTGAGCACGCCCCCCGGCACAGCAAAAAGCCGGTCCACCGAGGCGGACCGGCTTTTTGGGCAACCGGAAGGCTGCGCTACGACGGGAACGTCAGCGCGCGACCTTGCCGGCCTTGATGCACGAGGTGCAGACGTTGAGCCGCTTCGGCGTCCGACCGACCACGGCACGCACGCGCTGGATGTTGGGATTCCAGCGACGGGACGTACGGCGGTGCGAGTGCGAAATGTTGTTGCCGAAGCCCGGCCCCTTGCCGCAGACGTCGCAGTTGGCAGCCACGGGTCACTCCAAAGACTTCAGGTGCACTTACAGTGAATTCCGGCGCGCCGGATTCATTTGACTGAAGTGGCGGTACCGGAGGAATGGCCCGACTCTCGTCGGGCAACCGAAGCAGCATACAACGACCGCGTCGGTAGAACGAAACTACCATGGGTTCCGCCGCCCCCCGTCCGCCCCTGTCCCCGCCGGACCCGGCGCACGGGGACTACTCTGCGGTGCAGCCGGCCACGTACGGCCGATTCCGAGGAGGACCGACAGGTGCTGCAGACCGCCGACGACATGGACGCCGTCGCGGTGCGTACCTGGTGCTCACTGGCCCTGGAGGCGCTGGGCCGGGAGCGCGCGGCGATCGACGCGATCAATGTGTACCCCGTCGCCGACGGGGACACCGGCACGAACCTCTATCTGACCGTGGAGTCCGCGACCCAGGCCGTCGAAGCGGTCTTCGCCGCGCACGAGACCGGCACGACGGCCCCCGTCGCCGCCGACGCGGTACGGGCCATGGCGCACGGCGCGCTGATCGGCGCCCGCGGGAACTCCGGCACGATCCTGGCCCAGCTGCTGCGCGGGATGGCGGGGGTGCTGGGCGAGGGGCACGACGCGGACCATCTGCGCAGGGCGCTGACCGCCGCCGCTGCCGCAGCCCGGCAGGCCGTCGCCCGCCCCGTCGAGGGCACCGTGCTGACGGTGGCCTCCGCGGCCGCCGAGGCCACCGGGCGCACGGCGGACGACGCCGGGACCGCGGAGGTCGCACGGGCGGCGTACGAGGGGGCGCGGGCGGCCCTGGAGGAGACCCCCGGACAGCTTGAGGTCCTCGGGCGCGCAGGCGTCGTGGACGCGGGGGGCCGGGGCCTGGTGACGGTGCTCGGGGCGCTCGTCGAAGCGGTCTCCGGGAGGGCGCCCGAGCACATGTACACGGCCGCGCCCGCGCCCCAGGTCACGGTGGTGGAGAGCTGCGCGCAGGGCGGACCGGCCTTCGAGGTCATCTACCTGCTGGAGGCCGCGGACGACGCCGTGGACCGGCTGCGGAACCGGCTCGACCGACTCGGTGACTCGCTCGTGGTGGTGGGCGGCGACGGGCTGTGGAACGTCCATGTGCATGTCGACGACGCGGGTGCGGCGGTGGAGGCGGGCGTCGAGGCGGGGCGGCCGTACCGGATCCGGATCACCCACTTCGGCGCGGACCGGGTGCACACCCAGGCCGAACCCGTGCAGCGCGCGGTCGTCGTGGTGGTCCCCGGCGACGGGCTCCGCGGGCTGTGCAAGGAGGCCGGCGCGACGACGGTCCTGGCGCGCCCCGGCGAGCCGCCCGCCAGCGGCGAACTGGTCGATGCGATCCGCCGGGCACACGCCCGCGAGGTGGTACTGCTGCCCAACGACGCCGAGTTGCGCCACACCGCGGCCGCCGCCGCCGAACAGGCCCGCGCGGAGGGAGTCAGGGTCGCCCTGATCCCGACCCGGGCCGCCGTCCAGGGCATCGCCGCCCTCGCCGTCCACGAACCCGACCGCAGCTTCGACGAGGACGTGGTGGCGATGACCGCCGCCGCCGGCGCCACCCGCTACGCCGAACTGGCCGTCGCCGAGCGGCAGTCGTGGACCATGGCGGGCATCTGCCAGGCCGGCGACGTGCTGGGCCTGATCGACGGGGATGTCGCGGTGATCGGCGAGGACGTGCCGGAAACGGCCCGCACCGTGCTGGACCGCATGCTGGCGGCAGGCGGCGAACTGGTCACCCTGGTCCTGGGCGAGGACGTCCCCGACAGCCTGGCCGACGCGCTGGAGGAGCACGTGCGCGAGGGCCATCTGGCGGTCGACACGGTGGTGTACCGGGGCGGCCACCAGCGCGCTCCCCTGCTGATCGGCGTGGAGTAGGGCCGGGGCGGGACGTCCTCAGCCGCCGGACGGGCCCGATCTCCCGTCCGCGTACTTCAGCAGCGCCTCGGCCTCCGCACGACGCTCCCGGCCCGTCTCGTCCGGCTCCCCGGTCCGTGGATCTCAAGGACCCTGCGGGCCCGGGTCCGCGCGGCGTCCGGGTGGCCCAGGTCGGCCTCCGGCCAGGCGGCCGTCGGCTCGGTGGCGGTGCGCGGTCCGAGGAACTCGGGGCCGGCCTCCGTGAAGCGGTCGATCGCCCGGCGCACATGGCCGAGAGCCTCCTCGAACTCCGGTACCCGGCCCGGTTCGCCCCGGAAGAGGTGCGTGATCAGCTCACCGGCCTGGCGGTGGGTGTCCGCCGGCTCCGCCGGCAGCCGGGGCGCGCTGCGAAGGTCCGGACGCCGGCGCCGCCTCGCACTCCCGCTCGGCCGCCGCCATGAACTGCCGTGCCGCGTCCGGGCCCGACCGCCCCTTCCGGGTCGCGATCCGGGCCCGCACCCGCAGCGTCCGGACGAGCGCGAGGACGTCACCCAGCTCGCGCCAGAGCTCCCCGGCCTCCGGCGCGTGCTCGGTCGCCTCGTCGAACTGCCCGGCGGCGCCGAGGACTTCGGCGAGCCCGAGGTACAGCTGGGCCCGTCCCGGAGCCGGGACGAACGCCGCTCGGTGCTCCAGCGCGGCGCGTGCGGCGCGCTCGGCCCTGTCATGCTCGTCGAGCCGGGTGGCAAGTGCGGCGGTCCTGGCCTCGTACTCGACGGCGTACCACGGCAGCCCGGCGTCATGGATCCCGGCGGTGGCCCGCACGTACAGCTCCGGCCCGCCCCGCGGATCGCCCCGGTACCGCGTGACGTCGCCGAGAGGATCCAGCGCCTCCGTGAACCGGGTGACGACCGAACGCTCCGCGCGCAGCGGTTCGGTGAACGCCGGCAGTTCCCGCGCACCCTGCTCCGGACCGGCGACAGCCGCCTCGGCGGACTCCTCGTCCGGGGCCTCGCGCACCGGCCGGCCGAGGACGCGGGCCCGGCACATCAGCACGGTGCGCGTCTGCCGGGCGGTGGCCCCGCCCCCGGCGTGCGGGGCGAGGGCCCGGTCCAGGAGCGGCGCGAGCTCGGCCAGCGCCTCCCGCGCACGACCGGCCTCCAGCGAGCGGGCGTACGCGGCCCCGGCCGCCGCGGCCGTGGCCTCGCCCGGGTCGCCCGCGGCCTCGTACGGTCCCGAGGCGGTCCGGAAGGACGCGACCGCCTCGGCGGGCGGCAGGGAGCCGTCCATCGCCCGGTGGTCCTCGACGCATGCGCGGTCGTGGTCCGACAGCCCCGCGGATCGCCGGGCTCCGGACGGGCGCTGTCCGGCAGCGTACGCACGGTGTACGAACCGTCGTCGCGGGCGCACCACTCCACGGGCGGTGAGCCGGGTGTCCGCGCCGACCGGCCGATCACCCGGATCTCCGCCGCCGCCACGACGAAGCAGGCCAGCAGCCCGATGCCGAACTGGCCGAGGAACTCGGCACGCGCCGACGCCAGACCCTCGGCCCCGTCGCGTTCGGAACTGCGGCCGATCGTCGGGAGCAGGCTGTGCACATCGGTCTCGGTCGGCCCGGCCCCGCTGTCCTCGATCCGCAGCCGCCCGCCGTCCGCGTACAGCCGCGCCGGGGCGGGCGCGTCCGGCTGCTCGGCGCGGCGGGCCGTGACGGCGTCCACCGCGTTCTGCAGCAGCTCACGGAGGTAGACACGAGGGGAGGAGTAAAGATGGTGGCGACCAGGGATTCCGGTGATCCGGGTGGTGCCCGCCGGACATCTGTCAGTGGTGTGGTGTGCAATGGAACGCGTGTCTGCGTTCGATGAACCTCTCAAGAAGCTGCTCGGCGGAGCCACCGCGAAGGTGATGGCCGAACACCTCGACCTGCACACGGTCGGTGATCTGCTGCACCACTACCCGCGGCGGTACGAGGAGCGCGGCCGGCTCACCGCCCTGGCCGACCTTCCGCTGGACGAGCACGTGACGGTGGTCGCCCAGGTCGCCGACGCCCGCATCCTGATGTTCAACAACGGCCGCGGCAAGCGCCTCGAAGTGACCCTCACCGACGGCAACGGCCGCCTCCAGCTGGTCTTCTTCGGCCACGGCGTCCACAAGCCGCACAAGGAGCTGCTGCCGGGACGGCGCGCGATGTTCGCGGGCAAGGTCTCCGTCTTCAACCGGAAGATGCAGCTGGCCCACCCCACGTACCAGCTGCTCGACGCCGAGTCCATCGACGGGGCCGAGGCCGCGGAGGCGGTGGACGCCTTCGCCGGGCGGCTGCTGCCCATCTATCCGGCCTGCAAGCAACTGGACTCCTGGCGGATCGCCAAGGCCGTCGACACCGTGCTGCCCAGCGCCGCGGAGGCCGTCGACCCGCTGCCACCGGGTCTGCGCGAGGGCCGCGGATTCACCCCGCTCCCGGAAGCGCTGCTGAAGGTCCACCGCCCGCAGACCAAGGCGGACATCGCGCAGGCCAGGGACCGGCTGAAGTGGGACGAGGCGTTCGTCCTCCAGGTCGCGCTGGCCCGCCGCAGATACGCGGACGCCCAGCTCCCGGCGGTGGCGCGCAGACCCCGGCCCGACGGACTGCTCGACGCCTTCGACGCCAAGCTGCCCTTCACCCTCACCGAAGGACAGCGGAAGGTCTCCGGCGAGATCTTCGACGACCTGGCGACCGAGCACCCGATGCACCGGCTCCTCCAGGGCGAGGTCGGTTCCGGGAAGACGATGGTCGCCCTGCGCGCCATGCTCGGCGTCGTCGACGCGGGCGGACAGGCCGCCATGCTCGCGCCCACCGAGGTGCTCGCCCAGCAGCACCACCGGTCCATCACCGAAATGATGGGCGAGCTGGCCGAGGGGGGAATGCTGGGCGGTTCCGAGCAGGGGACGAAGGTGGTGCTGCTCACCGGCTCCATGGGGGTCGCGGCCCGCCGTCAGGCGCTGCTCGACCTCGTCACCGGCGAGGCCGGGATCGTGATCGGCACGCATGCGCTGATCGAGGACAAGGTGCAGTTCCACGACCTGGGCCTGGTCGTGGTCGACGAACAGCACCGCTTCGGGGTGGAACAGCGCGACGCCCTTCGGTCCAAGGAGAACTCCCAGGGGGAACGCAGGCCCCCGCATCTGCTGGTCATGACCGCCACCCCCATTCCCCGTACGGTCGCCATGACCGTCTTCGGCGACCTGGAGACGTCCGTGCTGGACCAGCTCCCGGCCGGCCGCTCGCCGATCGCCAGCCATGTCGTCCCCGCCAAGGACAAGCCGCACTTCCTCAGCCGCGCCTGGGAACGGGTCCGGGAGGAAGTGGAGAACGGGCACCAGGCCTACGTGGTCTGCCCCCGCATCGGTGACGACGCCGAGGACGAGGCGGCCGGCGGGAAGGGGAGGAAGAAGGCACTCGAGGACGACGGCGAGAAGCGCCCGCCGCTCGCCGTCCTGGAGATCGCCGAACAGCTCGCCAAGGGCCCCCTGGCCGGTCTGCGCATCGAGGTGCTGCACGGCAGGATGAATCCTGACGACAAGGACGACGTGATGCGCCGCTTCGCCGCGGGCCAGGTCGACGTCCTCGTCGCCACCACCGTCATCGAGGTCGGGGTCAACGTCCCCAATGCCACCGCCATGGTGATCATGGACGCCGACCGGTTCGGGGTCTCCCAGCTGCACCAGCTGCGCGGCCGGGTCGGCCGTGGCTCGGCCCCCGGGCTCTGTCTGCTGGTCAGCGAGGCCCATGAGGCCGGCCCCGCCCGTGCCCGGCTCTCCGCCGTCGCCGCCACGCTCGACGGCTTCGAGCTGTCCAGGATCGACCTCGAACAGCGGCGCGAGGGCGATGTCCTGGGCCAGGCCCAGTCCGGCGTCCGCTCCTCGCTGCGGATGCTCACCGTCATCGACGACGAGGAGGTCATCGCCGCCGCCCGCGAGGAGGCCGTGGCGATCGTCGCGGCCGACCCGGAGCTGGAGCGTCTGCCCGAGCTGCGGATCGCGCTGGACGCGCTGCTCGACAAGGAGCGCGAGCAGTACCTCGACAAGGGCTGACACGGTCGGCGGGGGGCGACGGGTGCGCGGGCTCGATCCGCCACGACGCCATATCGTGGGTGCCACGGCGCCGCAGCACCCTGTGGGCCACCCACGAACCGAGGACCAGACACCCATGACCCGCGTGATCGCCGGCTCGGCCGGCGGACGCCGCCTGGCCGTCCCGCCCGGCACCGGCACCCGCCCCACCTCCGACCGTGCGCGCGAGGGACTCTTCTCCACCTGGGAGGCGTTCCTGGGCAGTCTCCACGGCACCCGAGTCGCGGATCTCTACGCGGGCTCCGGCGCCGTCGGTCTGGAGGCGCTCTCCCGCGGCGCGGTCCACGCCCTGCTCGTCGAGGCCGACTCCAAGGCCGTCCGCACCGTCCGGGACAACGTCCGCACGCTCGGCCTGCCCGGCGCCGAGGTCCGCACCGGCAGAGCGGAACAGGTCGTGACCGGCCCGGCGCCCGCGGAGCCGTACGACGTGGTGTTCCTGGACCCGCCGTACGCCGTGACCGACGGCGATCTCGGGGAGATACTGCTCACACTCCGTGCTCAGGGGTGGCTCACGACCGACGCGCTCGTCACCGTGGAACGGAGCACACGAGGCGGAGAATTCAACTGGCCCGAGGGATTCGAGCCACTGCGGGCCCGTCGCTACGGCGAGGGAACGCTTTGGTACGGTCGCGCCGCCTCTACGTGCGAAGACGCACGATGACCGGACCGGAGAGCGAGGGAATCAAGTTGCGCCGCGCCGTCTGTCCGGGGTCATTCGACCCCATCACCAACGGACACCTCGACATCATTGGCCGTGCCTCGAAGCTGTACGACGTCGTACACGTCGCGGTGATGATCAACCAGTCCAAGAAGGGTCTGTTCACGATCGACGAGCGGATCGACCTGATCCGTCAGGTGACCGCGGACTTCGGCAACGTCCAGGTCGAGTCCTTCCACGGGCTCCTGGTCGACTTCTGCAAGCAGCGCGACATCCCGGCGATCGTGAAGGGCCTGCGGGCCGTCAGCGACTTCGACTACGAGCTGCAGATGGCCCAGATGAACAACGGCCTCTCCGGCGTCGAAACGCTCTTCGTGCCGACCAATCCCACCTACAGCTTCCTGTCGTCCTCCCTGGTCAAGGAGGTCGCCACCTGGGGCGGAGACGTCTCCCACCTGCTTCCCCCCGCGGTCCACCAGGCCCTCACCGAGCGTCTCGCCGGACGCTGAAGCACTGACTGTCCGTCACCAGGTGTCGGACGGGCGCCGACTGGCCGTACAGTCGTCCCGTCCGTCTCCAATCGGCTGTAGAGAGTGGCGAGCACACGGTGGACGTGCAGAAGAAGCTCGACGAGATCGTCGAGGCGGTCGGCAGCGCCCGGTCCATGCCCATGTCGGCTTCGTGCGTGGTCAACCGCGCCGAACTGCTCGCGATGCTCGATGAGGTGCGCGAGGCCCTGCCCGGCTCGCTCGCCCAGGCCCAGGAGCTCATCGGCGGGCACGAGCAGCTGGCCGAGCAGGCCCGTCAGGAGGCCGAACGGATCATCGAGGCGGCGCACGCCGAACGCACCTCGCTGATCGCCGGTACCGAGGTCGCCATGCAGTCGCGCAGCGAGGCCGACCGCATCCTCGAGGAGGCCCGCCGGGAGGCCGCGGAGGTCCGCGCCGAGGCCGACGAGTACGTCGACAGCAAGCTCGCCAACTTCGAGGTCGTCCTCACCAAGACCATCGGCTCCGTCGACCGGGGCCGCGAGAAGCTCCTCGGCCGCGGCCAGGCCTTCGACGAGCAGGGGTACGAGGACCCGGATTTCGCGGAGGCCCCCGAGCGCAGTACCGACCCGGCCACGCTCCAGCGCCGTGCCGACGAGTACGTGGACACCAAACTCGGTGCCTTCGAGGCCGTGCTCGCCAAGACCCTGGAGGCGGTCGGCCGCGGCCGGCAGAAGCTGCACGGACGGGTCGCCACCGACGAACTCGGCGTGCACATGGCCGCCCAGGACGCGGCGGGCAACCAGGGGCACATGAGCGACGAGGACCACTGGGCCGGCCTCGCCGAGCTCGCCACCCCGGAGCCGCAGCCCGCGCACCAGCAGGTCCAGCCGCACTTCCCGGCCCAGACCCAGCCGAGCTACGCGGAGACGTACGGGTACCAGGAGCAGCCGCAGCAGGACGTCTACCAGTACCAGCAGCAGCCGGACCCGTACGCCGCCTATCAGCAGCAGGGCTACGACCAGGGCCAGGCCCAGCCGCCGGCCCAGAACTACGACGGCTGGCAGCAGCAGCCCGTGCACCACCAGCAGACCCTTCAGCCGCAGGGTGAGAGCGCCCTCGACGAGACCAGCCTGTTCGACACCAGCATGATCGATCTGGAACAGCTCCGCCGGTACGAACAGGAGCGCTGACCGGTCCCCGCGGCGGCGGTCCGGTCGCCACGGCGGTCCGGGCCGTGCGGGGAGACCGGATTGGGAGCTGAGCGGCGCGTCCAGTATCCTGGCTCTTCGGTCGCGCGTATGACCGCGATCCCTGCTGCCCGATTCGAATCCGAATCCGGTCAGCCCTCCCCACGCTGCGTGACGCACATGATTTTGAAAGCAGGAAAAGCCCTGAACGGCCACCTCGACCACCGAAACCCCCTCGTGTTCGACACGCACGAGCTGGGTCGGCGTCCCGGTGCCCTCCAGCGGCTGACCCGCACGGTGGACGCACCCGGTTCGCCGGCCCTCGGTATCGACGGGGTCATCGGTGTGCCGGAAGGCGCGCCCGTGGAGCTGGATCTGCGCCTCGAATCCGTCATGGAAGGGGTGCTCGTCACAGGCACCGCCCGTGCGTCGGCCGAGGGGGAGTGCGTAAGGTGTCTGGAGCCGCTGCACCAAGAGGTCGCGGCGGACTTCCAGGAGATGTTCTCGTACCCTGACGCCGATGACCGTGGCCGCAGCAGCAAGGCGGAACCGGCCGACGACGCCGAGGACGACGAGGACAGGCTCTTCATCGAGGACGGCCTGTTCGACCTCGAACCAGTGCTGCGCGATGCGGTGGTGCTCGCACTGCCGATGCAGCCGGTGTGCCGGGAGTCCTGTGCCGGACTGTGTTCCGAATGCGGAATCAGGCTGGACGAGAACCCCGGTCACCACCACGATGCCGTCGACATTCGTTGGGCGGCACTGCAAGGACTCGCCGACACCGTTCAGGACGGCGAGAAGGACAACATGGGCGGCGCCGAAGCGGGCGTCGACGAGAAGCAGGAGAAGTAGCCGTGGCTGTTCCGAAGCGGAAGATGTCGCGCAGCAACACGCGCCACCGCCGGTCGCAGTGGAAGGCTGCGGTCCCCACCCTGGTTTCGTGCGAGCGTTGCCAGGAGCCGAAGCTGCAGCACATCGCGTGCCCCAGCTGCGGCACGTACAACAAGCGCCAGGTCCTCGAAGTCTGAGCGGCTGGTGAGAGGCCCGATGTCTGAGTTGTCCAACGCCAAGAAGCAGGCAGACAACGTCAACACAGCCTCGTCCCACACGCTTCTGGAAGGGCGGCTCGGGTATCACCTCGAGTCCGCCCTTCTGGTGCGTGCGCTGACCCATCGCTCCTACGCGTACGAGAACGGCGGTCTGCCCACCAACGAGCGGCTCGAATTCCTCGGGGATTCGGTGCTCGGCCTGGTGGTCACGGACACGCTGTACCGCACCCACCCCGACCTGCCCGAAGGCCAGCTGGCCAAATTGCGGGCCGCGGTGGTCAACTCGCGTGCGCTGGCGGAAGTGGGCCGCGGCCTCGAACTCGGCTCCTTCATCCGGCTCGGCCGCGGTGAAGAGGGCACGGGCGGCAGGGACAAGGCGTCCATCCTCGCCGACACCCTCGAAGCGGTGATCGGCGCGGTCTATCTCGACCAGGGTCTCAGCGCGGCCTCGGAGCTGGTCCACCGGCTCTTCGACCCGCTGATCGACAGGTCCTCCAACCTCGGCGCCGGCCTGGACTGGAAGACCAGCCTCCAGGAACTCACCGCGAGCGAGAGCCTCGGCGTCCCCGAGTACCTCGTCACGGAGACCGGCCCGGACCACGAGAAGACCTTTACTGCTGCTGCTCGCGTCGGTGGTGTCTCGTACGGCACCGGCACCGGCCGTAGCAAGAAGGAAGCGGAGCAGCAGGCGGCGGAGTCCGCCTGGCGCGAGATCAGCGCCGCCGCGGAAGCACGGGAGGCCGCGGCGAAGTCCGCTGCCGACGGAGGGGCCGCCGACACCCCTGCCGACCCCTCGCCGTCCACGGACGTCGCTCCGGCCTGACCCGAGAACCCCTCGGTGCCCTGCGCACCGAGGGGTTTTTCCTGCCCGGATATGCTTTTCATCTCCCCGTTCACTTCTCGCACTTCTCCAGGAGCGACACCGTGCCCGAGCTGCCCGAGGTCGAGGTCGTACGACGGGGTCTCGCGCGCTGGGTCACCGGCCGTACGGTCGGCGAGGTCGAGGTGCTGCACCCGCGTGCGGTCCGCCGCCATCCCGCGGGCGGCGTGGACTTCGCGGCCCGGCTGGGCGGTGCCCGCTTCGGAACGGCCATGCGCCGCGGGAAGTACCTCTGGATACCGCTGAACGACGCGTCCAGCTCGCTCCTCGGCCACCTCGGTATGAGCGGACAACTGCTCGTACAGCCGCAGGACGCCCCCGACGAGAAGCACCTGCGCGTCCGGATCCGCTTCGACGACGACCTCGGTACCGAGCTGCGCTTCGTCGACCAGCGGACCTTCGGCGGGCTCTCGCTCCACGAGTGCGCCGCCGACAGCACGGACGGGCTGCCCGACACCATCGCGCACATCGCCCGCGATCCGCTGGACCCGGCCTTCGACGACGCGGCGTTCCAGACGGCCCTGCGGCTGCGCCGGACGACGATCAAGCGCGCTCTGCTCGACCAGTCGCTGATCAGCGGCGTCGGCAACATCTACGCGGACGAGGCGCTGTGGCGCACCAAGCTGCACTACGACCGGCCGACCGCCACCCTCACCCGCCCCAGGTCCGCCGAGTTGCTGGGGCATGTCCGTGACGTGATGAACGCGGCGCTCGACCAGGGCGGCACCAGCTTCGACAGCCTCTATGTCAATGTGAACGGCGAGTCCGGTTACTTCGACCGCTCGCTCGACGCCTACGGACGCGAGGGCGAGCCCTGCCACCGCTGCGGTACGCCGATGCGGCGCCGGGCGTGGATGAACCGCTCCAGCTACTTCTGCCCGCGCTGCCAGCGTCCGCCGCGCACGGCTTCCTGAGGGCGGTCCGGCGAGTCGTCGCCGGAGGAGAGCCCCGGCGTCCGACGGCGTACGTCGCGGATGGGTCTCTCCGACCGGCGCGGGGCCGCTCCACGGAAACGGCTGCAGACATGCCTCGTTCCCGTGTTACATGGGTGTCATGGTGACCACCGACCGACTGCTGGCCTTCGCGGCCATGTCGTTCCTGCTGATCGTGGTTCCCGGCCCCAGCGTGCTGTTCGTGATCGGGCGGGCACTGGCGCAGGGGCGCCGGGCCGCGCTGACCACGGTCGCGGGGAACACGCTCGGAGCCTACGTGCTCGTCGTGGCCGTGGCGCTCGGGGTCGGGGCCGTGGTCGAGCGCTCGGTCCTCGTCTTCACGGCGCTGAAGCTCCTGGGCGCCGCGTACCTGGTGTATCTCGGTGTCAAGGCGGTGCGGCAGCGCGGGGCGCTGCACGCCGCGTTCACCGGTGACGGTCCCGCGCACGGCGGTCTGCGCACGTTGTGGGAGGGGTTCGCGGTCGGCGTGGCCAACCCCAAGACCATCGTGTTCTTCGCCGCCGTGCTGCCCCAGTTCGTCGACCCTCGTCAGGGGCACGTCACAGTTCAAATGCTGGTGCTCGGCCTGGTCTTCAATGTCATCGCGGTGGCCTCCGACAGCGTGTGGGGGTTGGTCGCGGCCACCACGCGAAGCTGGTTCGCCCGCTCACCGCGGCGGCTCGCCCTGATCGGCGGGGTCGGCGGGTTCACGATGATCGGCCTCGGTCTGACCGTCGCCGTGACCGGCCGCAAGGACTGAGGTCCCTCGGCCGGACCGTCGCCCGGCCGGACACCGCCGGGCTCGACCCCGGCTGCAGTTCGCACGCGCCGGGGCGCCCTGAACGACCGGACCGCGGACCGGGGTGAATCCTTCCGGGCCCGCCGCGCCTCTCATAGGCGTGCGGACGACCGCGTCCGCCGCAGCCCACCGGGAGGACCCCATGACCACCGTCGTCATCGCCGTCGCGGCCGCCGCGCTGCTGCTGTGCGCGTGCACCGTCACGCTGCTGCGCCGCCGGAGGCGTCAGCGTGGCTGACCACAGCTGGCCCGGCGCGACCCTGGTCGCCGCGGCGCAACGCGGCGACGTCGACGCGCTCACCGCGCTGGTGTACGGCTCCTACCCGCACGTGCACCGGTTCGCGCGCACGCTGTGCGCCACACCCCAGGACGCCGAGGACGCCGCCCAGGAAGCGCTGATCATCCTCTACCGCAAGATCGGCATGCTGCGCGCCTCCGGGGCGCTGGCCTCGTGGATGTTCCGGATCGTCCGCAACGAGTGCCTGCGCCGCACCCGCACCCTGGTTCGGCGCGGACCGGTCGACGAGCCCGGCCTGCTCGGCACGGCCGGCTGGTCGTCGGACGCGTTCGGCGGCACCGTGCAGTCCGCCGAGGAGGACGTCCTGCTGCGCCTGGAAGCCGAACGCGTCGCGGCCGCCGTTGCCGCCCTGCCCGACGACCAGCGGCAGGTGCTGGTCATGCGGGACATCCAAGGCCTGCCCGGCCGCACCGTCGCCGACCGGCTCGGGCTGAGCACCGCCGCGATGAAGTCCCGCCTGCACCGGGCCCGTTCGGCGGTACGCGAGGCACTGCGCGACGAACCGGCCAGAACGAGGGGAACCGACGATGACATCTGATCCGACCACCGCGACACGCACCGCCGTGCCCCCTTCCACACCCGCCGCCGTGCCCGCTTCCACACCCGCCGCCGGTGCACCCGATGCGCCGACGAGCGGCGGCTTCGCCGGCGACACCCTCCCGCGCCATCTGGCCATCGGAGTCATCGGGTTCGGCGCGCTCGCCGGGTCCCTGGCCCTGCTGCCGGTCGTCGGCCCGGCGAGCCTGCTGCTCGCCCCGGTCGGCCTGGTCGCGCTGCGCGGATGCCCGATGTGCTGGGTGATCGGCCTCATGGAGACCATCTCGGCCGGGCGGCTGCGTCGGTCCTGCGCGGACGGGAGGTGCGAACTGACCCGCGCCACGCCCTGAGGTCGTTCGTGCGCATCAGGCCGGATCGGCGGGTGGGTCCGATGCTGGGGATCGCACGGCGAGGGGACATCCGCATACCGGACGTATGCGGATGTCCCGACAGTACGTCGCGGTGCCGTGGCCGCCGTCGTGCGTCCGCCGGGAAATACGTCCGCCGGGGAATACCGGACAGCGACAGCCCTTCAGTCCCGGTTCCCAGGGCCCGGGTGGGCCTCGTCGTAGCGGTCGCGGGCCCGTAGCACCTCGGGCATCCGGCCCTCGACGAGCTGGATCAACCCGAGCAGCCGCTCGGCCACCTGTCGGCCCAGGGGCGTCAGCTCGTAGTCGACGCGCGGGGGATTGGTCGGCTGGGCCTCACGGTGCACCAGACCGTCCCGCTCCAGGGCGTGGAGCGTCTGCGAGAGCATCTTCTCGCTCACTCCGTCGACGCGGCGGCGCAACTCGTTGAAGCGGAAGCCGCCCTCGTACAGGGCTCCCAGCGTCAGGCTGCCCCAGCGCCCGGTGACATGCTCCAGCGTGCCGCGCGAGGGGCACTGCCGGGAGAACACATCGAAGGCGAGCGCGTCCAGACGGGAGTTCTCGTCCATACGCACGAGCTTACGCCCGCACAGCGCTTACCGGGGGGTGGCGCTTTCTGAGGGTGAGTGTGTGCTGTGGCTCGGGCGGGCTACAGGGCATCCTCCATGTTGGCACCGGGCGACAACGGGTAATTGGGCTAGCAGGACTGGCTGCTCGTGGGGCGACTACGACCGGCGATGCAGCGGTAGATCACGTTCGGTATCGGGGCGTTGCATGGGGGGCAGACAGGTGGACTCGGACACGGTCATTGCTACGGCCGCAACAACCATCGCGCTGGGTTCTCTCTGGGTCAGCTATACGCAGACCAGGGCTACACGGTTACATAACCGCCAGACCGTAAGACCCTTGCTTGTGATGCGACGCGTTAAGGAGCACGAAGGGCACGAGGCCGGCCTTCAGGTCATCAATGCCGGACTTGGGCCAGCCGTCGTAACAAACTCTGTGGTGCACTTGGACGGAGACCATATCGGCCAATGGCACTATCACCACGCAAGAACGTGTCCTAGCGCCGTTGCCTGTGCGGCCCAAGGCTCACTCCCTCCGTCCGGGTGCCGCGGTCCTTGCTGGACAGTCCGCCTTCTTGTTGCATCTCGACGAGTTCAGTGAAAACCAACACGGCTGGTTCTGGGATCTCATCACTCGGCGTCTGGTGATCGAGATTCGATACGAGTCGCTCTACGGTGGTGAGGATTTCAGGGCGACACCTCCACTGTTCTGACGTGGTCGAGGCCAGGAGCCTTCCGCCCGTCGCTCCTGTCGCCAACACGCGCACTTGGAGCGGTTCGAGCTGCCTTTCCCCGTGGTTCCCCGCCCGGTCGGGCACGGAATGGGCACGCGCCGCCTTCATCGCCCACCCCAACCCACCACTTACCTCAGCTCCCATCCCGTCCGCCTTCGACCCGCACACCGTGGAGCAGGCGTGGTTCAGGGCGTCAAGGTGGAGCGCGCCACTGTACGAACGACCTTGACGCCCTGGGTCGCGGCTGCTCGGCTCTGCCTGGGGCGAAGGTGGTCGGCATGGGAGCCCACGACGCTCGCCACGCTCCGGCCGACACTCGCGTACGGCGCCCCTGCCATGCCGGAGTCTGAGCGCCCCCGCTGGAGGCATGTCTGGAAGCCGCGGACTTGGTTCTCGTCTCATGCCCTCCGGGCCTGTCCACTGCGGGCGCGCGTCGGCAACGGCAGCGCCGAGCGGACCGGAGGCAGGAGCGCGGGCGCAGCCAGAGCTGGGAAGAGCGCCCGGCGGGGCGGAGCGCAACCGGGCGCTCGCGCAAGGTCAAGCCGTGGTCTGCTGACCGCGTGAAGGCTGTGCAGGCTGCTCTGCCTGAGAGGTACCGAGCCTTGGTGGACCCTGCTGCGGCCTTCGGCAGGGCGAGGTGTTCGGCCTCGCAGTCGAAGACGTGGATTTCCTCGGGAGCGTCGCCCACGTGGCCCGGCAAGTGAAGTTGCTCCGTAACCGGCCTGTGTTCGCCCCGCCCAAGGGGGGAAAGGAGCGGGATGTGGCCCTGTCCGAGTCCATCGCCTTCGCGTTGGCCGGCCACCTGACGCGCTTGCCCGTTGCGGAGGTGACATTGCCCTGGAAGACGTTGGATGGTGCGCCCGTCGCTAGGGCGCTGATCTTTCGAAGTCCCGAGGGTCTTTCCCTGAACCGCAATCGGTTCACGGTCGACAGTGGCGGCCCGCTCTGCGTGCTGCCGAATATTTGGGCCATTATGACCCCGGTTTCACGCTGCGGACCTACACGCACTTGATGCCGTCGAGCGGCACCCGTACGCGAGACGCTGTCGACGCGGTCTGGGCTGCTTCGGCGACCGATGACGACCCTGAGACGGCCCAGAAGGGCTCATAGCTCGATGACCTGCGGAAATCTCAGAAGCCGAAGTCCTGCGTCCACCAGGGGCCGCCCGCGCCGTGGTGCACGCCGACGCCGAGCGTCTTGTAGTCGCAGTTGAGAATGTTCGCCCGGTGACCGTCGCTGTTCATCCAGGAGTCCATGACGGCCTGCGCGTCGGCCTGGCCCCGGGCGATGTTCTCGCCCCCGAGCCCCTGCACACCGGCCTTCGAGGCGCGGTCCCAGGGGGTCCGGCCATCCGGGTCGGTGTGGTCGAAGAAGCCGCGCGCGGCCATGTCGTCGCTGAAGTTCTGGGCGAGCGAGGTCAGTGCGGAGCTGGTCGTCACCGGACTGCAGCCGACCTTCGCGCGTTCCTGGTTGACCAGGGCGAGCACGGCGGCCTGGGCGGAGTCGGCCGTGGCCGACGCCGTGGACCTGCGGGCGGCCGGAGACGAGGGTGCGGAGGCCTCCGGAGCGGCCGACGGCGCATCGGAAGCGGCCGGGGCGGCGCTCTTCCCGGTTTCCTCCGTGCCGGTCCTCGGTGCCGAGGTCGACGGGGACGGGTTCGCCCGTTCCTTCGGCCGGGACGTCTTCGACGGGGAACCGGACGACGGGGAGCCCGTCCGGGACCGCGCACTCGCCGGTCCATCGGTGCGTCCGGCATCGCGGCCTGCCTCGGCCGACGCGGTGGACGAGCCTCCCTGGCCCAGGAGATCCGGAGCCCCCTCGGTGCGCACCTGGTCGGCGGCCGAGCCGCCGTTCGTGTAGGTGTCACCGCCGGGCAGCAGACCGGAGGCGACCGCTACGGCCCCCACGGCAAGGGCCGCGGAGACGCCGACCAGCCCCGTACGAACAGGTGCTCCGGACCGCTTCCCGTGGCGCTTTCCCCGGTGCCGACCGGTGTCCCCCGTCCCGTGGTCCTGAGCGGCAGGAACTGCTGCGGAGCGTCGATGACGTCCCATGTGCCGAGCCCTTCCGACGATCCGGACGCCGCTCTCGGCGTCAACGTGCCTCACTCGATCGGGTGAGGCTATTGCGACGGGACTGTACGCCATGGGCTATAGGGGGAAGGTGCTCCGAGAGCAATTGGCCGGTTAGCGTTCGGGCATGAACGAAGACGTACGACTCACCGCCTGGGTACGCGGCCGAGTGCAGCAAGTCGGGTTCCGCTGGTTCACCAGGGCAAACGCCCTGGAGATCGGTGGTCTCACCGGTTTCGCCCTCAATCTCGACGACGGCAGGGTGCAGGTCGTCGCCGAGGGGCGGCGTGAGAATTGCCACCGTCTGCTGGAGTGGCTGCGCTCGGACGACACACCCGGGCGCGTTGACGGAGTCACTGAGATCTGGGACACGCCGCGCGGCGGTTACGACGGTTTCGCGATCCGCTGATACGGGCTTGCAACGGGTCCGACGCGAGCGCCGTGTTCGGACGGTGTTCGACGGACGGCGCGGGGTGACGGGGCGGGGGGCTCATCTGCGTACACATGAAATGACCTGCGAAATGACCGGGTGGTTGCCAAGATTCGGTTGGCGTGCCAGGCTGCGGCAGTAAGGATGATCTCCACGCCCTCCAGGGCCCCGCAGGAGAGTCGCGCCGCATGATTGTGAAGCCGCGCGCCCCAGGGCCGCCCGTCTCTACGGGGTGTGATCGTGTTGACCGTCAAACTTTTTGGTGAGACGCTGAAATCCCCGCGCACCTTAGCTGTTCGGCAGAGCTGTTTGGCAGCAGAACAGCAGTGAATACAGAGCACTGCCGAGCACCGCGGGTGCGAATCCCTCACGACCCACACCGCATCGGTCGGTCACTCAGTGTGGAGGACCATCCATCATGGCAAAGGCGCTTCTCGGTTACGTCGGCGGTTCCGACCCGCGACTCCTCGCCGAGATGCGACGGCTCCAGCAGCGCGTCCAGGATCTCGAATCCGAGCTTGTACGGATTCAGGACGAGAACGACGCGCTCAATGCCGCCGCCCAGCACCAAGAGTCGCTGCTCGACAGCATCGACATCGACGTACCTCAGGCGGAGCCGGCGCTGACCTGACCGATGGCCACAGGGCCGGTCGGGCTGTCCCGCGTCAGCCGTCCGAGATCATCACCCGGATCGTCGCCGGATCATTGAAGATCACTGCTCTTGATCTGTCACCTTCGTGACATGTCCTTGATCCGTCATGTGCCGCTGCACCACTACACCGCACACGCAACACCGCACAAGATTTAAAGGGGCGCTTCGGCGTCCCTTCTTTCTTTCTGCTCGGACCTGTGCGGCCCCGCCCCGGACGTGCACCCCTTCCCTTAACGTCTGATGTGCCCTGCACCTTCATCAGCGAAACCGAGAGTGAAAGGTAGAGTCCGGCGGCGTGCACCTCAAGGCCCTGACCCTGCGCGGTTTCAAATCGTTCGCCTCCGCCACGACGCTGCGGTTCGAACCCGGCATCACGTGCGTCGTCGGTCCCAACGGGTCGGGCAAGTCCAATGTGGTGGACGCGCTCTCCTGGGTCATGGGAGAACAGGGTGCCAAATCTCTGCGCGGCGGCAAGATGGAGGACGTCATCTTTGCCGGCACCACCGGGCGGCCGCCGCTCGGGCGGGCGGAGGTTTCGCTGACCATCGACAATTCCGATGGAGCGCTGCCCATCGAGTACGCCGAAGTGACGATCACTCGGATCATGTTCCGCAACGGTGGCAGCGAATACCAGATCAATGGCGACACCTGCCGACTCCTGGACATCCAGGAACTCCTCTCGGATTCCGGTATCGGCCGGGAGATGCATGTCATCGTCGGGCAGGGGCAGCTGGACTCCGTGCTCCACGCCGATCCGACGGGGCGGCGCGCATTCATCGAGGAAGCCGCGGGCGTGCTCAAGCACCGCAAGCGGAAAGAGAAGGCGCTGCGGAAACTGGACGCGATGGGAGCCAATCTGGCCCGCGTCCAGGACCTGACCGACGAGCTGCGGCGCCAGTTGAAACCGCTGGGCCGGCAGGCGGCCGTGGCACGCCGGGCCGCAGTCATCCAGGCCGATCTGCGCGACGCCAGGCTGCGACTGCTCGCCGACGACCTGGTGCGACTGCACACCGCGTTGCGCAGCGAGATCGCCGACGAAGCGGCGCTCAAGCAGCGCAGGGAGGCCGCGGAGGCGGAGCTCAGGGCGGCCCTGGCGCGCGAGGCGGAGCTGGAGGACGAGGTACGGCGGCTGGCGCCGCGGCTGCAGCGGGCCCAGCAGACCTGGTACGAGCTGTCCCAGCTGGCCGAGCGGGTGCGCGGCACGATCTCGCTGGCCGACGCCCGGGTCAAGAGCGCCGGAGCGGCGCCGGAGGAGGAGCGGCGCGGCACGGGATTCAGGGACCCTGAAAGCATGGAGCGGGAGGCGGCCCGCATCCGTGAGCAGGAGGCGGAGCTGGAGGCCGCGCTGGAGGCGGCGGAGCACGCGCTGCAGGACACCGCTGCCCACCGCGGTGACCTGGAACGGGAGTTGGCGGCCGAGGAGCGCAGGCTCAAGGACGCCGCGCGGGCCATCGCGGACCGCCGCGAAGGGCTTGCCCGGTTGAACGGGCAGGTCAACGCGGCCCGCAGCCGGGCCGGTTCGGCGCAGGCGGAGATCGACCGGCTGGCCGCATCCCGTGACGAGGCGCAGGAGCGGGCGGTCGCCGCACAGGAGGAGTACGAACAGCTCAAGGCCGAGGTCGAGGGACTGGACGCGGGCGACGCCGAGCTGGGCGAGCGGCACGAGGCCGCCAAGCGGGAACTCGCGGAGGCGGAGGCGGCGCTCTCCGAGGCCAGGGAGTCCGCCACCGCCGCCGAACGGAAGCGGGCGGCGGTGGCGGCTCGCCACGATGCTCTGGCCCTCGGCCTGCGCCGCAAGGACGGCACGGGCGTGCTGCTCGGCGCGCAGGACCGCCTGACGGGCCTCCTCGGCCCGGCCGCCGAACTCCTGACGGTGGCGCCGGGGCACGAGGTGGCGGTGGCGGCGGCCCTGGGCGCGGCGGCGGACGCGGTCGCGGTGACGGATCCGGCCACGGCCGCGGAGGCGATCCGGCTGCTGCGCAAACGGGACGCGGGCCGGGCGGCGATGCTGCTGGGCGGGGTGCGCGTCGGCGTCCCCGATCAGGGAGGGGTCTCTGATGCCGGTGTCGCTGCTGGGGATTCTGGTGCCGGTGAGGCCGGTGAGGCCGGTGAGGCCGGTGAGGCCGGTGAGGCCGGTGAGGCCGGTGAGGCCGGTGAGGCCGGTGGTGCCAGCGGTGGCTATGACGCTGCTGACGGCGGGGCCGGCGGAGCCGATGCGTCTGCTGTGCACCTGCCGGGCCAGACACACGGCCGGGCGGGCGGGCTCCACGCGCCCGCCCACCCCTCGCACGTCGCCGTGGCCGGAGCGCCCGCCGGAGGTCCGCCCGCCGTGGCCGACCTCGTCCGCGGGCCCGTCGAACTGGTGGACGCCGTGCGGAGGCTGGTGCGGGACATGGTGGTCGTCGGCACCTTGGAGGATGCCGAGGACCTTGTTGCCGTGCGCCCGGAGCTGACGGCTGTGACCGCTGAGGGGGACATCCTCTCGGCGCACTTCGCGCACGGCGGTTCCGCCGGTGCGCCGAGCCTCCTCGAAGTGCAGGCCTCGGTCGACGAGGCCGCCCTCCAGCTGGAGGAACTGGCAGTGCGCTGCGCGGAGTTGACCGAAGAGCAGCGCCTCGCGACGGAGCGGCGCCGAGCGTGTGCCGGACTGGTCGAGGAGCTGGGGGAGCGGCGCCGGGCCGCCGAGCGGGAGAAGTCCGGGGTGGCCCAGCAGCTCGGGCGGCTCGCCGGGCAGGCCCGTGGCGCCGCAGGCGAGGCCGAGCGGATGACCGCGTCCGCCGCCCGAGCCCAGGAGGCACTGGAGCGGGCGACGGAGGAAGCGGAGGAACTGGCCGAGCGGCTGCTCGTCGCCGAAGAGATGCCGGTCGAGGAGGAGCCGGACACCTCCGTGCGCGACCGGCTCGCCGCCGACGGTGCCAACGCCCGTCAGACCGAGATGGAGGCCCGCCTCCAGGTACGTACTCACGAGGAGAGGGTCAAGGGGCTCGCGGGGCGTGCGGAAGCCCTCGACCGGGGCGCCCGAGCAGAACGGGAGGCCCGCGCCCGAGCCGAGCGGCGCCGCGCCCGGCTGCGGCACGAGGCGGAGGTGGCGTCGGCCGTCGCGTCGGGCGCCCGTCAGCTGCTCGCCCATGTCGAGGTGTCCGTCGTGCGGGCCGAGCAGGAGCGGGGAGCGGTCGAGGCGGCGAAGGCGGAACGGGAGCGGGAGCTGGCGGCCGAGCGCAACCAGGGCCGCGAGCTCAAGAGCGAGCTGGACAAACTGACCGACTCCGTCCACCGCGGCGAGGTGCTCGGCGCCGAGAAGCGGTTGCGCATAGAGCAGCTGGAGGCGAAGGCGCTGGAGGAACTGGGCGTCGAGCCGACCGGGCTGGCCGCCGAGTACGGCCCCGACCAGCTCGTACCGCCGTCGCCGGCGGCGGAGGGCGAGGAGCTGCCGGAGGATCCGGAGCATCCGCGCAACCAGCCGAAGCCCTTCGTCAGGTCCGAGCAGGAGAAGCGGCTGAAGTCGGCCGAACGGGCGTACCAGCAGCTCGGAAAGGTGAATCCGCTCGCCCTTGAGGAGTTCTCGGCGCTGGAGGAACGGCACAAGTTCCTCTCCGAGCAGCTGGAGGACCTGAAGAAGACCCGGGCCGATCTGATACAGGTCATCAAGGAGGTCGACGAGCGGGTCGAGCAGGTGTTCACCGAGGCGTACCGGGACACGGCCCGCGAGTTCGAGGGTGTCTTCTCACGGCTTTTCCCGGGAGGCGAGGGGCGGCTCGTCCTGACCGACCCGGACAACATGCTCGCGACCGGTGTGGACGTCGAGGCCCGGCCGCCCGGCAAGAAGGTCAAGCGGCTCTCGCTGCTGTCCGGCGGGGAACGCTCACTGACGGCGGTGGCATTGCTGGTCTCGATCTTCAAGGCCCGCCCGAGCCCGTTCTACGTGATGGACGAGGTCGAGGCGGCGCTCGACGACACCAACCTGCAGCGGCTGATCCGGATCATGGAGGAGCTCCAGGAGAGCTCGCAGCTGATCGTGATCACGCACCAGAAGCGGACGATGGAGGTCGCCGACGCACTGTACGGCGTCTCGATGCAGGGTGACGGGGTCTCCAAGGTCATCAGCCAGCGGCTGCGCTGAGCCCTCCTGTCCTTCAAGGCTTCAACTTACTCGCCGGTTGCTTCTTGGCTGACTCACGCGAATGGTCGAATATTGACTTCGCAACTTGAACGCATATTCTCTGCATCGTCGTCTTTATCTTCAAGTGGTGGCAGGCGGAAAGTTATGCCCCACTTGGAGGAGCTCGCGCCCCACAAGAGCTCGCCCCCCACACCTGACGACGCGGCAAGGCATCAGGAGTTCAAGTGACCAGCACCTCTCAGGGACCGGCGTCCGGAGCCCGAGCGGCCCATCCGGACCACCTCGGCCATGTCATCTTCATCACGGCGGCCGCGGCGATGGGCGGTTTCCTGTTCGGCTACGACAGCTCCGTCATCAATGGCGCCGTCGAGGCCATCCGCAGCCGGTACGAGATCGGTTCGGGAACGCTCGCCCAGGTCATCGCCATCGCCCTGATCGGCTGTGCGATCGGCGCGGCCACGGCGGGACGCATCGCCGACCGTATCGGCCGCATCCGCTGCATGCAGATCGCCTCCGTGCTGTTCACCATCAGTGCCGTCGGTTCCGCGCTCCCGTTCGCGCTCTGGGACCTGGCGATGTGGCGCATCATCGGCGGCTTCGCCATCGGCATGGCCTCGGTGATCGGCCCGGCGTACATCGCCGAGGTCTCGCCGCCCGCCTACCGCGGTCGCCTCGGTTCCTTCCAGCAGGCCGCGATCGTCGTCGGCATCGCCATCTCCCAGCTGGTCAACTACGGCATCCTGCAGCTCGCCGACGGCGATCAGCGCGGCAAGATCGGCGGCATCGAGGCCTGGCAGTGGATGCTCGGCGTGATGGTCGTCCCCGCCGTGCTGTACGGGCTGCTGTCGCTGGCGATCCCCGAGTCGCCGCGGTTCCTGATCTCGGTCGGCAGGAAGGACCGCGCCCGGCAGATCCTGGCGGAGGTCGAGGGCACGTCCGTCGACCTCGACGCCCGGGTCTCCGAGATCGAGACCGCCATGCGCCGTGAGCACAAGTCCACGTTCAGGGACCTGCTCGGCGGACGCGTCGGCTTCCTGCCGATCGTCTGGGTCGGCATCGGCCTCTCGGTCTTCCAGCAGCTCGTCGGCATCAATGTGGCGTTCTACTACTCGGCGACGCTCTGGCAGTCCGTCGGTATCGACCCGTCGGCCTCGTTCTTCTACTCGTTCACCACGTCCATCATCAACATCATCGGCACCGTGGTCGCCATGGTTCTGGTGGACCGGGTGGGCCGCAAGCCGCTCGCGCTGGTCGGCTCGACCGGTATGGCCATCGCCCTCGCCTTCGAGGCCTGGGCCTTCTCGGCCCACCTGGTCGACGGCAAACTGCCCCACGCCCACGGAGTCGTGGCACTGGTCGCGGCCCATGTGTTCGTGCTCTTCTTCGCCCTGTCGTGGGGTGTCGTGGTCTGGGTCTTCCTCGGCGAGATGTTCCCGAACAGGATCCGCGCCGCGGCGCTCGGTGTCGCCGCGTCCGCGCAGTGGATCGCCAACTGGGCCATCACCGCGAGCTTCCCGAGCCTGTCCGACTGGAACCTGTCGGGCACGTACATCATCTACGCATGCTTCGCCACGCTCTCGATCCCCTTCGTGCTCAAGTTCGTGAAGGAGACCAAGGGCAAGGCGTTGGAGGAGATGGGCTGATCCCCGCTGTCCCTCTCCTCGTACACGGAACGCCCCGGCCCGCACCCGCGGAGCCGGGGCGCTTCCGGGTCGGGCGCGGTCAGCGCGCGACCGCGCCGCAGAACAGCCGCAGACTGCGCCATCCCTCCTCGACCGGCATCCCGCCGCACAGCGGATGCAGCACCAGGCTCTCCGCTTCCCCGGCCGCGGCGGCGCACTCGTCCGGGGTGACGACCCGGTAGACCCCTTCGTCCCGCAGCTCCGTCACCGTCGTCGCCGCCGAACGCACGGCCGAGCGGATGTCCTTGGACTGCCAGGAGGCGTACGTGCGCGCCTCGTGGAGGAAGTGCTCGCCGTACTTCGCCCATGTCCGGTCCGGGTCCTCGGAGACGTGGAGCAGCGGTGTCCGGGCGGCCGGCATCATGCAGAAGCCGTCCGTCCCGAACCGCTCGCGCTGCTCGTGGTAGTACGCCTCCAGCTCCGGCAGGTGTGCGCTCGGGAAGAACGGCAGCCCGTACCGGGCCGCCCGCCGCGCCGCGGCCCGCGAACTGCCGCCCACCAGCAGCAGCGGATGCGGCCGGGTGTACGGGCGCGGAGTGATCCGGACCGTACGGCCCCGGTACGGGAACGGCTCCCCGGTCCATGCCCGCAGCAGGGTCTCCAGCAGCTCGTCCTGGAGCCTGCCGCGCCTGCCCCACTCGACGCCCGCCTGTTCGTACTCCTCCGGCCGGTAGCCGATCCCCGCCACGGTGACCAGCCGGCCCGCGCTCAGCAGGTCCAGGACCGCGATGTCCTCGGCCAGCCGCAGCGGGTCGTGCAGCGGACCGATGATCGCCGAGACGGTGACCGCGATCCGGCGGGTGGCGCCGAAGACCGAGCCCGCGAAGACGAAGGGGGAGGGCAGCCAGGAGTCGGCGACGCCGTGGTGCTCCTCGGTCTGTACCGTGTCGACGCCGTGCTCGTCGGCGTACGCGGCCATCTCCAGCGCGGCGCGGTAGCGGGCCGAGAGCGACTCGTGGGTGGCGTCGGGATCGACGAGATTGAACCGGACCACGGTGAAAGCCATGACGCTTGTCCCCTTCGTCGGGCGGGCTCGGCGAGCCGGGACACTAGCTGACGCAGCGTCAGAAGTGTAGGGGTGCGTCGCCTCCGGGCTCGCTCCCGCCCTTCCGTACGGCGGGGCGCGGCAGGATCGCGTACAGCGCGGCGGAGACGGCGATCGTGGCCGCCCAGCCCAGTCCGTGGCGCCCGATCCAGGTGTCGGCGAACGGGCCGGAGAACCACCGCACACCGGTGAAGAGCAGTCCCACCACGAGGCCCACGAGCCACGCGGTCACGGCCGTGACGGCGAAGCCTCCCGTGTACCAGTAGGCGCCGGACGGCGTGGTGTCCAGGAGCGCCGCCGGATCGTAACTGCGCCCCCTCAGCCGATCCACGCCGAAGACCCCGATCCACGCCGAGAACGTCACCGCGAGGAGTGTCAGAAAGGAGACGAAGGAATTCGTGAAGCCCGCCGTCGTCATCATCAGCAGTGCGCCCAGCAACAGACTGATGCCGGCGTTCACCCCGACCGCCCATGCCCGCGGGATCCCGAATCCCAGCGTTTGCGCGGTAAAGCCGCCCGAATAGAGCGACATCGCATTGATCAGCACCATGCCGATGACGGCCATCAGCAGATACGGCACCGCGAGCCAGCCGGGCAGCAGAGCCCCGATGAACGACACCGGGTCGTGAGTGACGGCCAGCCCCGGCGTGGCGATCGCCATCACGGCGCCCATCAGCGCCAACGGCAGGCACACGACCCCGGCGCCGCTCACGGTCGCCCCGACCACGGCGGCGCCGGACGCGGTGCGGGGCAGATAGCGGGCGAAGTCGGGACCCGCCGGAACCCAGCTGATCCCGCCGCCGACCAGTGTGCCGACCCCGGTGATCACCATCGCCGTCGACCCGGTGGGCCTGTCCAGGACGTCGTGCCAGTCGGTCCTGCCGATCAGATGGATCAGTACCAGGACGCTGAAACAGGCGAAGAGGTACATCGACCAGATGCAGCAGGCCCGCACCGCCCGCATCCCCAGCCCCGACACCAGGAAGCTGCTCCCCACGAAGGAGACCAGGGTCACGATGATCAGGGTGCTGCCGCCGGTGATGGAGAAGAGCAGATTCAGCACGGCCAGCAGGGCGTAGGTGCCGGTGACCGCGTTCACCGTCTCCCAGCCCCAGCGGGCGATCCAGATCAGCGCGCCCGGCAGCAGGTTGCCGCGCTGGCCGAAGACGGCCCGGGAGAGCGCCATGCCGGGAGCCCCGCCCTCCCGGCCCGCGACCGAGACCAGGCCGACCAGTCCGAAGCTGATGACCGGCGCCACGATCGCGACGGTGAGCACCTGCCAGAAGTTCAGTCCGTTGAAGACGATGAGCCCCGCGCCCATCGTGAGCAGCAGCACGGTCAGATTCGCACCGGCCCAGGTGGCGAAGAGGGTCCGGACCCGGCCGGTGCGCTCGCTGTCGGGGACGGGCTCCAGGCCGCGGGTCTCCACGGACAGGATCGTACATTTACCGCCAAAAGGTGCATAACGGTTGGAGTGGATGCGGGGGTGGTCGTTCGGGGCGGTCCGTGCGGGCGGTCGTGGCTGATACTGGGTGGGTTATGGAATTCGTCATCCTTGCTGTAGTCATCGCCCTGGTCGCGGTCGGCGTGATCAGCGGGCTCGTGGTCAGCGGCCGCAAGAAGAAGCAGCTGCCCCCGGCGCCGTCGAGCACGCCGACCATCACTCCTCCCGCCGAACCTCATGTCGGCGAGGAGGCCGAGACGCCGCGCGAGGAACCGCGCCGCACCATCGAGGAGGTCGGCCCCCCTTCGGCCGAGGCTCCCGCCGAGGAGGCCCCCGAGGCCGTCGAGCCGGAGGCGCCCGCCGCCCCCGCCCTCGAAGTGCCCGAGCCCACCGCAGGCCGACTGGTACGGCTGCGTGCCCGGCTCGCCCGCTCGCAGAACTCCCTCGGCAAGGGGCTGCTCACGCTCCTGTCCCGTGACAACCTCGACGAGGAGACCTGGGAGGAGATCGAGGACACGCTCCTCACCGCCGATGTGGGCGTCGCACCCACCCAGGAACTGGTGGAGCGGCTCCGGGAACGCGTCCGTGTCCTCGGCACGCGAACCCCCGAAGGGCTGCGCACGTTGCTGCGCGAGGAGCTCCTCACCCTGCTGGGCACGGACTTCGACCGTGAGGTCAAGACGGAGAGCGGCGTCGACACCCCCGGTGTCGTGATGGTCGTCGGCGTCAACGGGACCGGCAAGACCACCACCACCGGCAAGCTGGCCCGGGTGCTCGTCGCCGACGGCCGCAGTGTCGTGCTCGGTGCGGCCGACACCTTCCGGGCCGCCGCCGCCGACCAGCTGCAGACCTGGGGCGAGCGCGTCGGTGCCCGCACCGTGCGCGGTCCCGAGGGCGGTGACCCCGCGTCGATCGCCTTCGACGCGGTGAAGGAGGGCATCGCCGAGGGTGCGGATGTCGTCCTCATCGACACCGCGGGACGCCTGCACACCAAGACCGGGTTGATGGACGAGCTCGGCAAGGTGAAGCGGGTCGTCGAGAAGCACGGGCCGCTGGACGAGATCCTGCTCGTCCTCGACGCCACGACCGGGCAGAACGGCCTCGTGCAGGCCCGGGTGTTCGCCGAGGTCGTCGACATCACCGGCATCGTGCTCACCAAGCTGGACGGCACCGCCAAGGGCGGCATCGTCGTCGCCGTCCAGCGCGAACTGGGTGTGCCGGTGAAGCTGGTCGGTCTCGGTGAGGGGCCGGACGATCTGGCTCCGTTCGAGCCGGGGGCGTTCGTGGACGCCCTGATCGGGGACTGACGCCGCGCGCACACGAGAAGCCCGACCGCATGAGGCAACTGCGGTCGGGCTCTTCCGTTCTCAGGAGCGGCCGTTCTCGGGAGCGGCCGCCGGTCGCTTCGGGGGCGGCCGCCCGCGGAGCGATGGCGCCGTCGGCGGGCGCCTTCTTCTTCGCGGAGGAGGTGGTTCAGCCGCAGAGAGGGGTGCGATGACAGCTGTATGCCAGCGTGCCCAGCAGCAGCCGTGCCTGCGGCGGCGCGGCCGCCGTGTCCAGCACCGGCGGGCGCAGCCACCGGACGGGGCCGAGGCCGCCCTCGTCGGACGGCGGGGCGGTGATGTGACAGCCGGGCCCCAGCGCCCTCAGATCGAGCCCCGCGTCGTCCCAGCCCATCCGGTACAGCAGCTGGGGGAGTTCGGCGGCGGCCCCCGGGGCCACGAAGAACTGTGCCCGCCCGGACGGCGTCACCGCGATCGGGCCGAGCGGCAGCCCCATCCGCTCCATGCGGACCAGGGCCCGGCGTCCGGCCGCTTCGGTGACGTCGAGGATGTCGAAGGTGCGGCCCACCGGCAGCAGCATCGAGGCGCCCGGGACCCGGGCCCAGGCCGCTGCCGCCGCGTCGAACGTCGCGCCGGCGGGGACCTCGGGCGCGAAGTCCAGCGGATGGGCGCCGGGGGAGGGGCACGTCCGCTCCCCGCACGAGCAGCGGCCGGAGGCGGCCCGCGTCCCCGGCACGACGGCCCAGCCCCACAGTCCCGTGTACTCGGCCAATGCCATGCACTCGGCCGCACGGCCGCGGCGCCGTGAGCCGGTGCGCATCTCGCGGATGCCGCCGATCGTGAAGCCCATGCCCCCTCCAACGGGTCCGACTTGCCGGTGGTTACGACGCGGAGCCGAGGTGTGACACTCCGGAGTCTCCGTCGAGCCGTGGTGCGCCCGGCGCGCTCGGGGGCGTGCGACGCCGGGTGCGCGCTCCGAGGTGCGTCACTGCACCGACTGGCGATCGTCGTGTGTCAAGTGAATCGCGCCGGGTGGTGGTGGCGTTCATCCGAAGGGGTGGCGAATGGTGGCGTTTCCGTCGGCGCCCTCGTCGGGGTGGTGATCGTAGGATTACCGTCGGTACACGAACCATGGAAGTATGTGCGCCCATGGGTATGCCGGAGGCAACCCGATTTCCTGTTCCATTGCGCGCGACCTCCGTATGGGCGGCATGGGGCCAGGGCATTCTGATAGTGGTTCGCGCGACAACATTTCGGCGGGATGGGGGCGTTCCAGTGAGTGGCAGCGGCGCAGGCGATGCGAATGCCGGTAAGCGCCCCAATGAGCAATTGAGCTCATGGTTCGTGCGCAGCGGCTGGTCGAAGGGCGAGCTCGCGCGGCAGGTGAACCGCCGGGCGCGCCAGATGGGCGCCCACCACATCAGCACCGACACCTCCCGGGTGCGGCGCTGGCTCGACGGCGAACAGCCGCGCGAGCCGATCCCGCGCATCCTCTCGGAGCTCTTCTCGGAGCGCTTCGGCTCCGTCGTCGCGATCGAGGACCTCGGACTGCGCTCGGCGCACCAGTCACCATCCGTGGCCGGTGTCGACCTGCCCTGGGCGGGTCCGCAGACCATCGCCCTGCTCAGTGAGTTCTCCCGCAGCGATCTGATGCTCGCCCGTCGCGGGTTCCTCGGCTCCTCCCTCACCCTGGCCGCGGGGCCCGCCCTGATCGAACCCATGCAGCGCTGGCTGGTGCCCGTCGCCGCCGTACCGGCGGATCCGGAGCCGTCCGCCGCGGACCGCCGCCCCTCCAGGCTCTCCGGACCCGAACTCGACCTGCTGGAGTCCACCACCGCGATGTTCCGCCAGTGGGACGCGCAGTGTGGCGGCGGACTGCGTCGCAAGGCCGTCGTCGGGCAACTCCACGAGGTCACCGACCTGCTGCAGGAACCGCAGCCGGCCGCCACCGCCGAGCGGCTCTTCCGCTGCGCCGCCGAACTGGCGGAGCTGGCGGGCTGGATGAGCTATGACGTCGGCCTCCAGCCCACCGCCCAGAAGTATTTCGTTCTCGCGCTCCATGCCTCGAAAGAGGCCGGCGACAAACCGCTCGGTTCGTATGTTCTGTCCAGCATGAGCCGCCAGATGATCCATCTCGGCCGGCCCGACGACGCGCTCGAACTGATCCATCTGGCGCAGTACGGCAGCCGGGACTGCGCCACCCCGCGTACCCAGGCCATGCTGTATGCGATGGAGGCCCGCGCGTACGCCAACATGGGCCAGCCCAGCAAGTGCAAACGAGCCGTCCGGATGGCCGAGGACACCTTTCTCGACGTCGGCATCGACGGCGAGCCCGAGCCCGACTGGATCCGTTTCTTCTCCGAGGCCGAGCTCAACGGCGAGAACTCCCACTCGTTCCGCGACCTCGCCTATGTCGCGGGCCGCAGCCCCACCTACGCCACACTCGCCGAATCCCGCATGCAGAAGGCCGTCGAGCTCTTCGGCGAGGACGACGAGCACCAGCGGTCGTACGCGCTCAACCTGATCGGCCTCGCCACCGTCCATCTCCTCAAGCGCGAGCCCGAGCAGTCCACGGTGCCGGCCGAGCAGGCCCTGCGCGTGGCCAGGAAGATCCGCTCCGAGCGCGTCAACACCCGGCTCCGCAAGACGGTCGACACCGCCGCCAGGGACTTCGGGGACATCCCCGATGTCGCCCGGCTCACCGAGATGCTCACCGAGCAACTGCCCGAGACCGCAGAGGCGGTCTGAGCGACACCCCCTGACCCCGGCCACGACGACCACCCCGCACAGACCGACTTCGGCTCCCCCCATCGCCGGGTCAGCGGGTGGTCGGCGTGGCCGGTTCGCGTTGCCGTTCCCGTACGGGAGAGTCGTAACCGCACCGTATGCGGACCCGGCCGCGGAGCAGGCACCGCACCGGATGCGCCACCACCGGTTCATGGGGACGTAACACACCCGACCTCTTCGTCACTTCCGCGAAACACCGGGCGGCATCGGCGGAAACCGCGCCGGGCGAGGCTCATGGCGCATAACCGGCCCGCACCTTTTCCCCAGTGGTCCCGCACGTGGTGCAGCTCATCCCGCCCGCACGCGGCCGCACCGACGACGAGGAGACGCCGATGCCCCCAGGCATCACGACGCTTGCCGCAGACACCCCGACGCTGTCTGCCGCCAACACCGGGTTCATGCTCATCTGCTCCGCCCTGGTGATGCTCATGACCCCGGCCCTGGCCTTCTTCTACGGAGGCATGGTCCGCGTCAAGAGCACCCTCAACATGCTGATGATGAGCTTCATCAGCCTCGGGATCGTCACGATCCTGTGGGTGCTCTACGGGTTCAGTCTCGCCTTCGGCACCGACATCGGGTCCGTCCTCGGCTGGAGCTCGGACTACGTCGGCCTCAGCGGGATCGGCATCACCCAGCTCTGGGACGGATACACGATCCCGGTCTACGTCTTCGCCGTCTTCCAGCTGATGTTCGCCGTCATCACTCCCGCGCTGATCAGCGGCGCCCTCGCCGACCGGGTGAAGTTCACCTCCTGGGCCCTGTTCATCACGCTCTGGGCCACCGTCGTCTACTTCCCCGTCGCCCACTGGGTCTGGGGCGCGGGCGGCTGGCTGTTCGAGCTCGGTGTCATCGACTTCGCCGGGGGCACGGCGGTCCACATCAACGCGGGTGCCGCCGCGCTCGGCGTGATCCTCGTCATCGGCAGGCGCGTCGGCTTCAAGAAGGACCCGATGCGCCCGCACAGCCTGCCGCTCGTCATGCTCGGCGCCGGACTGCTCTGGTTCGGCTGGTTCGGTTTCAACGCGGGCTCGTGGCTCGGCAACGACGACGGCGTCGGCGCGGTCATGTTCGTCAACACCCAGGTCGCCACCGCCGCCGCGATGCTCGCCTGGCTCGGCTACGAGAAGCTCCGCCACGGCTCCTTCACCACCCTCGGCGCGGCCTCCGGCGCGGTCGCCGGCCTCGTCGCCATCACCCCGTCCGGCGGCGCGGTCAGCCCGCTCGGCGCCATCGCGGTCGGTGCCGTCGCCGGTGTCCTGTGCGCCATGGCCGTCGGCCTGAAGTACAGGTTCGGCTACGACGACTCCCTGGACGTCGTCGGCGTCCACCTCGTCGGTGGTGTCGTGGGCTCCCTCCTCATCGGCTTCTTCGCCACCGGCGGTGTCCAGTCGGACGCCAAGGGCCTCTTCTACGGCGGCGGCCTCGACCAGCTCGGGAAGCAGGCCGTCGGGGTCTTCGCCGTCCTCGCGTACTCTCTGGTCGTCTCCGCGCTCCTCGCCTTCCTCCTGGACAGGACGATCGGGATGCGGGTCGACGAGGACGACGAGATCTCCGGCATCGACCAGGTCGAGCACGCCGAGACGGCGTACGACTTCAGCGGGGCGGGCGGCGGCGCGGCCCCGCGCACCACGGCCTCCGCGACGGCACCGGGTACGACGGCAGGAACGCAGACCAAGAAGGTGGACGCATGAAGCTCATCACCGCAGTCGTGAAGCCGCACCGGCTCGACGAGATCAAGGAGGCCCTCCAGGCCTTCGGCATCCAGGGCCTCACGGTGACGGAGGCCAGCGGGTACGGGCGTCAGCGCGGCCACACCGAGGTCTACCGGGGCGCCGAGTACACCGTCGACCTCGTCCCCAAGATCCGTATCGAGGTCCTGGTCGAGGACGAGGACTCCGAACAGCTCATCGACGTCGTCGTGAAGGCCGCCCGGACCGGCAAGATCGGTGACGGCAAGGTCTGGAGCGTGCCGGTCGACACCGCGATTCGCGTACGAACGGGCGAACGCGGCCCGGACGCCCTCTGACCGACGGCCCCGACGACCACCGTCCGAAGACCGACGGTCCCGAAACGAAAGGCAGCCGGGTGACGAGCACCGAAGCGACCACCGAATCCGAGGACTCGGAACCCAGCGGCTACGCGGCGGCCCGGCTGCGCCTCCTCCAGGGGAAGGCGCGGTCCGGGCCGCCGCGCCGTGCGGCCCTCGCCTCGCTCACCGACGACTGGCTCACCGCGCTGTTCACCACAGCCGCCGAACAGACCGGCGTCCGCGGCGCCGCCCTCGTCGCCGTCGGCGGCTACGGCCGCGGTGAACTCTCCCCGCGCAGCGACCTCGACCTCCTGCTGTTGTACGACGGCCACGCCGACGCGGCCGCCGTCGCCGCCCTGGCCGACCGCGTCTGGTACCCCGTCTGGGACCTCGGCCTCTCCCTCGACCACTCCGTGCGCACCCCCGCCGAGGCCCGCAGAACGGCCGGCGAGGACCTCAAGGTCCAGCTCGGACTGCTCGACGCCCGGCCCGTCGCCGGAGACCTCGGCCTCGTCGCCACGCTGCGCACCGCGATCCTCGCCGACTGGCGCAACCAGGCCGCCAAACGCCTCCCCGCACTCGACGAGCTCTGCCGCGAACGCGCCGAACGCCAGGGCGAGCTCCAGTTCCTCCTCGAACCCGACCTCAAGGAGGCCCGCGGCGGACTGCGTGACCTCACCGCACTGCGCGCCGTCGCCGCCTCCTGGGTTGCCGACGCCCCCCGCGAGGGCCTCGCCGAAGCCCGCCGCGTCCTCCTCGACGCCCGCGACGCCCTCCACCTCACCACCGGCCGCGCCACCGACCGGCTCGGACTCCAGGACCAGGACCAGGCCGCCGCCGAGCTCGGCCTGCTCGACGCGGACGCCCTGCTCCGCCAGGTGTACGAGGCCGCCCGCACCGTCTCGTACGCCACCGACGTCACCTGGCGCGAGGTGACCCGCGTGCTGCGGGCCCGCTCGGCGCGCCCCCGGCTGCGCGCGATTCTGGGCGGCGGCAGGACCACCGCGGCCGAACGCACCCCGCTCGCCGACGGCGTCGTCGAGGCGGACGGCGAAGTCGTGCTCGCACGCACCGCCCGCCCCGAGCGCGACCCCGTGCTGGTGCTGCGGGCCGCCGCGGCCGCCGCACAGTCCGAACTCCCGCTCTCCCGGCACCTCGTACGTCACCTCGCCACCACCGCCCGCCCGCTGCCGGTGCCCTGGCCCGCCGAGGCCCGTGAGGAACTCGTCACCCTCCTCGGCGCGGGCGAGGCCACCGTTCCCGTCTGGGAGGCGCTCGAAGCGGAGGGCCTGATCACCCGGCTGCTCCCCGACTGGGAACGCGTCCACTGCCGCCCCCAGCGCAACCCCGTCCACACCTGGACCGTCGACCGTCACCTCGTCGAAGCGGCGGTCCGCGCCTCCTCGCTCACCCGTCGCGTCGGCCGCCCCGACCTGCTCCTCGTCGCCGCGCTCCTGCACGACATCGGCAAGGGCTGGCCCGGCGACCACTCCGCCGCCGGGGAGGTCATCGCCCGGGACATGGCCGCCCGGATCGGCTTCGACCAGCATGACGTCGGAGTCATCGCCACCCTCGTGCGCCATCATCTGCTGCTCGTCGAGACCGCCACCCGCCGTGACCTCGACGACCCGGCGACCGTCCGCTCCGTCGCGAACGCCGTCTCCACCGCCTCCACCCTGGAACTGCTGCACGCCCTCACCGAGGCCGACGCCCTCGCCACCGGGCCCGCGGCCTGGTCCTCCTGGCGTGCCGCCCTCGTCGCCGACCTCGTCGAGCGCGTCGCCGCCGTCCTCGCGGGCCAGGCCCCCGAAGAGCCGGCACCCGCCGCACCCAGCGCCGAACAGGAACGCCTCGCCGTGGAGGCCCTGCGCACCGGCGAACCCGTCCTCGCCCTGCACACCCAGGCGGCCGGGACCCCGGACGAGGACGGCGAACCGGAACCGGTCGGCGTCGAACTCCTCATCGCCCTGCCCGACCGCCCCGGCGTGCTGCCGACCACGGCAGGCGTCCTCGCCCTGCACCGCCTCACCGTGCGCGCCGCCGACCTGCGCGCCGTGGAACTCCCCACCGAACTCGGCGCGGACGAATCCGCCGACCTGCTGCTGCTCAGCTGGCGGGTCGCGGCCGAGTACGGCACACTCCCGCAGGCGGGCCGCCTCCGCGCCGACCTCGTGCGCGCCCTGGACGGCTCCCTGGACATCCGTGCCCGGCTCGCCGAGCGCGAGGCCGCCTGTCCCAGGCGGCGCGGGGTGAAGGCCCCGCCGCCGAGGGTGACGGTCGCCGCGGCCGGTTCACGGCTGGCGACGGTGATCGAGGTGCGGGCCCAGGACGCCCCGGGACTGCTGCACCGGATCGGCCGGGCGCTGGAAGGGAGCGGGGTCCGGGTGCGCAGCGCGCACGTGTCGACGCTGGGCGCGAACGCGGTGGACGCCTTCTACGTCACGGACACCGACGGGGAGCCGCTGCCCGAGGCGCGGGCGGCCGAGGTGGCCCGGGAGGTCGAGAAGGCGCTGGGCTGAGCGCCGCGGCCCGGCCCGCGAGCCCCCGTACGGCCGAGAACCGGGCGAGGGCTTCGTGATTCCCGGGGTCCGGATACCCTTGGGGACGACTGACCTGCCCCGCCCCCGACCCTGAGGACCGACGAGCGCCGTGTTCGATACTCTCTCCGACCGCCTTAGCGCGACTTTCAAGAACCTCCGGGGCAAGGGCCGCTTGTCCGAGGCGGACATCGACGCCACGGCCCGCGAGATCCGTATCGCCCTGCTCGAGGCCGATGTCGCGCTGCCCGTCGTCCGGGCCTTCATCGCCAACGTCAAGGAGCGGGCGCGCGGCGTCGAGGTCTCCCAGGCGCTGAACCCCGCCCAGCAGGTCGTCAAGATCGTCAACGAGGAGCTCGTGGGCATCCTCGGTGGCGAGACCCGGCGGCTGCGGTTCGCCAAGAACCCGCCCACCGTGATCATGCTCGCCGGTCTCCAGGGTGCCGGTAAGACCACCCTCGCCGGAAAGCTCGGCCTCTGGCTCAAGGGCCAGGGCCACTCCCCGCTGCTCGTCGCCTGCGACCTCCAGCGCCCCAACGCCGTCAACCAGCTCAGCGTCGTCGCCGACCGCGCCGGTGTCGCGGTGTACGCGCCCGAGCCGGGCAACGGCGTCGGCGATCCGGTCCAGGTGGCCAAGGACTCGATCGAGCACGCCAGGTCCAAGCAGTACGACGTCGTCATCGTCGACACCGCCGGCCGCCTCGGCATCGACCAGGAGCTGATGCAGCAGGCCGCGGACATCCGCGACGCCGTCGGCCCCGACGAGATCCTCTTCGTCGTCGACGCGATGATCGGCCAGGACGCGGTCAACACCGCCGAGGCCTTCCGCGACGGCGTCGGTTTCGACGGCGTGGTGCTCTCCAAGCTCGACGGTGACGCCCGCGGTGGTGCGGCTCTGTCGATCGCCCACGTCACGGGCAAGCAGATCATGTTCGCGTCGAACGGTGAGAAGCTCGAGGACTTCGACGCCTTCCACCCCGACCGCATGGCGTCCCGCATCCTCGACATGGGTGACCTGCTCACCCTGATCGAGCAGGCGGAGAAGACCTTCAGCCAGGAAGAGGCCGCCAAGATGGCCTCCAAGCTGGCGTCCAGCAAGGGCAAGGACTTCACGCTCGACGACTTCCTGGCCCAGATGGAGCAGGTCAGGAAGATGGGCTCCATCTCCAAGCTGCTGGGGATGCTGCCCGGCATGGGGCAGATCAAGGACCAGATCAACAACATCGACGAGCGCGACGTGGACCGTACCGCCGCGATCATCAAGTCGATGACCCCGAAGGAGCGCGCCGAGCCGACGATCATCAACGGCTCGCGCCGGGCCCGTATCGCCAAGGGTTCGGGTGTCGAGGTCAGCGCCGTGAAGAATCTGGTGGAGCGGTTCTTCGACGCCCGCAAGATGATGTCGAAGATGGCGCAGGGCGGCGGCATGCCGGGAATGCCCGGGATGCCGGGCATGGGTGGTGGCCCCGGCCGCCAGAAGAAGCAGGTCAAGCAGGCCAAGGGCAAGCGCAAGAGCGGCAACCCGATGAAGCGCAAGGCCGAGGAGCAGGCCGCGGCGGCCCGTCGTGAGGCGGCGGCGCAGGGCGGCGCGTTCGGCCTGCCGGCGCAGGAGGACAAGAACTTCGAGCTGCCGGACGAGTTCAAGAAGTTCATGGGCTGATCGCCCGACGACATGCGTGAGGGGCGCCCACCGGTGGTGGGCGCCCCTCACGCATGTTCAAACGTGTCGCTACGCGGCATGCCGTCCCGGCCGCAGCGCCGTGCCGTTGGCCAGTCCGCCCGGGTCCAGGGACAGCGACACGGCCGCGGTGGCGCCCACGTCCGCGAGGCTCTCCGCGTCCGGCAGCAGCTCCACGCCCTCCGTGCCGGGCCGGTGGATCAGCACGGGCACGTACTCACGGGTGTGGTAGGCGTGCCCGATCGTGGGGTCGTTCCCGTGGTCGGCGGTGACGATCAACCGGTCGCCGGGGCCGTCGAGCAGTGCCACGAGTCCGGCCAGTCCGGCGTCCACCTGTTCCAGCAGGCGTCCGTAGCGTCGGGTGTCCTGCTGGTGCCCCGCCAGGTCGGTCTCCTGGACGTTGGCGACGACGAGCGCGGCGCCGGGGGCGCGTACCGCTTCGAGGGTGTGCGCGAGCACGTCGGCGGTCTCGACGGCCGGGTGCCGCCGCGCCGCCTCGCACGCCAGGATGTCCGCGGCCTTCCCCACCAGGGTGACCGGGACACCCGCGCGGGCGGCCAGATCGGGGAGCTGGCGGGTGTGGTCGAGCGCGGCGCCCAGGTGCTGGACCTCCAAGCCGCCGTTGCGGTAGAAGCCGCTGGCGGGGGTGTCGAGGCCGACGGTTCCCGCGTCGCCGGGGCGCACGAACCGCCCGAGCGGGCCGTCCGCGTGGCCGCCGACCGCGATGACCCGGGCGACGGGCGCGACCGCCCGGACGGCACGGGCGATGGCGAGGATGCCGCCGGGGCCTTCGAAGGGCAGATCGTCGAGGCGTCCCGAGGCGTTCCAGTTGATGCCGGGGTCGGCCTCCAGGTTGTCGTGGACGAGGACCGCCCCGTCGACGACGAGGAGCGGTTTGCCGTCCAACGGGACGACATGGTGCCCGGCCGCCTCCAGGGCCCTGGTCACCTCGTCGAGGTGATCGGCGAGCCGGGCGACGGTGACCCGGCTGAAGTCGGCGCCCATCATGGTCTGATGGCCCGCGAAGGTGTCGGCGCCGGGATAGCCGAGCGCGGCCCGGCCCGCGGCGACGGGCAGAAGGGTGCGACGGGCGAGATCCGGGTGCGGGTGGACCAGGCCGAGACCCAGCGCGCCGAGCACCGGCAGACGCAGCGGGCGGCCGAGGGCCGCGCGGCAGTGGTCGAGGACGTGTCCGCAGGTGTCGGCGGTGAGATCGCCGGGGCGCAGGGCGCCCGCGTCGGGCATGGCGCCGATGCCGAACCCGTCGATGACGACGATGACGGTCTTGGCCATGGAGGCCTCCTCTTCCGGGCCGGGCCTCACAGGCCGCGGCCCTGGGCGTCGTACAGCCCGTTCAGCCGAGGGACGCCGCGGGAGAGTCCGGAGACGACGGCGACGGTCGAGCGGGTGACGAAGATCTGGGTGCGGAAGGCGAGCAGCGCGGTGTCCCCGAGCCGGACGTCCTGGCCGTCGGCGGGCGCGTCGAGCAGCCGGTAGTAGTCGATGTTCTCGGCGGGCGCGTCCTGTACCCCGAGGCGTGCGCCGGTGCGCGGCAACAGGGCGTCGCGGATGTGGGACCGGGCGTAGAAGCCGCCGCCGCGGATCGCCGGGCGGCCGTCGTCGAGGGTGTGGGCGATCTCGCTGACGTACACGTAAGCGGGCTTCTCGGGCTGGTGCGGGTCGATGGCGTGCAGCGGGGTGGTGCCGGTGAGGGCGTGGCCGGGTTCGCCGTGGGTGGCGCCGAGTTCGGCGAGCAGGGGGAGGGAGGCCATCGAGGTGGCGCTGGGCGCGCTCAGCTTGAGGTGCTCGTGCCCCCGGGAGGCCAGGACCTCGCGGGCCTTGAGGGCGAGCGCGAAGTTGGGGGTGGCGCGGGGAACGCCGGTCGTCGGGTCGCACAGGACACAGGGGAAGGCGGTGACGCCCGCGATCCGGATGCCGGGCAGCCGTTCGGCGGCCTCGGCGAAGGTGTCCAGCCGGCCGAGCGGGACGCCGCCCTCCTGACCGGGGTAGACCGAACCCTGGGCGCCTTCGAGACGTACCAGAACGTCCTGGACGATGCCCAGCCGCTGGGCGGCCTCGGACACGGCCTGCGCGTTGGCGAGGTCGAAGACGGTGACGGCCTCGGGGCGCCAGGCCAGCATCCGGGGCAGTGCGCGGCGGGGGATCTGGACGAGGTGGCCGAGGTTGCCGGCCCGTGCGCCCGCGGCGTGCAGGGTGCGGGCCTCCGGCGGGTCGATCGCGGCGAACGCGGGGATGTGCCGGGCGACGGCCCTGATCAGCTCGGGGTTGCGGCCCAGCTGCTTGACGACGAACCAGAGGCCGACGCCCAACCGTTCGGCCTCCGTCGCCAGCAGTGCGGCGTTGCCCTCGATGGCGTCGAGGTCCATCACATAGGTGTCGGGCGGGATCTCGCCGCGCCGGTGAAGGGTGGCCGCGGCGTCGACGAGCTCGGGATTGCGGGTGAGCACGGTGTCGAGAAACACGGTCAGTCGTCCTTCGGGTCGTTCAGCGCGTCGAGCGAGCGGCGCAGGATGTCGATGACGAGATCCGCGCCGGCCCGCATCGGATTGACGCGCACGGTCCAGTCGGCCAGCTCGGGGGAGTCGTCCAGGGCGGAGCTGGACATCCGGTAGAACAGCGGCGCGATCTCGTAGCGGGAATTGGAGCCGACGGGGTAGGGCGCGGCCCCGAAGCGGGCGGCCACGGCGGGCAGTTCCCGCGCGACCGGCCGGTCGAGGCGGATCAGCAGGCAGCGGTCCTGGGCATTGGCGATCCGTACCTCGGCGACGCCGTCCACCTCGCCCGCGGCCAGCCGCTCGGCGACCTCGGCGCCCACCCGGGACTGCACGGACCACATGACCGGTACGTGCGTGAGGGCGCGCAGGGCGTCGAGCGCCTGCCAGCCCTGGACCTGACCACCGCCGGAGTAGTTGTCGCGGCGGATGTGTCCGACCAGGTCGCGGGCGCCGACCACGATGCCGACGCCTTCGGGGCCGTGCAGTTTGAAGAGGGAGAAGCAGGAGGCGTCGGCGCCGAGCTCCACGCCCGCGGCGGGGGTGCGCATGACGGCGTAGTTGTCGTCGACCAGGGTGCGGACCCCGGCGGCCCGGCAAGCGGCGAGGACCTCCGCCGGGTCGTACGAGTCGGCGAGCCGCTGGCGGGTGTGCTGGACGTAGGCCCACCGGAAGCGGCCGGACCCCAGGGCCTCGCGCAGCGCCCGCGCGTCGTTGAAGTCGACCTCGACGGTCGTCACGCCGATGCCGCGCAGGGTGACCTCGGTGGTGCGGTAGACGGGGGCCCGGTGGATGAGCAGCGGGTCGCCCGCGCGCACGGCGGCGTTGAGGGCGGCGCGGATCGCGCCGGTGCCCGCGCCCTGGACGAAGGCGGCGTCCTCGGCGCCGAAGAAGTCCGCGAGTACGGCCTCGACCCGGGCGGTGGTGCGGGGGCGGCCGAGGCCCGGGACGACCCCGGCGTCCGCGTCGAAGAGCTGGGGGCCCTCGAAGTGCGTGGCGGTGGCCTCCAGGAGGCGGAACTGTCTGGCGATCGCGTCGTCCAGCTCCACGGTCGCCAGCGGGAAGGTCTGCGGAAGTACGGGACTCATGCTCGGATCTCCTCCACGCGTGCGCCGGTCAGGAAGCGCAGCGGATTGCGACGGGTCATCAGGTCGATCAGTTCGTCGTCGACCCCGGCGGCACGGACCTCGGGCAGGAAGCTCCGGAAGAGATGTCCGTACCCTTGGCCGCCCTCGTCCAGGAGGTAGCCGTGGCGGGAGATGTCACAGCTCAGCAGTACCCGGTCGGCGTGCCCGGCCTCGATGAGGGCGAGCAGCAGCCGCAACCGGGTGCCGTCGCTCTGGTAGCCGTCCTTGCCGACGGTGTCGAACGCGACGTACGCCCCGCTCGCCGCCAGTTCCTCGTGGACGGCGGGATCGTCCAGCAGATCCTGATGACCGATGCTGACGCGGTGGGCCGGCAGGCCCTCGCCGGTCAGCAGCTCCAGCTGGGCGATTCCGCCGCGGCCGAGCTGGGCGTGGGTGGCGACGGAGAGGCCGGTGGCGAGGGCGGCCCGCGCACTGGCGCGCAGCACCTTGGCCTCGGGCGCCGTCGGGGTGTCGCCGTGGCTGCCGATCTCGCCGAGGACACCGGGGCGGATGCCGGTGGTGCCGATGCCGCCGGCGATCTCCCGGACCAGTGTGTCGGTGAGCTCCTCGACGCTGCTGCCGTCGATCTCCGGGGTGTGGAACGGCTCGTAGTACCAGCCGGTCGCGGCCACGACCGCGATCCGCGCTTCCCTGGCGATGCGGGCCAGGGCACGGACGTCGCGACCCATGCCGCGGCAGGTCAGCTCGACGACGAGACCGAGGCCGAACTCCTCGCGCAGCGAGGTGAGCTCGGCGGTGACCGCCGTGGTGTGACGGGCCGGGTCGAGGACGGCCGCGCCGTCGCCCCTGTGGTCCAGGTCGAGGACCAGGTGCTCATGGGCGAGGGCGGGGCCGGTCACGGAACCGGCCGGGAGGTCGCCGGTGACGGTGCGCAGGGTGGGCGGGGCGGGGTGGTTCATCGTGGGGGGTTCCTTCTTCGTGTACGCGGCCGGCCTCAGCCCTTGATCGGGGTGAACAGATCGAGCCAGTACAGGACGTTGAGGAGGATGCCGCCGACGATCACCGCGGCGGGGGCGGCGGCCATCTTCACGACCGGTCGGCCCATCGCCTCGTTCAGCAGGTAGAGCCCGCCGACGACGAGGATGCCGAGCCCGCCGCCCATGGCGTTGGCGGCCATCAGCGAGCCGAAGAGGATCGCGAGCTGCAGGGTGTCGCCGATCGCGCTGCGCAGGTGCTCCGAGGAGTCACGGACGCTGGGCAGCTTGCCGAGAAGCTTGCCGATGTACGAGAGGGCCAGGACCTCGGCGGCGAAGACGGCGGCACCGACGACCGCTGCCAGGAACGGGTTCGGCATCAGATAGCCGATGGGGTACACCAGGGTGAATCCCGCGATGCCGTACGCACCGGAGGCGAGCGCGGTCGTCGCGATCAGCGGGATGAAGCCGAAGACCCGATAGAAGTCGACCTGGGCGGCCTCGGAGTACTGGCCCTTGGCGATCAGGAAGCTGGTCGCCTCGCCGCCGCCGAATATGTGCATCTGAGCCAGCACACAGACTCCGGCGCCGAGCACCATGAACAGCGGGAGGTACTTGCGCAGGCGGGCCGCGCTGGCGCTGAAGAGCGAGGCCATCGGGTCGTCCTCCAGGACGACCTCGGTGACACCCGCGGCCCGGTCGGCCCTGCGCTGCTTCATGTCCTTGGCGACGGCCAGGGCGATCAGCATCAGCACGCCGACGGCCATGGCCAGCGCCCCGGCGAACATCTTCGGCCAGACCTTCATGGTCATGACCACCAGGGCGAGTTCCAGGACTCCGGCGATGCCGCCCCACTTGCGGCCGAACTGCTTGGTGATGGCGAGCACCGGGAACAGCGTGAAGAGGAAGAGGATCGGCGTCGACATCTGCTGCATGGCGGTGATGAAGTCGACGGGCAGGTCGTGCGCGACGTTGTTGGCGCCGTTCAGTCCGAAGACGACGACGGCGCCCCAGGCGCCGCCGAGGATCGGCGCGAGCCACTTCTTCGGCGCCAGCATGCCGAGGATGTCGGTGGGCAGGAAGACCAGCCACGGGTTGAGCACGCCGGTGGAGAGCGCCATCGGGGCGCCGAGTCCGAAGATGAACCCGGCGGAGAGGCCGAAGGAGACCGCCGTCGTCGCGCTGCGGGTGGTGCGCCCCTGGATGAAGTCCAGCAGGAACGGGCGTACGCCGTCGTTGAAGACGGCCAGAGCCATGTGCGAGATGTACGCGGTCAGCGCGCACAGGGCTATCACGGTCAGTTGCTGCGCCAGCGTGAAATCAAGGCTGGTGCCGGCGGCGAGTGTGGTGCTCACGAGTCACTCCTTCGTGCCCGGGACGGGGGAGGGGCGGCCGGATCAGCCGCGGGCGGCGATGGCGCGCGCCATGAGTGGGGCGATGGCGTCGATCTGGTCCATCGAGAAGCCGAAGACCTTCTTGCCGTCGGCGATCAGGGCGGTGATCTCCTCCTCGGTGGGCACGCTGCGGCCGAAGGTGTGGCAGGCGGCGCTGCCCATGAGGCCGACGAGGACGCCGAGGGAGGCGCCGGCACCCGTGTGGCAGGTGCCGAGGTAGTAGTCGGCCTGTCCGACGCGGAGCTTCATCGCGGCGTCCATGTCGCTGGAGGTGACGACGTCGAGGGAGTCGATGCCGAGCTTGCCGATGGCCTGGGTGACCTCGACCTTGCCGACTCCACCGGTGAGGATCTTCGTCATTTCTGTCTCTTCTCTCTGTGCGTCTGTTTCCGCGCGCCGGGACGTGTCCGTTCCACGTGCCGGGGCCGGTCAGGAAGTGGGGGCCGCCGGTGACTGCTGGGCCAGTACGGCGAGGTGCATGCCGAGGAAGTTGACCTCCGAGTCGGGGAGCGCGGCGCCGAGCTCCCGCTCCGCCCGCGCGGACACGGCGCGGGCGCGTTCGACCGCGTCGGGGTGTCCGGCCAGTTCGGCGGCGACCTGGTCGTCGGTGAGGAACTGCTCGATCGGTTCGCCGTCGAGGAGCCGGGTGAGCGCCATCATCAGATGGCTGGTCAGCATGCCCGCGGTCGCTTCGGTGACGGTGCGGCCGTCGGCTTCGAGGGCGGTCAGCTCGGCGGTGACGAAGTCGGCCACTTCGGGCCGGACCTGGCCGCCTTCGCGGAAGAGCTGGATCCGCAGTGCGAGCTGGTCGTCCATGATGATCCTCCTAAAATCGACAATAACCAGGATTCTGTATTTTGAGATCGACGGCCGTTCGGGACGAGCGAGACGTCCGTCACCCGCCGGTCAGTACGAGGGCATGCGCTCGCCCCGCAGCACTTCGCTCTGCAGTCGGGTCACCAGGGACAGGTCGAGCGCGTCCCGGACCGCGGCGAGCGCCTTCGTCCCCTCGGTCCGTCCGATGACGGCCGCGCTGGAGTTGCGCAGCGACAGCTCGCGGGTGACCTCGTCGCCGAGCGGGAGCACGTCGACGCCGGGCCCGATCCGGTCCTGCGCCTCGTCCAGGTTCCAGACGGTGGCGTCGACCTCGTCGCGGGCGAAGAGATCGCGCAGCTGCATGTACGAGGCCTCCAGCCACTCGATGTCGTCCCGGTCGGCGAAGACCCGCTCCACGAGCATCCGCAGATCCTCGGACGCGTGGTCGACGGCCACGCGCAGTCCGGGGGAGTCCAGGTCGACGCCGTGCCGCACCAGCATCCCGTGCGCGCCGACGTAGGTGGCGGGGCCGAGATCTGCGACGAGTTCCACCGGGTGCTCGGCGATCAGCTGGTCGGCCGCGAAGCGGGACAGGATGACGAGGTCGACCTTGCCCTCCAGCAGTGCGGCCGTACGGGCTCCGGCGCCCCGCATGAACGTGATCGCGAAGGGGGCGCCCGCCTCCTCGAAGGCGCTGCGCAGTCCGGTCGCCAGCCCTTCGTACCTGCGCGAGTACGGGAGTGGCATCGCGGCGAGCAGTGTGCCGAGTCCGGACAGCCGCCAGAGGACGGAGCGGTCGGACCGGACGAGGAAGGTGCCGAGATGGCCGCGGGCCGTCGTCTCGATCGCGCCGGAATCCTCCAGCAGCTGCAAGGCCGCCTGAACGGTCCCGTTGCCGCAACCCAGCTCCTCGGCGAAGTCGCGCACGCGGGGCAGGCGGGTGTCCGGCTCATGGTTGAGCAGCAGGACGGCGAGCTGCCGGGCGGCGAGGCCGTTTCGAGTGAGGAAGCGATCATCGAAATCGTTCACGAATCAAACAGTAAACAGGATTCTGGATATTGACAAGGAATTCACCCGGGCGACCTTGTTTCCCCCTGGGGGCCCACTGAGGAGGCCCACAGGGGGCTTGGCGTCGTTTTCTCATCTAATGTCACGATTGATGGCTGTCGGAAGAGGAGCACGCGTGACCAACCCCGTACCTCCCCGTGATCGAACCGACCAGCCGTGGCGCTCCGAGGGTGCCCCACCACCCCCGCCGACGGGCCGGAAGATGCCCGGGGGCTGGGGCGGGCTGCTGCTGACCGCGCTCGCCGTGTATCTGATCGCCAATCTGGTGCTGTCCTTCTTCAACGGGGCGGAGGAGCGGACGATCGCGTACACGGAGTTCAGCAAGCAGGTCACCTCGGGCAATGTCTCCAAGATCTACGCCAAGGGCGACGCCATCCAGGGGCAGCTCAAGAAGGAGGCGAAGGTTCCGGGAAGCGACAGGACGTACACCAAGTTCGTCACCCAGCGGCCCGCCTTCGCTGACGACAACCTCTGGGCCGAGCTGGTCAAGGACGATGTCACCGTCACCGCCGAGCCGGTCGTCCAGCAGCGCAGCTTCCTGGCCAATCTGCTGATCTCGCTGGCCCCCATGCTGCTGCTCGTCCTGCTCTGGGTGTTCATCGCCCGGCGGATGGCGAGGGGCATGGGGGGCGGGATGGGCGGTTTCGGGCGCAAGGCGCCGCCCAAGCCCGTGGAACTGGAGGGTGCCAAGCGCACCACTTTCCAGGACGTGGCCGGGATCGACGAGGTCGAGGGCGAACTCGACGATGTCGTGGACTTCCTGAAGAACCCGCAGGCCTATCGGAAGATGGGCGCCCGGATGCCCGGCGGAGTCCTCCTCGCGGGACCTCCCGGCACCGGCAAGACCCTGCTCGCGCGGGCCGTCGCCGGTGAGGCCGGAGTGCCGTTCTTCTCGGCCTCGGCCTCCGAGTTCATCGAGATGATCGTCGGCGTCGGTGCGAGCCGGGTACGGGAACTCTTCGCGGAGGCGCGCAAGGTCGCCCCCGCCATCATCTTCATCGACGAGATCGACACCATCGGCCGGGCCCGCGGCGGCGGCTCCGGCATGGGCGGTCACGACGAACGCGAGCAGACGCTCAACCAGATCCTCACCGAGATGGACGGTTTCTCCGGTTCGGAGGGCGTCGTCGTCCTTGCCGCCACCAACCGCGCCGACGTCCTCGACCCCGCCCTCACCCGGCCCGGCCGCTTCGACCGGATCGTCCAGGTCAGCCCGCCGGACAGGAGCGGCCGGGAGGCCATCCTGGAGATCCACACCCGGCAGATCCCGCTCGCCGAGGACGTGAACCTGGCCCAGGTGGCCGGCACGACCCCCGGAATGACCGGCGCCGATCTCGCCAACCTGGCCAATGAGGCCGCGCTGCTCGCCGTCAAGCGCCGGCAGTCCGAGGTGAGCCAGTCCGACCTCTCGGACGCCCTGGAGAAGGTCCAGCTCGGGGCGGAACGCTCGCTGGTCATGTCGGACGAGGAGCGCCACAGGACCGCCTACCACGAGAGCGGGCACGCCCTGCTCGGCATGGTCCAGCCGGGGGCCGATCCGGTCCGCAAGGTCACCATCGTCCCGCGCGGCCGGGCCCTGGGCGTCACCCTCTCGACGCCGGACGCCGACAAGTACGCCTACACCGAGGACTACCTGCGCGGGCGCATCATCGGCGCGCTCGGCGGGATGGCCGCCGAGCAGGTGGTCTTCGACGTGATCACCACCGGTGCGGAGAGCGACCTGGAGCAGGTCACCAACCTGGCCCGCGGCATGGTCGGCCGCTGGGGCATGAGCCACAAGGTGGGCAGGCTGACCGCCATCCCGGGCGATGCCCAGCAGGCGTACGGCCTGTCGGCCGCCCCCGCGACGCTCGACGCGGTGGACGACGAGATGCGGCGGATCGTCGACGAGTGCTACGAGGCGGCATGTCGGCTCCTGCGCGAGAACCGGGACCGGCTGGACTCGCTGGCCGCGGCCCTGCTGGAGCACGAGACGCTGGACGAGGCCGCGGCCTACCGGGCGGCCGGTATCACCCGTTCGGCCAAGTAGCGGCCGCCCTGCCCCGTGCGCGCACGGGGCTCACCCGCCGCACCGCCGGATCACGATCACGTGGTGCACACGAGATAGCGGAAGACGTTCGGCATCCAGATCGTGCCGTCCCGGCGCCGGTGCGGATGCAGGGCCTTTGCGACCTCCTTCTCCACCTGGGCCCGGTCCGTCGCCCGTACCGCCGCGTCGAAGAGCCGCGTCGACAGCAGCCCCCGCACCGCGCTGTCCAGGTCCGCGTACCCGAACGGGCACGCCACACGTCCGGAACCGTCCGGTTTCAGACCGGCCCGGAACGCCACTTCCTCCAGGTCGTCCCGGCGCGCCACGCGCCAGCCGTCCGTGCGGGGCGTCGGCGCCCCGTCGGAGAGCCGGTCCGCCACCCGCAGCACCGGCGCCGTCGCACACCGCTCCGGTGGACCCCACCCGGTCAGCACCACCGTGCTGCCGCGGGCGGCCAGCGGAACGGCGGACCGCAGCGCGCACACCAGCCCTTCCGCGTCCCCGGACGAGCAGCCGATCGGGGTGAACGAGGTGAGCAGGTTGTACGGCGTTCCGTCGGCCGGGGCGGCCTCGGACGGATCACCGGCGAGCAACCGGGGATGCCCGGCCCCGTTCCCCGGGTCGGGCAGCAGACGGGCCCGCGCGAGTGCCAGTCGGTCGGGGTCGGTGTCGACCCCTGTGACGAGGGCCCCGCGGCCGGCCGCCATCAGCAGCGCGAGACCGGAGCCGCAGCCGAGGGAGAGCAGCCGGGTGCCGGTTCCCACTTCGAGCCGCTCGTACACCGCTTCGTACAGCGGTGCGAGCATCCGCTCCTGGATCTCGGCCCAGTCCCGGGCACGGATGTCGGGGTCCACCGGGGTGGCCGTGTCCGCGTGGCTGTGGTGCCGGACGAGCGTAGGTGTCATGGAAGCGCCCCAATCCGCCGAGAGGTCGGTCGTGTCCGATCGGTCGTGCCCCGAGTGGATGCCCCCCTCTGTGTGTGCGCCCGTGCCCCCCGTACGTCAGAGAACTGCGCATCGGCCCCCGCGTCCAGGGGTCCGACGACACCGGCCGGGTGCTCGGCCGGTGCACCCGGGGGGACGGACCGCGGCAGCGGGGCCCGTCGCCCCGGGTGGTGTGCGGTGTCGCCGTACGATGCGCGCCATGGCAAAGGCACCCGTTCTCACGCCCCAGGCCGAGGACTTTCCCCGCTGGTACCAGGATCTGATCAACAAGGCCGAACTCGCGGACAACGGTCCGGTGCGCGGCACCATGGTCATCCGGCCGTACGGATACGGCCTGTGGGAGCGGATGCAGCAGGAGATGGATGCCCGGATCAAAAAGGCGGGCGCCCGGAACGCCTACTTCCCGCTCTTCATCCCCCAGTCTTACCTGACACGCGAAGCCGAGCACGTCGAGGGCTTCGCGCCGGAGCTCGCGATCGTGACCCACGGAGGCGGAAAAGAGCTCGAAGAGCCCGTGGTGGTGCGGCCGACGTCCGAAACGATCATCAACGAGTATTTCTCGAAATGGGTGCGGAGCTACCGGGATCTGCCGCTACTGATCAACCAGTGGGCGAACGTGGTGCGCTGGGAGATGCGGCCTCGGGTCTTTCTCCGCACGACGGAATTCCTCTGGCAGGAGGGCCACACCGCCCATGCCACCTACGAGGAGGCCCGGGAGTACGCCGCGTACATCCATCGGGACGTCTACGCGGACTTCATGGTCAATGTCCTGGGCATCGATGTGGTCCTGGGCCGCAAGACCCCGGCCGAGCGGTTCGCCGGCGCCGTCAACACCCTGACGCTCGAAGGCATGATGCGGGACGGAAAAGCCCTGCAGATGGGCACGAGCCACGAGCTCGGCACCAATTTCGCCAAGGCCTTCCACACCGGCTACCTGTCCAGGGAGGGCAGGCGGGAGCTCGTCTGGCAGACCTCATGGGGCTCGTCGACCCGCATGGTCGGCGGTCTGATCATGGCGCACGGCGACGACCACGGCCTCCGGGTGCCGCCGCGGCTCGCCCCCGTCCAGGCGGTCGTCCTCGCGGTCAAGGGGGACGAGGCGGTGCTGGCCGCGGCCCGTTCCGTCGGGGAGCGGCTGGGCGCCGCGGGGATCAGGACCGAGGTCGACGACCGCACCGACACCCCGTTCGGCCGCCGCGCGGTCGACTGGGAGCTGAAGGGCGTGCCGGTACGGATCGAGATCGGTCCGCGCGATCTGGAGCACGGCACCGCGACCCTGGCCAGGCGCGTTCCCGGCGGGAAGGAGCCGGTGGCGATCGAGGCCGTGCCCGCGCTCCTTCCGGCGATCCTGGAGGAGGACCAGGCGGCGCTGCTGCGCGAGTCCCGCGACCGGCGCGAGTCGTCCACCGTCGAGGCCGCCTCCGTCGAGGAGGCCGCGGAGGCGGCGGCAGCGGGCGGCTGGGCACGTATCGCCTGGTCGGCCCTCGGCCCGGCGGGGGAGGCCCGGCTCGCGGAACGGGGGGTCTCGGTGCGGTGCCTGGTCGCGCAGGACGGGTCGGTGCCGGATTCGGACGACGCCCCCGGTAATGTCGCGCTGGTGGCCCGCGCCTACTGACGCCCCGCCCGTCCACCGGGCCGGCTCGGTACCCCGGCATACGCCGGTCGACTACGCGTCCGGGCGTACAGGGCGCTACGTACCGGCTTGGTGCGAGCTGTGAGACTTCTCCGCAGATCTGCGCACCCGCCCTCGTCAGGACGCATCAACGGCAACTGACTGGTACGTGCAAATTATTTGGGATGGCCCGGAATCGGAACACCGGGGCACTCGCGCTCGTTGTCACGACGTGAGCACGACACCACCTGTACTTGCCGCAGAGCTGGCGCAGGCGTGGGCCGACATTCAGCGGTACCACCCCGAGCTGCCGGATCTAGCCGCGCCCGAGTCCCTGATCGGAGAGTCCTCGTCCGCCTGTGGCGCCGAACTCTCCTTCGAGCGACTGCTGCATGAGGCAGTCCATGGCATCGCCGCCGCGAGAGGTGTCCGCGACACCTCACGGGCAGGCCGTTACCACAACCGCCGATTCCTCGCGATCGCCGAGGAGTTGGGCCTCGACCACGCCGAGGAGCCCCACCCCAGCAGTGGCTTCTCCCTGGTCACGCTCAACCCCGAGGCCAAGCGCAGGTACCGGCCGACGATCGAGCGGCTGCAGCGTGCCCTCAAGGCGCACACGGTCGCCACCGCCGCCGACACCAAGCGTTCCTTCCGCGGGCCGGCCGCCCGGCACGGTTCCTCCGGCGGAGGCGTTCGCGTCAAGGCCGTCTGCGACTGCGGACGCAATGTGCGGGTCGTCCCGTCGGTCCTGGCGCAGGCGCCGATCGTCTGCGGTGGCTGCGGAAAGCCGTTCCGCATCCCGGAAGCCGCGGTCGCGGTGGGGTGACCCGATGCGGTGTGGCACAATGTCTAGCTGTACTCGACAGTCGCACAGGACCCCTCTCTCCTCCGGCTGACGCGTCCATCGGGCACCCGAGTACCGCAACCCCACGTGGCATCTTCGTTGTGCCCAACCACGTCATAGACCAGGAGACACCACTCCCGTGGCAGTCAAGATCAAGCTGAAGCGTCTGGGCAAGATCCGTTCGCCTCACTACCGCATCGTCGTCGCCGACTCCCGTACCCGCCGTGACGGCCGGGCCATCGAGGAGATCGGCCTGTACCACCCGGTGCAGAACCCCTCGCGCATCGAGGTCAACTCGGAGCGTGCGCAGTACTGGCTGTCCGTCGGCGCCCAGCCGACCGAGCCGGTTCTCGCGATCCTGAAGCTCACCGGTGACTGGCAGGCCCACAAGGGTCTCCCGGCCCCCGCGCCGCTGCTGCAGCCGGAGCCCAAGGCGGACAAGCGCGCCCTGTTCGAGGCCCTGGCCAAGGACGGCGGCGAGGAGTCCAAGGGCGAGGCCATCACGCAGAAGGCGAAGAAGTCCGACAAGAAGGCGGGCGAGGCTGCTGACGCGGCTGCGGCCGCCGAGTCGACCGAGGCCTGAGCATGCTCGAGGAGGCTCTCGAGCACCTCGTGAAGGGCATCGTCGACAACCCCGACGACGTGCAGGTCGCCTCGCGCAACCTGCGCCGTGGTCGCGTGCTTGAGGTCCGGGTCCACCCCGACGACCTCGGCAAGGTGATCGGCCGCAACGGCCGCACCGCGCGCGCACTGCGTACCGTCGTGGGCGCCATCGGCGGCCGTGGTATCCGTGTCGACCTCGTCGATGTGGACCAGGTTCGCTGACAGAGTTGAACACCGGCACGGGCCGGGGAGGGCCAAGCGCCCGCCCCGGCCCGTCGTCGTATGACAGGAGAGACACAAGGTGCAGTTGGTAGTCGCGCGGATCGGCCGTGCCCATGGCATCAAGGGCGAGGTCACCGTCGAGGTGCGTACGGACGAGCCGGAGCTGCGGCTCGCGCCCGGGGCCGTACTCGCCACCGAACCGGCCGGTGCCGGACCGCTCACGATCGAGACCGGCCGGGTGCACAGCGGACGGCTGCTGCTCCGGTTCGAGGGCGTACGCGACCGTACGGCTGCCGAGGCCCTGCGCAACACACTTCTGATCGCCGAGGTCGACCCGGCGGAACTCCCCGAGGATCCCGAGGAGTTCTACGACCATCAGCTCATGGACCTCGACGTGGTCCTGACCGACGGCACCGCGGTCGGCCGGATCACCGAGATCACACATCTGCCGTCCCAGGACCTCTTCATCGTGGAGCGGCCGGACGGCAGCGAGGTGATGATCCCGTTCGTCGAGGAGATCGTCACCGAGATCGATCTGGCGGAGCAGCGCGCGGTGATCGTCCCGCCGCCCGGTCTGATCGACGAGAGCCAGGCCGTGATCGCCTCCTCGCGCGACGAAGAGGGCGACGGGGACGGGACGCCCGAGTCCGGGAAGGACGCCTGATGCGCCTCGACGTCGTCACGATCTTCCCGGAGTACCTGGAACCGCTGAACATCTCGCTCGTCGGCAAGGCCCGCGCGCGCGGCCGTCTCGATGTCCACGTCCACGATCTGCGGGACTGGACGTACGACCGGCACAACACGGTCGACGACACCCCCTACGGCGGCGGCCCCGGCATGGTCATGAAGACCGAGCCGTGGGGCGAGGCGCTGGACGACGCCCTGGCGGGCGGGTACGAGGCCGGGGCGCACTCCCCGGTGCTCGTGGTCCCCACGCCCAGCGGCCGTCCGTTCACCCAGGAACTCGCCGTCGAGCTCTCCGAACGGCCGTGGCTGGTCTTCACTCCGGCCCGCTACGAGGGCATCGACCGCCGGGTGATGGACGAGTACGCGACCCGGATGCCGGTCGTCGAGGTGTCCATCGGTGACTACGTGCTGGCCGGCGGGGAAGCCGCGGTGCTGGTGATCACCGAAGCGGTGGCCCGGCTGCTTCCCGGCGTGCTCGGCAACGCCGAGTCGCACCGGGACGACTCCTTCGCCCCCGGCGAGATGGCCGATCTCCTGGAGGGGCCCGTCTACACCAAGCCGCCCGAGTGGCGCGGCCGGGGCATCCCGGACGTCCTGCTCAGTGGTCACCACGGGAAGATCGCGCGCTGGCGGCGGGACGAGGCGTTCCGCCGTACGGCACTCCACCGGCCCGATCTCATCGAACGCTGCGAGGCGAGCGGCTTCGACAAGAAGGACCGCGAGATCCTCTCCATCCTCGGCTGGTCACCGGAGCCCGGGGGCCGATTTTGGCGCAGGCCCGAGGCCGTGGAAGAATAGGCCGCTGCTGTACGTCCGACGTGCGCCCCTGCCACAGGGGGAAGCGACCGCCGTGTTCTCCATGTGCATGGGGAACGGTCCCGACGCCCGTCCGGCGCGATTAGCAACTCCAGCTCCTCACTACCTCCCGTCGATGACCTGTGGCATCGGCGAAGAAAGCAGACAACATGGCTTCCCTGCTCGACGACGTCAACGCCGCATCGCTGCGTACGGACGTCCCGGCGTTCCGCCCCGGTGACACCGTCAACGTCCACGTGCGAGTGATCGAGGGCAACCGCTCCCGTATCCAGCAGTTCAAGGGCGTGGTCATCCGCCGCCAGGGCTCCGGCGTCAGCGAGACCTTCACGGTCCGCAAGGTCTCCTTCAGCGTCGGCGTGGAGCGCACCTTCCCGGTGCACAGCCCGATCTTCGAGAAGATCGAGCTCGTCACCCGCGGTGACGTCCGTCGCGCCAAGCTGTACTACCTCCGTGAGCTGCGCGGCAAGGCCGCGAAGATCAAGGAGAAGCGCGACAACTGAGCTAGCTCCCAGGTCCACAGGACGGCCGGATAAGCTCTGGCCCCGATGGACACGGAAGCCAAGCCCTCGGAGCGCGACCGCTCCTCCGCACCCGCGACAGGGTCGGAGGAGGGGTCGCGCTTCTCGCGTATCCCGGACCGGATGGCCGCTTCGCTGTCGTGGCGGCGGACCGCCGCGCTCGGCGCGGTCTGCGCGGTCTTCGTACTGCTGCTCAGCGCCTTCGTGGTGCAGCCCTTCCTGATTCCCAGCGGCTCGATGGAGTCCACGCTGCGGGTGGGGGACAGGGTGATGGTGAACAAGTTGGCGTACCGTTTCGGCTCCGTGCCGCAGCGCGGCGACGTGGTGGTCTTCGACGGCACCGACTCCTTCGTGCAGGAGGCGCCGCAGGAGAATCCCGTCACCGGCCTGCTGCACGGCGTGGCGGCGTCCCTCGGCCTGGTGAGTCCCGCCGAGACCGACTACGTGAAGCGGGTGGTGGGTGTGGGCGGCGACCGGGTGGTCTGCTGCGACAGGCGCGGGAGGATCGAGGTGAACGGCCGTCCCGTCGACGAGGACTACCTGTATCCGGGAGACGCGCCGTCCCGGGTGCGCTTCGACATCGTCGTCCCCGACGGCAGGCTGTGGATGATGGGCGACCACCGCAGCAATTCCCGCGACTCGCGCGACCACCTGGGAGAGCCGGGGGGCGGCATGGTTCCGGTGGGCCGGGTGATCGGCCGGGTGGATTGGATCGGCTGGCCGCTGGGCCGGCTGGGCTCGCTGCCGGACACTGCAGCCTTCACCGGGGTACGGGCGCCGGGCGGGGCCCATGGGTAGCCGCGGGCGGCGGGACGGCGGGTCCGACCCGGAGATACCGCTGCCGGAGGGCACCGGACGGACGGCCGCGCGCTCACTGCCGACCAGGGCGGAGCGGCGCAGACTGGCACGCAAGGTCAGGCGGCGGCGGCGCGGCTCGGCCGTGCGGGAGATCCCGCTGCTCATCACCGTGGCGCTGCTGATCGCGCTCGTGCTCAAGACCTTCCTGGTGCAGGCCTTCGTGATCCCGTCGGGATCGATGGAACAGACCATCCGGATCGGCGACCGGGTGCTCGTGGACAAGCTGACGCCCTGGTTCGGGTCCAGGCCCGAGCGCGGCGACGTCGTCGTCTTCAAGGACCCGGGGAACTGGCTGAACCAGGAGAACGTCGGCAAGAAGGACTCGCCCGTCGTCGTCAAGCAGGTGAAGGAAGCGCTGACGTTCATCGGGCTGCTGCCCTCCGACGACGAGCAGGATCTGATCAAGCGGGTGGTCGCGGTCGGCGGCGACACGGTGAAGTGCTGTGACAAGGACGGCCGGATCACCGTCAACGGCGTGCCGCTCGACGAGCCGTATCTGCACCCCGGCAATCCGCCCTCCCTCATCAAATTCGAGGTAAAGGTTCCGGCCGGACGGATCTTCGTGATGGGCGACCACCGGTCCAATTCGGCCGATTCGCGGTATCACCTGGAGGAGCCCGAGCACGGCACGGTTTCCGAGGACGAGGTCGTGGGACGGGCCGTGGTCATCGCCTGGCCCTTCGGCCACTGGCGAAAACTGGAGGAACCGGCGACATTCGACTCGGTCCCTGACGCGCGCGCCGGGACGGCTGCTGGGTCGGGCCCGTCGAATAGTGTGTCGTCCAAGGATCCCAACGGAATGATCCCTCTCCCGACCCCTGCGGAACTCCCGCTCGTTATGGGAGTGGTGGGCCTGCACCGGCTAGGGCGCGGGCGGTGGCACGGAGTAAGGAGTGGATGTGGGGGATTTGGCGGTCGGCGCGCGATCCGGACACGAGGAACCCGAGGACCGGCCGGGCAATGCGGAGAATGTCGAGTCCGCCGGGGCTGCGGCGGACGGTGCGGGGAGTGACGGCGACTCCTCGGGCGGCGGTGATTCGGCTCTGAAGAAGCCGCGCTCCTTCTGGAAGGAGCTGCCTCTGCTCATCGGTATCGCGCTGGTTCTCGCGCTGCTGATCAAGACGTTTCTGGTGCAGGCCTTCTCGATCCCCTCGGACTCGATGCAGAACACCCTGCAGCGGGGTGACCGGGTGCTGGTCGACAAGCTGACGCCGTGGTTCGGCGCGGAGCCCAAGCGCGGCGAGGTCGTGGTCTTCCACGACCCGGGCGGCTGGCTGGAGAGCACCCAGACCAGCAACCCGAATGTGGTGCAGAAGTTCCTCAGCTTCATCGGACTGATGCCGTCCGCCGAGGAGAAGGACCTGATCAAGCGGGTCATCGCGGTCGGCGGCGACACGGTGGAGTGCAAGAAGGACGGCCCGGTCGTGGTCAACGGCAAGGCACTGGACGACAAGTCGTTCATCTTCCCGGGGAACACGCCCTGCAATGACGAGCCGTTCGGGCCGATCAACGTGCCCGAGGGGCGCATCTGGGTGATGGGCGACCACCGCCAGAACTCCCTCGACTCCCGCTACCACCAGGGGCTGCCGGGCGGCGGCACGGTCTCCAACAAGGAGGTCGTCGGCCGGGCCATCGTCGTGGCGTGGCCGATCAACCGCTGGGCGACTCTGCCGGTCCCGAAGACCTTCGACCAGCCGGGGATCAACGCGGCGATGGGCCTGGCCCCCGGCGCACTCGGTGTAGCCGGTGCGGTGCCCCTCGTGATGTGGCGTCGCAAGAGGCTGACCAGCGGACGTACCGCCGGGTAGGGTGCCGACTCGGATCAGCGAATGTCGATCTCCGAGGTGGGGGACGCTGGGATGAGTGGAACAGGACGTACAGGTGACGGCCACGGCCGGCTCGGCAGCAGGCTGTCGGGGCTGGCCGTGGCCGTCGGCTGTGTGCTCTTCCTCGGCGGCTTCGGCTGGGCGGCCGTGGTGTACAAGCCGTACACCGTGCCGACCGAGTCGATGACACCGACGGTGCACGCCGGCGACCGGGTGCTCGCGGAGCGGATCGACGGCAGCGAGGTGCGCCGCGGCGACGTGGTGGTCTTCACCGATCCGACGTGGGGCGCCGTGCCGATGGTGAAGCGGGTCGTGGGGATCGGCGGCGACACGATCGCCTGCTGCGACAAGGGTCGGCTCGAGGTCAACGGCAAACCCATTGAAGAACCGTATCTGCACACGAAGAACCTCGCCTCGGTGAACGACTTCACGGCGGATGTGCCCAAGGGGCAGCTCTTCCTGCTCGGGGACGAACGCAGCGCTTCGCTGGACTCGCGGGTCCATCTGGACGACCCGGGACAGGGGTCCGTGCCGCGCAGCGCGGTGCAGGCCAGGGTGGACGCCATCGCCTGGCCGCCGAACGGCATGGTCGGGCGACCGCAGGCCTTCGCCTCCCTCCCCGGCGGGGTGTCGTCGCCCGGACCGCTGCGGCTGCAGCTCGGTGCCGTGGCGGTGGGTGCGGTGCTCATCCTCGGCGGAGCGGCGTACGGTCCGCTCAAGGCATGGTCCGTGCGGTCGGCACGGAGGAGGAGCGAACGGGTGACCGCCGATGCGCACTGAGAAGCGGAAGGTCGCCCGTGTGGTGCTGCTGGACCCCGACGACCGCATTCTCCTGATGCACGGGTTCGAACCGGAGGACCCCGCAAGCACCTGGTGGTTCACCCCCGGTGGCGGTCTGGAGGGCGACGAGACCCGGGAACAGGCCGCGCTGCGCGAACTCGCCGAGGAAACGGGGATCACCGACGTCGAGCTGGGCCCGCTGCTCTGGCAACGGATGTGCTCGTTCCCGTTCGACGGCCGCCGCTGGGACCAGGACGAGTGGTACTACCTGGCACGTACGACGCAGACCGCCACCGACACACGCGGGCTGACCAGGCTGGAGCAGCGCAGCGTCACGGGTCTGAGGTGGTGGACCTCCGCCGAACTGTCGGCAGCGCGTGAGACGGTGTACCCGACCAGGCTCGCCGAGCTGCTGCGCACGCTGCTCGCCGAGGGGCCTCCGCGTACGCCAATGGTTCTGGCCCCCGAATTCGCCTAAGCGCCCGGGGATGCCCGGGTCTGGCGCACAATGGGGGCACGCACGGCTGAAGGGGAACATGCCAATGAGCGCCGAGGACCTCGAAAAGTACGAGACCGAGATGGAGCTGAAGCTCTACCGGGAGTACCGAGACGTCGTCGGTCTGTTCAAATACGTGATCGAGACCGAACGGCGCTTCTACCTCACCAACGACTACGAGATGCAGGTGCACTCGGTTCAGGGCGAGGTGTTCTTCGAAGTGTCCATGGCGGACGCCTGGGTCTGGGACATGTACCGGCCCGCACGCTTCGTCAAGCAGGTACGGGTGTTGACGTTCAAGGACGTCAACATCGAGGAGCTCAACAAGAGCGATCTCGAACTTCCGGGCGGCTGAGCCCCGTATTCCGGAGGGTGATTCCCACTTCCGGGTGGCTGGGTTGTCCACAATTGCGGACTTGTCCACCAAGATCCACCGGCTGGGGCCGAACACGTCAGAGTCGGTCCCGGAGGTGGTGCCGATATGAACGCACGGGGGGCACTCGGGCGGTACGGCGAGGATCTGGCGGCGCGGCTGCTGATCGGTGCGGGCCTGTCCGTACTGGAACGGAACTGGCGCTGCCGCGCCGGTGAGATCGACATCGTCGCGATGGACGGCGACACACTCGTGGTCTGCGAGGTGAAGACCCGAAGCGCGGGTGCCTTCGAGCATCCGATGGAGGCCGTCACACCGGTCAAGGCGGAGCGGCTGCGCAGGCTGGCCGGGATCTGGCTCCACCGGAACGGCGGTCCGCCGCCCGGCGGGGTGCGGATCGATCTGGTGGGCGTGCTGCTGCCCAGACGAGGAGCACCCGTCGCCGAGCATGCGCGCGGGGTGGCCTGATGGGGTTCGCGCGGGCGTGTTCGGTGGCGCTCGTCGGCGTCGAGGGCGTGGTGGTGGAGGTCCAGGCGGACCTGGAGGCGGGGGTGGCCGCGTTCACCCTGGTGGGGCTGCCGGACAAGAGTCTGGTGGAGAGCCGGGACCGGGTCAGGGCCGCGGTCGTGAACTCCGGGGCCGAGTGGCCGCAGAAGAAGCTCACGGTGGGGCTGTCGCCCGCCTCCGTGCCGAAGGGCGGCTCCGGTTTCGATCTGGCGGTCGCCTGCGCGGTGCTGGGTGCCGCCGAGCGGATCGATCCGGCGGCCATCGCCGATGTGGTGATGATCGGTGAGCTGGGGCTCGACGGCCGGGTGCGGCCGGTGCGCGGCGTGCTGCCCGCCGTGCTCGCCGCGGCGGAGGCCGGGTACCGCCAGGTGGTCGTGGCCGAGCAGACCGCGGAGGAGGCGGCGCTGGTGCCCGGGGTCTCGGTGCTCGGGGTGCGGAGCCTGCGGCAACTGATCGCGGTCCTCTGCGACGAGCCGGTGCCGGACGAGCGGATGTCCTGCGACGAGGGGCGGCCCGACGCCATGCTGGCCGGGCTGATGGTGCCCGGTGCGGGTATGGGCACCGGACTCGCCCGGGGGGCCGGACCCGGTGACGGCAGCACGCCGGACCTGGCGGACGTGGCGGGGCAGGAGCGACCGCGCAAGGCGCTGGAGGTCGCCGCGGCGGGCGGTCACCACCTGCTGCTCTCCGGACCGCCGGGCGCCGGCAAGACCATGCTGGCCGAGCGGTTGCCGGCGATCCTGCCGACGCTGACCAGGAAGGAGTCGCTGGAGGTCACCGCGGTGCACTCGGTGGCGGGCATTCTGCCGCCCGGGGAACCGCTGATCACCCGGGCGCCGTACTGCGCACCGCACCACTCGGCGACGATGCAGTCCCTGGTCGGCGGTGGCAACGGCCTGCCGCGGCCCGGTGCGGTCTCCCTGGCGCACCGGGGGATTCTCTTTCTGGACGAGGCGCCGGAATTCTCCGTGCGGGCGCTCGACGCGCTGCGCCAGCCGCTGGAGTCGGGGCACGTGGTGGTGGCCCGCAGCGCCGGGGTGGTGCGGCTGCCCGCCAGGTTCCTGATGGTCCTCGCCGCCAATCCCTGCCCGTGCGGACGGCACACCCTCAGTGGCGCCGGTTGCGATTGCCCGCCCTCGGCGGTCAGGCGCTACCAGGCGAGGCTCTCCGGGCCGTTGCTCGACCGGGTGGACATCCGGGTGGGCGTCGACCCGGTCGGGCGTCGTGACCTGATGGGGCAGGGCGGCAGGGGAGAGTCGACGGCCACGGTGGCGGCCCGGGTCCGGGAGGCCAGGGCGCGCGCCGCGGACCGGCTGGCCGGCACCGCGTGGACGACCAACAGCGAGGTGCCCGGCCATGAGTTGCGCACCAGGCTGGCCGCGGCACCGGGCGCGCTCATGGAGGCCGAGCGGGACATGGAGCGGGGCCTGCTCACCGCGCGCGGCCTGGACCGGGTGCTCAGGGTGGCGTGGACGGTCGCCGATCTACGGGGCGCCCACCGTCCGGAGGCCACCGACATCGCGGTGGCACTGGAATTGCGGACCGGGATTCCACGGGGCGCGGCGACGAAGGCCGGGGCGTCATGACGCCCCGGGCCAGCAGCGGCCGGGAGCAGGAGCCGGGAGACCTTCCGGGGCGGCGCCCGGAGCATGGCCCTGTGCCGGGGCCCCCGAGCCGGCCGGGAGCGGCGGTGAGCGATCGGGAACGGGTGGCACGGGCCGCACTGACCCGCGTCATGGAACCGGGGGACGAACGGGGCGGACGCTGGCTGCGCGAGTGCGGCGCCGTCGAACTGATACGGCAGATCACCACCAGGGACGGGACCGCGGAGCAACTGAGCCGGATGACGGCGAAACGTCTCGACGGATACCGGTTGCGGGCCGAGAACGTCGATCCCGAACGGGACCTGGCGGCGATCGCCGCGCTCGGCGGTCGGTTCGTCTGTCCCGGCGAGTTGGAGTGGCCCAGCCAGCTCGACGACCTGGGGGACGGCAGGCCGATCGGCCTCTGGGTACGGGGGCCGCGCGATCTGCGGCTCTGGGCGCTGCGTTCGGTCGCCGTGGTCGGCGCCCGCGCCTGCACGCCGTACGGCTCCCACATGGCGGCGAGTCTCGGATCAGGGCTCGCCGAGCTGGGGTGGGTCGTCGTGTCGGGGGCGGCGTTCGGCGTGGACGGGGCCGCGCATCGTGGGGCGCTCGCGGTCGGTGGGGCGACGATGGCGGTCCTGGCCTGCGGGGTGGACGTCGCCTATCCGCGGGGACACGCCGAACTGATCGGGCGGATGGCGGAACAGGGGCTCGTCATCGGTGAATTGCCACCATCCGATCATCCGACTCGCAGCAGATTCGTTCTTCGGAACAGAGTCATCGCCGCGTTGACGCGCGGGACGGTCGTGGTCGAGGCCCAGTACCGCAGCGGTTCTCTGGTCACCGCACGCTGCGCGCAGCGGCTCGGACGGTTCACCATGGGGGTGCCGGGCCCTGCCACCAGCGGACTGTCGGCAGGGGTCCATGAGCTCCTCCGGGGGGAGGGCGTCCTGGTGACGGATGCCGCCGAAGTCGCCGAGCTGGTGGGGGACATCGGTGAGTTGGCTCCGCCCAGACACGGCCCCGTCCACCCCAGGGACCTGCTGGACGCGGTCTCCGCCAGGGTCCTCGACGCGCTGCCGTCCCGCGGCACCGTCGGCGGGCGGGACGTGGCCCGCGCCGCGGGTACCGGCGCCGACGAAGCGCTCGGCAGACTGTACGAACTGCACTCACTGGGGTTCGTCGAACGCGATGGCGACGGATGGCGGTTGACGCCGCGACCGACATGCAATGGCGACGCGCGGCGAGGCGGTACTTGACCTGGAGCATTCGGGTGAAAAGGTGATGCCGATGACCTCGGCGGATCCTTCAACGACGCCTCCGGGGCCGACGCGCGAGGCGGCGGTCCCGGACCCCAGTCATGTCCGACCGGTCGGGATCACACAGCGCCGATCCGCCGTCCTGCGCGGACCGCGACGCCTCAGTCACGCTACGCTCACAAGGATTCCGACTCACACACAAGTCCTCCAGCACTTCACGGCAGAACGGCTCAAGGCACCACATGCCCCAGCACACCTCCGGGTCTGACCGCGCGGCAGTACCACCGGCTGCGCGTGGCACTGTGCGCCCCACCGCCCCGTCCTCGCTCGACGAGTTGTGGCGTTCATACAAGTCCACGGGCGACGAGCGGTTGAGGGAGCAGTTGATCCTGCACTACTCGCCGTTGGTGAAGTACGTAGCGGGCCGGGTGAGTGTGGGCCTGCCCTCCAACGTCGAGCAGGCGGACTTCGTCTCCTCGGGGGTGTTCGGACTGATCGACGCGATCGAGAAGTTCGACATCGAGCGCGCGATCAAGTTCGAGACGTACGCGATCACCCGCATCCGGGGCGCGATGATCGACGAACTCCGCGCGCTGGACTGGATCCCGCGCTCGGTGCGCCAGAAGGCGCGGGCGGTGGAGCGTGCCTACGCCACGTTGGAGGCCCAGCTGCGGCGCACCCCCTCCGAGCCGGAGGTGGCCGCGGAGATGGGCATCGCACTGGAGGAACTGCACGCGGTTTTCAGCCAGTTGTCGCTGGCGAACGTGGTGGCGCTGGAAGAACTGCTGCATGTCGGCGGCGAGGGCGGCGACCGGCTGAGCCTGATGGACACGCTGGAGGACACGGCCGCCGACGACCCGGTGGAGGTCGCCGAGGACCGTGAGCTCAGACGGCTGCTCGCCCGAGCGATCAACACGCTTCCGGAACGCGAGAAGACGGTCGTCACGCTCTACTACTACGAGGGCCTCACTCTCGCCGAGATCGGCAATGTCCTCGGAGTCACCGAGAGCCGCGTGAGTCAGATCCACACGAAATCGGTGCTGCAACTGCGCGCGAAACTGGCCGACGCGGGGCGCTGAGACCGCGGGCGCCCGACGCGGGTGAGTCCGCTTCGGCCATCGGGCGGAGCCGTACGCACCCTCTCGAACACGGGTCGCCGTAGAGTGGACGCGTGCCCAGGATTCGAGCGGCCTCCGTGGCCGAGCACCGGACCATGCAGCGCGGCGCCCTCCTGGACGCCGCCCGCTCCCTGCTGTCCGAGGGCGGTACGGAGGCGTTGACCTTCCCCGCCCTCGCCGAACGCACGGGTCTCGCCCGGTCCTCCGTCTACGAGTACTTCCGCTCCCGGGCGGCCGTCGTCGAGGAACTCTGCGCCGTCGACTTCCCCGTCTGGGCGGCCGAGGTCGAGAGCGCGATGGAGCAGGCCACCACGCCCGAGGGCAAGATCGAGGCCTATGTGCGCCGACAGCTGGACCTCGTCGGGGACCGCCGCCACCGAGCGGTCGTCGCGATCTCGGCGAGCGAACTGGACGCGGGCGCACGCGAGAAGATCAGGGCCGCGCACGGCGGGCTGATCGCCATGATCGTCGAGGCACTCGGCGATCTCGGCCATGAACAGCCGCGGCTGGCGGCGATGCTGCTGCAGGGCTCGGTGGACGCCGCGGTCCGGCGTATCGAACTCGGCGTGGCGGAGGGGCCGGCCGTGATCGCGGACACCGCCGTGGCCATGATCCTGCGAGGCGTGCGAGGCGTGCGGGACTGACGTCGGCGCCCTGCCGCGGCGACGACGGGCAGAGCGGCGGAGACGGCGAGTCCGTTCCCGGCCCCGTCGGCGGAGGGCCGGGGCTCCGGCACGCCGAACACCGGCAGCAGCCGGGACGGCCCCCGTCGCAGCAGCGCGGGCGGCAGCAACGAGAGCGGATCAAGATACGCGTCACCGCGCCGCAGCCCCCAGTGCAGACAGCCCGACGTGCAGTGGAAGGGGCCCGCCTCCACGATCCCCACGGCCTGTCCCGCCGTCACCCGCTCGTCCTTCGCGACCGTTGCGCGCACCGGCTCGTACGTGGTCCGCAGCGGTGGATCGCCGGTCCCGGCCACCTCGACCGCCACCACCCCGCGCCCCGCCACACGTCCTGCGAACGAGACCCGACCCGAGGCCGCGGCGAGCACCCGCGTGCCCGGCCCGGCGGCGAGATCGATCCCGCGGTGGCCCCGCCCGTAGGCGTCGGCGGGCGGCTCCCACCCCCGTGCGACCACGGGCCGCCCGGCGAGCGGCCACGACCGCGCACCGTCCGGCCCGGGCGCCGGTACGGGTGCGGGAACGGGCACCGGGGGTGAGGGCGTGGGTGGAGGCGCCTCGGCTGCCACGACCCGCGTGCCGCACAGCACCGCGAGAAGAGCGACCACCACGAGCGCGGCCGTACGCAAACGCAGTCCGTGCCCGAGGCGGGGCGAGGTCGGATCCGTTGTGCATCGCATGGCAGAACCGTCCCGCGCCGCACCGGATCGCGGGGATCATGAACCGGATCTGTGGACTACCGACCGGTTGTGGACAGCGCCGTCACCCGGCACCCGACCCGTCCCGTACACTTCCTATGGCGATCCGGGTCACCGGGTCGACTTCGCACGCCCCGCCACCTCCCTCTCTGCGGACGGTGGCCGCGCTCCTCGGTCCCTCGTGGCACGGCGCGTCGGGGCGTCAGGCGCGACAGCAATCCTGCGGTCGCGACAACCGAGCACCTCAAGGAGTACGGCCATGGCCGTCGTCACGATGCGGGAGCTGCTGGAAAGCGGCGTCCACTTCGGTCACCAGACCCGTCGCTGGAACCCGAAGATGAAGCGCTTCATCTTCACCGAGCGCAACGGCATCTACATCATCGACCTGCTCCAGTCGCTGTCGTACATCGACCGCGCCTACGAGTTCGTCAAGGAGACCGTCGCGCACGGCGGCTCCATCATGTTCGTCGGTACCAAGAAGCAGGCCCAGGAGGCCATCGCCGAGCAGGCGACGCGCGTCGGCATGCCGTACGTCAACCAGCGTTGGCTCGGTGGCATGCTCACCAACTTCTCCACCGTCTACAAGCGCCTTCAGCGTCTGAAGGAGCTCGAGCTCATCGACTTCGAGGACGTGGCCGCCTCCGGCCTCACCAAGAAGGAGCTCCTGGTCCTCTCCCGCGAGAAGGCCAAGCTGGAGAAGACCCTCGGTGGTATCCGCGAGATGCAGAAGGTGCCGAGCGCCGTCTGGATCGTCGACACCAAGAAGGAGCACATCGCCGTCGGTGAGGCGCGCAAGCTCCACATCCCGGTCGTCGCGATCCTCGACACCAACTGCGACCCCGACGAGGTCGACTACAAGATTCCGGGCAACGACGACGCGATCCGCTCCGTCACCCTGCTCACCCGCGTGATCGCCGACGCCGTCGCCGAGGGCCTCATCGCCCGCTCCGGTGCCGCCACCGGTGACTCGAAGCCGGGCGAGAAGGCCGCTGGCGAGCCGCTCGCCGAGTGGGAGCGCGACCTGCTCGAGGGCGACAAGAAGGCCGACGCCGAGGTGCAGTCCTCCGCCGAGACCGAGAAGGCCGCCGAGACCGAGAAGGCCGCGGACGCCGAGAAGCCGGCCGAGGCCGCTGCCGAGGCTCCGGCCGCGGACGCCGAGCAGGCCTGACACCCGTCACGGCTGATGACGGCGGGGGCGGGTGCCACAAGCATCGCCCCCGCCGTTCACCCGTAGATCTTTCAGACTTCGAGAGAGAAACACAGACTCATGGCGAACTACACCGCCGCTGACGTCAAGAAGCTCCGCGAGCTGACCGGCGCCGGCATGATGGACTGCAAGAAGGCGCTCGACGAGGCCGACGGCAACGTCGACAAGGCCGTCGAGGAGCTCCGTATCAAGGGTCAGAAGGGCGTCGCCAAGCGCGAGGGCCGTTCTGCCGAGAACGGCGCCGTCGTCTCCCTCATCTCCGAGGACAAGACCTCCGGCGTTCTGCTCGAGCTGAAGTGCGAGACGGACTTCGTCGCCAAGGGCGAGAAGTTCCAGACCGTCGCCAACACGCTCGCCGCCCACGTCGCCGCGACCTCCCCGGCCGACCTGGCCGCGCTGCTCGCCTCCGAGATCGAGGCCGGCAAGACCGTCCAGGCGTACGTCGACGAGGCCAACGCCAACCTCGGCGAGAAGATCGTCCTGGACCGCTTCGCGCAGTTCACCGGCGGTTATGTGGCTGCGTACATGCACCGCACGATGCCCGACCTCCCGCCGCAGGTCGGTGTCCTGGTCGAGCTCGACAAGGAGAACGCCGAGGTCGCCAAGGACGTCGCGCAGCACATCGCCGCCTTCGCTCCGAAGTACCTCAACCGCGACGAGGTCCCGGCCGAGACGGTCGAGAACGAGCGTCGTGTCGCCGAGGCCACCTCTCGCGAGGAGGGCAAGCCCGAGGCCGCCCTTCCGAAGATCGTCGAGGGTCGCGTCAACGGCTTCTTCAAGGAGGTCGTCGTCCTGGAGCAGGCGTTCGCCAAGGACAACAAGAAGTCCGTCCAGAAGGTTCTGGACGAGGCCGGTGTCACCCTGAAGCGCTTCTCGCGCATCAAGGTCGGCATCTGAGTCCGTCCGCGAACCACGGTGGACCCCGATAGGGTCTAGTGCAGTCGTCGGCCGCACACATGCCGTACGACCGCAGATCTGACGAGGAGGCCATTGCCGCAGGGGAACACCAGACCCACCGGCAATGGCCTTCTTCGTATGTGCACGAGGAGAATCTCCATGAACAAGGGCGCGGACGCCGCAAAAGGTGACCACAAGCGCGACGACGGCAAGGTGCCCGGACGCTTCATGCTGAAGCTGTCCGGAGAGGCGTTCGCCGGCGGCGGGGGTCTCGGTGTCGACCCCGACGTCGTGCACGCCATCGCCCGGGAAATCGCGGCAGTCGTCCGCGACGGTGCGGAAATCGCGGTCGTCATCGGCGGCGGCAACTTCTTCCGCGGTGCCGAGCTCCAGCAGCGCGGCATGGACCGGGCCCGGTCCGACTACATGGGCATGCTCGGCACGGTCATGAACTGCCTGGCGCTCCAGGACTTCCTGGAGAAGGAAGGCATCGACTCGCGCGTCCAGACCGCCATCACCATGGGGCAGGTCGCGGAGCCGTACATCCCCCTGCGCGCCGTGCGCCACCTGGAGAAGGGCCGCGTCGTCATCTTCGGCGCCGGTATGGGGATGCCGTACTTCTCCACCGACACCACTGCCGCCCAGCGCGCCCTGGAGATCGACGCCCAGGGGCTGCTGATGGGCAAGAACGGGGTGGACGGGGTCTACGACTCCGACCCGAAGACCAACCCCGACGCGGTGAAGTTCGACGCGCTCGAGTACAGCGAGGTGCTCGCCCGCGATCTCAAGATCGCCGACGCCACCGCCATCACGCTCTGCCGCGACAACCAGCTGCCGATCCTCGTCTTCGAGCTGACCGCGACGGGCAATATCGCCCGTGCGGTCAAGGGTGAGAAGATCGGCACGCTCGTGAGTGACCAGGGCACCCGGACCTGAGAACCGGGGGACCTTCCCGGGAAGCGACGGGAGGGTCCGGGGCCTGCCGGGAACACCCCGGTACAGGTGCCGAAGGATGGACAACGGCCTGCCGGTCGGACACCGTGCAGGTGAGGACGCGACGCAGGACCCGCCGGGCCCGAGCAGCCGGGCCCACTCAGACACGCAGGAGCACGTGGTGATCGAAGAAACCCTCCTTGAGGCCGAGGAGAAGATGGAGAAGGCCGTCGTCGTCGCGAAGGAGGACTTCGCCGCGATCCGTACCGGCCGTGCGCACCCGGCGATGTTCAACAAGATCGTCGCCGACTACTACGGCGCGCTGACCCCGATCAACCAGCTCGCCTCGTTCTCGGTGCCCGAGCCGCGCATGGCCGTCGTGACGCCGTTCGACAAGAGCGCGCTGCGCAACATCGAGCAGGCCATCCGTGACTCGGACCTGGGCGTCAACCCGAGCAACGACGGCAACATCATCCGGGTCACCTTCCCGGACCTCACCGAAGAGCGTCGTCGCGACTACATCAAGGTCGCGAAGTCGAAGGCCGAGGACTCGAAGATCTCCATCCGGGCCGTGCGCCGCAAGGCCAAGGAGACCCTCGACAAGCTGGTCAAGGACAAGGAGTCCGGCGAGGACGAGGTGCGTCGCGCGGAGAAGGAGCTCGACGACACCACCGCGAAGTACGTCGCACAGGTCGACGAGCTGCTCAAGCACAAGGAAGCCGAGCTGCTCGAAGTCTGATGAACGACTCTTCCCGGGGCGCCCCACAGGGAGCCGGTCGCTGGGGTGCGCCCGAGATGCAGGCCGCCCCGGCGGGTCCTGCATACGATGTGCATGACGCCCAGCAGACTCGGCCCATGCCCATCGTGCCGGACGTTCCCGACGCAGGTAGAGACGCTGACGACCGTGATGACCGGGACCAGGGGGCCGCACGCCTGAGCGGCGGCCCCCTGTTTCGTGACGAGAAGCCGCAGGAGCTCATGTCCACCGCGCCACCGCCCCCGCAGAAGAAACGTGCGGGCCGTGATCTGCGAGCCGCGATAGGGGTCGGTGTGGGGCTCGGCGCCGTCATCGTCGCCTCGCTGTTCATCGTGAAGGCCGTCTTCGTCGGTGTGATCGCCGTCGCCGTCGTCGTGGGGCTCTGGGAACTCACCTCACGGCTGGAGGAGCGCAAGGGCATCAAGGCGCCGCTCGTTCCGCTTGCGGTCGGTGGCGCGGCGATGGTGGTGGCCGGATATGCCCGCGGCGCCGAGGGTGCCTGGGTGGCGATGGCACTGACCGCGCTCGCGGTGCTCGTCTGGCGGATGACCGAGCCGCCGGAGGATTACCTCAGGGACGTCACGGCCGGCATGTTCGCCGCGTTCTACGTGCCGTTCCTGGCGACCTTCGTCGCGATGCTCCTGACCGCGGACGACGGGCCGCAGCGGGTGCTCACCTTCCTGCTGCTGACCGTGGTCAGCGACACGGGCGCGTACGCCGTCGGCTGGCGCTTCGGGAAGCACAAGCTCGCGCCGCGCATCAGCCCCGGAAAGACCCGCGAGGGGCTGTTCGGGGCGGTCGCCTTCGCGATGGTCGCCGGCGCGCTGTGCATGCAGTTCCTGATCGACGGCGGTTCCTGGTGGCAGGGACTGCTGCTGGGGCTCGCGGTCGCGGTCAGCGCCACCCTCGGTGACCTGGGCGAGTCGATGATCAAGCGGGACCTCGGTATCAAGGACATGGGCACGCTGTTGCCGGGGCACGGCGGAATCATGGACCGGCTGGACTCGCTGCTGCCGACCGCCCCGGTGGTCTGGCTGCTGCTGGTGCTGTTCGTGGGTTCCGGCTGATCCGCGAGATCCACCTTCCTGACCTGGGCATTCACGTGTGAGGGTCCGTCGTCCACAGGGCGGCGGGCCCTCATCGTTCTGTCTGCGACACTGGATGGACCATGCCTAAGCCAGGAGAACTCACTTTCGTCGCGCCCCGCGGAGCCAAGAAGCCGCCGCGGCACCTCGCCGACCTCACACCCGCCGAGCGCAAGGAAGCGGTCGCCGCGATCGGCGAGAAGCCGTTCCGCGCCCAGCAGCTCTCGCAGCACTACTTCGCGCGGTACGCGCACGACCCGGCCGAGTGGACCAACATCCCGGCCGGTTCGCGGGACAAGCTCGCCGAGGCGATGTTCCCCGACCTGATGTCCGTGGTCCGCCACATCAGCTGTGACGACGACACCACGCGCAAGACGCTGTGGAAGCTGCACGACGGGACGCTCGTCGAGTCCGTTCTGATGCGCTACCCGGAGCGGGTGACGATGTGCATCTCGTCTCAGGCGGGATGCGGGATGAACTGCCCGTTCTGTGCGACGGGGCAGGCCGGTCTCGACCGCAATCTGTCGACCGCCGAGATCGTTCACCAGATCGTGGACGGCATGCGGGCCCTGCGCGACGGAGAGGTTCCCGGAGGCCCGGCACGGCTCTCCAACATCGTCTTCATGGGCATGGGCGAGCCGCTCGCCAACTACAACCGGGTGGTCGGCGCGATCCGTCGGCTGACCGACCCGGAGCCGGACGGCCTGGGGCTCTCGCAGCGCGGGATCACCGTCTCCACCGTGGGGCTGGTGCCCGCGATGCTGCGCTTCGCCGACGAGGGTTTCAAGTGCCGTCTCGCCGTGTCCCTGCACGCCCCGGACGACGAACTGCGCGACACGCTCGTCCCCGTGAACACGCGGTGGAAGGTGCGCGAGGTGCTGGACGCGGCGTGGGAGTACGCGGAGAAGTCCGGCCGCCGCGTTTCCATCGAGTACGCGCTGATCCGGGACATCAACGACCAGGCGTGGCGCGGTGACCTGCTCGGCCGGCTCCTCAAGGGCAAGCGGGTGCACGTCAATCTGATCCCGTTGAACCCGACGCCCGGCTCCAAGTGGACCGCCTCGCGGCCCGAGGACGAGAAGGCCTTCGTCGAGGCGATCGCGGCCCACGGGGTGCCGGTGACGGTGCGGGACACCCGCGGCCAGGAGATCGACGGAGCCTGCGGACAGCTGGCGGCGGCCGAGCGCTGAGGCCGGGGCGGCCCGTGTAACCTGGGCCTGAAATCAACTTCATATTCCGACAGGGGAGCGCCACAGCGCTGAGAGTGCGGCACCGAGGACAGGTCGTCCGCAGACCCTCTGAACCTCGCCCGGGTCATTCCGGGTAGGAAGTTCGGTCATCAACTCATGCTGTTGCGCCCTGCCCGCATTGCGCGGGCGGGGCCGCGTCTCTTCCTGGCCAAAACCCAGGAGGAATCCACAATGAGCACCACACGCAGAACCAAGCAGCTCGCGGCGACCGCTGCCGCTGCCGCGCTCGGCGTCACGGCACTGGCCGGATGCGGGAGTTCCGACAAGTCCGCCTCCGGTTCCGGGGGCACGAAGGGCTCCGGCTCGAAGACCGTGACGCTCGTCAGCCATGACTCCTTCAACGCCTCCCCCGACGTGCTGAAGGAGTTCACCAAGGAGACCGGCTACACCGTCAAGGTGCTGAAGAGCGGCGACGCCGGTGTCGCGCTCAACCAGGAGATCCTGACCAAGGGGTCCCCGCGCGGCGATGTGTTCTTCGGCGTCGACAACACCCTGCTCTCCCGGGCCCTGGACAGCGGGCTCTTCACGCCGTACGAGGCGAAGGGTATCGACCGGGTGGCGGCCGACACGCGGCTGGACGGCACCGAGCACCGGGTCACCCCGATCGACACCGGCGACATCTGCGTCAACTACGACAAGAAGTACTTCGCCGACAAGAAGCTGGCACCGCCGCGGTCCTTCGACGACCTGGCGAAGCCCGCGTACAAGAACCTCCTCGTCACGGAGAACGCCGCGACCTCCTCGCCCGGCCTCGGCTTCCTCCTCGGTACCGTCGCCACCTACGGCGACAAGGGCTACCAGGACTACTGGAAGAAGCTGAAGAGCAACGGCGTCAAGGTCGTCGACGGCTGGGAGCAGGCCTACAACGAGGAGTTCTCCGGATCCGCGGGCGGCCGTAAGGCCAAGGCCGACCGCCCGTTGGTCGTCTCGTACGCCTCCAGTCCGCCGGTCGAGGTGCTCTACGCGAAGCCGCAGCCGGCCGAGGCCCCCACCGGCGTCGCCACCGGGACCTGCTTCCGGCAGATCGAGTTCGCCGGTCTGCTGAACGGCGCGAAGAACGAGGCGGGCGGCAAGGCCTTGCTGGACTTCCTGATCAGCAAGCGGTTCCAGGAGGACATGCCGCTCAACATGTTCGTGAACCCGGTCACCAAGGGTGCGGAACTGCCGGAGCTCTTCACGAAGTTCGGCGCGACGATCGACAGGCCGACGACCGTCGCCCCTGATCGGATCTCCAAGAACCGTGAGCAGTGGGTCCAGTCGTGGTCCTCGCTCGTAGTGAAGTAGCGAAGACTCCCGTACGCGGATCGGACGCGGGCGGGAAGGGTGCGCACGAGGAGCCGCGCGGCCGTTTTGGGCGCGTGGACCCGGTGCGCGCGAAGGCGTGGCGCGGGAGCGCGGTGCGGCTCGGCCTGATGGCCGTGCCCGTCGCGTTCTTCGCGCTGTTCTTCGCCTACCCCGTCACCGCCATCGTCGCCCGCGGGCTGAAGACGGACGGCGTCTGGCAGTTCGGCCGGATCGGCGAGGTGCTGACCCGGCCGGACATCCGTGACGTCCTCTGGTTCACCACCTGGCAGGCGCTCGCCTCGACCGCGCTGACCCTGCTGATCGCGCTGCCCGGCGCCTATGTCTTCGCCCGTCTCGACTTCCCCGGGAAGCAACTGCTGCGGGCGGTCGTCACCGTTCCGTTCGTCCTGCCCACCGTCGTCGTCGGGACGGCCTTCCTGGCGTTGCTGGGACGCGGCGGGTTCCTCGACCAGCTCTGGGGCGTACGGCTCGACACCACGGTCTGGGCGATTCTGCTCGCCCACGTCTTCTTCAACTACGCGGTGGTCGTGCGGACCGTGGGCGGGCTGTGGTCACAGCTCGACCCGCGGCAGGAGGAGGCCGCCCGGGTGCTGGGCGCCGGACGGTTCGCCGCCTGGCGGCGGGTCACCCTGCCGGCCCTGGCACCCGCCGTGGCCGCCGCCGCGCTGATGGTCTTCCTCTTCACCTTCACCTCCTTCGGGGTCGTGCAGATCCTCGGCGGTCCGGGCTACGCCACGCTGGAGGTGGAGATCTACCGGCAGACCGCCCAACTGCTCGCCCTGCCGACGGCCGCCGTACTGACGCTGGTGCAGTTCGCCGCCGTCGGAGCGATCCTCGCCGTGCACGCGTGGACCGTACGGCGCAGGGAGACCGCGCTGAAGCTGGTCGATCCGGCACGGACCGCCCGCAGGCCTCGTGGTGCCGGGCAGTGGTCGCTCCTCGGCGGGGTGCTGCTGACCGTGCTGCTGCTGATACTGCTGCCGCTCGGGGTACTGGTGGAACGCTCGCTGGACACTCCCGGGGGCCATGGCCTGGACTTCTACCGTGCCCTGCGGTCCGTGGACGCGGGCGGCGGTACCTTCCTCGTCGCGCCGCTCGAAGCGATCCGGAACTCACTGCAGTACGCCCTGGTCTCGACGGTCGTCGCGCTGGTCGTCGGCGGGCTCGCCGCCGCGGCGCTGACCCGGCGCGCCGGGCGGCTCGTCCGCGGCTTCGACGCTTTGCTGATGCTGCCGCTCGGGGTCTCCGCGGTCACCGTCGGCTTCGGCTTCCTGATCACGCTGGACAAGCCCCCGCTGGACCTGCGGACTTCATGGATCCTGGTGCCGCTGGCCCAGGCGCTGGTCGGTGTGCCCTTCGTCGTACGGACGATGCTGCCGGTCCTGCGGGCGGTGGACGGCCGGCTGCGGGAGGCGGCGGCGGTGCTCGGGGCGTCCCCGCTGCGGGCCTGGCGGGAGGTCGATCTGCCCTTGGTGCGACGCGCGTTGCTGGTCGCGGCCGGCTTCGCGTTCGCCGTGTCGCTCGGTGAGTTCGGCGCGACGGTGTTCATCGCGCGGCCCGACCGCCCGACGCTGCCGGTCGCGGTGGCCCGCCTGCTGGGGCGGGCCGGGGAGCTCAACTACGGCCAGGCGATGGCGCTGAGCACCATTCTGATGGTGGTCTGCGCCGTCTCGCTGCTGCTGCTCGAACGTATCCGTACCGACCGATCCGGGGAGTTCTAGGGATGCTGACACTGGAATCGGCCACGGTTCGCTTCGGTGAGCGGGCAGCACTCGACAGGGTGGATCTCGACGTCGCCGAGCACGAGATCGTGTGCGTGCTGGGGCCGAGCGGGAGCGGCAAGTCGACCCTGCTGCGGGTGGTCGCCGGGCTGCGTCCGCCGGACGGGGGCCGGGTGCTGCTGGACGGCGCGGACCAGGCCGGGGTGCCGGTGCACCGGCGTGGTCTCGGCCTGATGTTCCAGGACCACCAACTGTTCCCGCACCGGGACGTCGGCGCGAATGTCGCCTTCGGGCTGCGGATGCGTGGGATCTCGCGGCGGAACCAGGAGCTCAGGGTCGCGGAACTCCTCGACCTGGTGGGCCTGCCCGGCGCGGAGCGCCGGGCCGTCGCCGCGCTGTCCGGCGGTGAGCAGCAGCGGGTGGCCCTCGCGCGGGCCCTCGCCCCGCGCCCCAAGCTGCTGATGCTGGACGAGCCGCTCGGCCAGCTCGACCGAGGCCTGCGCGAGCGGCTCGTCGTCGAACTGCGGACGCTCTTCGGACGGTTGGGCACGACGGTGCTCGCCGTCACCCATGACCAGGGCGAGGCGTTCGCCCTGGCCGACCGGGTGGTGGTGATGCGCGAAGGCCGGATCGCGCAGGTGGGCACCCCGCTGGAGGTCTGGCAGCGGCCGGCGTCCGCCTTCGTCGCCCGGTTCCTCGGTTTCGACAACGTGGTGGAGGCGACGGTGTCCGGCACGGCCGCCGACACGGTGTGGGGCAGGGTCCCGGTGGCCGAGGGCTCGCCGCAGGGGGCGTGCGACCTGCTGGTGCGTCCCGCCGGGGTCCGGATCGGTGCCCCGGACGAGGGGCTGCGCTGCACGGTCGGGACGCGTACGTTCCGGGGCAACCACGTCGCCGTACGGCTGATGCCGGAGCACGGTCCGGTCCTGGAGGCGGAGTGCGCGCTGCGGGACGCGCCCGAGGAGGGCGCGACGGTGGGGGTCGGCTTCGACGCGACGGAGACCGTCGTGCTGCCCGCCGTTCTCTGACCGGTCGTGCGGCCGGCGCCGGCCGTGGCCGCGTTCACTGGACCGGCCGAGGCGCGTCCGGCGCTCCGGTCCGCCCCTTTCCGGTCTCCGGAACTGCCGGAGCGCGCCGGGTGGAAGGCGCGCGCCGGGTCGGAGCAGTGGTCTGCGTGCAAGCTGGGGGAGGAGACGCGCCAGGTCCGGAAGGATTCCGGGAAGGACGGGAACAATGACCGAGTCAGCACGCGAGGGCATCGACCTCACCCGCGTCCTCGACGCCCCGCGGGAACGGGTCTTCGAGGCCTGGACGACACCCGAGCACTTCGCCGCCTGGTACGGCGGGGACGCCGAGGTCCCGCTCGACCGGGTGTCGATGGACGTCCGGCCGGGCGGCGCCTGGAGCCTGGTCATCGTGGTGCCGGGTACCGAGATGCCCTTCCACGGGGTGTACCGGGAGGTGGTAGCCCCCGAGCGGCTGGTCTTCACGCTGAAGGACGCCACCGCGCCCGCCGATGCCGAGGGCGAGACCGTCACCGTCACTTTCACCGACCGCGGCGGCAAGTCCACCGAAATGGTCTTCACACAGCGCGGCGGCAACCTCACGGCCGAGCAGTACGCGGCGGCCGAGGACGGCTGGGACGCCTTCTTCGACGCGCTCGTGACCCGGTTGGCCTCGCTCTGAACCGGCCCGGGCCGCCGGCCCGCCGGGCGGGCGGCCACGGGCGGCCCCGGCGGCCGTCGCCCGCTCGGTGACCGGGCGGGGTGAACAAGGGCCCGGCGGCCCGGTCCCGGGCAGACGGCGGCGGTTCGAGGACACGACCTCGCCGGACGCGGCGGGCGACCCGGTCCCCGGACAGGGCGGCGCCGATGTCCACGTCTCCCGGCCGACGCGGCGGGAGACGGTGGACTCAGGTCGTCAGCGGCAGTGCCGCCAGCTCGGCGATCAGCCAGGTCAGCGGGGCGAAGACGAGCAGCAGGGCGGCGGCGCGCAGCACCGTCGCGAACCGCAGGGCCGAGACCGGGGCGCCGAGCCGCAGCACCGCCTGCGTCGTCCGGGTGCGGTCCTGCCTCGCCTCCAGCGCCGAGGTCAGCAGCGTCGCCGTCGTACAGCCGAGGACGAGCACCGCGCCGAGTGCCGTGAGCGGACCGAAGGGGCGCGGCCCCGTTCCGTACAGCGCGTAGGCGGCGATCGCCGCGGAGAGCACCGCACAGACCACCCCGAGCGGCCCGCCGATCCGGCGCGCCTCGTCCATCAGCACCCGTCCCGCCAGCAGGCGCACGGCACCGGGGCGCACCGCCTGCAGCAACCGCCCGCAGTGATACGCCAGGCCTGGGCCGGCCATGGCCAGGCCGATCGCCGTCAGCGTCCACCCCGCCAGCACTCCGGCCGGGGTGGCGTCCAGCCTGCCGGGGAGCGGGAGCAGGCTCCGCCCTTCGCCGCCGCTCATGTACGCCTCGACGGCGAGACCGGCCGCGGTCAGCGCCACCCCCCAGGGCAGCCCGGTCGGGGGCGCGGCCGGGGCGGCCGGCTCGGCCACCGGTGGGGTCTTTGCGGAGGCGTCGTCGTCCCCGGCCGCCGTCGCGACCGGTCGGCTGCGCAGCGCCAGCGCGCTCGCCGTCGCCGCGGCCACCGGGACCAGGGCCAGCAGCACGAGCACGCCCGCGAGTGGCAGCGGGGCGTCCGCGTCGAGCATTCCGGCCGCCGCGCCGTCGAAGGGCAGCCCGGACAGATCACCGCGCAGATGCAGGAAGAGCAGCAGCGCCACCATGGACCCGAGGGTGCAGGAGACGGCGGTGGAGACCGCGGCGAGCACGGTGAGCCTCACCGGTCCGAGGCCCACGGCGGACAGTCCGGTGCGCGGCCGGGTACTCGGGTCGGTACGGGCCACCGCGACCGCGAACTGCACGGTGGCGGCCAGCGGGACGAAGCACCACAGCAGCCGCAGCACGGCCCCGGTGGAGTGCGCGGGGTGCCCCGACGCGTAGCCCAGGGCGCACAGCAGCAGGAAGCCGACTCCGGCGGAGGCGGCCGCGACCAGCAGCCGCCGCATCAGGACCAGTGGGTGGGAACCCCGGGCTAGACGGAGAGCGAGCACGCCGAGCGGCCCTCCGCATCGGATACGGCGGGCAGGGCGACGGTGGCGACGCGGCGGCCGTCCAGCAGCGGGACCGTGCGGTCGGCGAGGGCGGCGACCTCCGCGTCATGGGTGGCCAGCACGATGGTGATGCTGTGCGAACGGGCCGCGCTGGTGAGGGTGCGCAGCACATGGGACCGGTCGGTGCGGTGCAGGGTCGCGGTCGGCTCGTCGGCGAAGATCACCGCGGGTGAGGCGGCCAGCGCGCGAGCCACGGCGATCCGCTGGCGCTGTCCCTGGGTCAGGGTGTGCGGTCGCTGCTTGGCGCACCCGCCGATGTCCAGCCGCTCCAGCCACTCCAGGCCCGTCCGCTTCGCCTCCCGGTGCGAGGAGCCGCGCAGCAGCAGCGGAAGAGCGACGTTCTCCCAGGTGTTCAGCTCCGGCACCAGTTGGGGCTCGGGGGCGATCCAGCCGAACCTGTCGCGGCGCAGCCGCTCGCGCAGCCGGGGGCCCATGGTGTGGACGGGGACGCTGTTGAACCACACCTCGCCCTGCTGGGGCACCAGTTGACCGGAGAGGCAGTGCAGCAGGGTCGTCTTGCCGCTGCCCCGGGGGCCGGTCACGGCGAGGATCTCGCCGTCCCGGACACCCACGGAGACTCCGCCGAGCGCGGGTGAGCCGTTGTGGGAGTGCTGCAGGGAACGTGCCCAGATCACGTCGTTGTCCGGCGGGGCCACCATGGCGTACACCTCGGTTCAGATCGTAATTCCCTTCCCCCGTACGGGGGAACGAAGAGGGGGCCGATCGGTCACTCGGCACCGTAGGGATTCGAACCGCGGTGTGGGCACAGCACACGGCCCGGATGCGCCCCTTCCCACTCGAATGGGCTCATCCGGGCCGTGCGGACCGTATGAAACGACCGGCGGAGGCCGGTCGAATGGTGGTCAAGCGAGGGCCAAGCCCTGGGGGCCGTCCGGCCGATCGCGGCCGGACGACCCCCGGTCCGCCGACAGACGGCCGGGCCGTCGTACGGCTGTCCGATCCGTGGTCGGACAGCCGGACGAAGAGCGTCGGTCAGAGCTTGGTCCACGCCTCGGTGAGGACGGTCCGCAGAATGCCCTCGATCTCGTCGAACGTCGACTGGTCCGAGACCAGCGGCGGCGCGAGCTGGACGACCGGGTCGCCGCGGTCGTCGGCCCGGCAGTACAGGCCGTTGTCGTAGAGCGCCTTGGAGAGGAAGCCGTACAGGACGCGCTCGGTCTCCTCGTCGGTGAAGGTCTCCTTGGTGGCCTTGTCCTTCACCAGCTCGATGCCGTAGAAGAAGCCGTTGCCGCGGACGTCGCCGACGATGGGCAGGTCGAGCAGCTTCTGCAGCGTCGTGAAGAAGGCGTTCTCGTTGTCCAGGACGTGCTGGTTGAGGCCCTCGCGCTCGAAGATGTCGAGGTTGGCGAGGCCCACCGCCGCGGAGACCGGGTGGCCACCGAAGGTGTAGCCGTGCAGGAAGGTGTTGTCACCCTCGTAGAACGGCGCGGCGATGCGGTCCGAGACGATGCAGGCACCGATCGGGGAGTAGCCCGAGGTCATGCCCTTGGCGCAGGTGATCATGTCCGGCACGTAGCCGAACTTGTCGCAGGCGAACATCGTGCCCAGACGGCCGAAGGCGCAGATGACCTCGTCGGAGACGAGCAGCACGTCGTACTTGTCGCAGATCTCGCGCACGCGCTGGAAGTATCCGGGCGGCGGCGGGAAGCAGCCACCGGCGTTCTGCACCGGCTCCAGGAAGACCGCTGCGACGGTGTCCGGACCCTCGAAGAGGATCTGCTGCTCGATCTGGTCGGCGGCCCAGCGGCCGAAGGCCTCCGGGTCGTCGCCGTGGATCGGGGCGCGGTAGATGTTGGTGTTCGGCACCTTGTGCGCGCCGGGGACCAGCGGCTCGAAGGGGGCCTTCAGGGCCGGCAGGCCGGTGATCGACAGGGCGCCCTGCGGGGTGCCGTGGTAGGCGACCGCACGCGAGATGACCTTGTACTTGGTCGGCTTGCCCTGGAGCTTGAAGTACTGCTTGGCCAGCTTCCAGGCGGTCTCGACGGCCTCGCCGCCACCGGTGGTGAAGAAGACCTTGTTGAGGTCGCCCGGCGCGTAGTCGGCGAGGCGCTCGGCCAGCTCGACGGCCTTCGGGTGGGCGTAGGACCAGACCGGGAAGAAGCCCAGCTCCTGGCCCTGCTTGTACGCCGCCTCGGCGAGCTCGTGACGGCCGTGACCGGCGTTGACCACGAACAGGCCCGACAGGCCGTCGAGGTAGCGCTTGCCTGCGTCGTCGTAGATGTAGGTGCCCTCGCCACGCACGATGGTGGGAACGGGCGCGGTCTCGTAGTCCGACATGCGGGTGAAATGCATCCACAGGTGGTCGTACGCGGTTCGGCTGAGGTCCTTGCTCACGGCTATCGGGTTCCCCACATATAGGTCTGCTTCTTGAGCTTCAGGTACACAAAGCTCTCGGTGGAGCGCACACCGGGGATGGCCCGGATGCGTTTGTTGATCGTTTCCAGCAGGTGGTCGTCGTCCTCGCAGACGATCTCCACCATCAGGTCGAAGGAGCCCGCGGTCATCACCACGTACTCGCATTCGGCCATGGCCGACAGCGCCTCGGCGACGGGATCGAGGTCGCCGTCGACATTGATGCCCACCATCGCCTGCCGCCGGAATCCCACGGTGAGCGGGTCCGTGACGGCGACGATCTGCATCACGCCCTGGTCGAGCAGCTTCTGAACGCGCTGCCGCACGGCCGCCTCGGAGAGGCCGACGGCCTTGCCGATCGCGGCGTACGGACGACGCCCGTCCTCCTGGAGCTGCTCGATGATTGCGAGGGACACGGCATCGACCGCTGGGGACGATCCGTTCCCTGTCCTGGAGTCTGCGCTGCGACTGGCCACGCATCCACTCTGCACCGGGACTCGTCTGTCTGGCAACCCCAGATCGATGAAATTCGTTGTCTGAGGGGCTTGATCTCACTGAATCCGAAGTTCACGGCGGGTAGGCATGTCGAAAGCGACACCCGAGCGACTACGCTGGTCATCTCATCCACTGGACGTGTCGACAGGAGGGGTGGTTGTGACCACCGAGGTGCGCCGTCTGCGCAACTACATCAACGGAGAGTTCCGGGACGCCGCTGACGGGCGGACCATCGACGTGGTCAACCCGGTGACGGAAGAGGTCTACGCGACCTCGCCGCTCTCCGGCCAGGCCGACGTCGATGCCGCGATGGACGCCGCCGCGGCCGCCTTCCCCGCCTGGCGCGACTCCACGCCCGCCGAGCGCCAGAAGGCCCTGCTGAAGATCGCGGACGCCTTCGAGGAGCGCGCCGAGGACCTCATCGCCGCCGAGTCGGAGAACACGGGCAAGCCGATCGAGCTGACCCGCACCGAAGAGATCCCGCCGATGGTGGACCAGATCCGCTTCTTCGCGGGCGCCGCGCGCATGCTCGAAGGCCGCTCGGCCGGTGAGTACATGGAGGGTCTCACCTCCATCATCCGCCGCGAGCCGGTCGGCGTCTGCGCGCAGGTCGCGCCGTGGAACTACCCGATGATGATGGCCGTCTGGAAGTTCGCCCCGGCGCTCGCCGCGGGCAACACCGTCGTCATCAAGCCGTCCGACACCACCCCGGCGTCGACCGTGCTGATCGCCGAGATCATCGGCCAGATCCTCCCCAAGGGCGTCTTCAACGTCATCTGCGGCGACCGCGACACCGGCCGTGCGATGGTCGAGCACGCGACCCCGGCGATGGCCTCCATCACCGGTTCGGTACGGGCCGGCATGCAGGTCGCCGAGTCCGCCGCCAAGGACGTCAAGCGGGTCCACCTGGAGCTCGGCGGCAAGGCCCCGGTCGTCGTGTTCGAGGACACCGACATCGCCAAGGCCGTCGAGGGCATCTCCGTCGCGGGCTACTTCAACGCGGGCCAGGACTGCACGGCCGCGACCCGGGTCCTGGTCCACGAGTCCATCCACGACGAGTTCGTCGCCGCCCTCGCCAAGGCCGCCGCCGAGACGAAGACGGGGCAGCCGGACGACGAGGACGTGCTGTACGGCCCCCTCAACAACGCCAACCAGCTGAAGCAGGTCAGCGGCTTCATCGAGCGGCTCCCCGCCCACGCCAGGGTCGAGGCGGGCGGCCACCGGGTCGGCGAGAAGGGCTACTTCTACGCCCCGACCGTCGTCTCCGGCCTCGAGCAGGACGACGAGATCATCCAGAACGAGGTCTTCGGCCCGGTCATCACCGTCCAGAAGTTCACGGACGAGGCCCAGGCCCTGGAGTACGCCAACGGCGTCGAGTACGCCCTGGCCTCCTCGGTGTGGACCAAGGACCACGCACGGGCGATGCGGATGTCCAAGAACCTCGACTTCGGCTGCGTGTGGATCAACACCCACATCCCGCTCGTCGCCGAGATGCCGCACGGCGGGTTCAAGAAGTCCGGCTACGGCAAGGACCTCTCCGCGTACGGCTTCGAGGACTACACCCGCGTCAAGCACGTCATGACCTCGATCGAGGACTGACCCTCGATCAGCTGTCGCGTACGGCCCCGGGCTCGTTCCCGGGGCCGTTCCCGTGTCCCGGAACCCGCGGCGGCATCGACAGGGTGTGCGGACGGAGCGGCTGCCGCTGGACGGTTGGTCCATTGCCCGCACCGTCCCCCGACCGGCATCCTGCGCAGGTGCGAGCAACCCCGAAGAACCCCATGTCCCGCCGGTCCCTGCTGCGCGCCTTCGGGGCCACGGCAGTCGGTGCCACACTGGCCGGCTGCGGAGTGCCCGCCGCCTATGTGGCGCCCGGCGACCGCGCCGGACGCGACATCTCCGCGAGCGACCACTCCCTGCACTTCGCGAACTGGCCCCTCTACATCGACACCGATGACAAGAACACCTCGAAGCGGCCCACCCTCGACGCGTTCAGCAGGCGCACCGGGATCTCCGTCACCTATACCGAGGAGATCAACGACAACGACGAGTTCTTCGGGAAGATCAGCCCGGCGCTGATGAACCACCAGGAGACCGGCCGGGACCTGATCGTCATCAGTGACTGGATGGCCGCCCGGTTCGTACGGCTCGGCTGGGTGCAGGAGATGGACCGGACCAAGCAGCCCAACGTCGCCAAGTACCTGGATCCGCAGCTGCGTTCGCCCGCCTTCGACAAGGGCCGGACGCACAGCGTGCCCTGGCAGTCCGGGATCACCGGCATCGCGTACAACCGCAAGAAGCTCGGCCGCGAGATCAAGCACCTGAGCGACCTGTGGGCGAACGACCTGCGCGGCAAGGTGACGCTGCTGTCCGGGCTCGACGAGTCCTTCGCCCTCCTGATGCAGGGCAACGGCGTCGACATCACCCGCTGGAAGCGGGACGACTTCTACCAGGTGTGCGACCAGGTGGAGAAGCTCGTGAGGACGAAGCACATCCGCCGCTTCACCGGCAACGACTACATCAAGGACCTGTCGACCGGTGATGTGCTCGCCTGCCAGGCCTACTCCGGCGACGTCATCCAGCTCCAGGCCGACAATCCGGAGATCGAGTTCGTGGTGCCCGAGGAGGGTGCCGAGCTCTGGGCGGAATCGCTGATGATTCCCAACCTCGCCCGTCACAAGCGCAATGCCGAGAAGCTCGTCGACTACTACTACGAGCCGGAGGTGGCCGCGGAGCTGGCGACCTGGGTGAACTACGTCTGCCCCGTCCCTGCCGCCCGCGAGGTACTGGCCTCCTCCAAGGACGAGGAGACCGCCGCGCTCGCCGAGGACCCGCTGATCTTCCCCGACGACGCCATGCGCAAGCGGCTGGCGATCGCCCGGGACATCACGTCCGAGGAGCGCACCGAGTTCGCGAAGAAGTGGAACGCCGTCGTCGGTCTGTGAGCCGCACCGGGACGGGCCGGCACCGGGTGGCCGGCCCGGTCCCGGGCAGCCGCGTCCGGCGCGGTCCGCGGAAACGGCTGGTGGACGGAGGGCCGGGCGGACGCCGGGCCCCCTCGGTGGCGGAACCGGCGCGGTCCCTCGCGGGACACGGCCGCTCGCGGACGTGGTGTGCCGAGGCCGCCCCTCGGGTCACGCCGAAGGCTTTGCGGCGGTGCGGCGCACCGGGTGCTTGCTCATGATCGACACCCGGTTGAAGGCGTTCATGGTGATCGCCACCCAGATCACCGCCGAGATCTCCTCGTCGGACAGAGCGGCACGCGCCGCGTCGTAGGCGGCCTCCTGCGCTCCGGCGTCCGCGGGATGCGTGGTGGCCTCGGCCAGAGCGAGTGCCGCCCGCTCCCGGGCGGTGAACAGTGCGGTGTCACGCCAGGCGGGCAGCACTCCCAGGCGCTGTGTGGTCTCGCCCGCGCGCAGGGCTGTCCGGGTGTGCAGATCGAGGCAGAACGCACAGCCGTTGAGCTGGGACACCCGTATGTTGATCAGCTCGACGAGTGTCCGGTCGAGGCCGGCCTCGGCGGCGACTCCCCGAACCGCCTCGGCGGTGGAGGTCAGTGCGCGGTACGCCTCGGGGCTCTGCTTGTCGACGAACACGCGCCCGCCGGTGGCTGCCACTGCTGTTTCCGTCACATGAACTCCCTCATCGTGCGAACCCTCGTCGCCCGGCCTATCATCGACCAATGAATGTTGAAAGTGTAACTTTTCTTGGTGGAGGGGTAGCCGCCCGGTGAGCAACACGGAAATCCGTCCCGCCGGTTCGAACGACGGGACCCCCTCGGAGAGCGTGTCGCGACCGGGGATCGAGGTGCTCACCGCACGGGACGTCCCACTGGGCGGCCCCCGCGCGATGACGGTGCGGCGCACGCTGCCCCAGCGGGCCCGGACGTTCATCGGCGCCTGGTGCTTCGCCGACCACTACGGTCCCGACGACGTCGCCCGGACCGGCGGCATGGACGTCGCGCCCCATCCGCACACCGGTCTGCAGACGGTGAGCTGGCTCTTCAGCGGCGAGATCGAGCACCGCGACAGCCTGGGCAGCCACGCGTTCGTCAGGCCCGGTGAGCTGAACCTCATGACGGGCGGCCGGGGGATCAGCCACTCCGAGACGTCCACCCCGCGGACCACGGTGCTGCACGGCGTGCAACTGTGGGTGGCCCTGCCCCAGGAGCACCGCCACGCCGACCGGGACTTCCAGCACTACGTCCCGAGTCCCGTGGAACGGGAGGGCGGTGAAGTCCGTGTGTTCCTCGGCTCGCTCGTCGGCGACACCTCTCCCGTACGGACCTTCACGCCCCTGCTCGGCGCGGAAATCTCCCTTCGGCCGGGCGCCGGCCTGACCTTCGACGTCGACACGGGCTTCGAGCACGGTGTCATCGTCGACAGCGGCGACATCCGGATGGACGGCACGACCCTGCGACCGGCCGAACTGGGCTACGCGGCTCCCGGCCGCGCGACGATCACCCTGACGAACGTCTCCGACGAGGACGCGCGACTGATCCTGCTGGGCGGGCCGCCGTTCCGGGAGGAGATCGTCATGTGGTGGAACTTCATCGGCCGCAGCCACGAGGACATCGTGCAGGCCCGGGAGGCATGGCAGGCCGAGTCGGACCGCTTCGGCCGGGTCGAGGGCTATCCCGGCGACCGGCTTCCCGCGCCCGCGCTGCCCAACGCCGTCATCACCCCGCGGAAGAACCCCGCCCCGCCCACGAAGGAATCACGATGACGGACCAGACCCCCGCACCCATCGTCCGGAACGTCGCCGACCGGCACCGCTACGAGATCCTGGTCGCCGATGAGTCCGCAGGCTTCACGGCGTACCGCGACCGCGGTGAGCAGCGCGTCTTCTACCACACCAAGATCCATGAGGCCTTCTCCGGCCGGGGGCTGGCCTCCCAGCTCGTGCGCGAGGCCCTGAACGACGTACGGGCCGCGGGCAAGCGGGTGGTTCCCGTCTGCCCGTACGTCAAGAAGTTCCTGAGCAAGCACGAGGAGTTCGCGGACGTCACGGACGCCGTGACGCCCGAGATCCTGCAGTGGCTGGACGCGGAGCTGAAGTGACACCGCGCACGGCGTCACCGGCCACGACGCGCTGAGTGCCGCCCGGTGGTACGTCCTCGGGAGGACGTACCACCGGGATGTCGGGCGGAACGCGGTCCGCGGCGGCCGGTCCGCCCCGCCCGCGCCGGTGTCCGGCGCTCCCTCGGGCGCGGACCAGCGGTGTGTCGACCAGATGCTCGGCCAGGAACCACGACTGCAGTTCGCCGGTCCTTATCACCTGTGAGACCAGCAGGTCGTTGGTGCCGTCGTCCTCCGGCCCGGCGGCCCGGGCGGCGGCGTCGTGGGCTTCGACGAGGATGGCCCCATGGGCCTCCAGCAGCCGGGACAGCATCGCCGGCACCTCCTCGACACCGTTCGGAGGCCGGGGGATCGACGTGATCTCCGCCGCGTGCCGGGGTCGCCCACCGCAACCCGCCCCCCTGGGACTTGTCGGTCCTGATCCGCCTCCTGCGGTGCCGTGCTGTGCGTACCCCGGCGACGCCAGGCGCCCGTGCGGGGCAGCGGTTGCCCGGAAGCGCATGCGGTGATGCCTGTCAGTGCACTGTGCACTGTGCCCGGTGTCCGTGCGGTCGTGTCCCGGCGCGATTCGGCACGCCCGGACGGAACGGGGACCGGGCGACGACACGGCGAAGCCGCGCGGACGCGCCCGAGGCGATGCGTCCGCGCGGCAGCCCGGGCCCTTCGTCAGCTCGTCGAGCGCACCGCGTCACGGATCAGCTCGGCGACCTCCTCGGGGCGGGACACGGCCACGGCGTGGGAGGCACCCTCGAGCTCGACGATCGTCGCCCCGGCCCGCTCGGCGCCGAAGCGCTCGACCTCGGGGTTGATCGCCCGGTCCGCACCGGCCACGAGCGCCGAGGAGGGCTTGGTCCTCCACGCGGCGGCCGCGGCCTTCTCCTCGAACGCGGCGATCGCCAGCGGGCGCTGCGTCGTGGCGAGGACCTCGGTGACGGCGGGCGCGACGTCCGCGGCGAGGACCGCGGGGAACACCTCGGGCTCGATGGTGACCTCGACCGCGGGCTCCCGGCCCTCGACGGGGTAGGTCGCCTCCCGCAGGGTGCTGACGAGCGGCGAGAGGGGGAAACGCCCCTGCAACTCACCGAGGCTCTCGCCCTCTTCGAGGACGTACGCCGTGACGTCTTCTCCTTGGTGAAGTGAGGCGGGGCCGCCGCGTCAGCGGTTGTCGAGGGCGGTGCGCAGAGTGCCGACGGCCAGGGTGATGGCGGCCTCGGCGGCGTGGGTCTCGCGCAGGGCGTCGAGCATGACGAAGTCGTGGATGATGCCCTGGAAGCGCACCGCGGTGACGGGGACACCGGCTTCACGGAGCTTGTTGGCATAGGCCTCGCCCTCGTCGCGCAGGACGTCGGCCTCGCCGGTGATGACGAGGGCGGGCGGCAGACCGGTGAGCTGCTCGGTGGTGGCCCGCAGCGGGGACGCGGTGATGTGGGCGCGTTCGGCCTCGTCGGTCGTGTACTGGTCCCAGAACCACTGCATGCCGTCGCGGCGCAGGAAGTAGCCGGTGGCGAACTGGTGGTAGGAGCCGGTGTCGAAGTTCGCGTCGGTGACCGGGTAGAAGAGCACCTGCTGCACGAGCGGGACGTCGCCGCGTTCCTTGGCCATCAGCGTCAGTGCGGCGCTCATGTTGCCGCCGACGGAGTCGCCGGCCACCGCGAGGCGGGAGCCGTCGAGGTTCTTGGACGCGCCCTGCTGGACGATCCAGCGGGCGACGGTGTAGTTCTGCTCGATGGCGACCGGGTAGCGGGCCTCGGGGGAGAGGTCGTACTCGGGGAAGACGACGGCGGCGCCCGTGCCGACGGCGAGTTCGCGCACCAGGCGGTCGTGGGTGTGGGCGTTGCCGAAGACCCATCCGGCGCCGTGGATGTAGAGGATCACCGGCAGGGGGCCCTGCGCACCGGCCGGCCTGACGACACGCGCGCGGACGCTGCCCGTCGGACCGCCCGGGACCGTGACCCACTCCTCGTCGACGTCCGGCTTCGCGATCTCGCCGGACTGCACCTCGTCGACCGCCTTGCGACCCTCGGCGGGCGGAAGGTCGAACAGATAGGGCGGATTGGCGGTCGCTTCGGCGAACGCGGCCGCCGCCGGCTCCAGCACCGGCCGCACCGGCTCCACAACATGGGACATGTCGAACTCCTGAGTTTCCTGTGGTGTGCCGGTCTTTCCGGCGGGACAACCGCGCGGCGGACACAAAGGGTCTGCGGGGTGCCGGTCGCAACGGTAAGCCGCAGGGCCGGGAGGAATGTCCCATCAGCGCACCGCATCCGACCTCGCAGTGCACTGAACGGCCAGTGCGTTCTCGGCACGTATCCAGTGCGCTCCCGGTACACACGGTCGCGTCGGGGAGACCCGAGCCGGCCGCAGACCGGAGCGATCGCCGATCGGCAGGTCCGCGCGTCGCACGGCGTTCGTCACGTGGCCGCGGAACAGGGTGGACCGTCGGCTCCGGATCGATGCCACCGTCCGGTGGTCGCACCCTCCCTCGTCGGCGGGCCGGGGTTCGTACATCATGGCTCCCCGAGCCGCCCGACGGATGGGTGACGGCGCGCGGCGCCGGTCTGCACACCTCCACAGGGTGTTCCACACGGTTGTCGTCGGCGACGGGTCGTCGCCGCTCAGGAAATCGCCGTTCCGCACGCCGCGGGGTTGCCGTGCGTCGCCGCTTCCGCGACGCGCACCCTGCGCCATTCGCGCGGAGCGAGGCCGTAGACACCACGGAACGCCCGACTGAAATGCGCGGGGTTGACGAAACCCCACCGCTGGGCCACCGACGACACCGTCGGGGCCGTCCTCCCGCTCCGGGCCAGTTCGCGCGCGCACTGCTCCAGCCGGCGCCGCTGGATCAGTCTGCCGACGGTGATGCCCTCGTCCTCGAACAGCCGGTGCAGGTAGCGCACCGAGATGTGGTGCGCCTTCGCGATGACCTCCGGCGACAACGCCGGGTCCCCCAGGTTCCTTTCGATGTGGTCACGGACGCGCAGCACGAGCTGACCGTGCGAGGTCTCCCGCCCCGGCGCCGCGTGCCCGGTCCGCTCGGCCACCAGGGTGGCCAGGAGGTCGACGACACCGGCGGCGAGCCGCCGCCCGACAGCGGGGGAGTACGAGTGCGCGGAGGAGCCCAGCGTCGCCAGGAAGGGCATCAGGACCGCACCGAACCCCTCCTCGGTGCCGATCACGGTGCCGGCGACCCGGCGGATCTCCTCGTCCGGCAGGCCCAGTACGTGGTGCGGCACATGGACGAGGCGGGCGGAGAAGCGTTCCGGATAGTCCAGGCAGTAGGGCCGTGCCGTGTCGTACACGACGATGTCGCCCGTGCCCGCGGTGGCCTGCCGGCCGTCCTGGGCGAGCGTGACCGTGCCCGACGTCTGGATACCGACCACCAGGAACGTGCCGGGGGTGCGTGCGATGTGCGTCGCCGTCCGGCTGGTGCGCTGCGCGTCGGCCTCGACCGTGGAGACCCGGAGGCATCCGATCCGGTCGGTGGTGATCCGTCCGGCGAACGGACCGTCGCCCCGCGGGGTGACGGTCATCGGCTCCAGGGCTTCGCCCATCGCGTCGCGCCAAAAGGTCAGTTTGTCCCGGTCGGGGACCGAAGCAGTCGTCAACACCAGGCTCATCCGGCTTTCCTCTCCATCCATGCGATACGGGCGGAGAGCTCGGATCCGCGGAGCACGCGGATCGGGGCAGGCGCCCGCTGCTGCCGGGAGATGCCGGCCGGTGCCTCGTCATGTGCGGATGTCCTGTCGCACGGTCGACAGATCCCGCAACAGGAGCCAGGCAGCGACGGCGCGGCCCGGTTCCCCGCCACGAGCAGCCAAGCAGCGGGCTGCTCCGGTCTCCAGGCACAAGGCAGGCAGAAAGACGGCCGCGGAGGAATCGGCGCGGGGCTGTGCGCCGAGAGAACAGCCCCGTGCGCGGGGAGGAAAGAAATGAGTGCCCCGACACGGATACCGTGGACGGGACGTCGTCGGAACTCCCGGACCGTCGACGCGCTTCGCGGTCCGTCCCCCGGGCCGCACCGGCGAGGGGCGGCGCGTGAGCCGGTTCAGTGGGTTTCGAGGCGGGCGAGCGAACCGCGCGCGTCGGCGATGCCCTGCGGGTCGGCGTCGGGGCCGAGACGGACGCAGTGGGTCAGTGCCTCGCGTGCTTCCGCCCGTCGTCCGGCGGACAGCAGAGCATTGCCCAGGTGGACGAGCTGACGGCTCTCCAGAGCGGTGTTGCCGCTGTCACGGCACATGTCGACGGCGGTCTGCAGGTGGACGACGGCCTCCTCCCATCTCTCCATCCGGACATAACTGCTGCCCATGCCCGAGTGCAGTCCGAGCCGGGTGATTTCGGCGCTGTGCGGTTCGATACGGTCGCCGGCCCGGTCCAGGAAGGCGAGTGTGCGGCGGAACGACGCCAGGGCTTCCTCGGGCAGTCCCTGCTCCAACAGGCTCAACCCGTCGCCGTGCTTGGCCTGGAGGCTGCCGTGGAGGTCGCCGACGCCTTCGAACAACTCGGCGGCCAGACGGGTGTGCTCGGCGGCCGACGCGTAGGTACGGAGCTTGCGGAACGCCCAGGCGCGGTAGACGTGGGCCCAGGCCTGCTGGCGGACGTCGGCGGCGCGCTGTGCGGCGAGGAGAGCCTGGGCGGACCGGTCGAGGCTGTCGTCGAAGCGGCTCTCGCACAGGAGCAGGGCCCAGGCGTGGTAGTTGAGCTGGGTCGCTTCGAGGAGCGGGTCGCCCAGAGCCTGCGCGCACCGGGCGGCCGTGTCGAAGATCTCGGGCCAGTGCCCCCAGAAGATCCATTGGTCGGAGAACCAGTGCAGCGCCTCGGCCACTTCCACCACCCTGGCGTGCTCGCCGGCCGCGGCGGCCGTACGCAGGGCGGCCAGCCAGTTGGCACCCTCGTCCTGCAGCCACTGGCGTCCCCTGTCCGCGGAGGACAGGTCGACCATCCCCTGCCAGGTGGGAGGCGGAGCACCGTGATCGGGCTCGAACCAGCGGCCGGCGACGATCGTGGTGTCCAGCAGCCACCGGTCCAGCGCGGCCCGGGCCCGTTCGGTGTCCTCGGCTTTCTCCTCGGCCTCCAGGCGGGTCCGGGCGAAGAGCCGCAGCAGGTCGTGGAGACGGTAGCGGTCCCGGTCCGCACCCAGCAGCCCGGCCTCGACCAGCTCCTCCAGGGCGTCCTCGGTGTCGAACAGCTGCTGCCCGGTCAGCTGGGCGGCGCAGGCGGCGCCGGTGTCCGCCCCCGGGATCAGGGCGAGGCGCCGGAAGAGGCGGGCAGCCGGGGGAGTGAGCTGGCGGTAGGACAGGTCGAAGGCGGCGGACACCCGTACGTCCCCGGCCGCCAGCGCGTCCAGGCGACGGTCGTCGAGCGCGAGGCGGTCGGCGAGCCGGCGCACCGACCACCCCGTGCGGGTGGCCAGCCAGTTGCCCGCCACCCGCAGCGCCAGCGGCAGGTGTCCGCAGCGACGGGCGACGGCGGCGAGCGACTCCGGGTCGGCCGCTGCCCGCTCCGCCCCGACCAAGGTGCCCAGGAACGCGGCTGCCTCCTCCTCGCTCAGCTCCCCCAGCGGAAGGCGCTGCACGCTCTCCAACCCGGTGAGCATGCGTCGGCTGGTCACCACCACCATCGTCGCACCGGCCCCCGGCAGCAGCGGGCGGATCTGGGCCTCGTCGCGGGCGTTGTCCAGCACCAGCAGGCACCGCCGGTCGGCCAGCAGCTGCCGGTACAGCCCGGGGTGGCCCTGCGGCCCGGCCTTCGCCAGCTCCCGGTCGGCCACCTGGAGGGCTTTGAGCACGCCGAGCATGAGTTCGGCCGGTCCGGGCGGGGCGTCGTCCATGCCGCGGAGGTCCAGCACCAGCTGGCCGTCCGGAAACCGGTCGGCGAGTTCCCGCGCGGCGTGCAGCGCGAGCGTGGTCTTGCCCGTCCCCGGCGGTCCGGACACCGCCACCACCACCGGCTGGGCGGCCGGGCGCCCCGCCGCGGCGGGTTCGCAGGGAACGGGCCGGGCGGCGGCCCGGCCCGCGAGCTCCGCGAGCCGCGCCAGTTCCCGCTCCCGGCCGACGAAGTCGTCGATGCCGCGGGGGAAGGACCGCACACCTGCCGGGCTGTACCCGGTGCCACGCCCGGCGCGGGCGGCCGCCAGCAGCCGCTCCCGCTCCGCCTCCTCCAGCCCGAGTCCGTCCGCGAGCGCCGCCACCGTCCGTCGCTGCGGAGCCGCCCGCCGCCCCCGTTCCAGATCTCCGATGCCCCGCACGCTCACGCCCGACGCCTCGGCGAGCCCCTCGATGGTCAGCGACGCCGCCAGCCGCAGCTCCCGCAGCACAGCTCCGAACGCCGCGTGCTCCCCGGTCACCCCGCACCCCCCTGGTCACCGTGCTTCCGCCGGAATCCTCGGTCATGATCGATCAAATTCTAGAAGAGATCCGGAATGAGGTCGTCCGGTAGCACTCGCAGGGGCTGCCGCGCGCAGCGGCTGCGACCGCCTCCGGCCGGTCCAGGTGGCCGGTCGGCCCGGAGGAGCGCACCGCGTTCGCCGAGACGCGGCACTCCGTCGTCGGCCTGTGAAGTCCTGTCGGGGGGTGACATCAAGGGCCGGTAAATCCCGTCGTACGCTGCGGACATGAGCGAGCGACGCGCCCTTCGAAGGCGTATACGCGTGTGGTTGGTCGTCTTCATCGTCTGTCTGGTGCTGAGCGGGCTGACCGCCTTCCCGCTCGTCCACGAACTCCGCTGGGCCGAGGAGTTGCTGAGCTCCTCGGCCTCGCCCGTTCCCGAGCACTTCCCCGCCCTGATGGAGTGGATCACCCGCGTCCGGACCGGACTCGACGAGGCCGACGCGAAGTACCCCTTCGTGCTGTACGGCACCGACTGGCTGGCCTTTGCCCACCTGGTCATCGCGGTCGCCTTCTACGGTCCGTACCGCGATCCGGTCCGCAACATCTGGGTGATCGAGTTCGGCATGATCGCCTGCGCCGGGATCGTCCCGCTCGCCCTGATCTGCGGACCTGTCCGCGACATTCCCTTCTGGTGGTCGGTCATCGACATGTCGTTCGGCGTCTTCGGGGTGATTCCGCTGCTGGTCGTGCACCGCAAGATCAAGCGGCTCGAGGCCATGGATCGGGCACCGCAGCCGGTGTCCGCCCCGACGGCCTCACCGGCTCTCTGAGTCAGCCGGACGACGGGGTGCCGAAGGCGGCCACCACGATGTTCATCGCTGTGGGATTCATGCCCTCACCCTTCGCGTCCGTCGCGTCGACGCTGTAGACGAGGGTCCGGGAGAGATCACGGGTGGCCGCGACGGCCGTGTTGTAGCCCCAGCGGCCACCCGTCTTGCCCCAGACCTCGCGCCCGCCCAGCTTCATCACCGACAGGCCCGCGCTGTACGCGGCCGGGCCGCCCGTGCCGTACTCGCGCACCGACGCGTCGGGCAGCGTGAACATCTCCTCCAGCAGCGGACCGCGCACCACCTTCCCGCGGAACAGGGCCCGGACGAAGCGCTCCAGATCGGCGGTGGTGGAGATCAGGTCGCCCGCCGCCCAGGCGTCCGTCGCCCCCCACACCGACACATCGCGCAGCTCGCCGCTCCCGTCCGCCCCGGCGAAGACCTGGTAGCCGTGGTTGTACGGGCCGCGGATCGTCGGGTCGGTGCCGGGGAAGTACGTGTCCTTCAGGTGCAGAGGCCGCAGGATGCGGCGGGAGACCTCCCCCGCGTAGGTGTGGCCGGTGACCTTCTCGATCAGCAGGCCCGCCACGGTGTAGCCGATGTTGTCGTAATGCTGCTGCGTACCGGGAGCGAAGTCGGGCCGCAGGGAGGTGGCTTCGCGGACCATGTCCGCCGCGTCGTGCAGATCGAAGCGGTGCGCGTACCACGCGTCGAGGTTGTCGCCGCCGGAGCCGACGGACGGGATGCCGCTGGTGTGGTTCAGCAGCTGGCGCACCGTGACCTCCTGGTACGCCGCAGGGATCAGCTCCGGCAGATAGTGCCGGACCGGCCGGTCCGGATCGAGCTTCCCCTCACCTGCCAACTGGAGCACGACGGCCGCCGTGAAGACCTTGGTGACCGAGCCGGCCCGGAAGCGGCCGTCGGGGTCCGCCGGACGGCCCGACGTCAGATCGTGCACACCGGAGCTTCCCCGCCAGCTTCCCGCGGTGCCCGCGACCCGCACCAGCGCGGCCGTGGCATCGGCCCTCGGGAGCCCTGCGATCGCTTCCCGCAGAGCCTCGGCGTCCGGAGCCTGCCGGGTGGTCGCGGCGGCGGCCGCCGGGGCTCGGCCCGCCGCGAGCGCGGTTCCGGCCGGGCCGACGGCCACGCCGAGGACCAGAGCGGCTGCGACGACGGTGCGGGAAGTGCGGGCGTTCATGTCGGTGCCTCCTGGGCATGGAATCCGTAACTGCTACCGGAATCCATCCTGTTGAAACGCGCGACCCGGCGGATCACCCGCCCGAGCGGTCCTCACCGGGCGCTCTTCTCACCTGTGCGGGGGAGGCGGCGGGAGACCGTCCCTCCGGCGAGGGAGTGACGACACCGCACTCGTACGCGCAGATGACCGCCTGGATCCGGTCGCGCAGCCCCAGCTTGGACAGCACATTGCCGACATGGGTCTTCACCGTGTGCTCACTGACGACCAGCGCGGCCGCGATCTCCGCGTTCGACAGCCCGTGGGCCAGGTGCAGCAGGGTTTCGCGTTCGCGCGCGGTCAGCACGTCGAGGCGCGCCGACGGTGGTGCGGCCGGGGCCGCCGGACGCGAGGTGTAGTCGGCGATCAGCCGGCGGGCCACCGAGGGCGCCAGCAGCGAGTCCCCGGCGGCCACCACCCGTACCGCATGCACCAGATCGTCGCGGCGGACGTCCTTGAGGAGGAATCCGCTCGCCCCCGCGTGCAGCGCCTCGTAGACGTACTCGTCCGAGTCGAAGGTGGTGAGCATGACCGTCCGGCAGCCGGTCTCCGCACAGATGGTCCGGCACGCCTCGATGCCGTCCGTGCCGGGCATCCGGATGTCGAGCAGTGCCACGTCGGGCGCCAGCCGGCGTACCGCGTCGACCGCCGCGGCGCCGTCGCCCGCCTCGGCCGCCACCTCGATGTCCGGCTGCGCGTCCAGGATCATCGCGAAGCCGCTGCGCACCAGCTCCTGGTCGTCGGCCACCACCACACGGATCGTCAATGTGCCACTCCTGCATGCGTGTCGGACCACGGAATCGTCACCCTGACCCGGAACCCCCGGCCCTCCGGACCGGGGCCGGTGACGGCGGTACCGCCGTGTGCTGCCGCGCGTTCCCGGATTCCGATCAGCCCCATGCCCGTGCCGCTCCCGGAACCGCGGCCGTCGTCGGTGACGGTGAGGGTGAGCGCCTCCGCTCCGTACGCCAGTTGCACGGAGACCGTCTCGGCGGCCGCGTGTCTGACGACGTTCGTCAGCGCCTCCTGCACGATCCGGTGGACGGTGGTCTCGACGGCCGGGCCGAGCGGCCTGACCGCGCCGGTGACTTCGTACGGGATCTCCAGGCCGCTGCCGCGCACCCGCTCGATGAGGCCCGGCAGTTCGGCCAACGAGGGCTGGGGCCGGCGCGGCGCATCCGGCGGGCTCTCGTTCTCACGCAGCACGCCGAGCATCCGGCGCAGCTGCGCCATGGCGTCGCGGCCGGCCTCCGAGATCGCGTCGAACGCCGCCTCGGCGCGTTCCGGCGCGGTACGGACCGCCACCGGTCCGGCCTCCGCCTGCACGATCATCAGGCTCACCGCGTGCGACAGGATGTCGTGCATCTCCCGGGCGATCCTGGCCCGTTCGCGGGCCGCCGCCCGCTCGGCCTCGATCCGGTGCGTCAGCTCCAGCTGTCGGGCCCGGTCCTCCACAGCGTTGAGATAGGCCTCGCGCGTCACGGTGAACCGGCCGAACGCGTAGGCCGCGGAGAACACGAAGAGGGAGAAGAACAGCTCCCGGGCCTCACTGCTCTCGAGTCCGACCGAGAACACCACCGTCACGGTCGTGAGCACCCCGATCGCGAGCCGCTTCAGCGGCGAGGAGAGTTCGGCCACCGTGTAGAAGGCCACGAGGCCGGAGTACGGAAGCGGCTGGCCCGGACCGTCGACGGCGAACTTGTACAGGCCACCGGCTACGAGCACGGCGAGCAGGACCGCGACCGGCGCCCGCCGCCGGGCCACCAGCGGCAGCACGGTCAGCGTGGTCAGTCCGTACGCCGCCCACGTCGCCTCCGGCAGCTCCGGGGCGCGTGGGACGACGAACGGCATGGTCACCGCGGCCTGCACCAGCAGCGCGACGGTGAGGTCGACGGCCCCGGGACCGACGCCGCGCGGTCCCGGGGCGCGTTTCCGCATCCCCCGTATGCCCACTACGGCTTCCGGGCCACCGCGCCGAACTGGGCGACCTCCGCCGCGCCGGGCTCCGCGCGCCAGCGCGCGCAGGACACGATGCCCGGCTCCACGAGTTCGAGCCCGGTCAGGAACGAGGCGAACTCGGACCGGCTGCGCGCGGTGATCGCAGGGGTGGCGTTCTCGTTCCAGAAACGCATCGCCGCCTCGTTGCCCTCGCCGCCCAGTTCCAGCGTGGGATGGGTCAGCACCAGATAGCTGCCGGACGGCATCGCGTCCATCAGCTTGCGCACGATGTCCCGCGCCTCGCCGGTGTCGAGGACGAAATTGAGGATGCCGAGCAGCATGACCGCGACCGGCTTCCTCAGGTCCAGCGTCGGCTCCACGGACCGCAGGATCTCCTCCGGGTGGTGGGCGTCCGCGTCGATGTATTCGGTCGCGCCCTCGGGCGAGCTGGTGAGCAGCGCGCGGGCGTGCGCCAGCACGATCGGGTCGTTGTCGACGTACACGACGCGGGAGTCGGGCGCGGTGTGCTGGGCGACCTCGTGCGTGTTGTCGGCGGTCGGCAGGCCGGTGCCGATGTCCAGGAACTGGCCGATCCCGGCCTCCCCGGCCAGATACCGGACGGCCCGCCCCAGGAACGCCCGGTCGGCGCGGGCCACTTCGCCGATGCTCGGATACATGCCGGTGACCTGGTCGCCGACCGCACGGTCCACGGGGTAGTTGTCCTTGCCGCCGAGCCAGTGGTTCCAGACCCGCGCGTTGTGGGCGATGTCGGAACGGATCCGCTCGGGGGTGGTGTTCTCTTCGGTCACGTCTCTGCTCCTCTGGCTCCGGGCGCCCGGCATCACGCGGGATGCGGCGTGGTCCATGATGCCGGACCGATCAAGCGGGGCCGGTGAGCGCGGAGTTGCCGAGGAGCGCGCGCAGGATGTCGACCCGGTTGGTGGTGATCGAGTCGACCCCCTGGCGGACGAGGCGGCGCATGGTGCGCCTCGTGTCGACGGTCCAGACCGAGACCAGCAACCCGTCCGCGTGGAGACGGTCCGTCAGTTCCCGGTCCACCAGGCCGAACCGGTAGTTCAGCCAGCGGGGCCTCACCGCTTCGAGCAGTGCGGCGCGCGGCGGCGCGAGCGTCGTCCAGGTCAGCGCGATCTCGGCGGAGGGATCGGCGGCGCGCACCCGCAGCATGGCTTCGGCGCCCGCGCAGTAGTACGCCCGCTCGCCGGCGCCGCACTCGCGCACCACACCGACGGCCTTGCGTACGGAGTCGTCGGTGGAGTCGGGCAGATCGACCATGACGCGGTGCGCCCCGGCGGCGAGCAGTGCCTCGCGCAGCGTGGGCACACCAGCCCCGGTCAGCTCGTCGAGCTCCTTGTGGGTCAGTCCGTCGAGCCGCAGGTCGTGGCCCCACAGCCGCTTCAGCGTGGCGTCGTGCAACAGCACCGGCACGCCGTCGCGGGTGACCCGGACATCGACCTCGACCGCGTCCGCCCCCCGTTCGAGGGCGGAGCGGATCGAGGGGAGTGTGTTCTCGCGGACACGGTAGGGATCCCCGCGGTGGGCTACGGCGGTGACAGTGGTGGCCATGGGGTCATTGTCACCACCGGGCTCACCGGCCCGCGCGTTCCAGCCAGTTCGCCGTGTATGTGTCGATCTCGGCGCTCAGCGTCCGCTTGCCGGCCGCGTCGAGGTACGACGCCTCGACCGCGTTCTTCGCCAGCGCCGCGAGACCCCGCTCGTCCAGACCGAGGAGACGGGCGGCGACGCCGTACTCGTTGTTGAGGTCCGTGCCGAACATCGGCGGGTCGTCGCTGTTGATGGTGACCAGGACCCCGGCCTGCACCATCTCCTTCACCGGGTGCCGCTCGATGTCGGTGACCGCGCGGGTCGCTATGTTCGAGGTCGGGCAGACCTCCAGCGGGATGCGGTGCTCGGCGAGGTGGGCCAACAGCCTCGGGTCCTGGACGGAGTTGGTGCCGTGGCCGATGCGCTCGGCGCGCAGATGGGTCAGCGCGTCCCAGACGGTCTGCGGCCCGGTCGTCTCCCCGGCGTGCGGCACGGAGTGCAGGCCCTCCGCGATGGCCCGGTCGAAGTAGGGCTTGAACTGCGGGCGCTCCACGCCGACCTCCGGACCGCCGAGCCCGAACGAGACGAGCCCCTCGGGCCGCAGGTCCACGGCGAGCCGGGTGGTCTCCTCGGCCGCTTCGAGCCCGGCCTCGCCGGGAATGTCGAAGCACCAGCGCAGGACGATCCCGAGCTCGGCCTCGGCGGCCTTGCGGGCGTCCTCTATCGCCTCCATGAACCCCTGCTCCGGGATGCCGCGCCGGGTCGAGCTGAACGGGGTGACGGTCAGCTCCGCGTAACGGATGTTCTGCCGGGCCATGTCACGGGCGACCTCGAAGGTCAGCAGCCGCACGTCCTCCGGGGTGCGGATCAGGTCCACGACGGAGAGGTACACGTCGATGAAGTGACCGAAGTCGGTGAAGGTGAAGTAGTCGGCCAGCGCCTCGGGGTCGGTGGGCACCTTGGAGTCGGGGTGGTGCGCGGCCAGCTCGGCGACGATACGCGGCGAGGCCGAGCCGACATGGTGGACATGCAGTTCGGCCTTGGGCAGCCCCGCGATGAAGGGGTGCAGATCGGTCATCGGATTCTCCGGGGCTCGGGACGGGCGGCAGTGCCGGGTGCGGACGACCCGGCGGGGGACGGAGTTCATCGTAGGCGGGGTCCGGTGGTGGGGGGACGGGCCGTAGCATGACGGGATCACGATGGGGGAGGCCCATGTCAGACAACACAGAGCAGCCCGTGGGCGGGGGCGCGCCGCGCGATCCGTGGGCTCCGCCGGACAGCAGGGTGCCGCTGCAGAAGCCGACCGGTGATCCCCGGCTGCCCGCTGCGCACGATCAGCCGACCGTGACCTCGATGCCAGGGGCCGGGGACGCCCCCGAACCCGCCGCGGCACCGGGATTCGGCGCGCCGACGCAGACCGGGCCGGTGCCCGGACCGGGCCCCGCGTTCGGCCCCGGAGAGGTGCCGCCACCGCCTGTCGCACCGAACGGACCGGGCCAGTCGGTCCCGCCGGCCGCGGGGCAGTACGGCTACCCGGCCGCACCGGCCGCGCAGTACGGCGGCTACCCGGGATACCCCGGCTACGGCCAGACGCCATGGGGCGGGCCGGCGCCCGCGAACGGTCTCGGCATCGCCGCGATGGTGCTCGGCATCATCGCTGTCGTGGGGTTCTGCATGTGGGGCCTGGGGGTCGTTCTCGGTGTCCTCGCGCTGATCTTCGGCATCATCGGCCGCGGCCGGGTCAGGCGGAACGAGGCGACCAACGGCGGCATGGCGCTCGCCGGGATCATCCTCGGATCGATCGGGATCGTCATCAGCGGGGCGTTCCTCGCACTGATGATCTGGGGCATAGCCAGCGGCGACTTCGAGGAGGGCGGTACGACCGTCTACGAGGAGCCCTACGCGTCGTAGCCCGTCGGTGCCTCGCATCGAACGCTGCAGCGACGACAGCAGTCTCCACCCGAGGGCCGGGTGGTCCGGAGCCCGGACCACCCGGCCCTCGGGCATCCGGCCGTCTCATGCGGCGCGCAGCTGTGCCCGCGCGTCCATCAACGCGAAGCCCAGCAGATTCAGCCCCCGCCAGGTCGCCGGATCCTCCGCACGCGGGTCGTCCGCCGCCAGCCCTATGCCCCAGATCCGGTCCATGGGGCTCGCCTCGACCAGGACCCGGTCCCCGGTGTTCAGCAGGAACTCCCGCAGCTCCGGGTGGTGGCCGAATTTGTGGACGCTGCCGGCCACCACCAGGGCGTACCGCTCGCGCACCCACACCGCCTCGTCGAAACCCCGGACCAGCCGCCCCACCTTCTTCGCCTGGGCCGGGCTCTTCGCCGACACGGCCCGCTCCTGCGACTCCGTGTCGCCGAAGAGCCGTGCCTTGGAGGCCATCATCCAGTGCTCGGCCGATGCGTACGTCACGCCGTCGACCGTGAAGGGCGCCGGCCACCACTGACTGAGGCAGCTCGCACCGATGCGGCCGTCGGGCCGCGGACGGTGCCCCCAGAAGCGCAGATACTTCACCTTCTCGCCGCGCCTGGTCCGCGCCAGGAGTTCGTCCATGTGTTCCATGACACGCGAGTCTGGCATCCGCCACGGACACTCCGTACGGGGAATTCCGCGCCGACGCGACACATGGTCGAAGGATTCCGTCGCGTAACCAAAAGGCAACAACGGAATCACTTGTTGGGGTCGATCCCCTCTGTCAGGATCGGCACTCAAATCGAGCAGAGACTACGCCGCCCCGCACTCCGGGGAACGCGGCGGAGGAGAACGTCATGGGCAACGGCATCCAGGTGCGGGACCGCTTCGCGGACGGCGCACAGTACATCGGCGGAAAGCTGCGGTCCGGTACATCGGGACGTCACCACGACGTGGTGGACCCGGCCACGGGCGAGACCGTCTACACCTACGAGCTGGCGGGCACCGCCGACGTCGACGCGGCGGTCGCCGCCGCGCGCGAGGCGTTCCCCGGCTGGTCGGGCGCGACTCCGGCCGAGCGGGCCGAGGCGATGCACCGCTTCGCCGCCGTCCTCGCAGAGCAGGCCGACGACTTCGCGTACGTCGAGTCCCTCCAGTGCGGCAAGCCGATCAAGCTCTCCACCGAGTTCGACGTGCCCGGCACCGTCGACAACACCTCCTTCTTCGCGGGCGCCGCCCGGCATCTGGAGGGCAAGTCGGCCGCCGAGTACGACGGTGACCACACCTCGTACGTACGCCGTGAGGCGATCGGTGTCATCGGCTCCATCGCGCCCTGGAACTACCCGCTCCAGATGGCCGCCTGGAAGGTCCTCCCGGCCATCGCCGCGGGCAACACGATCGTGCTGAAGCCCGCCGAGATCACCCCGCTCACCTCGCTGATGTTCGCCCAGGCGGCCACCGCGGCGGGCATCCCGGACGGTGTGATCAACATCGTCACCGGCGCGGGCAAGGACGCCGGCGAGCACCTCGTCGGCCACCCGGACGTCGTCATGACCTCGTTCACCGGCTCCACCGCCGTCGGCAAGCGCGTCGCGGAGATCGCCACCTCCACCGTCAAGCGCCTCCACCTCGAACTCGGCGGCAAGGCCCCCTTCGTGGTCTTCGACGACGCCGACCTCGAAGCCGCCGTCCACGGCGCGGTCGCCGGAGCGCTCATCAACACCGGCCAGGACTGCACCGCCGCCACCCGCGCCTACGTCCAGCGCCCGCTGTACGACGCCTTCGTGGAGGGCGTCGCCGCGCTCATGGAGACCGTCCGGCTCGGCGACCCCTTCGACCCGTCGACCGACCTCGGCCCGCTGATCAGCCACGCCCAGCGGGACCGGGTCGCGGGATTCGTCGAGCGCGCCCGCGCGTACGCCACCGTCGTGACCGGCGGGGAGGCCCCCGGCGGCGCGCTGGCGGACGGTGCCTACTACCGGCCGACCCTGGTCGCGGGAGCCGCCCAGGACAGCGAGATCGTCCAGTCGGAGATCTTCGGCCCGGTCCTGGTCGTCCTGCCCTTCGACACGGACGACGAGGGCATCCGCCTCGCCAACGACACCCCCTACGGACTCGCCGCGTCCGCCTGGAGCCGCGATCTGTACCGGGCGAACCGCGCCACGCGCGAGATCAAGGCCGGCTGCGTCTGGGTCAACGACCACATTCCGATCATCAGCGAGATGCCGCACGGCGGATACAAGGCCAGCGGTTTCGGCAAGGACATGTCGTCGTACTCCTTCGAGGAGTACACGCAGATCAAGCACGTCATGTACGACAACACCGCGGTCGCCCGCAAGGACTGGCACCGCACGATCTTCGGGGACCGATAACCCGGCCGACCCCCGGCCACACACACCCGAAAGGGCAACGCGCATGGAGCAGTACGAGCCCGAGCGCCTCTCCGCGGCCCAGCTGGCCGCGATGCGGCGCAGCCTGACCAGTGGCCGGGGCGCCCTGACCCGCCGATCGCTGCTTCGCGCCTCCGGCCTGGGGGCGCTCGCGATCGGCGGGCTGGGCACGCTGAGCGCCTGCGGCATCCCGCCCGCGAAGCGGGAGGGGGATGCCGCGGCGGCCTCGGACGACCACTCGGCCCGGGAGAAGCAGGTCAACTTCTCCAACTGGACCGAGTACATGGACGTCACCGACGACGGCAAGCACCGGCCCACCCTGGAGGCGTTCACCGAGCGCACCGGGATCCAGGTCAAGTACACCGAGGACATCAACGACAACGTCGAGTTCTTCGGCAAGATCAAGCCGCAGCTCGCGGCCGGCCAGGACACCGGCCGCGACCTCATCTGCGTCACCGACTGGCTGGCCGCCCGCATCGTCCGCCTCGGCTGGGCGCAGAAGCTCGACCCCTCGAACCTGCCGCACGCCTACGCCAACCTCTCGGGCCAGTTCCGCTCCCCGGACTGGGACCCCGGCCGCGCCCACTCGTACCCCTGGGCGGGCATCCCCACCGTCATCGCCTACAACTCCAAGGCGACCGGAGGCCGCAAGGTCGATTCCGTCAGCCAGCTGCTCGACGACCCGAAGCTCAAGGGACGGGTCAGCTTCCTCTCGGAGATGCGGGACTCCATCGGGATGACCCTGCTCGACATGGGCAAGGACCCCGGCCACTTCACCGACGCCGACTACGACGCCGCGATCGGCCGGCTCCAGAAAGGCGTCGACAAGAACCAGATCCGGCGCTTCACCGGCAACGACTACACGGCCGACCTCGACAAGGGCGACATCGCCGCCTGTGTCGCCTGGGCGGGCGACATCATCCAGCTCCAGGCCGGCAATCCGGACATCAAGTACGCCATCCCGGCCGCCGGTTACGTCATATCCAGCGACAACCTGCTCGTCCCGGTGAAGGCCCGGCACAAGACCAACGCCGAGAAGCTCATCGACTACTACTACGAACCGCCGGTTGCCGCCAAGCTCGCCGCGTACATCAACTTCGTCTGTCCGGTCGACGGGGTCCGCGACGAACTGGCCAGGATCGACCAGGCCATGGCCGACAACGTCCTGATCCTTCCGGACAAGGAGATGGCGGCCAAGTCGCGAGCCTTCCGGTCCCTGACCGCCGAGGAGGAGACGGCGTACGAAGAGAAGTTCGCCAAGCTCATCGGCGCCTGACCACCTCGCCCTTCCTCCACGACCTCCCCTGACACCACCGGGACTCCGACCCATGACACAGCAGCAGACAGGCGGCGACGTCCGCCTCACCGGGATCAGCAAGACGTACGGCTCCTTCACCGCCGTCCAGCCGCTCGATCTGACCGTTCCGCAGGGCTCCTTCTTCGCGCTGCTCGGCGCGTCGGGCTGCGGCAAGACCACCACCCTGCGGATGATCGCGGGCCTGGAGGAGGCGACCACCGGCACCGTCTCGCTCGGCGGCCAGGACATCACCGACCTGCCCCCGTACAAGCGGCCCGTCAACACGGTCTTCCAGAGCTATGCGCTCTTCCCGCACCTCGACATCTCCGAGAACGTCGCCTTCGGCCTGCGCCGGCGCGGCATCAAGTCGGTGAAGAAGCAGGTCGACGAGATGCTGGAGCTCGTTCAGCTCGGTGACTTCGCCAAGCGCAAACCGCACCAGCTCTCCGGCGGCCAGCAGCAGCGCGTCGCCGTCGCCCGCGCCCTGATCAACCACCCGCAGGTGCTCCTGCTCGACGAGCCGCTCGGCGCCCTCGACCTCAAGCTGCGCCGCCAGATGCAGTTGGAGCTCAAGCGCATCCAGACCGAGGTCGGCATCACGTTCATCCATGTCACCCACGACCAGGAGGAGGCCATGACCATGGCCGACACCGTCGCGGTGATGAACGGGGGCCGGGTCGAGCAGCTGGGCGCCCCCGCCGACCTGTACGAGAACCCGAAGACGACCTTCGTCGCCAACTTCCTCGGCACGTCGAACCTGATCGAGGGCGAGATCGTCTCCGCGGACACGGACGTCGTCGTGACGGTCGGCGGCGGAAAGCTGCGGCTGCCCACCGGCCGATGTACGGCCCCCACCGCGAACGGCGGCAAGCTGCTGCTCGGCGTGCGCCCCGAGAAGATCTCGCTCGCGCACGCCGACGACGCGGACGCGATAGCCGACGGCCGCAACCGGGTCACCGGCCGGATCGTCGACTCCAGCTTCATCGGAGTCTCCACCCAGTACGTGGTGGAGAGCCCGGCGGGCAAGGCGCTCCAGGTCTATGAGCAGAACATCGAGCGTGACGCCCGGCTCGCCCCCGGTGCCGAGGTCGTCCTGCACTGGAATCCGGCGCACACCTTCGGCCTGGACGCCGCCCAGGACATCGACGCCGGTGTGGAGACGGTGGAGGACGCGGCGTGACCGTCACCAAGGAGGCGCCACCCGCCGCGCCCGTCGCAGAGCTGAAGGTGCGCAAGGCCTCCGCCCGTAAGCGCCTTGTTCCTTACTGGCTGCTGCTCCCCGGCATCCTGTGGCTCGTCGTCTTCTTCGCGCTGCCGCTGGTCTACCAGGCGTCGACCTCCGTACAGACCGGATCCCTGGAGAAGGGATTCGAGGTCACCTGGCACTTCCAGACGTACTGGGACGCGCTGAAGGACTACTATCCGCAGTTCATCCGGTCCCTGCTGTACGCGGGCACCGCCACGATCCTGTGCCTGCTGCTGGGCTACCCGCTCGCGTACCTCATCGCCTTCAAGGCCGGCCGCTGGCGCAATGTCGTCCTCGTACTGGTCATCGCGCCGTTCTTCACCAGCTTCCTGATCCGTACGCTCGCCTGGAAGACGATCCTCGCGGACGGCGGCGCGGTCGTCGACGTACTGAACACCCTGCACATCCTGGACGTCACCAGCTGGCTCGGCTGGACCGAGTCGAACCGGGTCCTGGCCACGCCGATGGCGGTGGTGTGCGGTCTGACGTACAACTTCCTGCCGTTCATGATCCTGCCGCTCTACACCTCGCTGGAGCGGATCGACGGCAGACTCCACGAGGCGGCCGGCGACCTGTACGCCACGCCCGCCACCACCTTCCGCAAGGTGACCTTCCCGCTCTCGATGCCGGGCGTCGTCTCCGGAACGCTGCTGACGTTCATCCCGGCCAGCGGCGACTACGTCAACGCGGAACTGCTGGGCTCCACCGACACCAAGATGGTCGGCAGCGTCATCCAGACCCAGTTCCTGCGCGTCCTCGACTATCCGACGGCGGCCGCGCTCTCCTTCATCCTCATGGCGGTCGTCCTGATCATGGTCACCGTCTACATCCGCCGCTCCGGGACGGAGGACCTGGTCTGATGCCCGTACTGCGCTGGATCCGCCGGAATCTGATCGTCATCGCGGGTCTGCTGACCCTCGCCTACATGATCCTTCCGAACATCGTCGTGATGGTGTTCTCGTTCAACAAGCCGAAGGGCCGCTTCAACTACGCCTGGCAGCACTTCTCACTGGACGCCTGGAAGGACCCCTGCGGCGTCGCCGACATGTGCGGCTCGCTCTCCCTGTCCCTGCAGATCGCCACCTGGGCCACCGTCGGCGCGACCGTCCTCGGCACGATGATCTCCTTCGCGCTGGTCCGCTACCGCTTCCGGGCTCGCGGCGCGATCAACTCGCTGATCTTCCTGCCGATGGCGATGCCCGAGGTCGTCATGGCGGCCTCGCTGCTCACGCTCTTCCTCAACATGGGCGCGCAGCTGGGCTTCTGGACGATCCTCATCGCGCACATCATGTTCTGCCTGAGCTTCGTCGTGACGGCCGTCAAGGCACGCGTGATGTCGATGGACCCGCGACTGGAGGAGGCGGCGCGCGACCTGTACGCAGGCCCCGTGCAGACCTTCCTGCGGGTGACGCTGCCGATCGCCGCCCCCGGAATCGCGGCGGGAGCGCTGTTGGCCTTCGCGCTCTCCTTCGACGATTTCATCATCACCAATTTCAACGCGGGCTCCACCGTGACCTTCCCCATGTTCGTCTGGGGATCGGCACAGCGCGGAACGCCCGTGCAGATCAACGTCATCGGTACGGCGATGTTCATCATTGCGGTACTGGTGGTTGTCGTCGGCCAGCTCATCGCGAACCGGCGGAAGAACACCGCACGATAGAAAGCCCTGAAGGAGTTGGAAACCATGGCCCCAGCTGCCATGCGTACTGCTGCACGATCACTCTCCGACGCCAAGCCGGTCTCGTTCTGGCTGGACGACCCCGGCAAGCCCGACGCGCTCCCCGCGCTCACCGGCGACGAGCACTGCGATCTCCTCGTCATCGGCGGCGGCTACAGCGGGCTGTGGACCGCGCTGATCGCCAAGGAACGCGACCCGGAGCGGGACGTCGTACTGATCGAGGGGCACGAGGTGGGCTGGGCCGCCTCGGGCCGCAACGGCGGATTCTGTGCCGCTTCCCTCACCCACGGCCTGCCCAACGGTCTGGAGCGCTGGCCGGACGAGATCGCGAAGCTGGAGGAGCTGGGCGAACGGAACCTCGACGCCATCGAGGCCGCCGTCGCCCGCTACTCCATCGACTGCGAATTCGAGCGGACCGGCGAAATCGATGTCGCCACCCAGCCGCATCAGCTCGAAGAGCTTCAGGAATGGCACCAGGAGGCCGAAAAGCTCGGCTTCACCGGGCTGGAATTCCTGGACCGGGACGCGCTGCGCGCCGAGGTCGACTCGCCCACGTTCCTGGGAGGTCTCTGGGACCGGCGCGGGGTCGCCATGCTGCATCCCGCCAAGCTGGCCTGGGGCCTGAAGCGGGCCTGCCTCGACCTCGGGGTGCGGATGTACGAGCACACCCGGGGCCTCGAACTAGCCAGGTCCACCAGCTCGATGGCGGTCCGCACGCCGTACGGAAGGATCTTCGCGCGCCGTGTCGCCCTCGGCACGAACATCTTTCCGTCCCTGGTCAAGCGGGTACGCCCGTACACCGTGCCGGTCTACGACTACGCGCTGATGACGGAACCGCTCACCGCCGACCAGCTCGCGTCGATCGGCTGGAAGAACCGGCAGGGGCTGGGCGACAGCGCCAATCAGTTCCACTACTTCCGGATGTCGGCCGACAACCGGATTCTGTGGGGCGGCTATGACGCGATCTATCCGTACGGGGGCCGGCTGAGCGCCGATCTCGATCAGCGTCCGGAGACCTTCCTCAAGCTCGCGGGTCAGTTCTTCGAGTGCTTCCCGCAGCTGGCCGGGGTCCGTTTCAGTCACGCCTGGGGCGGGGCGATCGACACCTGTTCCCGCTTCTCCGCGTTCTTCGGCACGGCCCATCAGGGCCGGGTCGCCTATGCCGCCGGATACACCGGGCTGGGCGTCGGAGCCACCCGTTTCGGGGCCGATGTGATGCTCGATCTGCTGGCGGGCGAACAGAATGAGCGGACCACCCTGGAGATGGTCCGCAGCAAGCCGATGCCCTTCCCGCCGGAGCCCTTCGCCTGGGCCGGGATCGAACTCACCAAGAGGTCCCTCGCCAGGGCGGACGACAACGGCGGGCACCGCAACCTGTGGCTGCGGACGATGGACCGGCTGGGGCTCGGCTTCGACAGCTGAGCGCGGCCGGCACGACGTGACCAGGGTCACCGTCGACCGGTGGCCCGAAGTCGCGTAATGGATCACCGTCACCCCTCTCTCCCGTGTGGACGCACCGGCAACGCATGGCCGGCACACACGGGATCGGAGGCCGGTCATGGCTGGCGCAGGGGCCGAAGCAGCACTCGATTGGCTCGCATCGGTGGCACCGGACCCGGACGCCTGTCGGGGGGAGTGGGAGCGCAATCCCCCGGGGATCGCGCTCCTTCCCGCCGGCAGGCGCTGGGACGTACTGATTCTCCCGGGGGAGCTGGGCCATCCCACGCTCGATGTGCTCACCCGGCTCGTCGACCGGCCCGGACCGGTCCTCTCCGATCTGGGCGAAGCCCGCATGGGCTTCTTCGTGCCCCCGGGCACCGCCGCCCGCTGGGTCGGCACGGGCGTACGGGGAGCGGGGCAGGGGACCTGGATCGTGGTGCCGTACCCCGGGCGGGAGGCCGCCGGTGCCGTGCGCTGGCTGATTCCGCCCGACGGCTCGGGCACGCTCAACGACGCGACACTCCTGGAGTTCGCGATGCATGAGGCGGCGGCCGTACGGGCCGGGATCCGCGGGGACTGACGGCGACGCGGACGGGGCCCGGGTGCGGCCGGGACACTGACAGAGGTCTTGACAACCTGATTGGTCTGGACCATGTTGTGGCCGCCGCACTCAATTCCCCCATGCACGGAGGCCGTTGTGGAACGCACGGGACCCCCCGCCCGATTTGCCGGATTTCTGGCCGCCTTCTCGGCCGCCCTGCTCGCCGCAGGCGGCCTCGCCGCCACCGCGCCGTCCGCCGCCGCTGCCGACACCGACCAGGCGCGCAACGGCGGCTTCGAGTCCGGCCTGGACGGCTGGACCTGTACCGGCGGCAGCGGAGCGGTCGTCAGCACGCCCGCGCACAGCGGCACTTCGGCGCTGAAGGCGACCCCGGCCGGCGCCGACAACGCCAAGTGCTCCCAGCAGGTGGCGGTCCGGCCGGACTCCACCTACACGCTGAGCGCCTGGGTGCAGGGCTCCTACGTCTACCTCGGCGCGGACGGCACCGGCACCACCGACGTGTCCACCTGGACCCAGTCCTCCGCCGACTGGAAGCAGCTCACCACCACGTTCAGGACCGGCCCGTCCACCACCAAGGTGACCGTCTACACCCACGGCTGGTTCGGCACCCCCGCCTACTACGCCGACGACCTCACCCTCGTCGGTCCGGGCGGCGCCCCCGCCGAACTCCCGGCCGCCCCCACCGGACTCAAGGCCGGCACGGCCACCGCCTCCTCGGTCGACCTCTCATGGGCCGGTTCCTCGGGGGCCACCGGCTACAACGTCTACCGGGGCGGCACGAAGGTCCTCTCGGTCACCGGCACCTCCGCGACCGTCACGGGGCTGACCGCCTCGACCGCGTACAGCTTCCAGGTCGCCGCGACCAACTCCGCCGGTGAGTCCGCCAAGTCCGCCGCGGTCTCCGCCACCACCACGGCGGGCGGGGGCGGCGGCACCGGCGGCGGCCTGCCCGCGCACGCACTCGTCGGCTATCTGCACTCCAGCTTCGCCAACGGCTCCGGCTACACGCGGATGGCGGACGTGCCCGACTCCTGGGACGTCATCGACCTGGCCTTCGGCGAACCGACCTCGGTCACCTCGGGCGACATCCGCTTCTCGCTCTGCCCGGTCACCGAGTGCCCGAACGTCGAGTCCGAGGCCGAGTTCAAGGCGGCCATCAAGGCCAAGCAGGCCGCGGGCAAGAAGGTGCTGATCTCCATCGGCGGCCAGAACGGCCAGGTGCAGCTCTCCACCACCGCCGCCCGCGACACCTTCGTCTCCTCGGTCGGCAAGATCATCGATGAGTACGGTCTCGACGGCCTCGACATCGACTTCGAGGGCCACTCGCTCTCGCTGAACACCGGCGACACCGACTTCCGGAACCCCACCACCCCGGTCGTCGTCAACCTCATCTCCGCGGTGAAGTCCCTCAAGGCCAAGTACGGCGACAAGTTCGTCCTCACCATGGCCCCCGAGACCTTCTTCGTCCAGCTCGGCTACCAGTACTACGGCTCGGGCCCCTGGGGCGGCCAGGACCCCCGGGCCGGCGCCTACCTCCCGGTCATCCACGCGCTGCGCGACGACCTGACCCTGCTGCACGTCCAGGACTACAACTCGGGGTCCATCATGGGTCTGGACAACCAGTACCACTCGATGGGCGGCGCGGACTTCCACATCGCCATGACCGACATGCTGCTCACCGGCTTCCCGGTGGCGGGCGACCAGGCCAAGGTCTTCCCGGCGCTCCGCCCCGACCAGGTCGCCATCGGCCTGCCCGCCTCCACCCAGGCCGGCAACGGCCACACCTCGCCCGCCGAGGTCACCAAGGCGCTGAACTGCCTGACGAAGAAGACCGACTGCGGTGCGTACGCCACCCACGGGACATGGCCGGGGCTGCGCGGACTCATGACGTGGTCGATCAACTGGGACCGCTTCAACAACGGGGAGTTCGCGAAGAACTTCGACGCCTACTTCGGCGGCTGAGGGCCCACGGCAGCAGCAGCGGGCCGCACAGGAACCAGCTGCCCAGCACGTCCAGCGGCCAGTGGTAGCCGCGCAGCACCAGACCGATGCCCGTCGCCGCCGTCAGCGAGACGGCGGCGACGGGCATCACCCACGACCGGCGTACGTACGGCGCGACCAGCAGCGCCGCCGTCCCGTACGCCACCGCGGCCGTCGCCGCGTGGCCGGAGGGGTAGTAGCCGGTGGCGTCGGTCAGCGGCCCCGGTCGGGCGATCCAGTCCTTCAGCGGGACGACCAGCAGGGGTACCACCGCCATGGTGAGCACCGCGTACAACGGCTCACGGCGTGCGCCGCGCACCAGGGCCCAGACGATCGCGCAGCCCAGCACCGGGAGCGCGAGCTGCATATTGCCGAGATCGGCGAGGAGTTCGGTCAGCCGGCCGGGGCCGTGTCCGACGACGGCACGTCCGATCCGCTCGTCCAGGCCGCGCAGCGGACCGGCGGCCGCGACCTGCCAGGTGGTGAGCGCGAGAAGAGCGAGGAAGGACGTCACCAGGGAAACGAGAAGAGCCGGCCGCCCGGGAACAGGGGGGGTGGTTCCGGGGCGGCCGGTCGGATCGGTTTGCCGCGCGCCCCGGGGGGTTTGGGGCGAGCGGCCATCCGATCGGTGAGGAGTTCCGGAGCCGAAGGCCCCAGTGGTGTGCGCGAAGGCACGGCCAGGACGGTGCTGGGGAAGCTCCGACCCGGCGTCGCCGGCAGTCCCCTGCGGGCGGGGTGTTTCTCTCATCTGCGGAAACCGTACGTCAGCCGATGGGGGACCGACAGACGGAAACGGATCCCGCCATCGGCCCCCCACACACTCTTCACAGGCCCTCACGCGGCCCCCCTGCGACCCCGCCGGGGGTTCGCACGGATCAGATCTGGCCGAAAGCCTGCTCGATGACGTCGAGGGCCTCGTTCAGCAGGTCCTCGCCGATCACCAGCGGCGGGAGGAAGCGCAGGACGTTGCCGTACGTGCCGCAGGTGAGGACCAGCACGCCCTCCGCGTGGCAGGCCTTGGCGAGCTTGGCGGTGGCCTCCGGGTTCGGGTCCTTCGTGCCGGACTTCACCAGCTCGATCGCGATCATCGCGCCCCGACCGCGGATGTCACCGATGACATCGCCGTTCGGCAGCTTCGCCTGCATCTCGGCGAGGCGGCCCTTCATGACCTCCTCGATGCGCTTCGCCTTCCCGTTCAGGTCCAGCTCGCGCATCGTCTCGATGGCACCGAGCGCGCCCGCGCAGGCCACCGGGTTCCCGCCGTAGGTGCCACCGAGGCCACCGGAGTGCGCGGCGTCCATGATCTCGGCGCGGCCGGTCACGGCGGAGAGCGGGAGACCGCCCGCGATGCCCTTGGCGGTGGTGATCAGGTCGGGGACGATGCCCTCGTCCTCACAGGCGAACCACTGGCCGGTGCGGCAGAAGCCGGACTGGATCTCGTCGGCGACGAAGACGATGCCGTTGTCCTTGGCGAACTGGGCGATCGCAGGGAGGAAGCCCTTGGCCGGCTCGATGAAGCCGCCCTCGCCGAGCACCGGCTCGATGATGATCGCGGCGACGTTGTCCGCACCGATCTGCTTGGTGATCTGGTCGATGGCCTGGGCGGACGCCTCCGCACCGGCGTTCTCGGCGCCGGTCGGCCAGCGGTAGCCGTACGCCACCGGCACCCGGTAGACCTCGGGCGCGAACGGCCCGAAGCCCTGCTTGTACGGCATGTTCTTGGCGGTCAGCGCCATCGTGAGGTTGGTGCGGCCGTGGTAGCCGTGGTCGAAGACGACGACCGCGGAGCGCTTGGTGTAGATGCGGGCGATCTTCACCGCGTTCTCGACGGCCTCGGCGCCCGAGTTGAACAGCGCGGACTTCTTGGCGTGGTCGCCCGGCGTCAGCTCGGCGAGCTGCTCACAGACCTCGACGTACCCCTCGTACGGCGTGACCATGAAACAGGTGTGGGTGAAGTCGGCGAGCTGCGCGGACGCACGGCGTACGACGGCCTCGGCGGAGGCGCCGACCGACGTCACGGCGATGCCGGAACCGAGGTCGATCAGACGGTTGCCGTCCACGTCCTCGATGATCCCGCCACCGGCGCGGGCGGTGAACACCGGCAGGGTGGAGCCCACACCTGCGGCAACCGTCTCCAGACGGCGGGCCTGCAGCTCCACCGACTTCGGGCCGGGAATGGCAGTGACGACGCGGCGCTCCTGCGGAATTGCGGTCATGAGGGGCTCCTGGGGGGTGTTTCGGACGCTTCTCTGTCTGCAGGTTATGGGCGGGGCCCGGGGTCCGGCATGTTCCGTTCGGGAGTGATGGCCGGACGCGGTTGTCCGTCACGGACATAGCGAGGGGGTCCGGGGCCGGGCCGCGGCGGTGGGCGGACGGGACGACGGCTCCCCGGGTGCGGCCGAAGACATCCCGCCGGACCGCGTCCGACGGGGTGGCGCGGGGCACTAGATTGATGACTTCGGGCGCAGGCGCCCGGAGTTACCGGTCGGCGCTGGTCAGGGGACGAGGGACAGCACATGGACACCGAGGGCACGTACGACTCGCGCGGCACCCGCTCCGGTCCACCGGTGCCGCGCCCGGCCGGCCCGCCACCGCCCGAACTGCCCCCGAGGCCGGGATACGCTCCCGCGTCCGGCCCCTCCCTGGGGGACTGGCTCCGCACCCCGAGGCCCGCCGCGGAACCCGGTGTCTGGCGGCTCGGCCACACCCCCCGGCCCGCCGAGGAGAAGGAGCGCCCCCCGGACCGCGCGCTGGTGAGCGGCGCGGTGATCTCGCTGCTGGCCTGCGTCCTCGTCTGGTCGCTCCTGCGCAACAACTACATCCCGTACTGGCGGGTTCCGCTGAAGCTCTTCACCCCCGGCGACTGGTGGGGGCCGTTCGACGACCGGCCGCAGACCCGTGGAGCGGTCCGCGCGCTCGACATCTACCGCCTGCTGGTCATCGGGGGTCTCGTCTACGGATTCGGCCGCCTGGGCAACTGGCCGACCGCCTTCGAGCGGTGCGTCGCGGCCAGGGGAGCCGCGGCGCGGGCGGGCGGCGCGGCGATCGGCGCGCTGCTGGTCTGGATGCTCGTCTGGAACGGGACGGTGCCCGGGATGGGACTGGCCTTCGGCCTGGTTCCCGGTGCCTGGCTGGGCCCCGACCGACCGCTGTCCCCGGTGATCAGCTACGGACTGTACGTCCTGCTCACCCTGGTGATCGTGTGGCCGTTCGCCAGGCTCGGGCGCTGGGCCGAGGCATGGCGCGCCCGCAGGCCCGCGCGGCCGGCACCGGGCCGGGAACAGCGCGACCCGTCGAAGCCGACCGCACCCGGCGGTGCGGAAGCCGTCGAGGCGGGCGGCGAGGACGACCCGGCCGAATGGCCCGACCTGCGCGCCGCCGGACAGCAACGGGTCGCCGCCGAGCTCGCCGAGGAGACCCGGTCCGGGCGGATGAACGACGTCGACTACGTCCGCATCCGCCGCGCGTGGACCTCCGTGCGGGCCGACCGGTCCCGGCTCTCCGCCTTCACCGACACCGTGCTGAGCAACGGCTCCGCCGCCTGTGCCCACCCCTCCGGCGCACGCGACCTCCCGGTCCGCGCCGCCCGGCACGATCTGCTGGTCCAGCAGGTCAGGCTCGGCGCCGTCCAGGACGGCGAACGCAACCCCTACGCCCGCCGCGGCAGCGGCATCGCCCTCGATCCCGGGCTGCTGGGCACCTCCCTGCTCGCCGTCGGGCCGCCCGGAGCGGGCAAGAGCCGGGCACTGATCCGGCCCGTCGTCGAGGCCCTCGCACTGCAGGCGCTCGCCGGACAGGCCGCCGTCGTCGCCGTGTGCGCGGCCGGCACCCGGCTCGGCGGCGACCAGGGCTTCGACGTCGTCATCAAGATCGGCGACGCGTCCTCCGTCCACGACCTCGACCTGTACAGCGGCACCACCGACCCCGACGAGGCCGCGACCGTCCTCGCCGAGGGCCTGGTCGGCGACCTTCCCGAGGTGGACAGCCGGCGTGCCGCCACGGCCCTCGCCCAGCTCCTCGGCCCGTTCCGGGCAGCCCACGGCCGCTTCCCCTCCGTACCGGAACTGCGTGAACTCCTCGACGGGGTGCCCGAGGTCCTCACCGCTCTGCGGGAGGCGCTCGATGCGACGGGAGACCTCGGCATGCGGCGCGAGCTGGATGCCCGCGCACGCCAGTCCGGTGCGCCCGGCGACCCGGGCCCCGCTCTCGCCGACCGGGTGGCGCTGCTCGACCGGCCGGCCTTCGCGGGATTCTTCGACACCACGGGCAAGTCCCGCCCGTTCTCGCCGCGGGCCCTGGAACACCCGCTCCGGGTCCGTATCGATCTGCCCGAGCGCGGCCACGCCGAGGCGTCCCGGGTGCTGGCGCGCCTCGTCCTCGCCCAGTTCACGGCGAGCGCCGCGGCGCGTGCCGACCGTTCCCTGTTCGCCTGTCTGGTCCTCGACGACGCGACCCACACCCTGACGCCCGACACCGTCCGCGGAATCCAGCGGTTGCGCTCCGCCCACGCCGGGGCGGTACTCACCCTGCGCACCCTCGACGACGTGCCGGAGCAGCTGCACACGGCGCTGCTCGGCGCGGTCGGCTGCCGGATGGCGTTCTCCGGGATCACGACGTGGGACGGGAAGAAGTTCGCCGAGGCATGGGGGACGGAGTGGGTCGAGACGCGCGATGTCACCCAGCGCACGGTCTTCGCCGACCAGCCCATGACGCGGGCCATCCACGCCTTCCGCAAAATGGTCACCGGCAAGGCGGTCACCACCGACGCGGTGACCGTGCGGCAGGTCGAACGGGAACGCTGGTCGGCCTCCGAGCTGGCCCACCGGGTACCGGCCGGACACGCGGTGCTGTCCCTGACCACCGTGCGGGGGGAGCACGCGCCGCCCCTGCTGGTGGACCTGAACGGCTGAGCGGTTCGGGGACGGGGCCCGCGGCGCGGGAGCGGTTACCCCGGACCCTGCCGCCCTGGCAGAATCGAGAGGAGCCGTTCGTACGGGACGGCGAAAATCGATTTCCGAGGTCCCACGGTCCCCATGCCCCCCACTCTCGCCTCGCTCGTCCAGCATTCGGCGCTCAAGCTCACGGTGCGTGCGGGGGCGGACCGGCTCGACGCGCCCGTCCGCTGGGCGCACGCCAGCGAGCTGACCGACCCCGTCCCGTACATGGAGGGCGGTGAGCTCCTGCTGGTCACCGCCACCAACCTCGACGCGGAGAATCCCGAGGCGATGCGGCGGTACGTGCGGCGGCTGGCCGGGGCCGGAGTCGTCGGGCTGGGGTTCGCCGTCGGCGTCAACTACGACGACGTGCCGCAGGCGCTGATCGACGCCGCCGAGGAAGGGGGACTGCCGCTCCTCGAAGTGCCGCGTCGCACGCCGTTCCTCGCCATCGCCAAGGCGGTGTCGTCGGCGATCGCCGCCGATCAGTACCGGGCGGTGACAGCGGGGTTCGAGGCCCAGCGGGAGCTGACGAAGGCCGCGCTCGCGGGCGACGGCCCCGGCGAACTCCTCTGCCGGCTCGCCACACACGTCGACGGCTGGGCGGCGCTGTACGACGCCTCCGGCGCGGTCGTCGCCGTGGCCCCCGAGTGGGCCGCGCGCCGGGCCGCCCGGCTCACCCCGGACGTGGAGCGGCTGCGGGAACGCCCCGCCCCGGCCAGCGTGGTCGTCGGCGACACCGACGACCGGGTCGAGCTCCAGTCCCTGGGCACCGGCCGCCGCGTCCGGGGCGCGCTGGCCGTCGGCACCGGCGCGGCACTGGGTACCGCCGAGCGGTACGCCGTGCACTCGGCGGTCGCCCTGCTGACCCTGACCACCGCCCGCTCCCGGGCCCTCCAGGGCGCGGAGCAGCGGCTGGGCGCGGCGGTGCTGCGCATGCTGCTCGCCGGCCAGCCCGACCACGCGCGGGCCGTCGCCGGGGATCTGTACGGGGGGCTGCTCGACGCCCCGTTCCGGCTGCTCATCGCGGAGGCGTCGGCCCCCTCGGCGACCGCGTCGCTGGGTGAGGCGATGGAAGCGGCGGCGTTCCGGACCGGGGAGGCCCTGCTCAGCGTGCCCGAGGGCGAGCGGCTCGTCGTCCTGGCCGCGGACGGCGGGGCGGCGGTCGCCGCGTGCGCGGCGTACGCGGAGGCGCAGGAGGCCCGGGAGGCGCGGCCCCCGCGCGAACCGGCGACGGCGGAGGAGGAGGCACAGGTCGTCGTGGGCCTGTCCGCACCGGCGGGCCCCATCGCCGTCTCCGCCGCGTACAAGCAGGCCGAACAGGCCTTGTCGGTGGCCCGCCGCCGGGGCAGGGCACTGGTCGAGCACGAGGAGCTGGCGGCGGGTTCGGTGCTCCCGCTGCTCGCGGACGACGCCGTGCGGGCCTTCGCCGACGGAATGCTCCGCGCCCTGCACGAACACGACGCCAAGGGCCGCGGTGACCTGGTGGCGTCGCTGCGGGCCTGGCTCGCCCATCACGGCCAGTGGGACGCGGCCGCGGCGGAACTGGGAGTCCACCGCCACACCCTGCGCTACCGGATGCGCCGCGTGGAGGAGATCCTGGGCCGCTCACTGGACGATCCGGACGTCCGGATGGAGCTGTGGCTGGCCCTGAAGGCCACGGGTTCCCCCGCGACGCCGGAGCCGTAGCGGCCGCCCGGAGGGCAGGGCACCGCCCGTCGGCTCCGGATCCGTACCCGCTGCCGCACGGCCCCGCCCCCGCGGTCCCTTCGGCGCATCCGACAAAGCGGCGTGTCGTCGTCGTGCTCTGCTCCACCTCGGACAAACGCCAGGTCGGCCGCACGGCCCTACGGTGGGGGCAGCACACCCCACGACTTCGAAGGGCCGGACCCGCCATGACTTCCACCCATGCCTTCTGGCTCGCCGGCCGCCAGGCCACCGGCGAGGACAGCTTCGACGTCACCAACCCCTGGGACGGCCGTCTCGTCGGCACCGTCAGCGTGCCGACCGACGCGCAGATCGAGGAGGCCGTCGCGGCCGCGCACGCCGTGCGCGAGGAGTTCGCCGCGACCCCGGCGCACGTCCGGGCCGCCGCACTCGACCACGTCGTACGGCGTCTGGTGGAGCGCACCGAGGAGATCGCCCAGCTGATCTCCGCGGAGAACGGCAAGCCCATCAAGTGGGCCCGTGGTGAGGTCGGCCGTGCCGTCTCCGTGTTCCGGTTCGCCTCCGAGGAGGCCCGTCGCTTCAACGGCGGCGACGCCCAGCGTCTCGACACCGACGCCGGCGGCACCGGCCGTCTCGGTCTGACCCGACGCTTCCCGCGCGGCACGGTCCTCGGCATCGCGCCGTTCAACTTCCCGCTGAACCTGAGCGCCCACAAGGTGGCCCCGGCCATCGCCGTCGGTGCCCCGATCATCCTGAAGCCCGCCCCGGCCACCCCGATCTCGTCGCTGATCCTGGGTGAACTGCTGGCCGAGACCGACCTGCCGGCCGGTTCGTGGTCCGTGCTGACGGTCCCGAACGACCGGATGCCCGCCCTGGTCCAGGACGAGCGCCTGCCGGTCATCTCCTTCACCGGTTCCGGCCCGGTCGGCTACTCGATCATGGAGTCGGTGCCGCGCAAGCACTGCACCCTGGAGCTCGGGGGCAACGGCGCCGCGGTCGTCCTCGGCGACTACGCCTCCGACGAGGACCTGGACTGGGCCGCGAACCGCATCGCGACCTTCTCCAACTACCAGGGCGGCCAGTCCTGCATCTCCGTGCAGCGCGTCATCGCGGACGCCTCGGTCTACGACCGGCTCGTCCCGAAGATCGTCGCGGCCGTCGAGGCCCAGGTCACCGGCGACCCGTCCGACGCGGCCACCGATGTCGGCCCGCTGGTCAGCGAGGACGCCGCCAAGCGCGTCGAGTCCTGGGTCGACGAGGCCGTGCAGGCCGGCGCCCAGCTCCTCGCCGGCGGCAAGCGGGACGGTGCCACGTACGCCCCGACCGTGCTCGCCGAGCTGCCCGACGGCGTCACCCTCTCCGGCGAGGAGGTCTTCGGACCGGTGCTCTCCGTGCAGAAGGTGGACGGCGAGGCCGAGGCGTTCGCAGCGGTCAACTCCTCCAAGTACGGCCTGCAGGCAGGCGTGTTCACGCACGACCTGCAGACCGCCTTCCGCGCCCACCGCGCCCTCGAGGTCGGCGGCGTGATCATCGGCGACGTCCCCTCCTACCGTGCGGACCAGATGCCGTACGGCGGCGCCAAGCAGTCCGGCGTCGGCCGCGAGGGCGTCCGCTACGCCATGGACGACTACACCTACGAGCGCGTGCTGGTCCTCACCGGCCTCGCTCTGTAGGACCGCGAACCGGATCGATCCGATCGATCCGACAGGCGTCGCCTGCGATCCGCCTTGGACAGCACGACAGCAGGCGGCAGGGAGACGGCCGGTGCCCACTGTGCGGGGGCACCGGCCGTCTCTGCGTTCCTCCGCTCCGGGCCCGTGCGAACTGCCTCGCCTCCATTGCGCATTGGGGGGTGAGGCAGCGGCGGGCGGAGGGCGCGGCGATCTCCGGCACCCCGGTCACGATGCCCCGCGCGGGAAAGCGGACCAGGACGGTGAACACCGACCCCCCGTCGGGCGTCGATCTCCGGGTGGGGAGGATGAGGGGGATCGACGGGAGCCGGACGGCTTCGAGGGGAAGTTCCGTGACGTCGTGTACGGCGCGGGCCGAGGGGGAACACCATGGCAGCGGACGGATGGCGGTTCGGGCCGATGAAGGGCGAGACCGCCGGCACGTATCCGTGTCCCATTCCTGCGCCGAACTCGCGTCCGCTCAGCACCGGAAGGACGACCCTGTTCCAGGCCCCCGTGTCCGCCCTCAGTGACCAGGAGGTTTGAATGGCCACTCCCTTGACGGCCACCGCCGTCCTCACCGCCCTCCGCGCCGAAGGTGTGCGCGTGGTGGAGGTCGGCAACTGGACCACCCACAACCGCAATTCGAAGGGGGCATGGGGCCCGGTCAACGGGTCGATCGTGCACCACACGGTCACCAAGGGCACCGCTGCCACGGTCGCGACCGTGCGGGACGGCTACGCATCCCTGCCGGGGCCGCTGTGCCACGGGATGATCGCCAAGGACGGTCGTGTGCACATGGTCGGCTGGGGCCGCGCCAACCACGCGGGCGGTGGCGACCCGCGCGTGCTGGAGCAGGTCGTGTCCGAGTCCTACGGCACCCGTCCGACCCCGCCGACCCGCGGCAACAGCAACGGTGTCGACGGCAACAGCAGGTTCTACGGGTGGGAGTGCGAGAACCTCGGCGACGGCAAGGACCCCTGGCCCAAGGCCCAGTACGACGCGATTGTCCGCGTCCAGGCCGCGCTCTGCCGGAAGCACGGCTGGTCCGCGAAGTCCGTGATCGGCCACCTGGAATGGTCCAGCGACAAGATCGACCCACGCGGCTTCACCATGCCCGGGCTCCGCGCCGACGTGGCTGAACGGCTGAAGCACCCCGCGAGCTGGAACCCCGGCTCCGACCACGAGGAGGACCCCATGGCGGGGATCACCAAGAAGGACATCTTCGACGCCGTGTGGAAGACCGATGCGATCGGCGGCCCGGCAGACGCCGCGGACCACAGCACGAACCCGACATGGCAGGCGCAGTCCATCCTGAAGGACGTTCAGGCCCGCATCCGCCGCATGGACAGGACGCTGGCCGCCCAGTCCGCCGCGATCACCGCACTCGCGGGGCAGGTCGGCACCGGCGCCGACACCGCGACCATCGTCGCCGCGGTCGAGACGGCCATCAAGAACGCGGTCATCGACGTCAACATCAACACCAAGGAGTCGTGACCGCCTCGATGTTCGCGGCCGCGTTCGGGGCCGCTGCGGCGCAGCGCCCCGTACGGACGCCCCGCAGCCCCTGAACGCGAGGCCCGGCCCCGGCATCACCGGTGGGCCGGACCTCGACCCCATGGCCGGGGCCGTCTCCGGTCCCGTGGTCGGGGAGTTGCAGGACGGATCTCCGGCGCTCCCCGATCCGGCGCGGAACTTCCGACCCGGGTCACCAGGGCCCGGCCTACAGATCGCGAGGTCGCCGGGAAGCACGTGGACGCGCGGCACGGCGGGTGTCATGATCACGCGGGCGTCCGGCACGGGTCCGGCGCGCAGGGAGGGACCATGATCTACCTCGCCGTACTTCTTGTTGTGCTGGCGTTGCTCGCCGCCGCGTCCGGCGTAGCGGCGGTCACCCGTGGCTGGGTGCTCCCCGTGAACCGGCGACCGGTCCACCGCCCCCGTGTCTACGGCTGGGGCCTGTTGGTGGCGGCCTTCGCCCTGTGCTGGCAGACGTTCTTCCTGCTGGTGCTCAACGACCCCGACATCCTCGGCCCGGACATCCGGGGGTGGGGGAGCCTGCCGGGCGGCGCGCTTCTGCTGACCGGTCTCTTCCTGCTGACGCTGAGCCGGCGCGCGGGCGGCGATCGACGGGGCAACGGCACGCCCTGAGCCCGTGGCGTTCCCGAGCTGCCGATCCGATGATCTCCCCTCCGCGGCCTGCGCCGCGCCGGAACGGCCCCGTGCGGGCCGAAGGGCTGCGCAATCGTGCAGGTCGGAGGGGGCGCGCAGGTCAGGGTGGTGTGAGGGGCCCGCTGCGCGGGGCTCCGGCCGTTCCCGCTTCTCCGCCCCCACCACGGCCCGGCCGCCGTGTCACCACGGGGCTGGCCAGTGGAGTGGCTGTCGACCTGATCGGCGTTCCTGGAATGGTGGGCGTGCCGGGAATCGGGTACATCAGGACAAGTAGCACCGGTTGGTACGGCTCGGCAGGCGCGCATGCCTCCGCGCGTTCCGGCCGTGTCCGCCCATCCCACGACGCGGCGAGGTGAGCTCCTCATGTCCGCACCATCCGCCCCGAAGAACACGCCCAAGGTCACCGAGCGTGAAGCGCGCCAGGTGGCCGAGGCCGCGCGCGAACAGGACTGGCACAAGCCGAGTTTCGCCAAGGAACTCTTCCTCGGCCGCTTCCGGCTCGACCTGATCCATCCGCATCCGCTGCCGCCCGCGGACGACGTCCGGCGCGGCGAGGCCTTCCTCGCCCGGCTGCGCGCCTTCTGCGAAACCAGGATCGACAGCGCCCTGATCGAACGTGAGGCCAGGATCCCCGACGAGGTGATCAACGGCCTCAAGGAACTCGGCGCGCTCGGGATGAAGATCGAGCCGAAGTACGGCGGGCTGGGCCTGACCCAGGTCTACTACAACAAGGCCCTCGCCCTGGTCGGCTCCGCCAGCCCCGCCATCGGTGCGCTGCTCTCCGCCCACCAGTCCATCGGCGTGCCGCAGCCGCTGAAGCTCTTCGGCAGCCAGGAGCAGAAGGACGCCTTCCTGCCCCGGCTGGCCAGTACCGACATCTCGGCGTTCCTGCTCACCGAGCCGGACGTCGGCTCCGACCCGGCCCGGCTCGCCACCTCGGCCGTTCCGGAGGGATCGGACTACATCCTCGACGGTGTGAAGCTGTGGACGACCAACGGCGTCGTCGCCGACCTGCTCGTCGTGATGGCCCGCGTCCCGAAGTCGGACGGTCACAAGGGCGGCATCACGGCCTTCGTCGTCGAGGCGGACTCCCCGGGCATCACCGTCGAGAACCGCAACGCCTTCATGGGTCTGCGCGGCATCGAGAACGGCGTCACCCGCTTCCACCGGGTCCGGGTCCCCGCCGCCAACCGGATCGGCCCCGAGGGCGCCGGGCTCAAGATCGCCCTCACCACGCTCAACACGGGTCGGCTCTCGCTGCCCGCCATGTGCGTCGGCGCCGGGAAATGGTGCCTGAAGATCGCCCGCGAGTGGTCGGCGGTGCGCGAGCAGTGGGGCAGGCCGGTCGCCCGGCACGAGGCCGTCGGCGCCAAGATCTCCTTCATCGCCGCGACCACCTTCGCGCTGGAGGCGGTGGTCGACCTCTCCTCCCAGATGGCGGACGAGAACCGCAACGACATCCGTATCGAAGCCGCTCTCGCCAAGCTGTACGGCTCCGAGATGGGCTGCCTGATGGCCGACGAACTGGTCCAGATCCGGGGCGGCCGGGGCTTCGAGACCGCCGCGTCCCTCGCCGCCCGCGGCGAACGGGCCGTACCCGCCGAACAGCTCCTGCGCGATCTGCGGATCAACCGGATCTTCGAGGGCTCCACCGAGATCATGCACCTGCTGATCGCGCGGGAGGCCGTCGATGCCCATCTGAAGGTCGCCGGAGACATCATCGACCCCGACAAGCCCCTCTCCGCCAAGGCGCGAGCGGGCGCCAACGCGGCCGGCTTCTACGCCCGCTGGCTGCCCAAGCTCGTTGCGGGGCCGGGACAACTCCCGCGGACCTATGGGGAGTTCAACCCGGCCGGGCATCCGGACCTGTCCAGCCACCTACGCTATGTCGAACGTTCCGCCCGCAAGCTCGCGCGCTCCACCTTCTACGCCATGTCGCGCTGGCAGGGCCGGATGGAGACCAAGCAGGGCTTCCTCGGCAGGATCGTCGACATCGGCGCGGAACTCTTCGCGATGAGCGCCGCCTGTGTCCGCGCCGAACTGCTGCGCTCCTCGGGCGACCACGGCCGTGAGGCGTACCGGCTCGCCGACGTCTTCTGCCGCCAGTCCCGTGTCCGGGTCGAGGAACTCTTCACCCGCCTGTGGTCCAACACCGACGACCTGGACCGGCGCATGGTCGACGGCGTGCTGTCCGGCGCCTACACCTGGCTGGAGGACGGCATCATCGACCCGAGCGGCGAAGGGCCGTGGATCGCCGACGCCGCCCCGGGGCCGTCCACCCGGGACGACGTCCACCGGCCCATTCGCTGACCCGCTCGCTGTCCACCGGGCGGGCGCACGCCCTCGTCGGCCGTACCACGCCCCACCGGGCGGGAGTACGGCCGACGTGCGTGCGGGGCGGGTCCGGTGCCGCGCCTTCCTGGCACGGCTCCGTCGGCCCGCGTCGGCCCGGCGCGGGGACGCACTGTCCACACCCACAGCCGATGCGGCAACAATGGGGGGCATGAGCGACAGCCCTGCCCCCCTCGCCGACCCGCACCTCGTCTTCGACGCCGCGGAAGGCCGCCGGGATCTCGTCATCCTCGGCTCCACCGGTTCCATCGGCACCCAGGCGATCGACCTGGTGCTGCGCAACCCCGACCGCTTCCGCGTCACCGGACTCTCCGCCGCGGGCGGACGGGTCGCCCTCCTCGCCGAGCAGGCGCGGCGACTGCGGGTGCGCACCGTGGCCGTCGCCGCACCGGACGCCGTACCCGCGCTCCGGGAGGCGCTGCGCGAGCAGTACGGGACGGGCGAGCCGCTCCCCGAGATCCTGGCCGGGCCCGACGCCGCCGCACAGCTGGCGGCGAGCGACTGCCACACCGTGCTCAACGGGATCACCGGCTCGATCGGACTCGCCCCGACGCTCGCCGCGCTGGAGGCGGGCCGCACGCTCGCCCTGGCCAACAAGGAGTCGCTGATCGTCGGCGGTCCACTGGTCAAGGCGCTGGCGAAGCCCGGCCAGATCATCCCGGTCGACTCCGAGCACGCCGCGCTCTTCCAGGCACTGGGCGCCGGCACGCGCGCCGACGTACGCAAGCTCGTCGTCACCGCCTCCGGCGGCCCCTTCCGGGGACGGACGAGGAGCGAGCTGGCGGACGTCACGCGCGAGCAGGCCCTCGCCCACCCGACCTGGGCCATGGGACCGGTCATCACGATCAACTCCGCCACCCTGGTCAACAAGGGGCTGGAGGTCATCGAGGCGCATCTCCTCTACGACATCCCGTTCGACCGGATCGAGGTCGTGGTCCACCCCCAGTCGTACGTCCATTCCATGGTGGAATTCACCGACGGCTCCACCCTCGCCCAGGCCACGCCCCCCGACATGCGGGGCCCGATCGCCATCGGCCTCGGCTGGCCCCGGCGCGTCCCGGACGCCGCACCCGCCTTCGACTGGTCGAGGGCGTCCAGCTGGGAGTTCTTCCCCCTGGACGACGAGGCCTTTCCGTCCGTGGGACTCGCCAGGCACGTGGGCACGCTCGGCGCCACCGCCCCGGCCGTGTTCAACGCCGCGAACGAGGAATGTGTCGACGCATTCCTGGCAGGACGGCTGCCGTTCAACGGAATCATGGATACGGTCACGGCGGTGGTCGCCGAACACGGCACCCCCGCCACGGGAACTTCGCTCACGGTCGCAGACGTCCTCGAAGCGGAGACCTGGGCACGCGCCCGGGCCCGTGAACTCTCGGCGAAAGCGACAGCGGAGGCGCGCGCATGAGTATTACGACGGTCCTGTTGACGATTCTGGGCATCGTCGTCTTCGTCATCGGCCTGCTGTTCTCCATCGCCTGGCACGAGCTCGGACACCTGTCGACCGCGAAGCTCTTCGGCATCCGCGTTCCCCAGTACATGGTCGGCTTCGGGCCGACGATCTGGTCGCGGAAGAAGGGCGACACCGAGTACGGGATCAAGGCGATCCCGGCCGGTGGCTACATCCGCATGATCGGCATGTTCCCGCCGGGGCCGGACGGGCGCCTGGAGGCGCGGTCCACGTCCCCGTGGCGCGGCATGATCGAGGACGCCAGATCGGCCGCCTTCGAAGAGCTCGAACCCGGTGACGAGAAGCGGCTCTTCTACACGCGCAAGCCGTGGAAGCGCGTCATCGTGATGTTCGCCGGACCGTTCATGAACCTGGTCCTCGCCGTCGCGATCTTCCTCGGCGTGGCGATGACCTTCGGGTTCCAGACCCAGACCACCGAGGTGGCGGGGGTCCAGAAGTGCGTGATCGCCCAGAGCGAGAACCGCGACACCTGCAAGAAGTCCGACCCGGTCTCGCCCGCACAGGCCGCGGGACTGAAGAAGGGCGACACGATCATCGCCTTCGACGGCCGGAAGGTCGACGACTGGGCCACGCTCTCCGACAAGATCCGCGACACCATCGGCCCCGCCACCATCACCGTCCGGCGCGACGGCCAGGAGAAGACCCTCCACGCCGTGCTCCAGGAGAACTCGGTGGCCGAGAAGGACTCCAAGGGCGAGGTGGTCCCCGGGAAGTTCGTCCCGGCCGGCTACCTCGGCTTCGCCGCCCAGACCGAGATCGTCCCGCTCTCCTTCGGCGACTCGGTCGTCCGCATGGGAGACATGATCGAGAACGGCGTCGACTCGATCATCGCCCTCCCGTCCAAGATCCCGGACCTGTGGAACGCCGCCTTCGGCGACGCCCCGCGAGCGGCCGACTCCCCGGTGGGCGTCGTCGGCGCGGCCAGGATCGGCGGCGAGGTGATGACGCTGGACGTACCGGCGCAGAACCAGATCGCGATGATGCTGTTCCTGCTGGCCGGCTTCAACCTCTCGCTGTTCCTCTTCAACATGCTGCCCCTGCTGCCGCTCGACGGCGGGCACATCGCCGGAGCGCTCTGGGAGGCCCTGCGCCGCAATGTGGCACGGGTCTTCAGGCGCCCCGACCCGGGCCCCTTCGACGTGGCCAAGCTGATGCCGGTCGCCTATGTCGTCGCGGGTGTCTTCATCTGCTTCACGCTGCTCGTGCTGGTCGCCGACATCGTCAATCCGGTCAAGATCTCCTGATCTGCCGACCGGTCCGGTGAACCAAGGGTGACGGCCCGGCACACAGCGTGTGTCCGGGCCCGCCCTCCGCGCGGCGCTCCCGGACGCGGTGTGCTCCGGGCCGCCGCCGGTGCCGTAACCTCGAAGACCGGAGCCCGCCGATCTCGGGACCTCGATCCACACCTTGGGGATGCTCAGCGCATGACTGCGATTTCTCTCGGAATTCCGTCCGTTCCGACCAAGCTCGCCGACCGGAGAGTCAGTCGAAAGATCCAGGTCGGGTCGGTGGCGGTGGGCGGGGACGCGCCGGTGTCGGTGCAGTCGATGACCACGACGCGTACGTCGGACGTGGGTGCGACGTTGCAG
>NZ_JBIWOS010000013.1:0-219493 GCF_044767885.1 Streptomyces sp. NPDC101194
GCCCGGCGCCCGGCGCGCCCCCCCCTGCCGCCGGGGGGGGGGGGGGGGGGGGGGCCGCCCCCCCCCCCCCGCGGGCCGCCCCCCCCCCCCCCCCCCGCGGGGGGGGGGGGGGGGGGGGGGGCGCCCCCCCCCCCCCCACCCCGCACCGGTATCTGATGATCAGGCACCCCACCGCAGGGCGATCGTGTCGCCCACATTGATGACCTTGTCGCGGGCCGCACCCGCGAAGGAGGAGCCGTCGACGCTGACCTTCCAGGTGTTGGAGCCGCTGTTGGCCTTGCCGTTGACCGCCGTGATCGTGCCGGTGCCGGAGGACGGCGCGACGCTGCTGACGCATCCGGACGGGGCCGCGGAGGTCACCGCGGCGTTGAGGACGTCACCGAGGGTGGTGGTCGTCCCGGTCGGCGTGAAGGACACCGAGCAGACCTTGAGGTTGCCCGCGCCGTCGTCGACGGTCAGCGCGAGCTTCGTGGCCGTCCCGGCGGTGAAGGTGGACTGGGCCACCCACTGCGGGGCTCCGGGGGTGACCGGGACGGGCGGGGCAGCGGTGAATCCGCCGCCTGCGACGGCGCGCAGGGCGTCGATGGAGGCGTAGGCGGTCGGCGCGGTGTCGGAGGGCTTGTACTTGAAGCCCCCCGCCGGGTTGTACTGGTTGGCTATCAGGAAGTCGATCGGCGTCTTGCCGCTGCCGGTGAGGAAGTCGCCGGTCTGGGGGTTGAAACCACAGGCGTTGAGGCCCGCGACGCCCCAGCCGTTGGAACTGGTGTTGACCCCGTAGAGGGAGTTGAACGCGCCGCTGGGGGAGACGAGGGTGCTCTTGAGGAAGTTCTTCGCCTGGACGACGTCGGCGTCGGTGTTCGAGACGCCGGAGACGCAGAGCGCGGCCATGGCGGCGCCGGTCATGTCGACGTCGCTCGTGGAATTCAGAACGGTGGGGTTGCCCTCGCCCTTCTGGTAGGTCCAGCCTCCGTCGACGTGCTGGTTGGCGCGGATGCGGGTGACCATGGAGTCGGTCAGCGCCTGCGGAACGCGGTTCGTGCCGCCCTGGGTCTTGGCGCCGCCCAGCGCGAGGGCGGCGAAGACGGTGCCGTTGAAGTTTCCGGACGGGCCGAAGTAGCCCGCCTCGGCCGTCTGCCAGTAGGAGTAGACGTGCGCGATGAGGTTGCGCGAGGCGGAGACGCGGGCCGGGTCGATACCGGCGGCGTAGGCGTTGAGGGTGCCGCGCTCGTAGTCGGTGGCCACCGGGGAGGCCTGCGGCCAGCCCGCCGTCGAGAGCAGGTTGCGGTAGACGGCGCGCGCGTTCTTCGTGGTGTCGCCGCCGGGGTAGACGTCCACCACGGCGGTTCCGGCGGCCGCGAAGGTGGTGAACGCCCACTCGTTGGACAGTCCGCTGCCCGCGTACGAACCGTCCGCGGCCTGAAGGGACTTGAGATAGGTCACACCATTGGTCTTGGACGTGGCGATCTGCGCGGGCGACGAGGTCGCGAAGGCCGGCAGCGCGGTGAGGGCGAGGGCTCCGAGCGCGGCGGGCACCGCGAGCGTGAGGCGGCGGGAGGTGCGGGGACGGGACATGGCCTGCTCCTGGAATGAGGGACGCCGACCTGACCGAGGCTCGTGCGGGCGGGCGGCCCGGAGCACAGTGGCGGCCGTCCGAACGCGTGGTACGGCTTGGGATTTGCATCACCAGATGGGCATTCGGGCTCGGTGACGGCCCCCTGCCGTCCCACACCGCTGCGCGTCAGCCCCGGATTCGCACCAGGTTCCCCCATGTGGCAGCCCAGGACGCTACCCGAGTGTTCAAGGGTCCGCCAGCTGTCGAGAGCGGTCTCGATCGAGCGGGACCTGAGCCTGTCATCTGAGACACAGACCACCTTGACGGTGTCTTTCTCCGCGTGGTCCACTCCGACTGATAAGCACTCAGCTCCAGGGGAAGCCGGTCGGAATCCGGCGCTGACCCGCAACCGTAGGCCCGGCACCGTCCCGGGCGAGTCGGAATGCCTGGGGCCAGGTTTTTGCAGCGAGAAACGCCGTCGCGGACTACGGCGTGGTTCGAAACGGCTTCCCCGCGGCCCTTCCCGCTGCGGGAGCTCTTTTGCCACGCGCTGGTCCGCCCGGCCGACACGAGGGGCCGTGGTGGGGACCGCACAGCAATCAAAGCAACGCATGGGGCACAAGGGACTGTTGTCGCTCACATCTGCGGCGCTGCTGACCTTCGCCGCGGGCGTGACCTTCGCGGGCGGGACGGCGCCCGCATCGGCCGATCCGATCGAGCAGTGCACAGCCACCAGCGGCGCCCTCGTCGCCGTGGACTTCGGCCCCTTCGGCGGCAAGGTGGAGAAGGGCTGCGACACCACCCCCACCACTGGCTACGAACTGCTGCAGACAGCCGGGTTCACCATGGAGGGCACCGTCCACGACGGCCCCGCCTTCATCTGCCGCATCGGCAAGGGCACCGGTACGCAGTACCCCACGCCCGACAAGGAGAGCTGCGTCCTCACGCCGCAGGCGACGGCCTACTGGTCGTACTGGACCGCCTCGCCCGGGCAGCGGAAGTGGTCCTACAGCCAGCAGGGGGCCATGGCCCGGCACCCGAAGCCCGGCGACGTGGAGGCCTGGGTCTACGGCGGCACCGACATCGCCGGCACGAAGGGCAAGCCGTCCTTCACTCCGGACGACGTTCGCGGTTTCACCACCCCCGACCCCACCGTTCCGACGTCTCCGCCCAAGGTTCCGGCCGGTCGGGTCGACGTGCCCGCGACCACCCGCTGGGTCACCGGCACGCTGACGGACGGCGAGCGCGTCGTCGACGAGGGCTCCACCACCCCGAACCACTTCCTCACCACAGAAGCGGTGTTCGCCCTCGCGGCGGCCGACCGCAAGAGCCCGGTGGCGAAGAAGATCGCCGACTTCCTCGCCACGCCCGTGCAGACCGACGCGTACGCCTACCCGGCCGGCAAGGACGGGATCCCCGACGCCACCGCCGCGGCCCGCCTCGCCCTCGTCGCCGAGGCCACCGGCAAGGATCCCCGCGCGTTCGGCGGGCACGACCTGCTCGGCGACCTCGTGAAGTATGCCTGCCCCCGCGACATCGGCGACGGCGAGACGATCAAGGGCTGCTTCACCAAGGGCGACTTCCGTACTACCGGCCAGGCCGACGCCCAGGCCATGGCCGTCATCGCCCTCGTCAACGCCGGTATGACGCCCCCGGCAGGTTCCGTGGCCCGGCTGACCGTCCTCCAGTGCGAGGACGGCGGGTTCACCAGTGTCCTCATCCGGCCCGGCAGCCCGGGATGTGAGAGCGAGGCGGGCGCCACCGGCCTGATCGCCCTGGCCCTTGAACGGGCCGGAGGCCACGAGGCGGTGCTCCAGAAGGCCCGTGGCTACCTCAAGAGGTCCCAGCTGGCGACCGGCGCCTGGCCCGCCGTCTACTACGAGACGACCGGCAACCCGGCAGCCACCGCCTGGGCCGCCCAGGCGCTGCGCGCCCTCGGTGACGAGGCGTTCGCGGACGCGGGAGTCTCCTGGCTCTCCCAGCGCCAGCTCCCGTCAGGCGGGTTCGGCTTCGCCGAGGACGACACGGATTCCCGCCTGTACCCCACGGCGACGGCCGCGCTCGCGGGCGCCGGCGGCGATCTCGCCGCCCTGACCGCCAAGCCGGTCGAACCGCCGACCCCGACCGACCCCCCGACCACACCGCCGGCCGGTGAGGGGCCCGACGCGAAGAAGGGTGTCGCGTACCTGACGGCCCCGTCCCGGCTGGTCCAGGGGCGGTTCTACGAGAGCCAGCCCGGCACCGGCTTCGCCGACTACGGCCTGACCATCGACGGCGCGTACGCCCTCGCCGCCACCGGCGAGGGCAACGCCGCCCTGCGCCGCATCGTCGACTTCATGGACAAGGGCGGCAAGGACGGGCAGAAGCGCGGGATCCACGAGTGGACCCTCGTCGGCACGAAGTACGCGAACGGCGGCTCCATCGGCAAGGCGGCCGTGCTCGCCGAGGCCGTGGGCCGCGACCCCCGGAACTTCGGCGGCCAGGACTTGATCGCCGCCCTCTCCGAGATCACCTGCCAGGCGAAGACCTCGACCCTGCAGGAATGCGCGGCCAAGGGCAACTACGCCTACGCCACCTCCGTCTTCAAGCAGTCCCTCGGCGTCATGGCCCAGCTCCGCGCCGGCGAGAAGACCGCCGCGGCCGAGCCTGCCGCCTACCTCAAGAGCCTGCAGACCCCCTCGGGCGCCTGGGTCAGCCTCATCGGCGAGCCCAGCGGCCCCGAAGTGGACTCCACCGCCATGGCCGCCATGACCGTGGACCTCCTCCCCGACGCAGACTCCCAGGCGGCGGTCGACAAGGCACTGGCCTGGCTCGCGACCCAGCAGAAGGAGGACGGCGGCTTCAACGTCGCCAAGGGCGGCCAGACCGGCTCCGACCTGCGCGCCTCCGCCCAGGCCGTCGGCGGCACCACCGGCATCTCCTTCGGCGTCCTGACCCGCGACCTGACCGGCACCACCCCTGAGCCGATCCCCAGCACGTCCGGAGGCACCTCGGGCGGCACGTCCGGCGGCAACGGCTCGCCCGTCATCGTGACGCCGGGCGAGAACGGCGGCGGCACCGGCTCTGCGGGCGGCTCTCGCTCCGGGTCGGCCGGTGGTCCGCTCGCCTCCACCGGAGCCCAGGTCGGCGCCCTCGCCGCCGCGGCTCTGGTCCTGACCCTCGGCGGCTGGAGCCTCACCCGCGCCGCGAAGCGCCGCCGCGTGACGCCGGGGAGCGAGGCATGAGCCACAACCGCTTTATGCGGGCGCTGGCGCGAACGGCCGCCGCGATGGGGCTGGCGGCGGCGGCGCTCGCCGCCACCGCGGCCCCGGCCGGGGCCGCGCCGCAGCCGATGGGCCAGTGCACCACCTCCTCGGGGGTCGTGCTCGCGGTGGACTTCAGCCACTGGGGCGGTCCCGTCTACCGCTCCTGTGGTACCACCCCGACCACCGGCTACGAGCTCCTCAACCAGGGCGGCTGGGCCACTACGGGTACGGGCCACGACGGCCCCGCCTTCATCTGCCGGATCGGCTACAGCGGCCACCAGGGCGGCAAGCAGTTCCCGACGCCGCAGCAGGACGACTGCGTCCTGACCCCGCCCGCCTCCGCCTACTGGTCGTACTGGCACGCCGACCCCGGGCAGAACACCTGGCAGTACAGCCAGCTCGGCGCCATGCTCTACAAGCCCAAGCCCGGCAGCGTCGACCTGTGGATCTTCGGTGGAACGAACATCGAGGGCACCGAGGGCAGGCCCACCGTCACCCCCGACCAGCTGCGCGCCAAGAACACCAAGCCCACCGGCGGACCCACACCCCAGGACACCCGCACCGCCAAGCCGCTCCCTCCGAACGTCAACACCGGGCCCAAGCCCGAGAACCCGCCCCCGGCCGCTCCGGCGACGACACCGCCGCCGAGCGCCACGGCCCCGGAGAGCCCCTCTCCCTCGGCGAGCCCCTCCGAGAGCATCACCCCGACCCCGTCGGCCAGTGCCCCCGCGGCAGCGGCGCCGGCCCCCAGCCCCCAGGTCGTCGAGGCGGCCCCCGCCGCGGACGCGAAGCACGACGTGGGCTCGTACCTGCCCGCCGTCGCCACCGGAGCGCTGGTGCTGCTGATCGGCGCCGCCGCCGTGTTCGCCGCCAAGCGCCGCCGCCGTACGGAGTAGCCGCGTGGCACCTGCCCTCCCCGCGGCACCGGTGAAGCCGCCCGCGTCCGGCCCGGCGCCGGACGCGGGCGGCCGCCGTCTGCCCCGCACCCTGCATCCGGTCGCCTGGTGGATCTGGGCTCTGGCCCTGGCCACCGCCGTCAGCCGCACCAACAACCCGCTGCTGCTCTTCCTCGTCCTTGCGGTCCTCGGCTACGTCATCACCATGCGCCGCACCGAGGCCCCCTGGGCCCGCGGCTTCAAGTACTACCTGTACCTGGCCCTCACCGTGGTCACCATCCGCGTTCTGTTCCGCGCGGTCTTCGCCACCGGCATCACCCCCCGCGACCACTTCCTGTTCTCCCTCCCTCACATCCCCACGCCCGACTGGTACGCCGGTATCCAACTCGGCGGCCCCGTCTCCCTGGAGGCGCTGCTCTCCGCAGCGACGGACGGGCTGCGCCTGGCCTGCATGCTCTGCTGCATCGGCGCCGCCAACACCCTCGCCAACCCCAAACGGGCCCTGCGCGTCCTGCCCGGAGCCCTCTACGAACTGGGCGTCGCCGTCACCGTCTCCCTCAGCGTCGCACCCCAACTCGTACAGAGCGTGCAACGCGTACACCGGGCCAAACGGCTGCGGGCCGGCCGCTCCACGGGCCTGCGCGCCCTGCGCGGCATCATCGTCCCCGTCCTCGAAGACGCCCTGGAACGCTCCCTGCGCCTGGCCGCGGCCATGGACTCGCGCGGCTACGGCCGGGCCGGTACCGCCACCCGCCGCTCCCGCCGGGCCACCGGCGCCCTCATGCTGCTCGGCATGTGCGGCCTGTGCACCGGGGCCTACGGACTCCTCGACGCCACCGCCCCCAAGCTGCTCGGCCTCCCCGCCATGGGCGCGGGCGCGCTGCTGTGCTTCGCCGGGCTCCGCCTCGGCGGCCGCCGCATCACCCGGACCACCTACCGGCCCGACCCCTGGCACTTCGCCGAATGGGCCGTTGCCGGCTGCGGGGTCCTCTCCGCCGTCCTCCTCTTCGCCAACGTCGGCTTCAACGCCGCCGAGCTCAACCCCTCCATCTATCCGCTCAGCTGGCCGACCCTGCCCCTGGTTCCGGCCGCGGCCATCCTCCTGGCAGGGACCGCCGGGTTCCTGGCACCACCGCCGGCTCCGGCTGCCCGGCCCACCGTCCCCGCCCAGCGCACCGAGGAACCCAAGTGATCACCTTCGACCAGGTCACCGTCCAGTACGAGGACACGGCCGAGCCGGTCCTGCGCGATATGGACCTCACCGTGGACGAAGGCGAGCTCTGTCTGGTCGTCGGCCACACCGGCGTCGGCAAGTCCACCCTCCTCGGCGCCGTCAACGGACTCGTCCCGCACTTCACCGGCGGCACCCTCTACGGCCGGGTCACCGTCGACGGCCGCGACACCGCCGACCACCCGCCCCGCGAACTCGCCGACGTGGTGGGCGTGGTGGGACAGGACCCGCTCGACGGCTTCGTCACCGACACCGTCGAGGAGGAACTCGCCTACGCCATGGAGCAACTGGCTGTCCCGCCCGCCACGATGCGCAAGCGCGTCGAGGAGACCCTCGACCTCCTCGGCCTCGCCGACCTGCGCCACCGCTCCCTGCACGAACTCTCCGGCGGCCAACAGCAACGCGTGGCCATCGGCTCCGTCCTCACCGCCCACCCCCGCATCCTCGTCCTGGACGAGCCCACCTCCGCCCTCGACCCCACCGCCGCCGAAGAGGTCCTGGCCGCGGTCACCCGCCTCGTCCACGACCTCGGCGTCACCGTCCTCCTCGCCGAACACCGCCTGGAGCGCGTCGTCCAGTACGCCGACCGGGTCATCCACCTCCCCGGGGACGGCCGCGTGGTGTCCGGCCCGCCTGCGGAGATCTTCCGTACGTCTTCGATCGCACCGCCCATCGTGGAGTTGGGCCGCGCCGCCGGCTGGGCCCCGCTCCCGCTCTCCATCCGCGACGCCCGCCGCACCGCCGTGCCCCTGCGTACCCGGCTGGCCGACCGCACTCCCCCGCCCGTACGACCCGCTCCGGAGACCGACCTCCCGCAGCTGCTCACCGCCCGCGGCGTCACGGTGACCTACCACGGCGTGCCGGCCGTACGGGAGGTCGACCTCGACCTGCGGGGTGGGGAGATCACCGCGCTCATGGGCCGTAACGGCTCCGGCAAGTCCTCGCTCCTCTGGGCGCTCCAGGGCTCCGGACCGCGCAAGGCCGGCACAGTGGCCGTCACGCCCGCCGACGGCGGCACGAATCCCAAGGACCCGAAGAAGCTCTCGGCCGCCGAGGCCCGGCGGCTGGTCGGCCTGGTCCCTCAGACCCCCACCGACCTCCTCTACCTCGAATCGGTCAAGCAGGAACTCGACCAGGCCGACACCGAGTCGGGGGCCACCGGCGACAGGGCGCGCGCCATCCTCGACCGGCTCGCCCCAGGCATCCCCGACACCACCCACCCCCGCGACCTCTCCGAAGGCCAGAAGCTCGCCCTGGTCCTGGCCATCCAGCTCGCGGCCGCCCCACGCGTCCTGCTCCTTGACGAACCCACCCGCGGCCTGGACTACCGCGCCAAGAGCGAACTCGTCCGCATCGTCGACCACCTCGCCGCGGAAGGCCGCGCCGTCGTGATCTCCACCCACGACGTGGAGTTCGTCGCCCGCGCCGCCGACCGGGTCGTCGTCATGGCCGAGGGCGACATCGTCGCCGACGGTCCCACCACCGAAGTCATCGTCGCCTCACCCGTCTTCGCCCCGCAGACCGCGAAGATCCTCGCTCCGCTCCCCTATCTCACGGTCGCCCAGGTGACCGGCGCCCTCCCCGACGACGGGACGGACCCGCACTCATGACCACCGCCGCCACCGCACGCGCCGTCGCCATCCGGATCAACGCCCGCGCTGGGATCGTCATCGCCATGGCGGGCTTCCTCGGTGTCGTCGCCTTCTTCTGGCCCTTCCTCGTCGCCCCGGGCACGTTCGGCTCGAACTACGCCCCACCCCTCATCTTCGGCGTCCTTCTCGTGGTCGTCCTGTGCGTGGTGATCTCCGAGATCGCCGAAGGCGGCATCAACTCCAAGGCCCTGGCCATGCTGGGTGTCCTGTCGGCCGTCAACGCCGCCATCCGCCCCCTCGGCGCGGGCACGGCGGGCATCGAGACGGTGTTCTTCATCCTCGTCCTGGCCGGCCGGGTCTACGGCCCGGGCTTCGGCTTCACCCTCGGCTGCACTTCCCTCTTCGCCTCCGCGCTCATCACCGGCGGGGTCGGGCCCTGGATGCCGTACCAGATGTTCGGGTGCGCCTTCGTCGGCATGCTCGCCGGCTTCCTCCCCAAGGCCATCGGGCGCAAGGAGGTCGCTCTCCTCGCCGTCTACGGTTCGCTCTCCGGCTACCTCTTCGGCTTCCTCCTGAACCTCTCCTTCTGGCCCTTCTCCCTCGACCCGAACAGCTCGATCGCCTACCTGCCCGGCCTGCCCTTCACCGAGCAGTTCCAGCGCTACCTGGCCTTCGACCTGGCCACTTCCCTCGGCTGGGACACCGGCCGCGCCGTCACCAACTTCATCTGCATCTGCCTGGCCGGCCCGGCCGTCCTCACGGTCTTCCGCCGCGCAGCCCGTAAGGCCCGCTTCCAGGCCCCCATCCGCTTCAACCCCCGTAGGACGGTGGAAGGGGCCCCAGGCAAGAAGGCACCGGACGGACCAGGTACGCCGACCGGTCCGGCTTCACGAACCGCCTGAACGAATGGGCCCCCCTTGGCCGAACCGCATCGGCCCCGTCCACGCGCCCGCCCGCCGCCCTGCGCTTCTCTACTCGGGGCTCTCGATCTGCTGTCCCACGGGCGCGATGCGGGACACGAGCCGGTCCTCGCCATCGTCCGCGCGTCGGAGTGCGCGCGGAGACTCGGCATCCCCTGGAGCACCGCCCAACACTCCCTCAGAACACTCAACGCGAAACTCACACCGCATCACCTCTGGCCCCTCCTGGAAAACTCCCTGAAGGACCTGGCACGCCAGCTGGATTACGGCACTCCACGCATCGACTACCAACACCGCCGGAAGAAACTCCAACACTGGCGACTGCCGGATGCTCACTGGCGTGAACTCTCCGACGGGATGGGCCGCTTTCACCAGCGAGCGACATCTCCCAGCAACGACGCAGCGGCCGTCCTCATCTGGGCCGAAGTCACCCAAGGGGGCCACCTCCACAGCCCCCTCCTCGGTTCGCTCCGAGAGAGCGGCCACAGCACCCAGTCCCAGGTCGCATCGATCAATCAGCTGCGCACTCCGGCAAACCGCAGAGGTGCCAAACGATCAGCGCGCAGCGTCGGATGCGGTGCATCGCAAGGCGGAGGGACGTCCGCATACTGGATGTATGCGGATGTTCCGACAACGCGGCGAGGTGCCGTAGCCGTCGTCGCGCGCCGGCCAGGGATCACGGGACAGCCCTTAGCCCCGGTAAGTGACAACTAAAATCTGCGGTCGCACGCCCCTCACCGCCGTACGCGCGGCATCCCCAGCCCGATCCACGAGATGATCTCCCGCTGGATCTCGTTGTTTCCGCCACCGAAGGTGAAGATGACGGCCGACCGGTAGCCGCGTTCGAGTTCGCCGTGGAGCACGGTGCCCGCCGACCCCTCCTTCAGCGGTCCCGCCGAGCCGACGACCTGCATCAGCCAGGCATAGGCGTCGCGACGTGCCTCCGAGCCGTAGACCTTGACGGCGGAGGCGTCCTGCGGGGTGAGGGTTCCGTTCTGGACCGCCGACACCATCTGCCAGTTGAGGAGTTTCATGGCGTCGAGCCTGGTGTGGGTACGGGCGAGGAGCGCGCGGACCCAGCCGAGGTCGATGACGCGGCGGCCGTCGGCCAGCTTCGTGTCCGCCGCCCAGCGCTGGACGTCGTGGAGGGCGCGGATGGCCATGGTGCCGTGGGCGGCGAGGGTGACGCGTTCGTGGTTGAGCTGGTTGGTGATGAGGCGCCAGCCCTTGTTCTGGGCGCCGACGCGGTGGGAGACCGGGACGCGGACGTTCTCGTAGTAGCTGGCGGTGGTGTCGTGCGAGGCGAGGGTGTTGATCAGGGTGCAGGAGTAGCCGGGGTCCGTGGTCGGGACGAGCAGCATGGTGATGCCCTTGTGCGGCGGGGCGTCGACGTCGGTGCGGACGGCGAGCCAGACCCAGTCGGCGGTGTCTCCGTTGGTCGTCCAGATCTTCTGCCCGTTCACCACGTAGTCGTCGCCGTCGCGCACGGCGCGGGTCTTGAGCGCGGCGAGGTCGGTGCCGGCGTCGGGTTCGCTGTAGCCGATCGCGAAGTCGATCTCGCCCGAGAGGATCTTCGGCAGGAAGTACGCCTTCTGCTCGTCGGTGCCGAACTGCATGATCGTGGGACCGACGGTGTTGAGGGCCATCAGCGGCAGCGGTACGCCCGCCTGGGCGGCCTCGTCGAAGAAGATGAACTGCTCCATCGGCGACAGGCCCCGGCCGCCGTACTCCTCGGGCCAGCCCACGCCGAGCCAGCCGTCGGTGCCCAGGCGCCGGATCGTCTCCCGGTAGAAGCTCTTCTGGGCGGCCGGGTCGGCGTAACGCGCGTAGGCGTTGTCGGGGACCAGACCGGCGAAGTACGTACGCAGCTCGGCGCGCAACTGCTGCTGTTCAGGCGTGTATTCGAGGTGCACGGCCCCTCCAGGAGTCTCGCGTTCGCGTCGCCTGTGTGCGGCGGCGCACACAGTAGAACGTGTTGCAAGAATCCGGAAGGGCCGGAACGCTCCGGGCGGACGTCAGCGCTTGACGGCGCGCAGCACGACGAACTTGGGGTCACCCGCGACCGTGGTGCAGTTGCCGAAGATGCGGCGCAGCTGGGTGTGGTAGCCGAGGTGCCGGTTGCCGACGACCCACAGCTCACCGCCCGGCCGCAGTGCGGTGCGCGCCCCATGGAACATGGTGCGGGCCGTGGCGTCGGTGGTGGCCTGGTGTGAGTGGAACGGTGGATTGTTGAGCACCAGGTCGACACCGTCGGGCGGCAATCGCGTCAGCCCGTCGCCGACCACGAAGTCGGCCTTGGCGTCCGGACCGGTGTTGGCCCGGAAGGTCTCCTCGGCGGAGGCGACCGCCTGGTACGACTCGTCGATGAAGGTCACGGTCGCTTCGGGGTTGGCGAGCGCCGCGGACAGCCCGACGACGCCGTTCCCGCAGCCGAGGTCGACGACCCGGTCGGGGCCGCTGCGCTCGGGGAGATGGCCGAGGAAGAAACGGGTGCCGATGTCCAGACGCTCGGCGCAGAAGATCCCGGCGTGGTTGGTGACCGTCCGGCCGGAGACCGGGCCGACGTCTTCGGGCAGGTCGTAGCGGTACGGCCAGGGGCTGGGCGTACGGGACAGATCCGGGTCCGGAGTACAGAAGACGAGACGCGCCTTCCTGACCGCCAGAGAGGTGCGGGTCGGGCCGATGATCCGCTCGAAGAGCCTGAGGGTGGAGGTGTGGATCTCCTTGACCATGCCGGTGCCGATGACCACGGTGCCCGCGTGGACGGCCGGCGCGAGCCGGTGCAGCTGGTCCTCCAGGAGCGCAAGGCTCTTCGGCACACGTACCAGCAGGACGTCGACACGGTCCGGCGGCGTGTCCCTGGCCGACAGGAGGCGTACCGAATCGGCGGCCGCACCGTTGCGGTCCAGGTTCGCCAGGGTCGCGCGCTGCGCCAGGTAGGAGTCGGTGATCTGCACGGGACGGTGCCCGGCCAGAACGGTGCTCAGGGCCCCCCAGCGGTCACCCACCACGACCACGGAGCCGGTCAGGTCGACCGGATCCCACTCCTCGGTCCCCTCCAGCCGCCGCAGCAGGTACTCATCGGCAGCGTCCCAGGCACGGAAGGGGTCGCGCGGGTCCTCGGGGAAGCGGGCGAGGTCGTACCCGGCCCCTGACGTCGTCAAACGGTTCATTGTCCACCCAGGCTAGCCGAGCCACGGGGAGCGCCCACACGCTCCCCGCGCCGGCCACCGGGTCACACGTCAGGGCAGCGCCTTGTCGATCGCCGACCGCCCCTCCCGGGCGAGCCTGCGCTCGGCCCACTGAAGATTCTTCGGAGTCAGGTCCCGCCCGGAGGCGAGGACCAGGTCCTCTGCGGACGGATTGTCGCTCCCGCCGGTGTGCAAGAGGCTGTCGGGGGTCACGCCCCGAGCTGCGGATACGGATTCGGGCTCGTCGCTCATGCCGCCTCCTCGTCCTTTCGGTCATTCTCGCCCCGCGTCCGGCCCGCCGCATCCGAGGGCCCCACCCCGCTCCCGGCGCCGCAGGGAGAGCCCTCACTTGACCTGCACATGATAAGTACACGGCGTTCACACCATGGTCACGGTGCGTGTGGAAGGCTCCCGCTGACCCAGTACCACACGACCACCGCGGCGCCGCCTCCCACCTCGCGGCGGCGTCGTGGTGCCCGCATTTTCGGAGAGGACACCCCACATGTCCCGTCGTCTCGTTCCCTACCGGCGCCCTCTGCTGGCGACCCTCGCCGCGATTGCGGTACTCGCCGGCACCGCCGCCGCCGCGCCGGCCGCCACACCTCAGGCCGCACCGGTCGCAGCGACACCGCTCAGCACCCTCGACGACACCTACTACCAGAACGCGGTCGGCAAGTCCGGAACCGCGCTCAAGAGTGCGCTGCACACGATCATCAGCAGCCAGACCAAGATCTCCTACAGCCAGGTCTGGGACGCCCTCAAGAACACGGACGAGGACCCCTCCAACCCCTCGAACGTGGTCCTCCTCTACTCCGGGCGCTCCACTCCCAAGAGCAACAACGGCGGCTCGGTCGGCCAGTGGAACCGCGAGCACGTCTGGGCCAAGTCCCACGGCGACTTCGGCACCGCCACCGGCCCCGGCACGGACATCCACCACCTGCGCGCGGAGGACGTCACCGTCAACTCCATACGCGGCAACAAGGACTTCGACAACGGCGGCAGCGCGGTCAGCGGCGCACCGGGCAACTACACCGACAGCGACTCCTTCGAACCGCGCGACGCGGTCAAGGGCGACGTGGCCCGCATGATCCTCTACATGGCGGTGCGCTACGAGGGCGACGACGCCTTCCCCGACCTCGAACCCAACGACAAGGTGTCCAACGGTTCCGCACCGAACATCGGCCGCCTCTCGGTACTGAAGGCGTGGAGCCTGCAGGACCCGCCGGACAGCTTCGAGAAGCGGCGCAACGACGTCATATTCAACCAGTACCAGCACAACCGGAACCCGTTCATCGACCACCCGGAGTGGGTCGCGTCCATCTGGTAGACGGACCCGACCAACCCCTTCGCTGTTCCGGCCGGCCGTGCCGCTCGCGCACCGGGCCGCGGCCTCCTCATGGCAGGCGGGGCACCGAAGGCCGCCCATCCCGTCCCGCTCTCCGACACCGGGGAGTGGGACGGGATGGGCCGAGGGCAGGACGTGTCGCGGGCCCGGCCGTCAGCTGCGCTCGGCCTGGGCGATCCGGGGAAACGTCTTGACACCCGCCGCCTTGCGGCTGTTCGCGTGCTCGCTGACGGTCCGGCCGGGCGGAACGTCCAAGCCGAGCACGACCGTGTCGAGCACCTTCCCGGACGCATCGACGAACTCCACCTTGACGGCGTAGAAGGCGGCCTTGTCCGTCCGGTTGGTGACCCGGACGAGGGCGCTGCGGAACTGCTCGGACTTCTCGACCGCCAGCCCCGTCACGGAGACGTCCTGGACCGCATTGCCCGTCCCCCGGACGCCTTCGAGCTGCTTGACGGCCCTCTGCCGGTTGCGCTCGGCAGCCGCGGAGACCGAGGCGGCGAACTCCTGCTGGGAGCGCTGACTGGCGCTGGCGGAGGGGGTCGGGGAGGGTTCCGGGGACATCGTGCGGGTGCTCCTGGCCACGCCGGGCGAAGTCGTGCCGGAGCCACCGCAGGCGGTGGTACCGGAGATGATCACCGCGGCCAGCGCGGCGAGGGCCAGGCTACGGGCTGCGCGGCCGCCGGGGGCGTGCCGCAGGGGTCTGGTCGCAATCACGGACGCTCCGTCTGCTCGTAAGGACATGGGGAGATGGGGTCAGGGCAGGCGCGATACGGAGGCCCGGGTCGCCGGGCCGGACGGTCGGGTCGCGTCCTCGCCGAAGATCTCGCGCAGCCGCGCCTCGCTCCGCGTGTCCAGGTTGCTGTGCAGCAGTTCGGCGCCTCCATCGGGCAGCGCCGCACCGATCCGGTCGGGCGCCTCGTTCACGGTCAGCAGAAAGAGGGCCGAAGTCCCGGGCGTCGCCTTCTCCTTGACCTCCGCGATGAAGTCGTCGTCGATGCCGATGTCGGCCGGCTTGCCGCTCAGTGCCCCGGCACCGACGAGGTTGATCAACTGCTTGGTCCCGGACTTCGACCGATCGGCGGGCCAGGTGACCACGGCCGCGTCGAGGATCTTGATCAGCCCCTCGTTCTGGAGGGACTTGAGTGTCGTCTCCACGCGCTCGGCACCCTCGGCCGACGGGAACTTCCACACGGTGAGTGTGGACATCGCGCACCTCCTCTGACCCATGGGAGACAACTCGCTCATATTAGGTTGAAAAGGTATGAATTGACTCGTTGAATGCACCCGCTCCACTCGGGAGCGGACAAGCGGAGCCAAGCCCCTGGGAGAGAACGATGGATGCGGATGCCCTGACCGCCGGCCGGTTGAAGGAGCTTCGGGCGACCAAGCCCTATCCAGCCCTGTCCCTGACCATGCCGACGCACCGCCGCGCTCCGGACAACGCCCAGGACGCCGTTCGGCTGCGCAACCTGGTGGCCGAGGCCGGCAACCGGCTGGCAGCGGACCCGGCGGTCACCCGCGAGGCCCGAAGCGCCATCCAGGAGCAGCTCGACCGGGCGGTCGCGGAGGTGGACCCCCGCCGGGCCCTGGACTCCCTGGTGCTCCTCGTGACCGCCGACGAGCACCACATCTGGCAGCTCCCCCGCACCGCGCCCGATCGGGTGGTGCTCAGCGACACCTATCTGACCCGGAACCTCGTTGCCGCGAAGGCCCAGGCCCAGCCGTACTGGGCGCTCACCGTCTCCGCCGAGCACGCCGCGCTGTGGAGCGGCACGGCGGACGTCATGCACGAGGAGGAGACCGGAGGGTTCCCGCTGACGGCACCGCGGGAGGCACCCGACCCGCAGCGCGAGGAGCGGATCGGAGACACTCCGAGCACCTTCAGCGACGAGGAGACGCGCACCTTCCTTCGCGCCGTCGACGAGAGACTGCGCGCGGTGCTGGCCGCCGACCCCCGCCCGTTGTATCTGGTCGGCCTCGCTCCCGCGCTCGCCCTCCTGGACGAGGTCGGGGAGAGCGCCGGGGCGGCCGTGGGCCGCGTCACCAAGGGCGTACCGGCCGACACGACGCCGAGCGGCCTGCTCAAGGAACTGCGGCCCGCGCTCGATCATCATCAGCAGAGGTTCTCGGCGGAGATCGACGGCTTGCTGGACGAGGCGCGCGGTCGCCGCGCCTTCGCCGGTGGTCTCGACGAGGTGTGGGCGGCGGCACGGGAGGGCCGCGCAGGACTGGTCGCCGTGGAGGAACACTTCCAGCGGACCGTGCGGGTGAGCGACGAGCACCTCGAACCCGTGAGCGGTGAAGCCGCGGACCTCACGGACAGCTCGGTCCGCGAGGACATCGTGGACGAGCTCGTCGAGACGGCCCTGGACAGCGGCGCCGACGTGGTCTTCCTCGCGGACGGGTCGCTGGCGGAGCACGGGGGGATCGCGGCGGCCCTGCGTTACTGAGCGGGCCGCGACCGCACGCCGCACGCCCTGTCCGCCACCGCGACAGGCGTGCGGGCCCCAGGGGCCGCTGGGAGACTGGAGAAGGCCCCGATCGCGTCCCGGCACGAGCCTCCGGGCCCCGGGAGAAGTCCTGACGAGAGGAGTGACCGCACCATGCCACGTGGAACCCATGCCAAACGGGAACGACAGTACGAACACATCAAGGAGAGCGCGCAGGAGCGAGGGGTCAGCGAGGACCGGGCGGAGGAGATCGCGGCCCGTACGGTCAACAAGGAGCGTGCCCGCGCAGGCGAATCGAGAACCGCGAGCCGTACCTCCGTCGAGGACATGTCGTCAGCACGGCGCGGCGGTCTGCGCTCCCACGGCGGATCCGGTGGACCGACCCGCGACCAGCTCTACGAAGAGGCGAAAAGGAAGAACGTCCACGGACGCTCGAACATGACGAAGGCCCAACTCGCGCGCGCGGTCGGCCGCGGCTGAGCCCACAGCGTCAGGACCGGGGCGGCGTCAGCCGCTCCAGGTCCAGCCGGCCACCTCGGGCAGGTCCGTGCCGTGTTCACGGATCCAGGCATGGTGGCGGGTGCGGACATCCGCCATGGCCTGGCGCACGGCCGCGGCACGGACACCCAGGCCGGGCACCCGGTCGATGACATCCATGACCAGTCGGTAGCGGTCCAGATCGTTGCGGACCACCATGTCGAAGGGCGTGGTGGTGGTGCCCTCCTCCTTGTAGCCCCGCACATGCAGATGGGCATGACCCGCCCGCCGGTAGGCCAGGCGATGGATCAGCCACGGGTAGCCGTGGTACGCGAAGATCACCGGGGAGTTCCTGGTGAACACCGCGTCGTACTCGGAGTCCGCCATCCCGTGCGGGTGCGCCTCGTGGGGCAGCAGCCGTGTCATGTCGACCACGTTGACCACCCGCACCGCCAGTTCCGGCAGATGCCGGCGGAGCAGATCGGCTGCCGCCAGCGTCTCCAGTGTGGGCACGTCACCGGCGCAGGCCAGCACCACGTCGGGTTCGCGGCTGCCGTCCTCCGTGCCCGCCCACTCCCAGACGCCGACGCCGCGGGCGCAGTGCGCGCGGGCCTCGTCGAGGGTCAGCCAGTCGAAGCTCGGCTGTTTGCCGGCCACGACCACGTTGACGTAGTCGCGGCTGCGCAGCACATGGTCGGCGACGGAGAGCAGGGTGTTGGCGTCCGGCGGCAGATAGACGCGGACGACCTCGGGGCTCTTGTTGAGGACGTGGTCGACGAATCCGGGGTCCTGATGGGAGAACCCGTTGTGGTCCTGGCGCCAGACGTGCGAGGTGAGCAGGTAGTTGAGCGACGCGATGGGGCGGCGCCAGGCAAGCCGGCGGGAGGTCCTGAGCCACTTGATGTGCTGGTTGACCATCGAGTCGACGATATGGGCGAACGCCTCGTAGCAGGAGAAGAGTCCGTGCCGGCCGGTGAGGAGATATCCCTCCAGCCAGCCCTGGCACAGGTGCTCGGAGAGGACCTCCATGACGCGTCCGTCGCGGGAGAGGTGCTCGTCGGTGGGCAGGGTCCGCTCCTGCCACGCCTTGCCGGTGGCCGCGTACAAGGCGTCGAGCCGGTTCGAGGCGGTTTCGTCGGGGCCCATGACCCGGAAGTCTCGGCGCTCGGCGGTGGCCGCCATGACGGCCTCCAGCAGGCCGCCCAGCACCCGGGTCGGCTCATGCAGCACCGTCCCCGGCTTGGCGACCTCGACCGCGTGGTCCTCCAGCGGAGGGATGGGCAGCTCCCGCAGGAGCAGACCGCCGTTGGCATACGGGCTCGCGCCGAGCCGGGCCGGGCCCTCTGGCACGCAGGCGAGCACCTGCGGGCGGGGACGACCCGCCGTGTCGAAGAGTTCGTCCGGCCGGTAGGAGCGCATCCACGCCTCCAACTGCCGCAGATGACCGGGGCTGTCCCGGACACCGGGCAACGGGACCTGGTGGGCCCGCCAGGTTCCTTCGACGGGCACGCCGTCGACCTCGGCCGGGCCGGTCCAGCCCTTGGGAGTGCGCAGCACGATCATCGGCCAGTGCGGGCGCTCGGTGGTACCGCCGGTCCGGGCCGCGGCCTGGAGTTCCCGGACGCGATCGACGGCGCGGTCCATCGCGGCGGCCATCGCCCGGTGGACGGTGAGGGGGTCGTCGCCGCCGACGTACAGGGGATCGTGCCCGTAACCGCGCAGCAGGGCGTCGAGTTCCGGCTCCGGGAGGCGGGCGAGCACCGTCGGGTTGGCGATCTTGTAGCCGTTGAGATGGAGGATCGGGAGGACGGCTCCGTCGTGCACCGGGTCGAGGAACTTGTTGGAGTGCCAGGACGCGGCGAGCGGCCCGGTCTCGGCCTCGCCGTCGCCGATGACACAGGTGACGAGCAGGTCCGGGTGGTCGAGAGCGGCACCGTAGGCATGGGTGAGGGCGTAGCCGAGTTCGCCGCCCTCGTGGATGGAGCCCGGGGTCTCCGGCGCCACGTGACTGGGCACCCCGCCGGGGAAGGAGAACTGCTTGAACAGCAGCTCCATCCCGTGGGCGTCCCGGCCGACATCGGGGTACGTCTCCGAATAGCTCCCCTCCAGCCAGGAGTTGGCGAGGACCGCGGGGCCGCCGTGTCCGGGACCCCAGACGCACAGCCCGTCGATGCCGCGGGCCTTGATGACGCGGTTGAGATGGGTGTGGACCAGATTGAGGCCGGGCGAGGTGCCCCAGTGGCCGAGCAGACGGGGCTTGATGTGCTCCCGGGCGAGCGGCGCGCTCAGGAGCGGGTTGGCCATGAGGTAGATCTGCCCGACGGTCAGGTAGTTCGCGGCCCGCCAGTGGGCGTCGAGTGCGGCGATCTCTTCGTCGGAGGGGCTGGGCGTCGCCGGCGGATGGGCGGCGTGGCTCATGTACGTCTCCTAGGACGAGGCGCCGGCAGGCTCGGGGCCGTACCAGACGGTGGTCGCGTTGCAGAATTCGCGGATGCCGTGCCCGGCGAGTTCACGTCCGTAGCCGGAGCGCTTCACGCCGCCGAAGGGCAGTGCGGGATGGGACGCGGTCATGCCGTTGAAGAAGACTCCGCCCGCCTGCAGATCGCGTACGCAGCGGCGGGCCTCGTCGGCGTCGCGGGTCCATACGTTGGAGCTGAGGCCGAAGGGACTGTCGTTGGCGAGCGCCACGGCTTCGTCGAGTCCTTCGGCCCGGTAGAGCGTGGCGACGGGGCCGAACGTCTCCTCGCGGTGGATGCGCATCGCGGGCGTGATCCCGGTCAGGACGGTGGGGGCGTAGAACCAGCCGCGCTCCAGCTCCGGGCCCAGGCCACCGGGCCGGCCGCCCCCGCACAGCACGTGCGCACCCTGCCGTACCGCGTCGTCGACCAGTTCCTCCAGGTCGGCGCGCCCCTGCTCGCTGGAGAGGGGGCCGACGTCGGTGGATTCCCGCAGCGGATCGCCGACGGTCAGATCACGCATGCCCACGGTGAATCGTTCGGCGAACTCGTCGAACACCTCCGTGTGCACGATGAACCGTTTGGCGGCGATGCAGGACTGGCCGTTGTTCTGCACCCGGGCGGTCACGGCCGTGCGGGCGGCCCTGGCGACGTCCGCAGACGGCAGGACGAGATACGGGTCGCTGCCGCCCAGTTCCAGGACGGTGTGTTTCACCTCGTCGCCCGCGATCGCCGCGACCGAGCGGCCGGCCGGCTCGCTGCCGGTGAGGGTGGCGGCCGCGACCCGGGGGTCGCGCAGGATCGACTCGACCGCTCCGGATCCCACCAGCAGGGTCTGGAAGCATCCCTCCGGGAACCCCGCACGGCGGAACAGGAACTCCAGGTAGATCGCCGTCTGTGGGACGTTGGACGCGTGCTTGAGCAGCCCGACGTTCCCGGCCATCAGTGCCGGGGCGGCGAACCGCACGACCTGCCAGAGCGGAAAGTTCCACGGCATCACGGCGAGGACGGCGCCCAGTGGGCGGTAGTGGACATAGGCCCGGGAGGCGCCGGAGTCCCGCACATCGGCATCGGAGGGATGTTCGTCCGCGAGGAGTTCCTCGGCGTGGTCCGCGTACCAGCGCATCGCCTTCGCGCACTTGGCGGCCTCCGCGCGGGCCGCCTTGACGGGTTTGCCCATTTCGGTGGTCATGGTGCGCGCGATGTCCTGCTGGTCGTCGTCGAGCAGTCCGGCGGCCAGGTTCAGCAGCCGGGCCCGTTCGTCGAATCCGGTGGTGCGGTACTGCCGGAACGCGGCGTCTGCGGCGGCGAGCTTCTGCTCGATCTCCGCCGCTCCCAGCGCGTCGAACGTTCTGAGGGTCTCGCCGTTCGCGGGGTTGACCGTCGCGATGGGCATGACAGTGGTCTCCTTGCCTCGGTACTTCGACCGTGCCGCGCCCTGCGTCGTGCCGCAACGCGGGCCCTGCCGGGCGGATGCCCGACCGGCGCGGACCATGCGTGCGTTGGGCACGCCGTCCACGCCGGGAGCGTTCAGCGGGCGCGAAGGCCGGCGGTACCGGTCCCGGTGGCCCGCTTCAGACGAGAGCGGGCGCGGCGCCGGACGCCGCCGTGGTCTCCGGGACGACGTCGGGAACCGCGACGGGCGGACGACGGAACTCGCCCACGCCGGGCAGCGGCGCCGACGGCACCAGGTCGACGGTGCGCGGCTCCTTCGCGTACCGGGTGAACCAGACCACTTTGCCCTCGGCGGTGCGGCAGGTCCCCCAGCTGTCGCTCAGCGCCATCACACGGCTGAGGCCACCGCCGCCGGTGCTGAGCAGTCGCGGCATCCCGGAGCCGTTGTCGGCGACGGAGACCGTGAGATGCCGGCCGGACCAGCGGAGTTCGACGACGCAATCGTTGTCGTCACCGACATGCCGGTGGACATTGGTCAGCAGCTCCTCCACACCCCGGCACACCGGCCGGATGTGAAGTTCGAGACTCCAGTGGCGGAGGTGCGCGGCGATTATTCGCCGCAGTTGGGAAACACGCTCTGCCGAAACCTGGAGTTCGACCAGATAGTGCCGGTCGAGTTGAACGGTCATCGTCGAGGCTCCTCACATCGAGGCCCACTGACTTCGCCTCATTGAACCAACGCCCCCCGAACACGAAGAGTGAGCGAATGTCACTGATAGGTCACTCCACAGAGTGACCCCGCAGAGCCGGTTGCGCAACACAGGACAGGACGGTCCGACCATTCAGGCGAATCGATCCAGGTCAGAGCAGATACGGCAACAGAGTGTCCGGGGTGAGCGGAAGGTTGCGCAGCCGGACGCCGGTGGCATGCCGGACGGCGTTGCCGACGGCTGCCGCGGCGCCGACGATGCCGATCTCACCGATCCCCTTGCTGCCCATCGGGTTGAGATGCGGATCCTCCTCATCGATCCAGTGCACCTCGATCTGCGGCACGTCGGCGCAGACCGGCACGTGGTAGGAGGCCAGATCGCTCTCGGTGAAGTCACCGAAGACGGGGTCCATCGTGCTGCCCTCGGTCAGGGCCATGCCGATTCCCATCGTCATTCCACCGGTGAACTGGGAGCGCGCGGTCCTGGAATTGAGGATGCGCCCGGCGGCGAAGACACCCAGCATCCGGCGCACCCGCACTTCTCCGGTGCGGGAGTCGACGGCGACTTCGGCGAAGTGCGCTCCGAACGCGTGGCGTGCGTAAGGGGATTGCGTGGAGGTCTCCTCCTCGGTGTCCGCCAGGACCGTCAGCCCCTCGGCGGGAAGAGGGCCGGTGCGCTCGCTCAGCTGCCGCAGGAGGGCGGTGGCCGCCTTGTGCACGGACCAACCCCAGGAGGCCGTGCCCGAGGACCCTCCGGCCAGCGGCGCGTCGGGCAGGTCACTGCTGCCGATGTCGATCCGGACGTTCTCCACCGGGGTGTCCAGCACGGAGGCCGCGATCTGCGCGAGCACGGTGCGGGCGCCGGTGCCGATGTCGGTGGCGTTCACCCGGACGAGGTACGAGCCGTCGGGTGCCGCGTGCGCCGAGGCGCTGGAGGCCCCGATGTACACGGGGTAGGTGGCTGAGGCGACCCCCGTGCCGAGCAGCAGCGGCCCCTCCTCGCGGGCCGCGGGGCGCGGATCCCGGTCGTGCCAGCCGAAGCGAGCCGCTCCCTCCTCCAGGCAGGCCGCCAGGCCGCGGCTGCTGAACGCGCGGCCGGAATCGGGCTCGTGCACCGGATCGTTGCGCAGGCGCAGTTCGACGGGGTCCATGCCGAGGGCCGCGGCGAGTTCGTCCATGGCGGATTCCAGCGCGTACAGGCCGGGGGCCTCGCCCGGTGCGCGCATCCAGGAGGGACTCGGCACGTCCAGGGCGGCCACCCGGTGGGCGGTGCGGCTGTGGCCCGATCCGTACATGACGCGGGTCGGCACGGCTGCCTGCTCCACGAACTCCTTGAGGGTGGAGGTGTGGGTGACGACTTCGTGGACGACCGAGGTGAGGGTGCCGTCGAGTTCGGCGCCCAGCCGGACGCGCTGCAGGGTGGGGGCACGGTGGCCGACCACGGCGGCCAGCTGGCGCCGGGGCAGGGCGACCTTGACGGGGTGTCCGGTGTGGCGCGCGGCCATAGCGGCGAGGACGGTCTGCGGGCGCGGGGTGCCCTTGGAACCGAAGCCGCCGCCGACGTGCTCGGAGACCACGGTGACCTGCTGCGGCCGGAGTCCGAACGCGGCGGCGAGACTGTCGCGGACCCTGGTGGAGCCCTGACTCGAGTCGTGGACGGTCAGTTGCCCGTCCTCGGTCCACCGGGCGGTCGCCGCGTGCGGCTCCATGGGGTGGTTGTGCAGGGCGCCGACGGTGTAGGTGGCATCGACCTGCACGGGCGCCGTGACGAAGGCCTGTTCGGCATCGCCGCGTTCACGGACGGCGGGGTAGTCCCCGTTGACGATCTCCGGTGTGTAGAGGCCGGGGTGGTCCTCGGTCAGCACGACATCGTGCCCCGTGGGCTCGTAGTCGATGCGCAGCGCCTCGGCTCCGGCGCGGGCGTGTTCGAGCGTGTCGGCCACCACGAGTGCGATGTGCCAGCCCCGGTGCGGGACCCGGTCGTCCTGGAAGAGGGCGAGGATCGGGTCGTCGGGCTGTTTCAGCGCCGGCGCGTTGTCATGGCTGAGGACGGCGCGCACCCCTGGCAGGGCCAGTGCCGCGTCGGAGTGGACGGCGCCGACGCGACCGCGGGCGATCGTGGCGGGGACGGGCCAGCCGTACAGACAGCCCTCGGGGGTGTGTTCGGCGGCGTAGCGGGCGGTGCCCGTGACCTTGTCCCGGCCCTCGCGGCGGACGACGGGTGTGCCCAGTGGTGGAGGGGCCTGGCTCATGACGGGGTCCTCACGTCTGCGGGTCGTGTCTGCGGTTGCTCAGCTGTGGGCGGCGAGCTCGGCCAGTGCGGCGACGGCCAGACTGCGGGCGAGGCCCACCTTGAAGGCGTTGTCGCGCAGCGGCCGGGCCGCGGCGAGTTCGGCGTCCACGGCCCGCGCGAAGGTCTCGTCGGTGGCCGGCGCGCCCCGCAGCACGTCCTCCGCTGCATGTGCGCGCCAGGGCCGGTGGGCGAGTCCGCCGAAGGCCAGCGCCGCGTGTTCGATCCGGCCGTCGCGGACGCTGAGCACCGCGGCGACGGAGGCGAGGGCGAAGGCGAACGAGGCACGGTCGCGGGCCTTGCGGTAGAGGGATCCGGCGCCGTCCGGGCGCGGCGGCAGGACCACTTCGGTGATGAGCTCACCGGGCCGGATCTCTGTGTCCTGCTGGGGGGTGTCGCCCGGCAGCCGGTGGAATCCGGTGGCGGGTACGGTCCGTTCGCCGTCCGGTCCGCGCAACTGGAAGGTGGCGTCGAGGGCGGACAGGGCGACGGCCATGTCGGACGGGTGGGTGGCGACGCAGTGCTCGGAGTGACCGAGCACTGCGAGGTCCCGGTGGGCGCCTTCACGGGCGGGGCACCCGCTGCCGGGCTCCCGCTTGTTGCACGGTTTCGCCGTGTCCTGGAAGTAGGGGCAGCGGGTGCGCTGCAGCAGATTGCCTCCGGTCGTGGCGGTGTTGCGGAGCTGCCCGGAGGCGCCCGACAGCAGTGCCTGCGACAGGGCGGGGTAGCGGGTGCGAACCGCGGGATGGGCGGCCAGGTCGCTGTTGCGTACGGTGGCACCGATGCGCAGGCCGCCGTCGTCGGCGTCCGTCACCCGGTCCAGGGGCAGTCGGCTGATGTCGACGAGCAGCACGGGTGTCTCGACGCCGAGCTTCATCAGGTCGACGAGGTTGGTGCCGCCTGCGAGGAACGCGGTGCCGGGCTGGGCGGAGCTCTCACGGACCGCTTCGGCGGCGGACCGGGCGCGGAGATAGGCGAAGGGTTTCACGGCGCCACGTCCTCGATCGCCTCGACGATGCGGGGGTAGGCACCGCAGCGGCAGAGGTTGCCGCTCATCCGCTCGCGGATCTCGGCGGCGTCGAGCGACGCGGGGGCGGATACGGCGGCGGTACGCGCGGTGACGTGGGACGGGAAGCCGTCCGCGGCCTCACCGAGCATGCCGACGGCCGAGCAGATCTGACCGGGTGTGCAGTATCCGCACTGCAGGGCGTCGCGGTCCACGAAGGCTTCCTGGAGGGGGTGGAGGCGGTCGCCGTCGGCGAGGCCCTCGACGGTGGTGACGCGGGCGCCGTCGTGGGCGACGGCGAGCAGCAGGCAGCTGTTGGCGCGCCGCCCGTCGACGATGACGGTGCACGCCCCGCACTGTCCGTGGTCGCAGCCCTTCTTCGCACCGGTGAGATCCAGGTGTTCGCGCAGGGCGTCCAGGACCGTGGTGCGGTGATCGAGCGTCAGGGTCCGCTCGGTTCCGTTGATGTGCAGTGTCAGGGTGGAACGGTCTGCGGTCGCTCCCGGCTGTCGCGCACCGCCGTCCCGCCCGTGTGAGGGATCCACTCACTCGCACCTTTCAGAGGTGACCTTTTATCCGTTTTCTACCAGACGGATCACGGCTTCCCGCTTCATTGCTCCGTCGTCGGGCCGTGGTCCGCCGACCGGCTCCGCAGGCGCAGCCGCACCTCCTCCTCCTGGTCGCCGGAGACCGTCCCGACGACCCGGACGTCGAAGGCGTGGGCCAGGCTCCTGCGGAGTCGTTCGACCGCCCAGTAGCCGCCCAGCACGTCGACCGATACGGGCGCGCCGAGCAAGACCGGCCCCGAGACCACTCGCTCCTCGCTGACATCGACGGCCGCCACCCATGCGGTGGGGCGCCTCTCCGCGAGTTTCCTCGGTACGTCGACCGATGCCCGATCGGTGGTGAATGCGGCCCTCAACGCGTCGAAGACCATCCGCGCGTCGCCCGTGTCGCACCCGCTGATGACGACCGTGACCTCCTGACCGTGCAGGGCCTGCTCCGACTGCCTCTCCTCGGTGCTGTTCACCGCGGCTCCTTCCGCTCGGCATGGTGTGACGATCCCCGCGCCGCGGACCGCAGGTGCGGACCGGTCCCACCGCCCACTGGGGGCAAATGTCGCGGCACGCCCCGCGTTCAGCCGGACATCACGGGCCGAATGCCGGGTGGACCGGCCGTCGACCGCGCGGATTCGGCACTCCCATGGCCTCCCTCCGGCGATTCAGAGGATCATCTCCAGGCTCGCCCCACGACCGGTCGACGGCGACACGAGGACGTCCGTCGGCTGACGGCCGGGAGGCCGGACCGGATGGCCGACGTCAGCTGCCCTCGCGCAACCAAAACACTTTTAGCTTTATATCCACTTAAAATATGAATTCATGGTCAATACCGAGTGCTGCCTCCGCCTCGGGGTATCCGGGAGGCATGGACGTATCGAACGGAGACCTCGGTTCACTGGCCCTCGACCTCGCCGACGGTCGGGGCGCGACCGGGGCGGTGATGGGCGTCGTCGGAGTGGCACTGGTGGCCATGCTGATCGGTGCCGTGTGGCTGGGCAGGCGGCGTCGCGCCCAGGAACTGCCGCCGCCCCGGCCCGAGGAGCAGCCGCCACGGCCGGACCACCGCAGCCACATCGAGCAGCGCGACGTCCACGGCGACGACAGCTTCCCGCCCGACGGACGCGGCCTGTCCCCCTACGAGCTCGGCGACCACGGGAACGAGCCCATCCATCGCGACAGCGACGAGCAGCGCGACTGATCTGCCGGAGGCCCGGACGTCTGCCGCGTGTTGCGGGAGCGGCCCCCCGCGGTGAGGCTGGTGAGTGCCGACGGCCGTCGGCACACGCGGGCCGCAGAACGGATGAAGGCAGTGGGACCATGACCGGAAGCCATCCTGGAGCGGTGTCGATGCCGGCCCCGCTGACCGGATCAGCAGCGCCCTGCTGGGTCAATCTCATGACCCGCGACCTGGAATCGGCGCAGGCGTTCTACGCCGCCGTACTGGGCTGGTCCTTCCGGCCGGGCAAGCTGGGGCAGGAGTTCTCCGTCGCCCGCCGCGGCGACGTGCCGGTCGCCGGCATCGGGGCGGTGGCGACGGCGTACCGGGTGGCCGTTGCCTGGACCCCCTACTTCGCGGTCGCCGACGCGGACGCGGCCGCCTCCCGTATCCGTGAGCGCAGCGGGACGGTCGCGGTGGGGCCGCTGGCGCTCGGCAAGGGGCGCGGCGCGCTGGCGGCGGACCTCGACGGTGCGGTGTTCGGCATCTGGGAGCGGACCGAGCCGGCGACCTCGCCGCCCGCACCGGACGGCCACTCGCACGCCTGGCTGCGACTGCACACCAGGAATGCCTTCGATGCCGCGATCTTCTACGGCGGGGTGCTCGACTGGGCGAGCGGGCGCCCCGGTTCCTGCGAGGTGTCGTACGAGACGGACGAGGTCATCGTCGACTGCGGCGGGCGGCAGCTCGCCCGGATCAGCTCCGGCGCGGTGGAGGCCGCACCGGATCCGCTGGTCCGCCCGCACTGGCAGGTCTATTTCCCCGTCACGGACCTGGCGGCCACCGTCGAGGCGGCACGGCGCAACGGCGGCTGCCTGGTCGAGCAGGGAACCCTGGGGCCGGGGGGCGAGGCGACCCTGCTGGACCCGGACGGCGGGCTGTTCACGGTCACGGACGTCCGGGGCCCCGTCGCGAGCGGGTCCGGCTGAACGGACCGCCCCGTGCGGCGGTCATTTCCGGCGTTCGCGGGAGGAGCGGGCCATCGCCCAGGCCGGGAACACCAACCAGCAGACCAGGAACCACAGCGCCATGGCGCCGACCAGCCACAGGGCGAGGGAGTTGTGCAGGGCCACCCGCAGGATGAGCAGCAGCGCGGAACACATGGTGCAGAACAGCAGGACCAGTCCGAGCAGGGTCAGCCGTGAGGCCCAGGCGACCGTCTGCGGCTTGAGCCGTCGCCCGGTGAGCAGACGGTGGTAGGACACGGGCCCGATCAGAGCGGCGGCGGTGGCGGATCCCAGCATCACGGTGACCACATAGATGGTCCGGTCGGCGGCCGACAGCTCGGCGAAACGCGGCTGGAAGACGACCGCGAGCAGGAAGCCGAACAGGATCTGGACGCCCGTCTGGGCGACTCGCAGCTCCTGGAGCAGTTCGGTCCACTGCCGGTCCGCCCGCTCCTCGGCCGTCTCGTGCCGGCCCGGGTCGCTGCGCCCACCGGGGAGACGAGCCGTCGAGGTCACCGTATGCCTCCGTCCCGATACGCGGGGCATCCCACCTTCCCCCTGACCCCACCGTAGACCTCACGACGGGCACCCGCCGGGGTCTCGACGACCGGCACGGCCCCGCCTAGGATCTTGAGTACGGCATCGCGCGCCGGTCACCGGCCGGGTGAGGCGTGGAGGTGCCCGTGAGATGCCCGTTGGAGGCATTCCACAGTGTCAGTCGAGTTGAATCACACCATCATCCACGCCCGGGACAACCGGGAGTCCGCCGAGTTCCTGGCGGACATACTGGGTCTGGAAGTCGGCGCGGAATGGGGCCCGTTCATACCGGTCGCCACCGCGAACGGGGTCACCCTGGACTTCGCGACCATTCCCGAAGCGTCGATCGTCATGCAGCACTACGCCTTCCTCGTCTCGGAGCCGGAGTTCGACACGGCGTACGCCCGCATCAAGGAGCTCGGGATCACGTACTACGCGGATCCCCATCAGAAGCATCCGGGCGAGATCAACCACAACGACGGCGGCCGAGGCATGTACTTCCTCGATCCCGTCGGTCACGCCATGGAGATCATCACGCGTCCGTACGGGGGCTGACCCCGTAGTACGACGTTCGGGAGAAGGGGGCCGGGGCGGGATCCGGACGCGGTCCCGCCCTGGCCCCTCGCGGTCGGATCAGGCGATCGGCAGCACCAGTTCGGGCCGGTCCCACATCACGGCCGGGGGGCTGGCAGCAAGAGTGCCGGTGCGCCGGGCACCGACGCTCCGGTAGAAGCCCTCGGCGGGCGGATGCGACACGATCCGGACGCCGGTGAGGCCGGCGCGCCGCGCCTCGTCGCGCAGGTGCCCGATCAGCCGCCGTCCGATGCCGAGTCCCTGCGCGGCGTCGGCGACGAACATGAGGTCGAGCTCCGGCGGGGCGAGGACCAACGAGTAGAACCCGAGGAGTCGGTCCGTGCCGTCCTCGACGGCCGCGAAGACCCGATGGGTCTCGATGTAATCGGGTCCCACCCGATATCCGGCGACCATGGCGGCGTAGGGCCCCTCATAGGCACGGGAGGTCCTGACCAGCCGGGTGAGCCGCTTGGCGTCCCGCGCGGTCGCCCGTCTGATCGTTACGGCCTCGCGGCGCGCCCCGCCATGCGTAATGCTCGATGTCATGCAGGGAGTATTACGCATCCGGCTTCGGGGCGCTTCTCCCGATCCGCGACCCCGGGCTACGACGGACGGTGGGTGGCTCGCCACTCCTCGACGACCGCGTCGACGTCGAACGGCCGGAGATTCAACAGCGGCCCCGGCGGCGGCCGCCTGACGGCAGCCCGGATCTTCTCGTTGACCTCGGTCAGCATGCGCCGCACCTCCGCCTCCGTCCGCGCCCCGGACACGGCTTCGGCCACGTCCTCCGCCTCCTTGCGCAGCGCCAGGGTCGGCGGGAGCACCGACACCCCCTCCCGCTGCATCTTCCGCTTGATCCACCAGGTCTCGTCATAGGGGGCGTCGAGACCGTCGAGCGGCTTGCCGAATCCGGGCAACTGCGAGAATTCGCCGCGCTGCTCGGATTCGCGGATCTGCTTGTCCACCCATGATTCGAAGCTGACGCCCGCAGGCTTGCGTTCGGTCAACGTACGCTCCTCTCGGAGATGCGCAATCCGGCACCTTCACCATACCCAGGGCCGCGGGAGCACCCGCCGCACTGCGGCCGTCGCTCCACAACGGGCACCGGCGGGGCGTCGCTTCGCAGATCGGGTGCACTCCCCCAACCGTTTCAGTGCGCGTGCGCTCCGGACTCTCCGCTTCCGCTCTCCTGGGGGTCAACCGCAGCCTTCTCCGGCGCCACTCGCACGGTGAACGCCGCGGTGCGGACCTTCCCTTCGTGCCGGAAGTCGAGGAAGAGCCGGTACGTACCCGCGCTGGGCGCCGTCGCCGCGAAGGACACCACGGGGCCGGGGCCACCCTCGTTCGGATGGACGTGAAGATAGGCCAGGTCACCCGAGCGCAGGGCGACCAGGTGCCCGTACGCCCCGAGATAGGGCTGCAGATCGGTGACGGGCCGGCCGTTCCGGCTGACGGTCAGCTTCAGTTCACCGTCCCGGCCGGCGCGGAGTTCGCCGTCGAGTGCGACACGGTAGCCGTCCACCTCGGCAGTGGCGCGCGGGGCCGGCAGCGCCGCGGGACGATAGGTGCCGGAGACGGCCAAGTCCGCTCCGAGTGTGAGGTTCTCGGCCCCGTCGGCGGCGGGGGTGAAGTCGGCGAACGCCCGGTACCCGCCGGCCTCGGGCAGGTCGACGGGGGTCGTCCAGGTTCCGTCGGCCGCGCGGACCGGGTGCAGGTGACGGAATTCCGCGAGGTCGCTCGAAGCAAGGATGAAGTGCAGTTCCTTGCCGTGCTCGCGCCGGTAGTCGGTGACCTTGCGGCCACTGTCGTCGGTGATCGCGAACCGGATCTCGGTGCGGGCCCCGGCTCGTATCGTGGGCGTTTCGAGGGCCAGCGTGTAGCCGCCGTCGGAGATCTGCAGCCCGCCGGCCGCGTGACCCGAGCCCCCCTTCCCCTCGCCCTCCTCCCCCGCACCGTGCCCGGCGTGCTGCTGCGCGGGGCGGTCCTCCGCCACCAGCGGGTCGAGGCCCCGGCCCACGCCGTACGCGGTCCCGAAGGTCGCGGCGAGCGCGGCGGCGAAGGCGGTGATCCTCAGTGCGTTGTTCATGACGGTGTCCTCCATCGGTCCACGGGAGGCAGCGCCCCCCGATGGACTCCAACATACCCCCTGGGGGTATCAAGTCAACCTGGTGGCACGCCAAACCGCCACTCACCGATCTTGCGAAGAACCGCCGAGGACATCGGCCGGGGAGCGGAGTCCCGGCGCTCGGCTCAGACCGACACCACGAGCCCGCTGCGCAGGCGCTCCACCGCGGCCTGCGGAACCCTCAGGCCGTCGCTCACGTACCCGTCGAGGCCGCCCCACCTCTCGTCCATGGCGTCGAGCGCCATGTCGAGATAGCGGGGACGGACCTCGATGATCGCGGACGCGATCTCCGGGTCGCCGCCCGCGTCGAGAAAGTCCTGTACGTACGGCGCGTAGGCGACCCGCACGACCGGATTGACGGCGAGGAACTCGGACCGCACCACGTCCCGTGACGCACCGAGCAGCATCAGGAGCAGCGCGGTGGCCCAGCCGGTGCGGTCCTTGCCGGTCGTGCAGTGGAAGAGCACCGGGCGGGCGCGGTCGTCGGCGACGGTCTCGACGAAGGCCCGGTACGCGGCGGCAGCCGCCGGTGAGAGCACCATCTGCCGATAGGTCCCGGCGAACAGTTCCTCCGCCTTCCCACTCCCCAGCAACTGCTCCGCCGCCACCGGGTCGGCGAGCAGCGCGCGCAGCCTCGCAGGGGCCACACCCGGGTTGTCGCCGAGGACATCGGCGACGAAGAGCCGGGCACCGGGAGGCAGTCGGTCCGGTGCCGCCGCACGCTCGTCGGCGGTCCGCAGATCGACGACGGTGCGGATGCCGAGCGCGGCCACCGCCCTGTCCTGCGCCGCGTCCAGCCCGCTGAGCTGACCGGAGCGCAGTACCGCACCCGGCCGGACCCGGCGTCCGGCCCCCAGGGTGATGCCGCCCAGGTCCCGCAGATTGACGACGGTGGATGCCGGGACTGCCCTGGCGGTCTGCACGATGAACTTCCCCTTTTCCCGACACATGGGCGAATTGTTCCGATCTGACCCGATCAAACGTCGCACGCGGTCAGGAATTCGACAAAGTAAAACGCCGCACGCTCGCCGATCGGGGGCTCCGCGGCGGACGGGGAAGAATACGAAATCGCCACCACTCCCCTCTCGGCCGGAACCACGGGGGCAGAGGAACACCAGGCCGGGAACATGACGCATACGACGCGCCGCGTTCGCGGACATCGCGCTCGGCGCGGACCGGTGGTGGGTGCGCAACGGCCCAGACAGCCAGGGGATTTCCGGCCGCCCGATTCCTCACCGCCGTCCGAACGGGACGGTCCGCAAAATCCTTCGCAAGGATCCGCACTCGGGACGAGCGGTCGGCGCACGCCCGCGCGAGGGGACCGGTGGACCGGCTGCCCGGAGGGGGTGATGCCTTCCCACGGGTGCGCCCTTCCCCGACGGACGGACCGCCGGAGGCATGACGTCGGCTGCTCGGCGCCGCCCCGCGGTGAGCACCGACGGACGCACGGACGGTCGGCTCACAGGGCGACGGCGGTGACCTCGGTCGCCTTGACGCTGGTCCAGACGGCCGTCCCCTCACCGAGCCCCAGCTCGGTCGCCGCATCGGGGGTGATCTCGGCGACCAGGTCCGGGACCTCGTCCGAGACGATCACCACTCGGAGACGGCTGCCCACGGCGGTGAGCTCACGGACCGTGCCCGGCCACACGTTGCGGGGGCTCCCGCCGGGCCTGTCGTGGTGCACGGAGACCGCTTCCGGCGCGATGATCGCGAGGGCTGCCGTCCCTTCGGCGAGGGAGTCCGCGACGACCAGCCGGCCGCCGTCGGCGAGGGCGAGGGTGCCGTCGGGGGCGGCGGTGCCGGGCCAGGCGTTGCGGCCGAGCATCCGGGCGACCCAGGGCGAGCGCGGATGCCGGGTCACCTCGGCCGGTGCGGCGTCCTGAAGGGTGCGCCCTTCGTCGAGCACGAGGACCCGGTCGGCCAGGGACACCGCTTCGACGGGGTCGTGGGTGACGATCAGACAGACGCCGCCGAACCCGGCGAGATGGGTGCGCAGGGTGTGCCGGACATGGGCCCGGGTGGTCTGGTCGAGCGCGGCGAGCGGCTCGTCGAGCAGCAGCAGCCAGGGGCGGGCGGCGAGCGCTCGGGCCAGGGCCACGCGCTGGGCCTGGCCGCCGGAGAGCTGGGCCGGCCTGCGGTGGGCGAGATGACCGACACCCAGCCGGTCCAGCCACTGCCGCGCCTCGCGGCGGGCCTCGGCCCGGGGGACACCGTGCGCCCGCAGACCGTACGCCGTGTTCGTCAGTGCGCTCAGATGCGGAAAGAGCGCGCCGTCCTGCGGCACCCAGGCGACCTGCCGACGGTGCGGGGGCAACGCGGTGACATCGGTGTCGCCGAGGCGCAGCCGGGCGCGGGCGCGAGGGGTGAGGCCGAGGAGTGCGCGCAGCAGGGTCGTCTTGCCCGCGCCATTGGGTCCGACGACGGCGATCGTGGTGCCGGGTGCCGCGTCGAGGGTCAGCCGGTTGAAGCCGGTGACCTCGGCGTGCAGCGAGCGGCGTTCCTGCGGGACCGGGGGCGTCGCGTGGCCCGTGCGGGCGGTCGGCGTGCGTGCTCCGTCCGGGTCGTCCGCCGCGGGGCCGACGTCGCGCGGGCGGTCGCGCGGGGTCCCTGTCCAGCGTCCGCGCAGCCCGACGAGTACGGCCATCGCGATGGCGAGCAGCAGGAGCGAGACGGAGGTGGCGGCCTCCGGGGAGTCCTGGAGCAGCAGGTAGACCTGGAGGGGCAGTGTCTGGGTGGTGCCGGGCAGATTGCCCGCGAAGGTGATGGTCGCGCCGAACTCGCCGAGCGCCCGCGCCCAGGTGAGTGCGGCCCCGGCGGCGAGGCCGGGGGCGACCATCGGAAGGGTCACGGTGAAGAAAACCCGGGCCGGCGAGGCCCCGAGGGAGGCCGCGGTCTCCTCGTACGCGGGGCGCAGCCCGGCCAGCGCCCCTTCGAGACTGATCACGAGGAACGGCATCGCGACGAAGGTCGCCGCGACCACCGCGCCCGAGGTGTGGAACGGCAGCGTGATCCCGAAGGTGTCCTCCAGCCAGGGGCCGAGCAGGCCCCGGCGGCCGAAGCCGAGCAGGAGTGCCACGCCTCCGACGGTGGGCGGCAGCACCATCGGCAGGAGGACCAGCGAACGCACGATCGCCTTGCCGGGGAAGTCGACCCGGGCCAGCAACCAGGCCAGGGGCACCCCCAGCAGGAGCGAGAGGCCCAGGGCCCAGAACGAGACGAGCAGGGACAGCCTGAACGCCTGTGCGACACCCGGGCTGGTGAGATGGGCGCCCAGGTCGGTCCACGAGGTGCGTGCGAGGATGCCGATCAACGGCATCAGCAGGAACGCGACGGCGAGCAGCGCCGGAAGCGCCAGGGCGACAGGGGTACGCGCGCCGGGCACACGGCTGCGGAGGGCTCTCATCGGAGGTTCCCGGGATCGGTCGGTGGGTGCGGGACTGGTTCGACCGCACGAGGGCTGCCCGGTCCCCCCGTCCCGGGCAGCCCTCGTGCGGTGCGTTCGGCGCGTCGGCCGGGGCTTCTCGTTCGGATCACGCCGGGGGCGCGATCCGAACGAAAGACCCTACGGCTGCTGGAAGCCCGCGGCCTGCAGGATCTTCTGCGCCTCGGGGGAACTGAGCCACTTCACGAACGCCGCGGCGGCCTCGGAGTTCTTGGACTGCCGCAGCGTGGCCGCCGGGTAGGAGGCCACCGCATTCTGCGCGTCGGGGATGTCGACGGCGTCGACCTTGTCGGTGGCCGTGGCCGCGTCCGTCTTGTAGACGATGCCCGCATCGGCCTCGCCCAGCTCGACCTTGCTGAGGACGGCGCGGACGTTGGGTTCCTGGGAGACCGGCTTGACGGTGAGCTTCTGGGCGTCGAGGACCTGCTGGCTGTAGCGGCCGACCGGGACCTCGGGCGCGGCCAGGACGACCTTCAGCTCGGGGTTCGTCAGGTCCTTCAGGTTCGCGATCTTCTCCGGGTTGCCCTCCCCGGTGGCGATGACCAGACGGTTCCTGGCGATGACGGTGGGGGTGCCGGTGTCGGACTTCAGCCCGTCCATCGTCTTGGTGTCGGCGGTGACCAGGGCATCGGCGGGGGCGCCCTGCTTCACCTGCGCGGCGAGTTCCTGGGACCCGGCGAAGGAGAACGTCACCTTCGTACCCGGGTGCTCCTTCTCGTACGCGGCACCCGCGGTCTTGAACACATCGGTGAGCGAGGCCGCGGCGAGCACCGTGAGCCGGGCCCCGGGCGCGCCGGAGGACGAGGCGGACTTGCCGCCGGAGTCCTTCTTGTTGTCGTCACCGCCGCCGCAGGCGGCGAGCGGGACGAGCAGCGCCGCGGTCACGATCGCGGCGGCGGCACGGCGTCTGGTGAAAGTGGTCGTCATGTTGCCGAAGGCTCCTTGAGGGTGATGCGCGTCGTAGGTGATGCGCGATCAGGCGCGGTCGATGTACACGCTGGTGGACTTCACACGGGCGGTGGCCCGCATGCCGACCTCCAGTCCGAGCTCTTCGACGGCCTCGCGGGTGAGCAGCGACACCAGCCGGTGCGGGCCTGCCTGGATCTCGACCTGGGCCGCGACGTCGCCGAGCTTCAGTCCGGTGACGATGCCCGGGAAGGCGTTGCGGGCCGAGGTGTACGAGGCTTCGTCCTCGCCTCCGCCGCCCTGGCCGATCTCGATGGAGAACGCGGCCAGATCGCGGCCGTCGATGAGCCTGCGGCCGCCTTCGTCGCGATGGGTCGCGACCCTTCCGGCGTCCGCCCAGCGGCGGGCCGTGTCGGGGCTGACCCCCAGGAGGCGCGCCGCCTGCCCGATTGTGTAGGACTGCATGTGCGACAAGATATTCGGATTGTTCTCGCAGCTGCAATCCATCCTGCTGATATGTGGAGCAAATGCCAGTCCGGTTGGAGGAAGCGCCAAGCCGCCGATCCACGCCGGCTGCGCGACCGAGCGTGAAGGGTCGAGCGCTCTCGGAGAGGGAAAGGTCACAGACGGAGCCTCTGCTGCTCGTCTGTGACCTGACCTAGCATCTGGGCATGACGGTCCTGCCTGCCGACGGGCTTTCGTTGGCCGCCGAATTCCCCCACCCCGCCCATGAGCAGTGGCAGAGCCTCGTCGAAGGCGTGCTGCGCAAGTCGGGCAAGGACGTTGCGGGTTCGGCCGCCGAGGAAGCGCTGTCCACCACGGTGGAGGACGGGCTCATCACCCGCCCTCTCTACACCTCGCGCGAAAGCGCTCCCGATGCCGGACATCCGGGCTTCGCCCCCTTCACCCGCGGCGCCACGGCCGGGGGCAACGCGGCGGGCGGCTGGGACGTACGACAGCGCCACGCCCTGACGGATCCCGCACGCCTCAATGAGGCCGTGCTCGCGGACCTGGAGAACGGCGTCACCTCGCTGTGGCTGACCGTGGGCGGTAGCGGTGGTGTACCGGTGTCCACTCTGGCGGGGGCGCTGGACGGTGTCCTCCTCGATCTGGCTCCCGTGGTGCTCGACGCCGGCGGTCACCTCGACGCAGCGGCGACGGAGTTGCTGCGGCTCCACACCGAGCGGGGCCTCGATGTGCGGAACGCCCGCGGCAACCTCGGCGCCGACCCGCTCGGGCTGGCCGCCCGCAACGGTGCCGAGGCGGACCTGACGGCCGCCGTCCACTGGGCGGGGCGGTGCGCGCGGGAGTGTCCCGGAATGCGGGCCATGACCGTCGACGCGCTGCCGTACCACGAGGCCGGCGGTTCGGCCGCCGAGGAACTGGGCGCTTCGCTGGCGACCGGTGTCGCCTATCTGCGCGCGCTCACGGAGGCCGGCCTCACGGTCGAAGAGGCCTGTGCACAGCTGGAGTTCCGGTACGCGGCGACGGCCGATCAGTTCCTGACCGTCGCCAAGCTGCGGGCCGCGCGGCGGTTGTGGGCCCGGGTGGCCGAGGTGTGCGGGGCCGCCGCAGCGGGGGCGCAGCGCCAGCACGCGGTGACGTCCTCGGTGATGATGACGCGGCGCGACCCCTGGGTGAACATGCTGCGGACGACGCTGGCATGTCTGGGAGCGGGGGTGGGCGGGGCCGACTCCGTCACGGTGCTGCCGTTCGATCACGCCCTGGGTCTGCCGGACGCGTTCGCCCGGCGCATCGCCCGCAACACATCGACCATCCTGCTGGAGGAGTCTCATCTGGCCCGGGTGATCGACCCGGCGGGCGGTTCCTGGTACGTGGAACGACTCACGGCCGAACTCGCCGACACCGCCTGGGCGTTCTTCCAGGAGATCGAGCGGTCGGGTGGCCACGCGGCCGCTCTGCGTTCGGGAATGATCGGCGAGCGCCTCGCGGCGACCTGGGCGGCACGCGGAAGGGATCTGGCACGGCGCAAGGAGCCGATCACCGGGGTCAGTGAGTTCCCGCAGCTGGCGGAGCGCCCGGTGGAGCGCGAGCCCGCCCCGGCCGAGGCGTCCGCGGCGGCACCGGGCGGCCTGCCCAGGGTCCGTCGCGACGAGGCGTTCGAGGTGCTGCGCGCCCGGTCGGACGCGCATCTCGCGTCGACCGGGCAGCGCCCCCGGGTGTTCCTGGCCGCGCTCGGCCCGGCCGCGGTCCACACCGCGCGGGTGTCGTTCGCGTCCAACCTGTTCCAGGCCGGCGGGATCGAACCGGTCCACGACCCGGTCTCCGTCGACGCGACCACGGCCGCCGCCGCGTTCCGGGACTGCGGGGCCGCCGTGGCGTGCCTGTGCTCCGACGACGCGCTCTACGCCGAGCAGGCCGGGGCGGTCGCCGAGGCACTGCGCTCGGCCGGTGCCCAGCGAGTGTTCCTCGCCGGCCGGCCCGGCGAGTACACCGGCGTCGACGAGTACGTCTTCGCGGGCTCCGACGTGGTGGCCGTGCTCTCTTCCGTCCTCGACCGTATGGGTGTGGCGTAATGCGTATCCCTGACTTCTCCGACATCGAACTCGGACCGGGCGACGCCGTCGAGGTGTCCGAGGACCAGTGGCGCGCCGCGGTGAAGGAGTCCTCCGGCCGTTCCGACGACGACCTGCTGTGGGAGACCCCGGAAGGCATCACCGTCAAGCCGCTGTACACCAGGCGCGACCTGGAGGGGCTGGACTTCCTCGGCACGTATCCGGGTATCGCCCCGTATCTGCGGGGCCCGTATCCGACGATGTACGTCAACCAGCCCTGGACGATCCGGCAGTACGCGGGCTTCTCCACGGCCGAGGAGTCCAACGCCTTCTACCGCCGCAACCTCGCCGCCGGACAGAAGGGCCTCTCGGTCGCCTTCGACCTGCCGACCCACCGCGGCTACGACAGCGACCACCCGCGGGTGACCGGCGACGTCGGCATGGCGGGGGTGGCCATCGACTCCATCTACGACATGCGTCAGCTCTTCGACGGCATCCCGCTGGACAGGATGTCGGTGTCGATGACGATGAACGGCGCGGTGCTCCCCGTCCTCGCGCTGTACATCGTGGCCGCCGAGGAGCAGGGCGTCGGGCCCGAGAAACTGGCCGGAACCATTCAGAACGACATTCTGAAGGAGTTCATGGTCCGCAACACCTACATCTATCCGCCGAAGCCCTCGATGCGGATCATCTCCGACATCTTCGCCTACACCTCGCAGAAGATGCCGCGCTACAACTCGATCTCCATCTCCGGTTATCACATCCAGGAGGCGGGCGCGACCGCCGACTTGGAGCTGGCGTACACCCTCGCGGACGGGGTGGAGTATCTGCGGGCCGGGCGGGACGCCGGGCTGGACGTGGACGCCTTCGCGCCGCGCCTGTCGTTCTTCTGGGCGATCGGCATGAACTTCTTCATGGAGATCGCGAAGTTGCGGGCGGCCCGGCTGCTGTGGGCCAAATTGGTCGGGGAGTTCGAGCCGAAGAACGCCAAGTCGCTCTCCCTGCGCACGCATTCGCAGACGTCGGGATGGTCGCTGACCGCGCAGGACGTGTTCAACAACGTCACCCGGACCTGCGTGGAGGCGATGGCCGCCACCCAGGGGCACACCCAGTCGCTGCACACCAACGCGCTCGACGAGGCCCTCGCCCTGCCGACGGACTTCTCGGCCCGGATCGCCCGGAACACCCAACTGCTGCTCCAGCAGGAATCGGGGACCGGCCGGGTGATCGACCCGTGGGGCGGCAGCGCCTATGTGGAGCGGCTGACGTACGACCTGGCGCGCCGGGCCTGGCAGCACATCCAGGAGGTCGAGGCGGCGGGCGGCATGGCGCAGGCCATCGACGCCGGCATCCCGAAGCTCCGCGTGGAGGAGGCCGCGGCCCGCACCCAGGCGCGGATCGACTCCGGCCGCCAGCCGGTGATCGGGGTCAACAAGTACCGGGTGGAGACCGACGAGCAGATCGATGTGCTCAAGGTCGACAACTCCTCGGTGCGCACCCAGCAGATCGAGAAGCTGCGCCGACTGCGCCAGGAACGCGACGAACAGGCCTGCCGGGCGGCGCTGCGGGCGCTGACGGCGGCGGCGGAGCGGGCCCCCGGCCCCGGCCTCGAAGGCAATCTGCTGGCACTCGCCGTCGACGCGGCACGTGCGATGGCGACCGTGGGCGAGATCTCGGACGCCCTGGAGAAGGTGTACGGGAGACATGCGGGCCAGATCCGTACGATCTCCGGTGTGTATCGCAACGAGGCAGGTGAGTCTCCTTCCGTGGACCGCACCCGCAAGCTGGTGGACCGGTTCGAGGAGGCCGAGGGGCGCCGTCCGCGCATTCTCGTCGCCAAGATGGGACAGGACGGCCACGACCGCGGCCAGAAGGTCATCTCGACGGCCTTCGCCGACCTGGGCTTCGACGTCGACGTCGGCCCGTTGTTCCAGACGCCGGCCGAAGTGGCCCGGCAGGCGGTGGAGGCGGACGTGCACGTCGTGGGTGTCTCCTCGCTGGCCGCCGGACACCTCACGCTCGTACCGGCACTCCGTGAGGAACTGGCCGCCGAGGGCCGGGACGACATCATGATCGTGGTGGGCGGGGTGATTCCGCCGCAGGACGTCGAGGCGCTGCACGAGGCCGGGGCAACGGCCGTGTTCCCGCCCGGCACGGTGATCCCGGATGCCGCGCACGACCTGGTGACGCGGCTCGGTGCCGTGCTCGGCCATGAGTTGTGAGCAGCTGATCCGATGCCAGTGAAGATCGACATCGACGGCTATACGAAGGGGGTCCTCGACGGGAGGCGCGCGTACATCGCCCGCGCCATCACGCTCGTCGAGTCCACCCGCCCCGATCACCGGGCGCTGGCCCAGCGGTTGCTGCGTGACCTGCTCCCGCACTCCGGCAACGCCCGGCGCATCGGCATCAGCGGCGTGCCGGGAGTCGGCAAGTCCACGTTCATCGACGCTCTCGGGACGATGCTCACCGGACTCGGCCACCGGGTGGCGGTGCTGGCCGTCGATCCCTCCTCCAGCCGTACCGGCGGCTCCATCCTGGGCGACAAGACCAGGATGGAGCGCCTCGCGGTGGACCCTGCCGCATTCGTCCGCCCCTCCCCCACCGCCGGAACGCTCGGCGGGGTGGCCAGGGCGACCCGGGAGTCCATCGTGGTGATGGAGGCGGCGGGATACGACGTGGTGCTGGTCGAGACCGTCGGCGTCGGCCAGTCGGAGACGGCGGTGGCCCATATGGTCGACTCGTTCCTGCTGCTGACGCTGGCCCGTACCGGCGATCAGCTCCAGGGCATCAAGAAGGGGGTCCTGGAGCTGGCGGACGCCATCGCGGTCAACAAGGCGGACGGCCCGCACGAGCGCGACGCGCGCGCGGCCGCGCGCGAACTGGCCGGCGCGCTGCGGCTGATGCACCCGGCGGACGCGGCCTGGACGCCTCCGGTGCTCACCTGCAGCGCCCGCGAGTCGACCGGTCTCGACACGCTGTGGGAGCGGCTGGAGCAGCATCGTGGGCTGCTCGATTCGACCGGTCGGCTCGCCGTCAAACGGCGGGACCAGCAGGTCGACTGGACCTGGACGATGGTGCGGGACGAGTTGCTGGAGAGCCTGCGCGGCCACCCGGGGGTGCGTTCTCTCGCTCCGGGCCTGGAACAGCGGGTACGGGACGGCGAATTGACGGCCACGCTGGCGGCCGAGCAGATCCTGGCCGCGTTCCGCGGCGCGCTCCCGGCGGCGGAGGCCGGTGGCTCGGCGGGTTAGGCCGGGCTCGCGTGCGCGGGCACCGCGATCGTCGCGACGATCCGGCATTGGGGGTAAGTCCACTATGGCGGTCCGTGAAGGTGCCTGTCACCGTTCTCCGGAACGATCTCTGCGTCCGGCATGCGCCCCTAGGGTTGCGGGGGAAGAGCACAAAGCACCGATCCGGCACAGGAGTTGAGAGTGGCGCACGACATTGCCGCACTGGTGGACGAACTCACGGCCATGGCTGCGGCCGATCACCGGTCCTCGGTCCACGCGCACAGCGAGGACTTCGCCGAACAGCTGGCGTGGCGCCGGCTGACCGCACGGCACGGTGACCGCCTCGGTGAGATCATGGACGAGTACGGCTGGCCGACGGCAGAACTGATCGGCGAGGAGGCCGCTCGCGCGGCGTGGTTGATCGCCCAGCACGCCGACCGGCAGCTCGACGTTCAGCGACGCGCACTCCAGTTGATGCAGCAGGCCGTTTCGGCGGGCTCGGCCGGCCCGCGCGAGCTGGCCTTCCTGCGTGACCGCACGCTGGTCAACGAGGGTCGCGAGCAGATCTACGGCACACAGATCGCCGGCGTGAAGGACGGGTCACCGGTTCCATGGCCCTGCGAAGAGCCCGATCGCATGGACGAACTCCGCGCGGAGGTCGGCATCGAGCCCTTCGACGAGTACGTCGCCAAGTTCTCGGTGTCCTGACGCCCCGGTCGCGCCCTGCGGATCGGGCCCGGGGGCTCTCGGACCCCGGGCCCGATCCGAACGAGAGACTCCAATGCCGCGGCAGGGAAGGTCTCCCGGGAAGCTCGCGGTGTCCGGTGCGGCGCATCGCCGGGACAGCCCTTAGAGATCGAACTGGTACTCGACCGATTTGTGCGTCGGCTCGTAGCCGAGCGCGTCGTTGACGCTCCGCATGTACGTGTTGCTGTCCGCGGTGTCCGCCAGCAGCCCGTCGAGGGCCGGGTGACGTTCGCGGGCCTGGAGGATGGACTGCGCCTTCATCCATCGTGCGAGGCCGTGCCCCCGGTGTTCGGGGAGGACTCCGGTGCCGTAGTGCTGACCGTCGCCCTCTCCGTCGGCCGGTACGACCAGTTCGGTGAAGCCCGCGATCGTGGAGCCGGGCTCGTCCACGGCGGCAACGGTGTGGAGCAGCTCGCCACGTGCCGCGACGGCAGCCGCCGCGGCCCGGACTCGTGCCACGTCCCAGACGACCGTGCCGTAGTCGGTGTCGTCCATGGGCATGTCGTCCATGGCACGGCGCGATGCGGCGAACGTCGACGCGAGGTGGTCCGGGACGGTGCCGTCCCAGGACACCAGGCGGTAGCCCGGATGCGACTGGTCGACGATGCCGCGGAGCGCCGCGGTGTCGGCCTTCGCCAGCGCAAGGCGGGCGTAGGTCAGGGCAAGGACCTTGCGCAGCCCCTTGGACCGCAGGAAATGATCACCGGGGGAGCCTGCCTCGACCTGTGTGATGACGCTGCGTCGACTCTCCTCACGGGCAGCGGCGACGGCCGTGTCCAGCAGCTGTGACCCGATGCCGTTGCGGCGCTGCGCCGGGTGGACATGGATTTCCAGTTCGGCGAGATGGTCCTGGCCCTCGCGGGTGAAGACGCGCAGGAACGCCGAGCCGACCGGGCTGCCCGCGGAGTCGGAGGCCAGCCACGCCAACCGATGGCTCGCATCGGAACGTTCGGGGTCGGTCAGTGCGGTGATGCGTATCGACAAGATGACTCCTTCGCGCCGAGGGCGCCGGTCAGGACGGGTGGGCGGGCGTGCGGCCCGGAGAACCACATCACCCCGCACACGCCACGGCAACCGGATATCGCAGCCGTCGCCGCCGACCCGGTGCGCTCACCGTGGTACAGTGCTTTTGGCACATATGTATGTCTCAGCTCTTGACACCGGTGCCGATTTCTTCTCGCAGAGCTGCTGCGCCCGTCCTTCTCCGACCGGCGATCCGGCTTTCCGCTCCACCTTCTTCCAGTCCGGTACGGGCCTTCCCCGTCCGGGCTTTCCCGCCCGTCGTCCGGGGCGTGCCACCTTCCGCCCCCGTACTGTCCGGGCCCTTTCATTCGCCATGTCCGCGAAAGGACCACCCGCATGACCAGCACCCTCGAACTACCCATCGAACAAAAGGAGTTGCCCACCAGGGCGCTCGGCCTCCTCGACCTCTCCCGTCAGGGGCACGGCACACTGCGCACCCAGGGCGACCGCCCCTCCCCCGGCGACGTGCAGGTCCCCACCGCCCTGATCCGCCGCCACGACCTGCGCAAGGGCGATGTCGTCGAAGGCCTCTGCGACAGGTCCCGCACCCTGTCCGACGTCGTACGGATCAACGGCCTCTCCCCGCAGGCGCTGCGCGGTCGGCCCCACTTCCGCGATCTCACCCCGCTCCACCCCCGACAGCGGCTGCGCCTGGAAACGCCCTCCGGCGGTCGGGCGACGCGCCTCGTCGATCTGGTGTCCCCGATCGGCAAGGGGCAGCGCGGGCTCGTGGTCGCACCACCCAGGACCGGCAAGACGGTGCTGCTGCAACAGATCGCGGCAGCCCTCGCCGCCAACCACCCCGAGTGCCACCTGATGGTGGTGCTGCTCGACGAACGTCCCGAGGAGGTCACGGACATGCGGCGATCCGTGCGGGGCGAGGTGCTCGCCTCGACGTTCGACCGGCCGGCGAAGGAACACATCGCGCTTGCCGAACTCGCAGTCGAACGCGCCAAGCGTCTGGTCGAACAGGGCCGGGACGTCGTCGTCCTGCTGGACTCCCTCACCCGGCTGTGCCGCGCCCACAACAACGCGTCCGGCGCGGGTGGACGCACCCTCAGCGGCGGTGTCGACGCTGCCGCGCTGCTCGGTCCGAAGCGGCTCTTCGGGGCCGCTCGCCTCGCCGAGGAGGGCGGCTCCCTCACCATCCTGGCCACCGCTCTGGTGGAGACCGGATCCCGCGCCGACGACTACTTCTTCGAAGAGCTGAAGAGCACCGGCAACATGGAACTCCGGCTCGACCGCGCGCTGGCGGACAGACGGATCCACCCGGCCGTCGACATCCCGGCGTCCGGCACTCGGCGTGACGAACTCCTGGTCCCGGAGGCCGAGTTGCGTACGGTACGCGGACTGCGGCGCGCACTGCACTCCAGGGATCCGCAGACAGCGCTCGAAACGCTGCTGGACCGGATCCGCCGCACCCCGGACAACGCGGCCTTCCTCCGTACGGTCCACCTCACCGTTCCCGATGCCTGAGCCTGTCCGCTCGGGGCCGGACGGCGCCATAGCATGGACCGCTCCTGCACGATCCGCCACCAACGAGCACAGGGAGAGCAGGCACATGGAATTCCGCCGACTCGGCCGCAGTGGTCTGACCATCAGTGAGATCGCCTACGGAAATTGGCTCACCCATGGCTCCCAGGTGGAGGAGGACGCGGCGGTCGCCTGTATCCGCGCGGCCCTCGACGCCGGGATCACCACCTTCGACACCGCGGACGTCTACGCCGAGACCCGGGCCGAGGCCGTGCTGGGCCGAGCGCTCAAGAACGAACGCCGCGCGGGACTTGAGGTGTTCACCAAGGTGTACTTCCCGACCGGCCCCGGTCACAACGACCGGGGGCTCGGACGCAAGCACATCATGGAGTCCATCGACAACTCGCTGCGCCGCCTGCAGACGGATTACGTGGACCTCTACCAGGCACACCGCTACGACCACTCGACCCCGCTGGAGGAGACCATGGAGGCGTTCGCCGACGTCGTCCGCTCCGGCAAGGCCCTCTACATCGGCGTCTCCGAATGGACGGCCGACCAGCTCCGTGCCGGACACGGTCTCGCCCGCGAACTGCAGGTACCGCTGATCTCCAACCAGCCGCAGTACTCGGCGCTGTGGCGGGTCATCGAGAGCGAGGTGGTACCCGCGTCGGAGGAACTGGGCATCGGGCAGATCGTCTGGTCACCGATCGCTCAGGGCGCCCTCACCGGCAAGTACAAACCCGGCGCGCCGCTTCCGGCCGGCTCCCGGGCGACGGACGAGAAGGGCGGCGCGAACATGGTCGCCGGCTGGCTGCGCGACGAGGTGCTGGAGCGCGTCCAGCAGCTGCGGCCGCTCGCCGACCAGGCCGGTCTGAGCCTCGCCCAGCTCGCGGTCGCCTGGGTGCTCCAGAACCCCAATGTCTCCGCAGCGATCATCGGCGCCTCCCGGCCCGAGCAGGTCACGGAGAACGCCGGGGCGGCGGGTGTGACACTCGACGCGGAGTTGCTGAAGAGCATGGACGACATCCTGTCCCCCGTGGCGGAACTGGACTCCGGTCTGACGGCCGGTCACGAGAGCAACAGCTGAGCCGACCGTCCGCGGTCGAGGGGCAGGGCCCACCGGACGGCGGGCCCTGCCCCTCGACCGCACTCCTTCCGAGCCGTACGCGGATCATCCGGTCCGGGCCGCGACCGGGGTCAGACACCGGTGTGCAGCGATGCGGTGTGCTCGCGGACCTGTGCCGGTGTGAGATAGGAGTCCGTGTACTCGAAGTCACGCAGCTTGGCCGGCTTGCGGGCCTGGAATCCGGTGCGTACGAAGTCGTCACCCGCGATGGCGTTGAGCATCCAGTTGGTCATGACCCGCGCCTTGGCCACATTGGTCCGCAGCGCCGTCCAGTGGTAACCACGGGCGACGGCCTGTGCCAGGATTCCGTGCATTTCGAGGCCGACCGGCTTGGACACCGCGTCCTTACCACCGAGGTCCACGACCAGTCCGAGGTCCCGGTGCACGTACGGCTTCAGCGGCCGGTGGCGGAGCGTGGCGATGAGGTTGTCGGCGAGCGTACGGCCCTGGCGCGTGGCGTGCTGCGCCGTGGGCGGGCAGACCGCCCCGGCGTCCTTGCTCAGATCCGGTACGGCCGCGACGTCACCGAGCGCGAACATGCCGTCGAAGCCCGGCAGGCTCATCTCGGGCGTCACCGCGAGCCGTCCGCGTACCGTTTCCGCGTCGAAGGTGGAGACCAGTGGACTCGCGGTGACGCCCGCCGTCCAGATCAACGTGCGGCAGGGCAGCACCCGGCCGTCGGTGAAGGTCACCTGTTCCGGCCCGGCCTCGGCGACGGAGACCCCGAGCGACACCTCGATGCCGCGTGCGCGCAGCACCTCCAGAGCGCTCCGGCCGAGTTTGTCGCCCAGTTCGGGCATGAGTTTCGGGGCGATGTCGATGAGGTGCCACTTGATCAGCCTGGGGTCGAGCCTCGGGTAGTGCCTGACCGCGTTGGTGGTGAGGCGCTGCAGGCAGGCGGCCGTCTCGGTGCCCGCGTATCCGCCGCCGACCACCACGAACTGGAGCCGCGAAGCCCGCTCGTGCTCGTCGTGACTGGCATCCGCGAGATCGAGCTGAGCGATCACGTGGTCCCGTACGTACGCGGCCTCGGCGAGTGTCTTCATGCCCCGGGCGTTGTCGAGCAGACCGGGGATGTCGAAGGTACGGGTGACACTGCCGGGGCTGAGCACGATGTAGTCGTAGGGCTCGTAGACGACCTCGTCGGTGATCTTGCGGATGACGCAGACCTTCGCCTTGGGGTCCACCCCGATGGCACCGCCCGGGATGATCCGGGTGCGGTGCTTGCGGCTTCGTCGCAGCGACACCGCTACCGACTGCGGGGTGAGCACCCCTGCCGCCACCTGGGGCAGGAGAGGCAGATAGAGCTGGTACGAGAACGGGGCGACGAGCGTGATGACCGCCTCGCCCGGGACGAGCCCGCGCTCCAGACGGCGCACGCACTCCACCCCGGCGAATCCGGCGCCGACAACGAGGATCCTGGGTCGTGCCACGGTGTTCGTCCCTTCTCGGGCCTGCACGGTCGTCCGTTCGCCTGCCCCGTCGCACGCGCCCGTCATCTCTCATCTTCACGAGCCGCGGCCGACTTCGCCTGCTGGGGACGGCGGACGGACGACACCACCGGGTCAGCGGGCCAGCAGGGTGACCGCCGTGCAGGTGCCGCCGACCGCGCCGACGAGCACGACACCGGCCGCGACGCAGCGGGCCCTGAGCTCGCGGTAGCGCGCGTCGTATTCGCCGCGCAACTGGACGGCACGCGCGGAGATCCGGCAGAGCACGGCCCGCGAGGTGGTGACACGGTCCGCGATGTAGACCCGTTCCACCTCCTCGCGCTGTGCCGTGGTCAGCCAGGGCAGCTCGTCGGCGAAGCGGTCCGCCTGCCGTCGGGCCTCCTCGACCTCGGCGTTCCACAGCAGATAGCCCTCCAGCTGTGCCAGACCGCGCGCGCTGTCCTTGTCCGGGTCCACTCGCTCCTCCTCTCCCGGGACCGTTCTGCTCATGCCTCGCTGTCCCCCGGGGCCGCGGTCGTGCCGGTGCCGGGACGGTTGATCGCTTGGTCGAGGGCACGGACCGAGGGGTGGTGCAGGTCGAACGCCGGGGATTCGGAGCGGATCCGCGGCAGCGCGAGGAAGTTGTGCCGCGGCGGCGGGCAGGAGGTCACCCACTCCAGCGAACGGCCGTAGCCCCACGGATCGTCGACCCCGACGTTCTTGCCGTACTTGGCGGTCTTCCACACGTTGTAGAAGAACGGCAGCATCGACAGACCGAGCAGGAACGAGGAGATCGTCGAGATCGTGTTCAGCGCGGTGAAACCGTCCGCGGCGAGGTAGTCCGCGTAACGACGCGGCATGCCCTCGGCACCCAGCCAGTGCTGCACCAGGAACGTGCCGTGGAAGCCCACGAACAGCGTCCAGAACGTGATCTTGCCGAGCCGCTCGTCCAGCATCTTGCCGGTGAACTTCGGCCACCAGAAGTGGAATCCGGCGAACATCGCGAAGACCACGGTGCCGAAGACGACGTAGTGGAAGTGCGCGACGACGAAGTACGAGTCCGAGACGTGGAAGTCCATCGGCGGCGACGCCAGGATCACACCGGTCAGACCACCGAAGAGGAAGGTGACCAGGAAGCCGATCGACCAGAGCATCGGTGTCTCGAAGGACAACGATCCCTTCCACATCGTGCCGATCCAGTTGAAGAACTTCACACCGGTCGGTACCGCGATGAGGAATGACATGAACGAGAAGAACGGCAACAGCACACCGCCGGTGACGAACATGTGGTGCGCCCACACGGTCACGGAGAGGCCCGTGATGGCGATCGTCGCACTGATCAGACCGATGTAGCCGAAGATCGGTTTGCGACTGAAGACCGGGATGATCTCACTGACGATCCCGAAGAACGGCAGAGCGATGATGTACACCTCCGGATGGCCGAAGAACCAGAAGAGGTGCTGCCAGAGCAGCGCGCCGCCGTTGGCCGCGTCGAAGACGTGCGCGCCGAACTTCCGATCAGCCTCCAGCACCAGCAGGGCGGCCGCGAGGACGGGGAAGGCCAGCAGGACGAGTACGGCGGTCAGCAGGACGTTCCAGACGAAGATCGGCATGCGGAACATCGTCATGCCCGGGGCACGCATGCCGATGATCGTGGTGATGAAGTTGACCGAACCGAGGATCGTGCCGAAGCCGGAGAAGGCCAGACCCATGATCCACATGTCGCTGCCGATGCCCGGTGAGCGGACTGCGTCGGTCAGTGGGGAGTAGGCGAACCAGCCGAAGTCGGCCGCACCCTGCGGGGTGAGGAAGCCGGCCACCACGATGAGCGAGCCGAAGAGGTACAGCCAGTACGCGAACATGTTCAGCCGTGGGAACGCCACGTCGGGCGCGCCGATCTGCAGCGGCATGATCCAGTTCGTGAAGCCTGCGAACAGCGGCGTCGCGAACATCAGCAGCATGATCGTGCCGTGAATCGTGAACGCCTGGTTGAACTGCTCCGGCGAAACGATCTGGATCCCGGGACGGGCCAGCTCGGCGCGCATGACCAGGGCCAGCACACCACCGACGATGAAGAAGGCGAACGACGTCACCAGGTAGAGCGTGCCGATCGTCTTGTGATCGGTGGTGGTCAGCCACTTGACGACGACGTTGCCCGGTTCCTTGGCGTGTACCGGGAGCTCGTTCGCGTACGCCTCGTCTTCCTCGGCTGCCCCTGATGTGCCCGTCGTCGTCACTGGGACGCTCCTTCGATCTCATTCGCGGGTGGACCGGCCACCCGGCAGGGGCGCCGACTCCAGCGGGACGGCCGGCAGGCCGGTCCCGCGCGCGTCACGCCAGATTCCAGGTGCAGCAAATCAGCCGCGGGGCCACTATGCGCGGCCCGGCGCCCGCCGTCGCACGACTTTCACTCGTCAGGGCGTCCTCGGCCGACGACCCGGCCCGCCCGCACACCCTCGGCGCCGCTGCGGACTTCCGTGCGGGCGACGGGCGACGCCGTGGCTCGGCGCACGGGGCGCGGCGCCCTCATCCGCTCAACCGGCAATGTCCGCAAAGCGGTTCCATGTCACCGAGTCGCCGGATTCCGGCAGGAGGCCTTCAACTCCCCCACGGGGCTGCATGGTTGTCGCGGGGGACGGCGAACGCCCGGATCGGAGAACGGCTCCGGAGATCGCTGCTGTGCCGCTCAGGCCAGCCCGCCTGTGGCGCGTACGTTCTGGCCTGTCATCCACCGGCCGTCGTGTCCGACCAGGAAGGCGACCACGTCGGCCACGTCCTCGGGTTCGCCCAGTCGGCCGAGAGGCGTCATTCCGGCGACTGCTTCGAGCGCCGCCGGCTCGTTGACGCCGCGCAGCATCCCGGTGTCGGTCGCACCGGGCGAGACGGTGTTGACGGTGATCCCCCGGGCTCCGAGTTCGCGGGCCGCGACGGCGGTGATCTGCTCGACCGCCCCCTTGCTGGCGGCATACGCGCAGATGCCGGGGCCCTGTCGCACGGTGTTGGCCGTGGAGATGTTCACGATGCGGCCGCCTTCGCGCATCCGCCGGGCCGCGTGGCGGACCGTCATGAAGACCGCTCGGGTGTTCACCGCCATCACCCTGTCGAACACGTCCGGATCGGTGTCCGCGATGAGGGACGGGGGGAGGCACAGCGCGGCGTTGTTCACCAGGATGTCCAAGCCGCCCAGCCTCGCCTCGGCGGTCTCCATCAGCTGTCCCGGCCCGTCGGGATCGGCGAGATCGATACGGGCTGCCGATGCTTCGCCGCCCTTGTCCCGCACCGCGCGGACCACCTCCGCGGCCGCGTCTTCGTCGGTGGCGTAGTTGAAGACCACGTGCGCCCCGTCGCGGCACAGGCGCTCGACGATCGCACGGCCGATGCCCCGCGATCCTCCGGTGACCACGGCGTTCCTGCCTGTCAGCACAGTCCGTCTCCCTCGATGACAGTCGATCCGGGTCAATCGAACCTACCGGCGGAACGGCTGCTTGTACGGGAGTGCGCGGAGAATGTCCGGCACCGCCGAGCGCGCGCGGCGCCGGCCGACGGCCTCGCGGAACCGCCCCGGCCGGGCAGGATGCCGGCCGGGGCGGGAGGGCCGAGGGGACGCGCCTGGACGCGCCCCCTCCGCAGCGGTCGCGTCAGCCGATGGCGGCGATGGCCTGCGTGAACGTCGCCGACGGACGCATGACGGCCGCGGCCTTGGCCGGGTCGGGCTGGTAGTAGCCGCCGATCTCGGCCGGCGAGCCCTGGACCGCGATCAGCTCGTCGACGATGGTCTGCTCCTGCTCCTCCAGCGTCTTCGCGAGCCCGGCGAACGCCTGCGCGAGCTGCGCGTCGTCGGTCTGCTGCGCCAGTTCCTGCGCCCAGTAGAGGGACAGGTAGAAGTGGCTGCCGCGGTTGTCGATGCCACCCAGCTTGCGGCTCGGCGACTTGTCCTCGTTGAGGAAGGTGCCGGTCGCGCGGTCGAGGGTGTCCGCGAGGACCTGGGCACGCGCGTTGCCCGTGGTCGCGGCCAGGTGCTCGAAGCTGGCCGCGAGCGCGAAGAACTCGCCCAGGCTGTCCCAGCGGAGGTAGTTCTCCTTGACGAGCTGCTGGACGTGCTTGGGCGCGGAGCCGCCGGCACCGGTCTCGAACAGTCCGCCGCCGTTCATGAGCGGGACGACGGAGAGCATCTTCGCGCTCGTGCCGAGTTCGAGGATCGGGAACAGGTCGGTCAGGTAGTCACGCAGCACGTTGCCGGTCACCGAGATGGTGTCCTCGCCCCGGCGGATGCGCTCCAGCGAGAACGCGGTCGCCTTCACCGGCGACATGATCTCGATCTGCAGGCCGGCGGTGTCGTGGTCGGCGAGGTACGCCTTGACCTTGGCGATCAGCTGCGCGTCGTGGGCCCGGTCCTCGTCGAGCCAGAACACGGCCGGGGCGCCGGTGGCGCGGGCGCGGGTGACGGCGAGCTTGACCCAGTCCTGGATCGGCAGGTCCTTGGTCTGGCACATGCGGAAGATGTCGCCCGCGCCCACGACCTGCTCCAGCACGACGTCGCCGTGGGCGTCGAGGACCCGCACCGTACCGGTGGTGGGGATCTCGAAGGTCTTGTCGTGGCTGCCGTACTCCTCGGCCTTCTGCGCCATCAGGCCGACGTTCGGCACCGAGCCCATGGTCGACGGGTCGAAGGCGCCGTTGGCGCGGCAGTCGTCGATGACGACCTGGTAGACACCCGCGTAGCTGCTGTCGGGGAGCACGGCGAGGGTGTCGGCCTCGTTGCCGTCCGGGCCCCACATGTGACCGGAGGTGCGGATCATGGCCGGCATGGAGGCGTCGACGATGACATCGCTCGGCACGTGCAGGTTGGTGATGCCCTTGTCGGAGTCGACCATGGCCAGCGCGGGGCCGTCGGCGAGCTCGGCCTCGAAGGACGCCTTGACCTCGGCGCCCAGGTGCGGCACGGAGTCCAGCCCCTTGAGGATGGCGCCGAGGCCGTCGTTCGGGGAGAGGCCGGCCGCGGCGAGCACCTCGCCGTACTTGGCGAAGGTGTTCGGGAAGAAGGCGCGGACCACGTGGCCGAAGATGATCGGGTCGGAGACCTTCATCATGGTGGCCTTGAGGTGGACGGAGAACAGCACGCCCTCGGCCTTGGCGCGGGCGACCTGTGCGGTGAAGAACTCACGCAGGGCCGCGACGCGCATGACCGCCGCGTCGACGACCTCGCCCGCGAGCACCGGGACCGACTCGCGCAGAACGGTGGTGCTGCCGTCGTCGCCCGCGAGCTCGATCCGCAGCGAACCGGCCTCGGCGATGACCGCGGACTTCTCGGTGGAGCGGAAGTCGTCGACGCCCATGGTGGCGACGTTCGTCTTCGAATCGGCCGTCCAGGCACCCATGCGGTGCGGGTGCGTCTTGGCGTAGTTCTTGACCGAGGCGGGGGCGCGGCGGTCGGAGTTGCCCTCGCGCAGCACCGGGTTCACGGCACTGCCCTTGACCTTGTCGTAGCGCGCGCGGACGTCCTTGTCCTCATCGGTCCGCGGGTCGTCCGGATAGTCCGGCAGCGCGTAGCCCTGTGCCTGCAACTCGGCGACGGCGGCCTTCAGCTGCGGGATGGAGGCCGAGATGTTCGGCAGCTTGATGATGTTGGCCTCGGGCGTCTTGGCCAGGGCACCGAGCTCGGCGAGCGCGTCGTCGATGCGCTGGCTCTCCTGGAGGTACTCGGGGAAGACGGCGATGATGCGCCCGGCCAGCGAGATGTCGCGGCTCTCGACATTGACCCCGGCCGTCGAGGCGTACGCCTGGACCACGGGCAAGAACGAATAGGTCGCCAGGGCCGGAGCCTCGTCGGTGTGTGTGTAGATGATGGTCGAGTCAGTCACCCTGTGCTCCGCTCCACGTCTGCAACATTGCTTGACATCAAGATATCTCGTGATCGCCGGCGACTCGACAGGGCCCTGCCCCCTTGTCCGGCGGCCACCGTCACGGGCTCCGGGTTCAGGCACGCCCCGACGACGGGACCTGCTCCCCGGGCGGCACCGGACCCGGCGCGGTGCCGTCGCCGAACGGGCGTCCGCCCAGCTCCTCCCGATGGTGCGGCGTGAGCCAGCCCGACAGGTCGGGGCCGACGGGCACGATGCCGGTGGGGTTGATGCCGGTGTGGACCCGGTAGTAGTGCTGCTTGATGTGGTGGAAGTCGACCGTGTCTCCGAAACCGGGCGTCTGGTACAGGTCCCTGGCGTAAGCCCACAGAACGCGGTCCTCCGCCAGCTTCGAACGATTGCACTTGAAATGTCCATGATAGACGGCGTCGAACCGCACCAGAGTGGTGAACAGCCTGATGTCCGCTTCGGTGACTGATGCGCCCACGAGGTAGCGCCGGTCCGCGAGGCGTTCGGACACCTGGTCCAGGCGGCGGAACACATCCTGGTAGGCGGCCTCGTACTCGGACTGCTCCGCCGCGAATCCCGCGCGGTACACGCCGTTGTTCACATCGCGGTAGACGCCCTCCATCACCTCGTCGATCTCGTCCCGCAGGCGTTCGGGATACAGGTCGGGCGCGCCCTCCCGGTGCAGCGCGGTCCATTCGGTCGCGAAGTCCAGCGTGATCTGCTGGTAGTCGTTGGTCACGAGCCTGCCGCTCGGTACGTCGACGATCGCGGGAACGCTGACCCCGCCGGGATGGTCCGGCTCCCGGGCGTCGTACGCCTCGCTCAGGTAGGTGATGCCGAGCACCGGATCGCGGCCGCCCTCGTCCAGGGTGAAGCGCCAGCTGCGGTCGTCCTGGATCGGATCGGCGACGGCCAGCGACAGGGCATGCTCCAGTCCGAGGAGCCGCCGGGAGACGAGGGAACGGCTCGCCCACGGGCAGGCGCGGCTGACGACCAGCCGGTAGCGGCCGGCCTCGACGGGCCAGCCGTCCCGGCCGTCGGCGGTGATGCGGTCGGCGAAGTGGCTCCTGGACCGTTTGAATGCCTTGTGGCCGTAAGCCGCGTTGCCGTCGGTGCCCGGACCGGGGGTCGTGCCGGTCTCGCTCTGCTTCATGGCGTTCTCCCTATGGTGGCGTTCTCCCAGCGGACGGCCTGCGGGCGGACCGATGGCCGCGCATCCGGCTGCGGTGCTCCCCGCGCACATCCGCCAGCCCGATGATCAGGGCGACGACGACGAAGGCGACCGCGACGACGAGTCCGTGGTAGTACGCGACGGCCCACCCGTCCTCGCCCAGTTGCGCGAAGAACATCGAGCCGACCGCGGCGATCCCGATCGCCGAACCGACGCGCTGGCCGGTCTGGAGGGTCCCGCCCGCGCTCCCCGCACCCGCCACCGGAACTTCGGACAGGGTCAGTGTCTGGTTCGGAGCGATGACCAGGCCGCTGCCGAGCCCGGCCAGCAGCAACGGCGCCGCCATCGCCCACCCCACGCCCCGGCCCGGCACGAGATGCACGGCGAGCGCGGTGACCGCCAGCCCGAAGGCCACCGTCGCCAGCCCCGCGACGACGAGCGGCCGCCCGAACCGGCCGACGAGCCGGCCGCCGGGGCTTGCCGCGACGGCCGCGCCCACGGCGAAGGGGGTGATGGCGAGTCCCGCCTGCAGGGCGGAGTAGTGCAGGCCGCTCTGCAGGTAGAGCGTGGTGATGAAGAAGATCGAGGTGAATCCGGCGAAGTACAGCAGGATCAGCAGACAGCCCAGCCAGTAGGAGCGGACCCGGAACAGCGACAGGTCCACGACGGGCTGGGTGCCGCGCCTGCCGCACCAGGCCTCCCATCCCACGAAGGTGGCGAGCAGCAGAGCGGCGCCCACGAGCAGGAGCCACTTCCGGTCTCCGGGCCACTGCTGCGACTGGACGAAGGGCAGCAGCAGAGCGAGCACTCCCGCGCCGAGCAGGAGCACACCGAGCGGGTCGAGGTCGCGCAGGCGCACCCGCCCGGCCGAGGGAGTGTCCGGGAGCAGGCGTCGGGCGAGCAGGAGGCAGGCGGCACCGAGCGGCAGGTTGACGTAGAACACCCAGCGCCATCCCTCCTCGGCACCGGCCGCCTGGATCAGCAGCCCTCCCGACAGCGGGCCGACGGCGGTGGAGATGCCGACCACCGTGCCGAACATGCCGAAGGCACGGCCACGCTCGTCACCGGAGAACATCTGCTGGATCAATGCCGAGATCTGGGGCGAGATCATGCCCCCGGCGAGGCCTTGGACGAGACGGGCGACCACCAGCCACTGGCTGGACTGCGCGGCTCCGCAGGCCGCCGACGCCAGGGTGAACAGGGCCAGCCCGATCATGAACACCTCGCGTCGTCCACGCGCGTCACCGAGCCGTCCCGCCGGGATGAGGAACAGGCCGAAGGCGAGGGAGTAGCCGGAGAGCACCCATTGCAGGTCGGACTCCGGTGTGTGGAGCCCTTCCCGGATCGACGGCAGGGCGACATTGACGATGGATACGTCGAGCAGGGTCATGAAGCCGGCGATCAGACACACCGCGAGCGCCTGCCAGCGGCGCGGGTCCGGGGTGCGGGGGCCCTGGGCGGGATCGTCGTCCCACCTCGCAGCACCCCAGTGACCTGCGCTCTCCACCATGGCTCGCACCCTAGGACCAAGCGCCCCGATACTCATCCCGGCAGGGCCGCGACGGCAGCTTTTCCGGCGTCCGTTCCAGCGGACGGGCGGCACAGGGGATGGCCGTGCCGCCCGGGAAGAGGGAACACGGCCATGGCGTTCCATGGCGGGCCCGGGTCAGGACGTCCGGTCGTGCCTGCGCACAGCGGCGGCGAGGCGGTGCGCCGTACGGATGGGCGCGACGCGACGGGCCCCGAGGGCCGGCGGATCACACCCCCGGCAGGCGGTGCTCGAACCACCCTCGTCCAGCGCCATCGCCGCGAAGGTCCAGAAGGTCACCCGTGCGCCGCCGAGCCGGTCCGTCGACCATTGGGTGCGCGCACAGATGTGTGGCTGCTGTCCATGTACGGCCCGACCGGGCCCCCGCAGCAAGCAGGTCGATGCCGTTGCCCGCCGACCGCGCCTGCCGTCCCGATGGCCACCTCTGTGGCACTGTGAATGACGCTGCCGACCATCGGAGGCCGACGTGACCGTGCTCGTCTGGATCGACGAGGGCACGTGGCGGGCCTCGGTGGACGCCGCCCGCGCCCACGTCCGAGCCGGAGACGCGATCACCCTGCTGCACGTCACCGGCGATGACGTCGCCGAAGCGGCGCACGGCGCATTCGTCGGTCTGCTCGGCCGGGGCCACGCCGAGCGCGACCCCGGCGACCGGGTGGCGGCCCTTTCGGCGAGCGCCGCCGCGGCACTCCTGGACGCGGCCGCCGAGCGTCTCGGCCGGCCCGCGGAGCGGCTCCGGGCCCACGGCCGTGTCGAAAGGGAAGTCGTCCGCGCCGCCGAGGACGCCGATTTGCTGATCTGCGCCCGCGACGGCGACCGACGCCCGGGGCCTCGCAGTCTGGGACCCGCGACACGCTTCGTCGTCGACCACGCCTCCTGCCCCGTCCTGCTGGTCTGGCCCGGAGCGCCGCCCGGCATCGACACTCCGCCACCGCACCCGTCGTCCCCTTGACGACTCGGTCCCGCAGGACATTCGGGCCCACCGCCCGTGCGTCGCGGACCGGCCGACGGACTGTCCGCTGCGAACGGGGCCGACGACACGGACACGTCCGGGCACCCGCCCCGGTCCGGAAGTGGCGCGAAGCGGCACGCCCACGGCCCGCACACCGGAGACCAGTGGTCGTCTACCCCAGGAACGCCGCGGTGGTGGCCACGAACCGGTCGGGATCGTCGAGCCACGGAAAATGGCCGGCTCCGGGCTGGACGACGAACTCCGCGTTCGGGAAGAGCCCGGCGAATTCGGCCATCGCACGCACAGGAGCGCCCAGGTCCACTTCACCGGCGAGCAGCAGCACCGGCGCCGCGTACCGTGCGAGAGCGGCGCGCGTGGCCTCCGGGTCGAAAGCTCCTTCGGCGCCGAAGACGCCCGCGGCTTCCGCGTTCGTCTGTTCCGCCTCGGCGGCCTGATGGGCGCGGGACGTCTCGTCCCACCGTCCGTAGAAGAAGGGTGCGACGGCCTGCCAGCGGTCCTCCGTCGCCCGACCGGCGATGATCGCCTCCAGGGCTTCGAACGCCGGCCCGAACCACGGCTGGTCCTGTCTGAGCCGCGCGGTCTCGCGGCGGGCGTCTGCGGTGATCGCGATGCCGACGGCCCGGGTACTCGGCGTGATCAATGCGAGCCTGCTGACGCGCTCCGGGTGGCGGCCGACGTACAACGCCGCCAGATTCGCACCCGCGGAGTGCCCGATCAGATCCATCGTTTCGAGCCCGAGGTGCTCCCGCAGGGCGTCCACGTCATCGACGAGTCGGTCGCAACGATAGGAGGCGGCGTCCTGCGGGATCGCCGACTCGCCGGTGCCCCGGAGGTCCGGCACGACCAATTGCCGGTGCGCGGAGAGGCCGCCGAGTTCCCCGAGGTACTGGGACGCCTGCATGGGCCCGCCGGGCAGGCAGATCGCAGGAACACCGTGCCCGTACACGTGGTGGGCGAGTGTCGTTCCGTCATGGGCGGAGAAGGTAGGCATGGCGGGAGCCTGTCAGCGGCGTTCGTGTCGGACAACCGGGTTTCCGTCATGCCCGCAGGGCCCGGACGCGGCAGCCTCCGCGCGCCATGGGCGACCCGTCCCCGCGCCCCCTCGGGGCCGCTCCGGCATTCCGCGGAGATGCGGAGAGCGGCAGGGGGCGAGGAAGTTCCGACGGCCGCGGATCCTCGTCAGTCCCGCGAGTTGCCGAAGAGGATGCGGTAGCCGACGAGCAGGACGAGGGAACCGCCGATCGCCGCACCCCACGTGGTCAGGTCGAAGAAGTGGTTCTCCACGGGCCGGTCGAGAAAGCGTGCCGAGAGCCAGCCACCGACGAAGGCGCCCGCGATACCGATGAGGGTGGTCCCGATCAGACCTCCGGGATCGCGCCCGGGGAGCAGGATCTTGGCGATGACTCCGGCTACGAGCCCGAGGATGATCCAGCCGATGATGCCCATGTTCGTCGTTCCTGTCGTCGGGCCGCGCCCGGGAGAGGCAGTCCCGGGCCGGCATCAGTGCGTTGCTTGATTGCGCAACTGTACAGATGAGGACGCGGCGCGGGCTGCACCGGTTGCGCGGTGGGCGACCTTGCTTCAGGGCTCTCAAGTCGCGCCCGGAATACCGGAGTTCCCTTGGCTCGTCGGCGGTACGGGACGGCGAACCGGGCCGTCGGCGTCGGCGGTCGGCCTCGCCCGGGGCTCCCGAGGGCGGCACAGAGCCCTTCGTCCGGATCGGCGAGCGGGGCCCGGTGTCATGGATCGGTAGGCGCACGATCGTCCTCGCACCGGACGTACATGGACGACTCCGGCACAACGGCGAGCGTGCGTGCCAGGCGTTGCGCGGCGGACGGCAGTTTGAGGACACCACCTAGACTGGGGAGGTTCGCAAGCAACCCTTCGGAGATGGGAGTGACCGGCGGTGGCGACAGGCGTCGACAGCTTCGAGGACCCGTCCGCCGAGGTACTCGCGGAGGCGGCCGCGGCGTTCGGACTGCTGGCATCCTCGGCACGGCTGCACATCATGTGGGCGCTGGCCCAGGGCGAGAGCGATGTGACCGGACTCGCGGAGCGGGTGGGCGGCGCGCTGCCCGCCGTCAGTCAGCACCTGACGAAGCTGAAGCTCGCGGGACTCGTACGCTCGCGTCGCGAGGGCCGGCGGATGGTCTATTTCGTGGACGACCCGGACATCGTGACCGTGGTGCGGCTGATGGTCCGCCAATTGGTGGCACGCGCCGAAACCATGCCCGAGCCGGTGCGTGGACGCCGCGGGATCGGCGCCTGAGGACCGAGAGGCCGAGGGCCCGCCGGCCCGGTGCCGGAATCGTCGCCGACCGCTCCGGTCCCCGGCCGAGCACGCCGACGAACCCGATCGGACGCGCATCGGATCGCACGCCCGGGAGCGGGCTCGGGCCGTAGTCCGACGTACGGCAGCATCTGAAGCGGAGTCGGGTCCCACGGCTTGCGCCGACGGGCCGGACGCGCGGACCGCCGGACGGACCGTGGCGCGGGATCCCGCTCCCGCCGGGCGGCGTTCTTGCGTGTTGCATGAATGACGTGCACAGGGCGGAGCGACACCAAAAGCCCACCGCACTCCCCCGGTGGGCGGCACTGCGCCGAACCTCCATTGCGGCGCTGCCGTGTGCCGAAACCGGCCGTACTCCGTAGGCTGGCTCCGGGGAACACAGGTGACGCACGGGAGAGGCAGCGAACGGTGACGGACTCCGGGGCGCGTCGGCGATGGCTCGGGGTGCTGGTACTGGTGCTCGCGGCGTGGGTCCTGGTGCGCTGCGGTCATGCGTCCCGGCCCGCGGACGGCCCGCGAAACACCCCTGCAGGCGGGTCACCGGCCTCGACCGCCGCTGCCTCACCGAGTGCTCCGGCACCTGTCGAGAGCGGCCCGGACGCACCGTTGCCCGGGTCCTACGACCCCGCGTTCTACGCACCGCAGGTACGCACCCACGCGAACCGCGCGGACGTCGATCCGACGCTGTTGATGGCGATCCTCTACAACGAGTCGTACAAGCCGCACGACCCGGAGCTGGAGCGGGCCTGGCAGCGTTACAAGCCGGATGCCTCCTTCGGCATCGCGAACATGCACCGTGCCGCTTTCGACGCGACCAAGGCGCGACATGGTTTCGCGAAACGCCGGTGGGAGGAACTGCCCGACGACCGGAACCTGGCGATCGAGGCAGCAGCCTGGCATCTGCACGACCTGGCTGCGCAATTGCCGGCCCATCGGTCGGGGACGTACACGAAGGACGAACTCCTGGCGCTGGGATACAACACCGGGTCGGGCAACATGCTGGCGTTCGCGCGCGGCGCTCACCCCGGCAGTCAGGCGCAGTCCTACCTGGACCGGTTGCACACCAACTGGGGCAGGAGCGGAAAGTCCGTATCCGCTCAGCCGTAGGAGAGAGGCCCTGCGGCGCGCCCTTCCCGGGCCGCACGGACGAGGAGCGGACGCTCGCGGACGAGCCCGGCTGCCGGTACCGGATCCCTGACACCTTCGGGACCGACCCGCCACCGCCGGCCGGTCCCACCGGGTCGACCAGGGCGCCGGGATTCAGGTCCGGGTGCGGAACGCCTTCCGAAGAAGTTCGCCGAACCGGTCGGGGTGCGTGGTCAGGCCGATGTGCCCGCCGGGGAAGTGCTGGAGCTCTGCGCCGAGACGCTGGGCAAGCGATGCGACAGCACGGTGGGGCAGCTCGCCCCGCGAGTCCTGGCCGCAGGCGAGCACGAGCCGGTCCGACAGTGTCCGCAGTCGGTGGATGTCGGGGGCGTAGGACATGAAGGCGGGCACGATGCGCTCGACGAAGTACGGCAGGTCGGCCATCGTCTGCTCGGCCCGCGCGGCTGCTTGAGGCGGAAGCTCGATCTCGGCCTTCGGCTCGGTGGGGTCGTCGTCCTTCTTCAGACCCGCGGCGAACACGGCCATCGCCGGCACGAGCCCCTGGGTGTGGAACGTCGACTGCACGCGCGCGATGAGCGCGCGGTGTTCGGCGACGTCCGGCAGGACCTCCACCACCGGCGGCTCGTGCACCACGACGCGTTCGAGGCGTCGGGGACGGGTGGCGAGCAGATGCAGGGCCGCGATCGCGCCCGAACTGGCGCCGAACACCCGGGCGGGCTCACCGCGCGACAGCAGCTCCAGCATGCGGAACGCGTCGTCGGCGTGCTCGGCCACTCGCTGCTCGGCGTCGGGGTCGTCCAGGGTGCTGCGGGACATACCGCGTGGGTCATAGGTCGCGACGGTGTATTCGGCGGCCAGGTCGTCGGCGACGTCGTCGAAGGAGGCCGCGCCGCCCGTCCCGCCGGGGATCAGCAGCAGGAGCGGGCCCTGGCCGCGCACTTCGTAGTGCAGCGTCGCGCCGTTCACGCGCAGGCTGCCGATGGTCGGTTCGGTCATGACGGGTCTCCCTCTCGGGACGGGGGCCAGTGCTCCAGGAGGGAGTGCAGGGCATCGAGGGCGCGGACCCAGGAATGCTGCAGCGAACGCTCGTGCGCGAAGCCGCCCGCGGCCTCCAGGGCGACGAACCCGTGGAACGTGCTGCGCAGCAGACGGACCGCGTCGGTCAGATCGGGCTCGACCAGTCCGTAGCCGCGCAGCATGCCGTAGGTCAGCTCGATCGCACGCCGCGGTCCGGGGGCTCTCGCGGCCAGCTCGGGATCGATCCGGACCGGGGTCTGCGTCGCCATGTAGCGGCCCGGATGCTGGTGGGCATACTCCCGCCAGGCGTTCGCAAACGCGACCAGCGCCTCCTTGCCCGCCCGCCCGGCGGTCGCCTCCGCGATACGGATGGTCTTCTCGTCCGCCGCCAGCAGCGCGATCCGTCCGCGCAAGTCCTCCAGGCCACGGATGTGCGTGTAGAGGCTCGCGTCCTTCACACCGAGTCGGCGCGCCACCTGCGACATGGTCACCTGGTCGAGCCCGACCTCGTCCGCCAACTCGGCGCCCGCGATGGTCACCCGCTCCGCCGTCAGCCCGGCTCGCACCATGTCACCCTCCGAAGTTCCTAGGACCTTTAGGTATAACCTAGAGGTCCTAGGAACACAAACGAGGGGTGCCCTCAGGCGGGCACGACCTCGATCGATCCCGGCGTCACTTCTCCGCGGCTCGACCCCGCACGCCCGAGCCCGGTACGGGACTTCCAGGCGATCGCAGCGACCACCTCACGGAAGCCGGAGCGACGGCACGCCTCGCACCCACCGCGCGTCGGGCGACGGCACGTCGAATCGACGATCCAAGCCGATCGGCTCAGATGTGCGATGCGGGAGGGAAGCCGGTCCAACGCAGTTCGGCGGGCAGATGCCGCATGTCATTGGCGACGAGGACGGAAGCGGGCCGGCCGGGCGCGTAGCGGATGACCGTCAGTGCCGCATTGCCGTGATCGAGTCCGAGCCAGCGCCACTTCGGCGCGCACATGGCCTCCCGGACGAGCCAGGCGACCAGGAAGTTGTGGGTGACGACCAGTTCGTGCCGGTCCGGTTCGCCGTCCACCGGCCGGGTGAACAAGTCCAGTGCCTGGCGGGCCAACTCCGGTCCGCGCTCACGCTCCTCGATCGCGGCACCGTGGAGAAAGCGGAGAAAGAACTCTGCGGACTCCGCCGGAAGCTCTTCCCTGGCCGGCATGTAGGGGACGTAGTCACCGGCGGCTTCCGTGACGTACAGAGGAACGTTCTTCAGTTGCTCCCCGATCAGGCATGCGGTCTGCTCCGCCCGGGGCAGCGGGCCGTGATGGACAGCCGCCAAGGGAATGCCCCGGAGGCGTCGGCCGAGCAGTACGGCCTGCCGGCGGCCGTTCTCCGTCAGCCCGCTCTCGTCCGGCAACGCCTCACCGTGCCTGACGAGGTAGAGGTAGCGAGTGGCCGTGCCGATCATTCCACGCTCCATCGAGTCCACCGGCGATCTTCTCCATCGGTGGACGTCACGGCCTGCACCTCTGGTTCCTCACGCCGATGCCCGGCACCCCGAGGCGGCGAAGTCCGTCGGCGGCGGCATGTTCTTCGCACTCTCCGACGGCAAGGGCTGCGGCGTGCCTTCGGGGCCTTGCGGCTGCGGCGGCCCGCCGGCTCGCCGCGAAACCGACGGCAGCCTGCACGTCTGCACCACCGTCAGGACCGAGCTGTCCTGACTGGAGAGCATCGACTCCACCGATACGCCCCAGGTCAAGCAACAGGTCCTCCACCGGGAGTGCCGCTCGCGATGCCCGGCAGCGGGCTCCGTGCACGGTGGCCGGGCTTCGCCGTACGCGGCGAGAGCGGGGCGGCGGGCACCGAGGTGCTCGGCGACGGCCTTGACATGCTTGCGGGCAGGCGGCCCGCCGTGGTCGCCGCTCCCGGACTCCCGACGAGTCGGACACGAGCACCGGTTACACGGGGTGCGCGGGCTCGACCACTCGGAAGCGTTCGGCAACGACCAGAGTCTCGTCGTCGATGACGGGGGTACCACCCAAGAACTCGCTCACGCCATCGCTCCGGAAGAACTCTTCGTGGGCCTCCCTCCACTGCGCGACGTCGCCGTAGCCGCGCCCCTCGGCTCGCGCGAAGTCGTCGTCGATCTCCTTCATGGGAACGACGCGTACGTCGACGAGTTCGATCGTAACGGCCGGACACCCCCGGGAATCGAGCACCGAGAACCGCTGACCGGCCTGCGGTATGGCCTCCCCGGCGTGCTCAAAGATCTCCAGGAGTCCCGTGAGCGCTGTCTTCCGGCCGCTCAGGATCGCCTCTACGCCACGATCACGTTCCGGGCCGGGGAAGGCGAGTTCAAGGCTCGGAAGGTCGTCATGTCCCATCGGGAGATGGTACGAAGGCCGGTCGTGTCGATCAATGGCATCGCCCGGCTCGCCCCGACCCGGCCATCGACGAGGACCTCGACGTGGGGGTGGATGCTGCGGGTGAAGTGCCCGCCGAACGGACCGAACATGCTGTGACTTCATTTCGGGGCAGGAGCGACGGGCTTGACTTTTTACTTCACGCTTGGAGTATCTTGACGGCATGGAAGACGCACGGGACATCGCCGAGCCGCGTTGGCTCGACACCGACGAGCAGCAGCAGTGGTACGCGTTCGCCTATGTGCTGACCCAGTTGCCGGCCGCGCTGGAGGCACAGATGCAGCGGGACGCCGGCATGGCCCACTTCGACTACGTGGTGATGTCCGCACTGTCGATGGCGCCGGAGCGCACCCTGCGGATGAGTGAGATCGCCCAGTACGCCGGAAGCACGCTCTCCCGGCTGTCCAACGTGGTCATCCGTCTGGAGAAGCGTGGCTGGGTGCGCCGCCGTCCCGACCCCTCCGACGGTCGCGCCACCCTGGCCACCCTCACCGACGACGGCACGACCAAGGTCGCCGCCGCGGCACCCGGCCATGTCGAGGCGGTGCGCCGCCTCGTCTTCGACCCGCTGACCAAGGCGCAGCAGCGTCAGCTCGGCGCCGCCTCCCAGCGCATCCTCGGCGCCCTCAACGCGCCGTGCCCCACCGACTGGGCGCCGCCCGGCGCCACCCCGCCGTCCGACCGGGGCTGAGTCTCGCCCACGCCCCCTCGCGTTCGTCCGGCCGCCCGGCCGGGACCGCACCGCCCCACGTCAAGGAGCACTGCCATGCCCACGATCGCCATCGTCGGAGCCGGACCGGGCCTGGGCCTGTCCATCGCCAAGGTCTTCGGCGGTCACGGCTTCGACGTCGCCCTGATCTCCCGTACCCAGGACAGGCTCGACGCCCTGGTTGCCGAGCTCGCCGAGGCCGGGATCGTCGCGGAGGGCTACCCGGCCGACGTCGCCGACCCGGCCCGGCTCACCGGTGCGCTGGAGGGTGCGATCGCGCGGTTCGGCCGGATCGACGTGCTGGAGTTCTCCCCGCATGCGGGCCTGACCATGACCTCGCCCGAGGAGGTGACCCTCGACTCCCTGCGTCCGCAGGTCGACAGCCTCCTCTACGGCGCGGTCGCCGCCGCGCAGGCAGTGTTGCCCGGGATGCTCAAGGCCCGGTCCGGCACCCTGCTGTTCACCACCGGCGGCGGCGCCATCAACCCGTACCCGATGCTCGCCGACGCCAACATCGCCCAGGCGGGCCAGCGCAATTGGGCGATCAACCTGCACAACACCCTGGCCGACCAGGGCATCTACGTGGCCAACGTGGCCATCGACCTCATGATCGGCACCCAGGCCCCCGAAGGCGTGCCCCACCGGGCACCCGACGAAATCGCCCTCGACTACTGGAACCTCCACACCGGTCGCGACCAGGCCGAGCACTTCATCGGCGCCTGACCCCGGCCCGGACCACGGGCAGCTACCGGTACGTCGTCGAAGCCACTCGACGCGACGACTGACACGCGCCCCTCTGCCGGGCAGAACTCTCCCAGCTGTTCAGCCGTGGGACGAGGGCCGTGTCTGCTTGCGGCGGCGGTGCTCGGTGACCCGCGCGCGCGACGCGCAGGTGGTCGAGCAGTAGCGGCGCGGACTCCCGGGGCCGGTGCCGAGGTAGAAGGTGCGGCAGTTCGAAGCCTCGCACTCGCCCCAGGTGGCGCGGCCGTGCTCGGTGAGGATCTGGGCCAGGGCCAGTGCGCCGGAAGCCAGGAACCAGTGAGCCCAGTCGGCGTCGTGGTGGTCGACGTGCAGATGCCAGGGGTGGCCGTCGTGCCGGGACAGCCGGGGAGCGGTGGCGTACTCGGCCAGCATCTCGTTGAGGACGACGGCCGCCCGGTCGGTGTCGCTCTCCGCGAGGACGCCGGACATGCGGACCGCGGCGTCCCGCAGCGCCCGGAGGTCCGCGTCGGACAGTGCTGCTTCGGTCAGATCCTCAGGGGCCTCGCCGTGGCGCGCGAGGAGGTCCACGGCAACGTCGCGGGGCAGGTCGGAACCGGCCCGTACGGCGTTCGCGATGTCGATCAGGCGCTGGGCGACCGCGAAACCCTGACGGCCCATGACTGCTCTCCTGACATCTGTGCGCCGGGCTGTCATGCCCGCTGTGCAATCCCGTGGTCCACTGTAACGTCTTATGGAGACATGCCGTTACATCTAGGAGATGGCCATGCCGAGGCCCTCAGGGGTGCTGCGATACCTGATGACCGCGTTCTGCGCGCGGATGGCCGACGAGGGCATGGCCGTGGCCGTGGTGATGCTCGCCGCCCACCGCACAGGCAGCGCGGCGCAAGGAGCATTCGTCCTGACGGCCTGGATGGCACCGCACGTCCTGGCGGCCCCGCTGACCGGTGCCGTGGCAGCTCGGGCGCGCCGCCCCCGGCTCTTCTACGTCGGCGCGCTCGGCGGCTTCGCCCTGGCGATCTCCGTGCTGGCGATGAGCATCGGACGCGTTCCCCTCCCCGCGGTACTCGCCGTCGCAGCGGCGGGCGGTTGTTGCGGACCGGCCGTCTCCGGAGGGCTCTCCAGCCTGATCACGCGGCTGTTGCCGGCGGGCGCGGAGCGGGACCGCGCCTACTCGTGGGATGCCGCGATCTACAACGCAGCCGCCGTCGCCGGCCCAGGAGCTGCCGGGCTGGTCTCCGCGACGCTCTCCCCGACCACGGCCGTGCTCATGCTGTCGGCAGCCGCGGCCTGTGCCGCAGCGCTGATGGCGCTGCTCCCGCTGCGACCCGATACCGCCGCCGTGCGGGTCTCACCGGCACGGCTCCGCCAAGACCTGGCCGCCGGTGTGAGGACGGTCCGGCAGGAACAGGAACTGCGCGCCATCACCGCCGCGACGTGTCTGGCTTTCATCGGCATCGGCGCGCTCACCACGACCAGCGTCCTCCTCGCCGAGAGCCTGGGGAGCGCGGGAGCGGGCGGCCTGCTGATGACGGCGTTCGCGGCCGGAGCCCTGACCGGAACACTCGGGATCGCCCGTCTGCGGCCCGCGGCCTCCCCACAGCGACTGGCTCTCATCGGCCTGCTCGGCACCGGCACGGGGCTGACCGCTGCCGCTCTCGCCCCCTCGGCACCCACAGCCGCGGCCTCTTTCGCCGTGGCCGGGGCATGCGACGGCCTCGTACTGACCGCGACCCTCCGTATCCGCGCCGACCACTCGCCACCGCAATGGCGGACCCAGGTGTTCACCATCGGCGCCGGGCTGAAGATCTCGGCCGCCGCCCTGGGTTCCGTCCTCGTCGGCCTGGCCACCACGGGCACCGCACACCGGTATCTGACCGGTATCGCCGTCCTGCAGGCAGCAGGAGCACTGCTGTACACACTGATCCGGCGCAACCCGCACCCCGACGCACCGGCACCTCGCCCGGGCTCGGGTGCCGGCGTCCCCGGGCAGAACGGCCTGCCCGAATCCCCCTCACCGACCGCACCGCAATGATCGACCTGCCCGCGGCCGGAGCCGGCCGCCCAGGAGCCGCCCGCTCGACATCGCGCTCGTCGACAGCGTGGAGACGCAGGGCACATACGCGCATGTCACAGGCGGCCGGGCCACCTCGTCTCAGGGGATGAAGCCACGGACGCGCACCAAGGAACACACCACGGATGCGCGACTGAACTGCTGTGCCGACCCGACCGCCGGAAAGGCCCTCAAGTACTTCATGTCGGCGGGCAGGGCACTCAAGGATTCACCACTGCCGGCCGCGACACAGGAGCTGGTGGCGCTGCGCGTGAGTCAGATCGACGGATGCGCCGCATGCATCGACATGCACACCGACGAGGCCGCTGCCGTCGACGACCCCTCGGCGCGGCTGAACCTGATCGCGGCGTGGCGGGAGGCCACGGTCTTCACCGAGGCCGAGCATGCCGCACTGGAGCCGGCGGAGGAGGGGATCAGGGTCGCGGATGCGGCCTCGCGCCGTACGAGATCGACGGCCGGCCCGGCGTGTTCTTCCGCGACCGGGACGGAAAGGTGCTCCACGCCCTGGCCCTCGACGTGTTCGACGGACAGATCCCAACCATCCGCGCGGTGATCAACCCCGGCAAGCTCGGCCGTATCGGGAGGATCGCCGACGCCTGGGCCATCGACCGCGAGGTGAAGCGGGCCCGCCGACAGCTGAACCGACCTCGGGTGATGTGGACCGGCTCGTTCACCCACAGCCCATGTCAGCGGCCGCAGGGGCCGGTTCGCCCGTCGCGCGAGGGCGGGGTTGTGCAGACGGCACGTCGACATCCTTGCGGTGCGGCCGAGGCGCCGACTCGCCGAAGCCGCAGGTACGCGGGCGCACCCCGCCGATCCGGCCCGTTCCAGACGAAGGACCCTACGTCGCATCGGCGTCGAAGGGCGTTTGGTCGGACACCTTCCTGTCTCCCTCCTTGTGGAGAGACACAGCGCCGGGCGCCATCGACGACGCGGCTGATCCCGGCGGGGAACTCTCCGCAACCTCAGCATCGACTGTGTCGCGGATGGCTTCGGCGACCTCCGTCAGTTCCTGCCTGGGGTCGAGGGCGCTGCGGAGCTCGTCGAGTCCGAGGCCGTCGCCGTCGCTGTTCAGGACGTGCTTGCGCACGAGCGTCCTGGGGTGGAGATCCTCGAACTCGAAATCCTTGAACTCCGGCCCGAGTTCGGAACGGATCTCCTGCTTCGCGTTTTCGGAGAACTCCCGGAACTTACGGATGAAGCCCGTCACGTTCTGGATGAGCTCCGGCAGCTTGTCCGGGCCGAAGAGAAGGGTGGCAAGACAGACAAGAGTGATCAGTTCCAGCGGACCCACATCAGAGAACACCGTGCCACTCCTCGAGCCGTCCCCGCTCGGGCGCTTCGGGCACCGATCGGCAGGCTGGTCGCATTTCTACAGTTCGAAAGTTGCGGAACGCCGCAAGGGTCGGCATCGACCCATGGCCCGGACCCGGCGACCGGCACGTCGCGGGTCGCGAGACTCGTCGACCGGCGAACGCGCGCACGTCATCGGTCACGGACCAACCACGTCGAGCCGGATCGGGCCGCGTCCCGGCTGAGCCATTGCGCGTCCCGCCTCGACCGATCACGGCGATGGCACCGCCCTGTCGAGGACCGCCCCTGTCCCGCCGTGCGGTTGCCCGACTCACCAGTCTCCGCCGCCGAAGTCGCCTCCGCCTTCGAAGCCGCCCCCTCCGAAGCCACCGCCGAAGTCACCCGGGTCGAAGTCCGCTCCGGTGAACTCTCCGCCGCCTGGGGTGCTTTCGACGGACGCGGTGTCGGCGAAGGCAGAGGGAGCGCTGAGCATCGAGCCCAACATCGTGCCCACGAGCAGACCACCGACGACTCCGCCGACGCCGCCGAAGTAGCCGCCCGCCCAGGGTGCGTAGACGGGTCCGGCGTTCCAATAGGGCTGGGGGCCCTGCGCCGTCTGCACCTGACGGGTCATCGGCTCATGACCGGCCGCGAGAAGCCCGGCGTCGGCCTCGCAGACGGGGACGTCGCGCGGCGTACCACCCGGCGGCGCCCAGAGCGCGTCCACGGCCGACGGACCGTGGCGGGGGTCGAAGAAGCAGGGGGCACGGCGTGCGGGCACCGGGGTTCCGGCACGGCGCGCCGCCAGGGTGGCGAGCCCGAACCGGCCCTCTTCGAGTGCCGCGGTCACCGGTTGGACGTCCCGCGGCTCCGCGGCCACGGCCATCAGCTCCTTGGCCTTGTCGTACATGTCCAGCGCGTGGGAGTAGTCCTGCCGCATCGCGTCGTCGGCGCCGGGCTCCGACGGGTCGAAGTCGAGTCGTTCCAGCTCCTCACCGAAGGCGGTGATGTCCTCGTCGACGACGACCCGCAGGGCATCCAGTTCGGCGCGCCTGCGCTTCTTCTCGGAACGCCGGTAGAGGGCGTACCCTCCGCCGCCGACCACCGCGACCGCCCCGAGGGTGAGCAGCACTCCCCCGCCACCTCCCCCGCCATCGCCCCCGGAGCCGCTCCAGGCAGTCGGTGCCTGCCCCTTGGCCTGCTCGGTGGCCTGGTCGACGAAGGAGGCGAGAAGCCCCTCGGGATCGCCGGGGTGCGAGCGTTTGACGGCACCGGCGAGATTGCCGACCGCGTTGCGGGACATCACCGAGGAGTCCGCGTTCGCACGGAAACCGTCGCCGAGGCGGACGGCGTACAGCCCGGCGATGCCGACTCGGGTGCGCAGGTCCCGCATCAGGGTCTCGGGAGGAAACTCGGCGGACTCGGGCAGCACCGCGACGAAGACGGGCTTGTCAGCACCCTCGATCTTCTTCGCGAGGTCATCGGCGCCGGCCTCGGAGAGCTGATCCCGGGCGCGCGGATCGACGTACACGGGGCTCTTCCTCAGGGCTTCGGCCACGTCGTCGAGGCCGCCCCCGGCAGCCTGTGCCCGGACGGGCGCGAGCACCGCACAGGCCATCAGGGCGAGAACCGCCAGGACCAGGACCGGGCCGAGTCGTGGTAGCGCTCGGCGTACGACAGTCATGGGCAGTTCCTCCTCCGTGCGGCGGATCGCGGCACTCACGGTTGCTCAGTTGCGTAATATAGCAACTATCTTGCCGCACCCGTCCGGCCGCGGCGGCTGCGCCGACACGATTTAGGGATTGCGCAATCCGGGAATCATCGTGAGCAACCGCTGAGCGCACTTCACCGACTAAGGAAGACTCGTGGACCGTCCGGATCACCTGCGGGCAGAGGACCTGCCCGCATTCGAACGCATCCTGGATCAGGCACTGAACTCCCCCACGATCCAGGAGGAGAGGCGCCGCGCCCCCGGAGCTCTCAACAACGAACAGCTGCGTACCCGAGCACTCGGCGCGCGCACCGCCATCGCCGCCTCGGCCGCCTCCGAATACCGCGCCTACCGTCAGGTGCTCGATGCCTCGGCCTCGTCGGACACGACACGTCGTCGCACACGGCGTGATTCCCACGGCGCGACAGCCACCAGAAGCAGCACTCTGCACGCGGTGGCCGTGCTGGTACCGGGGCTGTCCGCGACGGCTGCCGCGGTCTTCGGCCTGATCGGCTTCGCCTTCCGGGCGGTCGACATGCACTCGCACCTGGCCGACGTGATGCTCGTGGCCGGGCTGGTGGCGGCAGGCGTGGCGGTGGCGACGGTACTCGCCGGCCTCGTCTGGCTCCTGGTGGTCGCGACGCGAAACCGCTCGGCGGCCGACGGCACGGACCCCGAGCTGACCCGTGCGCGCGACACATGGCAGGAAGCATTGCTCGAACGCGGGATCCTGCCCTTTCTGTCAGCGTCGCTCCAGCCCATGTCCCCCGAGGGCGCGGGCCCCGCGGACGAAACGGCCGCACCACACGGGGCGGACGCCGCGAAGTTGGTGCCGGAGCCGCGAAGGGGGCCTGGCTTCAGCGCTCCCGACTTCTCGAGCCCCGACTTCTCCGGGCCCGACTTCTCCGGGCCCGAACTACCCGGTACGCACTGATCAGCGCGGAGCCGCACGTCACCGGCACCGTTCGGGGCCGCCTACCGGCACGGGGAACCGAGCCGGGTCATGCCGCAGCACGGGAGCGGTCGCCACGCTCCTTCTTCTCGTGCACGTCAGGGTGAATGGGCGTTCCCGAACCGGTCAGCGGAAGCCCTGTCCCGGCCCGGCGCTCCGCCACGATCTCCGCCGCGATGGACAGGGCCGTCTCCTCGGGGGTGCGGGCGCCGAGATCGAGGCCGATCGGGGAGCGCAGGCGGTCCAACTCACGACTGGTGAGACCGGCTTCGCGCAGACGTCGCTCGCGGTCGTCGTGGGTGCGCCGTGAGCCCATCGCGCCGACGTACGCGACCGGCAGCCGCAACGCCGCCTCCAGCAGAGGAACATCGAACTTGGCGTCATGGGTGAGCACGCACAGGACGGTTCGTTCGTCGGTCACGGTGCGCCGGAGGTAGCGATGCGGCCAGTCGACCACGAGGTCGTCGGCCTCCGGGAAGCGGACGCGGGTGGTGAAGACCGGCCGGGCGTCGCACACGGTGACGTGGTAACCGAGGAACTTGCCCACGCGTACGAGCGCCGTCGCGAAGTCCACGGCGCCGAAGACGATCATCCGGGGCGGCGGCACCTTCGACTCCACGAGCACCGTCACACCGTCCGGGCAACGCGATCCGCCCTCCGCGAGTTCGACGGAGCCGGTGCGGCCGGCGTCCAGCATCGCGCGGGCCTCCGCCGCCGCCGTCCGGTCCAGTTCCGGATGTCCGTCGAGACTGCCCTCGTACGTTCCGTCGGGGTGGACGAGCAGCGCCCTGCCGAGCAGTTCGTCCGGCCCCCGGGTCACCCGGGCGAGCGCCGACGTGTCTCCTCGGGCCGCGGCCGAGATCCCTGCCCGGAGCACCGGAGCGTCCCCTCGCACCGGGGCGACCAGGACGTCGAGGACGCCCCCGCAGGTGAGCCCCACCGCGAAGGCGTCCTCGTCACCGTAGCCGAACCGTTCGCGTACCGTCCGGCCGTCCTGGAGCGCCTGGACGCACAGGTCGTAGACCGCCGCCTCCACGCAACCGCCGGAGACCGATCCGATGGCGGTGCCGTGACGGTCCACGGCCAGGGCCGCACCGGGACCGCGCGGCGCGCTGCCGTCGACGGCCACGACGGTGGCGACGGCGAAGTCCCGACCCTCCTCGGACCAGCGGTTCAGCTCCTCGGCGATGTCAAGCACTCGGGGTTCCGCCCTCCGCCCGGCTCCGGGCTTCGTCCACCGCGCGACCCGTGACGTCATCCGCCGCCCGGATCCCGGCTTCGTCCGCCGCGCGCAGGACGCGGTCCGGACGGATCGGCAGGCTCCGGTGGCGTACGCCGGTCGCATGCCACACCGCGTTGGCGACAGCGGCGGCGACGCCCACGATGCCGATCTCGCCGATGCCCTTGATCCCGACCGGGTCGCCCGGAACGGGGTCGTCCACCCAATCCGCCTCGATGAGCGGCACGTCGGCGTGCGAGGCGAGGTGATATCCGGCGAGGTCGGCGCCGACGAGACCACCGGAGGCATCGTCCCTGATCGCCTCCTCGTGGAGGGCCATGGACAGTCCCCAGGTCATCCCGCCGATGAACTGGCTGCGGGCGGTGAGGGGGTTGACGATGGTGCCCGCGGCGAAGATGCCGAGCAGCCGGCGCACGCGTATCTCACCGGTGGTGACGTCGACCGCGACTTCGGCGAACTGCGCTCCGAAGGAGTGCCGTTCCTGCTTCGCGAGGGCGCCGATGGCCTCGGCCGTGTTCGACCGGGCAGTGACCCCCTCGGGCGGGATGCCTCCTCCGAGAGCCAGCCGCTCGCGCAGGTCGCCCGCTGCGAGCGTCACCGCCCACGCCCAGGAGCGTGTGCCCATCGAACCCCCGGCGATCATCGCCGGGCCGAGGTCGCTGTCCGCGAGGCGCACACGGATCCGGTCCGGCTCCACCTCCAGCGCGTCGGCGGCGACCAGGGTCATCGCGGTCCGTGCCCCGGTCCCGATGTCCGCCGCGTTGATCCGAACGGTGAAGGTTCCGTTCGCCTCCGCGGTCACCGCCGCCGTGGACGGTCCGGCTCCGGAAGGATAGGAGGCCGCCGCCGTCCCGGTCCCGAGCAGCCAACGCCCCTCACGGCGAAGACCCGGGCGCGGGTCACGATCCGCCCAGCCGAATCTGCGGGCACCCTCCTCGAAGCAGGCGAGCACATTGCGGCTGCTGAACGGCAACCCCGACACGGGGCCCGTCCCGGGTTCATTGCGTGCGCGCAGCGCGATCGGATCCACGCCGCACTTCTCGGCCAGTTCGTCGAGGGCCGATTCGAGGGCGAAGGAACCCGGTGCCTCGCCCGGAGCACGCATCCAGGACGGGACCGGCACGTCGAGCCGCACCAGCCGGTGAAGCGTGTGGTGCGCGTCGGCGTCGTACATCACGCGTCCCAGCACGGCGCTCGACTCGACGAATTCGTGCACGGTCGACGTGAGGCTCTGCGCCTGGTGATCCAACGCGCGCAGTCGGCCGTCCGCGTCGGCGCCGAGCCGGATCCGCTGCGCCGTGGGACTGCGGTAGCCGACGAGGGACGACATCTGGCGACGGGTCAGCACCACGCGAACCGGGCGCTGGAGCACGGTGGCGGCCATCACGGCGGCCACTTGATGGGGGCTCAGACCCTTCGAACCGAACCCGCCGCCGACATGCTCGGACCGCACCCGTACGGAGGCCGGGTCGAGGGAGAACAACTGCGCGAGTTCGCTCGCCACCCAGGTGCTGCCCTGATTGGAGTCGACGACATCGAGCCGGCCGGCGTCCCAGCGAGCCGTCGCCGCGTGCGGCTCCATCGGGTGGTGGTGCTCCTCCGGAGTGGTGTACTCCTCGTCCACGACGAAGTCGGAGGCGTCGAGCTGGGCTTCCAGGTCGCCCTTTTCCGTCTCCGCCCGGACCATCGCGGTGTCCTGCGGTGTGTACGTACCCGCGCGTCCGGCGAAGAACGCGACATCGTGCGGTTCCTCGTCGTATCGGACCACCAGCGCCTCGGCGGCCTCCCTGGCCTGCTCGGACGTCTCGGCCACGACCAGCGCGACCGGCCAGCCCACGAAGGGCACACGGTCGTGCTGGAAGATCCCGAGGACCGGGCTCGGACGCCCCAGCATCCCCACGTAGTCGGTCTCGACGCGCGGGGCGTTCCCGTGGTGCAGCACGGTGAGGACACCCGGCATGGCCAGGACGGGTGCGTCCTCCACCGATCGAATACGGCCACGGGCCACGGTCGACAGCACCAGCCACCCGTGGGCGAGTTCGGCGAAGGGAATCTCTCCGGCGTACCGGGCCGCCCCGGTGACCTTGTCGCGGCCCTCCACACGGGCGTGTGCCGACCCCACGGCCCCCGTCACGGCGGCGCTTCCGGTCGTCGTGGTCATCGGGCGGCCTCCTCGGCGAGTTCGGTCAGCACGGCCACGACGAGATTGCGCATCAAGGTCACCTTGTATCCGTTCTCGGGAAGCGCCTCGGCGGCCGCCAGTTCGACATCCGCGGCAGCGGCGAACGCCTCCGCGCCCACCGGGCCGCCCAGTAGCGCCCGCTCGGCCGCGCGGGCCCGCCAGGGCCGGGACGCGACCGCCCCGAAAGCGAGACGCACATCACGTACGACTTCGTCCTGGACATCCAGAGCGGCGGCGATCGAGCCGATCGCGAACGCGTAGGAGGCGCGCTCGCGCACCTTCCTGTACCGCGAGTGGGCGGCGATCGGGGACGGCGGCAGCGTGACGCCGGTGATCAGCGCGCCGGACGGAAGAGCGGTCTCGACATGCGGGGTGTCGCCCACGGGCGGATGGAGCTCAGTGATCGGCAACTCGCCCTTGCCGTCCGCCGTTTCGTACGAGACGACCGCGTCGAACGCGGCGAGTGCGACCGCCATGTCGGAGGGGTGCGTGGCGACACAGTGCTCGGAGGCGCCGAGGATCGCGTGGTTGCGGTGCTCGCCCGCGATGGCAGGGCAACCGCTGCCGGGAACACGCCTGTTGCACGGCTTGCCGAGGTCGGTGAAGTAGCCGCAGCGGGTCCGCTGGAGAAGATTCCCGCCGACCGTGGCCATGTTGCGCAGCTGCCCCGAGGCTCCGGCCAGGACCGCCTGAGCCAACGCCGGGTAATGGCGGCGCACCTCGGGATGCGCGGCCAGGTCGCCGTTGGTGACGGTGGCACCGATGCGCAGCGCGCCACCGCGCACGAACTCGATGCCGTCGAGGGGGAGTTCGCGGACGTCGATGAGCAGCGCGGGCCTCTCCACGCCGGCCTTCATCAGGTCGACGAGATTGGTACCGCCGCCGAGGAAGCGGGCGTCGGGGTCGGCGCCGATCAGGGCGACCGCTCCGGCGACGTCGTAGGCGCGTTCGTAACCGAACTCCCTCATGCGGCAGCCTCCTTGTCGTCCGTCGCCTGCGCCGCCCGCGCGACCGCCTGCACGATCGCCACATAGGCGCCGCAACGGCACAGGTTTCCGCTCATCCGCTCACGGATCTCTTCGGCGGTGAGCGCGGGAACCCCCGCTTCGGGACGGATGTCCGCGGTCACGGCGCTCGGCCAGCCCGCCGCGTGTTCCTCGATCACCGCGAGGGCCGAACAGATCTGCCCCGGTGTGCAATAGCCGCACTGATAGCCGTCGAGGTCGAGAAAGGCCTGCTGCACCGGGTGCAGTCGATCACCATCGGCCACACCTTCGATGGTGGTGATCGCGCGCCCCTCGGCCGCGACCGCGAGCTGAAGGCACGAGACGGCCCGCCGCCCGTCGAGCAGCACTGTGCAGGCGCCGCATTGGCCCTGGTCACAGCCCTTCTTGGTACCCGTCAGATCGAGATGCTCGCGCAGCGCGTCGAGCAGGGTGGTGCGATGGTCGACGGGCAGCGTGTACTTCTCACCATTGATGTTCAGAGTAATGGTGCTGGACGTCGATGGGACCATGATCAGCCTTCTTTCGCGTTGCTGATGCGCGTCGAACGGGATGATCCCGGCGGACGGTCCGGGAGGAAGGAAGTGATGTGGTCTGCTGAACCGGCAATGATGGGCACCGATCGGCCACATGGCCGGATCTGCCACTATGGTGGACCCAAGCGGACAACCGTCCGCTTACCCATGAACTTAGCGGACAGTTGTCCGGTCAGCAAGAGCCGGACTTGACCGTGATTTCCGGAAGGAGGGCGAGTGCCGGAGGAGAAGAGCGTCACTCTGCGCTCGGACGCGCAACGAAATCGCGAGCGCATCCTGGAAGTCGCACTGGCCGAACTGACCGAGGCCGCGGACGCCCCGCTGAGCACGATCGCGAGGAAGGCGGGCGTCGGGCAGGGGACGTTCTACCGCAACTTCCCCAACCGCGAGGCCCTCGTGCTGGAGGTCTATCGCTACGAGATGCAGCAAGTCTCCGAGACCGCAGCCCAGTTGCTCCGGACCCGCACCCCCGACCAGGCTCTCAGGGAGTGGATGGACCGCCTGGCTCAGTACGCCATGGCCAAGGCCGGCCTGGCCGACGCGCTGCGCAGGACCACCAGCCAGTACGGCAGCCTGGCCCAACTGGGTCACGGCCCGGTGACCCGTGCTGTCACGCTCCTGCTGAAAGCGAACGAGGACGCCGGCACCGTCCGCCCGGGACTGACCCCCGACGACTTCCTGCTCGCCATCGCCGGGCTCTGGCAGATCGACCCGCACAGCGACTGGCAGCCACGTGCGACGCGCCTGCTGGACCTCGTGATGGACGGACTGCGGGCGGGAGCGCCCGGAACACCCCGGACCGCGACGGCCGAGCCCGAGGCACCCCGGTCCGGGACATCCGGGCCGGAGAGCGGTCGGACCTGAGGCGGGCGGACCTCGGCCGGACACCCGCCCGGGCGGGCCCGCCCCGCCCAGGCAGTGCTCGGAGCCCGGCCCGCCTTCCGGGACAAGTCCCGGACCCGGCCCGGCCGTCCTGATCCTGCCGGGTGGACCGCTTCCGCCCCGGGCCTCCTCGCTCAGCCCACCGCCACCGGCGACGACCCGCCCGCCACTGCCAACCGGGGTGCTCCCGTCCCGTCCGCGGGGACGGTCCAGACGTCGCTCGCCCGGCCCGCCCCGCCCGGCAGCGCGTAGGCGACCGTGCCGTCGTCCAGCCAGGCCGCCTGGTCGTCGACGCCGCGTTTCTCGGCGAGCGGCGTCTCCCGCATGGTCCGCAGGTCGAGGACGTACAGCCGCCAGGGCGCGGCCGGGTCGTCGGAAACCTTCTTCTTGAAGGCGATCCGGGTGTTGTCGGGCGACAGGGAGGGGCACTCGACGTTCTGTCGCAGGGCCTTCGCCGACCAGTCGCTCATGTTCCCCTCGACGAGGTAGGTGCGGCCCTTGGTGGAGACGTTCGCGTAGAAGCGGTTGTCGTCACGGGCGAAGGTCAGCCCCCAGTAGTTGACGTCCGGGGCGTGGTGGCGCGCACCGTCGATCGTGAGGGGGATCTCCTCCATGGACTTGACGAGGTAGCCGGTGCGCAGGTCCAGAACGGCGGTCCGGGTGGAGAAGGCGGTGGTGGCGTACGAGTCACCGGTGGCGAACACCGTCCAGGACAGCATCCGCCCGGAGGCGGAGACGCGGGCGCGAGTGGGAACGCCCGGCATGGTGATCCGTCGCTTCTCGCGCAGTCCGCGGTCGAGAACGATCGCGTACGTCTTCGGCAGCACCCCGGGTTCGGCACGCAGGCAGAGTCCGGTGCCACCGGCGGCGTAGAACCGTTCGCAGGCCGGTCCACCGGTGGTGCGGGTGTCCGGGCCGCCGCCTCCGGGAACGCCTGCGAACGGCTGATGCGCGACGCGTCCCGTGGCCGTGTCACGGAAGTACAGCGCGGGTCCGCGGAGCGTGAACGACGCGTCGGCGACGCCCCGTCGCCCGTCCGTCCGGTGCTTCGCGTGCAGGGCGTACCCGACGGAACCGCCCGCGAGGAGCAGCACCGCGACCACCACCACGGCGATACGGGTGCGAGGGCGCAGTCGGGTCGCGGGGCTCGGGAATCCGGTACTCATGCGGTCCGCCAGTCGGGGATCTGGGCTCCCGGCTCCTCGGGAGCCGGGGTGCCGGAGGGGTTGCGCGGCAGCAGCGCCCAGCCGCCCGCGAGCGCGGCGAGCAGGGCCGATATCGCCGCCCACAGCGCGGGACTCGGCCCCCACACCGTCCACGCGGCTCCGAAACCCGCCGCGGCGAGCATCCGGGCCAGCGCCTGGCCGGTCTGGAGCAGGGCGAGTCCGCCTGCCTTGCCGTCCACGGGCAGCACAGGCCCGGCGAGGGCCATCAGCACCCCGTCGGTGGCGGCGTAGAAGACACCGAGCAGCACGAGGACGGGAACGAGGAGAAGCGGGGTCGCGCCGCCGCTCGTGGTGACGAGTACGGCGTACACGCCGAGCAGCGCGACATGTCCGTACAGGAACGGCAGTCGTCGGCCGACCCGGTCCGCGATCCGGCCCGCCGGGACCGCGAGCAGCAGGTAGCACGCCGCCGCACCGAGCGGCAGCAGCGGGAACCAGCCGATGGGCAGGTCGAGACGGCGCTGGAGCAGGAGGTAGACGAAGGCGTCGCCAATGGTGGCGGCGCCGAGCAGGGCGGCGGCCCCGAGAATCCGCCGGAAGGCGGCGTCGCGCAGCGCTCCGAATGCCGTGCCTCTCCGGGGAGTCGGCTTCGCCGGTGGTGCCGGGCAGTGCCCGGGGACGTACAGGACGAGGAGCAGTACGCCGAGCAGACCGATGCAGAAACTGACGACGAACACCGCGTCGTAGGCGTCGGCGGTCGCCCAGAGCAGGGCGAACGCGGCGAGCGGGCCGAGCAGGGCACCTGTGGTGTCCATCGCCCGGTGCACGCCGAAGGACCGACCGAGCGCCTCGGGTCGGCTGCTCAGGGTGATCAGCGCGTCCCGGGGGGCCGTACGGATGCCCTTGCCGATGCGGTCGGCGGCGAGGGCGGCCGCGATCCCCGCGGTGGCGCCGCCCGCCAGCAGCAGGCCGAGCCGGGAACAGGCGGAGAGCGCGTAACCGGCCCCGGCGACCCGTTTGTGGCGTCGGCCGCGGTCGGCGGCGTGCCCGCCGAGCAGTCGTACGACGGCGGCGGCGCCGTTGAACAAGCCGTCCAGGACGCCGAATTGGAGAGGTGAGAGACCGAGTCCGAGGACGAGGTAGAGCGGCAGCACCGCGGTGACCATCTCGGAGGAGACGTCTGTGACGAGGCTGACCGCGCCGAGTGCCAGGACGGTGCCGGGGACGCGTCGGCCCGCTCCGCCGGTGCGTTGCGGGGCCGGCGCGTCCCGGCGGCCTGTGGTCGCCAGATACATCAGTGGCAGGTGTACTTCGGGCTGGTGTCCTTGGCCTTGCCGTCGGTGCCGACGTAGCTCCAGCCGTAGCCGGAGTCCGTGAAGTCCAGCTTCAGGACTCCGTATTCACCGCTGATCCGCTTCTGGCTGTTGGGCTGGACGTTCTCGATGGGGTACGGCTCGGCGCCCCCCATGCCGCCGACGATCTCGGTGATTCCGTCGGCGGTGGCCTTCCCGTCGGGGTTCTGTGGCGCGAACCGCTCGTAGTGGTGGTCGTGCCCGTTGAGCACGAGGTCGGCCTTGGCTCCGTACAGGATCTTCCAGACCGGCCTGCTGACCGGGTCGTTGCCGTGCCCGCCCGAGGAGTACAGCGGGTGGTGCCAGTAGGCGGCGATGCATGCCTTGTCGTTCTTGGCGAGGTCGGCCTTGAGCCAGTCGATCTGGGCGCTCCGGTCGAATGAGTTGGAGTCGAGGGCGATGAAGTGCCAATTGCCCTCGTCGAAGCTGTAGTAGGTCTTGCCCTGGGGATACGCGACGGCCCCGAAGTAGGCCTTGTAGCCCGCCAGTGACCCGGCCGGGTCGTATGTCTCGTGGTTGCCCGGTACCGGATGCGTCTTGCTCTTGAACGCGCCCCACGTCTTGTCGTAGTAGGCCCGGTAGTCGGCGATCCGTGCGTCGTCGTACTGGTTGTCGCCCATCGTCAGGTAGAACTTCGGATCGAGCTTCTGGGCCAGTGCGGCGGTCCTGGGGTGGGCGCAGGCGCTGTCGGAGGCGGTGCACTGGGCGGCGATGTCACCGGCGGCGACCACGGTGAAGGCACCGGTCTGCGGAGGTGTGCCGCCGAGCGTGCCGTACACCTCGACCTCGTGCAGCGAGTAGCCGTAGGCGGTGCCGCGCGCGGTACCGTACACACGCAGGTAGCGGCCCTTGCCGGAGAGGGCGGACCAGTCGTCGGTGCCACCGTTCCCGGCCGTCTCGTCGGCGAGCCGGCTCCAGGTGGCGCCGTCGGCGGAGATCTCGATCCGGTACGCCTTGGCGTACGCGGCCTCCCAGCTCAGCACCACCCGTGTGATGTCGGCGGTGGAACCGAGGTCGACACGTATCCACTGCGGGTCCTTGCCCTCGGCGCTCGCCCAGCGGGTGGCCGGGTCACCGTCGAAGGCGTTCTGCGGGCCGAGACCGGAATCTTCGCTGGAGGACGCGGTGGCGGGCTTGCCACGCGAGATGAGTGGGTCGGCAGCGGCACCGGCCCTGTCGGGGTCGACGAGCAACAGGGAGCCGACGAGGAGGAGTACGGCGGCGGCGACCATGCCCACCGTACGGCGCCGTTCGCGCGTGAGGAGTGGAGCTGAGCCGATCAGTTGCATCCCTGGACTCCTGGCCTTGTGGGTGGCGAGAGCTGGGCTTCGGTGCGCGACCTCGCGCTTGCCCGCGTTCGGGCAGGGCGCGGCATCGTGGCGGCCGGGGCAGAGCTCTCACTGAGCGCGTCATGCCCACCGAAGGGTCGGGCACCGCGCCAAGCCGCCATCCAGGATGCTAGCGAACAGGAAACTTTCCTACCAGTCCTCCAACTCCCTTTGTCCCAGCCGCTGTTCGGCGTTCCGAAGCAGCACCGTCTCGGCACGGCCGGCGCGCGATTCCCCCGTTCTGGGCAGTTTCGCCGGATGGGCCGCCACGGATCCGTCCGTGGCGGCGGGATCACCGGGTGAATCAGGCACAGCCGCCCGTGGAGCCGGGCCGGAAGCGCCGTCCGGGGCGTGGTGGGCGTGACGACGTCTCGGCAGAAGCACCGCACGGCGTCGTGGGTCTGCGCCGCGATCCGACCGGGAGACCCGCGTCACATGCGCCGTCGTCACATTCCGCCGAACGGTTCCGTCAGTGAGGTGTATCCGCAGACAACAGCAAGGAGTGCAGCCATGAAAGCCCGCTTGGACCTCTTCGGCAGCCCGCTCGTGGCCAAGGCCTTGAGGCACATCGCCTCGGCGAGCAAGGTGGTCATCGAGGAGTCGACGCTGCCGTCCGCAACCCGGGACCTGGTGTTGCTCCGCGCAAGTCAGATCAACGGGTGCGGCTTCTGCACCGATCTCCACACCAAGGACGCCGCGCACGCCGGAGAGACCCCGGTGCGCATCAACCTCGTTGCGACCTGGCGGGAGGCAACGGTTTTCACCGATGCCGAGCGCGCCGCCCTGGAGCTGACGGAGCAGGGCACCCGCATCGCCGACGCGTTCGGCGGGGTCACGGACGAGGCCTGGGCGGACGCCGCCAAGCACTACGACGAGGAGCAGCTCGGCGCCCTGGTGTCGCTCATCGCCCTCATCAACGCCTCCAACCGACTGGGCGTCATCACCCGGCAGCGTGGGGGTGACTACCAGCCCGGCCGGGGGTGACAAGAGGCTGCCCGACGGCACCACCGGCGCCGTCCGGCACGCCATCGGCACACGCACCGTGTCCCCGCTCCGCGCATCACGGTGGGCCCATGGGGCCGAGTCGCTCACCCGGGCCGGCCGCGCGCCGTGGGCGGGCGCCCCTGAGGGAGCGGCTGATCAGGCCGGGACGGTCTCCGTGCCGGATGCGGAGTGCTCGCCGTCGCCGAGTTCGCGGGCGAGGCGGCGCAGGACGGGCCCGTACTCGGGATGCGCCAGAGCAAAAGCCATCTGGGCGACGAGGTAGTCCGCCGGGTTGCCGGTGTCGTACCAGCGGCCGGAGATGACCTGCCCGTACACCGCGCGGCCGGAGGCATAGGCATTGATGGCGTCGGTCAGGTAGACCTCGCCGTCGCGGTGCTCGTGCCAGCGCCCGGTCTGCTCGCGCAGTTCCTCGATGATGCCGGGGGTGATGACGTAGCCGCCGATGGCCGCGTACGCCGAGGGGGCGTCGGCGGGCTCGGGCTTTTCGACCAGGCCGACGATGCGCAGCAGGCCGTCGCCCAGATCCTCCTTGACCACCGGCACCCCGTAGCGCCGGGAGTCGCCCGGATCCATCGGCATGAGCGCCAGCACCGGGCAGTTGGTCGCCTCGTATGCACGGATCAGCTGTTGGGCGCGGGGCACCTCGGCCACGAACACGTCGTCCGGCCAGAGCACCAGCATCGGCTCGTCCCCGAGGTGCCTGGCGGCATTGAGCACCGGTGTGCCGTTGCCGTACGGGCCGTGCTGGTCGAGGTAGGTGATGTGGCCCTGGCGGGCCAGTTCGGCGACCTCCTCCACGGCGTCCGCGTACGCGGTCTTGCCGTCGGCACGCAGTTGGTCGACCAGGACGGGGTTGGGCCGGAAGTGGTCCTGGATCAGGGACTTGCCACCGGAGACGACGATGGTGATGTCCGTGATGCCGGACGCCACCAGTTCGCGCACGGTGTGCTCGATCACCGGCTTGTCGCCGACCGGCAGCATTTCCTTCGGGGTGGCCTTGGTCAAGGGCAGAAGGCGGGAGCCGAGCCCGGCGGCGGGGATCACCGCCCTGCGGATCGTCGGGGGCATCAGATCTCTCTCGGTCGAACGGCACACCTCGCCGGACGGCGCGGCATCCTCCGACGCTACCAACGCTCCGGCCCACGGCCGTGCGGCAATCACCGATCCGGACCGATTTGGCGGTCACCGGCACAGGAAGGAGTCACGGAGCGGCACGTCCCCGCGCCGGGGACGGTCATCCGGTCATTTGCCGAATCGTCGTTCGCGATTCGCGTACGAACGCAGTGCGCGCAGAAAATCGAGGTGCCGGAATGCCGGCCAGTAGCAGTCCACCCAGTGCATCTCGGCGTACGCGGACTGCCAGAGCAGAAAGCCGGACAACCGCTGCTCGCCGGAGGTCCGGATGATGAAGTCGGTGTGGTCGGCGGTCGGCGAGTACAGGTGGCGGGAGATGTCCTCGATCTCGAACCGCTCGACCAGTTCGGCCGGGTCGCCACCGGCTGCCATGTGTTCCTCGAAGGCGCTCTTCACCGCGTCGACGATCTCGCGTCGGCCGCCGTAGCCGACCGCGACGTCCACCTTGAGCCCGCCGCACCCGGCCGTTGCGGCGGTGGCCTCCTTGAGCACCCGGGAACTGGCGCCGGGCAACATGTCGAGCGAGCCGATCACCTGGACCTCCCAGGGACGGCCTTCGGCCGTGATGTCCCGGACGGTCTCTTCGATGATCTCGATCAGCGGGCCGAGCTCTTCGGCGGGGCGGCCGAGGTTGTCGTCGGAGAGCATGAAGAGGGTCACGTGCTCGATTCCGGCGGCGGTGCACCAGCCCAGGAACTCGGTCACCTTGGCACCGCCCGCCCGGTATCCCTCCGAAACGTCCGTGTGTCCCGCTTGTCGTGCCCAGCGGCGGTTGCCGTCGACCATGATCCCGACATGCCGCGGGCGTGGCAGCCCCTCCAGAGTGGCAGCCAGTCGACGCTCGTACACCGCTTCGATCGGCCGTCGGAGGAACAGCGGGAGCAGCTTCATGAACCTTCTCCATCGTGCCTGGCTACCGTCCGGCGACCCTACCAGGCACCCTCGCCGCCTCCGGCGAGCGACCCAATGACGTTGCTGCACGGGCCACTTGACCGGAAGGAAACGCGGCGGCCGGGCCGTCCGTCCGGCCCGGCCGCTCGGCCGTCGATCGTGTTCGACCGGGCTCGGGCGGGTGTGGCGATCACGATGTACAAGGCGTCGCCCGACAGCAGGTTCTTCGTCCGGGGGCCGTGACACGCCGGCAGCGTCACGCCGCGCCCCAGAAGGGACCGACAGCCCGCCGATGGTGCTGTCCCACCGTGGTGGCCAGCGAGTTTGCGGAAATCGGAGTGGGGCACGAGGGAGGGTGGTACTCCGCCAACAACGGCGTTCTGATGAAAGGTGCGTGCGCCATGGGCATTATTGCGTGGGCCGTGATCGGGTTGCTGGCCGGTGCGATCGCCAAGGCGTTGATGCCTGGCAAGGACCCCGGCGGCTGCCTGATCACCATGCTGATCGGCATCGTCGGAGGCCTTCTGGGCGGCTGGCTCGGGAAGGTCGTCTTCGGCGTGCACTCGATCAACGGCTTCTTCCATCTCTCCACCTGGATCGCCGCCGTCGTCGGATCCGTCATCGTGCTGGCCGTCTACCGGCTCGTCTCGGGGCGCCGCACCCACTGATCCGCCCGTTCCACCTCGCGGACGCAGAGTCTGCCGCCCTGCCGGACGGCAGGGCGGCAGGGCGGCACCGGGTGTCGGTGCCCGTCGGCAGCACGCGCGGTTGCCCCCGGCGGTGCGCCGGAGCACGGACCGGATGCCTGAACCGCGTTCAGGTCGGGTGCGTGGGGCAGGAGCCGACAGCCGGTCGCACTCGACGATCAGCCGGGACAGTCGGCCAGGCTTCTCGCGGGCCGGCCGACCGGTCACCGGCCAGGACGGATGTCCTCCTCCACCGACAGGAACTCCGAGACCGCCTTCATGAACGCCTCCGGCGCCGCGCGGTGGACCAGGTGTCCGACCGGAATCGTGACCACCCGCCCGCCCGGGATCCGACGGGCCAGTTCGGCGATGCCGTCCTGGGGCACATGACTGCCCGGTCCCCCGGCCACCACGAGAGTGTCGGCCGTGATCGCGCCGAGCCGATGCAGCCACCCGGAGTCGGGCACGTCGATCTGCTTCCTGACGGCCGTCACCATCTCCCAGTCGAAGGACAGATCACCGTCCGGCCTGGTCGGGATGGTCCGCTCCCGGGGGTGCGGGGCCGGAACGTCCTCCAGGACGAGCCTGCTCACCCGCTGCGGATGATCCTCCGCGAGCAGGTAGGCGACGACGCCGCCCATGGAGTGCCCGATCAGGTCCACCGTGTCCAGTCCCAGCGCGTCCAGGAAGCCGAGCACATCGGACCGCATCAGTTCGAGCGAGTAGTCCCCCGGCCAGTCGCTTCGGCCGTGACCGCGAAGGTCGAGGGCATACACACGCCGACTGCGGGCGAGGCCGGGTATCACCGCCGCCTCCCAGTCGGTGGCGTCCTCTCCCAACGCGTGGAGCAGAAGGATCGGCGGAGCGTCCGACCGGCCCGAGACCTCGTAGGCCAGCCGGATTCCTCCCACGTCGACCGAACGGAGATCAATCATGTCCCGAGACTGTACGGGACGGTCCTGCCGGAGGATCGGCGTTCACCGGCGGCCGAATCGCGGGGCGGGGCGCGGCCGGCACGCGACTGTCCACCGTCATCCCGTCGGCGGGGTGACGATCCGCTTCTCGAACCAATGGTGGGCGTACGGCTCGGCGTTGAAGGCGGGGACCTCCTGGAAGCCGCAGGAGTGGTACAGGCCGATCGCGGCGTCGAGTGCCTTGTTGGTGTCCAGCCGCAGTACGACTCGGCCGTCCTCGACAGCCCGCGCTTCCAGTTCGGCCAGGAACCGGCGGCCGAGACCCAGCCGCCTGGCCTGCGGGGCGACCCACATTCGTTTGACCTCGGCCGGGGCGCCGGGTGGCAGCTTCAGACCGGCGCAGCCGACTGGTTCTCCGTGCAGCCGGGCGATCAGGAACAGGCCGTGCGGCGGGCGGAGTTCACCGGCGTCGGGCAGCAGGCTGCGCTCGGGATCGAAACCGGCCTCGAAGCGCTCCCGCAGTTCGGCGAAGTAGCACCGCATGCAGTGCTCGGCCTCGGGATGGTCCGGATCGACGACGTCCAGCGTGACCGTCGCGGCAGTCAGCAGCCGATCGACCTCGGCCATGGCAGCGACCAGCCGGGCGCGTTGGGCGGCGTTGAGCGGCTCCAGAAGAGAGACTGCCAGCTCGTCGCTGCGACCGTCGAGCACGGCGCACTCTGCGCGACCCGCCTCGGTGAGCCGAACGGTGCGCACCCGCCTGTCCCGAAGCTGCGGCTCCACCGTCACCAGGCCATCGGTCTCCAGGGAACGAAGCAGGCGGCTGACGTATCCGGAGTCGAGCCCGAGGCGTTCGCGCAACCGCCGTACGTCCCGGCCGTGTTCGCCGATCTCCCAGAGAAGCCGGGCCTCGCCGACGGGCCGGTCGCGGCCCAAGTAGTGGTCGTGGAGCACACCCACGCGTTCGGTCACGGTGCGGTTGAACCGCCGTACCCGATCGATCTGCACTGAATCCATTCTCTGACTCTAGTCAGCGAATGTCGCCCAGGCCCAGGAAGTTGCCGAACGGACCGGCCCCGTGGCGCTCCTGCGCCCGGCGGGTTCGGCAGTTTCGGCCTGTCGGCCGAGGCCGTCGCCGCGGAGCCCGGGGGCCACGTCCTTCGGGTCTGCGGCCGTCCCCACTTCTCCCGCCGCGTTGTACGCGGCACGGGTGGTGCGACGGTCGGGCGTGGCCGAGGAGAGCAGGAGCCGGGCAGGGCGACCGGTCACGACCCGAGGTATGGAGCGGAGTCCGGGCAACTCCCGGTCATGGTCCTGACGGTCTCCTCCGCGACGGCATCAAGGCATGAGCGCATGCTTGCGGTAGTCACCGGGAGACCTTCCCCGCACTCTTTTGAAGGCGACGCTGAGGGCGCTTTCCGATCCGTATCCCACGGAGTGGGCGATGGAGGTGAGTGTGGCACCGCCTTCCCGCAGTTGCCGGGCCGCCAGCTCGATGCGCCACCGCGTGAGGTATTCCAGTGGCCCCTGCCCGACCGTGGCCTTGAAGCGAGCGGCCAGAGTGGACCGGGACACCGCGGCAGCACGAGCCAGTCCGGCCACGGTCCAAGCCCGCGCCGGATCGTTGTGCAGGGAGGCCAGCGCAGTGGCGACCACGGGATCTCCGAGGCCTGCCAGCCATCCGGACACCCCGTGCGGCTCGTGCGCCAGGTGCAGACGCAGCACATGGACCAGCATGACGACGGCGAGATGCTCGGCCACCAGGGTGGAGGCCATCTGTCGGTGCGTCAGCTCCTGATCGATCGCGGCGAGCGCCCATTGCACCGTCTCCGCATGCCGGGTGCCGGCCGGAACACGGATGACCGGGGGCAGCCTGTCCAGCAGTAGCTCGCGGGCGCCGGCCCTGAAGGAGAAGCGCCCTCCGACGAGGAACACGTCGTCGCCCCGGCCGGCCCTGGCGATGCCACCTTCGGCCCGGGCGAACAGAGGGGCGGCGGCGACGGGGACGGCATCCGGATCGCTGCGGAGCGTGAAGGAGCGCTGCCGTGCGAGGAGATAGCAGTCGCCCTCCGCCAGTTCGATCGGCTCGTCGACCCCGTCGACCTCCAACAGGCAGGAGCCGCGCCGGACGGCATTGAACTTCACGCCGTCGGGGGCGTCGAACCGCACGGCCCACCGCCCTCCCGCCGCCAGGCTCACGGACAGATGGCTGCGTGTCTCCAGCAGGGTCAGCACATCTTCAAGAGGATCCACCATCACTCCCGTTCGGACTGATGCTAAAGAAATTGGGACCATCAATCATAGAACGTCCAGCCTGGTCGTCCTAGCGTTGACGTATGACGACGAACCCCCGGGCCGACAGGCCCTCGCACGACGAATCCATCCTCCTGACCACCCCCTTCCCCTCCCACTCCCGCGCAGAAGAGGTGATCGACGGAGTCGATCTCACCGGTCGACGTGCGGTGGTCACCGGCGGCGGCTCGGGTATCGGAGCCGAGACCGTCCGGGCCCTGGCCACCGCCGGTGCGGAGGTCACGATCGCCACGCGCCGCCCGAAGTCCGCAGAGCCGCTCGTCCGGGGGCTCGCCACCGCCCGCGGCGCGGGCCGGGTACGCACAGCGAGACTCGATCTGTCCGATCCACCCTCGGTCGACGCCTTCGCACGAGCCTGGCGCGGACCTCTCGACATCCTCGTCGCGAACGCCGGGATCATGGCCCTTCCCGCACGCGTCCTCACCCCGGGCGGCTGGGAGATGCAGCTTGCCACCAATTACCTCGGCCACTTCGCACTTGCCACCCGTCTGCACGCGGCTCTGCGGGACGCCGGCTCCGCCCGCATCGTGGTCGTCAGCTCCGGCGCCCATCGGGGCGCCCCCTTCGACTTCGACGATCCGCACTTCGAGCGGCGGCCGTACGACCCCTGGGCGGCCTATGGGCAGTCCAAGTCCGCCGACATCCTGTTCACGGTGGGTGCCCGCCGTTGGGCGGCCGACGGCATCGCCGCCAACGCGCTCGCCCCGGGCTTCATCCTCACCCGCCTGCAGCGGCACCTCGACGGCGACACCATGCGCTCGTTCGGCGTGATGGACGGCGCCGGAAACCTGACGCCGCCGCCGTACTACAAGAGTCCGGCCCAGGGGGCCTCCACTTCCGCCCTGCTGGCCGCCTCACCTCTCCTGGACGGCGTCACCGGCCGCTACTTCGAGGACAACCAGGAGGCACGGGTCGTCCAGGGCGACGGGGATCAGCCCGGAGGCGTGGCTGCCCACGCGCTCGACCGGGAGGCAGCCGACCGGCTCTGGGAGTACGGCGCCGCCGCCCTCCGTACTGTGTGACCGCCATCCGCACCGCCGACCCGTGAACATCGCCCACGCGGCGACCTCGATCCACTTCTACGGCCCGAGGCAGTGGGCGCACCCGAACGCAGCCCCGACCGGCAGGATCACACGAGCCCCCCTCGCTCCGGGCCCGCACCGAGCCACGGGAACGAGCCCGCAGGCACTCATCCGGAGCACGCCCACGACCAACCCCGGCCGCATCGGCCACCGAAGCCGCCCCGGGCAGCCCTCCACCGCCGGCGTCGCATCTCGCGACCACCTTGATTCAGAGCACACGCATTACCCGCGCTTGCATTTATCACGCGCATGCAATTATTGTGGAGTCACGCTACGAGCTCAATCAAGCAATCGGAGGAGGATCGAGCCCATGCCTCTCGCGCTCCTCGCCCTGGCAGTCGGGGCCTTCGGGATCGGCATGTTCCTCGGCAACCTGCTCGGCGGTCGCCTCGCCGACCGCACGCTGATGCCCATGCCGTACGTCACTCTCGGCGGCCTCGCGGTCGTGCTCGCGCTGTGCACTCCGACCGCGCACAGCGAGATCCTCGCCGCGATCACCATCGTCCTCGCCGCCGCAGCGCTCGTCCTCGCCTTCTGGTCAGCCGCCCGGGAACGCCGCGCCCCCGCGAGCGAGCCCGTCGGCGCCGCCGTCCGCACCCCCGTACACCTCTGACTCCCCTTTCACTTCCAGCACGTCCAAGGAGAAGCACCCCATGAGCACCACCACTGTCACTCCTGCGGTCAGTCCCGCCGTCGCCCCGCTCACCACCGCGGACGCCGAGATCCTGATCACGGCGGCCGGCCGCGCCGCCGAGGCGGCCGGGGTCGCGGTCAGCGTCACCGTCCTCGACGCCGGCGGCCACCTGCTCGCCTTCCGGCGCGACGACCGGGCGGTCCTGATCTCGGGCGAGACCAGCACCCGCAAGGCCTACACCGCCCTGCAGCTCGATGCCCCGACCGCGGAACTGGTCGACCTCGTCAAGCCCGACGGGCCCTTCCACTCCCTGCCCACCGCGCTCGACCGGCCACTGCTGTTCATCGCCGGCGGCGTCCCCGTCCGTCGCAGCGGCCGGCTGATCGGTGCCCTCGGCGTCGGCGGCGGCGCTCCCGAGCAGGACCACGCCTTCGCCACCACCGCATGTGAGGAGCTTTCCCTGTGACCCGCACTCCGCAGGAGGTCTTCGCCGACCACGGCAACCGACTGGGCACCGGAGACCTCGACCTGATCAGCCAGAACTACACGGAGGATGCCGTCTTCCTCGCCCCCGACGGCACCCTGACGGGTCGCCAGGGTGTGAAGGAGGGGATCGGTCGTCTGCTGGCCGACCTCCCGGACGCCGACTGGCGGCTGACTCCGCAGTTCGCCGGGAATGTGCTGTTCCTGCAGTGGACCGCCACCGGTGCCGACCACGAGGTCATCGACGGCGTCGACACCTTCGTCTTCCGGGACGGCCTCATCAGCGCGCAGACCGTCCGCTACACCCTCTCCCCGCGTACCGACTGAAGGAACACCCGCACGTCATGGCACCGTCCACCGTCCCCACCGTCACGCTCAACAACGGCGTCGAGATCCCCCAGCTCGGCTTCGGCGTCTTCCAGGTCCCCGACGACCGGACCACCGCCGCCGTCACCGCCGCACTGGAGACCGGCTACCGCAGCATCGACACGGCCGCGATCTACGGCAATGAGACCGGCGTCGGCCGCGCCCTCGCCGCGTCCGGACTGCCGCGCGAGGAACTGTTCGTCACCACCAAGCTGTGGAACGCGGACCAGGGCTACGACGCCACCCTGCGCGCCTTCGACACCAGCCTCGCCAAGCTCGGCCTCGATCACGTGGACCTCTACCTGATCCATTGGCCGGCGCCCGCGCGCGACCTGTACCGCGACTCCTGGCGCGCCCTCGAACGCCTCGCCCAGGAAGGGCGCATCCGCGCCGCAGGCGTCTCCAACTTCCAGCCCGGCCACCTGCGGCGGCTGTTGGACAGCGCGACGCTCACCCCGGCCGTCAACCAGATCGAGCTGCACCCCGGCCTGACTCAGGCCGACCTGCGGACCTTCCACACCGAGCACGAGATCGCCACCGAGGCGTGGAGCCCGCTCGCCCAGGGCGCGGTTCTCGACCATCCCGCGGTCGGCGCCATCGCCACCGCGTACGGCAAGTCCCCCGCCCAGGTCGTCATCCGCTGGCACCTGCAGCTCGGCAACATCGTCATCCCGAAGTCGGTCACCCCGGCCCGGATCCGCCAGAACTTCGACGTATTCGACTTCGCACTCACGGAAGAGGAGATGCGGACCGTGACCTCACTCGATCGCGGGCTGCGGACCGGTCCGCACCCCGACGAGCTCAACTGAGCCGGTACATCCCGCCCCGCTCCGTTCCGGGCAGGCCGCCCGGAACGGAGCCCCGTCCATCCCGGAAGGACACCCTCGTGGCAACCCCGCACCCCGCACTCGCCCGCCTCACCCCCGCCGACGGGCGTCTCACCGTCGGCCTCGAACTTCCCCTGGACAACGACTGGGGTCCGGCACGTCAGCGCGTCGACCGGGCGGCCGGTCGCCCCTTCGGCGTTCCCGACCTGGCCGAGCACACCCGGCTCGCGCGACTGGCGGACCGGCTCGGCTTCGCCGCCCTGTGGCTGCGCGACGTCCCGCTCTACGACCCCGTACGGTTCGGCGACGCCGGATCGGTCTTCGAGGCCTTCACCCACCTCGGCCATCTCGCCGCCGTCACCGACCACGTCGTCCTCGGCACCGGTGCCGTGGTCCTGCCCCTGCGCGAGCCACTGCTGGTCGCCAAGGCCGCTGCCACCGTGGACGTCCTGTCCGGCGGCCGCATGCTGCTCGGGGTCGCCAGCGGAGACCGCCCCGTGGAATATCCGCTGTTCGGACGCGACTTCGACACCCGCGGCACGGCCTTCCGCGAAGGCTTCGAGACCCTGCGCGCCGCCTGGCGCGGCGGCCCGCTGGAACTGCCCCGGGCCGGTCTCGACGCCGACCGTCAGCTGGAGGTCCTTCCCCACCCGATCCATGCGGCCGGCATCCCGATCGCCGTCGCCGGAGGTGCACAGCAGACCGCCGAGTGGATCGCCGGGCACGCCGACGCCTCACTCAACTACCCCCGTGACCTCGGCGCCCTACGTCTGAGGACCCGCGCGTGGCAGCAGCTCACCGGGCACGACAACAAGCCGTACCTCACTCCCATGGTCCTGGATCTGCAGCGTGACGCCGGCGCCCCACCCCGCCCCATCCGGCTCGGCCTCAGTACCGGCAGCAAGGCTCTGATCCATCACCTGGAGCAGATGGCCGAGCTCGGCGTCGCCCATGTCTCCTTCAATCTGCGGCCCAACGACCGGCCCGTCGACGAGGTGCTGCAGGAACTCGCCGACGCCGTCCTGCCCCGCTTCCCCACCCGGTCGGCCGCACCGGTCACGACAGACGGGCGGAGGCAGGTCACGCACCCCTCGTAGACGACAAGGCGTCCTCATAACGGCCGACGAACACGCCCAGCATCCAGCACCGGACCAGCTGATCCCGCTGAGCTGCAACGAGGTCCAGCACCTGTTCACCGTCCTGGCCGTCCAACCCATTCAGGACTCAGCCCACCGAATCCGCTGGTCCTACCGGCGGCAGCGTCACCAGGCCCGAACCCACGATGGCCATGACCGACGACAAACCACCCAAGAACCATGAAACTGGGCATCCACGGTGGAGTCCGAAGGTCATTCCCCACCCGGCTCACGCCTCGAAGTCGTGATCCCCGTACTCGACCCAGCCCCGGTCGATCAGCTCATCCGCCAACTCGTCCTCGTCGAGGTCATCGAGGTCGCCAAGGTCATCGAGGGGGCCATCGCCAAGCTTGACGTAGTCACCGTGCTCCGCGATGTCGCCCACGAGCGGTGGGACGAGGATGCTGTCCCAGTCCACAGTGACCTCGGTCCTTCCGTCGAGGTCGCCTTCGAACATCCCGTCGGCAAGCACCATCCTCACCTTCTCCGGATCATCCGCGCCAACGGCGTAGCCGGTCGGCTTGCCTGGTCCGCGGAAGGTGATGTCCGGGTAGCCGTCGACTCGGATCGCGATGAACGGGTGAAGATCGATCGAACGCACTCGTTCGCCCTGCTGGTACACGTCCAGGGCCAGCGCAGTACTGGGGCCGTAGTCGAACAGCAGCCATACGTTGATGTAGTCATCGAGTTCGGAGTCCAGCGCACGCATGGCTTCCTCGAGACTGCCGCAGATGTGGTGCGCGTCCTTCCTGGCCCCGCCGGGAGACACACCAAACCTCAAGTCGTAGAAACTCTTGGGCACCATGCCTCGGAACCCTACCCAGGGGGACCGACAACCGGCTTCCGCCGGAGTCCCCGACACCGTGGCCATAACGCCCACCATGGCCACTGCCTACGACACATACTCCAGCAACCAGCCAGATCATCCTCTACGGCTGGAGTGCTGGGTGGTCACACAGGTTGGTTCGTACGGCAGTTGGGTGACGTATCGGCTCCATTGCTGTCGGCTCAGGGCTCCATTGCTGCCGGCGCAGATACGGCTGATGGCGGACTCGACGTTCAGGTCCCAGAGCGTGGCCATGCCGTCGTCGGTGGTGGCAGCCAGGGTGTGACCGTCCGGGCCGAACGCCACCGACCACAGGCTGCCGCCGGGGACAGTCAGGGGGCTGCCCCTGCGCGTGAGGTGGTTGGGGTCGGTGGCATTCCACAGGTGGACCTTGCTGTCGCTGGATCCGGCGGCCAGGGTGCGGCCATCGGGGCTGAACGCCAGGGAGTTGACGCGATGCCCGGCCTTCAGGGAACGGCCGGGGTGGGTCGGGTCGGTGGTGTTCCACAGGCTGATGGTTCCGGCGCCGTCGTCGCATGCGGCGGCCAAGGTGTGACCGTCGGGGCTGAACGCGACACGATGGGAGAAAACGTCGGGGCAGTCGAGGTTCAGGGGCGCTTTCGCGGGCTTGACGTCGTCGGGGCGGGTGACGTTCCACAGGCTGACGAGTCCGGCGCGCCATCGCCGAGAGCATGTTGCGTGTCCCGAGCGGTCGGCCGGAGAGGATCTCCTCCATGCCGCCGGCCATGACCGCCCGGCCGTGCGGCTTCAGGGCGTCGACGGCCGCCTCCAGGTGTGACCCGCCGACGTTGTCGAAGTGGACCTCCAGGTCGTGGAGGTGCCGGCGTATCCCTCCGTGGTGGACGAAGGCGTGGCCGAAGCCGAGCGTCTTGCGCAGGTGGCGGACCTTCTGTTCGGAGCGGGCCGAACCGATCACCCGGGACGCTCCGCACAGGCGGGCGAGCTGCCCGGCGATGCTGCCCAGCGCGCCGGCCACGCGCCTGAGCGCCCGCCCACGTGATCTTCGCCCCCGCAAGGTCGATACTTCCGGCAGGAGAACTTCAGCCGACCCGCATCCGACCAGCAGACCTGGCGGACTGTCATAAAAGTCAGCATTGAGTCAGCATCAGTACTGCCACAGCCCGCTTCCGGCCGCCACGAACCGCCACGATCCGCCACGATCCGCCATGGTCGAGAACTGTCCATACCTAATCCGACCAGCAAGAACACAGATCGAAGACTCACCTGCCAAGCTCCCCAGGAGGTACCCATGAGGATGCTCATCAACGTCCCCGAAACCGTTGTCGCGGATGCGCTGCGCGGTATGGCCGCCGCTCATCCCGAGCTCACCGTGGATGTCGAGAATCGTGTCGTCGTACGGCGTGACGCGCCCGTGGCGGGGAAGGTGGCGCTCGTCTCCGGGGGCGGATCGGGGCACGAACCCCTGCATGCCGGGTTCGTCGGGCCGGGAATGCTGTCGGCAGCCTGTCCGGGAGAGGTGTTCACCTCGCCCGTGCCGGATCAGATGGTCCGGGCCGCCGCCGCGGTCGACAGCGGGGCGGGGGTGCTCTTCGTCGTCAAGAACTACACCGGTGACGTACTGAACTTCGAGATGGCCGCCGAGCTCGCCGAGGACGAGGGGGTGCAGGTCGCCCAGGTGCTCGTCGATGACGACGTGGCGGTGACCGACAGCCTGTTCACGGCCGGGCGGCGCGGCACGGGCGCGACGCTGTTCGTCGAGAAGATCGCCGGGGCGGCGGCCGACGAGGGTGCGCCACTGGAGCGGGTGGAGGCCGTCGCCCGACGGGTGAACAAGGCGTCGCGGAGTTTCGGGGTGGCGCTCAGCGCCGTCACCACGCCCGCCAAGGGGTCCCCCACGTTCGACCTGCCGTCGGGCGAGCTGGAGCTCGGCATCGGCATTCACGGCGAGCCGGGGCGGGAGCGGCGTCCGATGATGACGTCGCGGGAGATCGCGGACTTCGCGGTGGACGCGGTGCTGGAAGACCTGCAGCCGACCGCACCGGTGATCGTGCTGGTCAACGGGATGGGTGCGACGCCACTGCTGGAGCTGTACGGGTTCAATGCCGAGGTGCAGCGGGTGCTGTCCGAGCGGGGTGTGGTGGCGGCTCGTACGCTCGTGGGGAACTATGTGACCTCGCTCGACATGGCGGGCTGTTCGGTGACGCTCTGCCAGGTCGACGAGGAGCTGCTGCGCCTCTGGGACGCGCCGGTGGAGACTCCGGCGCTGCGCTGGGGCCGTTGACCCGCCGACAAGGAGATCATGTGCTCGACGCCGACTTCTTCCACCGTTGGATGACCGCGGCCGCGACCGCGGTGGACCGTGAGGCGGACCACCTCACCGAGCTCGACTCGGCGATCGGGGACGCCGACCACGGCAGCAACATGCAGCGCGGATTCGCCGCGGTGACCACGCTCCTGAACAAGGAACAGCCGACCACCCCGGGTGCTGTGCTGATGCTCGCCGGGCGTCAGTTGATCTCGACGGTCGGTGGGGCCTCGGGGCCGTTGTACGGGACGCTGCTGCGACGTACCGGAAAGGCGCTGGGCGACGCGCCCACCGTGTCTCCGCAGCAATTGGCGGAGGCGCTCGGGGTGGGCGTCGCGGCCGTGGCGCAGCTGGGTGGGGCGCAGGCCGGGGACAAGACGATGCTCGACGCGCTGCTGCCGGCCGCCGAGGCACTCGACACCTCGTTCGGGGCGGCCCGGGAGGCGGCCGAGGCGGGAGCACTGGCGACGGTGCCGCTACAGGCCCGCAAGGGCAGGGCGAGCTATCTGGGTGAGCGCAGCATCGGGCATCAGGATCCCGGGGCGACGTCCTCCGCGCTGCTGATCGCCGCGTTGGCCGAGACCAGTGGCGCCGACGGAGGTGACGCATGAGCGGCGGGAAGCAGGTCGGGATCGTGCTGGTCTCGCACAGCGGCCCGGTGGCCGAGTCCGTCGCCGAGCTGGCCAGGGGCCTCGCAGCCGGTGGTGCGACGGCGCCGGTCGCCGCCGCGGGTGGCACGCCCGCGGGTGGTCTCGGGACCAGTGAGGAGCTGATCGCCGAGGCCGCCAGGTCGGTGGACGGCGGTGCGGGGGTCGCGTTACTGGTGGATCTGGGCAGCGCGGTACTCACGGTCAAGACGATGCTGGCCGACGGCGACGAACTGCCGGACGGATCGCGACTGGTGGACGCGCCGTTCCTGGAGGGCGCCGTGGCCGCCGTGGTCACCGCGTCGGCGGGCGGCGACATCGCGGAGGTGGCGGCCGCGGCGTCCGAGGCATACGGATATCGCAAGGTGTAGCAGCCGAGATTCCACGGTCCATGAGACCGCCCCGCACCCGGCTTTCAGGGGTGCGGGGCGGCTCCGGGCAGGTTCTCGGGCTGTCAGGCCGCCGGTGCGGACCCGGCTGCCCCGATCCTGACCTGCACCTTCTGTGTCGTGCCGTTGACCGTGACAGCGAGCGTGATGGTGCCCGGCCGGAGCCCGGTGAGGGTGCCGGTGGACGGGTCGAGGACCGCCGTGTGGCGTTGGCGGACACCGTCGCGGTCACCGATGTGGACATTCGGGGATCCGGTCCAGTCGGCGGCCAGCGGGAAGCCGACCGGGACACGGCGGCCACCCTGTACGACGGTCGCCGTGACCTCGGCCCGGCTTCCGGTGCCGAGCACCGCCGGCGCGCCGATCTCCAGCGTGTCGACATGCGCACGGGTCTGCACGGAGACCCAGTCGGGACCCCCCTGCCACGGCCGCTGCCGGGCGGTGGCCTGTTCACCGGAGCCGATGCGGTCGGCGCCGACCAGCGACCAGCCGGTGAAGCCGCCCTCGTCTGCCGGCCCGGCCGGTGCCTTCCCCGAGTTGCCGTTGATCAGGTACGGCACTCCGTCGACGTGCGAGGCGTGGAAGACCCCGACGTGGCCGCCGATGAAGGCGGCCCCCTTGCCCGTCGCACGGCGGAAGTCGGCGAGCCACTGTTCGATCAGGGCCGCTTCCTTCCGGTCCCCGAGCTGGCTGCCCTTCTGTACGGTCGGGTCTCGCGGCGGCACGTGCTCGATGAGCATGACCGAGTCGACGGTCCGGTCCTTCGCCGCCGCGTCCAGCTGGGCCCGGAGCTCCTTGATCTGGGCGAAACCCCCGGCGCGCAGGCTGAGGCCGGAGGTGTCGAGAGTGATGAATCGGGTGCCCTTGTGGTCGAACGTCCGCTGGGCGGGTCCGAATTCGGTGACGAAACCGTCGATGCTGCCGCCCATCACCTCATGGTTGCCCGGTACGTAGTACCACGGCAGCGAGTCGCCGAGTTCCTCGGTGAGGATCCGGTGCGCGAAGGCCAGGTCCGCGGGCGATCCCTCGTCGACGAGGTCACCGTTGATCACCAGGAAGTCCGGTCGGGCGGCCTTGATCTCGCGCAGGGTGCGCCGTGCCTGGGTGACGATCGCGCTGTCCGGGTCGCGGGCGACGAACTGGGCGTCGGACATGACGGCGAACCGCCAGTCCCGGCGCTCGGTCACGGCGGCCGGATCGATCAACGGGTCCGCCGGTGCCGCCTGTTCGGGAAGGTCGACGGTGGGCGGCACCTGGGCGGTGAGCTCGTCGATGACGATTTCGCCGGTGTACTGCTGGGCTGCCGCGGTCTCCGCGAGGTAGAAGCGGGACACGGAGAGCGGCATGGCGGCTCCGGGAGGGACCGCGAAGGTGATCTGCCGCCAACCGGTCCACGTCACGTACGGTCCGCGCAGCAACTGGTCGGAACCTGCGGCGTCCTTGAGGTGGAGGGTCGGCCAGGCGCCCTTCCCGTCGCCCTTGATCCACAGCTTGAACGACTGGGGCTGGCCGGGCACGGGGACGGGCTGGGGCGGGGCCGCATAGGCGGCGCGGGTGGCGGTGGACCGGGTGAAGTCGTAGGTGAGCCTCAGGCCGGTCCCGGTGTGTCCGTCGGGCGTGCCGGAGAGGGATCCGCTCGCCCGTGCCTGGCTGAATTTCCAGGAGTCCGCGTCGTCGAAGGAGGAGACGGCCTGCTCGGCGAGGCCGACGCTGACGGCGAGGACGGTCGTGGCACCGGCGACGGTCGCCCTGATCTGCCCGGCGCCGGCTCCGGTGCGTGAGGTGACGCTGAAGGAGCCCCGGCCGTCGTCGCGGATGTCGAAGAGCGCGCGGTCGTAGTCGAGCGCGACGTCGCGCGGCTCGACGGGGGCGCTGGCGCCGTGGGCGTCGAGGCCGACGATGCCGAAGGTGCCGGTCGCGTCGGCGTCGGCGAGACCCACCCGTCGGGTGGTCGGCTCGATCCGGGCGAGCCGGTCGAGGACCGTCAGGGTGGTGGTGCCGTGCGCCGCTCCCTTTTCGGCATGTATGTCGGTGGTGCCGCCGCGGCGCGCGGTGAAGAGCCCGTTGCCGTCGACCGCACCGACGGCGCTCCGCTCCGTACGCCAGCGCGGGGTGCCCTGGGCGGGGCCGTACGTCTCGTCGTACCCGGTCGCGGTGAGGCGCCGGGTGAGGCCAGGGAAGACGCGGTCGGGGTGGCCGCCCTTGACGGGATCGACGCCCGGTGCGGAACCGGCCGGCGTGCGTGGCTGGACCCAGAACCCCTGGAGCCGGCCGCTGCCGTCGGGAGCGGTGAGGGCGAGACCGTTGGGGACGGTGCGTTCGCTCCCGTCGGACGGGCTGTTCTCCACGCGGAGCGCGTCGCTGCCGGGCTCGCGCGCGACGAGGGTCGACGATCCGCCGCCGTCCAGGTTGAGTGCGCTGTACGCCCCGGCGCGCCGCATCATCAGGCCGAGCTCGGTGAGGGTGACGCCACCGCTGTCGGCCTGCCTCCCGTCGACGGTGAGGATCTGCATGTTCCGTCCGTCCCGGGAGAAGCCGACGGCGGTACGGGGTGCGGCGGTGTTGTTGCCCTCGCCGTCGTGATTCTGCGCGACCCCGTCGACGACGAGGAGTTCGCGGCCGCCGACCGCGGTGCGGGGCACGGCTCCGCCGTCGGTGCGTGCCCGGTAGGTCAGGGACACCGGATCGCCGGGCTTCAGGGCGTCGAGGGCGGCGGCCGCGGCCTCACGGCCGACGAGGACGGTGGTGCCGTCGGGGACTGCTCCCGATCCGGGGCCGTGCGCGACGGAGACGACCTTGCCCTCCCGTACGACCGCCTCGACGACGGGGGTCGCTCCGTCCACGGTGAGGGCACGGTCGGCGCTGCCCCAGGTGGAGGTGTAGGCGCCGATTCCCCCGGCCGGCACATTGGCGGCGTTGTACGCGGCGAGCGGCCGCTGCCCGGAGGGGAGTGTGAGCGTTCCCTCGAAGTAGAGGTTCAGGATGCGGCCCGCGCCGCCGGGACCGATGCCGACGGCCCGGTCGGCTCCCGGCGCCGGGGACTGGACGGTGACCCCGTCCTTGATGCCGATCCCCTCCGGCGCACCGGTCTGGTTGATGTCGAAGAAGTCGCCGTTGATCGCCGCGACGGTGCGGCGGCCGTGGCCCGCGTCGTGTCCCGCGGCGAGTTCGGAGACCGTGTGCCGTTCGGAGACCTTGCCGGAGGAGAGGTAGTCGGCGTGCACCCCGCTGCCGGCGAGATCCACGGAGAGGGAGTCGACCCGCAGCCATGTGTCGGATTCCAGCCGGTCGTACGAGCTGAGACGGACGCCGGGGGCGATCGGGCGCGACGTGCGAGCGGTCTCGATCCCTTCGCCGTCCACGACCGTTCCCAGGTCCCCTGCCGGGTTGCTCGCGGGTGGCGGGGCGACCGGTCTGAGGACCTCGGCGGAGGTACGGGGACGGGGGTCGGGGTTCGAATCGGCGAGGGCGGGCGAGATCGCGCCGCCCGTCAGGGCGCAGACCGTGGCGAACAGTACGAGCGGTCGCGCGACCGGCCTGTGGTCTCCCCCGGCCCCGAAGCGCCATCGGGTCGTTCTGTCGACTGTGCCTCGGGCCACAGATCCTCCTGGAATCGCGATGGTCGCGCGGCCCGGTGCACGGGCAGAAAGCGCTGTCGGCGGACAGCATGTCCGCGCGCACAGCGGCGCACCAGAGGGCATCGGGGACCTCGGGGGAAACAGGACGCGTCGACTCGATGACAAAGACGGCCAACGGGACGGGGTGTCGTCGTCGGGCGTGTTCGGTACCGGCACGCAGACTTGAGGGCATGTCATCCCGGAAACGCTCCACGCGCAGCGCGGGTCTACTCCTGTTCCGCCGGCCGTCGGGAGCCGACCGGGCCGGGCTCGAGGTGCTCATCGCCCATATGGGTGGCCCGTTCTGGGCGGGCCGGGACAGCGCGGCATGGTCGATCCCGAAAGGTGAGTACGGCCCCGACGAGGAGCCCGCGGCGGCCGCCCGTCGTGAGTTCGAGGAGGAGTTCGGCCGTCCGGCACCGGAGGGTGAGTGGGTGGCACTCGGTGAGGCCCGTCAGTCCGGCGGCAAGACCGTGACGGTGTGGGCGCTGGAGGCTGATCTCGATGCCGCCACGGCCGTTCCCGGGACATTCACCATGGAGTGGCCGCGGGGGTCCGGTGTGTCGCGCCGGTTCCCCGAGGTCGACCGGTTCGCCTGGTACGCCCCCCGGGAGGCGGCCGAGCGTCTGGTCACCGGGCAGCGGGTCTTCCTCGACCGGCTGCGGGAGCACGTGGAGGGTGGACGGGTGACGCCCGCTCAGGACGGCTCCTGAACGGGCTGTTCGCCGTCGCGCGGCCGGCCTCCCGCTTGTACGAACCCTGCAGGCCGACGCTTGTCCGGCCGCGGCCGAAGGGTGTCACGGCACGACCGGGCGGCCCTCGCGCAGTTCCAGCCGGTCACCGGTGAAGCGGCTGCGGAAGCTCCGGTCGTGCGAGACGACGACCACGGCTCCCCGGTACTCGGCGAGCGCCGTCTCGACCTCCTCCACCAGGCTGAGCGCGAGGTGGTTCGTCGGCTCGTCGAGCACCAGCAGGTCGGCGGGGCGGGTGACCAGGCGGGCCAGTGCGAGGCGTCGTTGCTGGCCGATGGAGAGGGCGGCCACCGGCACCGTCAGGTCCTCGGGACGGAACAGGCCCAGAGTGAGGAGGCTCTCGGCATGCTCGTCCGGGTGGCCCGGCCGCCCGGCGGCGAAGGTCGCCAGCAAGGAGCGGCGTGTCGGCCGCACGGGGAGCTCCTGGGGGAGGTATCCGATCCTGGCCCGACGGAGCACCGTTCCCGCATCGGGGGTGAGGTCTCCGGCCAGGACGCGCAACAGGGTGGACTTCCCGGCACCGTTGGGGCCGGTCACCAGGAGGCGCTGCCCGGGGTCCACACGCAACTCCGGCAGCCGCAGCCGGTCGCCGACGGCGACGGAGCGGAGCGCGACGAGCGGTCCGGGTTCCGCATCGCTGTCGGTGGCGACGGCGATGTCGGCGCGGAAGCGCAGGGGCCGGGGAGGGGCGGGCACGGGCGCCCCGCGCAGCCCGTCCAGGCGGCTTCTGGCTGCCCGGACCCGACCGGACAGCTTGGCCTCGTGCGAACGACGGTGCTTGCCCCAGCCCTCCCCCGGGTCCTTTCCCGTCCCGACGAGGCGTCGTCCGGCCGCGCTCACGAGTTCTTCGGCACGCGCCACCTCGTCCAGCCATTCCTGGTGGTCCTGTGCCCAGCGGCGGCGGGCGGCGGCCTTCGCCGTGCGGTAGTCGGCCCAGCCGTCCCCGTACCGGACGACGCCGCGCAGATCACGATCGACCTCCAGGACGACGGTGGTGGTCCGCTCCAGAAAGGTCCGGTCGTGGGTGATGACGACGACGGTGCCGCGGTGGGCGCGCAGGCGTTCCTCCAGCCAGGTGGTGGCGCGGAGGTCGAGATGGTTGGTCGGCTCGTCGAGCAGCAGGAGTTCGGGGTCGGCCGCCAGCACGCAGGCGAGCGCGAGGCGGGACCGTTCGCCTCCCGACAGCGTGCCGAGGACCCGGGTACGGGCGAGACGGCCGATTCCGAGGCCGTGGAGCGCGGCGTCGACGCGGGCGTCGGCCCGGTATCCGTCGCGCTCCTCGTACGCCGTCAGCAGATCGCCGTACGCGGCGAGTCGGTGGTCGTCCGGGGCTCCGGCTCCGGAGAGCGCCTCCTCGGCGGCGCGGATCTCCCGTTCGAGCGCGCGCAGTTCGGCGAGGGCCGTGTCGACGGCGTCCTGGACGGTGTGGTCGGGGGCGAGAACCGGGGTCTGGGAGAGGTGTCCTGTGCCGCCGGGGAAGCGGACAGCGATCTCGCCGCTGTCCGGTGCCTCCGCTCCGGCCATCAGCCGGAGCAGCGTGGACTTTCCGGAGCCGTTCTCACCGATCACTCCCACTCTGTCTCCGGGGCGGACGGTGAGCGACACCTGGTCGAGGACGGTTCGGTCCCCGTGAATCCTGGAGACGTCCTTCATGGTCAGCTGGGCGCGGGCGTGCTGAGGGGTCATGGGTGCTTTCCCTGAGGTGACATGCCTCGGCGGCGCACGACGGTGCGCGGCTGGGCGGGGATGCCGGACGGGCGGAAGGGATCGCGGCACGCAGGGGGGACCCTCGGGGTCACCCGGCGACGCTCGACGTCGCGTGGCGGCGTCCCTGCCCGGAATCAGCGAAAGAAGTAGTACGAACCCATGGGCGTCAGTGTAGCCGTGGCCGGGGGCGGTCCGGGAGAATTTCCGACCGCCTCCGGCCGGTTCGGACGAGGCGTACCCGGTGGGCGCAGGTGTTCCCCGTCGGTTCGGGAGATGTCGGATCCGTCCGCGTCCGCACCATGTGACTCGCGGTCACGGCCTGCCATGGCGCAGGTCGCGAGGAGCCGCTTCGAAGGAGTCAGGAGGGGCGTGCTAGGGATTCTGGCCCTGAGCCGCTTCGATACTGCTGTGCAGATCGTTCGTCGCGTCGAACGTGGCGGCCCCGGAGACGACGAGGCAGGCCAGCAGCGCCGCGGCGGCCATCCGGCCCACGCGGGGGCGCGGGGCGCTCCGGCCGAGCAGCGCGGCGACGCGACGGGGCACGGGTCCGGCGGCCGCGGCGAGCGCCGCTCGTGGCCGGGGCCGGGCGGCCCCCTCGGCGGCTCGGGCGGCGAGGGCGGCGCGGCCGATGGCCCGGGCGGCGACCCGGCGGTCGCCGACCGCCGAGGCTGCGGCCTCGTCGGCGCAGCGCTCCAGGGCGTAGCGCATGGGGGCGCGCAGCGAACGCAGCGCGGGGTGGCAGAGGGCTGCCATTTCGGCGGCGGCGATGAAGAGGTGGTGGCGGCCCGTGAGATGCGCGCGTTCGTGTGCCAGCAGGGCGTCGCGTTCGGCGGGGTCCAGGGCGCGCAGCATGCCCGTGGTGACGACGATCCGGCCGGGAGTGCCGGGACGCCCGGGCAGGGCGTAGGCGTCGGGGCGGCTGTCGCGCAGGACGGCCAGTTCGCCCTCCGTGCACCCGGGCGACCGCGCGGCCCGGTGCAGTTCCGCCCAGTGGCGGTGGGCGGCACGGGCCACCGCCACGGTGCAGCCCGCGAGCAGCGCCAGTGCCGCAGCCGCGAGGGGGACGGCGACGACGGGAGCGGCGTCGGAGAGCGGTCTGACGAGTTCGCCGAGGGCGGAGACGGCGGAGAAGCGGGTGGCTCCGGGCACCACCAGCAGGGCCAGGGCGAGCACGCTGCACAGGGCGAGACCGGCGCCCGTCGAGGCGAGCAGCCGCACGGCACGTACGGGCGACAGGGCGTCCGCCAGCCGGCGGGCGGCGGGTACCGCGACGCAGGGCATCAGCAGCGGAACCCATACGGCATAGATCATCGGGCTTCTCCGTCGAGCAGGTCCCGGAGCAACTGCTCGTCCTCGTCGGTGAGCTGTGACACGAATCGCGCCAGCACGGTGCTGCGGTCCTCCTCCTTCCGCAGCTCGCTGTGCATCCGGCGGGCGGTCAGTCCGGGTGCGTCCTCGGTCGGGGTGTAGGCGAATCCGCGGCCGGCCCGGGTGCGGGTGACCGTACCCTTTTCGTAGAGGCGCGACAGAATCGTCGTGACGGTGGTGCGGGCGAGCGCCGCCCCGATCGCGCCCTGCACCTGGCCGGGGGTGAGCGGCGCCTCGGCCGCCCACAGGGCCGCCAGGATCGTGGATTCCAGCTCGCCGGACGGACGCCGCTCCGATGCGGTGCGATGGGGCGTCGCGCCCTCGGGCGCCGTGTCCGGTGACGGCCCCGGGACCGCTTCGCCCTGCGGGCGGGGGGCGGGTTCTCCGCTCGATATCCCCTTCACCTGGGACATGGGAACTCTCCTCCCCCTTCGGGCGTCTACAGTGACGTAGACCGTCTACATCACTGTAGTCAGTCCGGGCGTTCCGTCGGGCCGCCCGCTCACCATTATGGGAGACCCACCACCGTGTCCGTATTCTCACTGGCGGCCGCGCCACAAGCGGTGAACGTGCTGGACGCAGGTTCACTGCTCGGAGCATTCGGTGCACTCGGCGTCGCCGTCGTGCTCTTCGCCGAGACGGGACTGCTCGTCGGCTTCTTCCTGCCCGGCGATTCGCTGCTGTTCACGGCGGGCCTTCTCTGCGTGTCGGGCACCCACGGTCCGGTCCATCTGTCGCTGCCGCAGGTGTTGATCGCCGCCGTCGCCGGTGCGCTGCTCGGTGCGCAGACGGGTTACTGGATCGGCCGCCGCGGTGGCCGGGCCCTTCTCGCCCGCAGCCGCGCCAAGCGGCTGCACGAGGGCGCCGCCCGCGCCGAGGAGCTGCTCGGCAGATACGGCCATGCGCGGGCGATCGTGCTGGCCCGCTTCGTGCCCGTCGTACGCACGGTACTCAATCCGCTCGCCGGGGCGCTCAACGTCCCTGCCGGACTGTTCACGCTGTGGCAGGTCGTCGGCGGGGCGGTGTGGACCGTGGGGCTGGTCCTCGCGGGGTACGCGTTGGGCTCGTCGGTGCCCAACGTCGACCGTTACCTGCTGCCGATCGTCGCTGTCGTGGTCGTGGTCTCCCTCATCCCGCTCGCCGCCGAACTGCTGCGTTCCCGCGGCCGGCGCACCGCAGAAGGAGAGAACAGCTGATGCCACTCGCCTCCACCGCCACCTCGATCGACGGTGGTCTTTACACCTGGATCACCGAGTTGGCCCAGCGCTCCCCCGCCGCTCTGGACTCGGTCGTCCGCCTCTGGTCGGACTACGGGCTCGCTCTGTTCGCCCTGCTGATGCTCGCGTCCTGGTGGCGCTCGCGCTCGGCGGGGCCCGCCCGCACCGCCATGGCGCTCTGTGCGCCGCTCGTGGTGGTGGCCGCGTATCTCGTCAACGACGTGGTGAAGTCGCTCTTCCACGAGCAGCGGCCCTGCGAGACCCTCCACGTCGTGACGGTGGAGGCGTGCCCCGCACTCGGCGACTGGTCCTTCCCCAGCAACCATGCCGCCATCGCGGCGGCCGCGGCAGTGGCGATCTGGCTGACCGACCGCCGACTCGGGGCTGTCGCGGTGCCCGCCGCACTGCTGATGGCGGCGTCCCGGGTCTGGATCGGTGTGCACTACCCGCACGACGTGCTCGTCGGGGTGGTCACCGGCGCGCTGGTCGCCTGGCCGTTGACGATCGCGGCACGACGCTGCGCCCCGGCTGTGGTGCGGCTGCGCGAGAGCCCGCTGCGCCTCTTGGTGGCCAACCGGTGACCGGAGAAGCTTCGGCGCTCGCGGGCGGCCGGTCGTCCGCGCCCGCCGCGTTATCTCTCCGCGCTCCGCTGGGGGCCGCGCTGGTGGGGCTGCTCGGATTCGTCGTGCTGACGACTCTCGTCCTGGCCTCCCGGCACGGCTCCCCGTCGGCCCTGGACCGAGCCCTCCACCACTGGTCGTCGGGGCACCGGCCGTCGGGCCTCGTGGCGACCGCTCGGGCCGTCACGGCCACCGGCACCGGGGTGTTCCCGTACGCCGCGGCGGTGACGGCCGGGCTGGTCGCGGGCGGTGACACGCGTCGACGGCTGGGACAGGCAGCGGGGGCCCTGGCCTTCCTGCTGCTCGGGCAGGGCGTCCGCTACGGCCTCATGAGGGTGATCGCCCGGCCCCGCCCCCCGCTGGGCGACTGGGCCACGCACGCCTCGGGCTTCGCCTTCCCCTCCGGCCACGCGACGACGTCCGCGCTGATGGCGGGTCTGCTGCTCACCGCCATCGGTGTCCGGGCGCAGGGCCGGCGGGTGCCTCGTCCGCTTCGTGTCGCCGGCGCCGCCCTGGTCGTCTGCTGGGCCGCGGCCGTCGGCCTGAGCCGGGTTCTGCTCGGGGTGCACTGGGTGACGGACGTGCTCGCCGGATGGCTGTTCGCCACGGTCTGGGTGGGGCTCGGGACCGCGCTGATACGGACGGCGCCGCTTTCGCGGTGACCGGTCCCGTTCGGGCCGCACCTACAACGAGGTCCGTGCGATGCCCCTCGTGTCTCCCGTGCGTCCCACCCGGACCGCGGCGGACCCGGTGCTGCGCCGCAGTGCGGGTACCGGGGCACGCGAGCCGGGCACGATCCGAACGAGAGAGTCCAGGAGTGGCCGGTCGGGCGGATGACGGCGCGGCCGCCCTCGAGGTCGACGGTCGAGCGGTGGGGCGGGGCGCCGTCCTCCTCGTCGTCGCGCAGCAACAGGGCGCTCCGGCGTTCCTTGAGCTCGCTCTGCTTGCCGGGCGAGAAGCTCGCGTCCAACTGCTCGAACCCGGTCGCCGACACCTGGCCCCGGCGGGCACTGTTGCGCCACGGCAGCAGGCCGGCCCGCCCCGCTCGGAGCATCAGCTGGTCGAGAAGGGCGACGACGGTCAGGCCGATCACCGGCCCGGGCAGTGTCATCAGCGCGACGAATTCCATCGGCCCAGTGGTGCCGACGCACGGTACGGTGCGCATCGGTCGCGGGAATGACGGTGCGGGCCGTCGCACCGCGCGACGGCCCGCACCGTGCTGAGGATCGGGGTCCGACCCGTCAGCCGTTGGGGAGGATGACGGCGCGGCCGTTGATCCTGCCGTCGTGCAGCCGCTCGTAGGCCAGCGGCGCCTCGTCCAGCGTGTAGGTCTCGACGTGGACCTCGACGGCTCCGGCGCGGGCGAGGTCGAGCACCTCGGTGAGTTCGGCGCGCGATCCCCAGTAGGGGGAGGTCACCGTCGTGTTGTACGGCAGCGAGCCGAAGCCGACCGGCAGCGCGCCGCCGCCGAGGCCGACGATCGTGACATCGGAGTCGATGGCGGCCGCGGCCCCGGCCGTGGCGACGGTCGGCGGGGCTCCGACGAAATCGAGGACGACCTGCGCTCCGACGCCGCCGGTCAGTTCACGGACCTTCGCCGCGGCGTGCGCGTCGGAGAGCACCGTCTCGTGGGCGCCGACGGCACGGGCCAGGGCCAGCTTCTCGTCCGTGACGTCGAGGGCGATGACCCGCACGGCTGTCATGGCACGCAGCAGCTGGATCGCGACGTGGCCGAGACCGCCGGTGCCTATGACGACGGCGGTGGCGCCGGGCACCAGCTTGGGCAGGGACCGCTTGATCGCGTGGTACGGGGTGAGGCCCGCGTCGGTGAGCGGCACGGCCTGGACCGGGTCGAGGTCACCGAGCGGCACCAGGTGGCGGGGGTCGTCGACGATCATGTACTCGGCCATGGCGCCGGGCGAGCCGAGCCCGGGCGGCGTGATGCCGAGTTCCTTGGCGCGCAGGCAGTAGTTCTCCTTGCCCTCGGCGCACTTGACGCACGTACCGCAGCCCCAGGGGCCGTAGACGGCGACGGACTCTCCGATCGAGAGTCCCTTCACCCCGTCGCCGAGCGCGGCGACGGTGCCGACGCCCTCGTGGCCGAGGGTGAGCGGCAGCGGGAAGGGCAGCTGCTCCGCGGGCCGGCTCATCACGGCGATGTCGGAGTGGCAGACACCGGCGGCGGTGACCTTGAGCATCACCTGGCCGGGGCCGGGCTCCGGATCGGGCACGGTGACGACCTCGGGTGCCGAGCCGACGGCGCGGTACTGGACGGCCTTCATGGGGTTCTCCTCGCTCTTTACTGACTGTTGCTCGCCCCCGTTCCCCCGTGGCCCGTTCAGGAGGCGGAGTATCCGCCGTCCACCAGGTGGTAGCTGCCGTGGATGAAGGAGGCGCGGTCGGAGAGCAGGAACGCGGCGAGTTCGGCGACCTCCTCCGCCTGGCCGAGACGCCCGGCCGGGTGCAGCGAGATCAGGTGGTCGCGGGCGGGGCCGTCCGTGTTGCGCAGCAGCGGTGTGTCGATGAAGCCGGGGCCGACGGCGTTGACCCGGACGTTCCGTGCCGCGTATTCGAGGGCGGCCGTCTTGGTGAGGCCGACGACGCCGTGCTTGGCGGCCACATAGGCGGGAGACCCTGCGAAACCGTTGGTTCCGAGGATCGAGGACATGTTGACGACGGCACCGCCGCCCGCCTCGACGATGGCGGGGAGTTCGTGACGCATCGAGTAGAAGACGCCGCTGAGGTTGGTGGCGACGACCCGGTCCCAGTCCTCGATCGCGTACTCCCCGGTGGGGTTGCTCGGCCCCCCGATGCCCGCGTTGTTGACGGCGAGGTGCAGGGCGCCGAAGGTGTCGACGGCGAATCGCACACCCGCTTCGACGGAGGCGGGGTCGGTCACGTCCATGGCGACCGCGGCGGCCTTCGCCCCGGCGTTCTCCAGTTCGGCGACGGCCTTGCGGGCGTTGGCCTCGTCGTAGTCGGCGACGACGACGGACGCGCCGCCGGCGGCCAGCCGGTGGGCGAGGGCCAGCCCGATGCCGGAGGCACCGCCGGTGACGAGGGCGGTCCTGCCTGCGAACTCCTGGTCCGCGGGGGTGAGGGAGATGCTCATGAGGTGCTGTTTCCTTCCGTGGTGCTGTGTGACGCCGGCCCGGTGGGAAGCTGCGCGAGCAGTTCCCCGGAGAGGGCGTCGAAGGCCTGCCCGACCAGTTGGGGCAGGTCGTCCGGGTGTCCGCCGCGCACCCAGGCGGCCTGGGCCGCCAGGAGCGCCCCGGCGCCTGCGGCGACCGTGACGGCGGGGCGGATGTCCAGCCGGGGGTCGACCCCGAGCCGGTCCGCGACGATGGCGACCGAGTCCTCCTGGGCGTCCACCCGGATGTGGTGGAACGCCGCGTAGAGGGTCGGCTCCTGCTCGGCGAGGACCAGCAGGTCGAAGATCCGGGCGCGGCGGTGCCATGCCTGTGCGCCGGGGTCGTCGAGCCAGTCGAGGACGGCGTGGCGGTACGCGGTCAGCGGGGGCTCGTCGGCGGGGCGTGCGCGCAGGGCGTTGTTGATCCGGTCGCCGTCGCCCCGGATCGAGTCCAGAACGGCGGCCTCCTTGCTGGTGAAGTACCGGCTGAAGGTGCGCCGGTCGACGTCCACGCGTTCCGCGATCTCCTCGACCGTCACTTCCTTCAGACCCCGGTCGAGTACGAGCTCGAACGCGGCCTGCGCCAGTGCGTCCCGGGTCCTGCGGGCCTTGCGGCTCCGTCGCTCCGGGGCCTTCCGTTCCGGATTCATACGTGCACCGTACACCGAAAAATGTCCCACCGCGACAGAAGTCCCATCGGGACATCGGGTCGCATGCGGCCGCCCTCCCCGTGCCCCTACCGGCGGCTGAACGTCTCGGCGGCGCGGCGGGCGCCGTGACCCGCCGCCGGGCGTCGTCGATGCCCGCCTGCCGGCGCCCGGCACAGGGCGAGCACGGCGATGTCGTCGCGTCGCACGCCCCCGGAGAAGGCCTCCAGGTCGGCGTGGAGCGCGTCGAGCACCTCGCGCGGCCCCCGCCGCGCCCAATGGCCCAGCCGGGCGTCCAGGGGGTAGAACGCGCCCGACGCGTCCCGGGCCTCGGTGACCCCGTCCGTGAACAGCAGGAGCGTGGCATCGGGCGGGAAGTCCAGCCGCTCCGCGACCCGCGCCTCCGCGCTGAGCTCCGCCATGCCCAGCGGAACGGACGTGTGGCGCAGCACGGCCGCTCGGGCCACGCCGTCGTGCAGCAGTCGAGGCGACAGATGACCGCAGTTGACGGCCTGCACCCGGTCGTCTCCGTCGACGCCGAGCACCAGGGCGGTGACGAAGCGTTCCATCTCTCCGGTCTGGGCGGAGAAGACGTTGTGCCGTGCGACCGCGTCCTCCAGCGCGTCGACCACGCCGGTCAGGGTGGGCTCGCGGATGGCGGCCTCCCGGAACGCGCCGAGCACGGCGAAGCCCGCTCCGATCGCGGCGAGCCCCTTGCCCTGGACGTCGCCGATGATCGCCCGCGTTCCGTAGGGGGACTGGACGACCTCGTAGATGTCGCCGCCGACCAGCCGGTCCTCCTCGATCGGCGCATAGATGCCGTGGGCGAGGATCTGGTCGGTCAGGACGGGCAGCGGGCGCAGGATCTGCCGTTGGAGTGCGACGGCGGCGGAGCGGAGCCTGGCGATCTCGGCGGCATGGCGGATCCGCAGCGCACAGGCACCGACGCCCAGGAAGCAGGCCAGCACGGTGAAGACGACACTGCTGGTGATGGACCAGAACGTTCCCCCGGTCACCAGTCGCGAGCAGACGGCGACGATCATGATCCAGGTGGCCACGCCCACGGTCTGCCGGATCGTCCCGAAGACCGAGACGAGTGCCGGCACCACCACCAGCAGCGGCACGAGGTGCATCTCGTCGCCGGTGCGGATGTCGAGGAGGCCGACCAGGACGGTCAGCAGCGCCAGACCGCCGAAGAGTGCTCCGTTGCCGACCCGGGGGGCGAAGACGGCCGCCTCCCCCGCGTCCGCGTGCGGGGGCGTCGCTCCGCGCCCAGGGTCCTTCGTCCGGCTCATGCGGGGCTCGCGTGCCCCGGTGCCGCGCCTCGCCGATCCGGCCTGATCCAAACGAAAGACCCTCGCCGCCTGGCGCCGGAGCCCGATCGTCACGGCCCGTTCCTCCCGGGATCTGCCGGCCCCGCGCCGGCGTTCGTTCCCAGTCCAACCGGATCAGCGGGGGCGGCACACGGGGCTTACGGCCTCTCGGGCCGCGCCGAAGGTCCCGGAAGGGGAGGTGGCGGTGACCTTCGGCCCGGGCCACCCGGGCCGAAGGTCACCGCGCGACTCGTCAGCGCACGACCGCCTCACGGACACCGCCGGATCCCGACAGGCGCGTCGGCGGGTGCCCCGGTACGAGCGCCGAGAGGAACGACGTCCGGCGCCGGAGCACGAATCCCAGCGACTCGTAGAGCCGGATGGCATGGGTGTTGGTGGCGGAGGCGTGCAGGAACGGTGTTTCGCCACGTTCCCCGATCTCGTGGGCGACGGCGAGGACCAGCCCGCCGCCGAGCCCCTGCCCGCGCACGGACTCGTCCGTGCAGACACCACTGATCTCGCTCCAGCCGGTCGGGCGCAACCGTTCACCGGCCATCGCGACGAGCGCCCCCTCGCGCCGGACTCCGAGATAGGTGCCGAGCTCGACCGTACGGGGCAGGAACGGCCCCGGGCGGGTGCGGGCGACCAGATCGAGCATCTCGGGCACGTCGGCGGGTCCCAGCCGTACGGCCTCGGGAAAGGGTGCCGCGGCGATCCCGCCGTCGACGAGCTGGACCCCCTCGGCGTGGAAGGTGATCTCCCAGTCGTCCGGCGGCGGCTCGCGGAAGGCGGTGATCGTGACGGCGCCGCCGGGTCCGGCGAGCGCGGCGGCGTCGGCCCAGTCCTCGGCCTGCGGCGCGTCCGGGACCGATACCCACGGGGCCACGTCCGCCGGGTAGCGCAGCACACGCCCACGGTGCTCGGCGAAGTGGGCGTGCGGGCCGGTCAGCGCGGCGCGGACCGGATTGTCGAGCGGGTGCCGGTCATCGGCAGCGGCGCGGGGCACGCTCATGCGGCCACCTCGATGACGATCTTGCCGCGGGTGTGTCCGTCCTCCACGGCGCGCAGTGCCGCTCCGGCCTCGTCGAGCGGGAAGGTCCCGGTCACATGCGTCCGCAGCACGCGGGTGACCACGAGGTTCGCCACCTCGTCGAGGACTGCCGCGGTGCGGGCCCGCGCGACGGCCGTGCCTCCGAGCTCCACCGCCAATGGCTTGCCCCCGGCGCTCACGAGCGCGGCCGGGTCCGCGAGCAACGGGGCCACGGCGCGCAAGGTGTCCCCGCCGACCAGGTCGAAGATCGCGTCGATGCCGTCGGGGGCCGCGGCCCGCACCCGGTCGGCGAGTCCGTCGCCGGATCCGACGTGCACCGCGCCGAGCGACTCGACGAAATCCTTCTTGTCGGCGCTCGCCACGCCGACGACCCGGGCGCCGACGTGACGCGCCAGCTGCACCGCGGCCGTTCCCACGCCACCTCCGGCCCCGGTGACCAGCAGGGTCGAACCGGGGGCGGGTGCGAGCTGACGCACGCCGTCGTACGCGGTGGCCGCCGCGACCGGCAGCACGGCCGCGTCGGTGAACGACAGCGCGGCCGGCTTGTGCGCGGTCACCGCGACGGGCAGCAGCGTGTACTCGGCGTACCCACCGGTCACCGGGTTGCCGAAGACCTCGTCCCCGACCGTGAATCCTTCGACGTCCGGGCCCACGCCCTCGACGACTCCGGCGGCCTCGCTGCCGAAGACGGTGGGAAGCGGCTGCGGCGCGCTGCCGGGCCGGGTGTAGCCCGTGCGCAGCTTCCAGTCGACCGGGTTGACCCCGGCCGCCCGGACGGCGACGAGAAGTTCACCGGGACCGGGCACCGGCACCTCCTGCTCGGCGAGGGCCTCCACCTCCGGCCCGCCGTTGCGGGTGAACACGTACGCCTTGGGCATGGGCTCCCTCTCTCCTGTTCCACGGCGCCGACGGTTCGCGGCGCCGACGACAGGGCCGGTCACCGCTGGGGCACCGGTCCCGTCATCACCTCGTACAGGAGCGGGAAGGTCGAATTCGGAGCGCGTATTCCCGGGCCGGTGCGGTGTTCATCGGGCCGCAACGATTCAGCGGACGCCGCCCGTGACCGGGTCGACGACCTTGTTCACGAGGAGTTCGAGCAGCTTCCGGTCGTCGTCCGCGGTCCCCCGTTCGGCGGGTGTGTCCGGGTTGACGTCGAGCAGCACATGGGTGGCGCCCAGCTCGCCGAGTTCCGCCAGGTCGGCCCGGATCCGGTCGATCGTGCCGTGCCCGGCGGGGCGGTCGCTCCCCAGGAGTGCGTCGGTGACACGGATCTGCAGCCGCGGCACGAGCGCCGGAACGGGACGCCCGACCCGCTCCGCCTCCTCGGCGATCACCGGAAGCCCCGACCGGATCGCGTCGAGCGGCAGCCGGTACGGATGCCAGCCCTCGCCGAGCCGGGCCGCGCGGCGCTGGGCGGCGGCCGAGTTGCCACCGACCCAGACGGGCAGGCAGGGAGCGGACGCGGGTGCCGGCGCGGTCCGGACGTCCCGGTAGGAGACGTGCTCGCCCCGGAACGTCGTGGTGTTTTCGGCCCAGGCCGCACGGATGGCGGCGAGGTATTCGTCGGTGATCCGTCCCCGCTCCGCGAAGGGCACGCCCAGAGCTTCGTATTCGGCCCGGGACCAGCCGATCCCCGCGCCGAGGATGAATCCGTCGGCGTTCAGGTTGTCGATGTTGGCGGCGAGTCGGGCCGTCTGCAGCGGATGCCGGTACGGGATCACCGTGACGGTCGTGCCGAGCACCAGTCCCGGTACCCGTCCGGCGATGTGCGAGGCGAGCACGAACTGGTCGTAGAACGGGGCCGGATACGTCTCGTGCACATCGGGGGTGACTGCGATGTGGTCGGAGACCATCGCGAAGGAGTACCCCAAGTCCCGGGCGTCGACGGCCTGTTGGAGAAGCCCTTCCGGGGTTGTTCCGGCACCGAAGTTGAGTATGTTCACACCGAATTTCACCTGTGGAGCCTAACAACCGGACAGCACAAGGCCGTTCCGGCCGGAAGGGGCGGAAATCAGCCGCCTCGACAGGAAAGGGCGGTATTCGCCTCCCCGGCGGGGGAAGGGCGGGCGGGCCGCCGACTCCCCCGCGCACCGGGCCGGTCGGCCGGTACGGGTCCGTCACATCGGCCCACCCCGGCCCCCACGGCCTCGCGGCTGCGCGACGCCTCGGCCACGACCCCGGTGGGCGCGAAGGGCCGGACCGCCCCCTCCCCGCACGGCACGCGGGCGGGCCGGGGCGGACACGTCGAGGCGGCCCCCCGAGCACGTCCGGTGGCCCGTCCCCCGGTGCACGGCCGCCGCATGTCCACGTCCTGGACATTCATAAGCCGGCCTTTGACGTCCCCAAAGGCTTCGACTACTGTCCACGCCCAGTTGGGCAGTTCCAGTGGACGAATGCGAGATGGGTGGTTCCCGATGACATCGGAACCGGGTGGCGACCTCAGCCGGCGGCGACTGCTGCGCCTCACCGGCGCGGGCATGGGCGTGCTCGCCGCGTCCGGCGTGCTCGCCGCCTGTGCGCCCCCGCCGGCGAAGGGGTCCGGCGACGGCCGTGCGGCCACGGGCGACCGGGCCCTGGGCGCGGACGTGCCGATCGGCGACCTGACCCTCGCCCTGCCCTCGTCCATCTCCAGCCTCGATGTGGGCCGTGAGTCGGGCGTGCTCAACTACATGGTCGCGGTGCTGGCTCAGGAGTCCCTGCTCTCGGTCGACCCGGCCGGGAAGCTGGGCCCCGGGCTCGCCACGTCCTGGAAACAGCCCGACGCCAGGACGTACGTGTACACCCTGCGCCGAGGCGTCGCCTTCACCGACGGCACCCCCTTCACCGCGGACGACGTGGTGGCGTCCGTCGAGGCCGTCCGGGATCCGAGGAACGGCTCCGCGCTCGGCTACGCCTACGCGGGTGTCCGGTCGGTGAAGGCCACCGGCGACCACGAGGTGACGATCCGGCTCAAGACGCCCGACGCGATGTTCGCATGGACGACGACCGCGGGCGGACTCCTCATCAGCAGCCGCGCGTTCCTGACCCGCAACCGCGGCCGGATCGGCACGGCGAAGACGCTGCTGCTCGGCACCGGCCCGTACCGGATCACCGAGTTCGCCGCCGACGACCACGTACTGCTGGAGCGCAACGACGCCTGGTGGGGCGAGCGGCCCGCCGTGCGGAAGCTCAAGCTGTCCTTCGTCCCGGACGCCGGGACGCGGCTGGTCGCGATGAAGTCCGGTGCGGTGGACGGCGGTCTGAACCTGGCGTCGGACGAGGCCCGCGGCTGGGAGTCGAGCGCGGATGTCACGTACACGGGCGACCGCTCGGTGGTGTCACTGGCGTTCGACACGGCGAGAGCACCGTTCGACGACATCCACGTCCGGCGTGCCATCGCCCACGCCACCGACCGCGAGGGCATGGTGAGGGGCATCCTGCACGGCAGGGCCGAGGTCGCCGTCGCGCTGCCGTCGCCCGACATGTGGGGTGATCTGATGCCGGCGGGCGAAGTCCGCTCCGGCTACGACTCGATCCCCGCCGTCCCGTACGACCTGGACGCCGCCCGTGCGGAGCTGGCCAGGTCCTCGGCGAAGGACGGCTTCACGGCTGAGCTGCACTACCCCAACAGCGGTCCGCAGCTGGGCAAGGCGGCACTGGCGCTCGCCGCCTCGCTCAAGAAGATCGGCATCACGCTGCACGTCAAGGAGATCACCCTGGAGCAGTGGGTGGCGGACCTCGGCTCCGGCAAGCAACCCCTGCAGTTCCTGTGGTACTTCCCCGTCACCGGCGACCCGGCCGAACTCGCCGACCCGTATCTCAACGCCGCGGCCACCACCACGGACATCGCGCACTACGACGACGAGAGCGTCAATTCGGCGCTCGACACCGCCAAGTCCGCCACCGACAAGGACATCCGCGCCCGGGAGCTGATGAAGGCCGTACGGACGGCCGGCGTCGATCTGCCGTACCTCCCGCTGTGGTGGGCGCAGACCGCCACAGCGCTCTCCGAGGAGATCGTGCTGCTCGACCAGGGACCGTTCTCGTTCATCGGACCGTGGGCAACCCGGATCCGCAAGGCCGCCTGACCCCACCGCGCTCCCCCGCTCGCGGAGCCGGCCCCTCACCCGCACCAGGAACGGACCATCATGCCCAGTACCGCCGCGCCCATGCCGCCGCAGCGGAACACCGCGATCGTCGTACGGCGCGTCCGTGAGGCGATGCTGCGGCTGACCCATCCGGTCGAGGCCCGGATCAGCCCGGACGGGCGCGTCGTCGCCGTCGCGGCAGCCGGTCCCAGGAGCGTCGGGCTGGTCCTGTCCCCGGTCCCGGCCGGAGTGCGCGGCCAGGATGCCGCCGTGCCGCCTCCCGAACTCTTCACACCGCAGGAGTCGCCCGCGCCCCCGGACCGCCACAGTCCGCGCTGGCTGCCGGACTCCCGGACGCTGCTCCACATCGCCGAGGCCGAAGGGCCCACGGGGACCGAGGTGTGTCTCGCGGCGTTGGACACGGCCTCCGGAGCCGTACGCACCGTCGCCGTCGCCCCCGGTGCGGTGGAGGAACTGCTCGTCTCCGACGACGGCAGGCAGGCGCTGCTGCTGTGCGCCGAGGACGGCGCCGAACGGGACGGCATGAATCTCGGCCTGCCGGTACGTCTCGGCGCCGTCCCCGCGCCCGAACGTTTCACCCCGGACACCGGCCGCCGTTCGCTGCATCTCGTCGATCTCGCGGAAGGCTCGGTGCGTGAGGCCGGCCCGGCCGGCCTGACCGTGTGGAACGTCGCCTGGCGCGGGGGGACCACCGCTGTCGCCACCGTCTCCGAGGAGACACTGCCCGCCGGCTACTACGGTGCGCGGTTCGCCGCGATCGACCTCGTGGCCCGCACGTCCAGGACCGTGCACACGCCCCGGGGTCAGTTGGGCGCTCCCGCCGTCTCCGCGGACGGCCGGTCCGCGGCGGTCTGCGAAGGGATCTCCATCGTGGCCGGACGCCCGGTCGTGGCGGATCTGACGACCGGGCGGACAGAGGTGGTGCCGGGCGTCGAGGACGCGACCTGGCTGCGGTTCGACGACACCGGGGACACCGCGCCCGGCCCGCTGTGGTTCGCCGGCTGGGACGGGACCGGCTCCCGCGTCGGACACACCGCACGCCCCGGCGGCACGCTCTGGGCGGGACGGGCGACCCTCGGCGGCGCGTCCCACCAACCCGCGCTGTCGCTCAGCGACGACCTGCGGCTCGCCGCTACCGTGCTCGACGCGCCGGGCCGTCCGGCCGAGGCCGTCGTCGCCCTCACCGAGGGGCCGAACGCCTGGAGCTGGGCACCCGTCACCGCGCTGAACGCTCCCGCCGACCCCGTGCTCGCCGGGCTCCGCACCGAGGAGACCTCCTGGTGCTCCTCCGACGGCCGCACGGTGCGGGGGCTGTTGCTCTCGTCCGGTACGGGCGCCGGTCCCCGGCCCCTGGCCGTTCTGGTGCACGGCGGTCCCGCCTGGCTCTGGTCCGCCGGGTACGCGCCGGGCGACGTGCTGGGCATCGCGCCCGCGCTCGCCGCCGCCGGGTATCTGGTGCTGCTGCCCAACCCCCGCGGCAGCAGCGGCCGGGGACTGGAGCACGCCCGTGCCGTGGTCGGCGACGTCGGCGGCGGCGACCTGGACGATGTGCTGTCCGGCGTGCGCCACCTCGTCGACGCCCGGCTCGCCGACCCGGACCGGGCCGCCGTCCTGGGACACAGCTACGGCGGCTTTCTCGCGGCCCTGGCCGCGGCACGCACCGATGTCTTCCGGGCGGCGGTGGTCGTCTCGGCGCCGACCGACTGGCTGAGCTTCACCCACACCAGCAACATCGGCGGGGGCTACGACCGGACCTACGGGATCGGGAGCACGGACGCGCCGGCCGAACTGATCCGGCGCTCCCCGGTCTTCGCCCATGGCGGCGGCGGAACGCCGACGCTCATCGTGCACGGGTCCGCGGACCGGGTCACACCCGTCGGCCAGGCCCACGAGCTGTACCGGTCGCTGCTGCGTGCCGGGCGCGCGCCCGTCGAATTGTACGTGTACCCGGACGAGGGCCATGAGTTCACCGACGGCGCGCATCTGCTCGATGCCGCCGCCCGGGTCGAACAGTGGCTCGCCACCCACCTGGGCCCGCGCTCCGCGGCCCCCCACCGAACCGCCGTGCCGGGGGACGCTTCCCCCGAGCCGAACCCCGGCACGGCTTCCGAGGCCGGGCCGGAAGGTGTCGCCCCCCGAACACCTTCCGGTCCGGCCGCCCCGGTCCCGGCCGGAGGTGACCGGTGAGGACCGCCGCCCGTTCGCGTGTACGCGCGGCTCTGCCGCTCGGCCATGTCGTGCGCCGCCTCGGTGGCACGTTCGGTCTGCTGATCGTCCTGTCCGTCGCCGTGTTCGCCCTGCTGCAGGCCGCCCCCGGCGATCCCGCCCAGACCCTGCTCGGACCGCGCAGCGCCACCCCCGAGGCCCTGGCCGCCGTCCGGGCCCGCCACCACCTCGACAGCCCGTTGGCCGTGCAGTACTGGTACTGGCTCGGTGACGCCGTCCGCCTCGATCTCGGTACGTCCATCCGCACCGGCGAAAGCGTCGCCGCCGCGCTGGGCGACCGGCTCGTGCTCACCGGGCAACTGGTCGGTCTCGGTTTCGCCGTGGCTCTGCTGCTCGGACTGCCGCTGGGTGTCCTGGCGGGCCTGCGCAACCGGCGGGCGACCGACCGGGCCGTCCAGAGTCTCGGCGTGGTGGCGCTGTCCACCCCCGCGTTCGCCGGCGGCCTGCTGCTCATCTACGTGTTCGCGCTGATGCTGGGCTGGTTCCCGGCCTATGGCCCCGGGGAGGGCTCGGGCGCCGACCGGCTGACGCATCTGGTGCTGCCCGCCGTCGCTCTCGGTCTCGCCGTCACCGCCGTACTGCTGAAGCTGACCCGGGCCGCGGTGATCCGCGAACTCGACCGGGAGCACGTCACCTTCGCCCGCGCCCGGGGGGTGCGGGAACAGGACATCCTGCTGCGGTACGTGCTGCGCGGCACCGTCGTGCCCGTCCTCACCGGGATCGGCCTGGTCCTCGCCTATCTCCTCGCGGGGACGGTCATGGTGGAGCAGGTCTTCGCACTGCCCGGCCTCGGTTCCCTGCTCGTGGACTCGGTCACCTTCCGGGACGTCCCCGTCGTCCAGGCCGAGGCGTTGCTGATCGCCGCCCTGGTCTGTCTGGCGAACCTCGTCACGGATCTCGTACAGCCCCTGCTGGATCCACGGTTGCGGACCGCGCCCGTGGCGAAGGCGTCCGCCGTGGCGGGGGCATCCCCCGCCGTCCCGTCGCCCGACGTCCCCGCGCAGGAGGTCCGATGAAGACGCGCGCGCCTCAACGCCGTTTCTCGCCGCTGACCGTCTGCTGCTCCGTCCTGCTGGCGCTGTTCGCGCTGGCCGCGGCCGTCGGCCAACTCCTTCTGCCCGACTGGGACGCGCAGGATCTCGCCACCGGCGCGGTCATGCCGGGCGGCGGACATCTGCTCGGCACCGATGAACTCGGCCGGGACATCGCCCGGATGGTCGTCGCCGGGGCGCGGAGCACGCTGGTGGGTGCGGCACTGGTGGCGCTCGGCTCGATGGCCGTCGGCAATGTCCTCGGGCTCCTCGCGGGCTACTCGGGCGGCTGGATCGACACCGTCGTGCGCCGCTGGGCCGATCTGCTGCTGGCGCTGCCCGCCCTGCTCGTGACGATCGTCGTCGCGGGTATCGGCGGTGGCGGCTACGCCCTGGCCGTGGGCGTTCTCGTCGTGCTGACGTCGCCGGCCGACATCCGTCTGGTGCGGTCCGCCGTGCTGGAGCAGCGGCATCGGGCCTACGTGGAGGCGGCCGAGACGCTGGGTCTGCCCCCCTTCACAGTGATGGTCCGTCACATCTGGCCCAACGTGCTGCCGGTCGTGGTGGCGAACACCCTGCTCAACTTCGCCGGGGCCATCGTCGCGCTCAGCTCCCTCTCCTTCCTGGGGCTCGGCGTTCCGCCGGGCGCTCCGGACTGGGGGCGGATGCTCTCCGAGAACCGCACCCTGCTGTACGACAACCCGTCCGCCGCCCTGGCACCGGCCGTGCTGATCATCGCCGCCGCCGTCGCGCTCAACCTCCTCGGCGACCGATTGTTCGAGGCTTTCTCCGACCGTGGGAGGTCCTGATGGCAGCGCGCCCGGTGACGGACGACCGTACTCCTTCCCCGGCACCGGCCGACGGTCCGCTCCTCGTGGTGGACGGCCTGAGTGTCGCCGCGACAGCGGGTGCGGGCGGCGCGGTCCCGATCATCGACGGCATCTCGCTGGAGGTCCGCCGGGGCGAGTGCGTCGGCATCGTCGGCGAGTCCGGCAGCGGCAAGTCGCTGGCGATGCGCGCGGTGACCGGACTGCTGCCGACCGGGACCGGGGTGACGGCCGGGTCCGTACGGATCGACGGCCGGGAGGTACTCACCCTGACTCCGCGCGAGCGGCACGCCCTGCGCGGCAGGCGCGTCACGCTGCTGATGCAGGACCCGTTCACCATGCTGCATCCGCAGCTCACCTGCGGACGTCAGATCGCCGACGGGCTGCGCGAGTTCGACGGCGGGGTCGGAAGACGCCGGAGGAAGGACGCCGTACGCGCGGACGTGGAGCGGCGGCTCGCCGAGGTCGGGCTCGGCCCGGACGTCGCCGACCGCTACCCGCACGAGCTCTCCGGCGGAATGCGGCAGCGGGTGGCGGCGGCGGCCGCGCTCGCCGGCGACCCGGAGCTGCTGATCGCGGACGAACCGACCACCGCGCTGGACGCCGCCAACCAGCGCGCCGTACTCGATCTCCTGCGTGGCCTGCAGCGGAGCCGGGGCATGGGACTGGTGCTGATCACACACGATCTGCGGGTCGCTTTCTCCGCCTGTGACCGGGTGTATGTGCTGTACGCGGGAAGCGTGCTGGAACACGGGCGCTCGGGCGAGCTGGAGTCGCGCCCCCTGCATCCGTACACGGCGGGTCTCCTGGCCTCCGAGCCGTCGGTGAGCGAACGGTACGAGGAGCTCCCGGCCGTCCCCGGCTCCGTGCCGCCCCCCGGTGCCCGGGGCGGCGGCTGCCCGTTCGCCGACCGGTGCGCCCACGCCGCCGAGGTCTGCCGCACCGAACCGGTCGTGCTGCTGCCGCCGCCGTCCGGCGCGGGGACGGGATCGGCCCTCGACGCCGCACCCGGTGTGCGGCGGCTGTCCGCCTGTGTACGGATCGGTGAGATCGGCGAGGCCCTCGCCGCACCGCCCGCGCGGACCGTCGCCGTGCCCCGGCCGGTCCCGGTGGACGCAAAGGACGCCGCGCTGATCGCCCGCTCCGTCGACCGTACGTTCCGCTCCTCGGCCGGGGATCGTGCCGCACTGCGCGAGGTGAGCCTGACCGTCCCCCGGGGCACCGTCGTGGCCCTGGTCGGTGAGTCCGGCTCGGGCAAGACGACACTCGCCAGGATCGCCGTCGGCCTGGAGACGTTCGACGGCGGCACGGTCTGCGTGGGCGGCATCGCGCTGCCCGCCGGGCGCCGCCCCGGCGCCGCGGACCGGCGGCGCCTGGCGGAGCAGGTGCAGATCGTCTTCCAGGACCCGTACTCCTCGCTCAATCCACTCCGAACGGTGGGCGCGACCCTGCGCGAGGCGCTGACCGCCGCGGCCGGCCGGCGCGGGCGCGACACGTCCGGAGCCGAGGTGCGCACCCTGCTCGAACAGGTCGGTCTGCCGGAGGCGTACGCCTCGCGCCGCCCGGCCGCGCTCTCCGGCGGCGAACGTCAACGGGTCGCCCTCGCCCGGGCTCTGGCTGCCCGGCCCCGGCTCCTGATCTGCGACGAGGCGGTGGCGGCACTGGATGTGTCCGTCCAGGCACAGCTGCTCAATCTGCTCGCCTCGCTCCAGCGGAGCGAGGGCTTCGCGGTGCTGTTCATCACGCATGATCTCGGTGTGGTGCGGCAGATGGCCGACCGGGTGGCCGTGATGCGCCAAGGGCGGATCGTCGAGCAGGGGGCCACGGCCGATGTGCTGGACGCTCCCGAACGCCCCTGGACCCGGCGCCTGATCGACGCGCTTCCCTCGGCGACGGACCACGACGACGAGAATCTGACCGGACGGGGGTCACGCCGGTAGAGTGTGCGGCTGACCTGCGCGTACCACCGAGAGCGAGGAGGAACGGTGTCCGAGCCGCCCGTCACCGCCGGCCTGCCCGCGCCCCCGCGTCCACCGGAAGCGCAGCAGTCCGCCGGCGTGCGGACCGCATTGGCCGGAAATCTCAACCGCCGACGGCTGGCTCGTGGTTGGAGCCTGCGCGAACTGTCGGCGGCGACCGGTGTCAGCAAGGGGCTGCTGTCCCAGATCGAGCGCGCCGAAGCCAATCCGACGGTCGACGTGCTGGTGCGGATCGCGGACGTGCTGGGCACCAGCTGCACGGATCTGCTCCGTCAGCCGCTGCTCCGGCCGGAGATCGTCCGCGTCGCCTCGCTGGACGAACCGGAGGACGAGACCTCGGTCAACCTGCTGTTCTCCGGCCATGAACAGGGCCACATCGAGATCTACCGAACCCGGCTGCATCCGCACGCCCAGAGCCAAGTCAGCTCGCACGGTGCGGACTCGGTGGAGTACGTGCTGGTGATGTCCGGCCAGGTGACGCTGGTGGTGAACGATGTCCCGCATCTCCTGGAGGCGGGGGACACAGCTCGTTTCTCGGGACTCAGCAGCCACTACTACACGACCGAGGACTCCCCGGCCGTCACGCACACCATCGTCGGGTACCCGCGCGACTGAGACGTGCATTCCTCGGGCCTGCCACCGTTTTCGGCTCAACTACCGGTTGATATCAGCCGGTCGCCCCCGACGCGCCGCCGACTGTGGCAGTCTGGAGGTGACCGCCCCACCGGGCTCCCCCGTACCGGTGGGGCGGTTCCGTTGTCCGATGCGGCGCCGTCCGCATGGATATGACGAACCATCACGAAAGTTCCCGGCCATTGATGCCGTGTGACCTGATCAACTCCGGTCTGCTCGCATGAGAACCGCCTTCAGGGGCAGGCGCATACACCTCACCTACGACCAGGGGAGCGTGACGAAATGACGGCGCACACCTCGCGGACTGCCAGTGCGGAGCGAGCGGAGAGTGCACGGTCGACACCGGCAGTCGTGCCGTTCGGCCCCGGCGTGTGCCCGGGAACCGCCCCGCGCGCCGGACAGACCGCGGACCTTGCCGCCGATACCGGAGAGCTGCCGTGGATCGAGGACGCGGGGAAGGTCGCCCCGGCAGACGCTCGGGACCTGTCCCGGTTGTTCTTCGAACGCCTCCAGGTCCTGGAGGAGGGAACCTCCGCTCACCAGTACGCCCGCAACACCCTCATCGAGATGAACCTCTCCCTCGTCCGGTTCGCCGCGGGACGGTTCCGGCACCGGGGCGGCGGCGACATGGAGGACATCGTCCAGGTCGGCACCATCGGGCTGATCAAGGCCATCGACCGGTTCGACCTCTCCCGCGAGATCGAGTTCACCTCTTTCGCGGTCCCGTACATCACCGGGGAGATCAAACGGTTCTTCCGCGACACCAGCTGGGCGGTGCACGTTCCGCGCAGGCTGCAGGAGTTGCGGGTCGACATCGCCAGGGCGAGGGACTCCCTGGCCGCGGAACTCGACCGCGACCCCACCGTCCCGGAGCTGGCCGAGCAGCTCGGGCTCAGCGAGGACGAGGTCGGCGAGGGCATCGTGGCGGCCAACGGGTACACGGCGGGTTCGCTGGACGTGCCGGCCGACCCGGCGGACGCGGGACGGCGCAAGGCGCCGGGACGCACCTTCGCGGATGTCCTGGGCGCACCCGATCCCGCGATGGAGACGGTCGAGAACCTGCATGCGCTCGCGCCGCTGCTGAGCGACCTCGACGACCGTGAACGCCGCATCATCGACATGCGTTTCGGTCATGAGATGACCCAGTCACAGATCGGCGCGGAGCTCGGCATCTCGCAGATGCATGTGTCGAGACTGATCAGCAGGATTCTGCTGAAGCTCCGCAGCGGGATGTTCGTCGAGGAATGACGTGGCCGGACGCGGTGTCCGCCGGTTGCCGAGCGGAGACCGCGTCACCGCCCGGCCCGGCGCCCGTGTTCGTGCGTCGCTCTCGTACGGCGCGGCCGGGCGTGGTCGGGCGGCTCGTCCGAAGGTCGGCGACCCGCCCCCGTGCCTCCCCCGCACCGCTGCGCGGGCCGAACGGGCCGAGGCGGAGTCAGCCGCCGTCCTTGCCCGGTGCCCGGCCCGCGTAGAAGGTGGCGATCATGTCCTCGCCCCCGTGCCCCGCCGCCTCGGCACGCACAAAACGGTCGGCCGAAGCGGCGACCAGGTCCAGCCGCACACCCGACGACCCTGCGGCGGCCAGGATGAGGCGGGCGTCCTTCAGGGCCGTGGACAGGGTGAAGCTCGGGGTGAGGTCACCGGTGAGGACGGCGGCCGCCTTGCCCTGGAGGTACGGGGAGTCCAACGGGCCGCCCCTCATGGCATCGAGGAAGGTCCGGGGATCGATTTCCAGGCCCTCGGCCAGGTTGAGGCATTCCGCGACGCTGTTGACCAGGTTGATCACCCAGGTGTTGACCACGAGTTTCAGCCGCGAGGCCGCTCCCGGGACCTCGGCGACCCAGACCGTGTGCTCTCCGACCGCGTCCAGCACGGGTTCCACGGTCTCGCGGACGGCGGACGGACCGGAGACGAATACCGTCAACTTTCCTTGTTCCGCAGGCTGCTTGGTACCGGAGACCGGCGCGTCGAGATAGATCAGGCCCAGATCCGCCGCGCGCCGGACGAGATCGTCGGTGGCGTCGGGCCCGACCGTCGAGCTCTGGAGCAGTACCTGCCCGGTGTGCAGCCCGGGTGACGCGGCGGTGAGTGCGGCGGCGACGGCCGGGCCGTCGCGGAGCATGGCGAGAACGACATCGGCGCCGCGCACGGCTTCCTCCGCCGTCACCGTCACCGTGGCACCGTCGGCGGCGAGCGGGGCGGCCTTGGCCTGTGTGCGGTTCCAGGCACGGACGTCGAGTCCGGCCCGGAGCAGGCTCCGGGCCATGCCCGATCCCATGATTCCGGTGCCGAGGACGGCGACGGTCGGCCGTTGCCGTGCGGTGTCGGCGGCGCTCGGGTTCACGGGAGGACTCCCTTCGTCGGCCGCGCCTGCGCGGTCGCGGCGCGGTGAGCTCTCAGGATTGCCTCAGCGCGCCCTCGAGGACGGCAACGTGCACGGCTCTGGCGAGTCGCGCGCCCCAGCGGGAGCGCGGTCCGGCGAAGGCCTCCCCGGGGGCGGACCCCGGGGAGGGGGCGGCGACGCACACGGCGTCGGTGGGGGTGCCGGAGCAGTCGAGTCCCGCGTCCAGGAGTGCCTGGACCTTGGCCTCGGTGGCCGTGGCGACCGCGTTGACGAGTGCGGCGTCGGAGAGGGCCACCGGGAGGGTGACGACGATGTTGACCGTGCCCGGCCGGGGCGGTTCCCCGGTGCCCTCGGCCGGGGCGGCGGCCCAGCCGCGTACGCCGAGTCCGCAGGTGACGGTCGCCGTCACCCCCTCGTCGGCCGCGACGGTGTACGCGGTGACATCGGCGGCCGTCATCAGTCCGGCGCCGGGCCCCGTGAGATGTTCCGCCGCGGCGATCTCGGCGAGGTGACGGTCGGGATCGAGACGGGGATAGCCGCCGGGCACCTGGGCGTTGAGGATCCAGGCGCGTGGACCGATGCCGCCACCGAGCACGGCGCTGCTGCACACCCGCCAGCCCGGCCCCAGCCGCCACACCAGATGGTGAAGGTCCTGCCCCTCCTCGTGCCGGGCGAGCAGTTCACCCCGCTGTTGGGGCAGCCGGATTCGTACGGAACGGATGAGGGACCCCCAGTGGCGCGGCAGGACGAGGTCGGCAGTCGGCCGGTCGATCATATGTGCCCGAGGCAGGGGCTTCGGCCGTGGCCCCGGTGTCCGTGCGGTGCTCCGGTGAGACGCCGGTGTGGTTTCTCGCGCCGCACGGACGAGTGCGGGGGCCTTCAGTCCGCGGAGGCAGCCGTGCCGGACCGGAGCCGTACCGGAAGGGTTCCCGTGCTGTTGCCGACGAACCCGGCGCGCCGGGGCAGCACGCTGCCGGGCACGGCGAGGTCCAGCTCCGGGAAACGGGTGAACAGCTGTTCCAGGGCGATCGTCGCTTCCATCCGGGCGAGCGGCGCTCCCAGGCAGTAGTGCGGTCCGTGGCCGAGCGAGAGATGCCGGGCCGCGTTGGCCCTGGCCGGTCTGGTCACGTCGAAGACGTCGGCATCGGGCCCGTGCGCGGCCTGGTCCCGACCGGCGGCCGAATATCCGGCGAGCACGGGTGTGCCCTTGGGGACGACGGTTCCGTCGATGGTGAGGTCGCGGGTCGGATAGCGGAACGGGAAGTAGCTGACCGGGCTGTCCCAGCGCAGTGTCTCCTCCACCACGTCGGCCCACCGCGCCCGGCCGGACCTCACCAGGCCGAGCTGGTCGGGGTGGGTGCACAGCGCCCTTACGGCGTTGGTGAGGAGGTTCAGCGTCGTCTCATGCCCCGCGATGATCAGCAGGAGCAGGGTGCCGATGAGCTCCTGCCGGCCGAGTCGGCCACCGTCTTCGTCACGGGCGGCGATCAGGGCGCTGGTCAGGTCGTCGCCCGGCTGCTCCGCGCGGGCGGCGGCGACCGCTGCGAGCAGCGCCGGCAGTTCCCTGTTGGCGGCCATCGCCTCCTCGGGGCCGGTGTCGGTCGCGACCACCTGACTCGAGAGACGGTGCAGCCGGTCCTGGTACCGGGCGTCGACGCCGAGAAGGTCGCAGATGACGCCCATCGGCAGCGGCAGGGCGAACCGGGCGCGCAGATCGACCGTGCCGTCGCCCTCCGCGGCGGCCCGGTCGACGCCGTCGAGCAGTTCGGCGGTGACGGTCTCGATCCGCGGCCGAAGCGCTTCCACCCGCCGTGCGGTGAAAGCCTTGCCGACCAGTGAGCGCAGCCGCCGGTGGTCCGCGCCGTCGGCCGTCGTCATGCCCCGTACGGTCGCGAAAGTCCTCAGCGGCCAGCCGTCGGGGATACGTCCCTCGGCCAACTCTGTGAAGTGGCGTGCGTCCTTGGCCACGTCGGGGTGGGCGAGGAACTCCTTGAGCGCCTCGTGTCCGAGGACCGCCATCCCGGCCACGTCGCCCGGAAGCACGACGGATGCCACGGCCCCTCGGGCGAGCAGTTCGGCGTTGTCCGCGTGCGGGCAGCCGCCGGCCGGGTCCATGCGGTACGGGGTGCTGGTCAACGGGGACTCTCCTGACGGTCGTGGGCCGGTGGGCGGTACCCGGGAGCGGATTCGGCCGGTGTCGTGTCCGGGGCATGCGGCGAGGTGGCCCGGCGTTGTCCGCGTGCGGGCAGCCGCCGGCCGGGTCCATGCGGTACGGGGTGCTGGTCAACGGGGACTCTCCTGACGGTCGTGGGCCGGTGGGCGGTACCCGGGAGCGGATTCGGCCGGTGTCGTGTCCGGGGCATGCGGCGAGGTGGCCCGGGGCGCCGAAGCCCGGCCGGACGCCCGGTCCGGGCCGACGCGCAGGAGTGCCTTCGGTCTGCCTGGAGCGATCCGTCGCCGACCCCGGTCGAGGGCGGATCGAGGGTTCACCGTGCAGACCGTTCACGGCCGGAAGTACTCCGACATCAGGGCGCTGACCCATTCCGGCTGCTCGACGTCCACGGCGTGGAACTCCACCATCGCCGGCTTCAGGTCGACGACCGGGGTGCCCGACACCGCGTCGAGGCCCACCACCGTCAGTTCGCGTCCGTGGACGGACTCGATGGCACAGCACGTCGCCCCGATGCGGTTCGGTCTGCGGGGGCCGCGGTCGGCGAAGACGCCGACGGGCGGGAGGTCGCAGCGACCGCGGTAGGGGCGTGGTTCGCGGTAGTCGTCGCGTTCCGGGAGCCGGTCGAAGACGAAGAGGACCTCCACGTGGGAGAAGCCCTCCAGACCCTGGAGGCACGCCTCACCGAAACGCTCGTCGATGGTGATCGTGCTGCGGACGGCACCCCAGTTGTCCGTGTGCTGGACGTCCGCCCGATTGTTCCGGACCGTGCCTATCGGCGTGACCTCGAAGCTTGGCATGGCCAGGTTCTATCTCATCGTGGGCGTCGTGCCCAGGCGATGACGGCGGCGAGGTGGAGTGCGTCCTGGTGGGCGACGGCGCGTCCGGCGCACCGTGCGGCCGGGCCGCGCCATTGCTCGAGGCGGTCGATGCGGTGTGCGACGGTGTTGCGCTGCCTGTACGCCTCGGCGTCGAAGCCCGGTCGCCGACCCCTCCTTCGCGGCCGTTCCGGAAGGGCACCTCTCACCGCCGCCCCGTGGCCTCCCGATCCTGGTGCGCGGTGCGGACGTGGTGCCATCGGCCAGGGGCGATGCCCGTCGGCGGGAAGGGGTGTCGCCTCGGCCGGGGCATCTCGGCATGCGAACGGGTCCCCGCCCTGTCCCCTCATGCGGCGGCACGGCGCGGATCCGTGGTGCGGCGGCACGGCCGGCACGGCGCGCGGAGGCCCGGCATCGGGTCGGCCGTCCGCGGTCGCCCGGAGACGTGCGGCACCTCGACACACCCCCGGCCGCCGCGTGGGGACCACGGCGCACACCCGTCACATCTCACCCGATTGGCCTAACGCGGGAGCAGTAGGCGCACCACCATGACGGGCGGGCGGCGCCGAGCCGCCGAGCATGCGGGGGACGGGCTCCGCAGGCGGGGAGGTTGCAGCGTCCATCCGGGTGAGGCGCGATGGAAGTCGGACGCGCCTCCCCTGATGGACCCAGCCACAGGACGCGCCCAGGCGAGGAGGAATCGGTCATGGGAGCCGCTGACGGTTTCACGGATTCCGGAGAGCTCGACGGCCTGACGGTGTACGACAACGCGGGCGAGAAGATCGGCAGTGTGGGCCGGGTGTATGTCGACGACAACACCGGCCGCCCGGACTGGATCACGGTGAAGACCGGCCTGTTCGGCATGAAGGAGAGCTTCGTGCCTCTTGCGGGGGCGCGTCGTGTGGGCTCCGACCTGCACATCTCACATCCGAAGGACCGCGTCAAGGAAGCCCCCCGGGTGGACGCGGACGCGCATCTGTCGGTGGCGGAGGAGGAAGAGCTCTACCGCCACTACGGCCTTGCGAGAAACACCGCCGCCAGGCTCAGCGACCGTGCGGACACCGGGAGGACGACGTCCGGGACCGGCACCACGGCCATGGGCGCGGCGGGAGCCGCAGGCACCGGGCGCCCGACCGGGAGTGAGCGGCCTACCGCGGCCGGAACCCCGACAACCGCTGCGGGCACCTCTCGGAGCACTCCGTCCCGGACGGGCGGTCCGGTGGGCGCGGGCACCGGGACGGCCGGCGCGGCCCGTCCGCTCGTCGGCGCCGGGGCGGGTTCCGAACGGTCCGCCGCAGACCTGGGCGGCAAGGAGGAGCTGATCCGCTCCGAGGAGCAACTGCTCGTCGGCACCGAGGAGTACGAGAGCGGCAGGGCCCGCCTGCACAAGTACGTCGTCACCGAGAACGTCACCAGGACGGTGCCGGTGACGCACGAAGAGGTGCGGGTGATCCGTGAACCCCTGCAGCCCGGCGAAAGGGCGGCGGCGGGGCGTTCGGACATCCGCGAGCAGGATGTCGAGGTCACCCTGCATGCCGAGCGTGCCACGATGCGCAAGGAGACGGTGCCGGTCGAACGGGTCCGCATGGAGACCAAGAGGGTGACCGAGCAGAAGGAGATCTCCGCCGAACTCCGCAAGGAGCAGATCGACTACGCGGACAGCAAGGGCATCGGCGGCAAGGACATCGGTGGCAAGGACGCGGGCGGCGAGTTCGGCCGGGGACGCCACCGCTGACCCCCGCACACCGTGGCGTGCCGCCGCGGTACAACCGCGAGTGAGGGGCGGACCCGTGTGTGCCGGGGTCCGTCCTCCCGCTCTCAGCGCTCGGGGCGCCCGGGCACGAAGCGCACCGACGGCCGCCCGTCGGGGCCGTCCGGCGCGATCCGTGCCCTGACCCGGTAGACGTCGGCGATGAGTTCCTCGGTGATCACTTCCGAGGGGGTTCCGGCGGCCACCACGCGCCCCTGCTTCATGACGACGATCCGGTCGCAGAACATCGCGGCCAGATTGAGGTCGTGCAGAGCGATCACACCGGTGAGGGGCAACGAGGCGATCAGCGACATCAGTTCCAGCTGGTGCTGGATGTCCAGGTGGTTCGTCGGCTCGTCGAGCAGCAGTTCACGCGGTCGCTGAGCCAGTGCGCGCGCGATCTGGACCCTTTGCCGCTCGCCTCCGGACAGGGTGTGCCAGGACTGGCCGCAGCGGTCGGCGAGACCGGTCCGCTCCAGGGCTTCGCGCACGGCCTCGTCGTCCGCCCGGCCGGGCGCCGCCCAGGCCCTGCGGTGCGGGATGCGGCCGAGTCGCACCACGTCCAGAACGCTCAGCTCGACCTGGGTCACGGCGTGCTGGTCGACCACGGCGATCCTTCGCGCCACCGTTCGGCGGCCGATCTCGTCGAGCCGTCGGCCGTCGAGGGTGACCACGCCCGTCTCCGGGGCGAGGACTCCGGCGAGCACCCGCAGGAGAGTCGACTTGCCGGATCCGTTCGGCCCGATCAGCCCGACGGTGGCGCCGGGCGGCGGGGCGAGGTGGACCCCGTCGAGGACGAGCCGGCCGCCCGCCTCCCGACTGACCCGCTCGGCCCGAAGCCCCGGCGTGGCTCCGCTCGTCATGCGATCCTCCTGGTGCGGTACAGGACCAGGACGAACGCGGGAACACCGATGAGGGCGGTGACGACGCCGACCGGTACCTCCTGCGGGTCGAGGACCGTCCTGGCCAGGGTGTCGACCCAGACCAGGAACACGGCCCCGGCCAGGGCCGTGACCGGCAGCAAGCGCCGGTGACCGGAGCCCGCGAGCGCACGGGCGGCGTGCGGCAGCACCAGGCCGACGAAGCCGATGGCTCCGGCCGAGCTGACCAGCGCGGCGGTCAGCAGCGCGGTCGTGCACAGCAGCACGATCCGGGTGCGCGCGACATGGACGCCCAGCGCGGCCGCGGCGTCCTGGCCGAACGCGAAGGCGTCGAGTGTACGGGCGTGTCCCAGGCAGATGAGCAGCGTCACGACGAGAACGGCGGAGCAGACCCACACATCGCTCCAACCGACTCCGCCGAGCGAGCCCAGCAGCCAGAACAACACCCCGCGGGTCTGCTCGGCGTCGGCGGAGGTCATCACGACGAAGGAGGTGAGCGCGGAGAACAGTTGCATGGCCGCGACACCGGAGAGGACGACCCGGTCGGTCGTGCCGCCCAGGGTGTGGCTGAGCAGCAGGACGAGGGCGAACGAGCACAGGGCGCCGATGAACGCGCCTGTCGAGATCGACACCGCTCCCCCGCCGACGCCGAGGACGACGACCACGACCGCGCCGGTCGACGCACCGGAGGAGACGCCGAGGACGAACGGGTCGGCGAGCGGGTTGCGGAGCAGGGACTGCATGACGGTGCCGCAGACCGCGAGCCCGGCGCCGCACACCGCGGCGAGCAGGGTGCGCGGCATGCGCAGGTTCCAGACGATGCCGTCCCGGATCGGCGTGAGCCGTGATCGGCCCCAGCCGAGGTGGGAGGCCGTCGTGGACCAGACGTCGGCGACGGAGATACGGGCGGGGCCGATGGTGACGGCGATCGCGACGGACAGCACGAGCAGCGCGATGCCGCAGCCCCACAGGACTCCGCCGCGCAGCTTCCGCGGACCCGTCGCGCCGCCCACGCCGGTCGCGGAGGTCCGTGACGTGTCCGGGGCCGCGGCGCGTCCGGTGTCCGTCATCCCGCGAGCCCGAAGGCGCGCAGCCCGGCGGCGACGCGTTCCACGCCCTCGACCGTCCGGATGGACGGGTTCATGGCCTGGCCGCTCAGCAGGACGTACCGCCGGTGCCTGACGGCGTCCATGTTCTTGGTGACGGGGTTGGACTCCAGGAATTCGATCTTCTTCGCGGCGCTCTCGGCGGTCTGTGCCTTACGGGTCAGGTCACCGATGACCAGGACGTCGGGGTTGCGGTCGGCGACGGTCTCCCAGCTGATCTGGGGCCATTCGTCCCGGGTGTCGTCGAAGACGTTCTTGGCGCCGAGCTCCCGGGTGATGATGCCGGGTGCTCCGCAGCAGCCGGCCAGGTACGGGGCCTTGGAGTCGGAGAACCAGTAGAGGATGGTGGCGTCGGAGGCGTCGACGCCCTCGGCCGCCTTCTTCACCCGGGCCCGCAGTTGCGCCACGAGCCTGTCGCCGCGCTCGGCCACGCCGAACACCCTGGCCAGTTCGCGCACCTCGTCGTAGACGCTGTCCATGGTCAGCGGCTCGGTACGGGCGCCGTCGCCGCTGCCGCTGTTGTCCTTGCCGGTGCAGTCGGCGGGCGAGACATAGGTGGGGACCCCGAGTTCCTCGAACTGTTCGCGCGGGGCGACGCCGCCCTTGGCGAGCGTCGACTCGAACGACGCGCTGACGAAGTCGGGCTCCTGGTCGAGGACCTTCTCCGACGACGGCCGGTTGTCCGCGATCCTCGGGACCCCGGCATTGGCCTTCTCCAGCCCCTTCATCACCGGGTCGGTCCAGGTCGCGGTGGCGGCCAGCCGGTCGGCGAGGCCGAGGGAGAGCAGGATCTCCGTCGATCCCTGGTCGACCGACACGGCGCGCCGCGGTGCGGATTCGACGGTGACGGTGCGTCCGCAGTTCCTCAACGTCACCGGGTATCCGTCGGTGGAACCGGGCTTCGCGACGGAATCGCTTGTTCCGCCCCCGCAGGCGGTCAGCAGGACGAGTCCCGCCGCGAGCGCGGCCATGGTGCGGACGGGGTCGGATATGGACGGCACAAAGTCCCTCTGCGTCTCTGGGCCCATACGCGGAGCCCGTTGCACGGCGTCCTGCGCCCGGTACCGGGCGCAGGTGCCAGCAGGTCTTCGGACTCGGGTTCCTGCGGACGGGACGCCTTCCCAGGACACCCGAGGGTGTTCCCAGTGGCCGTGGCCCCGCCCGTCCCCCTCACCGCTGCGCGTCAGTTCCGGATTCTCACCGGATTCCCTGACCCCTTCGTGGAGTTCGACTGGCCCCGGCAAGCTATCACGGGCCTCCGCGCAGCTCACGGGCGGTGTGGCCGGTGGTACGCCGGGCCGTTTCCCGTCGCACCACCTGCCTGGTGCTACGGGCGCTGAAGAGCGATCACGGCGTTGTGTCCGCCGAATCCGAAGGAGTGGCTGACGGCACGCCGGACGGGCTGTCGCAGCGGGGACCTGGTGACGCAGTTGATGTCGAACTCGGGTGCCGGTGCGTCCAGGTTGGCGATCGGCGGCACGATTCCGCGTTGCAGCGTCAGGACGGTCAGTGCGGCCTCGATCGCTCCGGCCGCCCCCATGCAGTGCCCCAGGACGCCCTTCGGGGCGGTGACGGGCGGCCGGTGCGGGTAGACCCCGGCGATGAGGGCGGCCTCGGTGGCGTCGTTGGCCGGGGTGGCCGTGCCGTGTGCGTTGACGTGCTCGACGTCTCCCGCCTCCCACCCGGCGTCGCGCAGCGCGATCTCCACCGCCGTCCGGGCCACCACGCCGGACGGATGCGGACTGATGGGATGGTGGGCGTCGGTGGTGGCCCCGGCGCCCGCGACCAGCGCCCGCGGTGCCGTGCCCCGGGCACGGGCGTCGTCCGCCCGTTCCAGCACCATGACGGCGGCACCCTCGCCCATGACCAGCCCGGCCCGGTCGGCGGCGAAGGGCCGGCACAGCCCGGTCGCGTCGCCGTCGCGCCGGGCCCCGGCTCCGGACCGGGCGAACCCGGCCATGGCGGCGGGATAGACGATCGACTCGGTGGCTCCTGCGATCGCGATGTCGCACTGCCCGGTGACCAGCAGATCCCGGGCGACGGACAGGGCCGTGACGCCGGACGAACAGGCGGTGCACGGCGCCATGCTGGGACCGGTCGCCCGCAGCTGGATCGCGATCTCGGCCGCCGGCATGTTCGGAATGGTGAGCAGGATGCCCGACGGCGAGGTGGCGTCAGGTCCGAGCCGGTCGAGCACGACGGCCTGCTCGGTCAGCGAGGCGGAGCCCCCGCTGCTGGTGCCGACGACCACCGCGACCCTGCCGCCCTCCCACTCCGCCGGGTCGAGCCCGGCGTCGGCGACCGCCTCCCGCGCGGCGAGAACGGCGAACTTGGTGTACCTCCCCATCCGGAACGAGGTGCGTCCACCGATCGCTGCGTCCAGATCGATTCCGTCGACCGTGCAGGCGAAGTCGATCGCGCAGCCTTCGAGTGCCGCGACGGTACGCACCGGCGAGATTCCGGCACACACGCCCTTCCAGGTGGATTCGGTGTCGTTGCCGACCGGGGTGATCATGCCCAGGCCGGTGACGGCGATGGCGGGCCTGCTCATCGGGCGTTGCTCATCGGTGCCGCACCGCTCACCGGCGACCCGCCGTCGGCCCCGTCGATGAATCGCGTGATCTCGGCCAGGGTGGCGCCCTTGGGGAGATTGTCGAAGTCTCCCCGGCCACCCAGCGTCTCCCTGATCAGTACGGCGAACTCGGCGACGGCGAGGGAGTCCATCTCCAGGCTGTCCATCGTGGAATCCGGACGGATCTCGGCGGCGGGCACTTTGAAGGTGTGCGTCAGAACCTCGGTGATCTTGGGATGAATCGCACTCATGAGCTTCCTCTCCATCATTCGGTACGACTGCCGGTGACGGCGGGGGCACCGTCCCGACGCCGAATCAACTGGGTGACGTGTCTCCAGTTACGCCTTGTGCCGAACCGATTCGCCACCGCCCTGCCGCGGCTGCGTGCACCACCGGGACAGGACGGCTGCCGTACCCCAGAAGACCAGCAGCACAGCGCGGACACCGAGGGTTCCGGCCGCCTCCCGCACCGAGCGGGATGGCACAGCTGTTCCCGTTCCTGTCACGGCCCTCACCGCTCCCCCCGAGCCGTCGCCCGGCCCCCGTCCGGCCGCCAGCCGGCCTCCGGATCGTCGTACGCCTCGACGTAGTCGGCCCCCGCGATGGGCCAGTCGGCGAGCAGTTCCGGCGGCAGCGCGAAGGAGTCCACGAGGGAGGGCAGATGAGCGGCGACGGCGGTGATCAGTCGGTCCACGGCGTCCGGCAGATCATTGACCTGATCAACCGTCAGATGTCCTGCGGCCAGCAGGTCACCGCTGTTCCGCGAGATCCGGTCGAGTGCGAACAGCCTCTGCAGGTCGATCAGTCGCTCACGGGCGGGACCCTCCGGAAGACCGGTCACCGCGTCCGTGTACGCCTCGGCCGCCTGGCAGTGGGCGTGCGCCTCGACACCACGCAGGGCCGGGCCGGACGCGGCGTTCCACCGTCCCAGCGGGTCGCCGTGCGGTGCGCGGCTCATGCGCTCCCTGGCCCGGCCGAACCAGATCCCCTCCAGGGCCGCCAGGAGCCCGCCGAGGAACCGGGGGTCGTCGAGGTCGCCGGATTGCCCGCCGGGCGGAGCACCGTGCCCGGCCGGTTCGGCGGCGAGGAGCATTTCCGCGGCGGCCTTGGCGTGGATGGCCAGGTTGTCGCCCTCCGCCGTGATGGCGCCTTCCACCCCGGTGATGAGTTCGCTCATGCCGTTGTGTTCCAGAAGCCCCTGCGCACCGCACCGTTCGCGGCATTCGACGATCACGGACCTGGCCTGCCAGGTGATCCACCCCTTCGCGACGGCGACCAGTCGTTCCGCCTCCTCGCGGTCCGGACCCGATCCGTCCGCCCACGCCTCCCAGCGGTCCAGGGCCCGGCGGTGCAGCAGGCTCATCGCGAAGACGGTGGCCATGGCGCGGGCGAGCGGGCCGTGGTGGCTGCGGTGGGCGATCACCGGCACGCTACGGGAGCCGCGGGGCCCGGAGATGTACCGGTGGCCGCCGTAGCGCACGGCGACCGCGAGCGTCGCGCGGGCGCAGCCGACCGCGCAGGCGCTCATCGAGATCTTGCCGGAGGTGACGCGTCCGATCGAAGCGAGGAGTCGGCGCCTGCGATTGCCGACGGCACTGCTGAACTCGCCGTCGTCACCGATCCGTCCGTGGTCCCCGCCGAGCAACGCGTCGCGTGCCACGAAGACCTCGTCGAAGGAGGTCAGGCAGTGGTCCACGGGGCTCCCCGTGCGCGTGGGAAGCCTGCGGACCCGCACCCCGGGCAGGGCCCGGGCGGCGTCGGTGAGCGGTACGAGGAAGAGGAAGACCCCGTGATCGGTGCCGTCGACGAGCAGACGCGCGGCCACGAGCCCCGTCTTGGGCCCACCCGCCGGACTGGTGTTGGGCATGAACTTCTGGGCGCCCGCGTGAGGCGTGCGCAGAACGAACCCGTCGCGTTCGCGGTCGTAGGCGGCCGTGGTCTCGACGGCGGCCGCGTCGTTGCCGTGCGCCACCTCCGTGCAGAGAAAGGTGCCGACGCTCCGCAGCCGCAGGAAGTCCGACAGATCACGCCGTCCGTCGCCGTCGTGGTCGAGGAGGCTGCCGAGAAAGAGGTTGTAGTGGATGCCCGCCACCGTGGTCAGTGCCGGGTCGACCGGGCCGAGCCATTCGTGCAGGGCCGCGAGGGCCCGCGGGTCGGCGGCGAGCCGGGCGCCGCTGTCCAGGCAGTCGTTGAGGATCCGGAGTCGCTCGTAGGCGAGTCGCAGGCGCTCCTCGGGAGTGCGGCGGTCCGGCCGGCGGAACGGTTCCGTGCTGATCAGCCGCTGCCAGAACGCGTGCTCCCGGCGGAATCCGTCGCCGAGGAGCACGCCGGTGAGCAGGTCCGTGGATCGTTCGGCGGAGGGGCTGTCGATCGTTGCGGTCATGAGACGACAACGATCAGTCAACGGCGAGGACACCGGGGGCCGTCCGCGACCGGCCGTCCGTCTCGGCCCGCTGGAAGGCGAGCACGACGTTGTGTCCGCCGAAGCCGAAGGAGTGGCTGAGTGCCCGCTCGACGTCCTGCGTGCGGGGCTCCTTGACCACGCAGTCGAGGTCGGACCCGTCCGGCAGCGAGTCCAGATTGGCGATCGGCGGGACGAGAGCGTGCTCCAGGGTCAGTACGGTGGCCACCGCTTCGATCGCCCCGGCCGCGGCGAGGGTGTGCCCGAGCACGCCCTTGGGGGCGGTCACCGAGGGACGGTGGGGGAAGAGTCCCGAGATGAGCGCGGTCTCCATCGCGTCGTTCAGCGGGGTCGACGTGCCGTGCGCATTGATGTGGTCGACGTCGTGGGCCGCCCAGCCCGCCTCGCGCAGAGCCGCGCCCACGGCCCTGCGCGCGCCCGCTCCGTCCGGATGCGGGGCCGTGGGGTGGTGGGCATCGGTGGCGGACCCCGTACCGGTGAGCAGGGCGCGCGGCCGTCCGCCGCGGGCGTGCGCGTCGGGCGTCCGCTCCAGCACGAGGACGGCGGCACCCTCGCCGATCACGAATCCGTCCCGGTCCGCGGCGAACGGCCGCGACGCCCCCGCCGGATCGTCGGTCCGCAGGGAGAGCGCGCCCATTGCCGCGAACCCACTCACCACCAGCGGAGTCAGCACGGACTCGGCGCCGCCCGCCACCACCACGTCGCACCGCCCGCTCGTCAGCAGGTCACGGGCCACGGCGATCGCGGTCGCCCCGGACGCGCACGCCGTGGCCGGTGCCAGGCTGGGGCCGTGGGCCCGCAACGCGATGGCGACCTCACCGGCGGCGGCGTTGGGCATCATCATCGGGACCAGGAGCGGCGACACCGCCTCCGGCCCGGCGTCGTCCAGCTTGCGCAGACTGTCGGCGAGCACGGACACCCCGCCGACGCCGACACCCAGCACCACCCCCACCCGGTCGCCGTCCCAGCGCTCCGGTGACAGTCCCGCGTCCGCCACGGCCTGCCGGGCCGCGACCAGCGCCATCTTCACGAACCTCGCCATCCGCCACACCGAGCGTCCACCGACGGCCTCGTCCAGGTCGATCCCGTCCACCGGGCAGGCGAAGTCGACCGGCAGCCCGGCCAGTTCGTCGCAGCCGCGGGCCATGGAATCGCCCTCGCACAGTCCCGCCCAGAAGGTGCGCTCGTCCGCGCCCGCAGGGCTCACCACCCCCACGCCCGTCACCGCGACACCCGCATCGGTCCGCCCCATGTTCCGCCCCCTCCTCGTAATCGATCACGTCCACCGGTTGTCGAACGGCAGTAGCCCCGGTGAGGATGCGCCCACTGGGCCGAACGGGTCACCGCCGCGCCGAATGGACCGGGTCCCGCCGCGCGTCCGGTGACCGTGTTCCCCCGTCCGCAGCAGTCCGCCGCGCTGCGCGCACCGGCAGGGCATCCCCTGGGGACATGGAAGCGGACGGCGATCGGCCGGAGTCCCCGGAGGCAGGCTCGGAACTGGCGGCGCTGCGCGCCAGGGTGGCTGCGCTGGAGGCCCGTCACCCCGAGCGGCACCGCCCGCGGGCCCGTTCGTTCCTCGCGGCGCTGCTCATCGTCGTCGCGGCCGTCCTCACACCGCTGAGCATCGTGTCCACCTGGGCGAAGGACCAGCTCGGCGACACCGACAACTACGTGGCGATGATGGCGCCGCTCGCATCCGACCTCGATGTGCAGACCGCGGTGACCGACCGCGTCACCGACGCCGTCATGAAGCACCTCGACGTGAAGGCGCTGCTGGCCGACGTCGCCCCCGCGGACCGGCCCGTGGTCGACAAGGCCCTCGGGCGGCTGAGTGGCCCCGTCACCACGGGAGTCTCGGAATTCGTTCACCGAACCGCCGAGAGGTTGGTCGCCAGCGACGCCTTCGAGACGATCTGGACCGACCTCAACCGGACCGCCCAGTCCGCGACGCTGAAGGCTCTGACCGGGAGCGGCAGCGGTGCGGTGAAGCTCAGCAGCAACACCGTCACCATCGACCTGGCGCCCGTGATCGACCGGCTGAAACACAACCTCGTCGATCGGGGGCTGGGGATCGCCGCGAAGATCCCCGAGATCCACACCGACTTCACGGTGCTGACCTCCGAATCCGTCGGCAGGACCAAGAAGTGGTTCCGGGCCCTGCAGATCATCGGCTTCTGGCTGCCCCTGGTCGCTCTGGCATCGGCCGCGGGCGGGGTGCTTCTCGCGGTGCGCCGCCGCCGCGCGCTGATCACGACGGCACTGGCGGTCGCCGCGGGTGCCGCGGTGCTCGGGCTGGTCGTGTGGCTGGGCCGGGCGTTCTATCTGGACAGTCTTCCGCCCGAGGTGTCGCAGCCGGCGGCCGGTTCCGTCTTCGACGCCCTGGCCGGCCCCGTACGCACCCTGGTCAGGCTGGTGATCACCCTCGGCATCGTGGTGGCTCTCGTGGCGTGGCTCATCGGCGACGGCCGCGTCCCCACCCGTGTCAAGGCCATGTGGGGCGACGGCATCGGCGCCGTGCGGGACGCGGCCGGCTTCACCGGCGGCCCGGTCGGCAGGTGGGTGCACCGGACCAAGGCCTGGCTGAATTGGACGGTGGTCGTGGTGGCCGCGGCGGTCCTGGTGGCGTGGGACCGGCCGACGGGCCTGGTCACCGTGTGGATCGCGCTGAGCGCGCTGTTCGCCCTCGCCGTCGTCGAGTTCCTCGACGACGACAGCGGGCCCCGGCCCGTCGCGCCCGGGTGAGCAACGGCTCCTCGGGGCGCGGCCGACGATCCGTGCACCGTGCGGGCCGGATGTCCCCTGCCGAGCACCGGCCCGACGGCGGGGGCTGCGCGCCGCCCCGTCCCGGTCCGACGGGACTGGCGCCGACAGCAGGCCGGGCCGCGATCCGGCGGGAGCGCGGCGGCACCGTCGTGGTCAGCACCCGGCGAGCGCCGCCTTCAGCTCAGCCTCGTCCGGCGGGTTGGCGCCGGACCGTGCCACGGTGACGGCGGCGCAGGCCGCGGCGTGACGCAGGACATCGGTCACCGTTGCCTCGTCCACCGAGCGCAGCCGTTCCCGGCCGTCCGTGCCGAGCAGCCCGTGCGAGGCGAGGGCGTGCAAGGTGCCCGACATGAAGGCGTCGCCGGCCCCCACGGTGTCCACGACGACGGTGGGCAGCGCCTCGACCGCAACCTTCCCGCCGGGAACGACGGCCAACGCGCCATCGCCTCCCCGGGTGACCAGGACGACGGCCGGGCCGGCGGCGAGCCACCGCTCGGCGACCTGTTCCGGCTCCTGACCTGGATACAGCCACTGCAGGTCCTCGTCGCTGGCCTTGACCACATCGCTGAGTGCGACGCACCGCTCGACCTTGCGGACGGCCGCGTCGTGGTCCCCCATCAGCTCGGGCCGGACATTGGGGTCGTAGCTGACGGTCGCGGACGTCCGCAGCGATTCGACGGCGGCGAGGACGGTGGCCGCTCCGGGCTCCCTCACCGTCGCGATGGACCCGGTGTGGACGTGGTGGGGCGTCCGGTCCAGGGAGACCGGGGCCAGCGTCCAGGTGATCTCGAAGGTGTACGCCGCCCGGCCGGCCCGGTCCAGGGTCACGGCGGCGGCCGGGGTGGGAGCCGTGGCGCCGTCCGTGCGGACCTCGACCCCGCCGCCGGCCAGGTGGTCCCTGATCAGCCGGCCGTTGTCGTCCGGGCCGAGCTGGGTGAGCAGCGTGGCACCGTGCCCGAGCCTGGCCAGGCCGTACGCCACATTGGCCGGGCTGCCACCTGGGTGGACCTGATCGGGCGCGCCCGGCAGCCGCACAATGTCGGCGACGCATTCACCGATGACCAGCAGGTCGAGTCTGTCGAGCATGGGGGTGGGGTCTCCTGGAGTGCGGCGACGAAGGGGGCCCGGTGGGCGGTGCGGCCTCCGAACACATTGAGCCCGATCCTGCCTCATGCCCGAGGGCTGCGGTCGCCGTGGCCCGGATCCGGCGCGATCGTCGGTCCGGTACGGATCAGCGGGCACACGTCGGCGAGTGCGGTCGTCCGTCCGCCGTCCCCGCGGAGGAACCGGGCCGTCCGCAGGTTCGGGGCGAGGCCGACGGCGTACCCGTCGGCCGTCACGGGCGGGGCCCGGAGCCGCGTCGATCCGGTGCCGTCCGGGCCGCCGGACCCGACGGTTGCGGTCGGTTCCGGGTCGCCGGTACGAGAGGTCGGCCGAAGACGTCAGGAGGGGTGACCGACAAAGTCCCCCACCCCTCCAAAGGCGCATGCCAGGGGGCGGGGGACTCGGGTCGCGGCGCGGCCTGCCGGGGAAGGCGGACGGGCGTGCTCGGGTGCTCACGCGGGCACTTCCCGGACAAGGGCCTCCCGTCGGGGGCCGTGCGGGCCCCGTACGTGGGTCAGGGGGCGTCCTTGCGTCCCTCCTCACCGTACCGGCGCTCGAATTTGGCGACCTGTCCCTCGGAGTCGACCACCCGGGCCTTACCGGTGAAGAAGGGATGGCTCTGCGCGGAGATCTCCACGTCGATGACGGGGTAGCTGTTGCCGTCGTCCCAGTCGATCGTCTGCTCGCTCGATGCGGTGGACCGGGTCAGAAAGGCGTAACCCGCCGAACGGTCCCGGAAGACGACGGGACGGTAGGGCGGGTGTTTGTCCTGCTGCATGCCTGCTCCTGGGGACGTGCGATGTCGGCTCGGGGCACTCCTGGCCAGCCTCGCGAACCAGGGCGGCCCGCGCGATCGGAAGCGTCCGTACGGGGCATCGGCAGACACGCGCCGTGCGGCGGGCGGGGCGGCGAAGCTCTGCGGCCGAGCACGTCATCGCCGATGGGCGGCGGCCTCCAGCGCGTCGGCCACGAGCGTCAGGAACATCGCGTGGGCCTGCGGGCTGCAGACCGGTTCCGGGTTCCAGGGCAGCACGTCCGCTCCCTGTTCGATCGCCGACCACGCATCGCCGGTGCGGAGCTCGTCGACAGAGGTGGCGTTGGACCGGATGTCGGTGAGCACGACGGCCGGGCGCAGAGCCGCGGCCTCCGCCCAGCCGACCGTCGACCAGTTCGCGCCGGGCCCCTCGGCCGGTTCCACGAGGTCGACGCCGAGCTCGGCCAGCGCACGCAGCTCCGGCCACATGCCGGGGCGGGCGAGATGCGCCCGGTCCCGACCGGCCGGGGAGAGGGCGAGCACCCGGGGCCGCTCCGCTCCGGCGGCGAGTGCGCGCAGCCGGTCCCGGGCGGCGTCCAGGTCCCGTGCCGCCGACGCGGGCTCCTCGGCGCCGAGCGAACGGGCCAGCCGTGCGAAGCATGCACCGATCTCCGGGAGCGTGCGCGCCTGCCCCACGTCGACGACGACGACCGGGACGTGTTCCTCCAGATGCTTGGCGGTCTCCGGGGCGAGCCCGTAGACATGACCGCCGCCGTAACTGACGGCCACGACGAGGTCCGGCTCGGCGCCCAGCAGGGTGTCCACGTCCAGGGCGCCGCCCGCGCCGAGATAGCGCACCTCGGTCAACGGCAGTGAGCCGGTCTTCGCCGTGTCCGGTACGGCGTGGTCGTCGTGATCGGAGCCGAATATCGCACTCGGGCGTATGCCCTGGTCCCACAGGGACGCCCCGGCCTGGACGTAGGCGAGCACCCGCACCGGGCACCGCTCCGCGGTCGACGACTGTCCACGATCGTCGGAGAACTGCCACACGGTCTGCTCCCTCATGTCACACGCCCCTCGGCACCGGCCGGTTCGCCCCTTTTCCCGGGTCGTACATCAGTACCTGCCCACCGGACATCCGCGACACCCTCTCCGCGGCCGGTCCGGCGCGGATGACGCGAAGACGCCCGCGCATGGCCGGGACCGGCACCCCGTCGGTGTGCGTGCGGCGCACCGTGCGCGTGCGCGCGGGGCATCACCCCCGCCGAGCCCGGTGGTCCGTCACAGGTCCGGTGCGGTGCCGCGTCCCAGATGGGTGAGGGGCCCGGGGTCGGGTACCCGGATCTCGCCGAAGCCGAGCCGGTCGTAGAACGCCCTGGCCGGGGTGTTGGCGGTGAGCATCGAGAGATGCACCGCCGCGACTCCCTTGCCCCGCAGTGCGGCCAGGAACGTGCGCATCAGCACTCTGCCGTACCCCTTCCGCTGCCAGGCGGGCAGCAGATCGATGTGCAAGTGCGCGGGATGGTCGGCGAGTTCGGGGAGAATCATCCGCTCCGGGGTGTGCAGAAGCCCGGCCATCTCCTCGCCGGGGGTGCGCGGTGTGCCGTCCGGTGCCGGGAAACGGTCCCGGACGAGGGGCAGCCATCGCCTGCGGAACTCCCGCACGAACCGGGGCGTGTCGGCGGTACCCAGGATGTATCCGACCGCCCGGCCCGTACCGTCGTCGATCACGAAGGCCAGGTCGGGTTCGAGGTACGCGTACGGGGCGGCGAAGATCGACGGGACCAGCTCCGGGTCCGGGTACAGATGCCGGGAGTCGCCACCGTTGTCGGCCGTGCGGACGCAGATGTCCGCGAGGGCCGCACGGTCGTCGGGGCGGTAGGCCCGTAAGCGGGCGGGCTCGTTCATCGGCTCATCCTGCCGGGATTGGGAGCGCTCCCACAAGTCACGCGCGGAAAATCCTCGAACCCGGGGCCGTGTTCCGTGTCGATCCGGGCGGCGGCCGTTCGTATAGAGGGTGTGACGCCGGCACGGCGCCGGCGTCGTGTCCGAGGAGGAACATCATGAAGCACTACCTGCTCAGCGTGGTCACACCCGCCGGGGGCGAGCCGCCCTCCCCCGAGGTGCTGGAAAGGATCATGCGGAACGTGGACGGCTTCCACCAGGAGCTCCGGCGGGCCGGGGCCTGGGTGTTCGCCGGCGGACTGAGCGCCCCGGCCACGGCCACGGTCGTGCGGGCGACGGGCGGCGACACGCTGCTCACCGACGGCCCGTACATCGAGGGGAAGGAGTACCTCGGCGGGCTGTGCATCATCAAGGCACCCGATCTCGACGCCGCCCTCGCATGGGGCCGCAAGGCCGCGCAGGCGATCACACTGCCCATCGAGGTTCGGCCGTTCGAGGGGGAGGCGGAGGACTGAGGACGGTCTTCCGGATCGAGCCGGTTCAGGGTCGGGCCGGACCGGCGGGCGGGGCCCCGTGCCGTGGGCCGTGCGGCGGAGGAGGCGGCCGGACGGGGCCCCTGCTCGAACGGGGCCGAGCGCTCGGACGGGACGCCCTCGCGACCGAAGGCGGCGCGGCCGGGCGCGGCGCCGATCCACGCGAGCCGGGCCTGATCCGAACGAGAGGCCCGGGCTCAGCCCGCATCCACTCCCAGCCCGGTCAGGAACGCCGCGGCGGCCGGGGTGGGTCGGAAGCGGCTCCAGACCAGCCGCTCCGTGCGTGCGGGCGCGTCACGGACGGACAGCACCTGTACTCCGGTCAGTTCCGCCGCGAAGGCGGAAGGCAGCATGGCGATCCCGAGCCCACTGCGGACCAGCCGGACGATGAAGTCGGTGCCGCTGACCTCGAACGCCACCTCGCGGGTGAGGCCCATCGCCGCGAACGCCTCCTCCGACTGGGCGCGGGCCGCGGTGCCGTCGGGGTAGTCGACGAACATCTCCTTCGCCAGCCGCTCCAGGCCCACTTCCGACTTCCCGGCCAGGGGGTGGGCGGGGGCGACCACGGCGACAAGTTCACCGGTGGCGAGTTCGTGATCGCTCACGCCCTTCGGCCGGTAGCGCGGCAGCACACCCAGGAACGCCACGTCGAGCGCACCGTCCCGCACGTCCTGGACCAGGTCCTTGCTCGCCCCGTCCCGAAGGACGATGTGCACCTTCGGATAACGCAGATGGAACGCCCGCAGCGCCGCCGGGATGTCGACCGAGGCAATGGTCGGGATGGCTCCGACCGCGAGACGGCCGCGGACCTCCCCCGCCGTGGCGGCGACCTCGGCGCGGGCCCGCTCCGCCGCGTCGAGTGCCTGCCTGGCCTCCGGCAGGAACGCCTCGCCCGCCGCGCTGAGCCGCACCTGACGGCTCGTGCGGTCGAAGAGCCGGGCCCCCAGTTCCTTCTCCAGCCGGGCGATCTGATGACTCAACGCGGACTGGACGACGAGACAGCGCTTCGCCGCACGTGTGAAGCTGCCCAGTTCGGCCACCGCGACGACGTACCGCATCTGCTGAAGTTCCATCCATCCATCGTGAACCACGATCGATGAAATGAAAAACATGTGTTGGACTCATGGATGATGGATCCCCGAGGCTGAGGGGCATGGCTCATTCCACACACGGGACCCGCAGCACGACCGTCCCCCGCGTTCTCCCCGATCCGCCCGTCGCCGGCCGCGGCCTGGTCCTGCTGATGGCCGTCGCCGCCGGTCTCTCGGTCGCCGGGAACTACTTCGCGCAGCCGCTGCTCGACATCATCGAGCTGAATCTGCACATCGGCGTCACGGCGGCGGGCCTGATCGTGACCGCCGCCCAGGCCGGGTACGCATTGGGCCTGATCCTGCTCGTTCCCCTCGGGGACATCGTGGACCGCCGACGGCTCGCCGTTGCCCTCTTCGCGCTCACCGCCCTCTTCCTCCTGCTGACGGCCGCGGCGCCGTCCGGCCCCCTGCTGATCGCCGCGACCCTGCTCACCGCGCTGACCTCCGTCGGGGCCCAGGTCGTGGTGCCGTTCGCGGCGGCCCTCGCGGCGCCGGCCGAACGCGGCCGGACCGTCGGCGTCGTCATGTCCGGTGTCCTGCTCGGCGGGCTGTTCGGACGGCTGGCCTCCGGTGCGCTGTCCGAGCTCGGCGGCTGGCGGACCGTGTATGGGGTGAACGCGCTGCTCGTGGCCGTCATGGCGGTTCTTCTGCACAACCGGCTCCCCCGGCTGCCACGGCACCACGACGCGACCCCGATGCCGTACACCGGACTCCTGCGCTCCACGCTGGCCCTGCTGCGGCAGGAACCTCTGCTGCGCTGGCGGGCGGCCATCGGCGCGTTCTCCATGGCCTCGTACAGCGTGCAGCTGACGGCGCTGACGTTTCTGCTGACACGACCCCCCTTCGGCTGGAACGCGGCCGCGATCGGACTCTTCGGGCTGGTGGGCGTCATCGGAGTGGTGGGCATGAACTTCGCGGCCCGGTTGAGCGACCGCGGCCGGGTGCAGGCCGTGTCGGGAACGGCGGCCGCGCTCCTCACGCTCTCCTGGCTGCCCCTGCTGGCCGGCGAGTCCTCCCTGTTGTGGCTGGCGACCGGGGTGATCTCGCTGAACATCGCCCAGCAGGCGGGGCTCAACAGCGCCCAGAACGTGATCTACGGCCTCCGCCCGGAGGCCCGCAACCGGATCAACTCCGGTTTCATGACGGTCTTCTTCATGGGCGGGGCGACCGGAGCCGCACTCGCCTCGGTGGTCTGGTCGCGTGCGGGCTGGAGCGGCATCTGCCTCCTGGGCGGCGTGCTGGCCGCCGGAAGTCTCGTCCTGTGGGTACTGGAGCGCATCCGGATGGCCTCCCTCGCGCGTCGCGGGACCGGCGCCGTCATTCGTTGACGGTCGTCAGCAGCACCACGGCGTCCTCCAGCGCCAGCAGCCCGTGCCGCTCCTGCGGGATCGGGTGGAGTCCGCCGGTGCCCAGCTCCACGTCGCCCGAGCCCGCCGTGAGGCGCACCCTGCCGCGGAGCACCTGGAGGGAGGCCGCGGCGGGTGCGTTGTGCTCGTCCAGGGCGGAACCCGAGGTGAGGGCGATGACGGTCTGGCGCAGGGGTTCCTCGTGCAGCAGGCGGTGGGCGCTGCGGCCGTGCGGGGAGGTGCGGGCCGCGGCCAGATGCTCGTCGGCGAGGGCATTCAGATCGTCCATGTGCCCACTGTGCCGCAGCCCTCGTCCCCTCGCGATCCTGAGCGGCACCCACCGGCGTCGCCGATCGCCGGGGACCGGGAAGGGCGCTGCACCGGCATGCGGGGGCCGGGTGCCCCGGCGACGGCGCCGCGACGGTCGATCGGCGGAACGAGTGGCGCGGGGCCGCCGGGGCCCGGCGTGGACGCGCACCGGTCCGCGCCCCTTGACTGCCCGTGTGCCCGCTTCGGTGGCGGACGGTGCAGGTCCGCGACGCACGGGCAGTCGCCCTTCGTCCTCGATCCGCTCGCCCCCCCTGCCCCGACCGGCCGGACGGCCCGCCCGGGGGACGCGGATGTACCTGCGCGTTCACACCGGCGGGCGCGCAGGCTCAGCCGTTCGCGGTCCACCGGTATCTGACGTCCGGCTCCCTCTCCTCGTTGCGGCTGCCGTCGTCGAACGCGACCGCGGTGAAACCGTGGCGCTCGTAGAAGGCGCGGGCGTCGGTGTTGCGTCGGAAGACGTACAGGCCGAGCTCGTCGCGGGCGGTCTCGCGCGCCTTGGCCAGGAGCAGCGAGCCGATGCCCCGCCGCCGTACGTCGGGCCGCAGATACAGGTGCTCCAGCTCGGTTCCGTCGAGCGAGGCGAACCCCAGCGCGTCGCCGGCCCCGGTCTCGGCGACCCACACCGTCGTCCCGGGCAGGACGACATGGGTCATCCAGGCGAGCGTGTCCGCGTCGCTGTGCAGCTTCGGCAGGTACGGCATGGCCGCGGCGCGGGAGGCGAGGAAGAGCCCGGTGAGCGGCTCCGCGTCCTCGGCGGCGGCCTCGCGCAACACGACACGGTCGGCCGGTGCGGACTCGTTCGGTGCCATTTCATCTCTTCCCGTGCGGCCGGAATCCGCCACTTGTCGCGGTCGGCGGTGAATCGTTCGTCGTCGTGGACGAACATATGCCGGAGCCCGTCGGTGCCTCCACCGAATTGGCGCCGCTCCTGCGGGCCCCTCCGTGTCCACGGCGGGGCTGGCGTCGGCCGACGCGGGCCACCCGCGAAAATGGCGCGGGGGAAGATCGCAGCAACCGACGACACGGAGGAGTGGCAGATGCCGCACGAACGAGCCGGACAGCCGGCCCGGCCGGAGGATCTCACCGATGTGGCCCGGCTGGTGACGGCGTATTACACGCTGCACCCGGATCCGGCCGAACCGGACCAGCGGGTGGCGTTCGGCACCTCCGGCCATCGCGGCTCGTCCACGGCCACCGCGTTCAACGAGGACCACATCGCCGCCACCAGTCAGGCCATCAGCGAGTACCGGGCGCACCGGGGCACGGACGGGCCGCTCTTCCTGGGCGCCGACACCCACGCACTGTCCGAACCGGCCCGGATCACCGCCATCGAGGTGTTCGCCGCCAATGACGTGACGGTGCTCGTCGATCCTGCCGACGGCTACACCCCCACTCCGGCGGTGTCGCACGCGATCCTCACCCACAACCGGGGCCGGACCGCGCACCTCGCCGACGGTGTGGTGGTCACCCCGTCCCACAACCCGCCCGGTGACGGCGGGTTCAAGTACAACCCGCCGAACGGGGGCCCGGCCGGGTCCGAGGCCACCGGCTGGATCCAGGAGCGGGCCAACGAGATCATCGCGGACGGCATGAAGGACGTGCGCCGGCTGCCGTACGCCCGAGCGCGGGCGGCGTCGACCACCGGGACGTACGACTTCCTCGGCAGCTATGTGGCGGACCTGCCGTCCGTGCTCGACCTGGACGCGATCCGTTCGGCCGGGGTGCGGATCGGCGCCGACCCGTTGGGCGGCGCGTCGGTCGCGTACTGGGGCCGCATCGCCGAACAGCACCGCCTCGATCTGACCGTGGTCAATCCGCTGACCGACCCCACCTGGCGGTTCATGACGCTGGACTGGGACGGAAAGATCCGGATGGACTGCTCCTCGCCGTACGCGATGGCCTCGCTGATCGGGCAACGCGACCGCTATCGGATCGCGACCGGGAACGATGCCGACGCCGACCGGCACGGCATCGTCACCCCCGACGCCGGGCTGATGAACCCGAACCACTACCTCGCGGTCGCCATCGACTACCTGTACGCCCATCGCGAGCGGTGGCCGGCCGCCGCCGGCATCGGCAAGACGCTGGTCTCCTCGGGCATGATCGACCGGGTCGCCGCCGCTCTCGGCCGTGAACTCGTCGAGGTGCCGGTCGGCTTCAAGTGGTTCGTGGACGGACTGCTCGACGGAGCGATCGGGTTCGGCGGCGAGGAATCGGCCGGGGCCTCGTTCCTGCGGCGTGACGGATCGGTGTGGACGACCGACAAGGACGGCATCATTCTTGCGCTGCTCGCCGCGGAGATCCTCGCGGTGACGGGCAAGTCCCCCTCGGAGCGTTACACCGAGCTCACCGCCCGGTTCGGCGAACCGGCGTACGCCCGGATCGACGCTCCCGCCGACCGCGAGCAGAAGGCGGTTCTCGCCCGGCTCTCCCCCGAACAGGTCACCGCCGACACCCTGGCCGGCGAACCGGTCACGGCCGTGCTCACCGAGGCGCCCGGCAACGGCGCACCGATCGGCGGGATCAAGGTGACCACCGAGAACGCCTGGTTCGCCGCCCGCCCCTCCGGGACCGAGGACGTCTACAAGATCTACGCCGAGTCGTTCCTGGGCACCGACCACCTCGGCCGGGTGCAGGAGGAGGCCAGGGCGGTGGTCTCCTCGGCCCTGGGCGCCTGAGCGCGTCCGGAGCCGCCCCGGGCGGCTCCGGACGGCTCCGGACGGCTCCGGACGGAACGTCAGCGCACGATGTCCACGAAGACCGGGTTGGTGTAGAACCAGGTGTCCAGCCATGGATCGCCCTTGCCGGGCTCGTGCGGGAGCGGTCCGTGCGGGTCGACCGCCGCGCCGAGGAACCCCTCTCCGTGCCGCCTGCCGTCGCTGCCGCGCAACCGCAGGTAGAACGGCTCGTCCGCACGGCCGACGGGGATCCGCAGGGTGTACGTGCCGCGGCGCCCCGAGACGTCGCTGGTGTGGACGAGCCGGGTGTCCGGGGCGTGCCAGTCGTCGCGGTCGGCGGCCGGGCCGCGGACGGCGCCGCGGATGACGTCGACATGTTCGAGGCTCGGCAGCAGCCCGTGCGGATTGCGGCGGGAGGCGGCGGTCACCGTGACGGTGAGGGTGAGCTTCTCGCCACGCCTGGCGCGCAGTCGGCCGCCGAGGGTGGCGCTGTTGCCGTGCTCGCCGCGCACCTTGACGTCGATGCCGTCGATGAGGTGGCCGTGATCGACCCAGACCCGGCCGGCCCGCAGTCCCTCCATCACGTCCCGGTAGCCGTACCGGGTGACGCCGACATGTGTGCGGCTGAACTGGCCCGGCCAGAAGTCGCCGCCGGGCTGCGGCTCGGTGGTGTCGTACGGGTCGGGGACGTGACCCGTGTCGTCGAAGCTCTGCCCGGGCGGCCAGGGGCCGTTGGCCCAGGTGTCCTGGGCGACACGGTGGACGTCCGAGTTGGAGGTGATGGTGAACAGCTTGCCCTCCGCCAGCATGGCGTCCCACAGGCCGCCGACGGTGGCCGTCGCCCAGTCGAAGCCGCCGTAGGTGACGTACGCCTCCCGGGGGTAGCCGGGCCAGGAGTCGGCGGACGGTGAATTCGTGTATTCGCCGCGGATGTTGGTGTCCGGGTGCCAGCCCGGGATCGCTCCGGCCTGGGCGCCCGGAGCCCCCTCCATGCCGATCATGATCCCGGGGGCCGCGTCGCGCCAGGCACGCATCTCGTGCGGGGAGTCGATGCCGAGTCGCATGGGGTGATTGGCGAGGACGAGCACGTCGTCGACGTACCGGGTGCGGCGCTGTTCGGCCAGCCACCTGAGGGCTTCGATCGCGTGCGCCTCGTTGCGCGGCGTGTCGGGGTGTGCCGGCGCACCGGCGGTGTAGCCGAGCAGTTTGCCGTCGAAGGCCTCCTCGAACCGGGTGAGGAGCTCGACCTCGTGCCGCCCGGGCGGCGAGAAGACGGTGCAGTGCTCGGCACCGGGGATGTACCACTCCAGCCCCTGGAAGATCAGCATGCGCTTGTTGTCGGCGCGGGCCTCCAGGATTTCCTGGTGTTCACGCGCGGCCCCGAACTCCGCGTGCCCGAAGTTGCTGTGCTCGGTGAGGACCATCCAGTCGAGACCGAACCGCTGCCCCGCCGAGGCCAGTTGGGAGAAGGTGTACTTGGCATCGTGGCTGTAGACGGAGTGGTTGTGGTGATCACCGACCAGATAGACCAGGTCGGGAGCCCGTCCGTGTGCGCGGCCCTGCCCGTCTCCTCGGGACCGGCTTCCGCTCTGGTCGGCCAGCGCGGGCAGCGGCAGCGACGCGGCGGCGAAGGCGGCGCCGAACAGCCCGGCACGGCGCATCAGCGCACGCCGGCTGAGTCCCTGGGGGTCGAGCGACTGGGCGGGTACCCGGGGGTCGGCCCATTCGGGCACGGGGTGGGACATGACGCGAGGTTCTCCTTCGTGCGGGGGCGGCTGCGTCCCGAGGCCCGGTTCGCAGGACCGCCGCCCGGAGGATTTCCTGATTCCGGAACCATCGGATGAACCGGGTCCGACGGGCGGGGGTCCCTCCGGCGGCGCACCGGTGGGCACGGACACGGGCCGCCCGGGCGCGGTGAGGCCGCGGGTGCGGACGGGCATGCCCCGGATCGGCTCGCGTGCCGGCACTTCTCGGCCCCCGGGCGGGCCTCCCGGATCCGTGCGGATTTCACCCGTACGCCGCTGACCGGTGGCGGAGCGCGCCGATCGCGTCGACGGTGGTCTCTACCCACCGATTCGGGCGGTGGCGGAGCCTGATGGGGGTGAGTCCGTGTCGGACGCCGGTGCGCCGGACCCTGTCACGACGTCGTTCGACAGGATGGGGGCGGCACTTCTGCGCACCCTCTTCAGCCAGTCCGCGGTGGGCCTTCATGTGCTGGACACGGAGTTGCGGGTGGTGCGGGCGAACCCGCGTTCCGACGCGGTCGCCGGTGACCGCCTCGTGGGGCGTCATTTCGCCGACGCGTACCGGCTCGAAGATCCGGACAGGGCGGAGCGGATACTGCGCGAAGTACTGGCCAGCGGCGTGGCCACGCGCGAACGGCTGATCCGCGGCAGGCTCCTGGACGCTCCGGGGCCCGACCGCAGCCTCATGGTCTCCGTCTACCGGCTGGACGATCCGCACGGACACGCCCTCGGGCTGCTGGCCGCCGTCGTCGATGTCGACGAGCGGGAGAAGGCGCGTACCAGGGCGGCGTGCCTCGCCGCGGTGCGCACGAAGGTGGGCAGGTCACTGGAGGTGGCGGCGGCCTGCGAGGGCCTCGTCGAGGCCGTCGTCCCGGTGTTCGCCGACTTCGCCGTGGTCGAGGTGGTGGAGGAGGTCCTGCGTGGTTCGGATCCTCCGCTCGGCCCTCTGGGGCCCGACTTCCCGCTGCGCCGGGCCGCGGTTCGAGGTCCCGGTGCCCACGGCCACCGGGGCGGTCTCGTCGGAGAGATGCGCCGGCTGCCCGGACGTACCCCCTACGCGCTGGCCGCCTCGGACCTGCGGCCCCGGCTCGTTGGGATCACCCCCCGGACGCCCTGGCTCGAAGCGGACCCCGACAGCGCCCGGCTGGTCGAGAAGACCGGGGCCCACTCCTTGATCGTGGTCCCGCTGAAGCTGCACGGCGCGGTCCTCGGTCTGGTGAGTTTCTACCGGTGCCGGGGAACGGAGCCCTTCGAGGAGGACGATCTCCCCTTCACCCTCACGGCAGCCGCTCATGTCGCGCTGAGCATCGACAACGCACGGCGGTACGAGCGTGACCACGTGATCGCGTCGACGGTCCAGCGCCGGCTCCTTCCCCAGCTCGACGGTGCCCGGATCGGCGTGGAGACGGCACACGTCCTGCTGCCCGGACACAACAGCGGGAGCTGGTTCGACGCCATCGGCCTGTCCGGCGCGCGCACCGCCCTGATCGTCGGCGCCGTGGACGGTCCGGGCCTGCAGACCGCCATCACCATGGGGCAGTTGCGGACCGCCATCCACGCGCTGGCCGGTCTCGACCTGCCACCCGACGAGGTACTGGCCCGGCTGACCGACACCGCCGACCGTCTGGCCACCGAGCGGGCCGCGCTGCCGCCCGGCGAGTGGGTACACGGACAATCCGTCACGGCGACGTGCCTGTACGCCGTCTACGACCCGTTCATCCGCACGTGCACCATCGCTCGGGCGGGGGATCCGACGCCGGGTCTCGTCACGCCCGACGGCGCCACGACCGTACTGGACGTGCCGGAGGGGCCGCGGCTCTTCTCCGGCGACAGCTCACCGTTCGCCACCGCCGCCTTCGAGCTCGACGAGGGCAGTGTTCTGGCGTTCTTCGCCGGCACGCCGCTGCCCTGCGGGGTCCCGACCCGGGTACGGGACGCGCTCACGGCCCCCGGCCGCGGCCTGCAGGACCTGTGCGACGAAGTGGTCTACGGCCTTCCGGCCGAGGTCCACCGGGAGGGTGCCGCTCTTCTCCTGGCCCGTACCGGTGTCGTCCCGGCCGACCGGGTCGCCACCTGGGAGCTGGCACACGACCGGACCACCCCCGCCATCGCCCGTACGCTCGTGCGCGACCGGCTCGACGGCTGGAACCTCGACGCGGAGACGATCGAGGCGACCGAACTCATCGTGAGCGAACTGATCACCAACGCCGTCCGCTACGGCACCGCCCCGTTGCAACTGCGCCTGATCCTGGACCGCACGCTCACCTGCGAAGTGCACGACAGCAGCCGGGTGTCGCCCCATCTGCGCCATGCGCGCACCGTCGACGAGGGTGGGCGCGGACTGTTCATCGTCTCCCAGCTCGCCACCCACTGGGGCACCCGGTTCGGCCAGGACGGCAAGGCCCTGTGGACCGAGCAGGACATCCCGTCCGCGGCAGACGCGTCCTGACCTCCTCACGCGTCACCCTCTGCGCTCGGCGCCCATTCCCACGGCCGTGGTGCGCACGGTCGGCGACGAACCATTGCACCTGGAGGCCGACCGTGCTTGAGTGACAGAGCAAGATATGAATCGAGGTTCAGAGTATCGTGGCCTACCGACCCACCGCCCGCACGGAGGCGACGCGGATCGCTCACCGTGAACGACTGCTGGACGCCGCACGACAGCTGCTGGCCGAGGGCGGATACGCGGCGGCCAGCATCTCCGCGCTCGCCGACCGGGCCGGCGTCGCCACCGGCAGCGTCTACAACCACTTCGCCTCCAAGCAGGAGCTGCTCGCCGCGGTCTTCCGTCATGTCGCGGGCCACGAACTCAGCGCGGTGGAGGAGGCCGTGCGGGCACGGAGCGGGGCCGTCGAGCAGGTGCGCGCGCTGGTCGAGGTCTTCTCGTACCGTGCGCTGCGCGCCCCGCGCACGGCCTGGGCGCTGCTGGCCGAACCCGTCGATCCGCTCGTCGAGCAGGAGCGCCTGACCTACCGGCGCGGCTATCACGCCCTCGCGGAATCGGCCGTCGCCGCCGGTGTCGCCACGGGTGAACTGCCCGCGCAGAACGCGCGACTGTCGGCCGCCGCCGTGATCGGAGCGGTCGGCGAGGCGCTGCTCGGCCCGTTGTCGCCGGTCGGTGAGCGGGCCGACCCGGCACCGTTCGTCGAGGGCATCACCACGCTCTGCCTCAGAGCGGTCGGAGCCGACAGCACCTGATCGCGAGCCGCACACCGCCGCCCCACTCCCCCGCCGCCCGACCGTCGACCCAGGACAGGAACCCGCGATGACCGTCACCACCCACCGGACCGGCCTTCGGCCCGAGTCCCCGGCGCCGCACCCCACCCACGAGGTCACCAACCAGGCACCGCCCAGGACCGGCCTCGACGAGTACGGCACCAATCTGCCGCTCGCACAGGCCGTCCGAACCTTCGGCGCGGCCTGGCACGAGCCGGAGCTCCACGACATCGGCACCCTCGTCGGTTCCGAGCGGTTCCAGGTCGACGCGGAGCTCGCCCACACCTCTCCGCCCGTCCTGCGCACCCACGACCGTTACGGCAACCGCGTCGACGAGATCGAATTCCACCCCGCGTACCACGAGATCATCGGTGCGGCGGTGAGCCACGGCACGCACACCGCGGGCTGGGCCGACCCCAAGCCCGGGGCGGCGGTGGCGCGGGCGGCCTCGTTCATGCTGTTCGCCCAGGTCGAACCCGGCCATGGCTGCCCGATGTCCATGTCGCACGCCGTGGTCCCGGTCCTGCAGCGCGACCCGGATGTCGGACGGGACTGGCTGCCCGGACTGCTCAGCCGCTCGTACGACCCGCGGCCGATCGCCCCGGGCCGCAAGTCCGGTCTGACGTTCGGCATGGGGATGACCGAGAAGCAGGGCGGCTCCGACGTCCGCGCCAACACCACCCGGGCGGTCCCGCTTGCCTCCGACCCCGAGGGCCGCGCCCATCTGCTGACCGGCCACAAGTGGTTCTTCTCGGCGCCGCAGTCGGACGCCTTCCTGGTCCTGGCCCAGGCCGAGGCCGGGCTCACCTGCTTCCTCGTACCGCGTGTGCTGGCCGACGGCACCCGCAACACCATTCGTGTCCAGCGGCTGAAGAACAAGCTCGGCAACAAGTCGAACGCCTCGTCCGAGGTGGAGTTCGACGGCACGTGGGCGGTGCGGATCGGTGAGCCCGGACGCGGCGTTCCCACCATCATCGAGATGGTCAACCACACCCGGCTCGACTGTGTGCTCGGCACCACCGCGGGCATGCGCCAGTCGGTCTCCGAGGCCCTCTGGCACGCGCACCACCGCAGCGCCTTCGGTGCCCGGCTGGTCGACCAGCCGGCCATGACGGCGGTCCTCGCCGATCTGGCGCTGGAGACGGAGGCCGCGACCTGGACCGCCCTGCGCCTGGCGCACGCGTACGAGGCCGACAGCGGTGAGTCCGAGGCGATGTTCCGGCGGCTGGCCACCGCGGTGTCCAAGTACTGGATCTGCAAACGCGGCCCGCACCACGCCTACGAGGCGCTGGAGTGCCTGGGCGGCAACGGCTACACCGAGGACTGGCCGTTGGCCCGGCGTTATCGCGAACAGCCGGTGATGGCGGTGTGGGAGGGCTCCGGCAATGTCATCGCCCTCGATGTGCTCCGGGGCATCGCCAGGACCCCGCGGTCGCTGGACGCCTTCTGGGCCGAACTGGAGATCACGGCCGGCGCCCATGACGAACTGGACGCGCACGTCCGCCGGGTGCGCCGTGACCTGGCCGAGGACCTGAGCGACCCGCTCGCCGCCCAGAGCCGGGCCCGGGCGACGGTCGAGGGCATGGCGCTGGCTCTGCAGTCCTCGCTGATGCTGCGTCATGCTCCCGCGGCCGCGGCCGAGGCGTTCGTCGCCGCCCGGCTCGGCGAGGCGCGCGGCCACCAGTACGGCGTGCTGCCGCGCGGCACCGATGCCGGGGCGATCGTGGAGCGGCACTTCGGCGGGACCGGCTGAGCCGTCGCGGGCCGGGGCGGTGTCGACGCGCCGGGCCGGCGGCACGGTGCGGTGGCGCGGTGAGAATCACCCGGCTCACGCAGGCGCACGGGTGTCGGGCGACGGCCGGTGGATCGCCCCGGTCGTGTCGGTGAGCGGGCGCCCGGTGCCGCCCCAGCGCAGTGCGACGATCTCCGCCGCGATCGACACGGCCACCTCCTCGGGGGTGCGCGCGCCGAGGTCGAGGCCGATGGGCGAGCGCAGGCGCGCCAGTTCCGCCTCGCCGAGACCCAACTCGCGCAGCCGGACCAGTCGGTCCCGGTGGGTCCTGCGACTGCCCATCACCCCGATGTACGCGGCCGGGGTGCGCAGGGCCACCTCCAGGAGCGGGACGTCGAACTTCGGGTCGTGGGTGAGTACGCACATCACGGTCCGTCCGTCGACCTCCGTGTCGCGCACATACCGGTGCGGCCAGTCGACGACCACCTCCACGTCCTCCGGGAACCGGCGTGGGTCGGCGAAGGCGGGGCGTGCGTCGCAGACGGTCACGCGGTAGCCGAGGAACACTCCGGTCCGGGCCACCGCCGCGGCGAAGTCGATCGCGCCGAAGACCAGCATCCGGGGCGGTGGCGCGAAGGACTGGAGGAACACGGTGACGTCGTCCTCGCGCCGTTCGCCGTCCGGGCCGTAGTGCCGCAGGCCGGTGGCTCCCCGGGCGAGTTCCCCCCGCGCGTCGGCGGTGACGGCGGCGTCGAGGCCGCTCGTGCCCAGTGACCCGGAGACGGTGTCCGGCCCGACGGCGAGGGCCGCGCCGCGCAAGGCGGGTCCGTCGGTGACGGTGGCGACCACCACCGGGCGGTGTGCGGCCACCGATGCGGCGACCTCGCCGAAGGAGGTGTCGCACGTCGGCGTCACGGGACGTACGAGAAGTGTGATCGCGCCACCGCAGCTGAGCCCGACGGCGAAGGCGTCCGCGTCGCTGTAGCCGAAGGTCCGCAGCTGGGCCCGGCCGCTCTCCACGACCTCCTTGGCCAGTTCGAACACCGCGCCCTCGACGCAGCCGCCGGAGACGCTGCCCACGACCTCGTCGTCCGGGCCGACGGCCATGGCGGCACCGGGGCCTCGCGGCACGCTGCGGCTGACGGCGACCACGGTGGCGAGCCCGAACGGCTTCCCTGCGGTGTACCAGCGGCTGAGCACCGGGAGGATCTCACGCATGGGCCCCCTCCCCTCGCAGTGCTGCCGCCACCCGCTCCATGGCTCGTGGGCCGTGCCCGGCGGCGGGCGCGTCCGTGTGCCGGGGCACCGTCACCGCGCCCCGACGCTCTCGTCGAGATGCGGGCCCCGTTCCTTCGAGCGGGCTCAGGCCGTCGTGTCGGACCATGCGTACGGCGGTGCGACGGGGCCGCTCGCGGGCCCGGCTCCGACCGACTCCAGTTCCTGGTCGGCGGCCTTCATCAGCTGTGCGGCCACATCCTTCATGGCGCGGCTCGCCGCGAGTTCGTCGCCGATGGCGGGAATGTCCACGTCCTGCGGGTTGCAGCGGGCGACCCCGTGTCCGACGAGCTTCTCGGAGCCGGTGTCCAGCACCGCCTCGGCCCTGGTCGTGCCGTCGTCCTCGGACAGACCGACACGGACCTTCCACTCCAGCTTGCGGGTCATCGAGCACCTCCTGCGACCGCGTCCGGACTCGGTGCGCCGCCACGACGCGGTCCTGCCATCAGGATCCACCCGGCCGGGCCCGTTCGCGCGTTCCGTCTCGCCCTGCGGAGATCACGACGTCGAAATACGATGAGGGAAGTCACTTCCACCGAGTGCGGAGCGGCCCATGAACCGGCGTCGTCCTCCCCGTGCGGCGAGCGCCGGTGAACTGCTCACCACCCTGCAACAGCTCACCTCACGGGCACGCCGCGAGGTGGAGCTGCATCAGGCACGGGTGGAGCTGGCCGAGGCGCTTCAGCGCGAGATGCTCCCTCCGGCACTGCCCGCCCTCCCGGGGCTGCAGACCGCCGCCCGGTACATGCCGGCCCGCAGCGGACTCGACATCGGCGGCGACTGGTACGACGGATTCGTGCTGCCGGACGGAGCGCTGGCGCTCGCCATCGGGGACGTGCAGGGCCACGACGTCGAGGCGGCCGCGTTCATGGGGCAGATCCGCATCGCGATGCGGGCGATAGCCGCCACCGCCGCGGACCCCGGCGAGGTCATGGGCCGGACCAATGATCTGCTGCTCTCGGTGAACTCCGGTCTCTTCGCGACCTGCACCTTCGTCCGTCTCGACCCGGTCAGCGGGGAACTCCACAGCGCCCGCGCCGGCCATGTCGCCGCCGTGTGGGCCACGACCGACGGACAGTACGGCTGCACCACCGACGAGGGCGGTCTGCCGCTGGGCATCCAGGCGGGTGAGCGCTATCCGGTCACCCGGCGCAGGCTGACGGGCCCCGGAGCCTTCGTCCTGGTCACCGACGGGGTCGTCGAGGGGCCCTCGTTCCCGGTCGACGAAGGCCTGGACGCGCTGATGCGGCTGGTGGCCTCCCGGGCCGCGGGCGACGCCGACGAGCTGGCCGACGCGGTGCTGCGCGCGGCGGAACGGACCGGGCACCAGGACGACGCGGCCGTACTCGTCCTGCGGCACGGGACCGTCCCCGGACCCTGGTGAGGCCCTGCCCCGGGCCGAGCGTGTCACACAGCCGCCACCCGTCCGGGCGGGTGTCTGATGAGGTGTGTGATCCGCAGCGAAAGAACCGGACGTACGGCCTCGGCCGCACTGCGCATCCTGGCCGTCGCCGCTGTCTACTACCTGGCCGGAGGTCTCGGTCTGCTCCGCGGGGTGTCCGTCCACGGGGAGGTCGTCACCCCGTTGTGGCCGCCGACGGGCATCGCGCTGAGCGCCCTTCTCTGCATGGGTCCCCTTGTGTGGCCGGGTATCGCGCTGGGCTCCCTGTGCGTCATCTCCACGCTCGACGACTCGGTGTCGCTCCTCACCGCCGTCGTCGTGGCGGGCAACACGCTGGCCCCGGTCTGCTCCTACCTGATACTCCGCAGGGCCGGTTTCCGCACGGAACTGGACCGGCTGCGCGACGGCCTGATGCTGGTCTTCCCCGGTGCGCTCGGCGGCATGACCATCAGCGCGACCGCGGGCACATGGATGCTGGTGCTGGACGACGATCTGCCGTTGAGCGGCTTCTGGCCGGTCTGGACGGCCTGGTGGTCGGGGGACGCGATGGGCGTGCTCGTGGTGACTCCGCTGCTGCTCGTGATGCGCAGGGCGCGGATGCCGCGGATCACCGACCGGTGGATCGAGGCGAGCGCGCTGGCGGCCGCCTCCGTCGCGGTGTCACTGGTGGCCACCAGGAGCGCGCTGGCGATGATCTACCTGGTGTTTCCGCTCCTCATCTGGGCGGCCCTGCGATTCCAGCTGGCGGGGAGCGCGCCGTGCGCCTTCCTGGTGTCGGTCCTCGCGGTCGTGGCGGGAACACAGGGCGTGGGCCCCTTCGAGGGCCACACCCTCCTTCATGTGATGGTCAATCTCGCGGTACTGAACGGTTCCGTGGCCCTCACCGCGCTGCTGCTCGCCGCCGTCGTCACCGAACAGGGCAACATCCGCCGGAGAATCGAGGATGCCTGCGAGGAGCTGGCCGATCTGGTGGAACGTCTGTCTCCGCGGAGGGCGGCGCCGACCGCCTGGCCGGCCCGGCCCGAGGACGAACCCGACAGGCTCTGACACGGCTCGTCGGGTGGCCGGAAGGCCGCGCGTAAGCCCGCTCGCCGCCGGGAACGGTGTTGCCGGGAGGTCGTCGTGGTGCACATCCTGCGGGTCGAACCCGGCCATCAGCGCACATCATCCGAATCCAGCACCCGCCAAATGCGAACAGTCACGCACAGACCGAGAGATCCAGCACGGAACGGGACGAGTTCCGAGTCAGTGTGCATGTCTGAACTTCACTGGAACTCCAGCGAAATGGCACGTGTGTGGATATCGTGCACCGAGCGAGGGCGCATCCGTCAGTCCATGGGATCGGCGGATGCGCCCCGTTTATGGCGATGCAACTGTGACTGGGGGGTTCATGGGGCATGTCGAGCTACCCGATTCGGACAGATCAGGACCGGTGGGACTGGCGGGGGCACCACGTCCGCGGTCTGTGTCGAATCGGCCTCGCAGCAAGGAACTCGACGATCTGTGGAGGGTGCCGGCCGTAGAGCGCGAACGTTCGGAACCAGCGGCGAAGAAGTGCGGGACGGGCCGGTTCCTGCCTGCTGTCATCTGCGCCGAGCTTCTGGGGCTCGGAATTCCGGCATGGCTCGTCCTGCGGGCCGGGGGGCAGTCTCGGGCGGCGGTCGCCGCGGCTGCGGCAGCACTGGCCTGGTCCTGTGTGCGGGCCGCGCGCGGCCGGTACGCGGACCGGCCTCCGGGCGGCCCGCCGGGGGTACCGAGCACGATCGGCGACTGGCTGCTGCTCATCGGCGTGCTCGCCGTGGCGCGGACCATGACCGGCGATTCGGTCGACCCCGCGACGGCGGTCGTGGCACTGCTGCCCGGCCTCCTGGTGTGCGTCGCCGCTTGGGGGGCACGGCGGTTGCCCTGGTCGGGGCGGCAACGACGTTCCGTGCGGCGGGTGTTGGTGGTCGGGGAGGCCACGGGGGTGGAACGAGCGGTGCGGCTGCTCGGTTCCCGCACGGATCACCCGTACACGGTCGTGGCCGCCGTACCGGTGGGAACGGCGCCGTTGCGGTGCGAGGTCCAGGTGCCGGGCCGGCTCGCACCGGCACCGGCCGACGACGACGTGTCGACCGTGCTGGGCTCGGCCTTCGCCCATGACGCGGACCTGGCTCTGGTGGTGCCCGGACCGCAGCTCTCCGAGGAGCGGCTTCGCCAGCTCTTCTGGGGTCTGCACGACGGCGGGCTCCCGCTGTCCGTGCTGTCGGAACTCTCCGGCATCGCGGCCGGCCGGATACGACCGGCCGCCGCGGCCGGGCTGACTCTGCTGCATGTCGCTCCCCCGCTGCGCCGGGGGCCGCAGGCGGCCGTGAAGGCCGTCGTGGACCGGGGCGGCGCCGGGCTCGGTCTGCTGGTCCTCGCGCCCTTGCTCCTCCTGATCGGGGCGGCGGTGCGACTCGGCTCCGACGGGCCGGCGCTCCACCGCCAGATCCGCCAGGGGCAGCACAACCGGCCGTTCACGATGTGGAAGTTCCGAACGATGGTGGTGGACGCCGAACGCCACAAGGAACGGCTGATCACGGCGAACGAGAACGACGGCCCGATGTTCAAGATGCGCCACGACCCCCGCGTGACCGGAATCGGGCGTCTGTTGCGGCGGAGTTCGCTCGACGAACTGCCACAGCTGGTCAATGTGCTGCGCGGCGACATGTCGCTGGTGGGTCCACGACCTCCGCTGCCGGAGGAGGTGTCCCGCTACGACGAGCGCGAACTGCGACGACTCGCGGTCAGACCGGGGCTGACCGGCCTGTGGCAGGTCAGCGGACGCTCGGACCTGTCCTGGCAGGAGACCGTCTCGCTGGACCTGTGGTACGTCGACAACTGGTCGGTGGCCACGGACATGGGACTCATGGCCCGTACGCTGCGCGCCGTCACCGACGGCCGCGGGGCGTACTGAGAGCGGCGGCGGTCGATGCGAGGAGTACGAGACCACCGGCCGTACCGGGCCAGGGGGACGGCCGGCCGTCGCATCGCGGCGGCCGGCCCGTGCCGGACGGCGCGTCACGTCCGCTCAGGCCCGCGCGGCCGCCCGTTCCAGCCACCAGGCGTACGTGCGGGCGATCCCGTCGCGCAGGGCGATCCGTGGTGTGAACCCGAGGGAGGTGAGAAGGGAGACGTCGAGCAGCTTGCGGGGGGTGCCGTCGGGCTTGGAGGCGTCCCATTCCACGTTGCCCCGATATCCCGTCACCTCGCCCACGATGCGGGCGAGTTCACGGATCGTCAGGTCCTCTGCGCAGCCGATGTTCACGGGCTCGTCACCGTCGTAGCGTTCCAGCAGCAGAAGACACGCGGCGGCCAGGTCGTCGACGTGCAGGAATTCGCGGCGGGGGTTCCCGGAGCCCCAGAGCGTGACCGCGGGCGAGCCGTCGCGCCGCGCCTCGTGGAAGCGGCGGATCAACGCGGGCAGTACGTGCGAGGTCTCCGGATCGAAGTTGTCACCCGGTCCGTAGAGATTGGTGGGCATGGCGCTGATGTACGAGGCGCCGTACTGCCGGCGGTAGGACCGGATCTGCACGATTCCGGCGATCTTGGCCAGTGCGTATGCCTCGTTGGTCGGTTCCAACGGGCCGCTGAGCAGGGCGCTTTCGGGGATGGGCTGCGGGGCGCGCTTGGGGTAGATGCAGGACGAGCCGAGGAAGAGCAGCCGCTCGACCCCGGCGGCGTGCGCTCCGGCGACGACGCTGAGCTGGATGTGCAGGTTGTCCTCGAGGAACTGCACCGGATACGTGCTGTTGGCCATGATCCCGCCGACCTTGGCGGCAGCCAGCACCACGGCGTCGGGGCGGACCTCGCGGAGAAACGCTCCGGTCCGCGCGGTGTCGCGCAGATCGAGGTGGTCCCGGTCGCGGGTGATCACCTCGTGCCCGGCGTCGGTGAGGCGGCGCACCACCGCCGAGCCGACCAGGCCGCGGTGGCCCGCGACGAATATGCGGGCGCCGGGTCGCAGGAGGGGGCGGACGGATTCCTGGGGAGATCCGGGGAGATCAGGCGTCATGGGTCGGATTGTGCCAGCAACCACCGGCCGCGGTGATGTTTTGCCGCAGATCACTCGATTCCCGATATTTCGGCTGGTACCAACAGCCTTTCAGGCGACCACAGGAGGGGGGAGGCGTGGCGAAGACCGCGCTCATCACCGGCGTGACCGGACAGGACGGTTCGTATCTGTCCGAGCTGCTGCTCGACAAGGGGTACACGGTCCATGGGCTGATCCGCCGCTCGTCGAGCTTCAACACCGAGCGGATCGATCACATCTACCAGGGCCCGGAGGAGGCGAACAGATCCTTCGTGCTGCATCACGCCGACCTCGCCGACGGGGTCGCACTGGTGAACCTGCTGCGTGACATCCGGCCCGACGAGGTCTACAACCTCGGTGCGCAGTCGCACGTCCGGGTCTCGTTCGACGCACCGCTGTACACCGGCGACATCACGGGGCTGGGCACCATCCGGCTGCTGGAGGCCGTCCGGGCGAGCGGAATCGACACCCGTGTCTATCAGGCGTCGTCCTCGGAGATGTTCGGAGCGACCCCGCCGCCGCAGAACGAGAAGACCCCGTTCCATCCGCGCAGCCCGTACAGCGTCGCCAAGGTCTACTCGTACTGGTCGACCGTCAACTACCGTGAGGCGTACGGGATGTTCGCGGTCAACGGGATCCTCTTCAACCACGAGTCCCCACGCCGCGGCGAGACCTTCGTGACCCGGAAGATCACGCGTGGGGTGGCCAGGATCAAGGCGGGCCTCCAGACCCACCTCCACCTGGGCAACCTCGACGCCGTGCGCGACTGGGGCTACGCACCCGAATACGTCGACGCGATGTGGCGGATGCTGCAGTGCGACGGTCCGGACGACTACGTGGTGGCGACCGGCGAGGGGGTCAGCGTCCGGCAGTTCCTGGAGTACGCCTTCACCCACGCGGGACTGGACTGGCGGGAGCACGTGCGTCACGACCCCAAGTACGAGCGCCCCAGCGAGGTAGACGCGCTGATCGGTGACGCGGCCAAGGCCGAGGAACTCCTCGGCTGGAAACCTGCGGTGAGGGCGCGGGAGCTCGCCACGATCATGGTCGAGGCGGACATCCGCCAGCTGTCCGACCAACTCGCCGGAGCGGCCGTGCGGGTGGACCGATGAACCGTACGGCCGTCCTCCACCGCGGCACCGCCGCGCCGGTCACCGTCGTGTGGCCCGGTTCGGCGCTCCCCCACAGCACCCGGCTGTCGCACCCCACGACCGTGCCGGGGAACATCACGGGCGCCTCCTCGGTCTCCTCCATCGGCCGTCCGGTGGATCCGAGCGCGTCCGCACCGGTCCGGACCCCGGTCCCGGACCACTCACTCGCCCTCGTCGGCAGCGGGACGGAGCGTCTTCGCCGCCGGCCGGACGAGGCAGGAACCGCGGCCTCCCGGCCGCAGCTCGTTCTCACCTTCGGAGCTGAATGATGAACGGAAGTACGGGGCGCAGACCCACCGGGCACGGCCGGACACGGGCCGCGGGCGCCGCGCTCTGCCTGCTCGCCGGAGCACTGACCTCCGCCGCGTCCGGGGGCTCCCCCGCCGCGGCCCTCACCCCGCCGGTCTCGCTGACCGCGGACGATCTCACCACCTGGCAGACCAACGGCATCGTCTGGTCGATGGCCGCGTCGGACGCCGGTGTCGTCTACACCGGCGGCACCTTCTCCACCGTCCGGCCGCCGGGCGCGGGCGCCGGTACCTCCGAACAGCCCGCGGTGAACTTCGCCGCGTTCGACGCCGCGACCGGTGCGCCGACCGGCTGCAGCCTGTCGTTCACGCTGTCGTCGGGCACAGCGACCGTACGGGCGCTCGCCCTCTCCCCGGACCAGAAGACCCTGTACGTCGGCGGGCAGTTCGGGGCGGTGAGCGGGGTCGGGGTGAGCAATGTCGCCGCGATCGACACCGCGACCTGCACCCCGCGCCAGGACTTCAAGCTCTCCGTCTCCGCGACGGTGCGGGCGCTGGCCGTCACGGCGGACACCGTCTATCTGGGCGGCGACTTCAACAGCGTGGCGGGGCAGACCCGGAAAAAGTTCGCCGCGGTCACCACCGGCGCCGCGCTGAAGCCGTGGAAGGCCGACACCGACGAGGTGGGCCGGGCCCTGGAACTGACGCCCGACGGCAAGCACGTACTGCTCGGCGGCGACTTCTTCACCGTCAACGGCACCACGTCGCACGCGCTGGCCGTCGTGGACGCCACCACCGGGGCCGTCACCAAGAGCTACCCGGCCGGCTTCATTCCGAACACCTCCACGGTGCAGGACCTGGCCACGGACGCCACCGGTTTCTACACCGCCAACGAGGGCACCGGAGGCGGTGTCTTCGACGGCCGTATCGCGCTGAACCTCAGCAACTTCGAGCAGCGCTGGCGGGACACCTGCCTGGGTGCCACACAGGCCGTCCTGGTGCACAACGGGGTTCTGTACAGCGGGAGTCACGCGCACGACTGCTCCAGCATGGGCGAGTTCCCGGACCAGCCGCGCAGGCACCTGCTGGCCCAGTCGGTCGGCGATCCGAAACTGCTCCCGTGGTTCCCGGACACCAATGACGGCATCGGGGAGCCGGTCGGGCCGAGGGTGATGGCTCAGGCCGACAAGGGCGGCCATCACTACCTGTGGGTGGGCGGCGAGTTCACCACAGTCAACGGCGCCCGGCAGCAGGGCCTGACGCGGTTCGCCGACGGTCCGGACACCGGGGCGCCCTGGGTGCCCAACGTCAGCCTGTCCACGGTCGCCCCCGGCAAGGTGGAGGTCAACTGGCAGGCGAGCTTCGACGCCGACGACGGGGAACTCACCTATCGGATCTACAAGGACGGTGCGAGCACCCCCGTGCACACCACGACCGGATACTCGCTGTTCTGGGACCGGCCGCAGCTGAGGTGGACCGATACCGCCGTCGCCCCGGGCGAGACCCACTCGTACCGGATCAGCGCGAGCGACGGCACCAACACCAGCGCCAAGTCGCCCGCTCTCTCCGCCACCGTGGCGTCCGCCGCCGAGAAGTACCCCGCCCGGGTGATGGCCGACGGCGCGTCGCTGTACTGGCGGTACGACGAAGGCTCCTCGACCTTCGCGGCCGACACCGGCGGCGGACGGGACAACGGGTTCCTGCGCAACTCCCCCGCCTACCGGCAGACTCCGGCTGCGATCGCGGGGCCCTCCACCGCGATCGGCTTCAACGGAACGAACCAGTACGCCTACAGCAACAAGCTTCACCCGCAGCCCACCAGATTCTCCGTCGAGACCTGGATCAGAACGACGACCACCAAGGGAGGGAAGATCATCGGCTTCGGCAACGTGACCATGCAGAACAGCACCAAGTACGACAAGCACGTGTACATGCGCGACGACGGGCGGCTGGTCTTCGGTGTCCACAGCGGCGGCACCAGGACCATCACCACTCCCGCCGCCTACAACAACGGCGCCTGGCACCATGTCGTCGCCACCCAGGGCACCGGCGGCATGGCCCTGTACGTGGACGGGCAGCTCCGCGCCTCCAGCGCCCTCTACACCGCCAACGAGGCGTACAGCGGCTACTGGCGGGTCGGCGGGGACAACCTGAACAACTGGCCGAGCCGGCCGACGAGCAACTTCTTCGCGGGGCAGATCGACGAGACCGCCGTCTACCCGACCGCGCTGAGCAGCTCTCAGGTCAGTGCCCACTACGCCCTGAGGACGGGTGGATGAGGCATCCGCTCCGGGCCGGTGCCGCCGTCGTCGTACTGACGGCGGCGCTGACCGCCTGCGGCTCGTCCTCCGAGGGGCACGAGGGGGCGACCGGCGCCGGGCCCTCGGCCGGCCGGACCCCCGTCGCCGCCTCCCCGGCCGGTCCCGGGACCACCGCGTCCCCTGGCCCCCCGGCCCGGCGCACGAGCGAACCGCCCAGGCTGCCCACCGATGAACTCACACCGGCCACCGGCACCTTCACCAAGAAGCAGAAGGAGTACCTCGTCGACCGGGTACCCCGCGGAATGGATCCGGCGGCGGTGCTCCAGACCGGTCAGGAGACCTGCGACAGGCTCACGTACCTGGTGAAGGTCGACCGGGACACGGCGGTCGGCGCGATCGTGACGGGCGAGATCGCCGACGCGGAGCCCGCTGTCGCGCACCTCTGCCCCCACCACGGCGACCTGGTGCGGGAGGCCTCGCGGGGGTACGCCGACGGCACGTACGAGGACGAGCGGATCCGACCCGGCCGCTACCACGACGTCACTCCCACCGAGGGCTGCACCTGGCGGATCACCGGGGCGAACGGAAGGACCCTGGCGTCGGGATCCTCCGGGAAGCGGTCCGGGATCACCGTCCCGAAGGCGGCCCGCGCCTTCACCTCCACAGGCTGCTACGCCTGGCTGCCGGAAGGAGACCTCGGATGAGCAAGCTGCCGATAGCCGTGGCGATCCCCACGAAGAACGAGGGACTCAACATCGCCGAGGCGGTCACGTCGGTGCTCGGCCACTTCGAGGCGGTGGTCGTCGTCGACTCGCACAGTACGGACGACACGGCGAAGATCGCCGAGGAGTGCGGGGCCGAGGTGATCACGTACACCTGGGACGGCGGTCATCCGCGCAAGAAGCAGTGGTGCCTGGACCATGTCCGCACGGACCTGGACTGGATTCTGCTGCTCGACGGGGACGAGCGGCTCAGTCCGGGTCTGCTGGCCGAACTGCGGCAGATCTTCGCCGATCCCGGGGCGCCGGGACCGGCGGCGTACGACATACCGCTGGGCTACTGGTTCTCCGGGAAGCGGCTGCGGCACGGTTACACCATCCGCAAGCGGTCGCTGACCGATCGCACCCGCTGTCACTACCCGGAGGTGGGTGATCTGGAGGCGCCCGGCATCGGCGAGGTCGAGGGCCACTACCAGCCGGTCGCCGAGTCGGTCGGCTCGCTCCGCCATCCGATCGAGCATCAGGACCTCGACCCGGTCACGGCCTGGTTCGAGCGGCACAACCGGTACTCGGACTGGGAGGCATGGCTGGAACATCACCCGGAGGTCAAGGAGCAGGTGCGCAAGGTGAAGTCCCGCCAGGGGCAGCTGTTCCACAAGGCCCCCTTCAAGCCCCTGGTGTCGTTCGTATACATGTACGTGTACCGGCGGGGCTTCCTCGACGGGCGGGCGGGGCTCGACTTCGCCCTGGCGATGAGCTTCTACCGCTGGCAGATCGCACTCAAGTCCCGTGAGGGAAAGGTCGTGTGACTCAGGCCGGCCGACGGCCTCTCCGGCGGACCACGTCCTCGTAGGTCCGCCGGAGGGTCCGGGTCACGACATCGATGGTGAAGTGCTCATTGACCAGGTCCCAGGCGGCCTTGCCGGCCTGTGCGTTGGCCTCGGGTTCGAGGAGTTCCAGCACCGCGCGGGCGACCTTGAGGGCGTTCTCCCCGTCCTCGCCGACCCGGCTGTCGATCACCCGGCCGGCCCCGGCCTCGGCAACATCGGGGCCGAGGCCACTGGTGCGGGTGATGACCACGGGGGTGCCGACGGACATCGCTTCGAGGACGGAGACGGCCAGGGGTTCCTCGATCGACGGCAGTACGTACACATCGGCCTCCCCGTCCGCGGCCAGAACCTCTTCGTGGCCGAGCGGTCCCATGTGGTGGAGCGAGTCCATCACCCCGAGTTCGCGGGCGAGTTCCAGGGTCCCTGGCAGGGCTCCGGTGTCGGGACCGGCGAGCAGGAACCGGGCGTCCGGGTGCTCGGCCAGGACCGTCGGCATCGCGGCGACGAAGTCCTGCGGGCGCTTGCGCTCCTGGATCCGGCCCAGGAAGAGGACCGTCGGCGGCCGCCCCGGCGCGCGGGCGGGCCTGGGCTCCTGCGGCCTCACGCCGTTGACCAGCCGTACGGTGCGGGTCAACGGCACAGGGGCGGCGACGGCGTTCACATCGAGGCGTTCCCTCTCGGTCAGATGCAGTACGGCGTCGGCTTCACGCAGCACCTTGCGTACGCCCAGCAGATCGGTCAGCTGGGCGACCCGCTTCTCGGTCGGGTCCACCATGCCGTGGGTCTGGACCACCAGGGGCGTGCGGGAGGCCAGCGCGAGCAGCGCGGCCGGGAGCGTCACCAGGTCGCGCATGAGATGGACATGGACGAGATCGGCGCCGCGCATCATGCGCCGGGCGGCGAGCAGCAGCGCGCCGGAGGTGATTCCGCTGACCTCGAACATGGGGAGCAGATGACGTGCCTGGAAGAGATGGACCGGGACTCCCTCGACCTCGCGCGGCAGCCGCCCCTCGAAGCCGTCACCCAGCGCCATGATGCGGGCGTCGTCGCCGCCGGCACGCTGGACCCTCGACAGGTTGAGCGCCACCCTGGTCGGGCCGCCGAACGCGTGGTCCGGAGTGTGCAGTGTGACGACATGCAGGATCTTCACCAGAGTCCCCCTCAGCCTCGGCCGGTCTTTTACAGAATAGTCATCCAAACCCCCCAAGTGGGTTGATTCGTTAGAGTGTTCATGGATCCACGGAGCGGGGGGCAGATGACGTCTGTGCACGAGGCGGCGCCGTCCGCCCCCGTACCGGAGCACGGCCGACAAGGACCGGTCCAGCCGCCGGCGAAGCCCCTGGCGTGGGCCATGCTGTCGCGCGCCCTCGCCGTGCCGCTCATCCTCGGCCTGGTCTGCTTCCTGCCCGCGGTGATCGCCGCGCAGCCGGGCACCGGCGTCCGCGACACCGCGTACTGGCTGCAACTCGCGCTGACCTGCTATGCGGGGGCCCGGCTCGCCACGATGATCCTGTCCACCCGGCGCCGCCTGCTGCAGGGCGTCTTCTGGATGTTCGTGTACATCGCGATGGGGGTGGCGCCGTTCGCGCAGGTGGTCATCGGGCAGACCCCGACACCGATGGTCGGGCCGCGGTCGGATCTGGTCACGGCCATCGCGCTGGTCCTGGTGGGGTGTGCGGCGTTCGACCTCGGGGCGCTGCTGGCGTCCCGGCGCCCGCTGCGCCGCCGGGCCACCGCACGCTCCGGGAGCGGTCCGGCAACGGCTCACCGGATACGGCTCAGGCTGTTGGTGGTGCTGGCCTTCGCGGCGAGCGGCTATTACATCGTGAAGCTCGGCGGGCCCGCCGTCTTCTTCACCAGTCGCCAGGAGATCAGCGCCTCGGTCGCGGCCAGCGGCGTGGTGTCGGACCAGTCCAATGTGGGGTCGGCCTTCCTCAAGGGCTTCGGTACGGTACCCGCGCTGCTCGGGCTGCTCTTCTGGACCCGTCGGCTGGTGACCTCGCGCAGGGCCCGGCGTTCCCCCTCGACGGTGCTCGTCTGGTGTGCGTTGCTGGTCCTCAACGTCATCGTCAACAACCCTGTTTCCAATGCTCGTTACTGGTTCGTCACCGTACTGGTCTCGCTCCTGTTCACCGCGTTCCCGAGCAGCGCCGCGATGTACCGCTCGGTGCTGGTCACGGGAGTGGTCGGGGCGTTGGTGCTGTTCCCGTACGCGGACCGGTTCCGCTACGACAGCGCCGGGTACCGGCCGGTGGACTCGTCGTCGGTCTTCGAGCCGCTGGCCATCAAGGACTACGACCAGGCGGTGATGTTCGCCAACACCGTCACCTGGGTCGACACCCGGGGCCACACCTATGGGCGTCAACTGACGGGCTCCGCGTTGTTCTTCGTGCCCCGGTCGGTGTGGAGCGGCAAGCCGGAGGACACGGGGGTGCGCGTCGGCCAGTGGATGGGGATGAACATGACCAACCTGTCGGCGCCGCTGTGGACCGAGCTCTGGGTCGACTTCGGCGCCCCGGGCATGGTCGGCGCGTTCGCACTGATCGGGTACGCCGCGGCGCGCACCGACCGGCGATACGCGCTCGCCGTCTCCCGGGACGGTCCGGGCCCCGGCAGCGTCCTGGCCGTCACCGCGCCGCTGATCGCCGGGTACACCTTCATCCTGTTGCGCGGACCGCTGTTGCAGTCCGTCGGGAAGCTGGCGATCGCGGCCCTCTGTCTGCTGCTGGTCACCAGTTTCAGGAGCCGGAACGGATGGCGCCCGCGCTGACGGGCGCCCGGCCGTCCACGGTGCGGCGGCTCAGCCGGGCCACCCGGGCCCACGTGGCCACCGCCTTGCAGACGGACCCCAGGCACAGGCCCCAGGCCGCGCCCGGCACCCCGCCGAGCGCGTAGCCGCAGGTGAGGAAGGCGACGGCGGCGAACGAGAAGACCACCTGGATGGAGAGAGTGGTGCGCGGGTCGAGCATGCGGAGCGCGAGCAGTCCGCAGGTCCCGATGGCCATGGCCGCGTACTGGCTGCCGGTCGCCGGGAGCAGGGCGGCCGCCGTGGGCCAGGTGTCGCCGAGCAGGTGGCGGCCGACCCCGTCGGGCAGCAGCGCGAGTGCGGTGGCCCAGGCCCCCGCGGTCAGTGCCAGTACGGCGGCGAGCGTGGCCGTGGCGCGTACCCGGCGCCGTTCGCAGGAAAGCCGTCCGAGCAGCGGCGGGCCGAAGCCGGTGGCCGAGGTGAACAGCACGTTCAGCGGCCCGAAGAGTGTGGTCGCGCCGCGCAGGGCGCCGACCACCAGCGGGTTGCCGACCGCACCGAGTCCGAGCACGGAGAGTTGGCCGGTGGCGTTGCCGACCCCGAATTCCACCACGAAGCGCCGCCCCAGATGCCCCTTTCGCAGCAGGACCTTCGGCCGCAGCGGTGTACCGGCCACCCTGCGGTGCAGCAGGACGGCCGACAGCAGCAGGGCGGGCAGTGCGGACAGCCCCCACACGGTGACGAGTCGAGCGGCCGGGGCACCGTAGGGCTGCATGGCCAACACGCCCAGGACGCACGCCAGTCTGAGTACGTCGCCGCCCAGTGCCAGGTGCGGAAGCTGCAGGGTGGAGAAGGCGTAGCGCATGGTGTCCTGTCCGAGGACCACCGGCAGAACGAGTCCCAGCGCCATCAGGGCGCGTGGCGTGGCCCCCGGGAGCGGCAGGCAGACGGCGACGAGCAGGGCGCCGAGCGCGGACGCGGCGAGCAGGGTGAAGGCGACCGCCGACCGGCACGCGCCGCCCACCTCGTCCCGTTCGCCCCGCCGCAGCACGAGCGGCTGCCCGGTGTAGGCGCCGAAGACGCCCAGGAGCACCGTGAAGACGAGGTAGACAGCCGAGAAGCGGGCGAAGTCGGCCACGGTGGAGAGCCTGGCGGCCGCCACCAGTACCAGGATGTTGGTGAGGGCCGCCACGCCCTGGTCCGCGACCGAGCAGACGATCGCGGTACGTGCCTTCATCTGTGTCCCGCGGTGGAGTCGAAGGTGCGCAGGCCCAGCGTCTGCGCCGGGTCGTCGTGATGCCCGGCGTCACCGTGGCCGTCCCCGTCGCCCCGGCCGGGCGCGGAGCCGGACCGGCCACCGCCCGCGCGGCGCTTGCGCGCCTTCTTGCGGGCCCTGCGCTCGTGCCGGCCGCGGCCGGGATGCAGCAGGGCGCCGAGCACCGTTCCACCGGCCGCCTCGATGATCTCGCGGATCCTTTCCAGGTCGCTGCGGTGCACCTCGCGCGGGTCGCAGACCACGACGACACCCTCCACCCGGTCGATCAGCGCGACGGCGTCGGCGTACGACAGCACGGGCGGGGCGAGCACGATGACGACGGCGTCCGGCCGGTCGCCCTCGGCGACGATCCGCCCGACGGGCGCCGAGGTGAGGGCGCGCGGCACGTTGTCCGTGCGACGGCCCGCTATCAGGGTGAAGGCGCCCGATCCGGGTACGTCCACGTTCATCCGGCTGTCCGACGGCCAGGCCCGCTCTCCCTCCGTCGCCCAGCGTGGCCGGGCGCCCTGCACGGCCGGGCCGAGATCCCTGGCCAGTGAGGGGGTGCGCAGATCGGCTTCGACCAGGAGTACGTCGCGTCCCATCTCGGCGAAGGCCGCGGCCAGATTGACCGCCGCGTCGGCCGCGGCGGTGCCGTCGCCGCGCGGGGCCGTGACCAGGAGTCTGCGGCGCTGGGCGAACGACGGGTCGTAGGCGAGCCGGAAGGCGACCGCCCGGTACTCCTCCGCCAGCCGGCTCCCGCTCCGCCCGATGGCGAGCAGCGTGCCCGCGGCCGCCCGCTCCCTGGGCAGGGTGCCGAGCAGCGGGGCACCGAGGGAACGGACCAGTTCCCGGGTGGAGCGCACGGCCGGGTCGAAGACCAGGCGTACCCAGGACAGCAGCAGCCCCAGCGCCAGCCCGACGACTCCGCCGAGTCCCAGCAGCAGCTCAAGCCCCGCGCCGGTGGGCTTCGTGGGCGCCACGGGCCTCTTCGTCAGATAGCCAGGAGTGGTGTCCAGGGCACGCAACTCCGAGATCTTTCTGCTGAGTTCGGAGATCGAGACCACGAGGTTGGCCCGTGCGCCGGCCACGTCGTTGCTGCCGACGGGCTGCTCCGCCAGCTGGTCCCGCTGCTCGGTGAGCGGGACCAGCTGGGCGCGGTAGCCGTCGACCATGTTGGCGATGCTGTCCTCGGTGCGCTGTCTGCGGATCTCCAGATAGGCGTCGGCGAGCGCCTCGGCCCGCGCCTTCGCCAGGGCGGGGGTGCGGCCCGTGTACGAGAAGCGGAGCACGAGAGTGTTCGGCGGGTTCGTGACCTGGAGGCCGGACAGCAGTGCTCCGACGTCCACGCGGTCGCCGTGCCGGGCCAGGGAGCCGACGGCCAGGGTGCCCACGGTGTCGCTGACCGCGGTCTGCCGCTCCGAGCCGATGTTGATGCCCTTGTCGGCGGAGGCGCCCGCGGCGAACGGGTCCGAGGCGGCGGAGCGGACGACCACCTCGCCCGTCGACGTGTAGCTGTCCTCGCCGCTCAGGGCGAGCCAGCCGCCGCCGAGCAGCCCGAGGAGCACGCCGGAGGCGAGCAGTGCCCGGTAGCGCAGGAGTTGGCGGAACTGGTCCCGCAACAGGGCGGGTTCGTCCTGGTCCTCCAGGGCGCGGATGGGCTGGGTCATCGGTGTGGTCTCCCTTGTGTGTCGGCGAGGACCTCGGTGAGCAGTGCGTCGAAGCGGGCCAGGCCCGCCTCCCGGCTCAGATGGCGTGCGACGTACCGCGGCCCGTTGGCCCCGAGCGCGTCCGCCCCGGCCGGTGCTTCGACGAGCTTGCGCACGGCCGACAGCAGCGCGGCGGGGTCCTCCGGCGCGACGAGGATCCCGGCCCCGGACCGTTGCACCTCCTGGGCCGTCCCTCCCCCGTCGGCGACCGAGGCGACGACGGGGCGGCCCGAGACGAAGTACGAGGTCAGTTTGGACGGGACGCTCATGTCGAGCACGGACGCCCGTTGCGTCACCGCGAGCACATCGGCAGCGGCGAGGATGTCCGTGAACTCGTCGGCGTCGGCCGGCGGCAGGAAATCCAGGTTGCGCAGGCCCGCCGCGCGCCCCAGCAGCGCCTCGCGCTGGTTCCCGTCCCCCATCAGCACGACGCGGATCCCCGGCGCGAGCCGGGCCGCGTCGACGAGGACCTCCAGCCCTTGTTTGAGCCCCATGTTCCCGGAGTGCAGGACCACGGGAGTGCCCTCGCTCCAGCCGAGCCTGGCCCGCGTATCGGCGCGGTCGGCCGAAGGGGCCCGGACGTGCGACCAGTTCGGGACGGTACGGATGCGGCCGGGGTCCACGCCGTACGCGGTGACGCGCGGGACGAAGGTCTCGTGGATGACTCCGACGAGGGCCGCACCGCGCAGCGCGTACCGTTCGGCCGCCGAGGCGACGGCTGCCGCCCGGCCGCCTCCCCGGATTCCGCTCTGGGCGGCGGCCGCGCCCATCAGATCCTGTACGACCGGTATGTAGGGGACCCGGTGGCGGCGTGCCAGCCGGGCTCCGGCGACCCCGCCCGCGAGGCTGGGCATCTGGGAGATCACCGCGTCCGGCGGACGCGAGACGGGCGGCGCCAGCAGCCCGTGGCCGAGCACCGTGGCCTCGAACACGGCTCTGCGCAGGGCGGTCTGACGGGACGGTACATAGTGTCTTCGCCGATGGACGGTGACCCCGGCCCGCGTCTCGACGGCCCGCCACACACCCCGGTACTCCGCGTCGGTCCGCCAGGACGGGTAGTGCGGCATGCCGGTCAGTACATGGGTGTCGGCCCCGCTCTCGGCCCAGTGCTCGGCGAGCTGCGCGGCGTACGGGCCGATGCCCGTCAGTTCCGGCGCGTAGTTCGTCGAGACGACCAGCAGCGTGCGGCCCTCGAACGGCTTGTGACGATCGGCATCTGACATGGACGCCCGCCTTCCCCCCGGAACCTTCTGTGTTCCCCCCAAGGAACAGCCCCAAAAGCGAGCTTATCCGTTCACGAGATGCGCAAGTGGTCTTCACAGTAAGGTCGTTGCACCATCAACACCGATACCGATATCCCGCGGCACCGGATGCCATGTCCGGACAATCACCCCGGGACACGGACATCACGTTCACCGTGGGGGGAGAGAACGGATGGTGCACAGGGTCGGCTACGCACCGGGGGTCTACGACCTGTTCCACATAGGGCACCTCAACATCCTGCGACATGCCCGCAGTCAGTGCGACTACCTTGTCGCAGGAGTCGTCTCGGACGAGATGGCCGCACTCGCCAAGGGCCACAAGCCGGTGATTCCGCTGCCGGAGCGGCTGGAGATCGTACGCAGTGTCCGCCATGTGGATGCCGCGTTCGTCGAGACCGTGCCCGACAAGATCGAGACCTGGCAGCAAGTCAGGTTCGACGTCATCTTCAAGGGGGACGACTGGCGGGACACGGAGAGGGGCCGGCGACTGGAGCACGACTTCGCCGAGGTCGGCGTCGAGGTGGTCTACTTCCCGTACACCGTGCACACGTCCAGCACGCAGCTGCGCCGGGTGCTGGACTCCCTCGTCAGTCCGCAGCCCGGAGCGCTTTCAGCTCCCTGAACCACTTGGCGAGGAACACCACGAGGAACAGCGCGTGCACGGCGGCGAGCGCGGCATAGCCGACGCGGAACGCGGTCCGGTCACCGAGCAGCAGGAACACCAGGCAGAACACCCCGTAGTCGGCGGGCAGCAGTGCCACGGCGCGCGCCCGGGACACCGGGGCCGGGGCGCCGTCGTCCGGTGCGGGCCGTGCGGCCGCCCTCCCCAGCTGTTCGCGCAGCAGCCCCGCGCAGAAGGTCAGCACGGCGGTGAACAGGAAGCCCAGCGGCAGGAGCAGCCAGCCGTCGGACGGCAGAACGGAGAACCGCTGGAACGAGATCAGTACAGCGGTGTGCACGAGGATCATCTTGGCGCAGTCCACGACGTGGTCCAGCCACTCGCCGTCCGGGCCGCCCCGGCCGGTCAGCCTGGCCAGTTGACCGTCGGCCGAATCGAGGGCGAAGCCGACGACCAGCCCGGTGTACACCGTGGCCGCGAGCCCCCAGGACGGCCGGACGAGTGCCACCGAGGCGATGGCCGCGAAGGTGAATGCCGCACTGATCAGGGTGACCTGATTGGGCGTCAGTCCGAGCCGGTACGCTCCTGCAGCGAACACCCGCCCGGCCGGGCGGTTCACGTATCGCGAGTACAGCGACACCCCCTTCGCCGTCTTCTGCGCACCGCGCAACTCGCGCAGAACCGTGCCTCTGCTTTCCATACGCCCCCCAGCGTGTCCCGATTTCGGCAGCGCCGGCGGTGCGCCGCGGACACCGCCGCCGGAGCCGCATCATGGCACGCGGGCCTCCCTTCGCGTGGCCACTCGTCGGCCCCCGCCCGCGCCCCCGCCCGGCCCGAACCGGCCTCACCGTCCGTACGGGCCAGGGCGGGGGCCACGGCTCAGGCAGACGCGGTGCGGCACTCCGGGTGGCCCCAGCCCTTCGTGTTCTTGGCGATCATCTCCTGTGCCGCATAAGGCTTTCCGCACTGGCAGCGGCCGGCGAACTTGGCCCGGATGGTGCCGCCGGAGCGTGCGGGACGCGTCGGGCTCCCCGCGCTCTTCACCGGGGCGCTCCTGCCCCGCCCCTCGGTCGCCCGCGCGGGGGCGGGCGTCGGGAACTGCTCGGAGCCGTGTGCGGTACCGGCCGGCCGCTGTGCCACCGCGGCCTCGCTGGCCGCCTGGTCGGCAAGGGCGTTGAGCGGGTCGCCGTCGACCTGGTGGGCGGGCACGTGGACGAAGTTCACGGTCCGGCCGGTCAGGAGGGCGTCGATCCCGGCCACCAGGTCACGGTTGGCCACGGGTTTGCCGGCCGAGGTCTTCCAGCCGTTGCGCTTCCACCCGGGCAGCCACTTGGTCACGGCGTTCATCGCGTACTGCGAATCCATCCGCACCTCGATCGGCACGGACGGGTCCGTGGACTCCAACAACTCACGCAATGCCGTGAGTTCGGCGACATTGTTGGTGGCGGTCCCCAACGGTCCCGCCTCCCAGCGCTCCGGACGCCCCTGCGCGTCGGCCACGACCCACGCCCAGGCCGCAGGCCCCGGATTGCCCTTCGATGCCCCGTCACACGCGGCGATGATGCTCTCGTTCATGCCGTTGATCATGCCAGCGCCGCAGCACCCCTCCCGCACGCCATGACGCTGAGTGACGATTCGAGGTGCGGTGACGCGACGGCACTGGTTCTCTGATGGAGCCCGCTCTTCCCAACCGCACAAGGAGCGATGATGAGCGTTGCACGTGAATCCGGTGACCGTGCGCAGGAGCTGCGCGACAAGGCCCGGCACATGACCGAGGCCGCGGAGCGCACCACCGACCCTGAGCAGCGTCAGCGGCTTCAGGAGAAGGCCCGGAAGCTGCAGGAGCAGAGTGAGCAGCAGGGCAAGATGGGTGGCGGCAACATCCGCCCGCCCAAGTAGCACCTGCCGCGCGTAGCACCCGCCTCACGCAGTACCTGTCTCACGCGAACGGCCGACGTCTTGCCGCTCTTCCATGGGTGAGTGGCAAGCCGTCGGCCGCCCGGCCCCGGCATCCCTGCACATCGGCGATGCGGCCGTCGTCCTCGCGTTCCGAGCCGCTTCAGTACGGGTGTTTGTTCGCCTTGTTCGCCCACGCCTCGTAGGACGTGGCCCCCAGCTCGGGGTGGAGCTGTTCGAGAGTGATGCTCCGCCGGTCCGGGGGTTTCGCGAAGTCTTCGTACTGGAAGACGTCGTCGAAGCCGATGTCCTGAGTTGCCTTCCAGTCACAGCTGTAGTAAACGGCACTGATGCGGGACCAGTAGATGGCGCTCATGCACATGGGGCACGGGGCACCGCTGGTGTAGATCGCGCATCCCTGCAGCATCCGAGCGCGCTCGGGCACCACGTCGGGGGAACCCTCCGGCCGAGGCACCAGTTTCAGGGTGTACGCGTTCTGGTGCTCCTCGGAAATGCTGGGCGCCTCCGGATTGAGCACCTGTACAGCCTTGCGGATGGCCTCCACCTCACCGTGCGCGGTCGGATCGGCTGTGAGAAGGACACGATTCTGCCCGCGAGCGATGATCTCGCCGTCGTTGGTGATCACCGCACCGAACGGTCCGCCCCAGCCGTTCTCGACGGCCTCGGTGGCCAGTCGAACCGCTTCGGCCATGAACTCCTTGTGTCCCATCTCAAGATCCTCCCGCTCACCGAGGCGGAATTTTTCCCCATTTGTCCGATAACTCCTTTTAGAACTAGACTACTCCGCATGAGTACCCGTGCAAGCCGTGACCCCAGCGGCAGCGCAACGGTGGTGATCTCCCAGAGGGTCCGGGCCGGCCGGGACGAGGACTACAAGCGCTGGCAGGAGAAGACCAACGAGGTCGCGCGAGGCTTCGACGGGTTCCAGGGGACGGAGTTGTACCCGCCCGCCTCCGGCGAGGAGAGCGAGTGGGTCGTCGTTTTCCGATTCTCCCGTGTCGAGCAGCTGACCGAGTGGCTGGACTCGAACGCGCGTCGGCAGCTCCTCGACGAAGGCCGCCCGCTGTTCGACGGACCCCCCACGCAAGAGGTGCTCTCCGGTGGCACGCCGACGGAGGACGTCGTCACTGCGGTCGTGTCGCACGACGTGCGACCGGGGCACGAGCAGGACTTCATGCACTGGCAGGAGAAGATCCTCAAGGAACAGGAGAGGCATCCTGGTTTCATGGGGTCGGAACTCTTCAGTCCGGTGGAGGGAGTTCAGGACCGCTGGGTGGTCGCCTTCCGTTTCGACACACGCGAGCACCTGGACGAATGGCTGGGATCCGAGGCTCGCGAAAGGCTCCTGACGGAAGGGCGCGAGTACTTCGGTTCCTACGACGTGCGCAAGATCGGATCGGCGTTCGGCTCCTGGTTCCGCTTCGGTGAGGGGGCGGCGGAAGGGGCTCCGCCCAACTGGAAACAGGCCATGTCCGTGGTTCTGGCCCTGTACCCGACGGTGATGATCCTGAACCTGACGGTCGGTGAGTGGCTCGACCACCTGGGAGTGCCCGGATATCTGGCTCTGTTCATCAGCAACGTACTGAGTGTGAGCATTCTGACCTGGTTGCTGATGCCGCTGGTCAACCGAGCGCTCGGCTTCTGGCTGCTGCCCGCCAGGGCGCGGTCCGTCCGTGCCCACGTGGCGGGCGCCGCGCTGGTTGCGGTGTGCTACCTGGTGTTGGTCACCGTCTTCGGCCTGACCACGGGTTAGGAGCAGGGCGCTTCGGCTTCGTCCACGGCCGCAGCCCGTGCGAGTCCGGGAGTTCCGCGATGCGCGACAGAGAACCGATCGGAGCGATCGAAGGGGAGCTCGTCCAGCGCGGCGACGCCGACTACGACGCGATCCTGGCAGGCATGGTGTGGAACGGGCGCAAGCCCGAGCGGTTCCCGGAACTGATCGTCCGCGCCGCTTCGGAACGGGATGTTCCCGGGGCCATCGGGCTGGCTCGTCGCCGCGGGCTCCGCATCGCGGTGCGGGCGGGCGGGCACAGCTGGTGCGGTTCTTCCGTCCGTTCCAACGGCCTGCTCATCGACCTCTCCCGGCTCCGGCGGTGCGACATCCACACGGCTTCCGCGACGGCGGCGGTGCAGCCCGCCGTGACCGGCAGCGCACTCGCTCCGGAACTCGCGGAGCGCGGCTTCTCCTTTCCCACGGGGCATTGCGGTTCGGTCGCCGTCGGCGGTTATCTCCTCGGCGGGGGTCTCGGCTGGAATTCCGGCGCCCTGGGGCCGGCCTGTCGGAGCGTCCAGGAAATCGAAGCCGTGACCGCGGACGGCGGGACGGTCCGGTGCAACAGGGACGAGAATCCCGACCTGCTCTGGGCGGCGCGCGGAGCAGGTCCGGGTTTCTTCGCCGTCGTCACCCGTTTTCACCTCCGCCTGAACCGGCTTCCCGCAGCGATCATGTCGACCACGTTCGCCTTTCCCCTCGCAGACCGCCATGAGGTGACGAACTGGGCCGTCGAAACCGCACACGGTCTTCAACCGACCGTGGAATTGACCCTCGTACTCGCAACAGCCGCCCCGCACATGACGAGAGCGAGGCCGCGGCCGAAGGTGATCACCGTCGCCGCCACCGCCTTCGCGGATTCGCGCGAGCAGGCCGTCCAGGATCTCGGGCCGCTCCGGAACTGCCCCTTCGCCGATCGGTCCCTCTTCCGCGAGACGGACCGACCGACATCCTTCAATGCCCTCTACAAAGCCTCCGACGACCTGTGGCCCGCGCATCACCGCTACGCGGCCGACACCCTGTGGTCCGACTCCGACCTCGGGACGCTGCTGTCCGCGCTCGGCGACGCGATGGAGAGGGCCCCCTCCGACAAATCACTCGTCCTGGCACCCGTATCACCCGCGTCGCACGACGCGGATCTGCTGCGCGGCATGGCGTTCTCGGTGCTCGGATCGAGCTACGTCGTCCCGTACGCCGTCTGGGACGATCCCGCGGAGGATGACATCAACGCCCGTTGGCTGCGCGAGACGATGAGCGCCGTGGCGCCCCTCGGGACGGGCCACTACATCGCCGAGGCCGACCTCCGCGCCGACCCCACCCGCGCGGAGCGGTCCTACACGGCGCGCGACTGGCGACGGCTTCAGGAGCTGAGGGACCGGTACGACCCGGAGGGCGCCTTCCACTCCTACCTCACGCCCTGAGGTCCTCGGTCGGCGGAGGAAGACTCCGGTCGCCCACCCCGGCCCCCTGCTGGGGGTCCTTCCCGGAATTTCACAGGCGAGGAAGGCGCGGTGGGGCACCGAGCGTGCGGCACATCCGCCCGCTCCCTTCCTGTTGACGTTCGTCCGATGAAGGACCTAGGTTGCGGTAAGCGCTTTCCAGCCCCTGCCCGGGAGACTTGGGACATGAGCAGTCCACTGCGCATCACGCATGCCCACGGCGACCGGATCACGGTCACGGAGGAGCGGCGCGGCATCGACCTGATCAGCTATGTCTACCGCCCGGAGGCGGCCTGGGAGGCTCCGAAGCCGTACGCCCATCCCATGCGCACACTTGCCGATGACGTTGTCACGGACTATCGGCCCAATGATCACCGCTGGCACAAGGGCCTCCAGATGACGGCCTCCCATCTGTCCGGGCAGAACCTGTGGGGAGGCAACACCTATGTGCACGGCCAGGACTACCTGCCGCTGCCCGAACGGGTCGGTTCGATGGCACACCTCGGGTTCGACGAGGTGGCGGCGGAAGCCGGACGCGCGGTCATCGCGGAGCGGCTGAGCTGGCGCCACCACGACGGCACGCACTGGGCGGACGAGCGGCGGCGCATCGAACTGCACGACGTGGAACACGCCGGATCCGGCACCGGTGCGGCAGGCACCGGAGGGAGTTGGACGCTGACCTGGTCGAGCGCGATCACCAATCGGCGCGCCGAGCCGCTGCACTTCGGCAGCCCCACGACACACGGCCGGGAGGCGGCGGGATACACCGGTCTCTTCTGGCGCGGGCCGCGCGCCTTCCGGGGCGGGCGGATCCTCGGGCCGGACGGCTCGGGACCGGAGTTGATGGGGACGCAGGCACCGTGGCTGGCCTACATCGGCGAGCACGACGGCACCGACGGCCACGCCACACTGATCTTCCGGCACGCTCCGGAGAACGACCACTCGGGAGAGGGCGGGACCCACCCGGCACACTGGTTCGTCCGCAACGAGCCCTTCGCCGCCGTCGCCCCCTCCTTCGCGTTCCACGACGAACTGGAGCTGGCCCCTGGCGACACCCTGTCCCGCCGCTACCGGGTCACCGTCGCGGACGGGGCATGGGACCGTGAGCGGATCGCCGAACACCTCGCGGAGCACCCGTGGTGAACCAGGGAGATCGCCGCAGTGGCCGGGCTCGGGATCGGTACCTTCGAGATCAGGGCACGGGGTCACGAGGCGGACGGAACGGCGTGGGCGCTGGAGCGCGCGGCCCCGCACGGTGTCGGTTTCGCCGCCTTTCACGGTGATGCCGTCCACCGCCGCCCGGTCACGATGTCGCCGACCGGGCCGGCGCGATGGAGCGCGGGCCGGACCGAGGGGCCGCAGGACGGTCCCGGTCCCGGGTTCCTCTTGCGTACGTAATGGGAAAACGCTTTCAGTGCAGCTATCGTATCCCCATGCAGAGCCAGGTCAATCGACGTTCCGCCCGCCCCCGCCCGCCGTCCGCCGTGACGCTCCAGCAGGTCGCGCAGGACGCCGGGGTCTCTCTCGCCACGGCTTCGCGCGTTCTCAGCGACAGCGACCGCAACGTCACCCAGGAGCTCCAGGAGCGCGTCCTGGAGGCCGCCGCCCGGCTCCGCTACGTGTCCAACGCGCCGGCCCGCGCGCTCGTGCAGTCCACGACGTCCATCGTCGGTCTGATCGTCCACGATGTGAACGACGCCTACTACTCCGCCATCGCGGCCGGTGTCATGGAGGTCGCCCGCGACCACAAGCTCCTCGTGATGCTGGCCGGCACCTTCCATGAGCCCGGACTCCAGGCGGAGTACGTGGCACGGCTGCGGGCGCAGCGGGCCCGTGCCGTCGTCCTCGCCGGTTCGGGCTTCACCGGCGGGAGCCCCGCGCTCACCCAGGAGCTGGAGGCGTTCGCGGCGCAGGGCGGCCGGGTGACCGCGGTCGCGCACCAGGACCTTCCGGTGGACACGATCGTGCCGGGAAACCGCGAGGGCGGCCGGGCGGTGGCCGAACACCTCGCCCGGCTGGGGCACACGGAGATCGGCATCATCTGCGGACCGCTGGCGCTGGTCTCCGTACAGGACCGGCTGCACGGCTTCCTGGAGCGGGCGGCCGAACTGGGCATCGCCGTCCAGGAGCGCCATCGTGTGGAGGCCGACTTCACCCGGGAGGGCGGGCGGGCCGCGGCCGTGCAGCTGTTCCGCAGGTCGCCGGGGATCACCGCGCTCTTCGCGCTCAATGACGCCATGGCGCTCGGGGCGCTGGCGGCGCTCCGTGACGACCTCGGGCGGAGCGTACCCGCCGATGTCTCCGTCGTCGGTTTCGACGATCTGCCGGTGGCCTGCGACGTCACGCCCGCGTTGACGACGGTGCGGCTGCCGCTCGAAGAGATCGGCCGCCGCGCGCTGCTGCTGGCCCTCGGCGACGCGACGGCTTCGCCGCGCACGCTCGCCGTGCCGTCGCGCCTGGTGGTGCGGGCCAGCACGGCGCCGCCGCCCCGCACGGCCGACTGAGGCATGACCGCCCGGGGCCCCGTCCGACGGGCCACTGAATTGATGCATTGAGCCGACAACTCCTCAGCTTTACGCGTCAAGTTGCCGATCATTTCGCTGCAACCCTCTTGAAATAACGCGTTAATCGCCGCCACACTGTGATCAACGGCGATTGACGCGTCAAATCCGGGAGGATGGTGGCTGGATGGGTACGTCAGGACCCAAGTACCAGCGGATCAAGGATGAGTTGCGGGCCGAGGTGGCACGCGACGAGTACGAGGCCGGTGCTCCGTTCATCACTCAGAACCAACTGCGTGAGCGTTTCGGCGTCAGCTCCACCACCGCCGTCCGGGCGCTCAACGACCTCGTCGCGGAAGGGCTGCTGGTACGGCGCCGGGGGCTGGGCACCTTCGTCGCCGATCCCTCGGACCGACCCGCGGAACCTTCCCCGGCGCACCGGTCCGGTGTGGTCGCCTGCATCATCAGCGGCCAGGGCCCGTACCAGTCCGAGGTGCTGCGCGGGATCGAGTCGGGCTGTTCGGACCGCGGGCTGCGGCTGTTCTTCTCCGACTCCGTGATCCATATGACGGACACGGGGCACGCCGACCACAGCGCGTCCGTGGCCCGCCAGGACCAGGCGCTGCGCCAGGCCGTCGAGGACCAGGTCGACGGAATCATCCTCTACCCCGTCCAGGGAGCGCCCGATCTCGACCTGCTGGACGAGATCCGGCGTCTGCACATCCCCATGGTCCTGGTGGACCGGTATTTTCCCGGCCTCGCGATCGACGCCGTCACCGCCGACAACTACGACGTCGGCTACCGGGTCACCGAGCACCTGCTGGCCGACGGCCACCAACGCATTGCGACGCTCTGGGGCGAGACACAGTGCACCAGCGTCCACGACCGGATGACCGGGCACAAGCAGGCGCTGCGCGCCCATGACCAGCCCCTGCTCCCCCAGTTGACCGCGCTGCGCTCCTACACGGCACTGCCCGAGGAGGACCGCAAGCAGTGGCTGTCCGAGCTGCTCGCCGCGCCCGAGCCGCCGACCGCCCTGTTGTGCGCGCACGGCTTCGCCGTCGCCACCGCCGCCTCCGATCTGGCCTCGCTCGGCATCGCCGTGCCCGACGACATCGTGCTGGCCGGTATGGACGACGTGGGCCCCTACGATCTGCTGCCGCTCACCAGTTTCGCGGCCCGGCTGCCCGCCAGGGAGATCGGCAGCCGGGCGGTCGAGCAACTGGTCACCCGGATCGCGGAGCGCACGGCGGGCGAGGACCCGTACCGCAGCGCCGAGCAGATCGTGCTCCCCGTCCGGATCAGGACGCGCGAGTCCGTGCCGGTCCGGCTCCGTACCGTCGCCGCCCGTCGGCCCTGAGGAAGGAGACTCCTGTGTCCGCCGCACCCGCATCCCGTACCCGCGAACTCGGGACCGACGTCCTGGTGGTCGGTGCCGGCCTCGGTGGCCTCGCCGCCGCGCTGACCGCCGCCCGGTTCGGCCACCGCGTCGTGCTCACCGAGGCGACCGACTGGCCCGGCGGCCTTTTCACCGCCCAGGCGGTCCCGCTCGCCGACGGCCACCGCATCGAACTGGACCCCGTCTCGCCCGGATACCGCGATCTGCGCGAACGGATACGCGACTTCTACCGGCGCAACTACCCGCTGCGCCCGGAGCCGTACGCCGACCCGCTGCTGAACCCCGGGCTCAGTACCACCGGTCATCTCAGCCACGAACCGCGCGCCGCACTCGCCGTCGTCCAGGAGCTGCTCACCCCGCATCTCGCCTCGGGCCGGCTCACCCTGCTGCTCCGCCACCGCCCGGTGGCGGCCCATACGACCGGGGACCGGGTGGCCGCGGTCACCCTGGAGGCAGCGGACGGCGAGCTGCTGACGGTCGGCGCTCCGTACGTCGTCGACGCGACGGACCTGGGCGAGCTGCTCGACCTCGCCGGCGTCGAACACGTCACCGGTGCCGAGTCCCGCGAGGAGACCGGTGAACCGCACGCGGCCGCCGTCGACGATCCGCTGGACCAGCAGCCGGTCTCCTGGGTCTTCGCGCTCGACCACCGCCCCGGCGAGGACCACACCGTCGACCGGCCCGCCGGTTACGACCGATGGTCCGACTCCTTCTCCTGGGACATCGGGGAACCCGGTGGTGCCCCGGCCCGCTCCGTGCCGCTCTTCCTGCACGAGCCGGACGAGGTCCCGCCGTGGGCCGCGCCGCCCAACGACCGCTGGCACCGGCTGCGGGCGCTCGCCCGGAGCCGGTACCTGCCCGGCACCTTCGACAGCGACATCACCCTCGTCGACTGGGAGCAGACGGCCTACACGCAACTGCCGCTCGCCGGACGCGGGGACGAGGTACGCGCCCGTGCCGAGCGGGAGGCCCGCGAGCAGGCGCTGTCGTTCCTCTACTGGATGCAGACACGCGCGCCCCGGCACGACGGCGGGCACGGCTATCCTGAGCTGCGCCTGCGGCCGGATGCCACCGGCACGGCCGACGGGTTCGCCAAGACACCGCATGTACGCGAATCGCGGCGCATCCGGGCCGAGTTCACCCTGCTGGAGCACCATCTGACCGCTGCCGCACGGGCCGGGACCCCGGGCGCCGAAACCTTCACGGACAGCGTGGGCACCCTGCGTTCCCGGATCACCTTGCACCCGGGGAACAGTGGCGGCGCGGGCCTGGACCTGGAGTGCCTTCCGTTCCAGCTGCCGCTGGGCGCCCTGCTGCCGGTACGGGTGGAGAACCTTCTCCCGGCCGGGCGGAACATCGGTGCGACACATCTCAGCGCGCCCGCGCTCGGCGGGCACGCGGGCCAGTGGACCATCGGCGAGGCCGTCGGCGCGCTGGTGTCGTACTGCCTGGAGCACCGGCTGCCGCCGCGCGCGGTCCGCGGGGCCGAGCACCGGCTCGCCTCCTTCCAGGGCCGGTTGAGGGAATCGCTCGGCCTCGCACTCGACTGGCCGGACCGGCTCCGCACCGGACCCGTGACCAGTGCCGGGGCGCTCTACGCCGCTCTCTGAGACCCACTGCCCCTCCTTCGGGAAGGGCCCTTCACCGACGTGCTGGAAAACGCTTACCAACTTCGGCGGCTCACGCCCTCAGCCTGGACGGCCCTCTGTGACTGTGTCTCCCTTTCGTGTCCTGCTCGTCGGCGCGGGCAGCATCGCCCGCGCCGTCCACATGCCTGCGTTCCTCGAACTCCCCTCGGACTTCCGCGTGGTCGGCGCCGTCGACACCGATCCCGCCACGGCCCGCTCCTTCGCCACCGACTTCGAGCTCTCCCACCATTCCACCGATCTCGCCGCGTCCCTCGGCGAGGTCCGTCCCGATCTCGTCGTCATCGCCTCGCCACCCGTCGCCCACCGCGAACAGGTCGTCGCCGCCCTCGGGGCCGGGGCCTGGGTGTGGTGCGAGAAGCCGCCCGCGCTGAGCCTCGCCGAGTACGACGCCATGACCGCGGCCGAGGGCGAGGGGGGCCCGTACGTCCCCATCGTCTTCCAGCACCGGTTCGGATCGGGTGCCGAGCACGCCAAGGCCCTCATCGCTTCCGGCGAACTGGGCGCGCCACTGGTCGCCCACTGCCAGACCACCTGGTACCGCGACGACGCCTACTACGCGGTCCCCTGGCGCGGAAAGTGGGCGACGGAGGGCGCCGGTCCCGCCATGGGGCTCGGCATCCACCAGATCGATCTGCTGCTGGAACTGCTCGGGGACTGGGCCGAGATCCGGGCCATGGCAGGCAGGCTGGCCCGTGACGTCGAGACCGACGACGTCACCACCGCCACCGTGCGCTTCGCCTCGGGCGCCCTCGCCACCGTGGTCAACAGTGCCCTCTCGCCTCGTCAGCTGAGCCATCTGCGCATCGATCTGCGGGACGCCACGATCGAGCTGAACCATCTGTACGGGTACGGGAACGGCGACTGGACGTACACCCCCGCGCCAGGTGTCGAACCCGGCCGGGCGGCCGGCTGGGCCTCCCCCGCCGAGGACGTTCCGAGCTCGCACAGCGCGCAGCTCCGTTCGCTCCTGGCCGACATGCGGGCGGGCCGGCGGCCCAGGGCGAGCGCCGGGGACGGCCGCCGTGCCCTGGAGCTGATCACCTCGATGTACAAGGCGGCACTCACCGGCCGCCCCGTCCTGGCCGGCGAGATCGGGCCGGGCGACCCCTTCTACCAGGCTCTGCACGGCTCCGTGCCCGGCTGGGCGCCCGAGGAGCCGGGGCGATGAAGGAGCGCGGGGACCACCGCGTCGACCGCGCCCTGCTGCTCACCTTCGACGACCGCCATGTGCGCGAATGGGCCGCCGCGGCACCGCTGTTCAGGCTCCACGGCGCCCGCGTCACCTTCTTCATCTGCGAGCCCGACCGGCTCGGCCGGGACGACGTGCGATTGCTGCGCCGACTCGCGGACGACGGCCACACCATCGGCTGCCACGGTCTGCGGCACGAGCGGGCGCCGGAGTTCATCGCCGCGCACGGCGCGGGCGCCTACCTCGACCGGGAGGTGGTGCCCGCACTGGAGTCGCTGCGCCGCCTCGGCTTCCCGACCCGGAGCTTCGCCTATCCGTGCAGTGCCCATGACCCGAGCACCGACCGGCTGCTCCTCACGCTCTTCGAGCGGCTGCGCGGCGGTGTGTCCGCCGAGCGCCGCGCCGATCCGTCCCTCGCCGCCGAACTGCACGTCCCGGCGGGCGACATCGCCGCCCGGCGGGTCCTGCTGGGGTGCTCGGTGGACTCCGGGCGCGGGGCCGTCGCGCACGGGGACGATCTGACCGGCGTGGAGACGGCCCTGCGCCGGACCGCCGACGACGGCGGCGTGACCACGCTCTACGCCCACTGCGTCGCCGACACCCATGAGGCCAATCATGTGACCCCGGCCCGCCTGGAGAAACTCCTGGCCCTGGCCGACGGGATGTCACTGCCCTGTGTGGGCTTCGACGAGCTCCCGTGAACAACCACCCCGTAGCGCACATTCATTCAGAGGGGCCCTTTCACCCATGCATGACGACCGCACACTGACCGAGGAGCGGCTCGACCGCGCCCTGCGCGAGCGCATCCGCCCCGCCGTCCATCCCCGCACGGCGCCCCTGGAGTTCGAGGTCTGGCACGCCCCGGGCGAACCGGTGCCGTTCGCCGAGGCGGTGGCCGGCGCCTACAAGCCCGGCGCGGTCGGCGACGGCTGGGGACCGGCCTGGGGCACCAGTTGGTTCCGGGTGACGGGCCGTGTCCCGGCCGAATGGGCCGGTGAGACCGTCGAAGCGGTCATCGACCTCGGGTTCGCCCGCGACCGGCCGGGGTTCTCCGCGGAGGCACTGGCCCACCGGCCGGACGGCACCGTGGTCAAGGCGCTCAATCCGCGCAACACATGGCTGAGGATCGGCGAACCGGTCGCGGGCGGCGAGGAGTTCACCTACTACCTGGAGGCGGCCGCCAATCCGGAGATCCTGGACGGTGTCAGTGCGCTCGGCGACCCGGAGACCGCGGGCGGCGAGCCGCTGTACCGCGTCGAACGGATGGACGCCGCGGTCTTCGACCGGCAGGTCTGGGAACTGGTCCAGGATCTGGAGGTGCTCGACCAGCTGATGCGGCAGCTGCCGCTCGGTTCGGCCCGGCGCTGGGAGATCCTGCGCGCGGTGGAAAGCTGTCTGGACGCACTGGACCTGGACGCCGTGGGGGCGAGCGCGAGCGCCGCCCGGGAACGGCTCCGCCCCGTGCTCTCCTCCCCCGCGCACGCCTCCGCCCACCGACTGTCGGCGGTGGGGCACGCGCACATCGACTCGGCATGGCTGTGGCCGCTGCGGGAGACGGTGCGCAAGGTCACCCGTACCACCTCCAATGTCGTCGCGCTGATGGACGACCACCCGGAGTTCGTCTTCGCGATGTCGCAGGCGCAGCAGCTGGACTGGCTGCGGGAGCATCAGCCGGCACTGTTCGCACGGGTCAAGGAGAAGGCCGCTGCCGGACAGTTCGTGCCGGTGGGCGGGATGTGGGTGGAGTCGGACACCAACATGCCGGGCTCCGAGGCGCTGGCCCGGCAGTTCGTGTACGGCAAGCGGTTCTTCCTGGAGGAGTTCGGGGTCGAGACCGAGGAGGTGTGGCTGCCCGACTCGTTCGGATACTCGGCGGCCCTGCCGCAGTTGGTGGCGCTCTCGGGTTCCCGCTGGTTCCTCACCCAGAAGATCTCGTGGAACACGACCAATCCGTTCCCGCACCACTCCTTCCTGTGGGAGGGGCTGGACGGCACCCGGGTGTTCACGCACTTCCCGCCGGTGGACACCTATGTGGCGGAGCTGTCCGGCGCGGAACTCGCGCACGCCGAGCGGAACTTCCGCGACAAGGGGCACGCGACACGCTCGCTGGTGCCGTTCGGCTGGGGGGACGGGGGCGGTGGCCCCACCCGCGAGATGCTGGCCCGTGCCGGGCGGCTCGCGGACCTGGAGGGCTCGCCCCGGGTGACGATCGAGAAGCCCGCGGACTTCTTCGCCGCCGCCGAGGCCGAGTACGACCGGCCGCCGGTGTGGCTGGGCGAGCTGTATCTGGAGCTGCACCGCGGTACGTACACCTCGCAGGCGCGGACCAAACAGGGCAACCGGCACAGCGAGCATCTGCTGCGGGAGGCGGAGCTCTGGGCGGCCACGGCAGCGGTACGGACGGGGCTGCCGTACCCGTACGAGGAGCTGGAGCGGATCTGGAAGAGCGTGCTGCTGCATCAGTTCCACGACATCCTGCCGGGGTCTTCCATCGCCTGGGTGCACCGCGAGGCGGAGGCGACGTACGCCCGGATCGCCGAAGAGCTCGAAGCCGTGATCGAAACGGCGCAGCGGTCCCTGGCCGGTGCTCCTGACGGCGGCGGCACGGTCGTCTTCAACTCCGCTCCGCACGAGCGGGCCGGGGTCGTCGCGGGAGGGGCGGCGCCCGCGTCCGGGCAGCCGGAGCGACCGGTGGAGGCCGAGGCGTACGACGGGGGCTTCCGGCTGGACAACGGACTGCTCCGGGTGACGGTGGACGCGCGGGGTCTGGTGGTCTCGGTCGTCGATCTGGTGGCCGGACGCGAGACGGTCGCCCCGGGCTGCGCGGCCAATCTGCTCCAGGTCCATCCGGACCTGCCCAACCGCTGGGACGCCTGGGACGTCGACTCCTTCTACCGCAACACGGTCACCGATCTCACCGAGGCGGACGCCGTGCGCCGCAGCGGCGACGGCGTCGAGGTGGTGCGTACCTTCGGTTCGTCCCGCGTCACCCAGCTCCTGACGCTGCGTACCGGGGCCCGGCGTCTGGACATCGACACCGAGGTCGACTGGCACGAGCGGGAGAAGTTCCTCAAGGCGGCGTTCCCGATCGATGTGCGCGCCGATCACTCCACGGCGGAGACCCAGTTCGGGCACGTCCAGCGGCCGACGCACACCAACACCAGTTGGGAGGCCGCGAAGTTCGAGATCTGCGCCCACCGCTTCCTGCACGTCGGTGAGCCCGGCTGGGGCGCGGCACTGATCAACGACTCGACGTACGGGCACGATGTGACCCGTACCGTCCGCGAGGACGGCTCGACCACGACGACGGTGCGGCTGTCGCTGCTGCGCGCACCCCGCTATCCCGACCCGGCGACGGATCAGGGGGTGCACCGGCTGCGGTACGCGCTGCTGCCGGGGGCGACCATCGGTGACGCGGTGCGCGAGGGCTGGCGGTTCAGCCTGCCCGAGCGCCGGGTGCCGGGAAGCGCGGTGGTGGCCCCACTTGTCTCGGTCGACGACGACGCGGTGGTCGTGACGGCGGTGAAGCTCGCGGACGACGGCAGCGGGGATGTGGTGGTCCGGCTCCACGAGGCCCACGGCGGACGGGCCTCGGCGCGTCTGACCACGGGCTTCGCACTGGCCGGGGCGAGGGTCGCGGATCTGCTGGAGCGTCCGCTTGCCGAGGAGTCCGCGGAGGTGGCGGGCGATGCGGTGCGGCTGCGGCTGCGGCCTTTCCAGATCCTGACGTTGCGGCTCACGCCGAACGACGACGTCTGAGTGGTACGGGGTGGGTGCGCGCCGCCGCGGTCCCGCCCCGTACCCTCTCTTCCATGAACGCTGGGGGGCCTGTGCGCCGAGTGATCGACGACCGTTTCGAGCTGGTGAACAGGCTTGGCAGCGGCGGCATGGGCATGGTGTGGCGGGCCCACGACCTCGCCCTGCATCGCGACGTGGCGCTCAAGGAGGTACGGCCCCCGGACCCCGCTCTGGCCGAGAACGACCCCGAGTCGGCGCGGCTGCTGCGGGAGCGGGTGCTGCGGGAGGCCCGCGCGCTGGCCCGGCTCGACCACCCGGGCGTGGTCACGGTCCACCACATCGTGGACGGCGGCGAGCACGCGTACCCGTGGATCGTGATGGAGCTGGTGCCCGGTGCCTCGCTCGCGGAGCGTCTGGCCCGGGGGACGCTCGGCCCGGTCGAGGCCGCCGAACTCGGCCGCGGGGTGCTGTCCGCGCTGCGTGCCGCCCATGCAGCCGGCATCCTCCACCGTGACGTCAAGCCCGCCAACGTGTTGCTGCGGACCGACGGCAGTCCGGTCCTCACCGACTTCGGCATCGCCGCGATCCGTGAATCGACCAGTCTGACGGCGACCGGCTCCATCATCGGTTCCCCCGACTACATGGCGCCGGAACGCATTCGTGGTGCGGAGGGCGATCCGTCGTCGGACCTGTGGTCGCTCGGCATGATGCTGTACGTGGCCGTGGAGGGCGTGCATCCGCTGCGCAGGGCGACCACGCTGGCGACGCTGGCGGCCGTGCTCGACGAGGAGATCCCGCCGCCCCGGCAGGCCGGTCCGCTGGCTCCCGTACTGAATGCGCTGCTGACCCGGGACACCTCGGCGAGGCCCGGTCCCGAGGAACTGGACCGGATGCTGGCCGCGGTGAGCGATCCGGCCTCGGCGCCCGGACCGGGCCGTGCGGCGCCGCAGGATGCCGTACCGCCTCGCCAGGCCCCGCCCGCCTGGCAGGACGCGGTGCCGCCCGGCCACGGCCAGGCAGGCCCGACCACCGTCCTGCCCACCGCCCCCGTGCGGCGCCCGCCCGGCGCGTACGGGCCCGGTCATCCGCCCGTCACCACTCCCCCGCCTCCCCGGCCCGGGACGCTGGGCACCCAGGAGATCCGTCGCCGGGTCCGGCGGGGCCGCGCCGTCGCGATCACCACCGCGCTCGCCGGGACCGCCCTGACCGGCGTCCTGGTCTGGTCGCTGATGCCCGACTCGACCACGGAGGCGGCCGGGAGCACTCCGTCCGCCCCGGACCGGACCCTCGGCGGTCCCTCGCCCGCCGAGGAGAAGGAGAGCCGGCAGAAGGCCGCGGCACCGGCCGGGAATCTGCTGACGCCCTCCGCGGCGCGGTCCGTCATCGCGGCGCTCGAGCCGGTGATGGGCGGTACCCGGGTCACGTCGTTCTCGCTGTACGACGTGCACGCGAGAGTCGAGGCCCCGGTCGCGAAGAACAAGGGCCTGTACGACGTCTTCACCTACCGGGACGGCAAGGCCGCCCGCGAACGCGCGGGCGGCACCCTCCGGCCGGACGCCAAGTCCGTGGATCTGGAGAAGTACAACTGGGACGCCTTGCCGGGGCTGATCCGCCGGGCGGACAAGGAGCTCGGCGTCGCCGAGCCCACCAGCCACTACGTGGTCATCGACCCGGCCTCCCCGTTCGACGACTACCAGCCGACGCTCAGCGTCTACGTCTCGGACGAGTACGGCGGCGCCTATCTGAGGGCCGACATCAACGGCAAGGTGCTCAAGAAGTACCCGCGCAACGGCTGAGCCCGCGGCGGCTCGGAGGCTGTCGGGCGGCCTTCGACCGGACAGCGGACGCGGTCCGGTGCGTGCGATGGCAAGGCGCCGAGAGGTCCTCGGACGGGGTCTCCCCCGCTCGAACGGAACTCAGAGCTCGGGGAGATGGGGGCACTGGGACGTTTCGGCGACGCGGGAAGCGCGCGTGCCGGGGGGCCGCCGATCGGAGGTCGCCCGACAGCCTCTCAGCCCAGCACCCGTACCAGTACCAGCAGTACGGCCGCGATCACCACACCCGACGCCAGCGCACGGACCCCGGCCGGAACACCACCGGCCCGGCGCTTCACCTCTTCCGCCGGCGGGACGAGGCTCGCCGCGCGGGCCAGCCACTCGCGCGGCGGGTTGTCGGGGACGACGACCCGCCAGGGCTGCTCGGGGTCGTACTCGACGACCGCCCTGGACCTGTGCAGCAGCCCTTGCAGATCGAGGGGGTGTCGGACCTCGATCCGGTACGGGGGCAGTTCGTCGGACACCACGGTCAGGTCGAAGGCGAACACCGAGTTCACGGCCTGCCCGTCGACGGCCGTCCGGCCGTTCTCCTTGTTCACCGCCCGCACCCCGTTGACCACGGCGGGCGCGAAGGCGCGGGGGCCGCCGGAGCGCAGCCCGAGGGCGGCGACGCCCGCATTCATGTCCTCGGCCGCCTTGCCGTACGCCGTCAGGACCAGGGCCGTCACGGGGAGCGCGAGCATCAGCAGCCAGCGCGGGCCGTTCACGGCGCCCTGGACGAGCGCGGCCAGCGCGAGACCGGTACCGAGCGCGGACACCACGGTGAACAGCCTGAAGAAGCCGCGCAGGGAGGACGCGGTGGAGGTCGGCGTGGTCATGAGAGGCGCAGTACCTTCCGGCGGGGGATGACGACTCTGGTGCGGTCCGGGTCGTCGGGGCGGTCGGCGTCGTACAGAGCGAGGACGTCCCGCTTGAGGGCGACGCGTTCCACGACGGCCGGGACCTCGTGGCGTACCCCGGCCGTGTCGGTGAAGACCACGGTGACCTCGCCGTACTTGCGGCCCACCGACCGCCAGCCCTCCAGCACCGCGTCGGCCGTGGTGCATTGGCGGGAGAGTCTGCGCAGCCCCCCGCTGCGCCGCAGGCTGACGGCCGCGCCCCACCATGCGGCGAGGCAGCCCGCGCCCGCGACGGACCACAGGAAGGTGAGCCAGCTGGAGACGGAGAACTCGCCGACCGGGAAGAAGATGTGGAAGGAGGTGGTGGTGCCGTACTCGACCAGGCCCTCCGCCAGCGCGGCGTGCCAGCCGGCGATCGCGGCGACGGCACTGAGCACGACCATCGCCCCGGGCGCGGCGCGGTGCAGGAATCGGGCGGAGAGCAGACCGAGGACGACGGCCGAGCCGATTCCGACGATCGGGGCTGCCGATGCGAACTGGTCGCTGCCGCAACCGCCGGTCCCGTCGCAGGTCCATCGCACGGAGACGGCCTCGTGACTGGCGATGTACCACATCATCCAGACCTGCCACACCATCAGCGCGCAGGCGACGGCCCGCATCACCTGCCCGTAGGCTCTCTGCCGCACCGTCCGCCCTCGCCCTTGCCACGTCTCGGAGCCATGACGTGCCCCGAAGGACCATATACATGGTGTCCACGGTCTGTCCGTGATCCACAACACCCACCGGACCGCGAGGGGGCTCAGCCGGTCTTCTCCAGGGCCTTCGGCACCCACCCCAGTTGCGCGGCCTCCTGGAACATGGCGCCGCCTTCGTGCCCGTTGAACCGGTAGACCTCCATCTTCTTCCTGCCGCGGTAGGCGTTGTGGGCGGCGAAGACCGTGGACGGCGGGCAGACCTGGTCCATCAGCGCGACGGAGAAGAGCGCGGGGGCGCTGCCGCGCGCGGCGAACGAGACCCCGTCGAAGTAGGACAGGGTGCGGAAGACGGTGTCCTCCTTGCCGCGGTGCATCTTGAGGTAGCCGGCGATCTCCGAGTACGGGTTGGCGTCGGTGAGGGTGACGGCCCGGCCGAAGTGGCAGAGGAAGGGCACGTCGGCGGCGACGGCAGCCAGGTCGGGGACGAGGCCGCCGACCGCGAGGGCGAGGCCGCCGCCCTGGCTGCCGCCGAGCGCGACGGTGCGGGCGGGGTCGGCGAGCGGGTGGGAGCGGGCCGCTTCCACGGCGCGTACGGCGTCGGCGTAGACCCGGCGGTAGTAGTAGCTCTTCGGGTCCTCGATGCCGCGGGTCATGAAGCCGGCGTGGGAGGGGCCGGAGCCGACCGGGTCGGGGGTGTCGCCGACGTTGCCGCCACTGCCCTGGCCGCGGACGTCCATGATGAAGTGGGCGAAGCCGGCCAGCGGCCACATGCCCCAGCAGTGCGGGAGGCTGCGACCGCCGTTGTAGCCGTGGAACTGGACGATGAGCGGCAGCGGGCCCTCGGCGTGCGCGGGAACGCTGAACCACCCCTTGACGGGGTGGCCGCCGAAGCCGGCGAACGTGGTGTCCCACGTGCGCATGCCGGTCAGCCCGGTGTCGACGGGTTCGAAGGAGACGGCGAGGTCGTGGGAGCGGGTCTCGGCCAGGGTCTTCGACCAGAAGGCGTCGAAGTCCTCCGGTTCGTCGATCTGCGGTCGGTAGTCGCGGAGTTCGTGGAGCGGCAGGTCGAACAGGGCCATGGGATCGGTCTCCTCGCGGTGGGACTCGGAAGAGTGTGACGTGCGACGGTGTGACATGGCGCGGCGGGACCGGGTGCTGTCAGGTGCACCCGGCCCCGCCGGTTCATGGGTGGGTCAGTCGGTCAGTTGGACGGCCCGCAGGCCGGTGGCGCTCTTGGAGTTGTTGGTGATGCCCGAACCCCACTCGGACCAGCCGCGCCCCCGGCCGTCGTCGTCGAAGTCGTTGACGGCGACGCCGAGTCCGATGGACGCGGTCGGCTTGCCGCTGAGGCCGAGCGAGGCCCACGGCACCGTCACCGTGTAGCGGGTGGTGGTGCCGTCGCGGGTGATGTGGGCGGTGGCACCCGGGGTCGGCCCGGCGTTCTGTCCGGACGGTGGCCGCCAGGTGTAGACCTGTGGCTCGCCGGCCACCAGCGAGGCGCCGACCTCGACGTACTGCCGGCTGCGGCCGGGCAGCTGGGGGGTGACGGCGAACTGGATGCTGTCGCCCTGCCACATGTTCTCGGCGGTGGTGGCGGGTTGGGCCAGGACGTTGTCGGTGATCTCGCCCTTCAGCACGAGCCCGGCGTCGGTGTACTGGGGCCGGATGGTGCCGGAGAGGTCGGCCGCACCCTGGTAGCCGCCCGCGAAGTACAGCTTGCCCTGAGCCGCGATGTCGATGGGCGTGGCCGTGTCCGTGCCTGCGGGCTGCACGGCGCCCCAGCCGTTCCAGGTTCCCATGGGGGTCCTGGTGCCGTCGGGGGTGCTGATGTGGGCGGCCGTCCAGTAGCGGTTCCAGGGCTTGATGTTGCGCACGTCCACGGTGTACGAGGTACTTGACTCGGTGCCGACCTCGATCGGTCCGTCGATGGTGCCCCGGTCCAGATAGGCGGTGCCCTCGTTCACCTGCCACTCCAGCTCGGTGAGGTCGAGCGCGGAGCGGGCGCGGTTGTTGGTGACGGTGACCTCGAGTCCGGCGGCGAACGGTGCCGCCTTCTTCACCACCGGGTCGAAGGTGACCTCTGTCGGGGGCACCACCTCGGTGTCGGCGGTGATCCGGCCGAGGGTCAGCCGTCCCGCTCCGACCGTGCCACTGACCGAACGGGCCCCGGTCAGGGACGAGGTGGGCAGTTCGACCGTCTTGCGGGTGACCCTGCCGGGTCGAGCGATCAACCGGTACTCGGCCCCGGCGATCCGGAAGTCGACGCGCGGCGGCATCGGGGTGTGCCCTTTGGTGCGGTCCACCTGGAGCACCGCGCCGACGGTCTCCTCCGTGTTGGAGCGCTTCGGCAGCGCCAGGGAGAAGACCGGGGCGGTCACGGCCTCGACACCGGTCACCGCACCCTTGACGTACAGCACCCTTCCGTCGATCCCGAGCTGTACCTTGCCGCCGGCCGGGGTGTAGGTCTTCGCGTGGCCCAGCTGGTCGGTGACGGTGACCGGGCCGGTGGCCGAGAGCTCCGCGGTTTTGGGTGTCGTCGCGGTCGTGTACAACGCCCGGACGGTGTCGGCGCCGGTGCCGAAGCGGTACGAGCGGACGGCGTCGGAACCGGCGTCGTCACGGCCGGTGTAGGCACGGCCCGCGATCTGGCGGATCAGGACGCCCTCGGTGACGACGGACGGCTTGGGCTGCCAGGCCTCGACCTCGGCGGTGGGGCGCTTGAATCCACCGAAGTTGTGTTCCTTGTCGGAGGCGTCGGTGCCGTCGTTGGTGAGGTCGTACCAGTAGTAACGATCGACACCCGAGGCGAACGAGAAGATCTGGGCACGCGGCAGGTACTCGGCCTGCACGGCCGGGGTGACGCCGTCGCTGTGGGTGGGGTACCCGTTCTCCGTGATCCACAGCGGGAAGCCCTTGCCGCCCGCCGCGTCCAGGTCGGCGCGCACCTGCGGCAGCTTCGCCAGGGCTTCCTCGGGCGGCCTCGGGTAGCCGTATTCGTGGACGCTGAGCGCGTCCATGTGGTCCAGGCCACCGATCGCGTACAACCGCTTGAGCCAGTCGGTCTGGAGACCGGCCAGGCCGCCGCCCACGACGGTGGCGTCCGGCACCTTGGCGTGCACCTTGCCGAAGCTCGCCTTCAGCAGCTTGAGGTAGCAGTCGGCGGTGATGCCGCAGGTGCCGTTGTTGAAGCCGGTCGAGTTGTACTCGTTGTAGATCTCGACCTCCTTCGTGGACTGCTGGTACTTCTCCACGACGGCGGCGGTGTACTTCCCGTAGGCATCCAGCGCCGCGTCGGACGCCGGTGTCCGGTTGTTGTCGTACAGGGGATTCCGGTAGGCGGAGATGGGCAGGGCGGTCAGCCCCTGCGTCTTGGCGTACGGGATGTGCTGGTCGGTGGAGTAACCGCTCCAGGTGTACTCGCCGGCGGTCTTCTCGATGGCACTCCAGTTGATGTCGGAACGTATCCCGTGCATACCCATCAGCTTGACCGAACGCAGCAGCTTCTGGTCGTCGCCGCCGTTCCACCCGTAGTGGATGCCGGTGCCGAAGCGGGGGTCCTTCTGCTCGTGGCCGGCCAGCGCGGTCAGCACACCGAAATTGGCGGTACGGGTGGTGGCACCCGCGGTCGCCGTGAGCGTGTAGTAGCCGCTGCCGAGCGTGGTGACGTCGACGGTGGCCGTGCCGCCCGACACGGGTGCGGTGCCCGACGCCACGGTCAGGCCCTGGTCGTCCATGGCCCTCCAGGCCACCGAGGCCTCGTCGGAGGCCAGGGTGATCCTCGCCTGTCCCTTGACGAAGATCAGGTCGGGCGAGGTGACGGTGAGGGTACCGGCCGCGTGGGCGGCGGGAGCCGCACCGGGCAACGGCGCTGCCACCAGCAGACAGCCGAGCAGCGCGGCGGCGGCGCCCCATGCGACGGGTCGTCCGGAGCGGCCCGTTATTCTGGCCGGAACCAGTGGGCCTGGCCGGATCGTGCCGTTCTTTTCCATCGAGGCATCCTCTCGATCGGATCGGCGCGGTGCGTATCGGTGGTTCCCGGGTGGTGGTGTGCTCCGTCGGCTGTACCCCGGCGGAGCACGCCGGCCCGTGTGCCGTCGGCAGGCACCGCTGCCGCCGTCGGCCGCGCGGACGGGGTCCGCGCGTGTGCCCGGGTGGAACTCATCCCTTGAGGCCGGTGAAGCCTCCCCCTCCGCGTACGATCTGCCGCTGGAAGATCAGGAACAGCACGAGCGGTGGCAGGATGGCGAGCAGCATCCCGGCGATGAGCAGCGACTGTTCCGCCGTTTCCGCGAGACGCGGCAGCGCGGCGGAGATGGGCTGTTTCTCTGTGTCCGGGATGACGATCAGGGGCCAGAGGAAGTCCTTCCAGGAGTTCATGACCGTCAGCAGGGTCACCACCGCGAGGATCGGTCGCGACATGGGCAGCACGATCCGGCGGAAGATGACGAACGGGCCCGCTCCGTCGACCTCGGCGGCCTCGAAGAGTTCACGCGGGATGCCGTCGAAGAACTTCATCACGATCAGCACGGTGAAGGCGCCGGCGGCGTGCGGCAGCCAGACGCCCCAGGGGCTGTTGGCGAGCGAGATGCCGAGGCCCGGCAGGTCGAGCACGGTGAGGTAGAGCGCGACCAGGGAGATGGAGCCCGGGATGAAGAGGGTGGCGAGCACCATCCATCGCACGGGCGCCGCCCACTTGGGGCGCAGCACGGCCAGCACGTATCCGCCGGTGGTGGCGACGACGAGGTGCGCGACGACCGAGCCGGTGACCAGGACCACGGTGTTCCAGAGGTACTGGCCGACCTGCAGTTCGTTCCAGGCGTGGGAGAGGTTGTCCCATTGCGCGTGACCGGGCCAGAGCGCCAGCGGATCGCGCAGCAGCTCCTGGGTCGGTGAGACGGCGCCCTTGAACGTCCAGTAGAGCGGTGCGGCTCCGAAGGCGAGCAGCAGCAGGAACGAGAGGGTCTGCACGGAGCGGAGCGAGACGCGTACGGAGGTCCGTCGCCGGTCGGCGTCGGATATGAGTCCGCGTCCGCTCTCCTCGGGACGGCCGCTGCGACGGGGGCGAAGGGGGGTCTGTACGGCCATCAGTTGCTCCAGTTCCTCGTCGCCCGCAGATAGATCGCCGAGAGCGCGCCGAGCACGAGGGCCAGCATCACACTGAGCGCGGTCGCGGCTCCGAAGTCGCCGTTCTGGAAGGCGTAGTCGTAGATCAGCATCAGGACGGTGAGAGTGGAGTCCTCCGGGCCGCCGTCCGTCATCACGAAGGGTTCGGTGAAGACCTGCAGGGTGCCGATGATCTGGAGCAGCAGCATGATCAGAACGACCCCGCGCAGCGACGGCAGGGTGATGTGCCAGACCCGGCGCCAGATGCCCGCCGCGTCGATCTCGGCCGCCTCGTACAGTTCGGCCGGTACGGAGCCGAGCGCCGCCAGATAGATGATCACCGTGGAGCCGAAGCCCGCCCAGGTGGCTTCCAGGACGATCGACAGCATGGCGGTGTCGGTGGACTGCAGCCAGGGATACGGACCGAGGCCCACATGGGCCAGCAACTGGTTGAACAGGCCGCCGTCCGGATCGTAGAACACCTTCCAGAGCAGGACGGAGACGACCGGGGGAATCGCCACCGGCAGGTAGGCGAGGATGCGGAACAGTGTTCCGCCGCGGCGCAGTTCGGCGATGAGCACCGCGAGGAAGAGCGGCACCGGGAAGCCGATCGCCAGCGCGAGCAACGCGAAGAGCGCGGTGTTCTTGACGGCCGTCCACAGCAGCGGGTCTTCCAGCACGTGCCGGAAGTTGTCCAGGCCCACCCAGGTGGCGGGGCCCACCAGATTGGTCTGCTGGAAACTGAGCCGCACGCTCTGGACGATCGGCCACCAGGAGAAGTAGGCGAAGCACAGCACCATCGGCAGGCCGAACAGGATGGTGGTGACACCTCCTTGCCTGACCCAGCGGACGACGCGTTGCCCCGGGCCGCCGCGACGCGGGGAGGCGGTGCGCGGCAGCCCGTCCGCTGTCCGCGGCGCAAGGGGGGCGGCGGAGCGCTGCCTGCGCGTCCGGTTCTTCCGGGTGCGGTTCCCGGCGGGCGCCGCAGGTGCGTGGGACCTGCTCATTGACGTCTCCTCGCCTCTTCTCGTGCTGTGCTCATGCCTGATGTACCGGACACGCTCTGGGGACGTGTCTTCGAACCGGCGTCGTTCGGCCGGAGGCCGGGCCGCGGCGTCCGGCGCGTGCGACCGCACGGCGGAGGATCGCCCTCGCACCCGACGTACGTGGACGGCTCCGACAACGCTGCGAGCGTGCGTGCCACGCGTCGCGCGGCAGACGGCAGTACGAAGACACGGCCTAGCGCTGCGCGCGCTCCACCTGGGACGTGACCTGCGAGGCAGCCTTCTTCAGCTGTTCGGCCGGGTCGGCGTCCCGACGTGTCAGTACGGCCTGCACGGCGCTGTCGAGTGCCTTGTAGACGTTCTGTGCCTCGACGGGCGGCTCGATGGCCAGCTCGTACTCGTCGAGCGCCTCGGTGTACGGGGCGAAGTGTGCGACCGGCACGTTGGCCAGCTTGTCGATCGCGGCCTGGACGGGGGCGGCGACGGCCGGCGTGTAGAACGGGACGGTCGGCGCACCGACGACGGCGCCGTCCTTCTTCATGGACGCCGCGCCCTTCTCGCCGAGCGCGACGTCGTACTTGGGGGCGAGGTAGTAGAAGTCGATGAACTTCGCCGCGGCCTCGCGCTGTTGCGGGGTGGCCCTGGGGCTGACCACCGCGACGGCGCCGCCGGCCAGGGTCCGCTTGCTGCTGCCGTCCGTGGGCATGGCGGAGAGCCCGATGGTCTCCGGATCGCCCTTGTACTGCAGGACGTAGTGGTTGATGATGCTGGGCCCGGCGATCGTCATGCCGATCTTTCCGGCGGAGAAGTCCTTCTCCATGTCGGAGATGTTGCGCAGTTGGTTCCTGCCCATCGACTGATCCGTCCAGCGCATCTCCTTGAGCGTGTTCAGGGACTTCTCGGCGCCGCTGCCGGACCGGTCGAAGGTGTTGGCCCACTTGCCGCCGGACTCCTCCTGCATGCTGTCGCCGAAGGAGTAGGCCATGGCGGTGAGCATCCAGCCGCCGGCGTTCTCCTTGGTCATCTGGGCGTAGCCGGTGGCATCGGTCTTCTCGGAGATCGCCTTGGCCGCGGCACGGACCTCGGGCCAGGTGGCCGGCGGCTTGTCGGGGTCGAGTCCGGCCTTCTCGAAGAGATCGCGGTTGTAGACCAGTCCGAGCGCGTACTCCTCGGTGGGTATGCCGTAGATCTTGCCGTCCAGGCCCTTCGCGGCGCCGAGCACCACCTGGTTGAAGTCCTCGCTGTGCTTCAACCCCTTGAAGTCCGCGGTGAGATCGGCGATCTGCTTGCGCTTGATCAGGCTCGACATCTCGGTCAGCGGCACCCGGACGACCGTCTCCAGGCTGCCGCCGCCCACCTTGGTCCGGAAGCTCTGCTGGTCGTACTGGTACTCGTTCGTCTTGATCCTGATCTCGGGATTGGCCTTCTCGAACTCCGCCACCCGCGCGTCGAAGATCTTGAGTGCGGCCGCGCTGGTGGCCGGCGGGCGCCCGGAGACCGTGATGGTCACCGTGCCGTCGGCGGCGTTGTCACTGCCGGAACCGGAACACGACGCAAGCACGCAGACGAGCGCACCCGCGGTGACGCCCGTGAGAGCGGTGCGCAGGGAGGGTCTCATCGGGGACTCCATTCAGGGGCAGACCGGAAAGGGGCCGGAAAGCGTTTTCCAGCCGGGGTCACCTTGCACCGCCCGATATCGCCGCGTCAATGGGGGTGAGGAGCGGATTTGCGCCCCCGGGTTCCGGTGCGCCCCTTGCCGAGGCGGTGACATCGACCTAGCCTCTGGAAAACGTTTCCCGCACATTGCCGAAGATCGTCGGCCCGACGGTCGCGAGCTGGAGGACATCCCGTGCACCCTGCCTGGTCGGCCGCCGAGTACGACCGCACCCTGCTGCGAGCGGCCCTTTCCGAAGGCGACCGCTGCTGGGACCCCGACGCGAACCTGCTGCACATCGAAGCCCCTTACAACCCCATCCACACCCACATCAGGAGCGGCCTCGCCCACCCCACCCGCAACTCCCTGCAGTACGCGCTGCTCCTGCTGGAACGGGATGGTGCGGGCGACGCCGAGCGCGCGCACACCGTGATCCTGCGCATCGCGGAGCTCCAGGACCGGTCGGTGGAGAGCGCCACCTACGGCATCTGGGGCTACTACGCCGAGGAGTCCGCGGCGGAGATGGACCCCGCCGACTGGAACTGGGCGGACTTCCTCGGGATCCAGCTGCTGCTGGTGCACGCCCGGCACGGCGACCGCCTGCCCCCCGCGGTGCTGCGGGAGGTCCGGGAGTCGGTACGGCACGCGGCGGCGTCGATCGTCCGCAGGAACGTCCACATGTCGTACACCAACGTCGCCGTGATGGGCACGTTCGTCACGCTCGCGGCCGGCAGCCTCCTCGACGACGAGAAGCTGTTCGCGTACGGCAAGGACCGTATGGTGCGACTGTGCGAGGCGATCGACACGACCGGCAGCTTCACCGAGTTCAACAGCCCGTCCTACTGGGGCGTCGTCCTCCAGACCCTGACCCTGATCAGGGAGCACGTACGCGACGAGGAGGTGCTGGTCCTCAACGACCGCCTGCACGACCGGCTCTGGCTGCACTTCCTGGCCCGCTGGCATCCGCCGACCCGTCAGCTCTCCGGTCCGATGGCCCGTTGCTACAGCAATGACCTGGGTGTGCCGCCGTTCCTGGTGAAGGCGGTACGCGGGGTGCTGGGCACCCCGGACGTCCACCCGGTCCGGGGGGAGATGTCGGTCGGAGTGGACTCCTGCGTGGACTACCGCATGCCCGACTGGGCGCTGCCGCGACTGCTGGAGCTGGAAGGTGAACGCGAGCACCGGGAACTCTTCACCGAGGGCCCGTCGCCGGAGACGGGAACCACCTGGCTGGACGCCGTCACCACGCTGGGCAGCGTGAACCACCAGGACACCTGGCTGCAGCGGCGCCCGCTGTTCGGCCACTGGGTACGTCCCGACGGCACCCCCGGGCATCTGCACGTCCATCTGCTGAAGAACGACGGGGCGGAGGACTTCGACTTCGCCTCGGGGGTGATCTCCACCGTGCAGAGCGGCCCGCATGTCGCCTGGCTGACAGGCTTCGCCTGCCCGGCGGGCGACCGGCACCACCACCTCGACATGATCCGGCCGGGTGACCGGTTCCGGGCGCGGTCGCTGCGGCTGGTGGTGGACGTGATCGGCGCACCGCCCGTGCCGGAGACCTCCGCGGTCGGCGGCGCTGTCGATCTCGATCTGGGGACGGCACGGCTGGCCTTCAGGCTGGCCGGGGGCAGCTTCGGCGGCCGTGGGCCGATGGTCCGGGTGGTGCCGCGCGCCGAAGGAATGCGGATCGAGGTCGTCCTCTTCGAGAGCGAGAGCCCGGCAGAGCTGGACTGGGCGATGCTGGGCGACACCTTCGCCGCGGGGTCTCTCTCCCTCGTGCCGTCCGCCACGGGGCCGACCGGCGGGCAGGTGCCGGACCCGGAGGTGGACGGCGTCGGCGCCTGCGCAGAGGTGCGCTGGACGACGCCGCAGGGGCATCGGCTCACCTTGAGCGGCGGCCGGTCGGTGGTGTCCCGCGAGGAGCACGCCGCGCTGTACTCCGCGACGCTGGACGGCGCGACACCGCCCTCGCCCCGTCTGTCGAAGTCCCGGCTGGTTCCTTAGACGTCCGAGGCCCCGCAGCGGCGCAGGACCGGTGCGGGGCTCATCGGCAGGAACCGGAGGGGGCGACGCGCCACGCGCCGCCCCCCTCGTCCGCAGAGGCCACGTCTGCCCTCGTGCAGCGAGTCGGCGGACGGATCCGGTCGGGTGACAGGCGCGTCGGAGTCCCTCCGTACGCGGGATCCGCATGACGGGGGAGCCCGGACGACCGCCCGGTCGTGCGCCGGCGCCGTGACGGCTCGGCCCGTCGCGGCGGGGGACGTGACCCCGTGACGGACGCGACGTCGCCGGCGAAGAGATCGGCGGGCCGGTCCCGGGGACCGGCCCGCGCCCGAGCCCTCACCGATCCGAGGGGGCTCAGAGGGCTGCTCCGGGCCCGCTGCCGGCGGCCCGACGCCTGCGGACGGCCGTCACGAGGCCGGCGCCGGTCACGACGGTCAGGCCCGCGAGTCCGCCGAGGCAGGCCAGGACCAGCGTGCTGGTGCCCGTCGAGGCCATGGTGGACGCGGCCGGTGTGTTGTCTCCGGCGGCCTTCCGGACGAGATCCGCGACAGTGTCGGGGTGCGACACCATCGCGACGTGCGAGGAGTCGACCTCGACCGTGTGGGACTTGGCGCGCTTGGCCTCGTAGCGTTCGAGGTCCGGGGCGATGGCCTTGTCACGGGTGGCGACCAGCGCCCAGGACGGGATGGTCCTCCAGGCGGCTCCCGCCGCCTTCTCCATGAACGCGGCCCCGTTGATGGGGCGTTGGGCAGCGGCCATCACAGCGGTGGTACCCGACGGTACGTCCGCCGCGAAGACGTCGTGGAACTTGGCGGGCCGGATGTACAGGTCGGCCCCTTCCCCGCCGACGGCGTCGGCGTCCGGGAACGGCACCGGTCTCAGTGCCGCGTTCAGCTCGCTCCCGGCGAACTTCGCCGACAGATCCGCGAGCTTCTCCCCCTTGTCCGGCATGAGCGCGGAGACGAACACCAGTGACTTCACGTGCGGGTTCCCCGCGGCGGCATCGCTGATCACCGCACCTCCGTAGGAGTGCCCGGCCAGCACGATCGGGCCTCTGATGCTCTTCAGCACACTGGCTATGTAGGCGGAGTCATGGGCGAGCCCGCGCAGCGGATTGGCCGGGGCCATGACTTCGTAGCCGGCACGTTGCAGTCGTTCCGTCACGCCGTTCCAGCTCGACGCGTCGGCGAACGCGCCGTGCACCAGCACCACCGTGGGCTTGGCACCGGCCGCATCTGCGCCGCCGTCGGCCGCGACGGCGGCAGGGGCGGCGAGAGCCGCCGTGGTGAGCGTGGTGGCGACGATCCGCGCGCGACGCCCGGGTATCCGTGTCCGCGGGGCGAGGAAGGCCGAGACGGTCATGCTGTTCTCTCTTCGTCGAGGAGCGGTTGGTGGGCCCAGCGTTGCCAGGCCCGACGGGAACGGCGCGACACGAGAAGCAGGCGGGTGAAAGCGGCCGACCGTCCGGGTGAGGCGCGGGCGACGCGGAGTGCCGACGGGTGTCACCGGGCCGCGCCGCCCCGCTGTCACGGGGCGCGGCGGCGGACCGGGGGAGGTATCCCGGAAGCATGGATTCCCAGCCGTTCCTGCAGTTGCGACGGAAGACCCGAAGGCGCAGGAACGCTCTCGTCGCGATACCGTTCGGGTCGTCCGGGTGACGACGCGGCCATGGTCGCCATCGAACGGCTTTTGGCCTCCGGCATGATGCCGTCCGCCCGCGCCGTCTCAGCTCCGGGTGCCTCGGAGCCGTCGCGACACGGCGTGCAGCCAGGGATGACGGTCGTGCACCTGCGCGGAGCGCCGGTCGAGCTCCTTGCCGAGGCGTTCCGTGCGCTTGTCGATGTCGAGCTCGTCCAGAATCCGGTCGACCTCCGCGAGCAGGGCCCCGTGCAACTGCCATTGCCCGGGGTGTTCCGAGACGTCTTCGAGGAGCAGATCCGCCACCCGGTCGCGGGTCTCGCGGCTGACGGCGAGTGCGCGGGCCAGCCGGTCCTCGGCCTCCTCGGCGTTCTCCGCGACCGGAGTGGTGATCAACTCCGAGAAGCTCTCGATGGCGTCGGCCATCTGTCCGAACAGCTGCCTGAGGGATTCGGCCACGTCTGCGGGGAACAGCGTCTCGTCGGTACGGGCCTTGGCCAGGTCGGTCAGCGTGCGTGACAACACCCGCAGCACCACGGCACAGATCTCCAGGGTGTCCAGTCCGGTACGGAGCACGACCCGGTACAGCAGCCCCTGCCTGACCCGCGGATTGAAGGTGAGGCCCTCCTCGGCCTGCCGCAACGAGGCGTCGACCTCCACGATGTCGTGGTCCAGCCGACGGGCCTCATGGAGCCGGTCGGCCGCCCGTTGGACGGAGATGTGCCCGTCCACGTCCTCTCCCATCGCACGGAACATGCGCCCCATCGCCCTGGCCAGACTGTCGATGGAGGCGCCCGCGGACTGCACCCACACGGGCGGCGCGAAGAGCAGGTTGAACAGCAGTCCCACACCTGCGCCGATCAAGGTCTCCAGCACACGGTCCCACGCGGTGGAGGCGACCTGGGCCACACCCAGTACGAGCATCGCGCTGATCGCCACCTCGGGCACGAACTCGTCCACCCGCACCAGCCGCCCGACGATCAGCGAAGCGAAGATCGTCAGTCCGAGACTCCACCAACTGAGGCCGACCAGGGAGCTGAAGGCGGTGGCGATGAGCACGCCGACGACGACGGAGTTCACCCGGCGGATCCCCGTGGTGAGGGTGGCGTAGAGGGTGACCTGCACGACGAGGAGCGCGGTGAGCGGTGCCGTGAGCGGTGCCGGATGCGGAAGGGTCCACACCGCCACGACGTAGGCGATGACGGCTGCCGCCGTGGAGCGCAGGGTCTGCGCTCCGACCGGCTCGGTGGTGCGCCGGACAAGCTTGATCACGGGTGCGGATACTCCTGGCATCTCTTTCCCATGCCCGCCGGTGCACCGTCGCAGCGCCCCTGCGCGCCGAACCCCACCGTACGGACGTGCCCGTCCGGTTCGGCTGCGCCCCTTCCGTACCTGTGCCGGCGCAGCGGCCGAGGCGGTCGCGGCTCAGGAGTGCGGATCGAGAGTGCCGATCAGGTCCCGGCATGTGGTGGTGGCCCGCATCTCGTCGGCCAGTCGGCCGGCCCGCGCCCGGTACGACGGATCCTTGAGCAGGAGTTCGGCGGCGGACCGGATGCGGGCGACGTCGTCGGGACCGAGCACCGCCGAATCGTTCGCCGGACCACCGGTCGGGGTCACGGCAAGTCCCGCACCCGCCCCGGTGACCAGCAGGGCGTTCACCGGTTGGTCGGCGAAGAGGGGGACGCAGACCAGCGGGACACCTGCTGCCAGGGCCCCGAAGACCGTCCCCGACCCGCCGTGGCAGACCACGAGCGAGGCGCTGCCGAGGACATCGGCCTGCGGCACCCACGCCTCCGCACGGACATGGGGCGGAAGCGGTCCGAGGCCCTGCAGATCGGTGCCGCGGCCCGCGGTGAGCAGTACCCGTACCGGCAGCCCGCTCACCGCCTCCAGCACCGCCCGGTACAGGGCGTTGGAGGTCGGCATGGCACCCGCCTCGGTGCCGAGGGTGACGTAGACCAGAGGCTCCGCGCTGCCGCCCCAACTGTCCGGCAGCGCACCGGGTCGCGAGAGCTCGTGGTAGCGGTGGGTCCGGGCGTACGGGGAGGGATCGAGGGAGGCCGGCAGCCGCGTCAGATACGGGGACGCGCGGAGCCGATCCGTGATGCCGGGGCCGTACGGTTCGAGCACGGCGGCCAGCAGTGCGTCGGTGGACCGGGCGAAACGCGCGGCCGAGACCGCGACCCGGGCGTGCGGAATGCCCTGCCGCTCGGCGGCCACCACCGACGCGAACTCATAGGCCTCGTGCAGCACCAGGTCGGGCCGCCACGTGCGGCAGGCCTCCTCCAGTGCGGGAAGCATCGCGGCGAGACCGAGCCGGCCGAACACCTCCGTGGTCATCAGCGAAACGCCCTCGTCCGGGGGAAGTTCCAGGACGCGCTTCATCACCCGCGTCAGTTCTTCGCGGGGCGGCTCGCCGCCGATGCGGTACGGCTGTTCCCTGGCCGCCAGTGTCTCCTTCAGCCCCGGCGGGGCGACGACGAGGACGTCGTCGCCCCGGGCCGTGCACGCGTCGATGAAGGGAATGAGGGGGTGGAAGTGACCCGACCCTCTGGTCGAGGCGAAAAGTACACGCATGGGCCCGAGACTAGGGAGCGCCGCCTCTTGCCCGCAGGACCACTTTCCGCCTGATTTCCGGCTCGTCGAAGCGGTGCGGACGCCGCCCGCGTCAGGCCGGCCGGCCGTCGGCGGGCCGCCGGTCCTGCACCTTGATCCGGTACAGCCACAGCAGCACCGCCACCACCAGGACGGCGAGCGCCACGCCCAGTTCGGTGTAGCCGCCGTACCCGGTGATGGAGAATCCGGTGGCGCCCACCACCAGAACCACCGTGAGGAAACCGGCGAGCGTCCAGGCCAGCGGCACGAAGAACCGGGGCAGCCGGATGGGCCGCACGGCGTCGGGCCGGTCCCTTCGCAGCAGTGCGAAGCCGGAGACCGCCAGCACATGGGCGAGGATGTACCCCAGGTTGCCCGTGACGATGATGGCCAGCGGGGTCTGAAGCACCGTCAGCACGAAGACGTTCAGCACCAGGGCCACCAGCAGGGCCCGGACCGGCACGCCGCGCCGGTTCAGCACCCCCACCTGCTTGACGGTGAGTCCCGCCTTGCCCATCTCGTACAGCACCCGGGAGCCGTCGGCGAGGCCGGTGATCATGATGAGCAGCAACGAGGCGATCAGGAAGACCACCATGAGGTCGGAGGCACCGCCCACCAGATCCTGGAAGGCGCCGACGAAGAAGGTGGTGGGCTCCTCGCCGATGGTCTTCTCGCCGACGTATCCCGACAGGGTCAGCGGCAGCAGGATGAAGACCCCCAGGGAGAACAGCACCCCTGCGCGCAGGGCCCGGGTGGTGTCGCGCACCGTGTCCTTGTACTCGGGTGCGAAGGTCGCGCACACCTCCACACCGAACGAGGTCCACGCCATGACGTACAGCCACACCAGGGCCTCGCGCAGTCCCGCGGCACCGTGCAGGTTCCAGTGCAGGCCCTGCGCGCTCCAGTCACCGGAGAACAACGGCAGGACGATGAAGACGGCGAGCGGGATCAGCAGCGCACCGCCGGTGACGTAGACGACCCACATGGCGACGTGCAGGCCGATCATCGCGGCGCCGAACAGCAGCAGCATGACGAGCAGGCCCACCGCTATGGGGAAGTCCACCTTCAGCGGTCCGAACTCCACGCTCCAGTCCTGGCCGGGGAACCACTGGGCCCGGACGAAGGAGCCGATGAGTCCGGAGTAGACCGCGAGGGCCGTGGTCCAGGGGAACCAGTAGCCGATGCTCGCGATCGGGCCCACCACGGGCGCCCGCTTCTTCCAGCCCTCGGTCGCGTAGTGCGCGATGCCTCCGGAGGAGTCGGGGAACATCGCGGCCAGTTCGGTGTAGATCCAGTTGGTCGCCGTGGCCAGCACCATCGATGCGGCCCACAGGGCGATGGCGCCCCAGGCGCCGAGACCGCCGATGGAGGCGCCGAGCGAGGCGATCAGCGCCGCGGGCATGGTCAGCGACATCGCGAATCCGTCGAACCAGCTCATCTTCTTCGGCAGTGCGGCCGCCGTTCCCGACGGGGGCGAGGGATCGGACGAGGGCGGGGCTGGAGTCTGCGGCTGGGATGACATGGCGTTCCCCTCAGGGTGGGCGCAGGCAGGAGTGCCGATGTGGCCTGGTTATAAGGGAGGCGAAAAACGCCTGTCAATACTCATGAATGAGCAGTGATCGACTTTGTCGATTGCTGATTCAGCAGTCTTGACAGTCCCTGATTGCTCGGCGAGTCTCCAGTCATCGCTTCGCACCGGACCCGGGACGGCGCGGCTCCGAGCCGGCACGCCCTTTCCCGTTCAGGACAGGACAGAGAGGCCAACGCATGACCACCCCGACCGCCGACCGGCACCAGCTCTTCATCGACGGCGCCTTCACCGACGGCACCTCCGGGAACATCCATGAGGTCATCAGCCCGGCGACGGGCGAACTCGTGGGCAGCTTCCCCCTGCCCGCGGCCGCCGATGTCGACGCCGCGGTGCGTGCCGCGAACGAGGCCCAGCCGGCCTGGGCCGCGACCAATGTGTGGACCCGCGCCGAGCTCTGTCACCGCATCGGTACGGAACTCGGCAGGCGCGTGGACGAACTCGCCCGCCTCCAGTCCCTGGAACAGGGCAAGCCGCTCGCCGAGTCCGTCGCCGACATCGAGGAGGCGGCCAAGCTCTTCCATCTGCACGCCGAGGACGCCGTACGGTTGCACGGCGAGACGCTGCCCTCCACCGACAACACCAAGCGGATGTTCACCTTCCAGCGCCCGGTGGGCACATGGGGCATCATCACGCCGTGGAACTTTCCGCTGCTGATGCTCGCGGAGTTCGTCGCCCCCGGTCTCGCCACCGGCAACGCCCATGTCGTCAAGCCGCCGGCCAACACCCCGCTGACCGTCCTCAGGGCGATGGAGGCGTTCGTCGCCGCCGGGCTGCCCGACGGCCTCGTCAACATCGTGCCCGGTGAGGGTGACACCGGCGACGCGCTGGTGCGTCACGAGGGCATTCACGCGATCGGCTTCATCGGCTCCTCCGCGACCGGGGCGAAGATCCAGTCCGCCGCCGGACTCAAGCGCTCCATCATGGAGTGCTCGGGCAACGGCCCGCTCGTCGTCCTCGCCGACGCCGATGTCGAGGCTGCCGCCAAGGCCGCCGTCGACGGCGCCTACCCGTGCGCCGGGCAGGTCTGCTGCGCCACCGAACGCGTCATCGTGCACGCCGACATCCATGACGAGTTCGTCGAAGCCGTCCTGCGCGAGGCCCAGCGCATCACCCTCGGCGACCCGTTCGATCCCAAGACCGTGCTCGGCCCCCTCAACAACGAGGGCGTCGCGGCCAAGATGGACCGGCACATGGCCGACGCCCGCGAGCGGGGCGCACGCATCCTGCTCGGCGGCAAGCGCGCCTCCGGCCACCCCACCGACCTCTACTACGAGTTCACCGTGGTGGACGGGGTCCCCGAGGACAGTCTGCTGTCCCGTGAGGAATCCTTCGGACCGGTCGTCCCGATCATCACCGGGCAGGACGAGGACGATCTGCTGCGCATAGCCAACGACGACAAGCTGGGCCTCCAGGGCGCCGTCTTCACCCGGAGCATGAGCTCCGCGTTCCGTTTCATCGAGGAAATGGCCGTCGGCCAGGTCGTCGTGAACGAGAGCAACAACTGGTGGGACATCAACATGCCGTTCGGCGGCGCCGGCAGCCGGTCCACCGGCTGGGGCCGCATCGGCGGCAAGTGGACACTCATGGACATGACCGACACCCGCACCGGCGTCATCAGTCTCTGACCGCCCCGCTCGCTCCCGCCCGCCGTCGACCGGGGCCCCGACCAGTGTCGGGGCCCCGGCCCGTACCGTCCCACCACGCCGGCAACGAGGTACCCGCCACATGACCACCGCAGCCCCGCGCCCCGCCGACCATCGCAGCCGCCTGCGCGACACGGAGGCCGCCCCCTACTGGCTGGACCGGCCCGAGCACCCCACGCCCCTGCCCCGGCTGACCGCCGACACCACCTGCGATCTCGCCGTCGTCGGCGGTGGCTACACCGGTCTGTGGACCGCGCTGCTCGCCAAACGCGCCCACCCGGAACGGGACGTCCTCGTCATCGAACAGAACACCTGCGGCCACGCGGCCAGCGGCCGCAACGGCGGTTTCTGCTCACCCAGCCTCACCCACGGCCTCGCCAACGGCGCCGACCGCTGGCCCGCCGAGGCCCGGCTGCTGCACCGCCTGGGCATGGAGAACTTCGAGGCCTTCCGGCGCGATCTGGACACCCACGGCATCGACTGCGGATTCGTGCGCGGCGGCAAGGTCACCGTCGCCGCCACGCCCTGGCAGGCCGAAGGACTCGACAGCGCCCACGCGCTCGCCCACCGGTACGGCGAGCGGACCAGGCTGCTGAACCGCGCGGAACTGCGGGCGTACGTCGACTCCCCCGGCTGGACCGCCGGCCTCTGGTCCCCCGACTACGCGCTCCTCGACCCCGCCCGGCTCGTCTGGGGTCTGCGCGCGGCCTGCCTGGACCTCGGGGTACGCATCGCCGAGCGCACCGAGGTCACCGACCTGACCACCCGTCATGCCGGCCGGGTGCGCCTCGCCACCCCGTACGCGGCGGTCGGCGCCCGGCAGGTCGCTCTCGCCACCAATGTCTACCGGCCCCTGCTCAAACGCCTCTCGCTCAGCGTGATCCCGGTCTACGACTACGCCCTCACCACCGAGCCCCTGAAGGACGAGCAGCTCGCCGCCATCGGCTGGATCGGCGACCACGGAATCACCGACGCGGGCAATCAGTTCCACTATCTGCGCAAGACCGACGACAACCGCATCCTCTTCGGCGGCTACGACGCCATCTACCACTACGGCAGCCGGGTCGACGAACGGCTCACGCAGCGACCCGCCACCTTCGACACCCTCGCCGCCCAGTTCGCCGAGGCCTTTCCCGCCCTCGCCGATGTCCGCTTCTCGCACTCCTGGGGCGGCGTCATCGACTCCACCACCCGCTTCTGCATGTTCGCCGGCACCGCGGCGCACGGCCGGATCGCCTACGCGCTCGGCTTCACCGGGCTCGGCGTCTGCGCCACCCGGTTCGGTGCCCAGGTCATGCTGGACCTGCTCTCGGAAAGGCGCACGGACCGGCTCCGGCCCGCGATGATCCGCCGCCCACCGGTGCCCTTCCCGCCGGAGCCGGTCCGGTATCTGGGTGTCGAGGCCACACGCCGGTCCATGGCCCGCGAGGACACGCACGGCCGTCGCGATCTGTGGCTGCGCACCCTGGACCGACTCGGCCTCGGTTTCGATTCCTGAGCCGGGCAGGATAGGCCGCACGACCGAAGATCCAGGCCCGCGCACCGTGACGGGCCGTACATGAGAGCCGGAGCAACAGCATGAGCACGCTGGGTGGCAGCCCCCTGGACGACACCGACCGCCGGATCATCGCCGCACTCCAAGCGGACGGCCGCCGCCCGTACAGCCAGATCGCCGAGGAACTCGACATCCCCGCCTCCTCCGTGCGCTACCGCGTCCAGCGCATGGAGGAGAACGGCACTCTTCAGATCGTCGGGATCGCCAACCCGCTGACCATCGGCTTCGACCGGTTCGCCATGGTCGGCATCCGGGTGAGGCCGGGCAGCGCCCAGGAGGTCTGCCGACGGCTGAGGGAACTGCCCGAGACCTCCTACGTCATCATGACGGCGGGTACCTACGACGTGATGGTGGAGGTGATCTGCCGGGACACCGACCACTTCACCGATCTGATGAACCGCAGACTGCATCAGATCGACGGAATCGTCTCGACCGACTCCTTCTTCGTACTGGAAGTGCACAAGCTGGCGTACGGCTGGGGCGTCGGCGAGGTGGACACCTCGCTGCTCGACGCCCCGCAGCCGCCGCTGGGGGCGGGTCTCGACCAGCGCGCCTGAGCGGCGGAGCGGTCCTCAGTCCGTGAATCCCACGTGGACATGGTCGTGATGGGTGGCGTCGGTGAAGAACTGATGTGCCGTCACGCCCCCGGAGGGCCGGACCGGCCCTCCGACGTTGTACGAACCGGCCGCCGCCGCGTCGCGCATGAACGACTCGATCAGCCGGCGCGACGTGGCCGGATCGACGACCATGTGCCCGTCGATCCGCCCCACGTCGAAGGCCCGGCCCGGTGGGTGATCACTGGGCCGGTCGGTCCCGAACACGTACAGCGGGTGCCCGGAGCGGATCACGCTGAGGTCCATCCGGTACGTGCCGACCAGGCTCAGCAGGGCCCGCAGCACGCTCGGGTGGACGTGCCCGCTGCGGATGTCCGCCTCGGCCGCGGGCGGCAGACCGATCCGCGGTTCGGCCAGCACCCGCTCGGCCTCCGTGGGCAGCGTGGCCGCGGCGGGGCCGGGGCGGGCCGGGTGGAGATCGGTGACCTCCCAGTGGGGCCGGGCCCGGCTCAGCCGTACGTCGACGGTCGTACCGCCTTCGTGGCCGGGCGTCCACTGACGGCACACCACCAGCACACTGGCCGAGTCGGTCAGGATCCCGCCGTACTGCGCGTCGATCACCTGGAGTGCGGCCCGGTCCGCGTCGGGGCGCAGCGCGCCCGCCCGGTCCACCAGTGACGGCGCCGCCCCCAGCGCGGCCACCCGTCTCTTCGCAGCGGCCGCACCGCCCTGGCCGGCGGGCCAGGCGCCGATCGCCTCCACCACCCGCACGGCACGCAGCTTCACCTCGGGGTCCACGTCGCCGCGGTCGGGATGCCAGGCCGTGGTCGTCGGCAGGGGTGGGAGCGGGGAACGGGATACAGACGTGGCCGGGGCGGTCTTTGTCCGGGAGGTCGCGGAGCAGCCCATGGGTCCCGCGAGCAGTCCGCCGGTGCCGAGCAGCAGGGCGCGTCGGCCGAGTGAGGGTGGCATGCGATGTCCCGTTCCCTTCGGGGCCCTCCTCCGCACGGACGCGGGCCCCGGCGGATTCCGATGGCTGTCGACGCTCCTGACGCGCCGCGTCCGGCCCGGTGCCCGGCGGTGCCGGGCACCGGGGCTCCCGGCACCGGGTCCTCTCCCGTTCCGGTCCCCTCCTGCAACGGGTCGCCCCCGGTCACAGCGTCGTGACGAGTCCTCCGTCGATGACGAATTCCGATCCGGTGACGTTGCCCGACCGGCCGCTCGCCAGCAGCAGTACCAGATCGGCGACTTCTTCCGGCCGGCTGAACCTCCCGGTCACCGCCTGGGCGGCGAACCCCTGGGCGATGTCGTCCGGTTCGCTGCCGGCGACCGCCGCGACGGTCTGCGCGATGCCTCCCTCGCCCAGCCAGAGGTCCGTGGCGACGGGCCCGGGGCTGACGGTGTTCACCCGTACCCCGTGCGGGCCGACCTCCTTGGACAGGGCCTTGGAGAAGTTACTCAGGGCCGCCTTGCTCGCCCCGTAGTCGATGACCGAGGGGTCGGGCAGGAAGGCGCTGACCGAACCGACCGTCACGATCGAGCCGGAGCCGCTCGCGATCAGGTGCGGCAGGGCGGCGCGTGTGGTGCGCACCGCGGTGAGGAGGTTGACCGTCAGCGCCCACATCCATTCGTCGTCGCCGACGGACAGGAAGCCGCCCGCTCTCGGACGCACAGCGCCGACGTTGTTGACGAGGATGTCCAGGCCGCCGTACCGGGCGACCGCCTCGGCCACCGGTTCCTCGGCACCGTCGGGCCGGGTGAGGTCCGCCCGCACGAAGTGGACGTCCTCGCGCGCCGTCAGTTCCGACAGCGGTTCGGTGAGGGTCCGGGAGGCGGCGACCACTCGCACGCCTTCGTCGGCGAGGGCCCGTGTCACGGCAAGGCCGATGCCCCGGCCGGCGCCGGTGACCACGGCCGCCCTGCCTGTCAGACGCAGATCCATCACGCTCTCCCAGCAAACGAACGGCACCGACGAGGGATTGGGGCGCTCCACCGGAGGGAAGCGCCGGACCCAGCCTCACCGGGCCCCGCGGTGACGGCACGGCCCGGCGGGCAACGGGGTGACACCGGCCGACCGCCCGGGTGACGGCGGCAGCCGGTACTCCTCCGTCGCTCCGCCCGGCGCCGCTCTCCGTCCGCCGGGCACGGTCGCCGCCCCTTCGCTACACCACACCTCGGTGGGTCGTCGTCACACGTTCTTCGGCGACGTCCAGGGCGTGACGCACCGCCCCCAGTGCGACGGCTCGTTCGCCGAGCGCCGACGCGTCGAGTTCCACCGGCACCAGGGTGCGGGATCGCAGATGCCTGCGCACGGGTTCGAGCAGGGTGTCACCCGCCCGCGACACACCGCCCCCGACGACGACCCGGCCCGGATCGAGGACCAGCAGGAGTACGGCGAGCCCGCGGGCGAACCGGGCGGCCACCCGCTCCACCACGTCGACAGCGGTCCGGTCCCCCGCCCCGGCCGCCGCGAAGAGCGGCGCGATGTCATGGGCGACGCCGACCGGAGCACCGGCCTCCAGGGCGAGGCGGTGAATGGCCTCGGCGCCGACGAGCCGTTCGAACGGCCCCATGCCGTCGGCCGGACGCGGTCCGGGGGCCGGGGCGGAATCCCCCATCAGGTCGATGAATCCCAGCTCACCTGCGGCGGCCGAATTCCCCCGGTAGGGGCGGCCGTCGATGACGATGCCGGTACCGATGCGCCTTCCCCACTGGACGAAGACCAGGCAGTCGGTCCGGATACCGGCGTCGTCGCTGCCGGTCGCCGAGGAGGCCGCGGCCCCTCGCCAGCGCTCGGCGAGCACGGCGAGGTTGACGTCGTTCTCGATGGACACCGGGCAGTGCAGCCACTCGCGCAGCAGCGATGCGGCCGGCAGCCCGGCCCAGTCGGGAATGCTGGGCGCGAGCAGCACCTCGCCCCGCTCCCGGTCGACGATCCCGGGGGTGCCCACGCTCACCGCCCACAGGCTCGACAGCGGCACGTCCGCCTCGGCCGCCGCCGCCGTCAGCGCGGCCCGGACCGTGGCGAACAGGTGCGGCCCGGCCGTGCCCCTGTCCACGGCCACGCGATGCGTGGCCAGTATCCGGCCTGCCAGGTCCGCGATCATCACCAGCACCTTGTGCGGGCCGATGTCGACCCCCGCGACGTGCCCCGCCTCGGCGCGGAACCTGGCGTACTGGGCAGGCCGGCCGAGCTGTTGCGGTCCGACGGCCGTGGTGAATTCCACCAGTCCGCAGTCCCTCAGTTCGCCCAGGGCCCTGGTCACCGCGGGCCGTGACAGCCCGGTGAGCGCGGCGAGATCGGTGACGCGGGCGGTGGGTGCGTCCCCCTCCCGCAGTGCGGCCAGAACCGCGGCGACGTTCATCCGGCGCAGGACGTGCGGGCCGGTGGCCGCCGCTCTGTGGACCGACATGTACGTCAACTCCCTTGCCGGAGGGCGCTGTAGGCACTGTACCCAGCGCTTCGAGAGCGCGGGCGGTCGGCGCTCTTGACGGTCACGACACGGTCCGCCCATATTAACGAATGCTCCGTTAGTAAGTCTGACGCGTGTCCGCTCCACGTACTCGGCAAACCTCCACATCCCTTCGTCGGACGAGGTCAACGTTGAGAAGCCTCAGATCCTGGATCGTCGTCTGCACGACCGCCCTCACGGTGCTGGCCGCGGTGTTGAGCGCTCCTGCCGCTCCCGCGGAGGCGTCTCCCCGCGGCGGCCCGGCCTTCGCCGCCGGGCCTGCCGAGGCGGCCCTGCGCCGTCTTCTCCCCCGGCACGCCGGGCAGTTCGACCTCGTGGCGGTGGACCGTCCCGCGTCCGGTGACTACTTCGCCGTCTCCGGGACCACGGGCCACGTGCGGGTTCGGGGGACCAGCCCCGCCGTGCTGCTCAGCGGGGTCAACTGGTACCTGAAGTACACGGCGAAGGTGGACATCGGCTGGCCCGGTGACAGCACGTCGAGGCTTCCGAAGAGGCTCCCCGCGCCCGTCGGCACGGTCCGCCGGGACGCCTCGGTGCCGCACCGGTTCGCCCTCAACGACACGGACGACGGCTACTCCGGCGCGTACCGGGACTGGGCCTCGTACGAGAGGCAGATCGACGTCCTGGCCCTGCACGGTGTCAACGAGGTGTTCGTGCAGATGGGTGCGGACGCCGTGTACTACGACACGTTCCAGGAGTTCGGGTACGCGAAGAAGGACCTCGCGTCCTGGATTCCCGGTCCGGCACATCAGCCGTGGTGGCTGATGCAGAACATGTCCGGCTTCGGCGGCCCGGTCACCGAGAAGCTGTTGGAGCAGCGGGCCACGCTCGGCCGCAGGATCGCCGACCGGCTGCGTCTGCTCGGTATGACCCCGGTCCTGCCCGGCTACTACGGAACGGTCCCGCCCGGGTTCACGGGCCGCAACCCGACGGGCCCCGTGGTCCCGCAGGGCGACTGGGTCGGTTTCGAGCGGCCGGACTGGCTGGACCCGCGCGGCGAGATGTTCCCGAAGGTCGCCGAGGCCTTCTACCGTCACCAGCGAAGGCTGTTCGGCGACTCCGCCATGTACAAGATGGATCTGTTGCACGAAGGCGGACGGCCGGGCGACGTACCCATCGCGGACGCGGCTCGGGCCGTCATGGACGCTCTGCAGACCGCGCGTCCCGGCGCCACCTGGGTGCTGCTCGGCTGGCAGAGCAATCCGTCGACGCAGCTCATCGACGCGGTCGACAGGAGCAGGCTCCTCATCGTCGACGGGCTCGCGGACCGGTACAACGGCCTGGACCGGGAGGCCGCCTGGCACGGCGCGCCGTACGCCTTCGGAACCATCCCCAACTTCGGTGGTCACACCACGATCGGGGCCAACTCAGCTGTCTGGACAGCCAGGTTCAACGCATGGCGCACCAAGCCGGGCAGCGCGCTCCGGGGAATCGCCTACCTGCCGGAGGGCACCGGCGGCAACCCCGTCGCGTACGAGCTGTTCACCGAACTCGCCTGGCAGAGCGCCCCTTCCGACGACGAGGCCTGGTTCGCCGACTACGCGGAACGCCGCTACGGCGGTGCCGACCCGCACGCCGCCAAGGCGTGGGAACTGCTGCGGGCGGGCCCCTACAGCACACCGTCCGGCACCTGGAGCGAGTCCCAGGACAGCCTGTTCACCGCGCGCCCCGCGCTGACCGTCGGCTCCGCGGCCAGCTGGAGCCCGTCGTCCATGCGGTACGACGCGTCGACGGTGCAGCGGGCGCTCACGGAGTTGCTCCAAGTCGCCCCCGAACTGCAGAAGTCGGACGCCTACCGGTTCGACGTGGTGGATGTGGCCCGGCAGGCACTGGCCAATCGCAGCCGTACGCTGCTGCCGCAGATCAGGTCCGCGTACGAGGAGAAGGACCTTGCCCTGTACCGGCAACGGGCCACGGAGTGGAAGCAGGACCTCGCCCTGCTGGACCGGCTGCTGGCCTCCGACCGGCGGTTCATGCTCGGCCCCTGGCTCAAGGACGCCAGGTCCTGGGGCGGCACCGCTGCCGAGCGGGACGCCGCGGAGTTCGACGCCCGCTCGATCCTGACCACCTGGGGCCATCGTTCCGGCAGCGAGTCCGGCGGTCTGCGCGACTACGCGAACCGCGAGTGGTCGGGACTGGTCTCCGACTTCTACGCCGAACGCTGGACGCTCTACCTCGACTCCCTCGACACAGCCCTGACCACCGGCCGCTCCCCGGCCTCGATCGACTGGTTCGCACGGGACAACGCCTGGAACCTGGAGCGCAAGAGCTACCCGGTGAAACCCACGGGCGACCCGGTCGCACTGGCCGACACCGTACGCGTGGCCCTCGCGCCGGCCGCCGTCCGCTGACCGGCCGACGCCCGTGACCAGCACCCCGGACCGCACCTGCCCCACGGTCCACCCCCGCCGGACGGCGGCAGGGACGGCCGTCCGGCGTGACACAGCTCACGACTATTCACGTATTGCGCAACCATTAAAGTGTAAACATGGATGCCGATACTTCCGACACTCAGGCGAACCAGCAGATCGCGATGCTCGACGGCGGCCCCGCACACGGGCTGCGCATGTGGGTCACCAGCCGGCCACCGGTGGTTCAGGTCACCTGGCCGTGCGAGGTCGAGGCGCCACCCGAGGGCATGCGGGTGGAAGCCCTGTACGTCTATCGACTCGACCCCCGGGCGAAGGAGCAGCCGCTGCGTTACGGCTTCGACGGGGCCAGCCCCTGACGGTCCCCGATCCGCGGACCGGCACGCACCGGGAGTGAAGGGACCCCGGCCGGTCGCGGACACGCATGCACCGGCGGTCCCCGGTCGTGGGGGGGGGCCGGGGGCGGGGGGGGGGGGCGGGGGGGGGGGGGGGGGCCCGCCCCCCCGGGGGGGGGGGCCCCCACCCGGGCGGGGGGCGGGGCGGGGGGGGCGCGCGCCCCCAAGGGCCGTTGGA
>NZ_JBIWOS010000013.1:219503-261484 GCF_044767885.1 Streptomyces sp. NPDC101194
GCCCCCCGGGGGGGGGGGCCACCCTCTGCCGCGGGGGGCCCGGGGGGGGGGGGGGCCGTGGGGCGGGGGGGGGGGCCGGGGGGGGGGGGGGCGCCCCCCCCCCCACGGCGCGAAGGGCCCCGTCCGGTCAGGGGCCGATGTGCTGGTGCGACGCCCACAGCAAGGGACTGTTGCCGGCGTACTCGTCACGAACGCCCCTGACGGCCGCGTGCAACCGGCGCGCCGGATCCGCGCCGCCGGACAGTTCCGCGTAGACGTCGTCCGCGATCCGGGCGGCCACGTCGTCGACGATGGGCCACAGGGTGCCGATCACATGCGAGTAGCCGGCCAGCTGGAACGCCGACGAGACGTGGATGACCTCGTCGGACAACACGTCGCCGCCGCGCGCCGTACCGCAGGCGGACAGATAGGCGAAGTGGGCGTCCGGAATGCGCAACCGTCCGATGTCCACGACGGACAGCGCTCCCCCGGCCAGCGCCAGTCGGCTCGCCGAGGGTTCGCCTATGTCCGTGGTGGCGTGGCAGGCGATGTGGACCCAGGCCGCCGTGGCCAGTTCCTCACGCACGCTGTCGGGGTCGGCCGCCCCGTCCAGCAGCATCCGGGCCCCCGGCAGCCGCGCACCGGCGACCTCGGCCTCCCTTGCCGCGGCGGGCAGCCGGTAGTCGGGCAGGTCCCCGATGGCGACGACGAGCGACCGGTCCGGTGGCCGGTGCGCGGCGCGGAGCCGGGCGCGCAGCAGCTGGTGCAGCGTGGGGGTGCAGGAGCCGACCACCCGGTCGAACACCGTGCGCCCGTCCCGCGCCGTGTGGTGTCCGGCCGCGTGCACCGGCAGCAGCGACAACTGCCCGGTCGGCAGCCACCAGAGCCTGGGCAGCGGATCGGGCCCCGGTTCGAGGCCGAGCGTCTCCAGCACGGGACCCGTCACCGTGTCCCACAGCCAGCCCAGCAGACGCGTCACGGACCGACTCGCGGCCCACCGCAGATCCGGCTCGACGGTCGGGGAACGAATCAGATCCTGGGCCAGGTCCAGAGCGATACGGCGGTCCTCGACCGCCTCCGGGGTGAGGCCCGGCAGGGGAATCACCTCTGTTCCGGCGGTCGTGAGCGCGATGGCGTGGCTGCCGAGCCGGCTGACGTTGACCACCACGACGGGGCCCGCGGCCGCGACCTGGGACCGCACGACCTCGTCGACCCGCTCGGGCGCCTCCCCCAGCGCGTGCGAGAAGAGGACGCAGCGTCCGCGTTCCAGCAGGTCCAGGGCTTCGGCGGGATCCGCGCCGCGGTTCAGCAGGCAGGCCGCCGCGTCCGAGGCCAGGCCCCCGAACGGCATCAGCTGATACTCCTGGTCGTCCCGCTGCTCCAGTCGCGACACCAGGTCCGGCAACAGGTCGACGGTCAACCGGAACGCCTGCTCGGCTCCGGCGAAGTCGCCTTGTTCCGCCGCCGATCGGCCCCAGCGCTGGCTTGCCAGTCCGCGAACCCTCAGCGGCGCGCCGGGCATCCGGGCCGCCTCCGCGTACGCCGCCACCGCCCGGTGTGCGTCCGAAGGGGGAAGCGAAGCAGCCAGGTCCAGCAGCCGACCCGCTCGGCCGGGCCCTTCGTGCGACGGAGCGAGCCCTGCCGGATCGGTTGACGGACCGGCCAGTTCGTCGAGCGCGGCGGCCCGATCGGGGTGTCCGGGCGGGTACGCGTGGTCCAGTTCCGCTGCCAACAGGCTTGCCTCGGCGAGATGTTCGGGCGTGCCGCCCTCGACGCCGTGCCGGTCCCGCAGAGCGAGCGCCAGCCCGGTCATCGCCTCGGCCCGCACACCGGGCCGGTCGATCGGCAGGGCAAGCGCCGCCCGGCAGAGTGCCACCGCCTCGTCCAGCGTGGACACATGGGGGCGGCGCAGGAACGCCTGCCGCAACGCGGCGCCGAGCCGGGCCAGTCGCAGCGGGCGGTCCCGGTGGTCCGCCGGGGTGAGTTCCAGCGCGGACCGCAGGGCGTCGATCGCCTCGTCGAGCCGCGGCGAGTCGCCGGTGCGCCGGAATCCGTCGAGCTGTGCCGCGCTCTGCTCGGTGAGAGCGGCGGCACGGGCCAACGGCCCGTCGACCGTTTGGAGTTCGACCGGACGCGGGGTGCCCGGGCGGCCCGTCAGCACGTCCCGGTGCGCCTCCATCGCACCGATCCCGGCCAGCGCGTCCGGCCGCGTCGTACCGCCGGAGGAGGACGCCTCGCGGTAGCGCGCCAGGGACTCGACCAGTGCGGCCCGGTCGCCCGTGTACTCGTACCGGCAGCGCAACGCGTCGGCCAGCACGAGCAACCGGCGCGGCTGGGACTGCCGGAACGCGAGCGGGTCGAACACCGCGTCCTGCCCGAGCCGGACGGCCGTGTCCAGCAGGGGCAGTGCCGCAGTCTCCTGGTAGCGGTCCAGGAACCTGGCCGCGAGGTCGCAGATCGGCGTCGCGATGTCGGTCAGCCACGCCCGCGCGACCACATCACGCCAGAGCGCGACCGCGATGCGCAGGGCGCGCCGGTCGCGTGTCCGCTCCCACTGCCCCAGCACGGCGCCGCCCAGTTCGCGCAGCCGCACGGCGACGTCGTCCTGGTCCCAAGCACCGGACGGCGCACGGGAGGCATCGAATCGACCCGAGACGGGAGCGATCCGCTGCCGGAAGACCTCGGTTTCGGTGTTCTCGCGCAGGACGCGCCGCCACTGGGCCGGGGTCGGGTCGACGAGCCGCAGGGACGAGCGGCTCAGTTCGTCGACCGCCGCGTCGAAGGCGGCACGTGTCCGGTCAGTGGCCATCGCGGCAGGCCAGGATCAGCCGGACCGGACCGGGGATCTCGTACCCCTCGGCACGGTCGTCGACCAGTGCCAGCAGTCTGAGTGCCTCGGCGAGGTCCCGGTCGGACCTGCTGCCGGCGCGGTAGCGCGCCCAGTGCACGGTCCCGCCCACGTGTGCCGCCTCGATGTCGAAGCCCTCGTTCGGGCCGAGAAGGGCATCCAGCTCCAGGCCCACGTCGAACGCGAGGACGGCATCCTGGTCCCCGGTGCCGCGGTAGCGCTCCAGCCGTTCCCGAAGGCCCGCCAGCACCGGGTCCGTCATCGGACGGCCGCCAGGTCCTGCCGGGCGCCGTCGACCATGGCTTCCAGGAAGTGCCGGGAGAAGGAGATCGGCGGCTCGCCCTCCCTGATCCGCCGCCCGCGTTCGGTGAAGAACGCCGAGTCGGGCACCCTCTCCTGGCCGGCCGGGATGAACTTCAGCAGCTCCTGGTATGCGGCCAGTGCCTCCTCGAGCACCTCGCGCAGCCGGTCCGGCCGGGCGCGGACGCGGCCCAGTTCGCCCATGTACGCGAGGGAGATCATGCGCCATTCGCCGGCGTCGATGATCTGCGACGGATCCGGCCCGCCGTACCGGTCTGCGTGCCGGGGCGCCAGTCCGGGCATCCGGAACACGAACCGGCGTTGCCTGCCGCATCCCGCGCAGCCGAACGAGTGCTCCGACGCGAGCCCCTGAGCGGTCTGGATCGACGTATGCGTGTAGCCGGTGCTCCTGCTCTCGCCGCACTCGCACGGGTGCAGTTCCATGTACAGGTGCGCTTCGGGAATGGACCGGGCGTACGGCAATGGCATACCGCTCACTGTAGTTCGCGTCAGCCACTAGGATCCACGGACATGAGCGAAGATCGGCACGAAGTCGCCAGGCTCTGCGCGAACTTGACCTTCTTGCGCCAGGAAGCGGAGAAACGCGGTCTCGGTGCGCGGTTGGACGCGATCGTGGCCGCAGCTGCGGTCGGCCGGACCGAGGGCATCACCGCCTTCATGCGGAGTGTGGACGCTCCGGAGTCGGCCGAGGTACGCGGCCCCGAGGGCATCGTCCACCCGGCGGCCACCGAGTTCCGCTTCGGCGTCGACGTGTACGGATGCCCCGGCGAGGCCTGCGACCGGAGTTGGATCCGGCCGCCGGGGACACCGATCGAGGTCTGCGCGGTGCGCGGCACCGCACTGCGCCTGCGGCCGACCGCGTGACGGGACTCCTCGTCGAGGTCGGCCGACGACTGGCGGAGCGCTGGCTCTCCGTCCTGGTGCTCCCCGGTCTGCTGTTGGTCGCGGCGCTGTCGACAGGACTCCTCCTGGGTCAGGGAGATGCCCTCTCGGCGGGTCAACTGAGCGATTCCGCAACCGACATGGCGCGCCGCCTCCAGGCCGACGGCTCCGCCACGGTCCTGCTGACCGGGCTGGCGGCCCTCCTCTGCGCGGGTGCCGCCGGGCTGGCCGCGCAGGGGCTGGGCCGACTGGTCCGGGCCGTCTGGCTGGGAGACTGGCCCCGGTGGGCCGCCGCGGCCAGGAGCCGTCTGTCGGAAAGGCGGTCGCGGCAGTGGCACAACCACCAGGCGAGGCTGGAGGAGGCGGTCGCAGCCGGCCGCGACCCGTCCGGCTTCGCCCGGAGCCGCAACCGGATCAGCCTCGCCCCACCGGTACGGCCGACCTGGATGGGCGACCGCCTCGCCGGCGCCGATGTCAGGGTCTTCGCCGAATACCGGTTGGACCTCGCGGTGTGCTGGCCCCGGCTCTGGCTGGTGCTGCCCGACGAGGTCCGCGCGGAACTGCGCATCGCGTCCGGGGCGCTCGACGCCGCCGCGGTGCTGGCGGGCTGGGCGGTTCTCTACGCGTGTGCGGGTGTCGTGTGGTGGCCCGCCTCGCTCGTCGCCGTGGCCGTCTACGCCACCGGCTGGTATCGGGCCCGGCTCGCTGCGGCGACCTTCGCGGACCTGATCGAGTCCACCGTCGACCTGTACGGCGGCAGTCTCTGCACGGCCCTCGGCCTGACTGCCACCGAAACCCCGCTCACTGCGGAACTCGGCGCCGCCGTCACCTCCCGCTGCCGCAAGGGCGCTTGAGCTTTCGCAGGTCGTGATCCGGACGAGAGGTACTGGTGGCCGACCGGCATCGGGGCGGCGGGCAGCGGCCTGCGCGGCGCATGCGGAACGGCCACTCAGGCGATCATGGGCCGGTCGTACGGGGCGATCGGCGCCGGGAGCACCGTGGAGCCGCTCAGACAGCGGTCCGTCGCCGCCGCGACGGACCGCCCCTCCGCGATGGCCCACACCACCAGGGACTGCCCTCGGCCCGCGTCACCGGCGATGAACACCCCGCCCGTCCCGGGTCGGGCCGTCCGCTCGGCCGACCCTGCCGCACCAGCCGTCTCGGCCGCGAAGGCACTGTCGCGGGCGAAGTTCCCCCGATCGTCCAGCACGAGCCCGAGCTGCCGCATCAGACCGGTGCCCCGTTCGGGGCCGAAGAAGCCCAGGGCGAGCAGGACCAGATCAGCCGGAATGACCCGCTCCGTCTCCAACCGGGGCCTTCTGTCCTCGGGCTCCACCTCCGCCAGGCGCAGCGCGCGCACATGACCGGAACGATCCCCTTCGAAACTGAGGGTGGCGGACGAGAAGACTCTCGGATCCGTGCCTCCTCCCCCACGGGCTTCCTCATGAGCATGGGATATCCGATAGACCTTCGGATACACGGGCCAGGGCTCGGTGTTCCGTCGGGTTTCACCGGGCTCAGGATTGATGTCCAGTTGCACGGCGGAGGCCGCGCCCTGCCGCAGCACGGTGCCCAGACAGTCCGAACCGGTGTCGCCGCCGCCGATGATCACCACGTGCCGGCCCTCGGCGGTGACGGTCGGCACGTCACGGTCGCCCTCCGTTACCCGGTTGGCCAGGGTCAGGTAGTCCATGGCCTGATGGATACCGCGCAGCTCGCGCCCCGGGACGGCCAGCTCCCGCTGCCCGGTGGCTCCGACGGCGATCACGACCGCGTCGTGTCGCCCGGCGAGTTCCGCGGCGTCGACATCGCCGCCGACGTCCACACCCGTGCGGAACTCGGTACCCTCCGCCCGCATCTGCTCGATTCGGCGGTCCAGGTGGCGCTTCTCCATCTTGAACGCGGGAATGCCGTAGCGCAGCAGTCCGCCGATGCGGTCGGCACGCTCGTAGACGACGACGGCGTGGCCGACGCGGGTGAGTTGCTGGGCCGCCGCCAGCCCCGCGGGTCCTGAACCGATGACCGCGACGGTCTTCCCGCTGAGCCGCTCGGGCGGCTGCGGCGCCGCGTATCCGCGTTCCCAGATCTGGTCGGCGATCGCCTGTTCGACGTTCTTGATCGTCACCGGGTCGGCATTGATGGTCAGTACACAGGCGTCCTCGCACGGCGCCGGGCACAGCCGCCCGGTGAATTCCGGGAAGTTGTTCGTCGCGTGCAGCCGCTCGGCCGCAGCCCACCAATCGCCCTTGCGCGCATACGCGTTCCACTCGGGGATGAGGTTTCCCAGTGGGCAGCCGCTGTGGCAGAACGGGATGCCGCAGTCCATGCACCGCCCCGCCTGCGCGGAAACGAGCGGCAGCCGTGCCTGCCCCGCGTAGACCTCGTTCCAGTCGCTCAGCCGTTCCTGGACGGGGCGTGCCGGAACGGGACGGCGCGGGGTCTTGAGGAAGCCGTAGGGGTCGGTCATGGGCCGCCTCCGTCGCTCACTCGCGGTGCACAGGCGTACGGCCAGACTACGCCTGCGGACGGGCCCGGCGGGGTTCACCCCGTCGCCGCACCGACCGGCGCAGGTACGGCCCCTGAGCGGGCGGCGGCGCACCCGTGTCCGTCCGCGCCCGCTCGTCACGGCCCTCGCACTCGACGATGCGGCAGGCGCATCCTCTCTCTCGCCACCTCTCGCACGAGGCGACCTTGCCCGAGGTGTCCTAGTTTGGAGAGACGGAAGAGCCGTCCACCCGAGGAGTCCTCATGGCTCATGGAAGCGGCAAGGACAAGATCAAGGGCAAAGCCAAGGAAACCATGGGCAAGATGACCGGCGACCGCCGCAAGCAGGCCGAAGGCAAACTTGACCAGGCGAAGGGTGAGATCAAGAAGCAGACGGGCGATGTCCGTGATCGCACGGCGCCCCTGGAGCCCCCTGACTAGGGTCGAGCAACCCCAGCCCCGAGCCCCCGTCCGAGCGGCGGGGGCTCGGCCGCGCCCGGCATCGCTGCGCTCGGACCCGAGGGACACGATGCACGGTCGGGACGGACAGGAAGCGTGGGCGACCGGCGTCCGGGGAGGCCGACGCGGGTGACCCCGTACCGCACATCGCCACCACGAGTCCTCAGAAGGAGTGGTCGACCCTTCCACGACGGTGAACCATGTCGGGGACGGCTGCGCGGTGGATCGCGATGACAGCGGCGTCGTCGCCCAGACGCCCGCCGACGTGGGCGAGGAGGTCGTGTCGCAGATGGTTCAGGAGCGCCTCCGGGGAACTCTCCGTCCATCGGGCGGCCCGCTCCTCGAACGGGTAGAAGTCCCCGCCCCGGTCACGCGCTTCGACGACCCCGTCGGTGTAGAGCAGGAGGGTGTCGCCCGCCTCGAAGGGGAACGCGTCGAGGGTGTAGGACGTCGGGACCATGCTGCCGACCCCCAGCGGGGGCGCGGGATGAAGACGCGGCACGGTGACGGAGTGCCCCGGGCCGAGCACCAGGGGCGCGGGGTGTCCGCAGCTCGTCATGCGGCTGATGTGGTCCTCGTCGGGGATCTCCAGCAACAGGGCGGTGACGAAGGGCTCTCCCGGCTCGTCCTCCGAGTCGAAGTCGGCCTGGTAGCGAGTGACGCTCTGCTCCAGGGCGGCGGCGAGTTCGGGCAGGCCGGTGTGCTGGTGGGCGGCCTCGCGGAAGGCGCCGAGCAGGAGGGCGGCTTCTCCGATGGCGGCCAGGCCCTTGCCCCTCACGTCCCCGATCATGACCCGTGTTCCGCCTTCGACGCGGGTGGCCGCGTACAGGTCTCCGCCGATCAGGGTCTCGTCCTCCGCGGCCAGGTACAGCGAGGCGACCCGCAAGGGGCCGATCCGGTCCGGGAGCGGCCACAGCAGGACGTGCTGTGCGGCTTCGGCCACCGACCGCACGCGCGCCAGCTGCCGTCCGCGCCGCTCGCGTATCAGCGCGAAAAGCACGGTCAGCACCGAGAGCAGGGCGATGGCGGCGATCTGCACCAGTATGTTCCGGGAGGACAGCGTGCCGATGTGCTGCCCGATGTACGCCTGGGCCGCCACCGCGAGGACGCCGATGCACCCGGTCGCCAGCGGGCCGGCGAACGAGGCGGTGAGCGCCGGTGCGATGACCAGCAGGGGGCCCAGATGGATGTCCTGCGGCGCGAAGATGTCCACCAGGGTGATCACGACGATGAGCGCGACGGGAATCGCCAGCAGCGCATGGCTCGGCCGCCACGGTTCTCGCAGATCCGTAAACCGTTCAGTGAGGCCCACGTCTCCACAGTGCACCGCCCCAGGACGGGGCACGACTCGGCCGATGACGGTCCGGGCCGCCGCGGCACTCTTCGGCGTGGCATCACCCCGTGCACGGGCGTTCCCGGCGAGGCCCCCTGGACCTGTTGCCAGGACGGGCGTCAGGGACGCCCCGGTCATGCGGACTGCCGGCACCGGGGACCGCACGCCGGGAGCGTGTCACCACACGCATCCGCACACTCACGGTGTGAACGGTGCGCACAGCCCGGGCCGTCCACCGAACGACGCGTTAGGCTCGTTTTGTGGGCAGACGTTCCGACCCATGGAGGCGGTCATGAGCGAGATCGACATGTACCCGACTCCGTCCCAGGCCGAGGGCGAGAGGCTTGAAGAGGACATGGATCCGGCCGAGGAGCGGCACCCCGCCACGATGCGCACCCAGCCGTCCCAGGCGGAGGGCGAGCGCCGTGCGGAGGACAACGACATCTGACGGAAGCGGCATCCCGGCGGCCCGCCACGGGTTCGCCGGGCAGGGGCGTACGTCCTCTGTTCGGCTCCCCCGCGCAGCGTCCCAGGAGGGGCGTTGCGCTCCGACCGACGGCGATCGACGCCGCCTCCTGCCGCGTGTGAGCGGTGTCGATACGCGATCGGCGGCCGACCACCGGTCTCCGAGCACGAAGGAGGTGCGCCCGGTATGGATGCGGAACGTGCCGGCCGTCTGGTGTCGGCGCTCCGTGCCCGCAATGTGATGGCCCATCTCGTGGAGGCGGGTGTCTACGAGTTCGGGATCCGTGTCGTCCTCGACGAGGGAATCGAGGCCCTGTGGGACGTCGACGGGGCCTCGGGGCTCGACGCGGAGATCGTCGGCGACGGAGTGCTCATCGGCTTTGTGCCCCATGTGCCCGGCTCGGAGAACTTCACCGAGGCACAGCTCGTGGAGAGCATCGCGACGACACGGTATTCGGCGGAGGGGCTCCGTCCACCGAGCGACACCCCCGCCCCGGCCGGCGAGGCCGCACCCCTCGACACGTCCGTACCACTGCCCGCTCCCCCGGTTGCCCCTCCGGTCGCCCGCTACCAGCGCCGGGCGCATTGGATCCGTCGAGGCGACAGGAACGGCCCCCGGCACTGACCGGCGGGGCCCGGAACATCCGGGAAGCGTGGAAGCCGCAGGCCCACGGCACGGGTCCGGTCGGCATGCCGACGTGAACCCCGGACGAACTCGAACGGCGCGGCCCGTCCCCGATTCGGCCCGCCCCGGGTCGTCGCCGGGAAGGTGGCGGGCGACGATGACCCGTGACGGCACTGCGGGACGGGTGGGCGGGCGATATGAAGCATGACGAGGCGCAGAGCCCCGGGCTCCCCGGCCGCCTGGACCGCAGGCACTTCCTCGCCGCCGCGGCGGCGGGCGGCATGGCGGCGGGCGGCTGCCACTCCTCTGCGAGCGGGGGGACCGACACCGGGTCCGCCCCGCCGGGCGCGACCCGTACCGCCGAGAACGAGGAGCGGACCCGGGCGGGGAATTCCGACTGGCGTGTCCGTTCGGTGGGTCCGCCCGAGGCGGTCGAGGGCTATACGGACACGGTGAGCGTGCTGCCGGGTGAGGAGTTCGGCCTGCATGTCTCCACCACCGCCTCGGCGTTCCGGGTCTCGGCCTACCGCGTCGGCTGGTACGACGGGGCCCAGGCACGACTGGTCTGGCGTTCGCACCGGGTCTCCGGGTCCGTCCAGCCCCGCCCCCGCATCCTCCCGGCCACCCGGACCGTGCGCGCGGACTGGCCGCGTTCGCTCCGGGTCCGCGCCGACGGCTGGCCGGCGGGTGCGTACCTGCTCCGGCTGGACGCGGACAACGGCCACCAGCGCTATGTACCACTGATCGTCCGCTCCGCGAGCGCGGTGGGCAGAACCGTGCTGATGCACGCCGTGGCGACATGGCAGGCGTACAACGTGTGGGGCGGCTACAGCCTTTACCAGGGCGAGAACGGTGCCTACGGCACACGGTCGCTCGCCGTGGATTTCGACCGCCCCTACGACGGCAACGGCGCGGAGAAGTTCATGGTCTACGAACGGGCGGTGGTGGTCCTGGCGGAGAGGCTGGGCATCCCGCTCGCCTACACCACGGGAACGGACGTCCACCGTGACCCCGGGATTCTGCAGGGCGCCGCCGCTGCTCTCTCGCTGGGGCACGACGAGTACTGGACGCCCCAGCAGCGGGCCCATGTCACCCGCGCCCGAGACGCGGGCACCAACGTGGCCTTCCTCGGCGCCAACGCCTGCTTCCGCCGGATCAGGCTGGAGCCGGACGCCACCGGAGCCGACCGCACCGTCGTCTGCTACAAGACCGACTACCGCGACGATCCGTACCTCGCCGACCACGCGGACATGCCGACCAACGACTTCCGCCTGCCTCCCGGCGCCTCCCCGGAGTCCTCTCTGACCGGTGTCCTCTACGAGGGCTATCCCGTGGACGCCCCGTACGTCGTCCACGGGAGCGATCACTGGATCTTCGAGAGAACGGGCGTGAAGCGAGGAGACTCCTTCGATCACCTGGTCGGGGTGGAGTACGACCGGGTCGTTCCGGGAAGGCCCACCCCGGCGCCGCTCGAAGTGATCGCCCATTCCCCTCTCGTCTGCAAGGGCACACACAGCCACGCCGACTCCGCCTACTACACCGTCCCGAGCGGAGCGGGCGTCTTCGCCTCGGGGACGATGAGGTGGGTCGAGGCCCTGATGGCGGGCACCCGGGAGAACGGGCGCAACCACGGCATGGATGCCCGCACGGGGGCCTTCGTCACCCGCGCCACGGAGAATCTGCTGCACGCGTTCGCCGCGGGCCCGTGCGGCCGGAGCAGGCCGAAGCCCAGGGACAACGTGAGAGACGTGTACGCGTCTGCGTCACGCTGACGGCATTGCGACCGCCCGGTCGATGAACTCCCGGGCCCGCAGGCGCAGTCGGGCCCGCTGTCCGCCGCCCCCGGCGACTGCCCGTGCGGTACGCCTTCGCCACGGAAACGCGCGTTGCCATGACGGCAACGATTGTTGTCACTCGATGTGCTCCGGTCAGAGTCTGGTGCCGGACCGAAGACCATCGAGACCATCAGGAGGCGGGACGATGACCACCCACGAAGGCGCCGGGGCGGCACGGCGCGGCGACGACGCACCGCCGAGCAACCGCGTCCACCACGTTCGATCCGGCGAGCTGGACGGCTACGCCGCGATCAGCGGCGGCACGGTCGGGTCGAAGAAGCTCTGGATGGGCCGGGTGGAGAACCCGCCGCTGAGCGCGACGGACAACCACCACCACGGCGAGTCGGAAGCGGGGATCTACGTGGTCAGCGGTCACCCCGTGTTCGTCTTCCACGACGGCACGGAAGAGGTACGGATCACCGCGGATCCCGGCGACTTCCTGCTTGTCCCCCCGTTCGTCCCGCATCGCGAGGAGAACCCCGACCCGAACGAGCCCGTGGTCGTCGTGATCGCACGGACCACGCAGGAGCCGATCAAGGTCTCCGTGCCCTCGCTGTACCAACTCGCGGAGACCGAAAAGCAATAGCAGGAGCCGCGGTCCGGCGCGCAGCCGGGTCGGCGTGCGAAGGAACTCCGGCGGCCGGACGGCTGTCGGAGTTCCTCCGCACGCCCCGGCCCACGCGTGCGCTGCCGCGACACGACCGGGTGACCGCCGACGGGACGCCCGGCGCCTCCGGCCGCTCCGGCGGTTGCGCCGCACTCGCCCTCTCCCGGCCCGCCCCGGAGTGCGGTCCGCCGCGGCGCCCCGACCGAGCCCGCCGCCCCCTCTCACCCACAGCAATGGATCACGGAGTCCGCGACAGAACGGATTTGGCGAACATCACACTTCGACAAACCCGACACATCGGGCATTTCTCCCTAAAAATCGAGGGCTCTCACCTCCCGGCCCCGTATGGTCACCGTGTCCTATGAATTGGGATTCGATCCGGTTTGACCGCCCCCCGTCTCCCGTTCATCGGTGACTCTCCGCGGCCCGAACAGGCACCGGCGGGCGACCGCCGCGGCCCACGTCGCCGAGCGGTGGTGACCGGACACGTCAGTGGCCCGGCTCGCAGCCGACCGCGGGGTCCGGCGACATGACCCATGGCACACGCGAGACAGGACACAGCCCTCATGTATGGATCACGCACAATGACCCGCTCGCGGCCCGCTCTGGCGACTGTCCTCGCCGCAACCTCGCTGCTCACCGTGTGCGCCGTGGCGACCCCGGCCTCGGCCCACACCGTCAGCGCCCCGGCGGGTGGTGCGCAGGTCGTCTGCACCTCGAAGAAGCCCGGCCTGGCCGCCCAGTTGGCCCGCGACATAGCCGGTGCGCTGGACGGGCGGGAGGGCACGTCGTCGCTGGCCCTGTACGACCGGGCCAGTGGAACCACCTGTGGGTTCAAGGCCGACACGCACTTCGACTCCGCCAGCGTGGTCAAGGTCTCGGTGCTCGGCGCACTGCTGCGGCAGGCCGAGGAGGCGCAGCGGAAGCTGACCGCGCATGAGGTGGAACTGACCACCGCCATGATCACCAAGTCGGACAACGACGCGACCTCTGCCCTCTGGCACCAGGTCGGTTCCGCCGGCTTCAAGAAGTTCCTCGCGCTGGCCCACATGGACCGGACCGTTCCCGGTACCGGGCGAAGCTGGGGCCTCACCCAGATCACCGCGGGCGATCAGCTCCGGCTGATGCGGCTCCTGACGACGACGGAGAACACGGTGCTCGCGCCCTCCTCGCGCAGCTACGCGCTCGGGCTGATGAACCAGGTCGTCCCGAACCAGAGGTGGGGCGTGCCCGCCGGATCGCCCGCCACGGCGACCGTGCACGTCAAGAACGGCTGGCTTCCGCGCGCCACCGACGGATGGCGGGTGAACAGCGTGGGCGCCTTCACCGGCAGTGGTCACGACTACGGCATGGTCGTCCTCTCGACCGGCAACCGCACCATGGACTACGGCGTCGCCACGGTCGAGGGGGCGGCCCGTCTCGTCCATCGCGACCTGGCGGCTGCCGCTGCGACGGCGAGCCGCTGAGCTCAGACCTTCCGAGCGGAGAGCCGTCCGGGGCATGACGGGTCCACGCGATGCGAGCCGTATGAGGACCGGCTCCGTGGAGGGCCGTCGATGTCGCGGCACCGGTCCGGTCCCGCGTCCGATCCCGGCGGTGCACGCCGCCGCTCCCCGCACCGCGGATCACGTCGGGCCCTGTTCCGGCGTGGTCGGCGCTCAGCCGCCGTGCTCCACGAGGCCCGCGACGACGACGGTCTCCGCCACGGTGCCGGGGATGTCCTTTGGCGCCGCGCGCAGGATGTCGCGGGAGAGCACCACGAAGTCGGCGGCCTTGCCGACCGTCAGCGAACCACGTTCGTTCTCGAGGAAGTTGGCGTATGCCGAGCCCATGGTGTAGCCGTGGACCGCGGTCTCCACGCTGATCGTCTCCTGCGGCATCCAGGGCTCCCCACCGCCGAGAGGCCGCCGCGTGACGGCCGTGTGGATCCCGATCATCGGGTCCATCTCGGCCACGTTCCAGTCGCTGGAGAGCGCGAGCACGGCCCCCGCCGTGTGCAGGCTCCGCAGGGGCCATGCCTTGTGCCAGCGTCCGGCACCGATGTTCTCCGCCCAGTCCTTGCCGGGTCCCGCGACCTCCGGGGCGCTGTGGCGGGGCTGCATGCACGCGACCACGCCGAGCGCGGCGAAGCGCGGTGTGTCGTCGGGGTCGAGGCACTCGACGTGGACGATCTGGTGGCGGGCGTCCCTCGGTCCGTTGACCGCGCGAGCGTGCTCGACGGCGTCGAGAACGGTACGGATCCCCCTGTCGCCGGTCGCGTGGACGAAGCACTGGAACCCACGGGCGTCGAGCTTCGCCAGCAGGCTCGCGAACTCCTCGGGCGGGTAGAAGGTGTCGCCGCTGTGATGACGGCAGCCCGCGTACGGTTCGAGGAGGGCCGCGGTACGCGGCTCGACGACGTCGTCGATGTAGAGCTTGAGCGGTCCGACCCGTATCCGGTCGTCGGCGTACCGGCGGGCGGCGGCGGCGAAGTCGTCGAGATCGGAGTCCGAGGTACCGCGCGGGTGGAAGAGGGCCGCGACGATCCGGGACCTGAGCCGGCCCTCGGCCCGTGCGCGTGTGAAGAGGGCCAGGTCGTCCAGCGAGTTCTGGGGTTCGACCACGGTGGTGATGCCGAAGCCGATGGCGTCGTCCAGGGACTTGGTGAGGCGCCCGTACTGCCGGTCGGCCGAGGCCCACGGCAGGCCGAGTGCCCGAAGGGCACGGTGGCCGTCGCGGGAGAGGCCCTTGACGGCGAAGTCCGTGATGAAGCCGGTGGGCTCCCCCGTGGCCGGGTCGGTGGCGGCCTCGCCGAAGGGCAGATCGGTGTGGTCGCGGTCGATGCCGAGACGGCGCAGGGCCGCGGTGTTGACCCAGGCGGTGTGCACGTCGTAGCTCAGCACGAAGGCGGGGACGTCACCCGTGGCCGGGTCGAGATCGGCGGCCGTCGGCATCCGGCCGTCCGGGACGGCCGAGTAGTCGAAGGCCTCCGCCTCGATCCACTCGGCGTCGGGGTGGGCCGTACGCCAGGCCCGGATGCGGGCGTGGACCTCGTCGAGCGTACGGGCGCCGGAGAGCTGGACGCAGGCGTCGTCCGAGCCGAGCCGGACGTGGTTGTGGGCGTCGATGAACCCGGGCAGGACCAGTTTCCCGCCTGCGTCGATCACCCGGGTGTCCGGCCCCGTCCATCCCGGCGCGTCCGCGTCGGGACCGAGCCAGGCGATGCGGCCGTCGATCACCGCCATCGCCTGCGCCTCGGGAAGCGCCGGGTCGACGGTGTGGATACGGGCGTTGCGCAGGACGAGGTGGGCGGTCATGGCCATATGAGGTGACTCCTAGTGGTACGGGTGTTTCGACGGGGCCGTGCCGCGCGAGCCCGATGCGGGCGTCGCACGGCGGCCGTTCAGGAGGGGTCGGCGTGCGGGGCCACGGTGCGTCGGGCGAGAACCCGGTAGACGACCCCGGAGACGAGCGAGCCGAGCAGGGTCAGGTCGGCGCCGCCCAGCGGCGCCACCAGCGGGCCGGTCCACAGCTCGGAGTCGCAGGTGAGCGCGGCGAAGACCATGCCGGCCAGGAGCGCGGCCACCCCGGCGGGGTGGAAGCCGGACCGGTACCAGTAGGCACCGTCCGGTCCGGCGTGCAGGGCCGGCCCGTCGTAGTGGCAGCGGCGCATCAGCATGTCCGTGAGGAACACCCCGCCCCAGGGCGCGAACACAATGATCAGCAGCGAGAGGAAGGACAGCAGCGAACTGGTGAAGTCGGTGAGGAAGAGCGCGCAGAGAGAGCCCGCGGCGGTGACGCCCGCACTGATGACGATGGCCTTGGAGCGGCTCCAGGGGACGCCGAGCACCTGAAGGTTCAGGCTCGACGAGTAGAGGGTGACGATCGAGTTGGTCACCGAGCCGCCGAGGACGAGGGCGAGGAAGAGCGTCTGGAACCATCCCGGCAGCAGTCGTTCCGTGCCGGCCACGGCGTCGGTCATGTCCGTCTGCGTGGCGGCGGCCACCCCGGCGATGCCCAGGGCGACCGACGACACGAAGCCGCCGAGGGCGCCGTACCAGGTGAGCGACCGCATCGAGGTCGTCCTCGGGAGGTAGCGCGTGTAGTCGGCCGGCATCGGAACGTAGCTGAACGGCCCGGCCAGCATCACGACGAAGGCCAGGCTCCACCCGGACGCCCCGGGAGAGACGGCCGCCCCGGCCGTATCGGCGCCCGGCAGCAGGAACACCAGGAGCGCGGCGAAGCCGACGGCGAGGACGTACGCGATCCAGCGCTCGGCGAACTGGACGGTGGCATGGCCCCACAGCGCGACGACGAAGGTCAACGCGAGTGTGATCAGCAGCGCGAAGGCCCGCGCGGTGCGGCCGGACCCCACTCCCGTGTCCGCGAAGAATGCTTCGAGGGCGAGCGTGCCGACGACGGTGTTGAGGATCGTGTAGCCGATGCTGACCACCCAATTGAGCATCCCGGCAGGCCAGTTGCCGCGAACGCCGAAGGGGGCTCGGGAGACGACCAGGGTGGCGGTGCCGGTGCGGACGCCGCTGAGCCCGGCCGCGCTGATGGCGAAGAACGACAGGCCGCCAAGAACCACGACACCGGCCGCCTGCCAGAAGGACAGTCCGAAGGAGACGGCCAGAGCACCGTTGATGACGTAGGTGAAGGTGAGATTGGACCCGAACCAGAGCCAGAACAGGTCCTTCGCGCCGCCGTGACGCTCCTCGTCGGGAATCGGGTCGATGCCGTGGGTCTCGACCTGGAAGACCTGGTCGGCAGCGCCCGCCGTCCCTCCCGGCGCCCTCGTGGTCGTGTCCTGTCGCGTCATGCGGCCCGCCCCCTCGTCCGCTCGTGGCCCGGCAGCCGGGCACCTCACTTTGAATACCGTTCTAGAAGTTAGAACGGCATTCAAGATGCGCCCCCGGCACCTCGTCAAGACCTCTGCGAAGATCGGCCGCGAAGGCCCTTCGTTCGGATCGGGCCTGATCGGCGACCGGGGCGCGCGAGCCCGGCGTGATCCGACCGAGAAGCCCTAAGGTCGTCACCGAGCACACGGAGGAGGAGGCGCGGCGTGACAACGACGGCGCGACGGCGCGACGGACACCTGGCCCGGGAGCGGATGCTGGAGGAGGCGATGGCCGCCATCGCCGAGGACGGCCTGGCCGGGCTCACCATGTCGGCGCTCGCCAGGCGCCTCGGCACCAGCGGCGGCCACATCCTCTACTACTTCGGCAGCAAGGACCTGCTGCTCCTGGAGGCGCTGCGGTGGAGCGAGAACGCGCTCACCGATGAACGCCGGGCGTTGTTGGCCAGGCGGGTCGGCGTCGAGCGCAAGCTCGAACTCTTCCTGGAGCTGTACCTTCCCCGTGGACCGCGCGACCCGCGCTGGACGCTGTGGATCGAGCTGTGGGCGCGTACGGCGTCGAACGAGCCGCTGCGCCGGGCCCAGGCCGAGATCGACCGAGGCTGGCAGGACGACCTCGAATCGCTCCTCGCCAAGGGGGTACGGCAGGGCCGCTTCGCCGCGGACCTGGACGCGACGACCCGCGCGTCCGAACTCCTGGCCCTGCTCGACGGGTTGAGCACCCGCGTGGTCCTCGGCCAGGGCGGGGCGGACCACGACAGCGCGCTGCGCATGGCGATGTCCGTGACCGCGCGGCTGGTGGAGCGGGAGTGAGTGCGAGTGGAGCACGTGCGGGGCGGTCGGCCGCTCAGGGAGTGGTCGGCTCGCCGGCGCGCCGGGCCGTGGCGACGCCACCGTCCGTCAGGAAATCCGCTCCCGTGACGAAGCCGGCCTGACGGCCGAGGGCGAGGGCGGCCGCCTCGGCGGATGTGCCGACCCCACGGCAGCCGATACCCAGCCCTCGACGGTGATCTCCCCGCGCCCGTCCTGCGGGTACAGGTCTTCCGCGTCACGCCCGCACTGCCCTTCCGGTCCTGCCGCGCTGGATCCGGTGTTCACCGCGGCAGGAGCGCAGTCAGGTCCGCACTCGCCGGGCGAAGCGGCGCAGGGCGAGGCAGCCCAGAGCGGCGGTGCCGAGGGTGAGGGCGGTGAGGTAGGCCCAGGTGGGCATGTGGCCGGTGGAGGGCGTGAGGTTGGCGCGGAGGCCCTCGCTCATGTAGACGAGCGGGTTGGCCAGGGTCAGGACCTGGACCCAGCGGATCGGGTGCAGAGCGGTCCACGGGTAGTAGACGCAGCCCAGCATGGTGGCGGCGGCCAGGAGCAGCCCGAGCAGCGGCCCGAAGGCCGAGGCGTCGACGGCGGTCCCGAGCAGCAGCCCGAGGGTGGAGGCGAGCAGCGCGCTGAGCACCAGTGTGGTCACCAGCAGGGGCCAGTTGTCGACGTGGACTCGGGGCGCGTTGCCGGGGGCGTGGACGAGCCGGACGATCGGGACGACGACGAGGGTCGAGACGAGGCCGAAGATCGCGGAGGAGGTGATCTTCTGCAGGCCCAGGGCCCAGACGGGCAGGGGCGCCAGGGCGCGGTCGGTGATCTCGCGGCCGGGACCGAGTTCGGCGGCCAGCGGCCCGGTGACGGACATGATGCTCTGCAAGGTGAGGGTGCTGGCGATCAGGCCGGGCAGCAGGATCGTGGAGAACGAGGTCGCGCCGCCCAATCCGCTGCCGATGCTCGGCATGACGTAGGCGAAGGCGAAGGTGAACAGCAGCGGCTGGAGGCCGACCTGGACGAGCAGTGCGGGCAGGTTGCGGCCCAGAACGTGAAGGTCGCGACTGGTCAGCGCGCGGTAGGCGTGCCAGGCGGCCCGGCGGGACGACAGCGGGCGGGGGGTGGTGGCGAGGGGGTTCGCGGTGGTCATGGCGCGTAGTCACGTCCGGTCAGGGTGAGGAAGGCGGTCTGCAGGCTGGGGGGTGTGGTGGCGGCGTCGCGGACGGTGAGACCGGCCGAGCCGCCGGCGCGCAGCAGGTGGCCCAGGACGCCGTCGGGATGCGTGGTGCGAACCCGTACGGTCGGGCCGTCGACGGCCACGTCATGGGGGCCGCCGGGGATGCTGCGGAGAGCCTCGGTGGCCGGGGCGGCATCGCCGTCGTAGTGGACGGTGATGACCGTCTGCGCTCCGCTGGACGCCTTGATCGCCCCGGGGGTGTCGCAGGCGAGCAGGTGCCCGTGGTCGATGACGGCCAGGCGCTCGCACAGGGCCTCGGCCTCGTCGAGGTAGTGGGTGGTCAGCACCACCGTCTGGCCGGTCTCGTGCAGGCTTGCGATGATCCGCCAGAGGTCCTCGCGCGCCTGCGGGTCGACGCCTGCGGTGGGTTCGTCGAGGAAGAGCACCTCCGGCAGGTGCATCAGGGCCCGGCCGATCATGACCCGACGGGCCTGGCCGCCGGAGAGTTGGTGCGCTTTGGCGCCGGCCTTGTCGGCGAGTCCGAACTGCTCAAGGAGTTCGAGCGCACGGCGGCGGGCGGCTGGGGCGGGCATGCCGAAGTAGCGGCCGCGGAAGGCGAGGTTGTCCGCGACGGTGAGCGCGCGGTCCAGGGTGTTGGCCTGGGAGACCACACCGATGCGGGACTTCACGCCGACCGGGTCGGCACTCACCTCGCACCCGGCGACCCACGCCCTTCCGGCGCTGGGCGCGACCAGGGTGGTGAGCATGCCGATGGTGGTGGATTTACCGGCACCGTTGGTGCCGAGCAGGCCGAAGAACTCGCCTTGACGGATCGTCAGGTCCAGGCCGTCGACGGCGACGAGGCCGCCCTGCGCACGCGGATAGACCTTGCGCAGACCCTCCGTGCGGATGGCCGCCGGGGCGTGGGCAGTGGTGGCGGCCGGGGCAGGGGGCGGCGCGGGGGCCGGGGTTGGATTCATGTGGTTGCTCCAAGGTGCGGACGAGGCATCCGTCGGGAGGTGTGTCGGGAGTCATGGGGCGGGGGTGTGGCCGGGAAGACCGGTGCCGCCCAGGCGCGTCAGCAGCGCGGAGATCCGAACGATGTCCTCCTTGCTCCACGGGGGCTCGGCGAAGATCTCGGCGGCGATCTGCTCGGCCGTGGCCAGCATGTCCGTCAGACCTGCGCGGCCGGTGTCGGTCAGTGCCGCGTAGGCCACCCGGCCGTCACGGGCATCCGTCTCACGCGTCACCAGCCCGATCCGCTCCAGCGGCGCCAGCCCCCGGGTCACCCCGGAGGCAGTCAGACCCAGCGCCTCGGCGAGGTCCACCCGGCGCATCCGACCGCCGGGCGCCTGCCCCAGACGCAGCAGCATCGTGAAGTCGGCCAGGCTCACCCCGTGCAGTCCTCCCAGACTCGCGTCGAACCGCTTCACCAGGGCCGTCTGGGCCCTCACGAGACGCAGCGACGCGTCCAGTGCATCACTCATTGCCACCTCCTTGACTGCTCAAGCATATCAGAAGCTTGAGCAGTCAAGGATTTGTTTGGTTGATGGCCGGATGGCGTTCTCGGACAGGAGCTCGGGATACCGGGGGCACGCGACCGAGGTGTGGGCCTGGGCGCGGTCTTCCCGCTGCGACGCTCACCGGGATGTGCGCTGCCTGGCCAGGATTGCGTGGCGAGGAACGCTCGACGGCCGGGTGAAGACCGTGCAGCTGGAGGATTCAGAGGTTCTTCTGGGCTGCGACGCGGCGCTGTCGTTTACCCAGTGGCGCCTGGGAGAGGTCCTCGGCCTGGGACCTGAGGTTCTTGTAGCCGTAGGCGCGCTCGGTCAGCCACGCCTTCGCCGCCTCCTCGGCGCGTTCGGACGCCTCCAGGATGTCCTCCTCTTCCTCCCCGGAATCCAGAAAACGGAAGGTGAAGGCGGATCGCGCCGTCAGGTCGTAACTGAGGTGCCCCTCGGGCGTGAAGGCCGCGCGCAGAACATCGTGCTCTGCGGCGCGGGCCAGGAGTTCGGCGCGCTGATCGGCGCTGAGGCCGTCGAAGACACCGCGGACGGTGACACGGAAGGTACGAGTACTCATCCCACGACACTAACCAGCAGGATCGGCGGACTCCACCGGTATTTCCGGGCGCTTCGCCATGAGGCGCCGACGCGGCGCGAGCCCTCAGGCCGGCGTGTAGCCACGCTCCCGCACCAGGTCGTGCGCGAGCCGGGTGAAGGCGCGGGCAGCGGCGCTCTCGTAGCCGCTCTCCCTTCGCAGCAGGGTGGCGACGCGGGTGGGCAGAGGGGGGTCGACCGGAATGGGGGTGAGGTGGAGGTGGTCGTCGGTGATGGCGTCGGGAAGAACGGTGGCCAGCAGCCCGGTACGCCGCACGATCTCCGTGAGGGCCTGGATGCTGTTGGCCTCCACGGCGATCGGCGGGCTGACCTGGTGATCGGCGAAGTAGCTGTCGATATGACCACGGGTGGCGAAGTCGCTGCTGAGCAGAGCGAGTTGCTGGTCGGCGAGTTCGCGCACCGGCAGTGGCCGCTCGTCGCGCGATCCGATGCGTTGTGCGCCGACGACCAGGCTGAGCGTCTCGGCGAAGAGCGCGCTCGCGACGATGCCGGGCAGATGGGTTCCCGCGAAGGCGATGCCGAGGTCCAGTTCGTCCGCCAGCAGGCTCGCCTCGATGCGGTCCTGCGTCATCTCCCTTACTTCCAGCGTGATATCGGGGTAGCGGGTGTGCATCTCCTGCGCGAGCGGGCCGATGAGATAGGCGGTGAACGTCGGCGTCATCGCGAGGCGCAGATGGCCGCGGGAGAGGTCGGCGACGTCGAGCACCGCACGGTCGGCCGCGGCCAGCTCCCGCAGTGCGCGCCGTGCGTGGCGCACGTAGACCTCGCCCGCGTCGGTCAGGCGGACGCTGCGGCCGCTGCGGTCGAGCAACTGGACGCCGACGACACGCTCCAGCTGCTTGATCTGCTGCGACAGCGTCGGCTGCGAGATGCGCAGCTCTTCCGCGGCACGGGTGAAGTTGCCGTGCTCGGCCACCGCGATCAGGTAGCGGAGGTGACGTAGTTCCGGACCCATGCCGGGATTATAGTTCGGGTCGATCGACAATCCCGAAATCGCACTGTGCGACCTATGGAATCCGCCGCCACCGGCGCGATCCGGCTGCCCTCTGCTATCGCCCTCCGCCGCTGCCTACGCCTGCTGCCTGCACGACCGATCGGGAGGCACCGGCGGAAGGCGGCGCGAGAGACGGCCCGGCGCGTCCCGCGATCCTGGGGCGATCACCCTGTCGCCGGGGCGCCGGGGCAGCGCGAGCACGCCGCCCCGGCCGCCACGTCCCACGTGTCAGTCCGTCTCCACGTCGGTGGTGGTCAGCGACGCGTACCGGTGGGGATCGTTCCGACGGACCCGGAGCGCGACGCAGAAACCGGCCACCAGGACCAGGGGCAGCGGCGCCAGGAGCGCGACATTCGTCATTCCCGTCTCACCGGTCAGCAGATCGAAGTGGCAGACGGCCAGGACCGTCAGCAGGGCGAGTCCGGCGAAGGACACGAGCGGCGCCCAGACCACCCGGGCCGCGGACATGCCACGCCGGTCCCGGCGGAAGAAGGCCCAGACCGCGAGTGCGGCCATGGCCTGCATGAGCATGATGCCCAGGACCGCGGTGCTGTTGGTCCACAGGAAGACCACGCTGTAGGGGTCTGCGGCCAGTGCGGCGCCTGCCAGGACGACCAGCAGATTGAAGACGGTCTGGGCGATCACCGCCCCGCTCGGGGATCCCTGTCGCGCGGAGACCCGGCCGAGGTACCGGGGCAGGAGTCCTTCACGGCCGAGCGCGTAGAGGTAGCGGGCGGCGGCGTTGTGGAAGGCGAGCGTGGCGGCGAAGGCGCTGACGACGATGAGCGCGTGCATGGTGTCGGACAGCCACGCGCCCACGTACAACTGCCCTGCCTGGAAGGTGAGATCGGGTCCGGCCGCGGCACGGGCCATCGTCACGGCCTCGTCCGTGCCGAAGGCGCCCATGATCAGCCAGACACCCGCCGCGTAGAAGAGCGCGAGGAAGCCGATGGCGATGAAGGTGGCCCGCGGTACGGTGCGTCGTGGGTCGCGGGCCTCCTCGGCGTAGATCGCGGTCGCTTCGAATCCGGTGAAGGCCCCGATGACCAGCACGAACATGCCCGCGATTCCGCCGCCGGCGAGTGTGGTGGGGTCGAAGGAGCCCAGGTCGAGGGCGGCGGTTCCGCGCTCGCCCAGAATGCCGCCGTCCATGACGAGCAGGGAGAGCACCTCGAGCACCAGGGCGATTCCGAGGACCTTGGCGCCGAGTGTGACCCTGAGCCAGCCCAGTACTCCGACGGCGAGGACGCAGGCGACGGAGAGCGTCCACCAGGGGACGTCGGTTCCCGTGGCGTCGCGGATCGCCCCGGCGGCGAAGTAGCCGAAGGCGGCGGCGACTCCGGGGGTGATGAGGTTGTAGGAGACGACGGCCACGTAGGCGATGCCGACACCGAGCGTGCGGCCCAGACCCCGGGCCACGTACGCGTAGAAGGCGCCGGCGTTGCGTACGTACAGGCTCATCGCGGTGAATCCGGCCGCGAAGAGCACCAGCAGCGCTCCGGAGATCAGATAGGCGAGCGGGGCCCCCGGGCCGCCGATCCCGATGGCGAAGGGAGCCACTCCCGCCAGCACGGTCAGCGGGGCGGCCGCCGCGACCACGAAGAAGACCAGGTCGAAGGTGCCGATCCGGCCGGCGGCGAGGCGCGTGCCGGTGGCCCCGCCCGGACCGGCGGGGCCGGGCCCGTCCGTGTCGGGCGTGCTCACGGCGACCATCGGGGGCGGTTGGGCTCTCATCGCTCTCCTCGCTGGTCGGAGGCACCACCGGACAGGGCGACGGCGCGCGGTGCGGGGCCGACGATCCTGCCGTCGTGGAGTACCAGCAGGCGCTGCGGGTGGGCCGCGACCGCCTCGGGCACCCCGCCCGCCGCGATCGCGACCAGGTCGGCGCGACAGCCCGGCGCCAGGCCGTAGTCGCTCAGGCCCAGCGCGGCGGCGGCGGCGTCGGTGACCAGCGAGGCCGCGTAGCGCAGTTCGTCATCGCTCATCAGGCCGCCCTGCAGGCCGATGACGGTGGCGCGTTCGAGCATGTCGGCGGTGCCGTAGGGCCACCAGGAGTCGCGGATGTTGTCGGAGCCTGCGAAGACCCGCACGCCGCGGTCGCGCAGGCGCAGCACGGGAGGCATGGAGTGGCGCGGCCCGTTGGTCATGATCGAGACCCCGGCCGCGGCCAACGCGTCGGCGGTGCGGTCGAGTTCGGCGTCGTCGACATCGCCGAGCGCGTAGGCGTGGCTCACCGCGACGGTGCCTCCCAGCCCGAGCGCGGCCGTTCGCTCGGCGATGGCGCGCAGTTGGAAGGTACCGGTCTCGCCGCCGTCGTGCAGGTGGATGTCGATGCCCGCACCGTGGCGCTCCGCCAGCCGGAAGACGATGTCCAGCTGGCCGTTCACATCGCCGTCGAATCCCGCCGGGTCGAGTCCGCCGATCAGGTCGGCGCCGTCGGCGAGCGCGGCATCGAGCAGGTCCGCGACACCCGGCTCCGTCACCACTCCGCTCTGCGGGAAGGCCACCAGCTGGATGCCGAGCCGGTCGCGGAACCGCTCGCGTACGCCCAGGAGTTCGTGCAGGCCCTCCAGTCGCACGTCCGGGTCGATGTCGACGTGCGAGCGGACATGGCCGGTGCCGAGCGCCACCATGCGCTCGGCCAGCGCCGTGGCGCGTTCGGCGACCGGGACGCCGATCTCCTTGCGCAGCGCCCGCTCGTTGGCGATCTGCTCGCGCAGGGTGGCGGTGGCCCGGTGCGGCTGCCAGGGGGCGCCCAACAGCGTCTTGTCCAGGTGGGCGTGCCCGTCGACCAGGGCGGGCAGCAACAGCGCTCCGTCGAGGCGGACGGTCCCGCCGTCACGTCCCGTGCGGGAGTCCCTGGACGGTTCCGCCCGGTGGTCCTCGACGGCCGTGATGCGGCCGTCGCCCAGGAAGACGTCGACCCGGCGGCCATCGGCCAGGGTGGCGTCCACGAGGACGGTCGGCGCGAACGGGGTCGACGACGGGGTGTCGGCATGCTGCGACACGGTTCCTCCAACTGTTCGTACGTCTCACGCCATGCCTCACCACCGGCTGCGGCCGGGAAGATGCTGGTGGGCGGCGGGTATCGACAAGCTAGCTGGTATACCGAATACCAAGCAATGGTTGTCGGGGATCTGTTTTCCCGGTCTGCGATGATCAGAGACATCCGGGCCCGCCCCCGGTCCGCCCAGCCGCGCATGGAGCCGTACCCATGACCACCCGTCGCCCCGACCGCCGCGCCTCGATCGGCGACACCCACCAGTCCCTGCGGGACCGGGTCTACACCGAGCTGCGCGAGCGGATCATCGAGGGCGACTACCCGGCCGGGCACCGGCTGGTGGAGCGGGAACTCGCCGAGGAGCTCGGCGTCTCCCGGATCCCGCTGCGGGAGGCGATGCAGCGACTGGAGTCGGAGGGATTCCTCACCGTTCAGCCCCGGCGCGGCTCGGTGGTCGCCGATTTCGGGATGGACGACGCCGAGCATCTGTTCGACGTACGCGAAAAGCTGGAGGGGCTGGCCGCGGGCCTGGCCGCCCGCCGGGCCACCGACGCCCAGCTGCGCGACATGGAGCACCTGCTGACCCGCAGCCGCAGGGCCTCCGAAGCCGGTCGGCTGCGCGAGGCGGTCACCCACAACGCCGACTTCCACCGGCGGATCGTCGAGGCGTCCGGCAACCCTCTGCTGCAGGACCTGATGAGCCCCCTCGACGCACGCCTGCGGCGCCTGTTCCGCCTCACTTCCGCCCTCGACGACGGCGACCCGATGTGCGGCGAGCACGAGCGGCTCTACGAAGCCATACGCGACCACGACGCACCGCGGGCCGAAGAACTGGCCCGCGCACACGTGGCGGGCACGCGCGCCTCCGCGATGCGCTACCTGTCCTCGGGCGCCGCCGGGAACCAGGACGGTTCGACGCAGCCCTGACCGCGCGCCCCACCGCGCAGGGGAAAGCCCCGTCCACATCCTCGCCCGAGCGTGGCGCGCCCCACCGTACAGGCCGTCCGCATCCGGCCACCGGCTCCTCCGAACGCGGCGCCCGGCACGGGACACCCGGCACACCGCGGCGCATTCCGAGGGCGATCAGCACCCGAGCCTCGACGGACCCCCGCACACGATGAGCCATAGATGCGATCAATAGATGTAATGGATAACGAGTCTTGGACACTATAGGTACAGCTCATGCATGGTGAATTACGTCAGCCCGTCGGGCCGGCAACCACCGAAGGGAGTGACCATGCACGACCTCACGGACGGCCCAGTCCGTTTCCGCCGCGATGTCTTTCCCGCCAAGGCGGGGCTGTTCGCCCGCCTGGCCACGACCCACCGGCCGAGGACGCTGTTCATCGGCTGTTCCGACGCCCGTGTGATCCCCGAACTGATCACGCAGAGCGAGCCGGGCGAGTTGTTCGTCATCCGTACCGCGGGCAACCTGGTCCCGGCCCACTCCGCCGTCCCGGACGGCGTCGCGGCGAGCATCGAGTACGCGGTCGCCGTGCTGGGCGTGAGCGACATCGTCGTGTGCGGCCACTCCGCGTGCGGAGCCATGACCGCGCTGGCCGAGGACCACGATCTCAGCGCCGCACCGGTGGTCGCGGGCTGGCTGCGACACGCGGACGCCGCACGCGCCCGTGCCGCTGCCGGCCCCGCCGCACCGGGCACGTCCACGGTGGACGCCCTGGTGCGGGCCAATGTGGCCGCACAGCTGCAGAACCTGGCCACCCATCCCTCGGTGGCCCATGCTCTGGCCGCCCGGAAGCTCACCTTGCGCGGCTGGGTGTTCGACATCGCGAGCGGCGCCATCGAGACGGTCGACGCCGCCATGGCCCCGGCCTGACCCGCCCTCCCCCGAACCCGCCGGCCGCACTTCGGGGCCGGTGCCGCAGAAAGGAATCCCTCTCATGACACACGCACAGTTCGACCCCACCGCCCGCCAGCTCCTCGCCGCCGCAGCGGTCGAGGCCAAGACTCGCAAGGACCTGACCTGGCAGCAGATCGCCGACGCCGCGGAGCTGTCGGTCGCGTTCGTCACCGCCGCCGTCCTCGGCCAGCACGCCCTTCCGGAGAAGGCCGCCAAGGCCGTCGCGAAGCTGCTGGACCTGGATGCCGACGCGGTGATGCTGCTGCAGACCATCCCGACCCGCGGTTCGATCCCCGGCGGCATTCCGACCGACCCGACCATCTACCGCTTCTACGAGATGCTCCAGGTCTACGGCACCACTCTCAAGGCTCTCGTCCACGAGCAGTTCGGGGACGGCATCATCAGCGCGATCAACTTCAAGCTGGACGTGAAGAAGGTCGCAGACCCCGAGGGCGGCGAGCGAGCCGTCATCACGCTCGACGGCAAGTACCTTCCGACCAAGCCCTTCTGACGGACACCACCACGGCGGGCCGGCGCACACGCCACGGCCGTCTCCGGCCCGCCTTCTCCATTCCCTCGTGATCCCGCCTGCCCGCCAGGCGTCCCATTCCGCCGGAGGACCCGCATGGACTTCGCCCAGCGCACCATCGACATCGCCCGCCAGAACGTCGAAGAGGGCGGGCGCCCCTTCGCCACCGTCATCGTCAAGGACGGCGAGATCCTCGCCGAAAGCCCCAACAAGGTCGCGCAGACCTCCGACCCGACCGCCCACGCGGAGATCCTCGCCATCCGCGAGGCCTGCAGGAAGCTCGGCACCGAGCACCTGATCGGCGCCACCATCTACGTGCTCGCCCATCCCTGCCCGATGTGTCTGGGGTCGTTGTACTACTGCTCCCCCGACGAGGTCGTCTTCCTCACCACGCGCGACGCCTACGAGCCGCACTACGTGGACGATCGCAAGTACTTCGAACTCGCCACCTTCTACGACGAGTTCGCCAAGGACTACACCGAGCGCCGCCTGCCGATGCGCCACGATCCCCAGGACGCCGCCGTCGACGTCTACCGGTTGTGGCAGGAGCGGAACGGCGGTGAGCGCCGCGTCCCCGGCGCACCGACCGCCGGCTGAAAGCTGTCCCATGGCCCCCGGCGGGCGCACGACGACGGCTTCGGCACCTCGCCGCGTCGTCGGAACGTCCGCATACAGCCAGTGTGCGGACGTCCCTCCGCCTTGCGACGCAGCGGATCCGACGCCGCGCGTCGATCCACCAGGGATCGCGTGACAGCCCTCGGGGCCTCTCGTCCGGATCAGGCCGGGCTCGCACGGGCCGGTGCCGCTTCCGCGACGCACCGAACGCCGACACGGCGCGACCGGCCACATCCGCGACGCGGCGGCCGGTCGCGCCCGGCCCTCGGGCAGGACCGGCCGGGCACAGCGCATCAACCGTTCGGCCGACACAGCAGTCACCCGGACCGCTCCATAACCCGATTCACCTCACCGACCACGGGAGGCCGCTCGCGGCATGAGACTGGTTGCGGCGGCGCCGCCCCGTCCGCCCGGTCCGTCATCTGCCGCGCCTCCCACGGTCGAAGGCCTCGGGTACCGGCCGGCATCCGAGCCGAGAGAGGAACCATGACACCCGTACGACACTCCGTCCGTCTGCTCGCGGCGCTGGCAGGCGTGCTCGCGCTCACCGCCGCCTGCACCGCCCGGTCCGGCGGCGACACCACCGCCCGGCAGCGAACCGCTCCGGCCGGGCCCACCACCCCCTCACCCTCGAAGTCGCCGACCCGCTCCCCCGCGGATCCGGCGGCCGACCGAGACCTGCTCAGGGCGGCGCGCTCCGGTGCCGCGGACGCCGTACGCGATGCCATCGAGCGCGGTGCCGATCCGGAGACCCGCGACGAGCGCCGCCGCACCCCTCTCCTGCTGGCCGTCACCGGCGACCACGTGGCAGCGGCCGGCATCCTCGTCGAGGCCGGAGCGGACCCCGACGCACTGGACCAACAGCACGACACACCCTGGTTGGTGACCGGCGTGACAGGCAGCGCTGCCATGGCGCGGACCCTGGCCGCCGCCCACCCCGACTACACCGTCGTCAACCGGTACGGCGGCACCTCCCTCATCCCCGCGTCCGAGCGCGGCCACGTCGACTACATCAGGGAGGTCACCACCAACCCGGAGATCGACATCGATGTCGACCACGTCAACAACCTCGGCTGGACAGCCCTCCTGGAGGCCGTCATCCTCGGCGACGGCGGCCGGGATCACCAGAGAGCGGTCGAACTGCTCCTCGACGCGGGGGCCGACCGGTCCCTCTCCGACAGGAACGGTGTGAGCCCGCTCCAGCACGCCCGGCAGAAGGGCTACACCGAGATCGCACGGATGCTGCGCGGGTAGGAGCGTTCGCATCCGAGCTCATGAAGGACCGCACTCCCCGATGAGCGGTGCCGGATTCCTCAGGGGCCGGATGCGGAGGTGACGGACCGCAGGGCGAGCTCTCGGCTCTTGCGGACGTGGAGCAGAGTGATCGCCCCGGCGGCCTCGACGTCTCCGGCGGCGATGCGTTCGTACATTTCGCTGTGCTGTGCGCGCATGGGCGCGGGTTCCGTGTTCAGCCCGAACAGCAGGCGCAGCTGTCCGTTCAGCCGCTGCATGAGCTGGGCCAGCAGCGGGTTGTCCGCCAGCGCCACGATCCGGTCGTGGAAGGCGGTGCCCGCGTCGTTCTCCCGGGTCCGTTCCCCCGCTGCCGCGGCGGCCTCGGCCTGTTCCAGTGCGGCCCGCAGGACCGCCAGGTCGGCGGCCTGCCCGGCCGAGGGGAGGGCCACCCGGCGAGCCGCGAGACGCGAGGCCTGGATGGCCAGCGGTTCCCACACGTCGTACAGATGCTCCACATCGGAGCGCTCCAGCCGGCGCACTCGCACACCGCTGTGCGGCAACAGGTCCAGCAGACCTTCCTCCACCAGCGCCCGCAGCGCCTCGCGAACCGGCACCCGCGACATCCGAAGGTCCTCGGCGATCTCGCGTTCCACCACACGGGCGCCCTGCGCGTAGCTGCCGTCGATGATGCGTTCCCTGATGGCCCGGCGCGCCAGTTCGCTCAGTGGCGTGCGCGGGGTACTGGCCGACGGCTCTCCTCCGTCGTCCTGCCGGTCGGTGCTTGCCGTCACGTACGGCGTCCTTTCTGTGCCCTCTCGTCCGCCCCGGTGCCCACGAGTCGCTGAGCCCTCGCGGACACCGGACACCACGTCACCCTATGCGGGTGGCCCGACGACGGGGCGCCGCCCGCTGCGGGTCGACGGGACGGCGGGACGGAGCGGTCACGTCAGTTCGCCGTCACGCGCCACCACACGGCCGCCGTGCACCACCAGGTCCCGTGCGGGCATGTCCACCAGCACCTGCGGCAGGCACTCGGCCCGCATCAGGACGAAGTCGGCCGGGGAGCCCGGGGAGAAGTCGGCGCGGGGCAGCCGCATGACATCGGCACCACCGTGCGCGCCGACCTCGTAGCAGGCCGCCAGTTCCTCGTCGAGGCGCACATCCGTGACCCAACCGAGCAGGTGTGCCCGATGGAGCATGTCCGCGTTGCCGAAGGGGCTCCAGGAGTCTCGTACCCCGTCCGACCCGAGCCCGACCCGCACGCCGTGCTGCCGCAGCTTCGCGACCGGCAGGACGAGCGACTCGCTGGGCGCCACGGTGGTCAGGGAGATGTCCAGGTCGCCGAGGTCCTCCGCCATCGCGGCCAGTTCGGTGTCGGAGAGACCGGGCAGGCAGAAGACATGGCTGACGGTCACCCTGCCCTGCAAGGACAGGGCCCGGGTCCGTTCGATGATGCCGCGCAGCACCGTCAAGCCCTTCTCGCCCCGGTCGTGCAGGTGGATGTCCACGCCGACGCCGTACCGGTCCGCGAGGCCGAAGACGAGGTCCAGCTGCTCGTCCATCGCCTGGTCGAAGCTGATCGGATCGATCCCGCCGATCATGTCCACGAGCCCGCTCCGAGCCGCCTGTTCGAGCAGTGCCGCCGTGCCGGGAGCGCGGACCACGCCGTGCTGCGGAAAGGCCACGATCTGCACGTCGAGCGCGTGGTCGAGCCGCTCGCGTGCCTGCGCGAGTCCCTCCACGCAGGTCAGTCCGTAGGCCGGAGCGATGTCGGCGTGTGCCCGCATCGCCCGTGTCCCGCGGGTCACGGCGTGTGCCATGAGTCCGTGGGCCCGCTCTCCCACCGTCCGGCGCTGGCTCCGGAACAGTTCCACGTCCTGGGCGGCGAAGTCGGCGATGCTGTCGGCTGGTTCGCGCGACACCCACGAGCCGCCCCACGTCGTCTTGTCGGGATGGATGTGCGCGTCCACCAGGGACGGCAGGGCGATGCGGCCACCGCCCTCGACCACCCTGGCGCCCCGGGGGGCCGGTTCGCCGGTGATCCGGCCGTCGACGACGGTGAGATCCACGGGTTTCACCGCGCCCATCGGCCGTACGTCACGGAAGATCACCGCGTTGCCGGGACGGTTGCGGGGGCCGGCCTGGGCGGACGGTGCGGCCGCGGACAGCGCGACACCGGTGCCCGCGAGAGAGGCGGCGCCGGCCAGGACACCGCGCCGGGACATCGGGGAGGGAGGAGGCGTCATGAGGATTCCTTCGGTTCGGAGACAGGCAGCGGCAGAGGCCGCGTCGGGTCGTCGGCGACGGCCCGACGGCAGAGACACGAGGTCTCGGAAGCGGAAACGGGAGGCCCTGAGGGCTGTCCCGCGCGATCCCTGGTGGATCGACACGCGGCGTCAGATGCGGTGCATCGCACGGCGGAGGGACGCCCGTATGACGGATGCATGCGGACGTTCCGACGACGCGGCGAGGTGCGGTAGCCGTCGTCGTGCGCCCACCAGGGATCACCAGAGGGTCAAACCCGCTCGCACCACGCGCAGTGGCGTCCTCAGCACGGACACGTCGGCGAGCGGATCGCCGTCCACCACGATCGCGTCACCGGCGAAGCCACGGGCGAGACGGCCCACCGTCCGCTGAAGATCGAGGAGTTGGGCGGACCTGGTCGTGGCTGCCCGGATCGCGTCGAGCGCCGAGAGGCCCGAAGCGTGCATCAACTCGACTTCACGACCGATCGGTTCGATCCTGCCGCCGGAGGAGTCCGTGCCCGCCACCAGCGCCACCCCCATCAGATGCGCTGTTCTCACCGCCTCCTTCAGGACCGGCAGATACCTGCGTCCGCGCTCGGCGAGCACCGGGTTCGGTGAGTCGGCCAGTCCGGCGATCGCGGTGAGCGTCGGTGTGAAGTACGTGCCTCTGCGCCGCATGTCGTACAGCGTTCGCTCGCTCACGAACACCCCGTGCTCCAAGGACCGGATGCCCGCACGGACCGCGTCGTCGCAACCACGTGCGCTGTAGCTGTGGCACAGCACGCCCTTGCCGCCGCGCCGTGCCGCCGCCACGATCCCGGAGAGCTGCTCGTAGGAGTAGACCTGCGCCAGCGGGTCCTGCTCCGGCAGGCCGGCACGCTCGTTGACCCGCGTCTTGATCACGTCGGCACCTCGGGCGAGGTTGACTTCGACGACGCGCCGCAACGCCTCGGCCGAACGAACGCCGCCCTTCAGGCGGGCCAGCGGTGTGAGGTCCGGGTCGGCCAGGACGGTGTCGCCCAGGTCGGGCGTGACGAAGACACCTGCGGCCCGCAGCCGGGGCGCCACATCAGGGGCCTGCCGCGCCAACTCCCTCACGGCGATGTCCTGGTAGAAGTTCGTGGAGCCGCTGCGTGCGCTGGTGGCGCCCTGACGGACCGCCTCTCGCGCCTCGGCGGCGGTGTTCAGGTGGATGTGCGCGTCCACGAGTCCGGGCAGCACCCAGCGGCCGTGCGCGTCCAGGCGGGGCGCATCGTCCGGGACCTCGACCCGCGCCCGCGCCCCGGCCTCGCGCACGACGCCCGCACGGATCACGACGACGGCGTCCTCGGTGACCGCACCGGTCGCCGGGTCGAGCAACGTGCCGCCCTCGATGACCAGGTCACCCACGCGTGCGGCCGCGCCCGTGCTCTCCGGGGCGTGTCCGGGTGCCGCCGCCGCGGACGGCGCAGCGGACAGGGCCGCGGCGGTGCCCGCCAGAGCGGCGGCCCCGGCGAGTACGCCGCGCCGGGTGACACGACTGGGCGGGGGCGGTGCGGAATCGACACACATGGCGGGCTCCTCGACATGAGATGTACGGCCGGGCCAGTTTGTATACCAAGACATGTTACGAGACAAGATCTCGCACCAGAACTCGATAGAAATGCCTGATAGATCACCTACATGCAACCCCTTCATTGCTTCTCGGTATACAACCGAAGCGTCCGGCGGTCCGTCACGCACGGCGACAGCTGTGTGCGACCGCGGACAGCGGGGCATCTCACCGACGAAGGCCGGCTGGAAGAGCCGCTCCGACGTGCGTACCGGACGGATCTCGCCCGGCGCCGGGCAGCGGTGAGGACCGCGCATGGCCCGACCGGCCTCCGTCCCTCCTCCGGGTGCGCCGTGGCGCGACTTCCGCTTCGGCCGCGAAGGCCCCGTCGACGCTCCGGTCCTGCGGCCCGAGGAGGGAGATTCCGCTGTACGCGGGAAGGAGACCGGCCGTCGCGGCCGCACGGCCTCACGGAAAGGCGGTGGCGGCATCCGGAGGAACAGCCGCCGAGCGGTGGTGAGGGGGACAGCCTCCGAGCGCCGGCGAGGGGTGCCCGACGGAACGGGCTCCGCTCAGCGCGTGCGGACGGTCCGAGGGCGTGCCGGCACGAACCCGTCGCACCGGCCCCCTTCGATCGCGCCTCGCGATCGGTACCGACGCACGGCTCGGGCTCGTCGACGGGGCCGGTGGTGTGAGGCCGCGTGAGGGTGCCCGCCCCGTCCCCGCCGGGCAGCGGGTCCTGACACCCTCACGCGTCGGTCAGACGCCCGCGGCGCGCGCCGCCTCGTAGACCTCGGTCGCCACATCGATCAGTTCCGCGGCGTCGCGCGTCGTGCCCTGGAGGTCCAGCAAGAACTCCGGTACGCCCGTTTCCGCATGCGCCACCAGGTCCTCGACGATCTGTGCCACGCTCCCGTGGAAGGGCTGGCGGCCCGTGCCCTCGATCGGCTCGGCGCTGTACCGTGCATTGGCCCGGGCGCAGACGTCGAGCGGGCGCTCCCGTCCGCGCTCGGCGGCCAGGTCCTGGATCCGCTGCCACTGTTCGGCCAGCTGAGCGGCTCCCGCTGCCACGGGCATCCAGCCGTCCGCCCAGTCCACCAGACGACGGTCCGCACGCGGGCTGTTCGCGGGCAGGTAGACCGGAATGGGGCGCACCGGCTTGGGGCCGACCTCGGACGGGGCGATGGTGGTCAGCTCGCCCTGGTAGGAGACGGGGTCCGGTCCCCAGACGGCCGCGCACACGTCCAGCAGTTCGTCGAGGACCGCGCCGCGCCTCTCGAAGGGCGCGACGGAGGCGGCCGCGTACTCGTCCAAAGACCATCCCGTGCCCAGGCCCGCGACCACGCGCCCACCGCTCGCCGCGTCCAGTGAGGCGAGGGAACGGGCCAGTTGGAACGGCACGTGCAACGGCGCGACCAGGACGCTGGTCCCGAGCCGCGCCCGGTCGGTCGCCGCGGCGGCCAGCGCAAGGGTGATCAGCGGATCGGCGACACTGCGATATTGGTCGGGCCACGGCAGTCCCGGCACGCCGTACAGCCCCTGGGTCGCGGGCTCGGGAAAGAGGACGCGCTCGAAGACCCACAGACTCGCGTACCCGGCCTCCTCCGCCGCGCGCGCGACGGTGGCCACATCGCGACCGATGTCGTACTGCTTCATCTGCGGGAGACCAAGACCGAGTGAGACCGTCATGTACGCACTCCTTCACGATGACCATGGGGCAACTACCGTAAGGTACTCACTTGTTCCTTTCCCGGGCGCGCGTCGAGACGTGTCGAGGGCCCGGTGGAACGGACGGCCGACGACGTGTTCCCGGGACGCCCGAGTGTGCGGGGCTCGCACGTGTCCGCCCGCGCGCCTCCCGGTGGACGGCGACGGACTACGCTGAGGCGTCGGGTTCCCGGCCACCGGGGCACGGGCTCCGACCAATGGTCCTGCGGATGCCAGGGGGAGACGGAGCGATGACTGCCGACCAGCGCGCAACGGAGTGGACGGCCGCGTCGGACCGCGCGACCAGGCTCACGAACCGACGCGTGATGACCGCCTGGGACGCGATGCGCATCCACGCGATTCTGGCCGTCGGTCTCTATGTCCTGGCGATCCGTGATGCCGTCCCCGCCGACCGAGTGACGCTGGACAGCCTCGGCCGGTTGCTCGCGGACCCGGACCACCTCCATGACACGGTCGCGGAACAGGCGAACGACCCCGCGGACCCCGCTGCCGAGAAATGGGCCTGGCTCAACGCACCGCTGCGCATGTGCTCACACGTCCCGGAACCACCGACGCCCCGAACCAGCCTGGACGCCTGCCTGGACGAGGCCCGCCTCCGTGTCGAGCGTGCCCTGGGACCCTGAGGGCTGCGCCGTTCGGATCGTGCTCGACTCGCGTGCTGCGGGGACGCGCTCAGCGAGGCAGCGTGGCCAGCCCCATTTCGTAGGCCGTGATCACGAGCCGGACCCGGTCCCGGGCGCCCGGTGTGGTGAACAGCCGTGACACGTGCGACGTGGCGGTGGCCACCGTGATGAAGAGATCCTCTGCGATCTCGGTGTTCGACCGGCTGCGTCCGACCGGTGCCGGCGCTTCCCGTTCCCGCTCGGTGAGGCCGTCGACATCGGACCGACGTCCCTGACCAGTGGAACCGCGTCGGTACCGGTGACGGCCGCGCCGCCACCCGGAAGCCGCCCCCGGGACGCGGCCCGGCACTGGGTTCGCCGTGCGGCACCGCGACGTGTGACCGCTCCTTCGGGGAGCACACGTGCTGTCGGGTGAGGCTGTCGAGCAGTGACCGCGGTGAAACCTGCTCGACTCGAAGATCCTCTCGAAGGGACCCTATGCGCATGGAGTTCTTCTGCTACCACCGCGACCGTCCCGGCTCCGTGCCTCTGCGCGACGAGCTGCTGGAAGATCACTGGTCCTCTATGGACCGGTACGCGAAGGAAATGATCGCGCGCGGCCCGACCTTCGCCGGCGACACGCCCACCGGCAGCGTGCACATCGTCGACCTGCCCGATCCCGCCGCCGCCCGCGCGTTCGCCTTCGCCGAGCCGAACTACCAGGCCGGTGTGTACCGGGACGTGCTGCTGCGACGATGGCACAACACACTGGGGCGCACCATGTGGGACTTCCCCGGCGGCCGGACCGGTGGTGACCGGTACCTGGTGCTCGGCTTCGGCACGGGGCATGCGGCGGACCTCGCGGCGCCGCCCGACCGCGACGAGCTGATCGCCTACGGGCCGCTGCTGTCCGACAACGGTTCCGACCGGCTGGGCACGGCGGCGTTGGCCCGGGCACCGAACCCGGACACCGCTCGCGCCGTCCTGACCCCGGAGCGGTACGCCGACATCGAGGTGCACGACTGGCAGTTCGGCGGGCGGTCGTCATGACGGGAGGACGTGCGGGCCGACATCATCGCCGGAGTCCTGCGGATCGCTCGGGATCCTCGTCCTGCACCGGCACCCGCGGATGCATCGGCCCGGCACACCCCGGTGGATCCTCGGGTTCACGCTGACGGGTGCTCGGTTCCACCGCAACCCACGGGGCGACGGCCCGGTACTCCGAAGGTGCCGCTGGGCGAAGGCGGTACCGGATCGACGCCATCGGCGTGCGTGGACGTCGGGACGCTGTCCGTACTCCGTACCGTCACACACCGGACGCCACGGAGTACGGACAGCACCCTTTCCCCGAGGACCGCACGGCATGCGGCCGACGGCGACGGAACGTGGGCGGTGCGCGCCGAGCCGCTGAGTCGCGCATGCACTGCGCGTCCTCGGCCGCCGCCGCGCACCGACGCACAGATCTCCGGAGCCGGGATCAGACCGCCGGGGCCGGGTAGGTCGGGTACTCCACCCCGGAGACGTGCTGGACGACGCGGATGACCTGGCAGGAGTAGCCGAACTCGTTGTCGTACCACAGGTAGAGGATCGCGTTGTCGCCCTCGACCTTGGTGGCGCCCGCGTCGACGATCGACGCGTGGCGCGAGCCGATGAAGTCGCTCGACACCGCGTCCGGGGCGGTGGTGAAGTCGATCTGCCGCTTGAGCGGCGATGTCAGCGACACATTGCGGAGGTAGTCGAGGACCTCCTCGCGATCGGCCTCACGGCCGAGCCGCAGGCTGAGAATCGCGATCGAGACGTCCGGCACCGGGACGCGGATCGAGCTGCCGGTGATCGGCGCCTTGAGGTCGGGCAGAGCCTTGGCGACGGCCGAGGCGGCACCGGTCTCGGTGATGACCATGTTGAGCGGCGCGGAGCGGCCACGCCGGTCGGCCTTGTGGTAATTGTCCAGCAGGTTCTGGTCGTTGGTGAACGAGTGGACGGTTTCCACGTGGCCGCGCAGCACGCCGTACTCGTCCGCCATCGCCTTCAGCGGAGGGACGATGGCGTTGGTGGTGCAGGAGGCACAGGACAGGATCTGCTCGTCCGGCTTGATCGTCTCGTGGTTGACGCCGTGCACGATGTTGGGGACGTCGCCCTTGCCCGGCGCGGTCAGGACGACCTTCTCGATCCCGGGGCGCAGGTGGTTCGACAGGCCCTCGCGGTCGCGCCACTTGCCGGTGTTGTCGATGAGGATGGCGTCCTTGATGCCGTACGCCGTGTAGTCGACCTCCGAGGGGTCGTTGGCGTAGATCACCTTGATCTCGTTGCCGTTCGCGACGATCGTGCTGTTCGCCTCGTCGACGGTGATCGTGCCCTGGAACTGGCCGTGGATGGAGTCGCGGCGCAGCAGCGAGGCGCGCTTGACGAGATCCTCGACGGCCCGGCCGCCGCCCCCGCGGACGACGATGGCACGCAGCCGCAGACCGTTTCCGGAGCCGGACTTCTCGATGAGCAGCCGGGCGACGAGGCGGCCGATGCGGCCGAAGCCGTACAGGACGACATCGCGTCCCTCGCGGCGCTCGATCTTGTTGGCACCCGTGGCACCGGCGACGGCCTCGGCGGTGAACTCCTCGACCGAGAGACCGCGGTCATCGGTCTTGAACGTCGCGGCGAGCATGCCGATGTCGATCTGGGAAGGACCGAGATCCAGCGTGGTGAGGGCCTGCAGGAAGGGCAGCGTCTCGGTGACCGAGAGCTCCTCACCGGCGATCTGGCGGGCGAATCGGTGGGTCTTGAGGATGCTGACCACCGACTTGTTCACCAAGGAGCGGCTGTGGAGCAGGACCGTGACATCCCGCTCCCGGTGCAGTTTCCCAATGATGGGGATCATCGACTCCGCGATCTCCTCGCGGTTCTTCCAGCTGGTGAACGAGTCCTCGTTGACAGTCACAGATTTATCTTTCGAGCTAGGCGGCGCTCATATGGTAACCCCCTGGCACTTTGATCATTCAAACGGTGCCGTCCGAGCGGAATGCGGCGACCGGGCCTCACATCCGCCCCGGGGCCGAGGGGCGGTCGTCGCGCAGGCGAAAACGTCGGCGCCGACGCCGACCGGAAGGCGGCCCGGGTGCCCGCGCGGTGCACCCGCGGTGCACACGCGGCCCTGACTCCGGATGATGCGCGGGGCCGGTACGCATGCCACAGGGGAACGAGCAGACGTTCGACAACTGGGTGACACGGGTGAACCTGTCACTCGTGCGGAGCGACAGGACTGCCACAGCCTCCTCCTGGATGTTCCCCTGTACCAGGCATCACAGGAGGCTCCACATGACGCCCATCAGCGGCCGTGCACAACAGCGGGCGCTACGTCGCGCCGTGTGTACGGCCGCGCTGATCGTGTTGGTGATGCTGATGCACGGAGCGTTCACCTCCGTCCCGGCGTCCGACGCCCGGACCGGTCACGTTCACGGCGTTCCCGTCCTCCACGCGGCACCGACGGTCGGCACCGCTGCCGCGGCGGTCGAATCAGCCTCGGCGAAACTGCCCCTCACAGCGGCCTCCGGTGGTCACAGCGAGGGCCACAGGTGGCGGTCGGGCATGGCTTCGCCCTGCAAACCGCGTCACACCGCTTCCGCGGCCACCGCGGTGGCACCCGATTCCGGTTTCGGCGAAGTGCCCCCGGTGCCCGGGCGTCATGGATGCGTGCCGGAGCCCGCCGACCGGGCGGGCCCGACCGGCTCTCCGACAGGTCTCGTACTGCGCTGCTGACCGGATCCGGCCGCACCCCTCGCGTACCTGCCGCGCTCCGCCGCGACCGGTACGCGAGGTGCGGCCTGCCGTCGTCAGCACCCACGTCATGCGACCCCTCAGGAGATCCGACATGCCCGCAGACGCCTTCGCGGCCGTGGCCGCACTGGTACGCGCCGAAGCGGCCCGCCGTCCCGCCCCCGCTTCCCCGACTCCGTTGTCGACGGACGGCTCACATCCCTTCACGACGCCGGAACGTCGACCCGGTCGCCCCGCTCCGAACCCCGCTCCGGCGCGGCCGGATCTCGCGCCCTCCCCGCGTCGAGCGGCGGCACTGTTGTCCGGCGTGCAGCGTCGGCTGCTGGCACTGCTCCACTGAGGTCGGGGCGGCCGGCCCGGTCCCGCCCGGCGGGCTCGACCGTCACCCGCGCTCCGTGCACCCGCACAGGAGCGATCCGACAGGCAGTCGTCCATCAATCGTGCCCGTCGCGCCGACGGAGTGCCGGCGCCACGGGCACGATCCCCCGCAGCCACGACGGGATCCGCTTCCCCGCTCCCGGCCTGCGGGCCGCGCGGCCGCCGCGTACGGCGGGCCGAGCGTTCGGCCGTCGCGCCGAGGGGCGGCCGTCCGGCCCGATGTGGCGGGGAACCGCGCGGGGGTCATTCCTCCCCCGCGGGTCGCGGACACGGGCCGGGCCGGGCGATGAGTACCGCCACGTCGTCGTGGTCGTCCGGATCACGCAAGGCGTCCAGGAGCCGGTCGCAGGTCTCCTCCAGGGAGCCGTCGGCGCCGTCGAGCACGCGCAGCAGGAGGTCGAGCCGCGCGTCGATGGCGTCGCGGCGCGTTTCGACCAGGCCGTCGGTGTAGAGGACCAGTTGATCCCCGGGACGCAGCGGCACGGTGGCCGCTTCGAAGGGGACGCCGCCGACCCCGAGAGGCGCGCCGGAGGGCAGGTCGAGCAGTTCGGAGTGGTCGCCGGCGGGTGTCAGGGCAGGGGGCAGGTGCCCCGCCGCGGCGATGCGGCACGAGTCGCTGTGCGGGTCGTACTCGGCGTAGATGCAGGTGGCGATGGAAGGCTCCAGGCCCGCCGTGATCCTGTCGAGGTGTTGCAGCACCCGATCGGGCGGGAGGCCCAGATCGGCGAGAGTGGCGGTGGCGGTACGCAGACGGCCCATCGCGGCAGCCGCGTCGATGCCGCTGCCCATCACGTCGCCCACCACGAACGCCGTCCTGTCCTCGGCAAGGGGGATGACGTCGAACCAGTCACCGCCGACCTCGGTGGATGTCCCGGCAGGTTGGTAACGGGTGGCGATCTCCAGGCCCGGCGGCGGCACCGGCCGCGGGAGCAGACTGCGTTGGAGCGTCACCGCCGTGTTGCGGACGCTCTGGTAGAGGCGCGCGTTGTCCAGGGACACCGCGGTCCGGCCGGCCAGTTCACCGGCCAGGGTGACGTCTTCCGCGTCGAAGGGCAGCGGATTGCGACCGCGCATCAGGCCGAGCACACCGAACGCCCCCTCCTGGGCAGCCAGCGGTATCGCGAGATACGAGTGGATACCGACACTGGCCAGGGCGGCGGCGGCACCGGCGTCACGGGCGATGCGTGCCAGGTCCCACTCCTCCACGTGACTCACGAGGACGGGGTGCCCGGTCCGTACGCATTGGGTGGGCAGACGGTCGGCGCCGTAGCTGACCGGCTGGTCGGCCGTACCGACGGCGCGGGCCGCCTCGCTGAGGCCGGCGGCCTTCACCGCGAGGGTACGCAGGAGCACCGGGCCGCCGACGGGATTCGGGGGCCGGCGATCGTCCAGCGCGGAGTCCAGTACGTCCACGACCACGACATCGGCGAGCTCGGGCACCACGACATCGGCCAGCTCGCGGGCTGTCTGCCGCATGTCCAAGGTGGTACCGATGCGGGCCGAGCCCTCGGCGATCAGGGCCAGACGCTGCCGGGCCTGGGCCGCCTCCTTGATCGCACCGTATCGATCGGTGACTTCCACCACTGAGGTGGCGACACCCAGTACCTGACCGTCGGGTCCCTCCAGCCGGTAGACGGAGACGGACCAGGCTCGGTCGTTGTCGGGATCGGCCGGAGTGCGGCCGATGGTGTATCTGTCGACCTGTGGATGTCCGGTCTCCAGAACTTCCCTGACCGCCGCCTCGGACGCGTCGACGCTGACCGAGGGCAGGACCTCGCGGAATCCCCGGCCGATGTGGTCCTCGGCGGACATACCGTGCATCCGCTCCATCGCGGGATTGACAGCCACATAGCGCAGATCGGTGTCGAGAACCTCCAGGCCGATCGGTGACTGGGCGATCAGTTGCGTGGACAGAGCGACGTCCCGCTCCACCTCACGCAGCTTCGCGGCGTCCGTGGCGACGCCCAGGGCGTGAAGATCTCCCTGCTCGGTCGCCAGCCGGGCGCCGTGGAGTTCCACCAACCGCGTGCCGCCGTCCTTGTGCCGTGCGGGGAAGACGGCGGCCCAGCCGCGACCGGTCTCCAGCATCCGCTCGCACTTGCCGACCACCAGGTCCCTGTACCGTTCATGGACCAGCAGCGGCGCCGCCCTCCGGCCCAGCACTTCTTGCGCGGCGTAGCCGAACAGTTCCTCGGACTGCGGGCCCCACAACACGATCCGCCCGGCGTCGTCCAGCACCACCACGGCGACGCCGAGGGCGTCCAGAACACCGCTGGGCCGCTCCAGCCGAGGGCCGGACGCATCGTTGCCGGCATCGAAGGTTCCCGCTCCGCTCATCCCGGGCGCTCCTTCCACCTGGCGGCGCGACGCACCACCGGCGCCGGGCCCGAGGCTGCGGCTGCGGCGCCGGGACGGTTCCCCGTGCCTCCCTGGTGCTTCCATAGTCCCCCGAGACGACGGCCGACGCACCGCACCCCGTCCGGGTGGTGATCGCGCACGGCCCTCCGCGGCAGGACACCGGACCCGCACCTGAACGCATCCGCCCCGCGAAGTCCCGGATGCCCCACGTGGACGGGCCGGTTCGACCACACGGCCCGTGCCTCCGGGCGTCCGGTCGTCTGCGGGGCATGCCGAAGGACCGGCACGGGCAGCGTCGGTGCTGCCGTGCCGGTCCCGGCTCGCGCGGTGGGTGCGGAGTTCGCCGCTCAGTAGGCGGAGT
>NZ_JBIWOS010000014.1:0-4045 GCF_044767885.1 Streptomyces sp. NPDC101194
CCGATCTTCGACCTCGTCGACTACGGCGTCGTCGGCGACCTCTTCCAGGTCGTGCCCCAGCTCACCGACGAGGTCGAGTCCCGCAAGGGCTGACCCCTCCGTCCCCGACAGCGTCCCGACGGTCCGGGGCCGTGTGGTGTGTACTCACCACACGGCCCCGGACCGCTTTCGATCACCATTGACGCAGATCCGACGGCCTTATAACTTCACTATACGGATTGTTGATTCCGGGAAGCGGAAACAACGTGACTGTGGAGGGTGTGGAGATGGGTCAGCAGGAGAAGGTGGCAAGGAGCCTCGCCGGTGCGGTCAGCGAGGAGATCAGCGCCTCTCTCACCGCGGTCGACGCCGAGCTCGCCCGTCGCTATCCCGGGGACCCGGGGACGCGCCAGCCGGTCCACACGGTCTACGTCCCCGGCGACACGTTCACCTCCGGCACCATTCGCTCGTGGGGCGACCAGGCGCTGCAGGCCCTCGACGAGCACGCCCCCGACGCGGGCGCGTTCGCCGCGGCCCTCGGCATCCCGGACGAACTCGCCGCGCCCGTCCACGACCGGGTGCGCGCCAAGCTGGAGCGCGAGCCCGTCGAGGACCTGCGCATCGACTTCGAGGACGGTTACGGTCCCCGCCCCGACGCCGAGGAGGACGAGGACGCGGCCCGCGCCGCCCGGCTCGTCTCGGAGGCGTACCGGGACGGTACGGCGGCCCCGTACATGGGCATCCGGATGAAGTGCATGGAGGCGGCCGTGCGCGACCGCGGCATCCGCACCACGGACGTCTTCCTCACCGGTCTGATGCAGGCGGGCGGGCTGCCCGACGGGCTGGTCCTGACCCTGCCCAAGGTGACGTACCCCGAGCAGGTCACCGCCTTCGTCCGGCTTCTCGAAGCGTTCGAGAGCGCGCACGGCCTACCGGCCGGCCGACTCGGCTTCGAGATCCAGATCGAGACCAGCCAGTCCATCCTCGCCGCCGACGGCACCGCCGCCGTCGCCCGCATGATCGACGCAGCGCAGGGGCGTGCCACCGGTCTGCACTACGGCACCTTCGACTACAGCGCCTGCGTCGGCGTCAGCGCCGCCTACCAGGCCAGCGACCACCCGGCAGCCGACCACGCCAAGGCCGTCATGCAGGTCGCCGCCGCAGGCACCGGCGTGCGGGTGTCCGACGGCTCCACCAACGTCCTTCCGGTCGGTCCCACCCACCAGGTGCACGAGGCCTGGCGGCTTCACTACGGCCTCACCCGCCGCGCCCTGGCCCGCGCCTACTACCAGGGCTGGGACATGCACCCGGGTCACCTGCCCACGCGCTATGCGGCCGTCTACACCTTCTACCGCGAGGGCCTGGAGCAGGCCGCCGCACGCCTTGCGGCGTACGTGGCCAAGGCCGGTGGCGACGTCATGGACGAACCCGCCACCGCCAAGGCGCTCAGCGGTTACCTCCTGCGCGGCATCGACTGCGGCGCCCTGGACACCGCCGAGGTCGCCCGTCTGACCGGGCTGACGCGCGCGGACCTGGACGCGTTCGCGTCGCCGCGCCGGGGCGGGCTCACGGTGACCGCGCCGTAACGGCGGAGCGCACACCGGCCGCAAAGCCGACCGAACGGCCGTCCGACGCGAGGGTCCCGCCCCTGCCGGACCGGTCGCTCGGCGGCGGTGCCCGGCGGTCAGGCGGGCGGCAGTTCGCCCGAGCCGCGGGGGATGAGCGTGGTGGGGATCTCGACGCGCGCCGGGGCGTGGTCCGCGCCGTCCAGGCGGTGGAAGAGGTGCTCGGCGGCGGTGCGGCCGACCGCGGCGGCGTCCTGCGAGATGACGGTGATGCCGAGCAGGTCGGCCAGTTCGATGTCGTCGAAGCCGACCAGGGCGATCCGGCGTTCCTGCTCGGCGAGGACACGCACCGCCGTCACCGTGACCCGGTTGTTGCCCGCGAAGAGCGCGGTGACGGGTTCGGGACCGGAGAGCATCTCCTCGACGGCGGCGCGGACCCGGCCGGGGTCGGTCGAGCCGAGGGAGACCCAGGAATCCTCGACCGCCGTCCCGGCGTCCGCCATGGCCGCCTGATAGCCGCGCAGCCGCTCGGTCGCGGTCTGGATGCGGGCCTGGTCGCCGATGAAGCCGATCCGGCGATGGCCGTGCGCGATCAGATGGGCGACGCCCTCGCGGGCGCCGCCGAAGCTGTCGGAGAGGACCACGTCGGCGTCGATCCGACCGGCCGGCCGGTCCACGAAGACGGTGGCGATGCCGGCCCTTATCTCCGGTTCCAGATACCGGTGGTCGTCGCCCGCCGGAATCACGATGAGCCCGTCCACCCGGCGCGCGCACAGGGCGAGCACCAACTCCTGCTCACGCTCCGGGTCCTCGGCGCTCGACCCGTTGATGAGCAGCGCGCCGTGCGCACGGGCGACCTCCTCGACCGCGCGGCTCAGGGGCCCGTAGAAGGGGTCGGCGAGGTCCTCCAGGACCAGGCCGATCGAGGCGGTGCGGCCCTTGCGCAGGACCCGTGCGCTGTCGTTCCGGCGGAAGCCGAGTGCCTCGATGGCTTCCTGGACCCGGCGTTCGGTGTCGGGCGTGACCCCGGGCTCGCTGTTGACCACACGAGAGACCGTCTTGAGGCCCACTCCGGCACGGGCGGCCACATCCTTCATGGTCGGCCGGTTGCCGTAACGGGTCTCGGAGTGACGGGCGGTCTCGGCCACGGTGCGCTGTCCTGTCGTCGGCGGGCGGTCCGGCGGTCTTGCGGGCGGTGCCGCGGAGAGGCCGGGGGCTGTGCCGTCGAGCATAGGCCCTGGACAACGTTGTCAGCTGAATGGAGACTGGGGAGACTGTTTACCGAAGCCGCAGGTCCCCGCCACCTACTCACGGAGCCGCACCGATGCTTACCGACCTCGTCGCCGCGCTGGACATCGGCGGCACCAAGATCGCCGCCGCGCTGGTGGACGGCGGCGGCGCGCTCCTCGTCCGGGCGCAGCGGCCGACGCCCGCCCGGGAGAGCGCCGAGACGGTGATGGAGGCCGTGGCGGAGGTGCTGGCAGAGCTGTCCGGATCACCGCTGTGGGGACGGGCGAGGGCCGTCGGGATCGGCAGCGCGGGCCCGGTGGACGCCTCGGCCGGCACGGTGAGCCCCGTCAACGTTCCCGGCTGGCGTGATTTCCCGCTGGTGGAGCGGGTCGGCGAGGCGGTCGGCGGTCTGCCGGTCGAACTGGTCGGCGACGGGGTCGCGATGACGGCGGCCGAACACTGGCTGGGCGCGGCCCGAGGCTATGACAACGCGCTGTGCATGGTCGTGTCGACCGGTGTCGGCGGCGGCCTCGTCCTCGGAGGAAGGCTGCACCCCGGTCCCACGGGCAACGCAGGGCACATCGGTCACGTCAGCGTGGATCTGGACGGCGATCCGTGCCCGTGCGGTTCGCGCGGCTGCGTCGAGCGCATCGCCAGTGGACCGAACATCGCGCGCCGGGCGCTGGAGGCCGGCTGGCGGCCCGGACCGGAAGGCGACGCCTCGGCCGCTGCCGTGGCCGCCGCCGCGCGCGCCGGGGACCGGATCGCCCTTGCCTCGTTCGAGCGCGCCGCGCAGGCGCTGGCCGCCGGTATCGCCGCCACCGCCACGCTCGTCGAGATCGACATCGCGGTGATCGGCGGGGGAGTGGCCGGAGCGGGCGACATCCTCTTCGCTCCACTGCGCCATGCCTTGAGCCGGTACGCGACGCTCTCCTTCGTCCGGCAGCTCACGGTGGCCCCGGCGGTGATGGGGACCGATGCGGGACTGGTGGGCGCGGCGGCCGCCGCGATCCGCGGGGGCGGGGGCGGAGCGGTGGCGGTCGAGGGGCTTCCGTCCGGATCGGGCCGCATCAGCGAGCGGGGTCCGGTGCCGGGGCACGCGAGCCCGGCGTGATCCGGGCGGGAGGCCCTCGTACGTCGGACACGCCGACGAGGTGCGCCGGACGCGCCGACGACACCCGATCGGCGGGGGGGGGGGGGGGGGGCGCCCCCCCCCCCCCCCCCCCCCCCCCCCCCCCCCCCCCGCGCCCCCCCCCACAACCCCCCACCCC
>NZ_JBIWOS010000014.1:4055-35242 GCF_044767885.1 Streptomyces sp. NPDC101194
GGCGCCCGGGGGGTGGGGGGGGGGGGGCCCCCCCCCGGGGGCCCCCCCCGCGGGGGGGGGCGCCCCCCCCCCCCCCCCCCGGGGGGGGGGGGGGGGCCCCCCCCCCCGCCCCCCCCACCGCCGGTCACCTCCCCGTCGTCAGCAGGTGATCCGCAGATCGGCCCAGTCCGCGTGGTCGGAATCGATGCCGTCCCCGCCGTCGGTGACCACCAGACGTACGACCTGCGCACCGCTCACATCCGCCGAGAGCGGCTGCGCGGGCATCGCGTTGGTGAGCACGCCGGTCGACGCCGCCTTCGCACCGTCGGCCCACACCTCGAAGGCCACCGTGCCCTGGGTGCCCTTCTCGTCGTCGACCCCGACCTGCGCCGTCACGGCGCTGCACGCTCCGCCGGTGTAGAACTCGACGACGCTGTCGGCGTGCACACCGAGGCCCTTGGCGAAGACCGCGCCGCCGATGGTGAGCGGATTCCCGTCGCCGGCCTTGCTCTCACCATTGCTGGTGTCCCTCTCGACCGGACCCCAGCCGTTGGTGGCGGAGAGCATGGGCAGATCGCTCATGTGGCTGACACCCGACGGCGGCGCGACCACCACGTGCGCCCGGAGCGGGACCGTGGACGTCACAGGTGTCCCGCTCGGTGAGCTGTATCGGGCGGTGAGCTTCAGGTCGTACGTCCCGGAGGCCGTGCCCGCGGGCGCCGTCAGCTGCCAGCGGGTGGTCAGGGACCGGCCGGTGGGCAGGGCCGGTGAGCCGGTCGGCGAAACCGCCCTCACCCGCCAGCCCGAGGGGCCGGTGAGCGCCGCGGACACCTCCGTGGCGGCGGTGCGGCCGAGATCCGTCACTGTCGTCGTGAGCGCGGCGGTGCGACCGGCCTCGATCAACGGGTCCCCATCGACACCGAGTTCCACGGCGGGTGGGTGCGCGGCCCACTTGCGGTCGGCGGTGATCCGCAGCAGCACGGTGCCGTGTGCCGGGACGGTCGCCGAGACGTTGCCCGCGGTGTTGTACGTCGTGTGCTCCCACAGATCGCGCATCGTGTACGCGGTCGCCCTCGGCAGCCCGACGGCCTCGGCCGTCGTCGAGATGCGCTGCGCGCCGCCGGTCTCGTTGAAGAGCGCCACCACGCGGCTGCCGTCCTGCATCTCCTTGGTGACGACCCAGCGTCCGGCGGTGGAGGAGAGCACGGTGCCCTGCTTGCCCAGCGGGTCCTGATCGACCGCGACGACCTCGCGGTTGGAGAGGATCTCGAAGGTCTCCGGGCTCGCCTTGCGCAGGTCGGAGCCGATGAGCAGCGGCGCCGCCATCACGGACCACATGGAGAAGTGGGTGCGGTACTCCGTGTCCGTCATGCCGCCGTTGCCGACCTCCAGCATGTCGGGGTCGTTCCAGTGGCCCGGGCCCGCGGCGGCGGCGAGGGGCAGGTTCTGCTTCATGATCGACAGCATGCTGCCCCAGCTGTCATTGATGTCGCCGGTCGTGCGCCAGAGGTTGCCGAGTTCACCGGCCCACTCCCAGGGCTTGTTCTCGCCCCATTCGCAGATGCTGTAGACGATGGGGCGGCCGGTCGCCGCCAGCGCGTCACGCATCGTCGTATAGCGCTTCCTCGCGTCGACTCCCTGATTGTTGCAGTTGTCGTACTTGAGGTAGTCGATGCCCCAATCCGCGAACTGCCGTGCATCGCTGTACTCATGGCCGAGCGCGCCAGGAAGCCCCACGCTGTCGCAGGTCTTGGTGCCGGCGCTGGTGTAGATGCCGATTTTCAGGCCCTTGGAGTGGACATAGTCGGCGACGGCCTTGATGCCGTTCGGAAAGCGCTGCGGATCGGCCTCCAGTTCGCCGTCCGCATTGCGCTGCGGCTTGGCCCAGCAGTCGTCGAGATTGACGTACTGATAGCCGGCGTCCTTGAGGCCCTTCTCGACGAAGATGTCGGCGATGCCCTTGACCATCGATTCATTGAACTCGGCGCGGCAGTGCGTCGAGTTCCAATTGTTGAACCCCATCGGAGGCGTGAGCGCGAGACCGTTGTCGGCCTGTGGGGCCGGTGCGGGCGCGGGTGCGGGCGAGTCGGCGGTGGCAGGAACGGCGGCCCCCGCAGCGCAGAGCAGCCCGGCCAGCAGCGCTCCGATGACTTTGTGATGGCTGATTCGGGTTGTACGGGTTGGAAGATGACGCATCGTTACGTTCCTCCATACTCGTGCATGATCGGATGACAGCATGTGCACGCCAATACGTGCGATTACGTTAGGGCGTGTTGAAGTCTGTTGGAAGGGCGAAGGTGCGGTTGTCTGATATCTCGTCAAAACCCTTGACGACGCCAGCACTTGGGGGTGAGATCCAAGCGCACGTTCGGTTGTGTTGGGTTGCATCCCAGAGGAGTTGGGCATGACGCAGTCTGATTACGACAGGTCAGGTGTGCCGGGCAGCGTCGCAGGACATCGGATGTCCCGACGCAGTCTGTTGCGTGGTGCTGCAGTGGGCGCGGGTGCCGTCGCTCTTCCCTCGCTGCTCACCGCCTGCGGGAGCGGCCCCGGCGGTGACGGAAAGACGATCACTCTGGGTTCGAATTCGTCCGACCCGATTCCGAAGAAGGCCTTCGCCGACGCTTTCGCGGCGTACGAGGCACAGTCGGGCGGGCGGAAGGTGAAGGTCAACACCGTCGACCACAACACCTTTCAGGAGAACATCAACCGGTATCTGCAGGGCAAGCCGGACGATGTCTTCATGTGGTTCGCCGGATACCGGATGCAGTTCTTCGCCGAGAAGGGTCTGCTGCACGACATCAGTGACAACTGGCAGGACTACAAGGGCTTCTCGGAAGCGCTGAAAGCCCAGTCCACCGGTGCGGACGGCAAGCAGTACCTCACGCCCTACTACTACTATCCGTGGGCCGTCTTCCACCGCAAGAGCCTGTTCGCCGACCGCGGCTATCAAGCCCCGAAGACGCTCGACGAGTACGTGGCGCTCGCCAAACAGATGAAGAAGGACAAGCTCGACCCCATCGCCTTCTGTGACAAGGACGGCTGGCCCGCCATGGGCACCTTCGACTACATCGACATGCGGACCAACGGCTATGAGTTCCACAAGAGCCTGATGGCGGGCGAGGTCGCCTGGACCGACAAGCGGGTCAAGGAGGTCTTCGACACCTGGCGCAGACTCCTGCCGTACTGCCAGCAGGGGGCCAACGGCCGTACCTGGCAGGAAGCCGCCACCAGCCTCCAGAAGAAGGAGGCCGGCATGGCCGTGTTCGGCCTGCCGCACCCCGGCGCTCAGTTCCCCGAGGGTGAACAGGGCGACATCGACTTCTTCCCCTTCCCCGTCATCGACCCGGAACACGGGCAGGACGCGGTCGAGGCACCCATCGACGGATTCCTGCTGGCGAAGAAGTCGAAGAACCTGAAGAACAAGAAGTCCCTGGAGAGCGCCAAGGACCTGGTCAAGTGGCTGGCCACCGGGAAGGCCGAGGACATCTACCTGAAGAGCGACCCGAACAACATCGCGGTCAGTGACCAGGCGGACATCTCCACGTACTCACCGCTCCAGAAGAAGGCCGTGGAACTGGTCTCCGGGGCGAAGCAGATCTCCCAGTTCCTGGACCGGGACACCCGGCCGGACTTCTCCTCCACGGTCATGATCCCGGCGATCCAGAGGTTCATCAGCAACCCGAACGACGTGGACGGTCTGGTCAACGACATCGAGCGACAGAAGAAGACCATCTTCGCAGCCGACTGACCGAGGACGTCCCCGATGGAATCCGACCGAACCTGGAGTACCGACCGTGTCGTTCATCTCGGCGCGGCGCACCGGACGGCGGGTGACGCGGCGGTTCACCAACCGCGACCTCGTCGTACTCGGTGTGCTGCTCGGCATACCCGTCCTGCTCGACATCGCCGTCGTGTGGGGGCCGACCCTCGCCTCCGTCGTGCTCTCCTTCACCAGCTGGGACGGCATCGGTGAGATCAAGTGGGTCGGTACCCGGAACTACGCGAACCTCTTCACCAACTACCCGCAGTTCTGGCCCGCCGCCCGGCACAATCTGCTCTGGCTCGGCTTCCTCGGTCTGGTGGCCGCGCCGTTCGGACTGCTGCTCGCCGTACTCATCGACAGGGGCGTGCGTTTCAGTCGTTTCTACCAGTCGACCCTCTACATGCCCGTCGTGCTGTCCCTCGCCGTGGTCGGTTTCATCGCCCAGTTGGTCTTCTCCCGTGATCAGGGTGCCCTCAACGCGGTCATCGGGGACACGAGGTCGCCGACCGACTGGCTCGGCGATCCGGACCTCAATATCTGGATGGTCCTGCTGGCCGCGGCCTGGCGGCACACCGGCTATGTGATGATCCTCTACCTTGCCGGACTCAAGGCCGTCGACCCCTCGCTGAAGGAGGCCGCGGCGATCGACGGGGCGGGCGAGGCCCAGACCTTCTTCCGCGTCGTCTTCCCCACGCTGCGGCCGGTCAATGTCATCGTCGGCGTCATCACGGTCATCGAGTCCCTGCGCGCCTTCGACATCGTGTACGCCGTGAACCACGGCCGCAACGGACTCGAACTTCTCTCCGTGCTCGTCACCGACAACATCATCGGTGAGGCCAGCCGTATCGGTTTCGGCTCCGCCATCGCCGTCGTCCTGCTGGTTGTCTCCCTGGGATTCGTCGCGACGTACCTGGTCCAGGAACTCCGAGGGGAGAAGAACCGTTGACCGTACACACCGCCCCCGCGCGCCCCGGCGCCCCGCCGGCGTCACGGGCCCCGGCCGTCCGGCGCCGTGTCCGCCCCGGCAGGATCGGTGTCCACGCCTTCCTGATGGCGGTCTCCCTCGCCTTCCTCGCCCCGTTGCTGCTCGCGGTGTACGCCTCGCTGCGGCCGTACGACGAGACCTCGGCGCACGGCTACTTCTCGCTGCCGCGTCATCTCTCCCTGGACTACTACCGCCAGGCGTTCTCCGACTCCGGGATGACGAAGTACTTCGTCAACACCATGATCATCGCGATCCCGGGAGTACTCGTCACCCTCTTCCTCGCCTCCTTCGTGGCCTTCGCGCTGGCTCGCCTGAAGGTGCGCGGCGGGCTCGTCCTGCTCATGCTCTTCACCGCCGGGAACCTGCTGCCGCAGCAGGTGATCGTCACACCCCTCTACGTCGTGTTCAACCGCATCCCGTTGCCCTACTGGATGTCCGACTCGATGACGATGTTCGATTCGTACTGGGCCGTCGTCACCGTCCAGGTCGGTTTCCAGATCGGCTTCTGCGTCTTCGTGCTGGCCAACTTCATGCGCACCCTGCCACGGGAGATCCTGGAGGCCGCGGTCGTCGACGGCGCGGGCGTCTGGACCCGGTACTGGCGGATCACCCTGCCGCTGTGCCGCCCGGCCCTGGCCGCTCTCGGCACCCTCCAGTTCACCTGGATGTACAACGACTTCCTGTGGGCCCTGGTCTTCATGTCCGACGGCGACAAGCTCCCCATCACCTCGGCGCTCAACAATCTCCGCGGCCAGTTCTTCACCGACTACAACCTGCTCGCCGCGGGCTCGGTGATCGTCGCCCTGCCGACGCTCGTGGTCTTCCTGCTGCTTCAGCGCCACTTCATCGCGGGCCTCACGCTGGGTTCGAGCAAGGGGTAGTCCGGCCGTCGGCGGTCCCGGTCCGCCGACAGCCGGACTCGTAGGGAGGGACACCGCCGGCCCAGGACGGGGTTCCTGCTGGGGAGGCCGACCGCGGACCGTGCGGGACGCCGTCGAAGGACACCCGAGGGTCCCTTTCGGGAGCAGCATCGCGACAGCCGGGTTTTCGGCAGGGTGTTGCGGGCAAGCCACAGGGGGCTACGGAAGAGGGGGAACCGTGATCGTCTGGACTTCGCGGCGGAGATGATCGAGCCGTTCGCGGGGGCCCAATGGATGTTGCACGAATCGGCCGGATATCACCTGCAGAAGAAGGATCTACCGACAGACTCTTTGGCCATGGCAGCCATCAAACGAATTGCCGCTGTGGCCATGTCCGTCGCCACTTTCGCTGGCACCGCGCTTACCGTGGCGCCCAGCGCCTCGGCCGACAGTTATAAGCGGGTGTGACCACCCAAGGGTCTGCTTCTACCGGACTCAGCCCGACTGGACCATCGGCATGCCCGACGCTGCGTACCAGGACGTCACGACCTCCTACCAGACGCTCAGTTCCAGGGCCCGCGGCGCGGACTGGGTATACAACTCCCGCAACGACGACCGCGCGATGCTCCGCTTCGTCAACGGCCGATAGCTTGGACCGGGCACGCTGCCGCGGCCTGGCGCACGCACTCGCCCTGGTCGTCCGGGACGGCCGGGGCGTACAGCAACCCCTCTTCACCGAGAAGCTCGAACACCTCCGGTGCGAGGAACACGCACTGCGCATAGCCCTGGCAGCGCGTGAGATCCACAACGATCCGCATCCCTCCACTCCCTCCGTTCCTCCCCCTCCTTTCCAGGATGAGGGAGGAATCGGACGCGCGCACAGCCACTGCGCCAGGGGCGGGGTCCGTGCAACCAGCATCCATACGCACGAGTCGTCGTCTCATCAGGCCTCTGCGGTCGTCGCTACGGAGTCCGACCATGTCGTCCATGAGCGATTCCCAACTGGTGCCTCGCCGGTGTCGATCCCGTATGGGTTGCCGCTGCCGAGCGGGGCGGGGTGTGTTGGGCTGGAGGAGTGAACCCGGTGCGCCTGGCTGACGGGATTACGGGGGGACGGAGGCCGGGATGGGCCCGTCGGCAACAAGGGGCACCTCTTGACCATGGCGCACCATCCGCTTCTCCTCTCGCGCCCTCGGCGGGTCGGGGTGACAGTGAAAGCATCGGTCTCTGTGAGGCAGGATGATCATGGATCGGTATCCCCCCATCGCCGAACACGGTTTTGTCGGGGACCTGCAGACTGCTGCCCTGATCTCCGGGCAGGGACTTGTCGACTGGTTCGCGGCTCCCCGGTTCGACCCGCCCAGTTGGGCAACTTCCCGCAGGTGTTCACTCACCTGTCGCTGATCGCGGCCGCCACTACCTTGGACGACGCCCGCGACCGTCAGTGCGACCGAGCACGTCGGGAGGCGGTATGCGGACGGTGAACGAGGAACCGGCACGGGTGCTGCAGACACCGCGCGCTGCGGCTGTCGCAGGGATCCTGTTCGCGTTGCTGCTGAGCGCGGCCCTGGTCCTGGTCCGCATCGCCATCCCCGGCCACCCGGTCGGTGCGGCCGCATGGCTCGCCAACCCCGCCAACCGTGCTGCGCTGCGCACCGCCGCCGGCCTAGTGCCCTTCGCGGGGGTCTTCTTCCTGTGGTTCATGGGTGCGGTACGGGATCACGTGGAGCACGGGCAGGCGGACAGGTTCTTCGGCACACTCTTTATGGGCAGCGGGCTGTTGTTCATCGCGATGCTGTTCGTCCTCACCGCCTGGGTCGACGGCCTCATCGCAATCGCCGGCACGCTCCGCCTCACCGGGCAGGTGGGGTCGTGGGAGCTCGGACGCCACCTGGCGCTCACCCTGCTGGCGAACTACGCGATGCGCATGGCGGCGGTCTTCATCTTCTGCGCCACCACGATGGGCCACCGCACCGGTACCTTCCCCCGCTGGCTCACCTGGTTCGGCGTGCTCGCCGGGCTGGTCCTGATGTTCCTCGTCAGTACCGTCGCCTGGTCCGAACTCGTCTTCCCCGTCTGGGTTTTGGTGCTGAGCGGGCATGTCCTTTGGTCCTTCCTCCGCCGCCGGAGGCGCGAGAGGCCCCAGGGGGCAGGCGAATGAGGTGAGCGACGGGGTGTGTCTCAGTCTTTGATCCCGCTCAGTGCTCCCCTGGTCGCGAGGCCTTCGCCGGTCTCACCCCGAGAGGCGAAAGAGTGCCGAATGCCCTTAATGTGCTGTGAGAGCGCTCGCCGGAGCGCCCGAAGGCGCAAAGGGGAAAGACGCCCGACTGGGCCGGACAGACCGGGGCTGCTGCACGATCGGCGGGTAGGTCTGCACGGTTGCCCCTGGCCGGGTAGCCCGCGTCATCCGCGAATCGCGCGGCTGCGCACACCAGCTGTCGCGTCAGGCATATCGAGGTGGAGAGTATGTCGGATCGGCACTCCGTGGACGGGTCCGTTGAGGACCTGGTGGTCAACCCGCTGTTCGCGCGTCCCGGCGAGGCTCGACGCCGTCCGCGGCTCCAGCTCGGCGAGCAGCCGATGCTGCCGGAGACCGCGTACCAGCTCGTCCACGACGAGGCGATGCTTGACGGCAACGCGCGGTTGAACCTGGCGACCTTCGTCGGCACCTGGATGGACGACGAGGCCAGGCGTCTGTATACCGAGACCTTCGACAAGAACATGATCGACAAGGACGAGTACCCGAGTACCGCAGCCATCGAGGAGCGCTGCTGGAAAATCATCGCGGATCTGTGGCACGCGCCGGACCCGGCCGCGAGCATCGGATGTTCTACCGTCGGCTCCTCCGAGGCGTGCATGCTCGGCGGGCTCGCGCTCAAGCGGCGCTGGCAGGAAGCGCGTCGTGCCCAGGGCAAGTCCGCAGACGGTCCGAACCTTGTGATGAGTTCGGCGGTGCAGGTGGTGTGGGAGAAGTTCTGCAACTACTGGGACGTCGAACCGCGCTTCGTGCCCATCAGTGAGCAACACAAGACCCTCGACGGATTCAAACTTCGGGAGTACGTCGACGAGAACACCATCGGCGTGGTCTCCATTCTCGGAGTCACTTACACCGGCATGTACGAGCCCGTCGCGCAGCTCAACGCCGCACTCGACGAGATCCAGCGTGACACCGGACTGGACATCCCCATCCACGTCGACGGCGCCTCTGGGGCGATGGTCGCTCCGTTCCTCCAGCCGGACCTGGCCTGGGACTTCCGGGTACCGCGGGTCGCCTCTATCAACACTTCCGGCCACAAGTACGGACTGGTCTACCCCGGCATGGGCTGGGTGGTGTGGCGCAGCCGGGACCTGCTGCCCGACAGCCTGGTTTTCAAGGTCAGCTACTTGGGCGGTGACATGCCAACCTTCGCCCTTAACTTCTCCCGTCCCGGAGCCCAGGTCCTCTTGCAGTACTACCAATTTCTCCGGCTCGGTCGCGAAGGCTACCGCGAGGTACAGCAGGCCTCACAGGACGTGGCCAAGTTCCTGGCCGAGCGCATCGGCGCGATGGACGCGTTCGAACTGTGGAACGACGCGTCCGACATCCCTGTGTTCGCCTGGCGGCACGCCTCCGGGTACACCAAGAACTGGACGCTGTACGACCTGTCGGACCGGCTGCGCCAGAAGGGCTGGCTGGTCCCTGCCTATCCAATGCCTGACAGCCTGGCCGACATGACCGTGCAGCGGATCGTGGTGCGCAACGGGCTGAGCGTGGACCTGGCTCGTTCCCTGCTCAAGGATATTGAGGAGAGCGTGCACTACCTCGACCGATTCGCCCAGCCGCTGCCGGCCGAGCCCCGCTCCGGCTTCCACCACTGACCGGGACACCGCCGACGTAGTCGTGGACCGGCCCGCGTGGGCGCGGCGTGGCGGTCAGACGGGGGAGGAGGCACCGAGGCGTTCGGCGATGTGGTCGCCGACGCGCAGGGCGTTGGCGATGGCGGTCAGGGAGGGGTTCACGGCGCCGATGCTCGGGAAGAAGCTGGTGTCCACGACGTAGAGGTTGTCCGGGTCGTGGGTCTTGCAGGTGGTGTCGAGCGCTGAGGCGCGCGGATCGTTGCCGAAGCGCACGGTGCCGGCCTGGTGGGCGGTGGCGCCGATGGGCATGTCCTTGTGCAGGTACAGGGTGTGCGGCAGCAGGTAATGCCTCGAAGGGCATGTCCGGGGGAGGCGAGGCCGGCCCAGCTGGCTGCTTCGCCGCGGATCTGGTCGGCGTCGGACGTGCCGAGCATCTGGATGCCGCCGAGCGGGTGATCGAAGTCGTCCGCGCCGAGGTACCAGTCATTGACGGCGAGGGTCTTCTGGAAGCGGGTGTTGTTGGGCTCGTGGGAGACGGCCATCAACGCCAGGTTGTTGTGGCGCATGTAGTGGCGGCCGACGACGTCGGAGCTGTTGGCCAGGCCGTGCGGGTGACGGTCGTTGGCGGAGCGCAGCAGCAGGGCGGCGGAGTTCGCCGTGCCGCAGGCGACGGCCACGATGTCGCCGCGGAAGGTGGCGGGGGTGCCGTCGGGGAGTTCGGTGACGACGTTGGTGACGTTGCGTCCGTCGGCGCCGACCAGCAGGATTTTGCAGTCTGACCTGCGGGTTTCGCTGGGCGGCTGGAGTGCGCTGAGGGCCACTCGATCATGGAGGTGTCTCGCCGGCTGCGGACACGGTCCGCACCTGGCGACGCCGTTTCCTCGAACGGGGCCCGGACGGCTTGTGTGACGACCCGCGTCCAGGCGTGCCGCGGAAGATCACCGATGCCGATGTCGGGCGGGTGATCGTCAAGACGCTCGAGGAGACACCGAAGAACGCGACCCACTGGTCGACCAGGTCAATGGCGGCGGCGACGGGGATGTCGCAGTCGACGGTCTCGCGGATCCGGCGGGCATTCGCTCTCGCACCGCACCGCTCGCAGACGTTCGAGCTGTCAACCGATCCGCTGTTCATCGACAAGGTCCGCGACGTCGTCGGTCTCTATCTCGGCCCGCCGGACAAGGCGCTGGTTCATCCGGGACGGGGCCGAGAAACGGGACTCCGGGCCGCGGTATGCGCGGTGGGCGCGGCCTGCGATGCCGGCGGTCTCGGAGATGGCCGGGCAGGACATCTAACGGATGCGGCACTGGCACAAGGCGAAGCCGGACGAGCCGCGTGACATTCCGCGCGTGGCCTGGAGGCCCGAATGGGGCATGAGCTTCCGGGTGTGGAGGGTGTGTACAGCGAGGTGACGGTCGCGATGGAGGAGAGAATCGGGGAGTACCTTCAGCGCGTATGGGAGAGAGAAGTAGTGGGTGCGGGATTGTGGACGCCTCCTTTTCCCATGCCGCTCCCAGATGGCCTGCGCAATGCTGTTCCGTCCCTGTTCAGCGGCCTTCCACTCTTGGAGTACGAATGATCGTCTGGGTCAACGGTGCGTTCGGCGCGGGCAAGACGAGCGCCGCGCGCGAGCTTGTCGATCTGATCCCGAACAGCACCTTCTACGACCCCGAGCTGATCGGCATGGGGCTGCGGTACCTGCTGCCCCAGAAGCGACTTGCCGAGGTGACGGACTTCCAGGACCTGCCGATCTGGCGGCGACTGGTGGTGGACACCGCGGCGGCCCTGCTCGCCGAGACGTCCGGGGTGCTGGTGGTACCGATGACGCTGCTGCGACAGGAGTATCGCGATGAGATCTTCGGGGGGCTCGCCTCCCGGCGCATTCCGGTGCGCCATGTCCTGCTCTCACCTGAGGAAACGATCCTGCGTAAACGGATCGCCGGCCGGGTGGAGTTCGCCGACGACCCGGAGCACAGCGAACGGATCCGGCAGTGGGCCTACGAACACATCGAGCCCTATCGGGCGGCGCTCGGCTGGCTCACCCGGGACGCCCACATCATCGACACCAGCGCTCTCTCCCCGCGTGAGACGGCCGAGCACATGGCCGAGGCGGTCCGCACCGGAACCGCCGCCGCATGCGAGATCGTGCAGACCCCCGAGCCGACCGCGGAGACCGTCGCGGCCGGCGTACTGCTCTTCGACGAAGCCGACCGGGTCCTGCTCGTCGACCCGACGTACAAGCCCGGCTGGGAGTTCCCCGGCGGAGTGGTCGAGGCGGGCGAGGCACCGGCGCAGGCCGGGATCCGTGAAGTGGCCGAGGAGATAGGCATCCGTCTCGACCGGGTGCCGAAACTTCTCGTCGTCGACTGGGAGGCCCCCGAACCCCCCGGCTACGGGGGGCTGCGCATGCTCTTCGACGGCGGCCCGCTGCCCCGTGCCGACGCCGAACGGCTGCTGCTGCCCGGTTCCGAACTGCGCGGCTGGCGCTTCGTCACCGAGTCGGAGGCGGCCACCATGCTGCCCCCCACCCGATACGAGCGGCTGCGCTGGGCGCTGCGCGCCCGGGAGCGGTCAACCGTGCTCAACCTGGAGGCCGGAGTTCCGGTCGGCTGACGCACGCAGCACCGCGGCGGCGTCGACGGTGAGCGGATCGCCGTGCCCGAAGCAGACCGTGGCCGGTTCCAGCGCGGCCAGCCGCCGGAACGAGGCCACGGCCCGCGCCCGGTCGATGTTGAAGACGCCCAGCATCACCCGGCCGACCGCGGCCACGCAGTCGCCGGTGAACAGCACACCGTGGTGCGGCAGATGGATCCCGATGGAGCCGGGGGTGTGACCGGGGGCGTGGACCACCCGGGCCCCCGAACCGAACGCGATCCCGTCGCCGTCGGCCAGTTCGCGGTCCACGCGGGTCGGCGGCGCCGGAGGAACGGTCAGCGCGTGCTCGTACAGCGGACGTTCCCAGTCCAGCAGGACGGGGTCGGCGATCTCCGCCTCGCCGCGGACCACCGGCGCGTCCAGCCGATGGGCCAGGATCTCGGCGCCGTGCCGGTCGGCGAGCTCCTGGGCCGCGCCGTAGTGGTCGCGATGGCCGTGGGTGACGACGATCCGGCCGATGCGGCCCGGGTCCAGGCCGAGCCCGCGCACCGCGTCCTCGATCGCGGGCGCGGCATCGACGTCGCCCGCGTCGATCAGAGTCAGGTCCGCGCCGTCACGCCACAGATACGCCTGGCCGATGGGGAAGCGGAACATGTGCAGTTGAGGAAGCACCTGGACGAGATCCATACGTCGAACGTACGTGGCCCTGCCCGCTCGGCGACCGGATCTACGCTCTGGGCGAGCTTCGCCCAGAGCGTAGATCCGGTCGCACGGCCGACCCGGCACCCCACGGGCCGGCCGTGTGCCGTACGTTCGCCAGGCCGGACGGGTGTGACGCGTGATCAGGCTCGCTTGGAATCGGCGTAGTTCCGCAGGAACAGGGCCTCGGCGAGCGACAAACGCTCCAGTTCCTCGGGCGACACGCTCTCGTTCACCGCGTGGATCTGCGCCTCCGGCTCGCTCAGGCCGATCAGCAGGATCTCGGCCTCCGGGTAGAGGGCGGCGAGCGTGTTGCAGAGCGGGATCGAGCCGCCCATCCCGGACGTCTGCATCTTCTCGCCGGGGTACGCGGCCTCCATCGCCTGCGCCATCGACGTGTACGCCGGGCTGGAGGTGTCCGCGCGGAACGGCTGGCCCTGGCCAACCTGTTCCACCGACACCCTGGCCCCCCAGGGGGCGTGCGCCTTCAGGTGGGCGGTCAGCAGCTCCGTCGCCGCGGCGGCGTCCTGGCCCGGCGGCACCCGCAGGCTGATCTGGGCCCGCGCGCTCGCCTGGAGCGAGGGAGTCGCGCCGACCACGGGCGGGCAGTCGATGCCGATGACCGTGACGGCGGGCCGGGCCCAGATCCGGTCGGCGACCGTACCCGTTCCGATGAGCCCGACACCGTCGAGAACCTTCGCGTCCTTGCGGAAGTCGGCCTCCGGGTACTGCAGTCCGTCCCAGTCGGCGTCCGCGGCGAGTCCGTCGACGGTCGTGGTGCCGTCCTCGGCGCGCAACGAGGCCAGCAGTTGGATCATCGCGGCCAGCGCGTCCGGGGCGGCGCCGCCGAACTGGCCGGAGTGCAGGTTCCCTTCGAGGGTGTCGAGCGTGACCCGCAGCATCGTCATACCGCGCAGCGTCGCGGTGACCGTCGGCAGCCCGACCCGGAAGTTGCCGGTGTCGCCGATGACGATCGTGTCGGCGGTCAGCAACTCGGGGTGCGCCTCGGCGTACTGCTCCAGGCCCCCGGTGCCCTGCTCCTCGGAACCCTCGGCGATCACCTTGACGGAGACCGGGACGCCGCCGTGCGCCTTGAGTGCGCGCAGGGCGAGGAGGTGCATGATGAAGCCGCCCTTGCAGTCCGCCGCGCCGCGGCCGAACCAGCGGCCGTCCCGCTCCGTCAGCTCGAACGGCGGGGAGAGCCAGGCGGACTCGTCCAGCGGCGGCTGCACGTCGTAGTGCGCGTAGAGCAGCACGGTCGGGGCGCCCGCCGGGCCCGGCAGGAAGCCGTACACCGACCGGGTCCCGTCGGGGGTGTCGAGAAGGGCGACGTCCTGGAAGTCCTCGGCGCGCAGCGCGTCGCCGACCCAGTCGGCGGCCGCCTCGCACTCGCTCCTCGGGAACTGCGCGGGATCCGCCACCGACTGGAAGGCCACCAGCTCGGTCAGCTCCGTCTTGGCACGGGGCATCAGTGAGGCAATGGTCTCGGAGATCGGACGGGCGGTCATGGGCACGCTCCTCGTGGGTGCGACGTTATGGGTACGAATCCGGGCACATGCATACCGAGTGAGCGGTGTTGCATGGAGGATGAACGTACGGTCGATCCTCCCACAGAGGGGGCCGGGCCGGGCGCGCCGTAGGATGCCGTGAGCAGCATGGGCCACTGGTGGGATCGGGAGCAGAAGCACATCGTGAGCAGCGAGAACGCAGACGCCGGGCATGAGCACGAAGAGTCGTCCGTGTGGGACGTCGTCGTAGTGGGCGGCGGACCGGCCGGAGCCTCCGCGGCATACGCGGCGGCGGTGGCCGGCCGACGGGTACTGCTTCTGGAGAAGGCGGAGCTGCCCCGCTACAAGACGTGCGGTGGCGGCATCATCGGTTTTTCGCGTGATTCGTTGCCGCCCGGATTCGAACTGCCCCTGCGGGACCGGATCCACGCGGTCACGTTCTCGCTCAACGGCAGGCTGGCGCGGACCCGCCGCTCCAAGCGGATGCTCTTCGGGCTCATCAACCGCCCCGAGTTCGACGCGGGGCTGGTCGAGGAGGCCCAGAAGGCCGGCGCCGAACTCCGTACCGGCGCGACGGTGACGAGGGTCGAGCAGCACGGTGCCGCGGTGCCGGACCGGCGTACGGTCGCCGTGGTGCTCTCCGGGGGCGAGACGGTCCTGGCCCGCGCGGTGGTCGGTGCGGACGGCAGCGCAGGGCGGATAGGAGCCCATGTCGGGGTGAAACTCGACCAGGTGGACCTCGGCCTGGAGGCGGAGATCCCGGTTCCGCAGACCGTGGCGGAGGACTGGGCCGGTCGGGTGCTGATCGACTGGGGTCCCATGCCCGGTAGTTACGGCTGGGTGTTCCCCAAGGGTGACACCCTCACCGTCGGTGTGATCTCGGCGCGGGGCGACGGAGCGGGGACCAAGCGGTACTTGGAGGACTTCATCGCCCGGCTCGGTCTGGCCGGCTTCGAGCCGAAGATCTCCTCCGGGCATCTGACGCGCTGCCGCAGTGACGACTCACCGCTGTCGCGCGGGCGGGTGCTGGTGTGTGGCGACGCGGCAGGGTTGCTGGAGCCGTGGACCCGCGAAGGCATCTCCTTCGCGTTGCGCTCGGGGCGGCTCGCCGGTGAGTGGGCGGTCCGGATCGCGGAGTCGCACGATGCGGTGGACGCCCGGCGCCAGGCGCTGAACTATGCCTTCGCCATCAAGGCGGGCCTGGGCGTCGAGATGGGTGTCGGGCGGCGCATGCTCAAGCTGTTCGAGCGCCGTCCGGGGGTTCTGCACGCGGTTCTGACGGGGTTCCGTCCGGCCTGGAACGCGTTCGCCGGGGTCACCCGCGGAACGACTTCCCTGGCCGAACTGGTCCGTACGCATCCGCTGGCACAGCGGGCCCTGTCCGCGATGGACCGCTAGTGCTGTGACCGGAAAGGTTTGCCGGGAGGATCGCGGCGTCCGGTGCGGTGCGTCGTGAGGCGGAGGATCACCCTCGTGCCGGACGCGCTCGGGTGATGCGACGACGCGCCTCGGTGCCGTGCCGGACGCCGCGAGCCGGTGAACCTTTCCAGGACGGCACTGGTACGGCCATCAGCCCGCCAGGTTCGCCGAGTTCGAGCGCCGCTTCGAGACCGAGCCGACAGCGCCGGACCGGGCCGACGCGTTGCACCCATCTGCGTGATGGGGACCCGGACCGGGCACATGACGTCGCCGACCGCGACGAAGGACCTCACGGCACAGCCAAGGGCTGTCCCGTGATCAGAGGTTCTCGCGCAGCTCATGCGCAGCGCGGCCGGCAGGCCGAGCACGCCGGAAACCGGTACCGCACCGTGCCGCGACCCGACTGCGCCGCCGAGAAGGTCCGCGTCGGGCATCTCCATGTGATCGCCGAAGTCGTACCCGAGGAGGGCGAACCCGAACTGTCGGCGCCTCCGGGGCAATGCCGCGGATTGCGCCCTGCACCGGCGGCTGGGACACCACGGCTCGACCACGTGGGTGAAATGGGCGATCACGTGCAGTTGTCCAGCAGCTCGGCGAGGTCGCGCACGACGAGGTCGGCGCCGTGCTCGCGCAGCGCGTCGGCCTGACCGGCCCGGTCGATTCCGACGACGTATCCGAAGCGGCCGGACCGCCCGGCGTCCATTCCGGCCAGCGCGTCCTCGAAGACCGCGGCCGCGCCGGGCTCGACACCCAGGTCGTGCGCCGCACCGAGGTAGGTGTCCGGGTGCGGTTTGCCGGGCAGCCTGCGCTCGGCGGCGACGACACCGTCGATCCGTACGTCGAAGAGCGCCTGGATCCCGGCCGACGTCAGGACGTCCTGGGCGTTGGCGCTGGAGGAGACCACAGCGGTGGACAGCCCGGCCGCTCGCACGGCCTCGACGTAGCGGACGGAACCGGGGTACGCCTCGGCCCCCTCGGTGCGGAGCTTCTCCAGCAGCAGTGCGTTCTTGCGATTGCCGAGGCCATGCACCGTATGCAGCTCCGGAGGGTCGTCGTCCGAGCCTTCCGGCAGTTCGATTCCGCGGGAGGCCAGGAAGGCCCTCACACCGTCGGCGCGCGGACGGCCGTCGACGTACTCGTCGTAGTCGGCGACCGCGTCGAACGGCCGGAACCCCGGGCCCTCCCGGCGCCGCAGGAAGGCGTCGAAGGTTTCCTTCCACGCCGCGTCGTGCACGACGGAAGTCTTGGTCAGTACCCCATCCATATCGAAGAGGCAGGCACGGATGGCTTCAGGAAGACCAACTCTCGGCATGAATGGCATATGACCACTTTTCTGTCTTCTGTCCCATCGGTTCGTCAACGGTGAACCCGACGCGTCAGCCGTCTGGGCACGTCATGCTGCGGCGCATGTCTTGACCGTGAGGACTCGGCGACGCCCGTCAGTGGGGGCGCTGGGGGCGGCGCTCCGGGCGAGGGTTCCGGCAGAGTGGTGGGCTGCTCGCGGGGGCGGCTTTCCGCGCCGCCGCGGGTCACGGTCACGGTCTGCCCGCAGTGCTCGAACCGGATGGGTTCTGCTTCCGTAAGGGTGTACGAGGGGTCCGGTCGACGGCATGGTGTCGGGGGTGGCGCACTCCGCAGCGGCAGCAGTCCGGCCCGCGTTCGAAGCGATCCGGACCGCAGCGGGCGTCTTCGCCGTCTCCTCGGCCTTCTGCGCGTGCCTGCCTGATCGGGTGCCGGTGTGCGGCGACTGTGCGATCAACCGGGGTCCGGGGGCGGAACAACTGGCCGACCTGGCCTTCCAGTCGGCACGGAACATCGTCGAACGGCTGAGCAACGAACCAGAGGCCTGGCGAGGCATCGCCACCCGCTGCGGCAGGACCCCGGACGGCTACCTCGCCGGACTCCGACCGCGCGCCTCGGTGATCCGGCTCGAGGGCCTCACCCGAACCACTCATGGATCACGACTCGATACGCCCCGGGCCTCTCGTTCGGATCGGGCCGGGCCGCACGGTCAGCCCTCGACGGTGATGCGGAAGACGGGGTGGTCGGGGCAGGCGGCCAGGAGCTCGGTGTCCGTGGACTTCGCGGTGATGCCCTGGAAGTACTGGTTGACCTCCCAGCCCCACCGCTCCAGATAGGCGCGGACGATCCGCACCTTCTGCTCGTCGTCAGCGATCTCCACGGCCGTGAAGGCGCGGATCTTCCGGCCCACCCTCAGCTCGCCGCCACCGGCGACCCGCATGTTGCGCACCCACTGGGAGTGTCCCCGCGCGGAGACCAGATACTGCGCGCCGTCGTAGGTGTGGGTGTTCACCGGGATGCGCTGCAGTTGTCCGCTCTTGCGGCCGCGCACCGACAGCTCGGCCGAGCCGAGCAGGCTGACGCCGTGCCGGGCGAGCCAGCCGATGACGCTGTTCATCCGGATGGTGAAGGTGTTGCCCTGAAGGTAGTACGGCTGAGACATGGTGACTCCCTCGCATATTGAGAGCAGTGCTCTCGCTTGAGATCAGTGTGCACGGAACGAGTGCCCCAAAGCAAGAGCGGTGCTCTCGTTGTCGGTCGGTGCTCTCTGTCCATGGCAGAATGAGCAACATGAGTGCTGTCCGAGGAGCCAGGGAACGGGCCCGTATCGAGATCACCGCCGCCATCAAGGAGGAGGCGAGGAAGCAGCTCGCGGCCGAGGGCGCCGCGAAGCTCTCGCTGCGCGCGGTCGCCCGGGAACTCGGTATGGCGTCCTCCGCGCTCTACCGCTACTTCCCCAGCCGGGACGAACTGCTCACGGCCCTGATCATCGATGCCTACGATTCCGTCGGCGAGAGCGCCGAGGCCGCCCACCGGGCCACCCGTGCCGACGCCGCCCCCCACCTCGCGCGCTGGACGGCGGTCGCCCACGCCGTGCGCGACTGGGCCCTCGCCCACCCGCATGAGTACGCCCTGATCTACGGCTCGCCGGTGCCCGGTTACAACGCGCCGCAGGCGACCGTCGGTCCCGCCTCCCGTGTCGGCCTCGTCCTGATCGCCGTCGTCGGCGAGGCGTTTCGTACCGACGGTCTCGCCGTGCCGCCGCTCACCGACGAGCTGCGCGCCGAGGCCGAGCGGATGGTCGCCGACTTCGCCCCCGATCTGCCTGCCGGGGTGGTCGCCCCGCTGATCGCCGCCTGGTCGCAGCTCTTCGGGCTGATCTCCTTCGAGCTCTTCGGCCAGTTCCGGCGAGTGGTGGAGGCCCGGGAGATCTTCTTCCGGGAAGCCGTCACCGAACTGGCCCGCACGGTCGGTCTGCTCGGCCACCCAAGCGGCTGACGACCTCATGCGCAACAGCGGACGACCTCGTGCGCGGCCGCAGCCGGCGGGCCCGTCCGGTGAGCCGTGCGCGAGGAGGTCGGAGACGGGTTACGCCGGGCGGACCCGGGTCGTGTGGTCGGGACCGTCCCGGGACATGGCACTCCTCGCCCGCCGCCCGCCCCGTACGACGTACTCCACAGGGAGTACGAGTGATCACCACGCCCGGCTGACGCTCCCGCACCGGCCCGCGGTCTAGCGTGGCGGACATGGAAGAGCGACGCCCACACCGGCTGCACGGCGAGCCTCCGCGGTGGCTGACGGAGACACCGGGGGAGTACGCCTCCCGGCTGCCCTGGCCGTCGACGATCGTGCTCGGCGCCGTCGTCATGATCGGTTCGACCGTCGCGGCCCGTGGACAGATGGACGAGCGGGCGCCGCTGGACGTCTTCGCGAGGCTGCTGCTCTTCCTGGCCGTCGCCGTGCTTCTGCTGCGCCACCGCCACCCCGTGGTGGCCGTCTTCGGGAGTTCGACCGCCGCGATGGTCTACCTGGCGGCCGGCTATCCGTACGGACCGGTCTTCCTGGCCGTCGCCGTGGGTTGCTTCAGCGCGGTCGTCGCCGGGCATCGACGGGCCGCCTGGTCGGCCGTCGGAATGGTGTGGCTGGGGCATGTCCTGGTGGCCCACTGGCTCTACCGCTGGCTGCCGCCCTCCGAGGACCACGTTCCTCCCTGGGGGCAGGAGCTGGGTGTCGCCGCCTGGGTGGTGGCCATCATCGCCGCCGCCGAGTTCGTCCGCGTACGCCGTGAGCAGTGGGCGGACCGGCGGGCGGAGCGGGAGGCCGCGGAACGGCGCCGGGCCGACGAGGAGCGGCTGCGGATGGCCCGTGAGCTCCATGACGTCCTGGCCCACAGCATCTCCGTGATCAACGTTCAGTCGAGCGTCGGACTCGCACTGCTGGACTCCGATCCCGAGCAGGCCCGCACCGCCCTCACCACCATCAAGGCCGCCAGCAAGGAGGCGCTGGGCGAGGTCCGCCAGGTCCTGGACACCCTGCGTACCCCCGGAGACGCCCCCAGGACTCCGGCCCCCGGACTGGACCGGCTTCCCGAGCTCGTCGAACAGGCGGCGAGCACCGGACTGACCGTCGCCGTCGAGACCGAAGGGGTGCGCGGCGCCGTCCCGCCCGGGGCGGATCTCGCCGCCTTCCGGATCGTGCAGGAGGCGCTGACGAATGTGGTCCGGCACTCCGGATCGCGCACCGCGCAGGTCCGGATCGGCTATGAGCCCGGCCGGATCCGGCTCCGGATCGACGACGGGGGACCCGCCACCGGCAACGATGCCGGAGGCAGCGGCAATGGGCTGGTGGGCATGCGGGAGCGGGCCGCCGCGCTGGGTGGCACGATCGAGGCGGGGCCCCGGACCGACGGCGGCTTCCGGGTGCGGGCCGAGCTTCCGCTGCCTTCCGACACACCTGGCGCGGCGGCGCGCAAGGAGGAGACGACGTGATCCGCGTACTGCTCGCCGACGACCAGTTGCTGGTCCGGGCCGGTTTCCGGGCCCTGCTGGACGCCCAGCCCGACATCGAGGTGGCGGGGGAGGCGGCCGACGGTGAGGAGGCCGTACGCCTGGTACGCGAATTGCGGCCGGACACCGTGCTGATGGACATCCGGATGCCGCGTCTCGATGGCCTCGCCGCGACCCGCGCCATCACCGGGGCCGCCGAACTGAGCGACGTCAAGGTGGTCATGCTCACCACCTTCGAGCTCGACGAGTACGTCTTCGAGGCGATCCGCTCCGGTGCCTCCGGCTTTCTGGTCAAGGACACCGAACCGGACGAGTTGCTGCGGGCGGTACGCGCCGTGGTCGTGGGTGACGCCCTGCTCTCGCCGGGGGTCACCCGTCGTCTGATCGCCGAGTTCGCGGCCCGTTCCAAGGAGCCCGCGGCGGCGATGGGGCTGAGCGAACTCACCGAACGGGAAAGGGAGGTGATGGCGCTCGTCGGCATCGGACTCTCCAACGAGGAGATCGCCAGACGGCTCGTCGTCAGTCCGCTCACCGCCAAGACCCACGTCAGCCGGACGATGGTGAAGCTCGGCGCCCGCGACCGGGCCCAACTCGTCGTGCTCGCCTACGAGTCGGGGCTCGTGCGCCCCGGCTGGCTGGGCTGACGCCTCCCGCCGCGCAGCGCCGGATGCGCGGCGGCCGACAGGACGACGCCCCGTCGGCCACCGCACGTTCCCCCTCATGGGGCGGTCAGTCCCGCACGGACACCTTGCGGGCCGCTGCCGCCTCGACCGCGGCGGCCCGGTCCATTTCGGACGAGGCGACCAGCACGGTGCGCTGCACGGGCCGGCTGCGCCGCAGCCCGGTCAGGGTGATCAGCAGCCCGGCCAGCGCGACCGCGGTCACCACGACCAGACCGGGCCGGTAGCTGTCCAGGACCGCCTGGCGGGATCCGTCTCCGCTGCCGTGCGCCGTGATCACCGCGGTCACGATCGCGAGGAAGATCGCCCCGCCCACCTGGATCGAGGTGTTCAGCAGACCCGAGACCATGCCCTGTTCGTCGTCGTCCACCCCGTTGGTCGCTTGGATGTTGAGCGAGGGGAAGGTCAGCGCGCACGCCGCGCCGAGCAGCAGCATGGAGGGCAGGATCACCGCCGCGTACGACGGGGTGAGCGTGATGCGCAGGAACAGCGCGTAGCCGATGACGAGGGAAGTGAAGCCGGTCGCGATGACACGCGGGGTGCCGAACCGGTCCACCACGTCGCCGATCTTCGTCGAGGAGAGGGCGACCAGCACGCCCGCGGGCAGGAAGGCCAGTGCGGTCTGCAGTGCGGACCAGCCGAGCAGCGACTGCATGTACTGGGTGACCAGGAACTGGAAGCCCACGTAACTGCCGAAGAACGCGGCGGCCCCCAACTGCGCCCTGACCTGGCTGCCGGAGCGCAGCACCCCGAGCCGGATCAGCGGGTTCGCGGTGCGCCGCTCGATGGTGACGAAGACGGTGAGCAGTGCGGCGACGGCGAGGAACGACAGGAGTGTGCGGGCGGAGGCCCAGCCCGCCTCCGGGGCCTGCACGACGGTGAACACCAGCAGCAGCATGGAGGCCGTGCCGGTGACGGCGCCCGGCAGGTCGTAGCCGCGGTGGGTGTCCTCGCGTTCGCTGTGCGGGATCAGCTTCAGGCCGGCCAGCAGGGCGATCAGCGCGATGGGAGCGGGCAGCAGCATCGTCCACCGCCAGGACAGCTGGGTGAGGAGGCCCGAGAGGACCAGGCCCATGGAGAAGCCGGTGGCCGCGCAGGTGGTGTAGATGGAGAGGGCCCGGTTGCGCTGTGGGCCCTCCTTGAACGTCGTGGTGATGATGGAGAGCCCGGCCGGTGCGGTGAAGGCGGCGCTCAGCCCCTTGATGAAGCGGCTGGCGATCAGCAGCGGTCCGGAGTCGACGAATCCGCCGAGCAGTGAGGCGAGCGCGAAGACGCCGAGTGCGATCAGGAAGACCCGGCGCCTGCCCAGCAGATCGGCCGCGCGGCCGCCGAGGAGCAGCAGGCCGCCGTATCCGAGGATGTAGCCGCTGACGATCCACTGCAGGGTCGAGGTGGTCAGCCCGAGATCGTCCGCGATGGACGGCAGTGCGACGCCGACCATGGAGACGTCGAGAGCGTCCAGGAACATCGCGGCACAGAGCACGAGCAGGGTGCCCCACAGGCGGGGGCTCCAACGCTCATGGGAATCGGGGACGTTGAGCGGAGAGGTCATGAGCAGCACAGTACATGCACATGCATTGAATGCAAGTGCATTTAATTCCAGTGCAACAAACGGCCGCATCTCTGCTACCGTGCGGTCATGGCAGCGAACAAGTCGGAGCGGATGCTCGTCGACGAGTGGCGGGACATCCTCGCCCTGCACGCCAGGACGCTCTGTGAGCTCGACCGCGAGCTGCACCGGCACGGCCTCGGTGCCAGCGATTTCGAGGTGCTCGACGTCCTCGCGGAGGGCGCGGCGGAGGACGGCGGCCCCACCTATCGTGTGCAGGATCTGGCTTCCCGGGTCCATCTCAGCCAGAGCGCGCTGTCCCGCCTGATCGCACGGCTGGAAAAGGACGACCTCGTGTGCCGGGGGATGTGCAGTGAGGACCGGCGCGGGGTCAGGGTCGAACTGACGGCGAAGGGCCGGGCGCGGCACGCGGAGGTCAAGCCGCTGCAGAGATCGGTGCTCGCCCGGATGCTGGGCGGTGCGGCGGGTTGACCGCCTCGCCGCGGGCCTCTGCTGGACCGGGGCTGCCGGACCACCGCCCGCCCTGCCCCGTTCTCAGGACCAGGTCACCCCGGAGTTCTCGCGCCAGATCCGGGCCGGTTCGCGGTCGCCCGTCACGGTGACCGCGGTGAGCGGCAGTCGGTTCCAGAGTGTCAGATAGAGCTCACCGGCCGTCGCGCTCAACTCGCAGTCCGCCGGGCCTCCTTCGGGAGCCGCTTCGTGGCGTACGGTCTGCGGCGGTTCCGGTGAGAGTCGCACGGTCCACGTGGTGCCCGCGTCGGTGGCCCGCACCCGCAGGGTGCGAGGCGTGCGGGTGCGCACCCTGCTCCTCGCGCGTGCATGGAATCCGCGCAGCAACTCGTCGATCCCGTCCACCGCGTGATCGGCCGTCACCGGCGACAGCCGTCCGCCGCGCGCCGATTCCGCGTCCACCCGGTGAACGGTGGTCTCGTGCGACTGCCGCCGCGCCCAGAAGGCCAGTGGCGACGGTGCGGGCATGAAGGTCCAGCACTCCAGTCCGGCGGGCGCGGCCCGCAGCGCGTCGACCAGGAGGCCGTGGCCCTCACGGAACCAGCCGAGCAACTCGGGCCCGTCCAGATCGGGTTGCCCGCCGTCGGGTCGGTAGGAGGTGTGTCCCTCGACGACGAGAGCGGTCGCCCAGCGATGCACCATGCCCATGTGCCGGAGCAGATCACGCACCTGCCAGCCCGGACAGGTGGGCACCTGTGCCCCCGTGCCCGCCTCCTGCGCGGCGGTTGCCAGCATCCGTCCTTCGTCGGCCAGGGACTCGATGTGGTCCGTGATCTCCATGGCGTCGATTGTGCCAGTGGTCCGGCCCCCCCCAGAGGGGTGGTTCCGGCCGTCCCGCGCGGTGCGGCCGGCCTCTCAGGCGTGTGCGGCGTTGCGTGCTCCGTACCCCAGCGCGGCCGCCGCGGTGGCCAGCAGCGCCACCGTGGTGAGGGCCGCCGGGAGGGAGGCCCAGTCGGCCAGGAAGCCGATCGCGGGCGGTCCGAGCAGCATTCCTCCGTAGCCGAGCGTCGAGGCGGCGGCCACTCCACCCGGACCGGCCAGCTCGCCGGCCCGGCCGACCGCGACGGGAAAGATATTGGCCAGACCGAGGCCCGTGACGGCGAAACCGACGAGCGCCGGCCAGACGGTCGGGGCCAGTGAGGCGAGCAGCATTCCGGCGGCGGCCGTGGCACCGCCCACGACCAGGGTCCGGGTCTGGCCGAGCCGTTCGAGCAGTGCTGTGCCGCTGAGCCGGCCGGCCGTCATGGCCAGCGCGAACAGGGAGTACCCGGCGGCGGCGATGCCCGGGTGGGCATCCAGATCCTGTTCCAGATGGAGGGCGCCCCAGTCGGCCAGCGCGCCTTCGCCGTACGCGGTGCACAGCGCGATCACCCCGAAGAGGAGCACCAGGCGGCGGGCGCGCCCGTCCGGTCGTCGCGGCTTTCGCGCCCCGTCGGTGGCCGGTGCGGATCTCGGTGCGGGGTGGCGCAGCAGCACCGGTCCGGTCGTCGCGGTGACGAGGAGTCCGACCCCGGTGAGGGCGAAGAGGTGTGCGGCGGGGGAGAGGCCGCCCGCGACCAGTGCGCCGAGCCCGGCGCCGACCATTCCGCCCAGGCTGAACGCGGCGTGGAAGCTCGGCATCACCGGGCGCCGCAGCGCGGCCACCAGATCGACCGCCGCGCTGTTCATCGCCACGTTCATCCCGCCGTACGCGGCCCCGAAGACCAACAGCACCGAGCCGAGCGCGAGGGCCGAATGCGTCTGTGCGGGCAGGGCGATGCTCAGGGAGAGAAGGACACCGCAGACCACGGTGACCGGGTGGCTGCCGAAGCGACGGCACAGCCGGCCGGTGAGCATCATGGTCACCACGGCCCCGGCGGATACGCCGAGCAGAGCGAGCCCCAGGGTGGAGGCGGAAGCACCGGTCTGGTGCTTGATCGCCGGGATGCGGACCACCCAGCCGGCGAAGAGGAAGCCGTCGAGGGCGAAGAACAGGGTCAGCGCGGTACGGAGGCGGATCGTCGAAGGTGGGGCGGTGTCTCCGCCCGGTCCCCCCGGCAGGGCCGTCCGCAGTTTGTTTAGTTGCGGCACAAACTCAGCATAGGGGCGTCCGGACAGCGGGCGCAAGACGGCCGTTCGCGGCGGCCGCAAGAGGCACAACTGAGCCATCGGGGCGTCGTCGGGACCTCCGGATCATGGGAGACTCGCCCCCATGAACGGCAAGGTGACCACCACCCGGACAAAATTGGAGAGGGGCCGCAGCGCACTCGGACCCGCGCTGGAACTGGTCCACACCGGACGCGCGCCCACCCGCGCCGTCCTCACCTCCGAACTCGGCGTCACCCGGGCGACGGCCGGTGCGGTCGCGGCGGAACTGGAGGCGCTCGGCCTGATCCGGGTCGACTCCCGGCCGGGCTCCGCCGCCGGATCGCAGGGGCGCCCCTCGCACCGGCTGGCCATCCGTGAGTCGGGGCCCGTCGCGATCGCCGCGCAGGTGCACGCCGACGGGTTCCGGGCCGCGCTCGTCGGGCTCGGCGGACGGCTCGTCGCCACCGCCCCCAGCTGCGTCACCATCACGGCGGACCCGGCGCAGGTCATCGGCGAAGTGGTCGACGACTGCGCCCGGCTGCTCCGCGACAGCGGGCTGCGCTGCGTCGGGGCGGGCCTCGCGGTGCCGTCCGCGGTCGCCGAGCCGGAGGGCACCGCGCTCAATCCGCTGCACATCGCCTGGCCGGCAGGGGCACCGGTGCGTGAGATCTTCGCCGCCTTCGTACGGGAAGCGGGCATCCCCGGGCCGGCGTTCACCGGGAACGACGTCAATCTCGCCGCGCTCGCCGAACACCGGCACGGTGCCGGGCGCGGTGCCCAGCATCTGCTCTGTGTGGCCACCGGGCACCGGGGTGTGGGCGGCGCTCTTGTCCTCGACGGCCGTCTGCACACCGGGAGTTCGGGACTCGCGCTGGAGGTCGGGCATCTCACGGTGAACCCGGAGGGCCGCCCGTGCCACTGCGGTGGCCGGGGCTGCCTGGACGTCGAGACCGACCCGCTGGCCTTCCTCGTCGCCGCCCGCCGCGAACCCGGTCCGGAGGAGTCGCTGCTCAAGCAGGCCGGCGATCTGCTGCGCACGGAGTACGACGACGCGGCGGTGCGGGGCGCGGCCGAGGAGCTGATCGACCGGCTCGGCCTCGGGCTCGCGGGACTGGTCAACATCCTCAACCCCGACCGCATCATCCTCGGCGGCCTGCACCGGGCCCTGCTCGACGCGGATCCGGAACGGCTGCGCGCGGTGGTGGCCGACCGCAGCCTGTGGGGGCGCAGCGGCAGTGTGCCGATCCTGCCGTGCACACTCGACCACAACAGCCTGGTGGGCGCGGCGGAACTCGCCTGGCAGCCGGTGCTGGACGATCCGCTGGCCGCGCTCGCGTGACGAGGGTGGCCGTGCCCGTGCGACGACGTGGGGGCGGCCGCACCGTCCTCATCCTCCGGAGGGGCCCGAAGCGGTCCCCCACGCGAAGCCCCGTGCCGCGTCGTTGACCGGGATTGCCTCCAACGCCTCTGAATCCAGGGGATGTTCGAGGCGAAGGAGCCGTCGCAGCGGATGCGGCGGGCTCGGGGTGCCGGGCACCTCCTGTCTCCGCCCGGGACCGACTGCCCGCCGAAGCCCGCGTAGGCGAGGGCGGTCGGCTGCTCCGGCACCCGCCGGTCCGTCACGCGACGGACCCGTGACGGGTCGTCGGGCGCCGAAAACGCTCCCGTCCCTGCCGCCTCACGCCGTACCGCTGAGTCCGGTGACGGGCCGCATGGCCGAGGACCACCCGCCGCGGCGCGACTGCCGATTTCCCGCAGAGCGGGTCCAGTACGTCGAGCACGGCCGTACCCGGCTCCGGGTGGACGGCCGTCGGCACGCCGGTGGGTACGCCCCGCGAAGCGGCCGGTACACGCTGCCCCGGCCCATGCCCGCCTGTGACTGGACGGTCTCCGGGCCGGTGTCCGCATGGCCGTGCCCCCGTGGAAGCTCCCGAGCGACTTCGATCAGACGTTCGGTAACACTCGTGGAGCGACTGTACGGACCAGTGGGTACAGAATCCGGCGATCTCCGGTCGACCGGCGGGAGCAGCCGCGGATCCACCGCGTACTCCCGGGGTGGTACGCGTACGGCCGCTGGCCGTACGACGACTTGGACCCCCTCTCGAGGCCAGGCTCTTCAGGGTCAGGAAAACCTGAACGCGACCTCCGAACCTAGGGAGACGACCGAGATGAACGCTCTGGCGTACAGCGGTGGACCCGGGCCCTGGATCCCGCTCTTCCCACTCCTCCCGCTCTTCTGGGCGGCCGCCGTCGTCGGCGGCATCACTCTTCTGCGCCGCACGGCCCGCCGCGGCCGCCGCGGCCCCTGGCAGGCCCGTGCCGCCCAGGAAGGCCCCGCCGAAGCGTCCCCGATCACCTTGCTCGGCCGCCGCTTCGCGGCCGGAGAGATCGAGGAGGACGAGTACTGGCGCAGGATCTCCGTCCTCGACGAACAGTTCGGCCGCGGCGGCAAGGGAGGACCGGCATGACCACCACCGTCCCCACCTCCGAGTCCGCCCCCACCACCGACGCCGCAGCCCGGGTCGTTGACGCCGTGAAGCTCTACGGCAGCGGCGACACCCGGGTCAGGGCCCTGGACGGGGTGAGCGTCGACTTCCCGGCGGGCCGCTTCACCGCCATCATGGGCCCCTCCGGCTCCGGCAAATCCACCCTGATGCACTGCGCGGCCGGGCTCGACACCCTCACCTCCGGCTCCGTCTTCATCGGCGACACCGATCTCAGCACCCTCGACGACCGTCGGCTCACCCTGTTGCGCCGCCGACGCATCGGTTTCGTCTTCCAGTCCTTCAACCTCCTGCCGACGCTCACCGTCGCCGAGAACATCACCCTCCCCCTGGACCTCGCGGGGGAGCGGCCCGACCCGGAGTGGCTCGACGCGCTCGTCGACACCGTCGGACTGCGGGACCGGCTGCGCCACCGGCCCGGTGAACTCTCCGGCGGACAGCAGCAGCGCGTGGCGGTCGCACGGGCCTTCGCGGGCAGCCCCGACGTCGTCTTCGCCGACGAACCGACCGGCAACCTCGACTCCCGCTCCGGCCAGGAGGTGCTCCGGCTGCTCGGCCGCACCGTCCGGCAGACCGCCCGCACCGTCGTCATGGTGACCCATGACCCGGTTGCCGCGGCCCATGCCGACGAGGTCGTCTTCCTCGCCGACGGCAGGCTCGTCGACCGTATGCCCGATCCCACGGCGGAGCGCGTGCTCGACCGCTTCAAGTCCTTCGCCCCGCCCCACCCACAGGCGGTGACCACATGAGCGGCACCCGCACCTCCGTACGCCTGAGCATCTCCTCGCTCCGTGCCCACAAGCGCCGGTTCGCCGGCACATTCGTCGCCGTCCTGCTCGGCGTCGCGTTCCTCACCGGGACACTCGTCATGGGCGACACCCTGCGCGCGAGTTTCGACACCATGTTCGGCAACGCGACCGCCGGTACCGACGCCGTGGTGCGCGGCTCCAATGTCGTCACCGTCGCCGGTGAGTCCCAGGGCACCCGGCAACCGGTGAGCACCGCGCTCGTGACGAGGATCGAGCGGATCCCCGAGGTCGCCGCGGCGGCGCCCGACATCCAGGGCGCCGGTCAGCTCATCGGCTCCGACGGCACACCCGTCGGAGGCCAGGGGCCGCCCACCCTGGCCGGCAACTGGATCGACGACCCGAAGCTCAACCCGTACCGCCTTGCCGCCGGACGTGCCCCGTCCGCCCCCGGTGAAGCCGTGGTCAATCGCGGCACCGCGGACCGGGGCGGGCTCAGGATCGGCGACACGACCGTGCTGCGCACCCCCGACCCCGTACACGTCAGGATCGTCGGACTGGCCACCTTCGGCGGCCAGGACGGCATGGGGCAGGTCACCTACACCGCGCTGACGCAGGCCGACGCGGAGAAGTACCTCACGCCGAAGCCCGGCGAGGCATCGGCCATCCAGGTGCGCGCGACTCCGGGCACCAGCCAGCAGGAACTCGTCGACGCGCTGCGGCCCGTACTGCCCGGGGGAGTCGAGGCCATCACCGGACAGTCCTCGGCCGCCGAGAACCGGGACCTCATCTCCGGGGCGTTCCTCAGCGTGTTCACCACGCTGCTGCTGGTGTTCTCCGGGATCGTGCTGCTCGTCGCCACCTTCTCCATCCACAACACCTTCGCGATCGTCGTCGCCCAGCGAACCCGCGAGAACGCGCTGTTGCGCGCTCTCGGGGCTGCCCGTCGACAGGTCGTGGGCGCGACACTCGTCGAGGCGACCGTGGTCGGCATGATCGCCTCCGCGGCCGGTCTGGCCGGTGGCATCGGCATCGCCGCCGGACTGCGGGCGCTCTTTCCCGCCGTCGGATTCCCTTTCCCCGAGGGCGCGCTGGTGATCGGCGCGGTGTCCCTGCTGCTGCCGCTCGCCGTCGGCGTCCTCGTCTGCCTCGGCTCCGCCCTCCTGCCCGCCCTCCGGGCCGGACGCACCGCCCCGCTCGCCGCCCTGCGCGAGAGCGCCGTCGACGGCTCCGCGGCCTCCCGGACGCGCACCCTCGCCGGGTCCGTGCTCCTGCCGGCTTCCGTCGGCACCATTCTGGTCGGTGTGTCGGGCGATCCGTCCGTCCGGACGGCGGCCGCCGGCGCCGTGCTGGCGGTAGCCGCGTTCGTGGTGCTCGGACCCGTCGCCTCCTCGTACGCCGTACGGTTCCTCGGCGCCCCGCTCGGCCGGCTGCGCGGCGTCACGGGCCGACTGGCCGTGCGCAACGCCCTGCGCAGCCCCCGGCGAACCGCCTCCACCGCGACCGCGCTGATGATCGGCGTCGCCGTGGTCTCCCTCTTCACCGTCTTCGGTGCCTCGCTGAAGGCCACCATGAACCGGACGGTGGACCGCTCCTTCGCCGGCGACGTCGCCATCAGTGCCCCCGCCTTCGGCGCGGGCGGCAGCGGTCTCAGCCCCCGGCTCGCCCCGGCGGTCGCGCGGCTGCCACAGGTCGCGACAGCCGTCGGCCTCGGCAAAGGCGTCGCCGAGGTCGACGGCGCGGGACGTGCCCTGACCGTCACCGACCCGGCCGCTCTCGGCAGGGTCTTCGACCTCGGGGCGGTCGACGGGTCGCTGAAGCACCTGGGCGCGAACGGGATCGCCGTGTCCGGCACCGAGGCCGCCGAGCGTGGACTGCGCACCGGCTCCACAGCACGGCTCGCCTTCCCCGACGGCACGCAGCGGGACTTCACGGTCCGCGCTGTCTACGCACGGTCGGAACTCGCGGGCGACTACGTCATCACCCGTCAGGCCTGGGCCCCGCACCGAGCACAGGACTCCGACTCGCTGATCGCCGTCTCCTTCGAGCCCGGTGTGTCCACCGCCGACGGCAGGGCGGCGGTCGCCAGGACCGCGGCGGCGTACGGCAACCCGGACGTACAGACCCGCAGCGAGTACGCGCAGTCCTCGGCGGGCGGCATCGACATGATGCTCACCCTGGTCTACGCCCTGCTGGCGCTCGCCGTACTGATCGCCCTGCTGGGCATCGCCAACACGCTCACCCTGGCCCTCCACGAACGCACCAGGGAACTGGGCCTGTTGCGGGCCGTCGGGCAGACCCGGAGCCAACTGCGGTCCATGGTCCGCTGGGAGTCCGTCCTGGTCGCGGCGTTCGGCACGGCGGGCGGGCTGCTGCTGGGCGGCTTCCTCGGCTGGGTGCTGGTCAAGGCGTCCGCGTCCACGGGCAGCACGTCCCTCGCCTTCGCGCTCCCGCCGCTGCGGCTCCTGGTGGTCGCCCTCGTCGGGGTCACGGCCGGGGCGCTGGCGGGATCACGGCCGGCCCGCCGGGCAGCCCGGCTGGACGTGCTCCGAGCGGTCGCCGCCGAGTAGCGCACAGCGGAATCCGCCGCGGGAGCGGCAGGGCGGAAGGAGGAGCGGGACGTCGGCCGACGCCCCGCTCCTCCTTCCGCCCTG
>NZ_JBIWOS010000014.1:35251-55840 GCF_044767885.1 Streptomyces sp. NPDC101194
TGGTGGGGGGGGGCGCGCGTTTGGCGCCCAGTGTTGACGGGGGGGGGGGGGGGTTGGGGGTTTGGTGGTGGGGTCCGGGGGCCCCCCCGCCCCGCTCCTCCTTCCGCCCTGCCGCTACCCGACCACCGCCGACCGGGCGGCGGACGGCGTGGCGCTCTCCGGGCGCACGACGGCGTCCGGCTCGAACGGTCCGTCAGTCGTCGCCCCGTACACCAGGTGGGGCGGCTGCGCGGCGAACAGCGGAGGTGCCGGAAGCGTGAACCAGACGACCTTCCCGGCCCCGCCCCTCGGGTGCACCCCCCAGCTCTCGCTGACCGCGGCGATCAGGGCGAGCCCGCGCCCCGAGGTACTGGACGCGGTGGCCTCGCGCACGGTCGGCAGGCGGGGGTCGTGGTCGTGGACGGACACCGTCAGCCGTTCGAGCAGCAACTCGATCTCGACGGTGCATGACTTGTCCGGCTGGGCATGCCGGTGGACATTGGTCAGCAGTTCGGTGACGCCGAGCGCCGCATGGTCGATCAAAGGATCGAGATGCCAGTAGCGCAGCTGTGCCGAAACGATTCTGCGGACCTGACCGATCCGCGACGGCAGGGCCTGGAGCTCCACCGTGCAGTGCCTGCTTGGCTCGCTGATCACGGCTGCGACTCCCCGAAATAGGTCCGGAAGAAGACGGAGGAACGGCGCCGGCAGACATCCAGCCGCTGAGTCCGGCCAGACGTTGCGGATCCGCGTGTCACCGCCGGTAAACCATGAGTGACGTGTGACCAATGTCGCTCAGGGGTCACGGGTCCGCAACTCGCGGTGCGCCCTCCCGGCGGCGCCGCCCCGTCAGATCATCCGGCTGCCCGCACTGCGCAGCGTTTCGAGGAACCTGCGCGTGGGCCCCGCCGTGTCCGGACCGTGATTGCGCTGCCCCATCGTCAGCCGGTACCGCGTCCCGTTGAGACGTGCCACGGCCGCACCGGCCCCGGCGAACCACGGCCTGCCCGCGCTGACCGCCACCACCGGGGCGCTGTCGATCTCCCGTCCGTAGCTGGTCAGCAGGGCCAGCCTGCCGTCCTTGACGATCACCTGCCCGGCCGTGGTGAGCGAGCGGGCCCACCGCTCGATCCGCACCCCCGTCGCGCTGAACTCCGTTTCCGGCATGGCCGCTTCGCCCCCTTCGTGGTGTCTCTGATGGGCAGTCTGCACAACCCGGGAGCGACGCGCCAGGCCCCGTCACGGCGCAATGTCGCGGCTGCCCGGTCCGTCGGGGCCAAGGCGGAGCTATGGGACATCAAAGTGAACGTTTCTGCAGGTAGGGGGAATATCGTTGACCGGCAGAGTCCGGTGACACGAGGAGGAACGCGCTGATGGGTACCAGTGAGCACGCACATGGCGGCCGGGCCGCGGCGACCATCGACATCGACCGTTCCGACCCCGAGTACCGGGCCTGGCTCAACGAGGCCGTACGCAAGGTCCAGGCCGACGCCAACCGCTCCGCGGACACCCATCTGCTGCGCTTCCCGCTCCCCGAGGCATGGGGCATCGACCTCTACCTCAAGGACGAGTCGACGCACCCCACCGGCAGCCTCAAGCACAGGCTGGCCCGCTCGCTCTTCCTCTACGGGCTCTGCAACGGCTGGATCCGGCCCGGCAAGCCGGTGATCGAGGCGTCCAGCGGATCGACGGCCGTCTCGGAGGCGTACTTCGCCAAGCTGATCGGTGTGCCCTTCATCGCCGTGATGCCCCGCACCACCAGCCCCGAGAAGTGCCGGCTGATCGAATTCCACGGCGGCCGATGTCACTTCGTCGACGATTCGCGAAGGCTGTACGAGGAGTCGGCGACGCTGGCCGCCGACACCGGCGGCCACTACATGGACCAGTTCACCTATGCCGAACGGGCCACCGACTGGCGCGGCAACAACAACATCGCCGAGTCGATCTACCAGCAGTTGAGGCTGGAGCGCTACCCGGAGCCGACGTGGATCGTGGCCACAGCCGGAACCGGAGGAACCTCGGCGACCATCGCCCGCTATGTGCACTACATGCAGTTCGACACCAGGATCTGCGTACCCGACCCGGAGAACTCCTGTTTCTTCGACGGCTGGACCCACCACGACCCCCTCGCCACCAGCGACTGCGGCTCCCGGATCGAGGGCATCGGCAGGCCCCGGATGGAACCGAGCTTCGTGCCCGGGGCCATCGACCGGATGATGAAGGTGCCCGACGCGGCCAGTGTCGCCGCCGTGCGCGCCCTGGAGAAGGCCATCGGCCGGAAGGCGGGCGGTTCCACCGGCACCGGGCTGTGGAGCGCGTTCAAACTGGTCGCGGAAATGGTCGGGCAGGGCGCCACCGGCAGCATCGTCACCCTGATCTGCGACCCCGGCGAACGCTACCTCGACAAGTACTACTCCGACAGTTGGCTCGCCGCACAGGGCCTGGACATCGCCCCGTACACGGAGACCATCGACTCCTTCCTGCGCAGCGGTGACTGGCCCGGATAGGACCGGCCCGGACAGCCGACGGAACGGGGTTTGCGCGGTCCACGGCCGCTTTCAGGCCGTGGGCCCGGCCAGCCGTCCGTCGAGCGCGCGCACCGCGTCCCGGAACGCCCGTCCCACCCCCGACCGGCCCAGCCGCAGCGCCAACCGGAAGAGCGCGGAACCGTCCGCGGCGAACGTCCACCGCACCCGCGTCCCGGTCCCGGCGGGGGTGAGCCGCCACTCCTCCAGCAGCGCCCGCGGACCGGGGGCGTTGGACTCGTCGACCCGGTAGGCGTACCGCTCGCCCGGCTCCGTCGCGAGGATCGTCTCGCGCAGTACCGTGCCCCCCTTGAGGCGGACCTCGCGCCCCGTGCCCGCCCGGGTGGGCCGGGCCGCCGTGACCGAGGTGAACCAGTTCGGCCAGCCCGCCACATCGTCCGCCAGCGCACGGTAGACCTCCTGCGGCGGCGCGGAGACCTCGGCGGCGAAGACCAGTCGCAGTGGAGCGGACTCGACGAAGTCGAGTTCCACGGAACGGAGTCGACGGAACACGGATCGCACCTCCCATGCGGCCGGCGGCGGACGGTTCGCGCACACCATAACTGACATGCCATCAGATGTCGTTGCCTGCGAGGGAGTTGGCAGGCCCATCGCTATGGGACCGCACGCGCGGCCGCGGTGATGTTGCGGGCCATCCCGCCGAACACCACCGAGTGGAACGGCCATACGCTCCACCAGTAGGCGTGGCCGAGCAGTCCGCGCGGATGGAACAGGGCCCGCTGTCGGTAGACCGTCCGCCCCTGTTCGTTCCGGTCCACCGACAGTTCGAGCCAGGCGGGACCGGGCAGCCGCATCTCCGCGCGCAGCCGCAGCAGCTCACCGGGAACGATCTCCTCCACGCGCCAGAAGTCCAGGGAGTCGCCCACCCGCAGCCGCTGCGCGTCCCGCCGCCCGCGCCGCAGTCCGACACCGCCGACGATCCGGTCGAGCCAGCCCCGCACGGCCCAGGCGAGCGGGAAGGAGTACCAGCCGTTCTCGCCGCCGATGCCCTCGATCACCCGCCAGAGCGCGTCCGGCGCCACCGGCACGGTCAGTTCCCGTTCGTCGCGGTAGAGACTGCCGCCGGACCAGTCGGGGTCGGTGGGCAGAGGGTCACTGGGCGCACCGGGCACCGCAGCGGACGACCAGCGGGTGTCGACCCGGGCGTCCTTGATCCGTTGGAGCGCCAGCCGCAGCGCCCGTTCGAAGTCGATGGATCCGCCGGGCGGGGCGGGCACATATCGGTCGATGTCGTGCTCGCGACAGACCACTTCGTGGCGCAGCGACTCCGCGAGCGGCCGGGCGATGGAGGGCGGTACGGGAGTCACCAGTCCGATCCAGAGACTGGAGAGTCCCGGCGTGAGCACCGGTACGGGAAGGATCACCCGATGCGGCAGCCCGGCGACCTCGGCGTACCGCCGCATCATGTCCCGGTACGTCATGACGTCCGGACCGCCGATGTCGAAGGTGCGGTTCACCTCGGCAGGCAGGCGCGCACAACCGACGAGGTACCGCACGACGTCCCGTACCGCGATCGGCTGGATCGATGTGCGGACCCAGCTCGGGGTGATCATCACCGGCAGCCGTTCGGTGAGATGGCGCAGAATCTCGAACGAGGCCGAGCCCGATCCGATGACGACCGCCGCCCGCAGTGCGGCCGTCGGCACCCCGGAGTCCAGCAGGATGCGCCCCACCTCGGCGCGCGACCGCAGATGCGGTGACAGCTCCCGCTCGGGCACCCCGGCCGGGGTGAGCCCGCCGAGGTACACGATCCTGCCGACCCCCGCGGCCCGCGCCTGTTCGCCGAAGATCCGGGCCGCCTCCCGGTCCTTCTCCTCGAACCCCGGTCCCGAGCCGAGCGCGTGCACCAGGTAGTAGGCCACGTCCATGTCCCGCATCGCCGCGCGCACCGAAGCGGCGTCGAAGACGTCCCCCTCGGTCACCTCGACCCTGTCCGCCCACGGGTGGTCACGCAGCTTCCGCGGGGTCCTGGCCAGCGCGCGCACCTGGTGACCGGCGTCCAGGAGTGCGGGTACCAGCCTGCCGCCGATGTACCCGGAGGCACCGGTCACCAGGCAACGCAGCGACGTGTCGCCGGAGGGTTCGCTCACCCGGCCGAGTTTTCCACCGGACCGCCGCACGGGGCCCGGTGGATCACTCCGAACGGCGGCACACGGGTCACCCGCCCACGCCGGGTTACCGACACGGGCCGGCCGGACGGTCCAGCATGCCGTCGAGCACCCGGCCGAAGACCCGGCGGCCCGCCGCGGTGATCAACGGATCGACCCATGGGGGCAGCAGCCGGACTCTCAGCTCCTCCACCCACACCACATGGGACCCGGAGTCCGTGGGATACACGTCGATCGACGCCTGCCCCAGCACCAGGGAACCGCGCTTCACCAGTCGGCACAGCCCCGCCCGACCGGCGGCGGGCGGCGTCCACCGCACCACTTCCATGGGGTCGTCGAACCCCAGCGCGCCCACACCCGTACGCGCCACGAAGACGGTCCCCGTCCCGGTCGGCGGTCCCGTGCGGACGGTGATGGTGGTCAGCGGGACGTGCGCCGCGTGCCGTTCCCAGTCGGTCACCCGGCGCCAGGCCTCGGCCGTGGGGAGATGCGTGAAGCGCTCGATCCGGAAGACGGCCACACGACGATGCTAAGGGCTGCCCCCGTCACCCCTGGTGGATCAGCGCGCGGCGTCCGATGCGGTGCATCGCAAGGCGAAGGGGGCGTCCGCACACCGGATGCGTGCGGACGCCCCGACAACGCGGCGAGGTGCCGTAGCCGTCGTCGTGCGCCCGCCAGGGGATACGGGACGGCACCTGGGTCGTGCGCCGCCCGGTCCAGGACGAGCGGAAACGGCACACCACCCGACGCCTCAGGAGCCGCCGTCCTCGATCCCGCCCGTCACGAGCAGGCCCGGCAGGTGCTCCTCGATCTCCTCGCGGGCAGCGGCCGACAGACCCGCATCCGTCACGAACGTGTCCACCTGCGCCAGGGTGGCGAACGAACTCAGGCCCACCGTGCCCCATTTGGTGTGGTCGGCGACCACCACCACACGACGCGCCGACTGCACGAAACGGCGGTTGGTCTCGGCCTCCGCCAGATTCGGCGTCGAAAGACCCGCCTCCACCGAGATCCCGTGCACCCCGAGGAACAGCACATCGAAGTGGAGCGAGGCGATCGCCTGATCGGCGACCGGACCGACGAGCGAGTCCGACGGAGTCCGTACCCCGCCGGTGAGCACCACCGTGGCGGCCCCGGTCCGCACCCCGCCCGCGGCCCCGGACCGCTGCGCGGAGTGGAACACATCCGCGACCCGCACCGAGTTGGTCACCACGGTCAGATCCGGTACGTCCAGCAACCGCTGGGCGAGCGCGTACGTCGTCGTACCGCCGGAGAGCGCGATGGCGCTGCCGGGCACGGCCATCGCCGCGGCCGCCCGCGCGATGTCCTCCTTGGCGGTCAGCTCCAGAGCCGACTTGACCTCGAAGCCGGGCTCGTGCGTACTGGCCTCGACCACCGGAACGGCCCCGCCGTGGACCTTCTCGATCAGACCCTGGCGGGCCAGCGCGTCCAGATCCCGGCGGACGGTCATGTCGGAGACGTTCAGCTTGCGGGTCAGCTCATTGACCCGTACCCCGCCACGCCTGCGCACCTCGTCGAGGATCAGGGCGCGCCGCTGCTCCGCGAGCAGGTTCTGATTCTCGCTCAACGCCGGTCCCGTCCTTCCCACTGGCCGCGCGACAGTCTCTCTTCGGACGGGGTCATCCTGCCACGCGGTGTCGTAGGCCGTCGCACTGGGGAGATTCCGTGAGAGCGGTGCATACACCCGCCCGCTTCCATGATTCTGGTGACTGTGCATCAGCACATCCCCCCACGACCGAGAGCGAGTCACTCCAGTGCCACCTGACACCCAGGCCCCGCAGAGTCCGGGGCCCGCGCTGGAACTTCTGGTCCATGGCGTGGGCGGTGCCACCCCTCAGGAGATGCTCGACGATCCGCGTACGGTCCGGGTCACCGGCGACGCGACCGCCGCCATCTACCGGCGGGCCGAGGACACGGACGCCGAGCAGCACCCGGAGCGGTACCGCGACCGGCCCGTCGCCGAGGCCTACTGCTGGTCCAACCTCACCTCCGGCAACGGCTCCCGCGCCCTGTGGCTGCTGCTGCTCCCGTTCATGGTCGTGAACCTCGCCCACTGGATGCGCCCCACCGCCCGCGCCCGGACCCGCGCGGTACGCCTGTACGGCGTCGTCGTCCGGCTCGTCGCGCTCAGCCTCACGGTCCTGCTGACCGCGGCGGCCTGCGAGGTCGCGCTCGATCTGACGGCCTGGCAGTGCGCGGGCGTGCCGGACTGCTCGAACCAGCGGTCCTGGCTGGGCTTCCTTTCGACCGCCCAGGGCGGCTGGTGGTCACAGCCGGGCCGGCGGCTCGCCCTCGCCTCGCTGGTGCCCACTGCCGTGGTGGGGCTGCTCTGGTTCCTGTCGAACCGGACCTGGAGCGCGTACGAGTCACAGCGCCCGCTCACCGGGTCCGAGCCGGACGACGTCGACCCGGAGACCGGACACGACCTGAGTACGCCCGGCACCGTTCCCGGTGGGCGGCCGGCCCTCGGCCGGCCCGGATTCTGGTACGGCCGCCGTCTGGTCGCCCGGCTGCGCGCCGCCCATACCGCCGCCGGATTCCTGACCGTCGCCGCGTCGGTCGCGGGCGCCGCGGCCCGCCACGACCGCGCCGTCAGCGGCCCCGTGCCCGGGATCCTGGGCCGCCTGATCGAAGCGGCACTGGTCCTGGGCGCGCTCGTGGTGTTCTGGGTCGTCTGCCGCCGCGGCCGGAGTGAACGGCGCCTCGACAACCGGCTCGACCAGGCCCTCATCACCTATCTGCCCGGCGCCGCGCTCGCCCTGCTCGTCCTGGCCGCGGTGTACGCGTCGTGGTCGCGCCCCGCCTGGGTGTCGGAGGGCGCCCTGCCGGGGGACGTCGCCTTCAGCGTCGTCACCCTCGGCCAAGGAGTGCTCGTCGTCGTCCTCGCGGGGGTCTCACTGGGCCTGTACCGCCGCACTCCCGAACCCCGCACCGTCATGTACGGACTCGGCGGACCGGTCGTCGCCATGCTCGCGTGCGCCCTCGGCGGCGTCATGACCGGCGGGGTCGCCCAGCGCGTCGCCGACTGGCTCGACGGATCCGGTACCCCGGGCATGGGCAGGGGTACCGCCATCGAGGGGCCGCCGGTGCTGCTCAGCTGGCAGGCCTCGGTCATTCCCGTGCTCCTGGTACTCCTGGCGATTCCCGCCCTCCTGCTGCTGGTGCGCACCTGGCTCGCCGCCCGCGCCCTGGAACCCGACATCGACCGGGAGTACGGGCAGAAGCGGCCGGACCCCGCCAGGACCCGGCAGATCGCCCGGATCAGGGCCACGGCGGCCCTGACCGACTCCGCGCCCTGGATCCTCGGCCCGGTCGCCGGAGCCACGCTGCTGCTCGGCGCCGCGGCGGTCGGCGGGGCCTGGGTGAGCGGCGAGGTGCCCGGTCTGGCGCTCAAGGGCAGCGGCCCGTTCGCCGAGGCCGTGGCCGAAGCGGCCCAGTTCACCGGCTCCTGGATGATCGGATTCGGGTTCATACTCTTCGTCACCTGGGGGCGGCGCGCCTACCGCGACGCCTCCGCGCGACGCACCATCGGCATTCTGTGGGACGTCGGCACCTTCTGGCCGCGCGCCGCGCACCCCTTCGCTCCGCCCTGCTACGCCGAGCGTGCCGTCCCCGATCTGGCGTCACGGATGTCCGGCTGGACCGGACTGACCCGTGGCCGGCTGGTCATCTCCGGCCACTCACAGGGCAGCGTCCTCGCGGCCTCCGCGGTCTGGCAACTGCCCGCCGAAACCCGGAGCCGGGTCGCGCTGCTCACCTACGGTTCGCCGATCGAGCGGTTGTACGGGCGCTGGTTCCCGGCCTACTTCGGCCCCGTGCCGCTGCACGGACTCCACCGGTCCGTGCACTGCTGGCGCAACCTGTGGCGGGCCACCGACCCGATCGGCGGCATGGTCAGGCTCGACGAGGGACCGGGGCCCGAGGTGGACCGGGGGCCGCTGAAGGACCCGCTGGTCTACGGCCGGACCCCCGAACACCCACTGCCCGAACCCGTTCTGGGGCACTCGGACTATCAGGCGGACCCGGTCTTCGCGGAGGAACGCGCAGCGCTGCTGGACCGGCTCGCCCCGGTCCTGCCCCGCCAGGTGGACGGGGCACAGGCGCCGAAGGCCCCACGGTCTCAGGGGAGATCCGGCAGATCCTCCGGGTAGAGCAGGCTGAGGTCGTCCGTGCTCGGCTCGGCGAGCTGGGCGACCCGGCCCGCGTGCCGCTCCACCATCGATTCGAAGGTCTGCCGGGCCGTGCGGCCGTTGCCGAACGCCGGGCCCTTGGGCAGCTCGGTGAAGTACTTCAGCAGCGCCTCCCCGGTCCCGGGGGCCAGGCTGTACTCGTGCTCGTCGGCCTGCTGCCCGACGATCCGCAGCAGTTCGGCGGGCTCGTAGTCGCTGAAGGTGATGGTCCGTGAGAAACGTGACGCCACACCGGGGTTGATGGTGAGGAACCGCTCCATCTCATGGGTGTACCCGGCGACGATGACGACCACCGCGTCGCGATGGTCCTCCATCAGCTTCACGAGCGTGTCGATCGCCTCGCGGCCGAAGTCGCGGCCGGAGTCCTCGGGCGACAGGGCGTACGCCTCGTCGACGAACAACACCCCGCCGCGCGCCCGGTCGAAGGCCTCCTGGGTGCGGATCGCGGTCGAGCCGATGTGCTCACCGACCAGGTCGACGCGGGACACCTCGATGAGATGGCCTCGCTCCAGCACCCCGAGCGAGGCGAGGATCTCGCCGTACAGCCGGGCCACGGTGGTCTTGCCGGTGCCGGGGGAGCCGGTGAAGACGAGATGGCGCCGGACCGAAGCGGCCTTGAGCCCCGCCTCCTGACGCCGGCGGCCCACCTCGATCATGTCGGTGAGGGCACGCACCTCCCGCTTGACGCTGTCCAGGCCCACGAGCGCGTCCAGCTCCCCGAGGACGGCGTCCGAGGCGCGTACCGGCTCGGCGGCGGGCACCTCGGAGGGGGAGGGCTCGACGGCGCGCGGCCCGGGGACCGCGCCGAGCAGCCCCGGGGGCGACTGGGTCGCCGTCAGTACGGCGGGGGCGGGTGGAGCGGGGGCGCGCAGCGCGCTCTCGTCGCTCGTGCAGTCCTCCACGACGGGCCCCGATCCCTGACCGTCGCCGCCCTCGGCGAACTCGTAGCCACCACGGGCGCACCGCTCGGTGCGGCAGCGGGTCAGCGTCGTACGGCAGCCGTCCATCACGTGGAAGCCGTAGCCCTCGCTGCCGGTGACCCGGCAGCTGTGGAAGGTGCCGCGTCCCTCGGCGGAGACGTAGAAACCGGCCTCGGCGGGCGAGGTGACCGTGCAGCGCTCGATCATCGGGTCGGCGCCCTTGGTGACGATCACTCCGGTCTGTGCCGCGTCGACGGTGCAGTTGTTCAGCGTGCCGCCGCTGCCGTGATCGCGGAACCAGGCGCCGGTGGACGCCTCGCGGATGCGGCAGTCGTCGAGCTGGGCGGTCGCCCCGTCGCTCACCGACACCGCGGTGTTGCGGATCTGGGAGAGATCGCTGTCCACCACGTCGGCGCGCGATCCCCGGTCGAGCACGAAGATGGCGTCGGGCACGTCGTGGACCCGGCAGGAGTCCAGTATCACGGTCGCCCCGTCGCTCACCCAGACCGCCGGGTAGTCGCCGGTACTGTCGTAGATCTCGCACTGGTTGGCGTCGACACGGGTGCCGGGATCCCAGACGGAGAGGCCGTTGCGGCCGAACCGGCGGACGGTGGAGCGGGTGAGGGTGAGGACCGAACGGGAACGCAGGTCCACCGCGTTCTCCGGGATGTCGTGGATGTCGCAGTCGGCGAGCGTCAGCACGGCGTCGGTGTCGAGGGTGACGCCGTCCGCCGAAGTGCGGTGCACCGTGCAGTCGGTGAGGTGGGCGGATCCGCGGGCGGTCACCTGTATGCCGCTGCCCTTGATCTCGTACACCTCGCAGCCGACGGCCTCCAGACCACTGCCCTCGCCGGTGATGTTCAGCCCCGCGCCCGACGCATGGTGGACCCGGCACCGCTCCAGCCGCGGATGCGCTCCGTCGCGCACCGAGAAGCCGGCCTGGCCGGCCGATACGACCTCGCACTGCTCGAACACGCCGCCCGCACCGTCGAGTACGGCGATGCCGGCGCCGGCCGGATTGTCGACCGTGCAGCGGCGCACGGTCGGCCGGGCCGCACCGCGCACCTCGATCCCGGCGGCCGAACGGGTCACGATCCGCAGATCCGCGAGCTCCGGGGCGCCGTCCTCGACGAGCAGTGCCGGAGCAGTCGAGTCCTGCCCTTCCACGTGCAGGTCCGAGACGACCGCGGAGGCGCGGACGGTCAACGGCACGCCGTCGACCGGAGCGATCCGCACGGAGCCGACCGACCCCTCGGGACCGCGCAGGGTCACCGCGCGGTGCAGGACCAGATTCTCCCGGTAGGTGCCCGGCGCGACGGTGAGGACGTCACCGTCCGCCGCGGCCTCCAGGGCTGCGGTGAGGGAGGCGTATTCGCCTGTGCGGCGCCGCCACCGCGATGTGCCGGTGTGCGTCACCTGGACCGTGCCCTGTGCCATGGCGCTGTTGTGTCCCCGCCTCGTGCGTGTGTGATGCCCGGTCACCGGCCTTCAGGCAGCGGTGAACCCCGGGCCCGCCCGCCGAGGAAGGGGGCGGGCCGGTCCACCGTAGCGCGCGCGGCGGGCGGGAGTTGACCCGATCAGCAGCCGATCAGCTGCCGGTCCCGGTTCTGCCCCAGTCGGGACCGGCAGCTGCCCAGGCCAGGTCGATCCGGTTGTACCGCTTCCGCACCATGCGCCAGACGATCAGACGCCGGCCTCCCTCGACCAGTCCGACGGCGAGCAGCGTCACCCCGAACCCGGCCAGCGCCGCATGCGTGCGCGCCGTGGGCGCGTCCATGGGGCGCGGCGTGGGGCGGCCGTCCAGGTCGGTCCAGATCTCCACGACGGCACCGGGACGGGTCTTCCGGGAGAGCGTGCTCACCGTACCGTGCCGGTTCGTGCCGTCCGGAGCCTTCCATCGCGCGACCACCAGGGTCTGCGGGCCGCGCTCCGAAGGCACCTCGGAATCGGTGACGAAGTGCGGCGCGTCCGGTGCCCGGCGCACCACGACCGCGGTCGTGGCGTGACGCTGTGCCTGCTGGGTGCGCACCGATTCCTGCAGGGCGTCGTCGGTGAACGACCCGCACACCCAGCCCAGCGCCGGTGCCACCAGCACCATCAGCAGCAGCGCCGCAAGAGCCACCCATGCCTCGCGCCGGTCGGTGGCGCGGCGCAGAGGATTGCGTCGCCAGCGCCACACGCCCGTAACCGCTCGCACAGTCCCGCACCCCCTTCCGTATCCCTCTTGACCCGATACGGCACGCTTCGCGCGCTGAAGCGGCGAAGAGAGAGCAACATCACCCCGCCCAACGCACGGACCACCCCCGTGAGTTCCCCGTGGACCGTCGGGGCTGACGGTCCGTCCGGGGCGTGCGTGCGGCGAGGAGGGCCGTTCGGCCCGGTGCGGGAACATCGAGGTCGTCGGCGAGTCCCCATGGCTCGGCGACGACCTCGATGCGACCGTGCGTGACGACCGGCTCAGTACCCCCGGCCCTGGTAGGGGCGGTTGTACGGGTCCTCGTAGGGGGAGGGGGCCGGGGCGGGCCGCGGTGACGCCGGGCGCATGGCCTCGTACCCGGTGCCGGGCGCGGGCCGTTGCTGCTGCTGCGGCGGCGGATAGGGCGCCTGGTACCCGCCGCGGGCCGCGGTCGGCTGCTGCGGGATGTACGGCGCCGGGGCGTGCTGCAGCTGTGCGGGCTGCATCGGCGCGTAGCCCTGCTGCGCGGGCTGCGGGTGGCCGTACGAGGGGTTGGGCTGGGAAGGAGCCGCGGGAAGAGCCGGCAGCGCCGCCGGGAGGGCCGGCAGATAGCTGTTGCCGGTGTCATAGGCGGCAGGCACTCGGATCGGAGCGATCTGAGGGGTGCCCCGCTCCGCGACCAGGGAGTCGTAGATCGGAGTGTCGGGGAACGACGGGGCGGCGTAGTAGCCGCCGCCGTAGGTGGAGCGAGGGGAGGTCATGACACCTAAGTTAAGCCCACGATGTGCTGGTTGGGGAGCCCGATAAGAGGGTTGTTTTACGTGTTGTGAGTGAACCTCGTTCCCCAATGCGAGCGAACTTGGGAAAAAAGGGCGTACGGAGGCGTTGGGTTCGTGTAAAGGGCGAGTTCCCAGCGGGTTACCGAAGGATCGCCGGGCGGTGGACGTACCGCTGTGGGCCCCGTGGCGCGCAGGGGATTAGGTTGTCGGAGAAAAGCCTTCGGGCAGCCGGACTCGCGATGGGGGCGAGCATGACCATGCTAAAAGGAGCCAATGTTCCGGTGGCGGCTCGGGCCGTGCGGGTCGAATTGGGGTGGCGCGCCCTTCCGGGTACACCGGATGTGGACGGCTCGGCACTCCTTCTCGTGTCGGGAAAGGTGCGCGGCGACGCCGACTTCGTCTTTTACAACCAGCCGTCCCACGCGTCCGGAGCGGTTCGTCACGAGGGCAAGCGCACCACCGCCGACGGGGTGACGGACACTCTCGCCGTCGATCTGGCACGCGTCGAGCCGGCCGTCGAGAGCGTCGTCCTGGCGGCCTCCGCGGACGGCGGCACCTTCGGTCAGGTGACGGGGCTTCACGTACGGGTCATGGACGCGTCGAACGGCTCCGAGATCGCGCGCTTCGACAGTGCCGACGCGACGGTCGAGACCGCCTTCATCCTGGGGGAACTCTACCGGCGCCAGGGCGCCTGGAAATTCCGTGCCGTCGGCCAGGGTTACAGCAGCGGGCTCGAAGGTCTCGCGACGGACTTCGGTATTTCCGTCGATGAACCGCAGAGGCCTCAGCCGTATCAACAACCCCAAACACCTCAACAGCCCCAGGGAGGGCCGAGGGTTGACGATCTGCCCCTGCCGCCGCCGGTTCTCCCGCCCGCGCCGCCGACGGCGCCCCCCGCACCTCCTGCCGCCCCGCCGGTCCGTCTGTCGAAGGTGACGCTCACCAAGGAGGCGCCCTCGGTCTCCCTGGCCAAACAGGGCGGTACCGCGGGAGTCCTGCGGGTCAATCTCAACTGGCAAGTGCGCAAACAGTTCAAGGGCTGGGCCAGCAAACTCGGCAGAGCGGTCGCCGACCATGCGGACCTCGATCTCGACCTCTGCGCCCTCTACGAACTCACCGACGGCCGCAAGGGAGTCGTACAGGCACTCGGAAACGCGTTCGGCGCACTCGGGCAGCCCCCATTTATCCATCTCGACGGAGACGACCGCACCGGCGCCGTCGCCACCGGTGAGAACCTCACCGTCAACCTCGACCAGAAGGACAAGTTCCGCCGCGTCCTGATCTTCGTCACGATCTATGAAGGAGCCCGGAGTTTCGCCGATCTCCATGCGACGGTCACCCTCCGGCCCCAGCACGGTGCTCCGATCGACTTCTCGCTCGACGAATGCACCGTCCCGTCCACCGTCTGCGCGCTCGCGCTCCTCACCAACAACGGGGGAGACCTCACGGTGCAGCGTGAGGCCCGATATCTCGTACCCGAGCGCGGAGTGAGCCCGCAGCGCACCATCGACTACGCCTACGGGTGGGGCATGAACTGGACGCCCGGCCGTAAATGACCCCCCGGGCGTCCGGTGGGCACTGCGGTCATCGGCCCACGGCCGACTCCGCTCACCGGTCCGGTGCGGCCTCGGGACGGGCGTACGTGCGCCCCTTCCAGGCCGCGCCGCGCCCCCGGTGGTGCTGCACCGCCGAATCGACCGTCATCAGCAGATAGAGCGCGGCGGTGAACGGCAGCAGCGGCGCCAGCCACAGCGACTGCCGGTAGTAGCCGAGCATGGGCATGTACGTGCCGGTCATCACCGCCCACGCCGCCCCGCCCGCCCACGCCGCCACCGGAGCACCGCCGAGCAGCCCGGCGACGAGTGTGACCGGCGGCGCGAGATAGACCAGCGCGAGCCCCAGGACCGTCCCCAGGAGCAACGGCGGACTGTGCCTCAACTGGGCGTACGCGCTCCGCGACACCATCCGCCACAGATCCGCCAGGCACGGATAGGGCCGCACGCTGTCCACCCGTTCCGCCAGCCCCAGCCAGATCCGCCCGCCGCCGCGCCGCACAGCCCGCGCCAGCGACACGTCGTCGATCACCGCCTGCCGGATCGACTCCGGCACCCGGGCCCGCTCCGCCGCTCCGGTCCGCAGCAGCACACACCCGCCGGCCGCCGCGGCCGTCCGGGCACCCGCCCGGTTCACCCACCGGAACGGATAGAGCTGCGAGAAGAAGTACACGAAGGCCGGGACGACCATCCGCTCCCAGGCGCTCGACACTCTCAGCCGGGCCATCTGCGAGACCAGGTCGAATCCGCCCGAGACGGCGGCGGCGACGAGTTCCCGCAGGCTGTCCGGCTCGTGCGCGATGTCGGCGTCCGTCAGCAGCAGATACTCCGGCTCCCGGGCCCGTGCCATCGAGATCCCGTGCCGCACGGCCCACAGCTTGCCCGTCCAGCCCGGCTCCGGCTCACCGGGCGACACCACCGTCACCGGCAGCCCCCCGTACCGCACGGACAGTGCCCGGGCGACATCGCCGGTGCCGTCCTTGCTGCAGTCGTCGACGAGGAATATCTCCGCGACCCCCGGATAGTCCTGGGCCAGCAGGGACGGCAGGCTCACCGGCAGCATGTCCGCCTCGTCACGCGCGGGCACGACGATCGCGACGGAAGGCCAGTGCTCCGGGGCCTCCCTGGGCGGCAGCCGCTGGTCGGTGCGCCAGAAGAAACCCTGTCCCAGCAGCAGCCACACCCACGCGGCCAGCGAACCCACGGCGATCCAGGCAACGGCACTCATTTGCCGCAGTCTGCCCCACTGTGAGGGAATCGCAAGGGCGGTCGACTAAGGTGACCGGGTGAAGATCGCGCTCATGGACTCCGGAATCGGCCTGCTCGCGGCCGCCGCCGCGGTACGCCGCCTGAGGCCCGACGCCGATCTGGTGCTCTCCTCGGACCCGGACAGCATGCCATGGGGGCCGCGTACCCCCGAGGACGTGACCGTCCGCGCGCTGGACGTGGCCCGAGCGGCTGCGGCCCACCGGCCCGACGCACTGATCGTCGCCTGCAACACGGCCTCCGTGCACGCCCTGTCGACGCTCCGCGCCGAACTCGAACCCGGACTGCCGGTCATCGGTACCGTTCCCGCCATCAAGCCGTCCGTCGCCGACGGCGTCCCCGTCGCGATCTGGGCCACGCCCGCCACCACGGGCAGCCCGTACCAGCGCGGACTCATCCGTGAATTCGCCGGCTCCGTCGCCGTCACCGAGGTCCCGTGCCCGGGTCTCGCCGACGCCGTGGAGCACGCGGACGAGGCGGCGATCGACCGGGCCGTCGCCGCGGCCGCCGCGCTCACCCCGCGTGACGTGCGGGCCGTGGTCCTCGGGTGCACGCACTACGAACTGGTCGCCGAGCGCATCCGTGCCGCCGTCCGGCAGCCCGGTCCGTCTCCCGTCGTGCTCCACGGTTCCGCCGATGCCGTCGCCGCCCAGGCGCTGCGCCGGATCGGGGTCGAACCCGCTCCGTCGGCCGAATCGACCGGAGGCATCACCGTGCTTCTCAACGGGCGTACCGCCCACCTGCCGGAAGCCGCTCTGGCCTATGCCGAGGGGCAGCTGCTGGGGGCCGTCAGCCCCGCTGCCTGAACCGGCGCGGGCCATCGGACCCATCCCCGGCGTGCGGGTTCTTGAGTACGCTGCCTGACATGAGGGACCACCCCCGAAAACCGAGGCACACCGGAGCCGATCCCCACTCCGAGGTCTGGATCGGCCGGGCCACCAACCGGGCCCAGTGGGTTCTCGCCGCCGCAGGAGCGGCCTGTGTGGCGCTCGGCGTCCAACTGGCCGTGACCTCCAACTGGACCTCCGGCATCGCCCCGCTGCTGATGTCCGTGATCGGTTGCGTCGCCGCCGGACTGCTCATGCTGTTCGGCACCCTCGCCTTCGTGAACGTGGCCGTCAGGGTCGACGGGGACGCTCTGGAGGTGCGCTGCGGCCACATGGGCCTGCCACGCCGCCGGATCCTGCTCACCCATGTGGTGGGCGCGGAATTCGCACCCCGGGTCACCCCGCGCCAGTGGGGCGGCTGGGGCTACCGCTGGCGCCCCGAGCAGGGCACGGCCGTGGTGGTCCGCAGGGGCGAGGGGCTCGTGCTCAGGCTCGGTGACGGCCGGACGTTCACCATCACGGTCGACGACGCGGAAGCGGGGGTGCGGTTCATCCGCGAGCGCCTGCACCTGAGGGCGACCGGCGCGACGGCCGGAGCCTGACCCGCGGCACGGTCCGCGGTCCCGGGGCACGGTAACGGCTCGGAGCAGGGTGCGAGGAGAGGTTCTGCGCCGTGTCACCCGCCCGCCCGGATCACCGAACGGTGCCGGCACCGTCCGGTTCATGAGTCCCGCGCGTACGGTCCTGACCGTCGTCAGCCGCGCCCGCCGTGCCCTCACCGATGGGGCCGCGGGCCGACGCGAGCCCCGCGAGCAGCCCCGCCCCCGCGGTCACCGGAGTGAAGCTCAGAGCGTTGCCGACACTCGCCAGCACCGCGAGTGCGGTGAGCGTGGCGCCGGCGGTCAGAACGACGGCCGTGCTGCGAGGCGAGCGCCACAGGACGTACAGCAGCCACCCGAAGGACGAACCCAGCAGCACCACTCCCGTCACCCCCTGCTCGGCCGCCTGCTGCAGGGGCGCCGAGTGCGGTTTGCCGTCGGAACGGACGGTCTGCTCCACGGTGGGGCTCAGCTCGGCGAACCGTCCTGGGCCGACGCCCAGCACCGGATGTTCGGCCGCCAGATCCGACGCGTCCTGCCACAGCAGCACCCGGTGCGCGGTGAGCGGACCCTCCAGGGACACCCTGAGGCCCTGGGGCAGCGCTTCCGCGGCGACCGCCCATGACGTGGCGACGACGAGACCGGTGGCCAGGGCGAGCCCAACGAGGCCGAGCAGCCGTTGTCGCATCCTGGCGGCGGCCAGCGAACACAGCAGCACCCCGAGTGCCGCGGCGAACCCGGCCACCGAGTGCAGCGCCGGCGCGGCGCAGGCGGTGCCGAGCGCGAGCAGTCGCAGGGTGAACCGCTGTGGTGCCTGCCGGGACGCCGCCGCCGCGCAGCAGGCGGCGCCCGCGGCGAGCACCAGCAGCGCGGCGGTGGCTCCGGCTTGACCGGGCGCCGCGTCCGTCGTCGCCGTGGCGCCGGGCATGCCGTGACGCGGGAAGAGCCCCAGAAGGAGAGCCCCCACGGCTACCACCGTGGCCGACGCCACCGGCAGCAGCGTTCCGCAGATCCGTCCGCAGGCGAAGCCCGCGGCGACGGCGAGCAGGGCCAGCAGGACACCCTCCGGGCCGGTCTCCCGTCCGGCGGAGCTGATCAACGACCAGATCGCGCAGGCGGCGAGGATCACGGCCCCGGCTCCGTCGGAAGTGTTGCCGCGCTCCCGCTCTCGGCCCCGCCCCGCTGGTGCAGTCGTCACGTTCGCCCCCGACCTGTGACCGTCTTGTTCGCGATCGGCCGGACACGGCCGATCGGTGGGGGGCTGGCGGACACGGTAATGCCAGCGGCCCGGATCTGTGCGGGAAAGTGGCGAAACGATCCGGCGCGAGGGGTTCCATCACGCGAGCGGGGCTGCCTGACACACGGCCGACCACCGTAGACTCCGCCGGGTGAGCGCCACCATCACCACAGTCGACGACCCGCAGCAGCCCGCATCCACCCCCGCGCCCCGGGGGAGACGGCTGACACAGCGGTTCGTACGGCCCGCAGCCGCCGTGATCTCCGGAGCGCTGCTCTACCTGAGCTTCCCGCCACGTCCCTTGTGGTGGCTGGTACTGCCCGGTTTCGCCCTGCTCGGCTGGGTGCTCCACACCCGCAGACTGCGCGCCGGGTTCGGCCTCGGCCTGCTCGCCGGGCTGGGCTTCATGCTGCCGTTGCTGCACTGGACGGGCGAAGAGGTCGGTCCGGTGCCGTGGCTGGCGCTCGCCCTGGCCGAAGCGCTGTTCATCGCCGTCGGCTGCCTCGGGATCGCCGCCGTCTCCCGCCTCGCCTGCTGGCCGGTCTGGGCCGCCGCGGTCTGGGCTCTCGACGAGGGGATCCGGGCCAGGGTGCCGTTCGGCGGCTTTCCCTGGGGGAAGATCGCGTTCGGGCAGGCGGACAGCGTGTTCCTGCCCCTCGCAGCCGTGGGCGGTACGCCGCTGCTGTCCTTCGCGGTGGTGCTGTGCGGATTCGGTCTCTATGAGGTGGTACGCCGGTTCCGCGGGTACCGCAGTACGGGCGAGCTGCCCCGGGCCGCCGTCGCCGCAGCCGCCGCGACCGTCCTCGTACCCGTCGCCGCCGCGTTCGCCGCCCAGCCGCTCGTGGACGACTCGGCCGAGGACGGCACCGCGACCGTCGCCGCGATCCAGGGCAACGTGCCTCAGCTCGGACTCGACTTCAACGCCCAGCGCCGCGCCGTCCTCGACAACCATGTGCGCCGCACGGAACAGCTCGCCCAGGACGTCAAGGCGGGCAAGGCTCCCCAGCCCGACTTCGTCCTGTGGCCGGAGAACTCCTCCGACCTCGACCCCTACCGGAACGCCGACGCCCGGATCCTGATCGACGACGCGGTGAAGGCGATCGGCGTGCCCACCGTGATCGGGGCGGTGGTCGAGCCCGACACCGGCAAGCTGCGCAACACCCTCATCCAGTGGGACCCGAAGAAGGGGCCCGTCAGCACGTACGACAAGCGGCACATCCAGCCGTTCGGCGAGTACATCCCGATGCGCTCCTTCGTCCGCCTCTTCAGTTCCGACGTGGACCGTGTACAGCGGGACTTCGGCCCCGGAAAGCGGGTCGGTGTCTTCGATCTGGCGGGTACGAACGTGGGGCTCGTGACCTGTTACGAGGCGGCGTTCGACGACGCCGTACGGGACACGGTCGAGCACGGCAGCCAACTGATCGCCGTACCCAGCAACAACGCCACTTTCGGGCGCAGTGAGATGACCTATCAGCAGCTGGCCATGTCCAGGGTCCGGGCGGTCGAGCACAGCAGGTCCGTCGTCGTACCCGTCACCAGCGGGGTCAGCGCGATCATCCGCCCGGACGGGACCGTCGTCCAGCAGACGAAGCTGTTCACCCCGGACGCGCTCGTGGACAAGGTGCCGCTGAGGTCCTCGCTGACGCCGGCGACCCGGATGGGCACGCTCCCCGAAGGAGTCCTCGCACTGATCGCCGTGGCGGGGCTCGGCTGGGTCACCGTGCGTTCGGTACGGCTGCGACGGAGCCGCTGATCCACTCGCGCGCCACGTAGGCTCGGGCCCATGGCTACTCCTGATTTCATCCGCGAGATCCGCGCCACCGCGGGCCAACAGCTGCTCCTGCTGCCGGGCGTCACCGCCGTGGTCTTCGACGACGAGGGCCGAGTGCTCCTCGGACGCCGTTCCGACACCGGCAAGTGGTCGGTCATCGGCGGTATCTGCGAGCCGGGTGAGCAGCCGGCGGCGACGGCGGAGCGCGAGGTGTACGAAGAGACCGCCGTGCGCTGTGTGGCCGAGCGGGTGGTCCTCACCCAGGCCCTGGCGCCGGTGCAGTACGCCAACGGCGACCGCTGCCAGTACATGGACGTCACCTTCCGCTGCCGGGCGACCGGCGGCGAGGCGCGCGTCAACGACGACGAGTCGCTGGAGGTGGGCTGGTTCCCGGTGGACGCACTGCCGTCGTTGAACGAGTTCTCGCTCTTCAGGATCAAGCAGTCACTGACCGACGAACCCACCTGGTTCGAACCCACCGCTCAGGGGTGACGACGGTGCCGTGGGGCGGGGCCCGGGGCCCCCCCCCGCCCCCCGGGCGGCGGCGGCGCCCCCGGGGGGGGGGGGGCCCGCCCCGGGGGGCGGCGCGCGGCGGGGGGCCGCCCCCCCCGCCGGCC
>NZ_JBIWOS010000014.1:55850-135202 GCF_044767885.1 Streptomyces sp. NPDC101194
TCTTCCCCAACCCCGCGCCGCCCCCCCCGCCCCCCGGGGGGCCCCCCCCCCCCGCGGGGGGGGGGGGGGGGGGCGGGGGGGGGGCCCCGCCCCCCCCCCCCGCCCCCCCCCACGGCTCAGACGCCTCGGGCGTCGGCCGGCAGCGCCGCGGGCGCGTCCGGCTCCGGGGCAGCAGCCCCCTCGATGTCCGTGAGATCCCGGTTCCTGGTCTCCTTGGCACAACCGATCGCCAGCACGGTGATGAGCGCCGCGGCTATGACGTACAGCGCGATGGGCGTCGAGCTGTCGAAGTCCGCGAGCAGAGCGGTGGCGATGAGCGGCGCGGGGGCACCGGCCGCGACCGACGAGAACTGCGCCCCGATCGACGCGCCCGAGTAGCGCATCCGGGTGGCGAACATCTCCGAGAAGAAGGCCGCCTGAGGCGCGTACATGGCGCCGTGGAAGATGAGCCCGACAGTGACGGCGAGCAGCAGACTCCCGAAGCTCCGGGTGTCGATCAGCGCGAAGAACGGGAACATCCACAGCCCCACGCCGATGGCGCCGATCAGATAGACGGGCTTGCGCCCGATCCGGTCCGACAGCGCGCCCCACGCCGGAATGACCGCGAAGTGGATGGCCGAGGCGATGAGCACCGCGTTGAGCGCCGTCTGCTTGCCCAGATCCGCCGCCGTGGTCGCGTAGACGAGGATGAACGCCGTGATGACGTAGTAGCTGATGTTCTCCGCCATCCGGGCCCCCATGGCGATCAGCACATCGCGCCAGTGGTGCCGCAGTACGGCGACGAGCGGCATCTTCTCCGTCGTGTCGGCGGCGGACCTGCGCTCCTCGGCCTGCGCCAGCGCGGCCTTGAACACCGGGGATTCGTCGACGGAGAGACGAATCCACAGGCCGAGGACCACCAGCACCCCGGAGAGCAGGAAGGGGATGCGCCATCCCCATGCCCCGAAGGCCGAGTCCGACAGCAGCGCGGTGAGAGCGGAGAGCACCCCGGTGGCGAGCAACTGCCCGGCCGGAGCCCCGGTCTGCGGCCAGGAGGCCCAGAACCCGCGCCGCTCGGGGTCCCCGTGCTCCGACACCAGCAGCACGGCCCCACCCCATTCCCCACCGAGGGCGAAGCCCTGCACCAGGCGCAGGACGGTGAGGAGCACGGGGGCAGCGGCCCCGACCGTGGCATGCGTCGGCAACAGCCCGATGGCGAACGTCGCTCCGCCCATCATCAACAGACTGAGCACCAGCAGCTTCTTCCGGCCGAGCCGGTCGCCGTAGTGCCCGAACACCAGGGCGCCGAGCGGTCGGGCGGCGAAGCCGACCGCGTAGGTCAGGAACGAGAGGAGCGTGCCGACGAGCGGGTCGGACTCGGGGAAGAACAGCTTGTTGAAGACCAGCGCGGCGGCTGACCCGTACAGGAAGAAGTCGTACCACTCGATGGTGGTCCCGATGAGACTTGCGGCGACGATGCGCTTGAGCGAGCGGGTGGTCGGCGGGGCGGATGCCGAGGCAGCCATGAACACCACTTCCGGACAGTTGACGGGGACGGATTCGTGTCGCCACACCGTAGGAATGGGCAGGTCAGAGGCACATGTGGCGGGACACCATAGTTCGTGGTCCGGGTGTGCGCGGGGCCACCATGACAGGCATGTCGAGACTGCTTCGAGGGCCGTGGTGCAGGCCGGCGGGCGTCTGTCCGAGTTGCGTTGTTCGCCGTGGTTCAGTGCCCCGGTGCCGACTCGTGCGCCGGTCCGGTGCCGACCAGAACCGCATGTCGGACGTCGACGACCGCGGGCACGGATCGAATCCGGTTCCCGCCCCCGGTCGCAGAAGTCGAAACGGTCCCGCAGCCCCGGAGCGGATGCGACGCCGTCCCGCGCAAGGGCGTCCTTGCCCGCGACGGCGTCACACGCCTGCTCCACGGCAACCACCGTGACAGCACCGACCACGGCCGGTGCGCCGGAACGCCCGTCGCCCGAAGGATGCGATCCGGGTCAGGGGGTACGGACCGGAGCGCCCAGACGGTAGCCGTCGTCGGCGGAGAACGCGGCGGCCACAGCGAAGCGATCGGCCCGGACGAGCGTCTGCCGCCACTCGACCGAACGCCGGTCGGCGTCGTGACCGAGCCGGTCGATCGCGAACAGCGCGGTGGACTCGGGACAGTCGAGCAGGATGCGCTCTCCCCGGCCGGGCACGACGGCCCGGATGCGTTCCCAGCCACCGCTGATGCGGGTGCCACAGTGGCGTTCGAGCTCGTCGTAGAGCGAGGTGCGGGTGAAGTCGACGTCCAGGAGCGGGCCGGCGACGTCCGCGGGAAGCCAGACGCGGTCGACGGCGAGAGGCTTCTCGTCGGCGAGCCGGAGACGTTCGAGGTAGATGAGCGGTGTGGATTCCTCAAGCCCCAGACGGGCGGCGATGACACCGTCGGCGCGCTGGTCGAGCACACGTATGACGCTGCGCTGGACGGCGCCGACCTCCTCGACGGACCGGAAGAGGCTGTATGCCTCACCGACCTTCTGCTCCAGGGGACGGTCGGCGGTGAACCGGGAGACCTTGCCGCGCTGGGCGCTGACGAGGCCCTCCGCACGCAGCTGTCGCAGGGCCTCGCGGACCGTGTGTCTGCTGACCCGGTACTCCGCGACGAGGTCGTGCTCGCCGGGAAAGACGTCGCGGAACTCGCCGTCCTCGAGACGCCGCAGCAGGTCGGCGCGCAACTGTGCCCACAGCGGCTTGCCCGCGGATCGGGAGACGGGACGGGGGCCGGGCTGGGAGGTCACCGGCGCCTTCCTGGGAGTCGGGGGTCGGAGGGGTGGTGCGGCCACGGGGTGAATGCTCGTACATGAGGGGGAGACAGTGCAAACCTGGGCCCGCCGACGCCTCGGCCGAGGGTGCGCCGGCCCTGGACCGCAGGATTCGGCGGCCCGACGCGATCGGCGCCCATGCCCTGGCATCCGTCTCCGCCACGCCGGGGCAGCGGTAGGCAATTCGCCGCCTTGCCGGTCACGCCGGCCAGGGCCTCTCGTCCGGATCCTGCCGACCCGTACGCCCGGTGCCGCGCCTCGCCGCGTCGAACTGTCAGAGAAGGACGTCGATCAGCATGAACGCGGCCATCGCGAGCAGCAGGGCGGCGAAGGCCCGCTGCAGGGCGGTGCCGGACAGCTTGGACGCCAGGCGCTTGCCGTCCCAGGCACCGAGGATCGCGGCGCCCACGAACGGGCCGAAGACCGAGGGGTCGAGGGACACGCCCCCGGTCGCGAGGCGGGTGGCGAGGGACACGACCGAGTTGATGAGTATGACCACGAGGCTGGTGCCCACGGCCATGCGCATCGGCAGGCGCAGCACGGACACGAGGGCGGGTACGGCGAGGAAGCCGCCGCCGACTCCCAACAGGCCGGTCGTCGCGCCCAGGCCGGCTCCGGCCGCGGCGGTGCGCAGGTGCCCGTCCCTGCCGACGGGTTCCCCGGGGGCGGCGGCGCCCGCGTCTTTCGCGAGGGGGCGGACCCCGCCGCCCCCGCCGTCCGCGGCCGCCTCAGGAGCGCCGTCGGAGCCGGTTGCGACGGCTCCCGCGGCCACCCCGGGGACGGCGGTCTTCGCGACTGTGGCGGAGACGGTGTCCCGGCGGGGGCGGTGCGCCGTGCGGGTGGCGCGCAGCATGGCCCCCGCGGCGACGGCGGCCAGGACGGCGAACCCGGCGGTCAGCACGGCCTGCGGGATGCGGTGCGCCAGGACGGACGCCCCGATGGCGGGTACCACGCCGGCCGCGGCGAACAGCGTGCCGGTCCGCCAGCGGATGCTGCCGGTGCCGACGTGGCGGGCGAGGGCGGTGGCGGAGGTCGCGGTGATGATGACGAGGCTGGTGGTTCCGGCGTCGGCGGGTGCGACGTCCAGGAGGTACACCAGGGCCGGGACCGCGAGCACGCCCCCGCCACCGCCGAGCGCGCCGAGGGCAAGGCCGACCACGGCTCCGCAGAGCAGGGCGAGGATCAGGACGCTCACGCCGGGACGCCGCCCGGGGTCGTGCCGGCGGAGTGCGCGACCTCACCGTGCCATGCGGAGAAGCCGCCGCGCAGGTCGGCGGTGTCGAAACCGCGGGCGCGCAGCACGGAGGCGGCCACCGACGAGCGGTTGCCGCTCGCGCAGAACACGGTCAGCGGCCGATCGGTCGGCAGTTCGTTCAGGCGGGCGACCAGTTCGGGCAGCGGGATGATGCGGGCGCCGGGGATGGTGCCGTTGTCGCGCACCTCGCCCTGGCCGCGCACGTCCAGCAGGTCGAAGCCCTCCGGGTTCTCGGCGAGCCGGTCGGCGAGGGCGGCGGCCTCCACGCGCGCGGCGGCGGTCAGGTATTCGGCGCCGACGGCGTCGACCGCGGTGGTCAGGGCGCCGAGGACGCGGTCGAAGCCGATGCGGGCGAGACGGTTGCGGGCCTCGCGCGCGGTCGCCGGGTCCCCGCACAGGATGATGCTGTCCCGGGCGTCGAGCACCTCGCCGACGAGCTCGGCGAAGCGGCCGCCGAGCGGGACGTTGACCGCGCCGGGCAGGTGGGCGGAGGCGAACGACTCCGGGTCCCGCGTGTCCAGAACGATGGCGCCACTCGCCCGGGCGTCGAGGAAGGCGTCCGGGGTGAGGGCGGGAGCGGGAGCGTCCTCTTCGAGGACCGGTCGGGCCTGGCGATTGCGCACGGAGGTGAACGCGAAGTAGGCGGGTGCGGCGGGCTGGCCTTCGGCCACGACGGAGACGAACTCGTCCTCGGTCATGTCGGCCAGGGCGTAGTTGCCGCGGCGCTGGTTGCCGATCGTGCAGCTCAGCTCGGTCGAGAGGTTTTTGCCGCAGGCCGAGCCGGCTCCGTGCGCCGGGTAGACGCGCGTGTCGTCGGGAAGGGTGAGCAGGCGCTCGCGGGTGGAGTGGTACAGGGCGCGGGCCATGTCCTCGGCGGACCGGCCGCGGGCGCTGAGCAGGTCGGGGCGGCCGACGTCGCCGATGAAGAGTGTGTCGCCGGTGAGGACACCGTGGGGGACCGCGTCGCCGACGTGTTCGCGTACGACGACGCAGATCGACTCGGGGGTGTGGCCCGGGGTGTGCAGGATCTCCAGGTCGACGTCGCCGAGGCTGAGGTGCTCGCCGTCGTCCAGGGGGTCGGTGTCGAAGTCGAGTGCGCCGACGGAGCCGTAGGAGATGCGGGCACCGGTGCGCTCGGCCAGCTCCAGGTGACCGGAGAGGAAGTCCGCGTGGATGTGGGTCTCGATCACCCGCTCGATGGTCAGGCCGTGACGCGCGGCGGTGGAGAGATAGTCGTTGACGTCGCGCTGGGGGTCCACCACGACGGCCCGGCCGGTGGTGCGGTCGCCGACGAGATACGAGGCGTGGGAGAGGCAGTCGAGGTAGAACTGCACGAAGACCAGCGGTCCGGTGTTGTTCGCCATGTGGGGCTCCTGAGGTGATCGGTGGTTGCGCGCCGGGGCATCGGGACCGGGGGCGCGGTCGGTCTGTCGGTGGGGCCGTGCGTCATGGGTGCGAGCACGGCGACGGCAAGCCGGGCGGGAACGAGGCAGAGGCGTTCGCCGGGGCCGGGACCACGGGCGCGACCCGCCGGGCTCCCGGCCGGCGCGGCGGTGGAACCGTTCGGGCCTTCGGGTCAGGCGAGCCCGCGGAGCATGAGGTTCCAGTAGAGGAAGGGCAGGCCGCGCCGCTTCAGGTACCACATGTCGGTGCGTTCGCGCATGGTGTCGATCAACGGGATCGACGGGGTGGGCCGCCCGCTGTAGTCGAACTCGGCGAGCAACATCTTGTTGCGGGCCGTGGTCAACGGGCATGAGGAGTAGCCGTCGTAGGCGGCCGTGGGTTCCCGGCCGTTCATCGTGGCGAGGAGGTTCTCGACGACCACGGGCGCCTGCTTGCGCACGGCCGCGCCGGTCTTGGAGTTCGGAGACGATCCGGCGTCGCCGAGGGCCCAGACGTTGGGGTACCGGACGTGCCGCATGGTGTGCTTGTCGATCTCGACGTAGCCGGCCGGGTCGTCGGCGCCGGCGAGCGGGCTGCGTTTGATCCAGTCCGGGGCGCTCTGCGGCGGAACGAGGTGGGCCATGTCGTACGGCAGGGCCGTCGTGCCCCCGGTGCCCAGGTCGGTGACGACCACCTCGCGGGTCTCGGGCCGCACCTCGCTGACCTCGCTGCCGTAGTGGACGTTGATGCCGTACCGGCGGACGACGCCGTCGAGCACACGCGCGAACTCCGGAACGCCGAAGATGGCGGCACCGGGTATCACGAGGTGGACGTCGATCTTGTCGAGGACGCCCTGCCGACGCCAGTGGTCGGCGGCGAGATAGGCGATCTTCTGAGGGGCTCCGCCGCACTTGATGGCGCCCGTCGGCATGCTGAACACCGCGCTGCCCGAGCGCATCCTGCGGATGAAGCGCCAGGTCGCCGGGGCTGTATGCGGCAGGTAGTTGCTGGACAGACCGTCCTTGCCGAGCCCGGCCTCCAGGCCCGGCACCCGGTCCCAGTCCAGCTGGATGCCGGGACAGACCACGAGGTGGTCGTAGGAGACGGTACGGCCGTCGTCCAGCGTCACCTCCTGGCGTGCCGGGTCGACGGCGGCCCCGGCGCGGCGGATCCACCGCACGCCCTTGGGCATGACGGACTTCTGCGGGCGAACGCTCTCCTTCAGGGGCGCCCGTCCGCCGCCGACCAGCGTCCACAACGGCTGGTAGTGGTGGTGAAGGCTCGGGTCGAGAACGGCGATGTCCTGTTCACCGGCACGGCGGAGCCGTGCCGCGACCGAGATACCCGCGGTCCCGCCGCCGATGATCACGGTCCGGTGGTGCTGCTTGGTCACCAAGGGAACCCCTCCGTAAATGTACGTACATTCAAGCTAGGTGGCGTGGCTCTGATGCGCAAGGCATTCGGGGGAGCATCACATCAGTTGTACGTACATTTATGGCTGCGTTGCGACTGAGCCTGCATGCGTCTCGCGCGCGGCCGGAAGCGATCGGCGGGTACGGCGGCGCGCCTCTCGGGCCGCCGAGCCCCGGTGCGGGCCGGGAGGCGGAAGGGGGATTCGGCGGTGAGGTCCGGGGCAGTCCCGGTCCTGGCGACGGAGACGCCGGCGCGGCGACCCGGTCACGTACGGGACGCGCCACCGTGTGCGACAACCGCGAAGCGGGGCTCCATGAGCCTTTCGGAGTTCAGCCGAGTTTTCCGGAGATCCTACGGAATGACACCCTGGCCATTTTGAAACGAGGCTGTCCCGGAACGGCCTCTGCGCCGCATGCGAACTTCTTGTGCGCTCGTCGCCAACTCTTCGTGCCGACTGCCCGCCACGATGTCCAAGAACGCCGACAACCCAGCGCAGACCGGCTGCGCCGGCGGTTTCGCAGGCTGACGCCCATCACGGGGGCACGGGAGGTGCTGATGAGCAGGGTGAGGTACTCGTACCTTGCGATCCAGGACGGCAGCACGGGCAACACCGCACCCGCCGTCCGGTACGCGTGCGGTCGGCCCGGTGGCCGAATCCGGCGCTGAGGGCTCTGCCGAACAGAACGAGGCGCAGGACCGCGATACAGAACGTACTGCCGAGCTTGCCCAGCGCAGGTCGAGTTCGTTGAAGGGGACGACCGGCTGCTGAACGAGTTGAACGCGCCGGGAGCGGAGCCGACTTCGCGCGAGTCGGCGACCTACGTCGAACTGGTCTGCCTGCTCACTTACGGCTCCTGGCTGAACTGGATCGAGTCGGAATTCACCGCCCTGCGCTACTTCGCGCTCAACGGCACCGACCACCGCACCCACGACGAGCAGAACACCCCATCGCCGCCTACATTCGTTGGCGCGACACCCGCGCTCAGCCGAAGACGAACTTCGCCCCCACCCATCCGTCAGTGGACGGAATACCCAGTCAACGTCGCATGACGAGCCGCCAACTGCCGCCGTTGGGCCAACGGCCCTGGCGGGTTCGAGTGCCGTCCGGGGTCCAGCATCCGGCCCGTCACAGTTGCGGTGGGTCTGCTCGCAATGGCCACCCCTCACCACCGGCGAACTCAATGCCCTGGAAGGAGGCACCGACCGCCACCTGGTCGAATCCGAGTTCCCGGTGCAGGTCGAGCGAGGCGCGGTTCTTGGCGGAGATGAAGCACCACACTGCCGAATCCCGTTCCCAGATCCAATCCATGCGCCGCCGGGTCAGCAGCCTCGCCATGCCACGACGACGCCAGTCAGGATCCACCGTGACACCGGTCAGGTAGTAGCCAGCCGGGGCACCGTCCTCAGCGTGCTCGGGCAGAAACGACGCATTCGCGTACCCGACAGCTTCACCGGATACCTTCGCGGTGATCACCAGGCTGCGCTCACTACAAAGCGTCCGATGGATGCGGGCTGCCCATTCGCCCGCCGAACCACCGCGCACCCGGGCCTGCAACAAGGCCGGCACCGGCACGTCATCCCCGGTTGCCTCCGCCACCACCGCGGTCACCGGAGCGTGGCGCTCGGCCGGGTGGGGAAGGCAAGCGGCGAACCGCAAATCCATCCTTGCCATGTCGCCCCCTCTCGCCGCCCGGCGCTGTCCCGGCCCGCCACGCCATCGCGGCCGGCGGGGGCCGATGCCTGGCCAACGATGCGAGCCAAGCCACTGGATCGCCGTCTGCTGGTGTCTCCTTCCCGTGGCCTTGTTCACGAGACACGGGTTCTGGCACACATTCCGTGAAAGATCTTGCTGGCTCCCGTCGGCAGGAGGCGCGCGCGTCATGTGAGCTGCGCGGACCGCGTGTCACCGGGGCCCGGTGAGGACCTACTCAAGATCGCTCACGGAATGTGTGCCAGAACCGAGATCCCGACAGCACCTGTGAACGAGTTGGGTACCACTCGAAGCCCTGCAGAAATCGAACAGTTCATGACTTCAGGCAGCACGGGCCCCTGCCGAGAATTCAGCAGGGGCCCACGGTGCGGAGAGCTGTGGAGGGCCGGGACCTGTCCTCGATGAGTGGCATGCCGGCTGACGTCAGCTACCGTCTGCTGCCGGTCCGACGGCGCGGTCTCACTTCAGATGTCGGGTGAAGAACTGGGCCGCGGCCTCCCCCGCGAACTGCGGGACGCCGGTGTGCCCGCCCATGTTGGCGTGCAGGGACTTCTCCTTGGAGCCGAAGGCGTCGAACAGGTTCAGGGACGCCTGCCGGTCGTTCCCTTCGTCGTCCCACTGCAGCAGGACATTGAGCGGAATGGTGACCTGCCGGGCCTCCTCGAACATGGCGCGAGGCACGAGACTCCCGGCGAAGAAGCCGGCGGCCACGATGCGCGGCTCGACCACGGAAAGCCGGATGCCGATGGAGATCACTCCCCCCGAGTACCCGACCGGGCCGCCGATCTCCGGCAGCGAAAGGAGGGCGTCCAGGGCGGCCTGCCATTCCGGGACCGCCTTTTCGACCAGCGGGAGGATGAGGGCGTCGACGATCTCGTCGCTGACCGGCTCGCCGGCCTCCATCGCCCGACGCAGGTCGGCGCGAGCCTGCTCGACGGCGGCCCAACGGGGCCGGTCGCCGCTCCCGGGGAGCTCGATGGTGGCAGCTGCGAAGCCCTCCGCCGCGCAGTGCCGGGCCCTGGCCACCAGCCGGGGGTACATCTTGCGCAGCCCGAGCGGGGGGTGGCCGAGCAGGATCAGCGGGACCGGTGCGGATGCGGATGCCGATGCGGGTGTCCACAGGATGCCGGGGATCTCGCCGAGGGTGAATTCGCGTTCGAGGACGCCGTCGTCGAGGCGTTGTTCAGAAGTGAATTGCATGGTCGTGCCTTTCGGGAGTGCTCTTGAACGGCGCTCCCGGACGACCTATCGCCCGACCGTGACCCCGGAGGGGAGCACCCATGTCGATACTGCGTTCACGGGTACCACCTCCTCGATCTCTCGCACGGCCTTCGGAAATGTAGCAGTGGTCGCCCCTCGTCCGCCAAGCGGTTTGTGCGGAGCCTCCGTGGCCGGGTACCACGGAGACACTACGCAGAGCTACTAGGGGTGTCGTCGTGACTTCCCGAGTGGCGGCTCCGCGACGGCGGGGTGCACTGGCGCTGTCGTTTCTCGTCAACATCGAACACGACGCACCGCCGACGCCTTCCACACTCGTTCATAGGTGCTGTCGGTTCTCGGCTCTGGCTCAGCTTCTGTGGTGTCGGCGCCGGAGCTGAGCATCGCAGCTTCCCCGGGGCGGGTGACCGTCTGCGGCCGCACTGTGTGGACGCGAGTGACCGGAAGCGATGCCGCAGGCAGGCAGCGCCGGGGCCCGAGAGCCCCGGCTGCGTTCACGCCGGCGGGACGGTGTGTCAGACCACGGCGAGCCGGTCCACCAGCAGCTCCACCCTCTGCGCGGCGTCCTCCGGCAGCAGCCGTCTTGCCCGGGTCAAGGTCGCAAGGCCGTGCAGGGACGCCCAGAACACCTCGGTGAACAGCGCCGGGTGGACGCCTTCCCCGGCGACCTCGCCCAGGCTCTCCAGCAGCGCGGCGAAGGCGTCCTTCAGTGGCTCCGGCGTGTCCTCCTGCGCGTACGCCAGGCCGCCGTCGAGCTGGAACAAGGCGTCGTAGACCGCCGGGTTGCGTGCGGCGAAGTCGAGGTAGGCGAGGGCGAGTGCGGCGACCCGCTCGCGCGGGCCGTCCGCGGCGGAGGTCGCGGCACGCACCGCCGCGGCCAGCTCGGCAGCGCCTTCCAGGGCGACGGCGCCGATGATCTCCCGCTTGCCGCGGAAGTGGCTGTAGAGGACGGGCTGGCTGTACTCGATGCGCTCGGCGAGCCGGCGGGTGGTGACCGCGTCCCAGCCCTGCTGCTCGGCGAGTTCGCGGGCTGTCGCCACGATGAGGCGCTCGCGCTCCGCCCGTTCGCGCTGCTTGCGTTCCTGTACCGACATGACTCGAATTCTAGCATCGCTAGACAAGAGAGCGGCGGCAGTACTAGCGTTACCTCGAAAGCTAGCAGCGCTAGACATCTGGAGGGGTCGTCATGCTCAACGCACTTGAGGTCGTCACCACCGTGGTCGTCGGCCTGATGGTGGGGGTGGAGTTCTCCGTCGCCTTCGTCATCAACCGCATCCTCGACGCCCTCCCCGGCGACGCCGGTCAGCTCGGCCGAAGCCACGGTGGCCGGATGCTCGGCGCTGTCATGCCGGTCTGGTACATCGGCTCGCTCGTCCTCGCCGCGGTCTGGGCCATCGCCGGAGGGCGCCACCACAGCACCGGACTCGTCGTCACCGCCGCCGGACTGCTGATCCTCAGCGTGATCATGTCGCTCCTGCTGCTCGTTCCGATCAACAGCCGGGGCAAGACGTGGACCCCCGAGAACCGGCCCGAGAACTGGAAGGAGCAGATGAAGCGCTGGGACCGCTGGCACTACGTCCGCGTCGCCGTCATCATCGGCGCCTTCACCCTGCTGGTCGCTGCCCTTACCTGATACCAAAGTCGCCCAGACATGCACTGGTTCGCCCCTGGATGCCGACAGCTTTCGCCCCGCCGGGGTGAGCCCGGCAGGGCTTCGGATCTCTGACCCCGTGGGCCGACCCCACGCCGGTGGCGCACAACCCCCACCCCCCGGGCGGCAGTCGGCAACCGAAGGGCACCCGGGAACGCAGTTGCCGCTCAGGTCCCACAACTGCGATTCCGGCGAGCTGCACCCCTCGATCAGCCGCGTCCGCGTGGCCTGATCGGGCCCTGCACGACTCAGCAAGCTCCACGAAGCTCACCAAGTCGGCGAAGACTCGCAAGGAGAAGAACAATGTCGCTGAAGAAGATCAATACCGTCCTGGCCGCCGCCTTCATCCTCTTCATCCTCTGGTTCGGGATGGAGTTCATCCTGAGCCCGGAGACGACGGCGCCGGGCTTCGGCCTGCCGAGCTGGCCTTCCGGCGACGGCGACGGCTTCCTGATCATCAAGGGAATCCGCGACGTCGTCCTGGCCCTGGTCCTGGGCATCCTGCTGGTGACGGGCCACCGCCGGGCGCTGGGCTGGGTACTGCTGGTGGAGGCCCTCGCCGCGTACGGCGACATGGCCACCGTGCTGGCCCACCACGGCTCCGTGGCCACTGCGCTCGGCATCCACGGCCTGACCGCGACACTGATGGTGGTCAACGGCCTGCTGATGGTGCGCGAGACCCGCAAGGTCGCGGCCGCTCCGGCAACGCCCGCCCCGCAGCCCGCATTCTGATGAACGGTCCTTTGCCCGAGCGAGATCGAGAAGCGCCGCACGGAGATCGCGAGACGCAGGATCGGTTCGCAGAACTCGCCCTCGCTCAAAGGTGGGTTCGGGGCACTTCTGAGAATCGTTCGTGAAAGCACCCGAAGGCGTGACGAATCCTCAAGAAGCCTCGCCCGGGGGACGCAGACGACGTCGAGCGCCCCCTGCCCTCGCTGCAGGGCCGAAACCGGAGGCCCTCGGCTACCACGACAAGACCGCTACACGGCTGGTCACCGGAGCCGGAGGCACCTGAAGCCGATACGCCCCCGGCAACCACACAGGGTGATGTCCCTCTCCCTCGTGTCCCTCGACCTCAGGAAGGGCAGTCTGTCGAGTATGGACCAGGGGATCACCGCGCTGATCGGGCCGGACGAAGTATGAGCAGCCCGATTCAACTGCTCTGCCGCCACTGACCACTTCAGGAACGCACTGGAGGAGTGGGCGTCGGATACCACTGACGATCCGGAGAGAGCGACCGCGGTGGTGGAGCGTGCAAGGGCCCTCGCTCCGGCTCGTTCGGCGTTGGTGCACGTCCTGCAAGACACCCTGCCCGTACCCTGCCGCTCCCGCAGGAGCAGAGAGCCCGGATCTCATAGGGGGTCGGCCCCAGTTCGCATGTCACTCGGCGTTATGGATGAAGCAGGCCACTCGCGACTACGCGACACCTCAACATGCCGGCCCACCAGTCCCGAGACCGGCTCCGGCCAGAAAGAGCCGTACCGGGCAGCGGATGGCGCACGTCCTTGTCGGCGGGAATGGTGGGCTATTCCTTCGTGGTGGCGAGGCGGTTGATGTCGGGGCTGTGCAGGACGGCGGGAGCATTGTCGTCCTGCCGGACTACGGTGAGCATGGCGCGGCCGACGGCGTCCGTGGTGGTGAAGTGCCGGGGGAAGAGGCGTTTGAGCAGTGGGTGGAGGATCGCGGTGGCGCGGTAGAGCCTGCGGTAGAGCGGGGTGCGGGAGACGGCGCCGTCGACCGGCTGGATGAAGCCGGGGCGGAACATGTGGGCGGTCATGGGCAGTGCCAGGAGGTCGTTCTCCGTGCGCCCTTTCACCCGGGCCCACATCTGGCGGCTTCTGCCGGTGGGGTCGGTGCCCTCGCCGGAGACGTACACGAACGTCAGGGCCGGGGAGGCGGCGATCAGGGCGCGTGCGGCGGCCAGCGCGTAGCCATGGGTGACGCGGGTGTACTCGGCCTCCTTGCGGCCGGCGGCGGAGACGCCGAGGCAGTAGAAGCAGGCGTCCAGGCCGGTGAGCTGGTCCTGGATGGCGGCGTAGTCGGTGAAGTCGGCGTGGACGATCTGCCGCAGTTTGGGGTGGTCCGCTGCCAGGGGGGTGCGGACGACGGCGAGGACTTCGGTGACCGTGTCGTCCCGCAGGGCGGCGTGCAGGGCGCCGTGCCCGACCATTCCGGAGGCTCCGAAGATGATGAGGCGCACGCGTTCTCCTGATGGTGAGGGGTGTTCGGGGTGCGGGTTCCCGCGGGAAAGGGCGGGGCAGGGCGAGGGGCGGCCGACTTTGAGAGCCGGGCCTCCGGCGGGCCGGGGACCGCGGCCCCCGGCGCCGGCCGGTCAGAGGCCGAACTGGGCCTTGATGCCGCCGATGAAGGTGGCGTCGTCGGTGGCGGCGCGCTGGGCGAGCAGTTCGGTGGCGTAGGGGCCAGCAGGGTAGCGCAGCCGGTCGGTTTCGTCGGTGGCCGCTCGGTAGACGGTCTCGGCGACGACCTCGGGCTTGTCGCCGCCGACGGCGAGCTGCGCCTGCGCCGTGAGGAACGTGTTCACGAACTCCTGGTACTCGGTGAGGGAATCGTCGTTGGTGAAGTCGAACGAGCGGCCGGCGAAGTCGGTGTCGACGATGCCCGGCTCGACGAGCTTGACGTTCACGCCGATCGTGGCGAGCTCGTAGTGGAGCGCCTCGCTCAGCCCTTCGACGGCGAACTTGGTGCCGTGGTAGAGGGTGCCGAGCGGGAAGGTGACCTTGCCTCCGATGGAGGAGATGTTGATGACGGTGCCGCCGCCGCTCACGCGCAAGTGCGGCAGGACGGCCTTGGTCGTCTCCAGCAGGCCCATGACGTTCACGTCGAACTGCCGGCGGGCCTTCTCCATCGGCACGGCCTCCAGCGGGCCGAAGGCGCCGTATCCCGCGTTGTTGAGCAGCACGTCGATCCTGCCGAACCGCTCCAGGCCGGCGCCGACGGCCGAGGTGATCGAGGCGGAGTCCTGCACGTCGAGCCGGGTGACGAGCACGTTCTCCAGCGCGGTGAGCTCGGTCTCCTTCTCGGGACTGCGCATCGTGGCGATCACGTTCCATCCCTGCTCGTGGAAGAGCTTCGCGGTCGCCCTGCCGATACCGCTCGAACTGCCGGTGATGAGAATGGTCCTGGTCACGGTCGTCTCCGTTCCTTCGTCGCGCCCACCGCCGTGGTGGTTCGTGACGTCCACGCTAGGCGGGGAACCACGACAAAGGACTAGCGGAAGACGCCTCTCTTCTTGCCATTCGCGCCACCGGGAGGTGGCGTCTTCTGCGTGTCGAATGGCGCACACGGCATCCGCCCCCCTCCGTGAGGGGAACTAGCCTGAAGGCATGGCACCGAAGCAGTTCACCCTGGACCCGGGAACCCGTGCGCTCCTGCACGACCTCGAAGTCTCCACCGCGCGCGTGCTGCGGCGCGCACGCCTCCCGGCCGGTCTCTTCGCCCACGGCGCGGTCACACTGACGACCGAGGAGTACTACCGGTTCTGGGACGCGCTCGACGCCGAGGCGGCGGATCCCGATCTGGCGGTGAGGATCGGGCGCGCGCTGTCCGTCGAGGCGTTCAACCCGCCGATTTTCGCGGCGCTGTGCAGCGCGAATCTGCACACCGCGGCTGAGCGCATCGCCGCCTTCAAGCCGCTCATCTGCCCGATGAACCTCCGTGTCACCTTCGACCGCACCGGGCTGACCATCGTGCTCCACTGGCCCGAGGGGCCGACGCCGCCCCCGCTGCTGGTCGCCGCCGAACTCGCGTTCTGGGCCGCACTGGCACGCATCGGCACGCGGCGCGAGGTGAACCCGACCCACGTCACCATGCGCCGCCCCCCGCAGCCCTCGCCCGCGATAGCCGCCTACTTCGGCACACACATCCGCGAAGGTGAGGCCGACACGGTCACCCTCTCGGCAGAGGACGCCTCGCTGCCGTTCCTCACCGAGGACGAATCCATGTGGAACTTCTTCGCACCGGAACTGCGCCGCCGCCTGTCCGAACTCGAAGCGTCCGCCACCACGGCCGACCGGGTGCGGGCCGCGCTCCACGAGCGCCTGCCCGCCGGCGAGAGCTCCATCAACGCCATCGCCGCCCAGCTCATGCTCAGCCCCCGCACGCTCCAGCGACAGCTCCAGGCGGAAGGCACCAGCTATCAGGCCGTCCTCGGCGACACCCGGGAAAAGCTTGCCCGCCGCTACCTGGCGGACCGGTCCCTGCCCACCTCCCAAGTCGCCTACCTCCTCGCCTACGACGACACCAACTCCTTCTACCGGGCCTTCCGCCGCTGGACCGGACTCACCCCCGAAGCCGCACGCGAAGGCGGCCACCTCGCCCACGCATGACCGGTGCGCTGACGCTCACCCCCGGGCGACGGTGTTCGCAGGCCGGTCGCACGTCGGCCGAGTCGGGCGACGACCCTGCGCTCGGCGGAATGAATGTCCGTCCAGTCGAGGCGTTCAACTGACCCTCACCCCGGCAGATGGGGCAGACCTTCGTTGTGCCGCATTCCCTGCATCGGCTCTTCCGGTGGGGCCGGCCGAGAGCCCACCCGCGGCCACCGCATCCGGGACACCGGCCGAGGCCGTCGCACTCGTAACAGAGGACGTAACCAGGTGTGATGTCCGGCGTTCGCTCCGCCTCCAGCTCCGGCTGCTGGACTGGTTGCGGCGGGCACAGTGCCAGCGCCGGCGTCTGTCCGCGAAACACCACGGCGGGTGTGTTGTCGCTCGTGAGGATGCGGATGCCGTTGCCATCCCGGCGAGCGACGACCACTGTCCAGAGTATCCCGTCGTCATCCTCCTGTGACGCCGTGACGTCCCAACCGGCCGCGCGGAGGAGGAAGGCCGCACGGGAGGCTGTCTCGGCAGCGGTGGCGGTCGTTGGACGATCGCCTTGATGCACCGTCGAATAGTGGTAGCGCAGCGGCTCGCGGTCGGCAGCCTTCGGCTCGTCGAGGGACAGCCGACGGAGATGGGCACGAATGGTCAAATCGGCGATCAGCTCGACCAGTTGCCCGCGCAGGGACCGACCCAGCCGGTCCAGTTCGTCATGCGCTTTCGAAGTCTCGTCCATGTCGGCCCCTTGGTTCTGGAACACAACAGAGGGCCGACTCTCGTGGCCGCCGTCGTTTCCGACGGCCGCCTGTCGGAAAGTCCGTCACGCAGGCTGGTCGGCCCCCTGGCCGACTGGCAGTCAGCTAAGGCTGCCCGCGCTTGAGCGGCGACCAGGACCCGATTCGGGCCCCGCGGGCGACCCGCTCGTCCGATGATGCAATCAACGAGCCACAGGGGGGAAGCCCGACAGCGGCAAGGGCTTACCCATGGAGATGAAGGCACTGGCCGCCATGCGTGACGCCATCCACGGTCGGAAGGCGCCCGCATTGCAGATCACACTCGGTCACCGCCAGGCTGGTCCATGCCGAGAACTGGCGACAGTTGAATACGAGAGCCCACCGGTACCAAGGCCGAATACGCCGCCGTCGGTCCAGTCGCTACGGCGAGGTCCGGCAGCGGACGTGCTCCGGCGGACGGGCCCCTCGGCCAGTCCTTTCGGTACAGGTCGAAGGAACTTTCCATCGTTTTGATCAGCCCTCCGACAGGCCATTTCGTGAAGGCGTGAAATCCGACGCCGCGCGCTGGTCCACCAGGGATTACGGGACAGCTCTTACGCTGTCGCCATTGCCCATCAGGCGTTCCGAGGTCACCGGGTCGCTCCGACCGTATGCAGAAGGGACAATGCGATGGACCCCGATATCCGAACCAGGGCCGCGCTTGAGGAACACTGGCGGGCATCGGAACGTGGGGATACCGAAGCCGAGCACGCCATCTATGCTGCGGACGCTGTCCTCGACTACCCCCAGTCAGGTGAAAGATTCCGGGGCCGCGCAAAGATTTCGGCACAACGTGGCGGGCATCCGGCCAGTCGTCATTTCAGCGTCCACCGTATTGTCGGCAGCGGAGATCTGTGGGTGAGTGAGTGCGTCATCACGTACGACGGCGTGCCCACCTACTCGGTGAGCATCATGGAATTCACCCGCGGGCATGTGGTTCACGAAACGCAGTACTTCGCTGACGCCTTCGGTGCGCCTGAATGGCGGACAGCGCTTGCGGAGCCGATGCCGGGCAGGAGTATCGCCAGGACGTGACCCCAGCGCCGGCGAACCGGCACAGCAGGCCTCATTCGAACGATCGAGGCGAGCCTTGGGGCTGTCCCGTAATCCCGGGTGGACCAGCATGCGGCGTCGGATGCCTTTTCGCTCACCGCCGGACCCCAGCTTCGTGAGAGCGCGAGGCCGGAGAGCGACGAAGTCACCGGCGCCCGGGGCGACGGAGTCCTGCGCGCTTGCGGCCGTGGCCGGCAGTGTCGTCGGGAGTCCGAAGAGACCGATGAAGACGCGGTCGAACTCCGTTTGATGTTCGTGGAGTTGGCGGACCCGGATGTGACTTGTCCGATTCGTCGGCGTGGGCCCGCATCGCTGTGAACGATGGCAGGCTGCTCCGTGACCGGACCACCGATTCATCAGCATCCGGACCGTGCGCGCCGGACACCGCTCGACGGCCTGTTCCCGCGGGCGCGCTCCACTTCCGAGGAGGACTCCGACATGCCATCTCCCACTTCCACGCAACGAACCGTCGCGGCGGTGCACGCGGCCCCGGTGTTCATGGACACCGAGGCGACCGTCGGCAAGGTCATCGGCTTCATCGAGCAGGCCGGCCGGGAAGGTGTCGACCTGCTGGTGTTTCCCGAGACCTTCGTGCCCGGTTACCCGTACTGGATCGAGGCCTACGCCCCGCTGGACCAGCAGGGTGTCAACGCTGCCTACGCCGAGTCGTCCGTCGAGGTGCCCGGTCCGCAGATCGCCCGGGTCCAAGCCGCCTGCGACCGTGCCGGGGTCGGCGCCGTTCTCGGTGTCAGCGAACGGCTCGCGGGAACGCGCACGTGCTTCAACAGCCAGGTCTTCATCGAACCCGACGGCACCCTTCTCGGAGTTCACCGCAAACTCCAGCCCACCTACGCCGAACGGATCGTGTGGGCTCAGGGCGGCGGTGCCACCCTGGGAGTCTTCGACAGCATGCTGGGCCGGATCGGCGGTCTGGCCTGCTGGGAACACACCATGAACCTGGCCCGCCAGGCCCTGATCACCCAGGGGCAGCAGATCCACGCCGCGGCCTGGCCCGGTCTGTCCACCATGACCGGCTTCGAGACGGTCGCGGACATTCAGATCGACGCCATGATGAAGACCCACGCTCTCACGGCCCAGGCGTTCGTCATCTCTGCCGGAAACCCGGTGGACGAGACGTGTCTGCAGTGGATGGAGCACACCATCGGACCGCAGAAGCACATCACTGCGGGCGGTGGCTGGTCGGCCGTGATCCACCCCTTCAACCAGTATCTGGCCGGCCCGCACACCGGCCTTGAGGAGAAGCTCGTCACCGCCGAGATCGACCTTGCCGACATCAACGCCGTCAAGGTCTGGGTCGACTCCCGCGGCCATTACGCGCGACCGGAGATCCTCGGGCTACGGGTCGACCGACGCCCGCTCTGGCACGACGAAGGACACCGCGAATGGCCTGCCGCCCCGGGCGACAGCACCGCGGCCCCGGCGGCCGAAACAGCCTGAGCCCGAGCGCGGACATCGGCCTTCAGGGGTGCTCCGCCCCGGAGGGCCGGAGTGCTTCAGCGACCGGCACACGTCGTGTCCGGCGCCGATTTCGGCCTCTTCCCGGCCTGGCCGGCCGGCACACCGCCACCTGGGACAGGGGTCCGTCCTCCGGGAGGGCGGAGCCCTGCGGACCGTCACGCGTCACCGCCGGCGGCAGGCCCGGCGTGCCCACGGAACCCTCCCGGATTCGTTCCGTCGTCGAGCAACCGACCGGCAACGACTGCACGTTCGCCGGCCTCCGACATCATCCCGGAGCGTCCCGGTCTGCTGGTCACGCATCAGCAGCACCGTCCGGGCCCACGGAGCGTTCGAGGGAGTCGGTCAGCCACAGGTGGGACGTGCCGAGTGCGGCCGGATCGCCGCCGGCCTCGGCCACGAGCCGCCAGTAGCGGCGCATCCGCGGGTCGCGGTCTGCGGCCACGTGGTCCAGCAGTCGGCCTCTGAACTGCGGAGTGTCCCTGCCGCCGCGCACCGAGGCGTGTGCCGCGACGAACCGGTCGAGTTCGGGGCCGGCGCGGGGAGGCTCGCCCGCCTGCACCATGGGCCGGGCCAGCGCGCACGCCTCGCTGATCCCGTTCATCAGCTCGGCCTCGTCGGCGATCAGTTCGGCGTTGGCCCGCGCCATGGCCAGCAGACCGCGTGTCAGTGCCCGATCGCCGACCAGGGCGAACAGTTCGGCGAATGCCACGACTTGCTGCGGGGTCGGGTCCGTGGGCGGCTCGGGCACGGCCGTGCTCACGAACGCCGTGAGCATCGCCTCGGACACCGGGGCGACCATCGTGCGTCTCCAGAAGTCGATCAGTGCGTTGCGGGCGACACCTCCGCTCTCCACTGCGGCCAACAGCTCCAGTCTGGTGGCCCGGTCGGCCGGTCCGGCCTCCTCGACCGCACGCAACGAGGCCCGCCGCCAGGCCAGGTCCGCGAGTTGCACGTCGAGCGCGGCCCGCTCGGCCGCGACGACCTCGGCCACCGAGCGTTCGCCGACGAGCACGTGTCTGATGGAGCTCAGCCTGAGCCCCAGTCCGCGCAGCCGCCTGACCAGGTCGAGCCGTTCCACGGCCGCCCGGTCGAACCTGCGGTGCCCGCCGGTGCTGCGCACCGATTCGACGATGCCTTCGTCGCAGTAGAAGCGAATGGTCCGCACCGGCACGCCGGTCAGCCGCGCCAGGTCGCCGATCCCGAACGTCTCATCGAGCAAAGGCACTTGAATCTCCACTGGACTGGAGTTTCTACCGTACCGGCATCACCCCTTGAGAGGAGCTTTCGTGATGACGCCGACGCTGGACACCGCACGGTGCGTGGAGGGACTGAGGGAGCAGACCGAAGGGTTCGCACGCGCGGTCACCGGAAGAGCCCCGGACACGAGGGTGCCCAGCTGCCCGGAATGGCCACTGCGCACCCTCGTCGGGCACGTCGGACAGGAGCACCGGTGGGCGGCCGAACTCGTATGCGAAAGACGGCAGTTGCCCGTCCCTGACCCGTCGCAGGCCGATCCGGGCGCCCCGGACGGGTGGGCCGGGTGGCTGCGTGAGGGCGCGGAGGAGTTGATACACGCGATCCAGGAGACCGGCGCGGACGTCGAGATGCACACGTACTTCGGGCCGCGGCCGACCGCCTTCTGGCTGCGCAGGGTGCTGAGCGACACCTGCGTCCACCACTACGACGCGGTGCTTGCGACGGGCACCGGGTTCGAGATCGCCGACGACCTCGCCGCCGACGTGATCAGCGAGAACCTGGACCTGTTGTCCACGCCGGGCTTCGAGACGGCCAGGCCGACGGTCGCCGGGCTGCGCGGCCGGGGCGAGCGGATCGGGTTCCGCCCGACGTCCATGGAGGGCTGGGTGATCACCAGGACGCCTGAGGCACTGCGATGGGAGCGCAGGCCGGTCGAAGCCGACGTGGTGGTGTCGGGGGCGGTCGTGGACCTCATGCTGGTGTTCTCCCATCGCGTCCCGCCGGAGGACGAACGGGTGACGGTGACGGGCGACCGCGCCTTGCTGGACCACTGGCTGGCTCACACGGAGCTCTAGCGGCATTGCCCTGTGAGGCTGTGTTCTCGAACTGCCGTCCGCCGTGCGACGGACGACAACCCCCTTCAGTGGGTACCCCTGCCCGGTCGACCACCACCCGCACGGTGGCTCACCGTGCTCACCGCCATCGGGACGAGGCCGATCAGCGGAAGCGCGCTGCCGCTCGGCGTTTTCCACCGGCGGGTACCGGGGTCGTTGAGCACCAGCAGGAAGACCATCTGCCAGCACAGGGCGAAGGCAGCCGTCGACTGACCCCAGCCGTAGACACGGGGGCGGCGGGCCGTTCGCCGATTCGTGGGAAGCACCCAGCCACGGGTGACCGCCGCTACGCCGGACGCGGCGAAGAGCAACGCCGGCAGAACGACAGGTCTCTCCGGGCCCGAGCCGTCGACCGGCTCCGGCCGGGAGAGACGCGCCGCCGGGCCGGAGTCGCTGAGCCCTTCACTGCGGGCGTGCGTCATGGCGACTGTTCGCCGGCGGCGGTCGACCGGCCGTCGGACGATCAGCGGTCGTGGCCTGTTCGAGGCTTGCGTCGAAGCCACTGGCCCGGTGTGCGGCGTGGCGGCCGAGCGACGATGTCGCCACCGGTCGACCTGCCGCTCAGCACCACACGCAGTCGTACCGGCGCATCCTGGCCGGTGACCGGGCGGAGCTTGATGTCGCCGCGGCTGTAGGTGACGTCGTCGGCATCGACCACGATCCCCGGCGGGGTCACCAGCGTCAGATTTCCGCCGATGCGCAGGTCGACCTCGATGTGCAGGGTGTCGTGGGTGATCACGGCCTCGGTGAAGTCGAGCCTCAGGTCGCTGAACATCAGCCGGATCTCCATCCGGCGTGGAACCAGCCAACGACCGGTGCGCTTGCCCTCTCCGAAGCGCTGGTCGATCCGGATCACCTCGCGAGCCTGCGACGGCATCCCTTCAAGCGGCAGATCAGCGGTCAGTGCCGAGAGGTCGGAGGCGGTACGTGCGGCAAGCGCTGCTTCCACGCGCTCGTCCAGCTCGGCGATGGTAAGCCGGCCGTCACCCGCCGCGACCTGAAGGATCTCCACGGCCTGATCCCGGTCTCGATGAGACACCCGCTGATCGGACACGTGGTGACGAGGTGCGGAGGAGTCATCTGCTCTGGAGATATCGCCTGGCATGCGGTCAGTTTGCAGGCCGGCTCGGAGGACCGACAACCTCTGATCGAGGAAATGGGGGATCACCCCGACCGATCTCAGGGATACCGGTGCATCGTCCGACGCCCGGACCGACCACGACCTGTTCCGACCACCGGGCTCGACCACAATGAGGGCATGGCATTGTCGACGGCGTTCACGAAGTTGTTCGGTGTGCAGCATCCGATTGTGTCGGCGCCCATGGGCGGCTCGGCCGGCGGAGCTCTGGCTGCGGCTGTCTCCCGTGGAGGCGGGCTGGGATTGCTGGGCGGCGGGTACGGAAACGACCGGGACTGGCTGGACCGCGAGCTGGCGATCGTGGCCGGGGGCGGGAAGCCGTGGGGAGTCGGGTTCCTGAGCTGGGCAGTCGGCGTCGAAGCAGTCGAGCAGGCGCTGGAGTACGGCCCCGCGGCTGTCACGCTGTCATTCGGGGATCCGACCCCGTTCGTCGAGCGGATCCGTGCGGCCGGTGCTTCGGTGATCGTTCAGGTCACCGATCTGGAAGAGGCCCGGCGGGCGGTGGATCTGGGGGCCGACGTCATCGTGGCGCAGGGCGGCGAGAGCGGTGGGCACGGGGCTCGGCACGGGAGGGCCACGCTTCCGTTCGTGCCCGTTGTGGTGGACCTGGCGGCACCGGTGCCGGTGCTGGCGGCCGGTGGCATCGCCGACGGCCGTGGCGTGGCCGCCGCCTTGGCGCTGGGGGCCGCCGGGGCGCTCATCGGCACCCGTTTCCAGGCCACGGCGGAGGCCCTGGTCGATCCCTCGATCGCCGAGACGATCATCCGCGGGCGGGGGGAGGACACAGAACGCAATGGTGTCCTCGACATCGCCCGGGGAGCCCGATGGTCGACGACGAAGTACACGGCTCGCACCCTCGGCCATCCCTACCTCGACCGCTGGCGTGGCAGGGAGGACGAACTCGCCGCGGACGCCCGTGCCCGACATGCCTATCAGGCCGATGTGGCACGCGGTGCTGTGCCCCCGTTGCCGGTGTGGGCCGGCGAGGGCGTCGACCTCGTCAACGACCTGCCACCCGCAGCCGATCTGGTCGCCGCACTGGCCGCCCAGGCCGACAACGCCCTCGCCCGAGCAGGAAGGCACTGACTGCACCACCCCAGGAGCGCCGACTTCTGGTCACTTCCGTGGCCGGTTGTCCATGGCAGGCCGGAGCCGGCCGACCCCGCAGGACCGTCCGGGAATCGGGGCGGGGCCGTCGGCGAGGATCCTGCCGCTTCGTCGGACGACAGCGGCCGAGGCGGCCCGCCTTCCGTATCCGGGTCCGCCTCGTGATCGCTGTTCGTCACAGGACCGGTCGGGTGTCGGCCGGGCCCGTCACGCGTGCAGGTGACGATGGAGTGCCGCGTTCGGACATGACAGCCACGACGCGGCTCGGCGGAACTCTATGAGCGAGTCGCCTCGTACTCGGGGAGTACGGCCGGGATGGTCCGTTTCTCCGGTCGCATGGCCAGGATCATCACGGCCAGCCCGACGAAGAGGACCGCGGCGACGACGCCGGTGACGTGCAAGCCGGCGGTGAACGCCTCCCGCGCCGTGCGCAGCAGTTCAGCGCCCCTGTCGGCGGGAAGATCTCGGCTGGCGGCGACCGCGCCGGCCAGTGAGTCGGACGTTCCGTTCATCCGGCCGCGGTAGACCACCGCGGCCACCACACCGAGCAGCGCGAACCCGAGGGAACCGCCGAAGTAGTTGCCGGTCTCCGACATCGACGCCGCCGAGCCGGCGCGTTCCGGTGGTACGGACCCGACGACCAGTTCGGTGCCGAGCGCGAACAGCGGGCCGGTACCCAGCGCCAGCACGGCGATGCCGGTCATCACCAGCGGCAGAGCGCTCGCACCGTCGACGCCGACCAGCAGCAGGCTGCCCAGCGCCGACCCCACGAGCCCGCCGGCGATCGCGGTCGTCCGCTTCATCCGCCGAGCCAGCGCCGGCGCGGCCATGGTGCCGACCGCCACACCCAGGCCCATGGGCGCGAACAGCACCGCCGACGCGACCGGCGAGTGGCCCAGCACGCTCTGCAGATACTGGGTCACCAGCAGACCCGTACCGGCCATGGCGATGCCGGCGAAGACCAGCGCCACGGGTACGGCCGTGAACGGGCGGTTGCGCAGCAGCCGCAGGTCGAGGAGCGGGGTCTCCAGCCGCAGTTGGCGGCGTACGAACAGGATTCCGAAGGCGGCGCCGATGGCGAGAGCCGTCGTCGCCACGACTGGCGCGCCCTCCACGGTCAGCTGCTTGATGCCGTAGATCATCGGAAGCACCGCCACGAGCGACAGCCCGACGCTGCCCAGGTCCAGTCGGCCGGCCTGGTCGCTGCGGAACTCCGGAAGCAGGACCGGCCCTGCGAGCAGCAGCAACGCCATCGCCGGCACGGCGAACAGGAACACCGAGCCCCACCAGAAGTACTGGAGCAGGAATCCGGCCAGTACGGGTCCGAGCGCGCCGCCGGTGAACTGGCAGGTCGCCCAGATCGCGATCGCCTTCCCGCGCTGCCCTTCGTCGCGGAACATGTTGGTGATCAGGGCGAGTGTGGACGGCGCCAGGGTCGCGCCGGCGACGCCCAGCAACGCACGCGCGACGATCAGCATCAGTGGATCGACCGCGAAGGCGGCCACGAGCGACAGCACCGCGAACGCCGCTCCGCCGATCATCAGCAGCCGTCGGCGCCCGATCCGGTCGCCGAGCGTACCCATCGTGATGACCAGCCCGGCCACCATGAATCCGTAGCTGTCGCTGATCCACAACTGCTCGACGTTGTCCGCCCCCAGGTCGGCGCTCAGCCGTGGGAGCGCCAGGAGCAATGCCGTCGCGTCCATGGCGACGAGCAGTGTCGGCAGCATGAGGACGACCAGCCCCAGCCACGCCCGGTTGACTCGCATTTCCGAAACTCCCTGTTCTCTCGACGTTTCGCCGGTTGGTCGGAGCGGTCGAGAGCTTCTTGACATCGGTACGGCCGGACATTCCATGTGCCCGGTTCGGTGGGGCACCCGCGGAAGTGACGACCTCACGGTCCGGGCGATGCGACGGTGAAAAACTGGTGCGAACTTTTCGGTGGGGGATGTCAAGACGGCGTCGGCGGCTCCGACCAACCGGTCGAAGAGCCCCGCCGGGGCTCGCGAACCACAAGGAGTACCAGATGAAGTTCCTGATCGGCCTGCACATCAACCCGGCCGTGCTGGACGCGTTGACCGACGAGGAGAAGGGGGCGATCGGCGACGGTCACGGCAAGTTCATCGAGGCGCTGAAGCAGTCCGGCGAGCTGATCACCACGCAGGCGCTGGTCGATCCGTCGCAGGCCGCTGTGGTGTCCGTACGCAACGGCCAGCCGGTGGTGACCGACGGACCCTTTCTGGAGTCCAAGGAGTTTCTGGGCGGTTTCTACCTGATCGACTGCGAGAACAGGGAGCGGGCGATCGAGCTGGCATCGCAGATCCCGGACGCCGCGATCGAGGGCCTGGGGGTCGAGGTGCGACAGGTGATGTTCGCTGATGGACAATTGGAGGCATGACAGCACGAGCCGCCGAGGACCTGCTGCGTGAACTCACGCCGCAGGTCCTCGGTGTGTTGGTACGTCGGAACGGCCAGTTCGAAGGGTGCGAGGACGCCGTGCAGGAGGCCGTCCTCGCCGCCACCGAGCAGTGGCCGGCCGAGGGTGTGCCGAACAACCCGCGCGGCTGGCTGGTGACCGTCGCGTCCCGGCGCCTGATCGACCAGATGCGCAGCGACCACGCGCGCCGCGAGCGGGAGTCGGCGATGGCCGCCGAAGTGGTGCCCGAGGACGTACCGGACACCGACGACACGCTCGTCCTGCTGTTCCTGTGCTGCCATCCGACGCTGACCGCGGCCTCCCAGACCGCCCTGACGCTGCGCACGGTCGGCGGTCTGACGACCGCCGAGATCGCCCGTGCGTTCCTGGTGCCGGAGCCCACGATGGCGGCCAGGATCAGCCGCGCCAAGCAGCGCATCAAGGCCGCAGGCAGTTCGTTCAGCCTGCCGGACGGCACGGAACGCGAAGAGCGGCTGAGGGTCGTCCTGCACGTGCTCTACCTGATCTTCAACGAGGGCTATACGGCTTCTTCGGGCAGCGAACTGCTCCGTGCCGACCTCGCGCACGAGGCGATCCGGCTGGCCAGGATGGTGCACGCGCAACTGCCCGCGGACGCCGAGGTGACCGGGCTGCTCGCGCTGATGCTGCTGACCCACGCCCGCCGGAAGGCGCGTACGACGGCGGACGGCGACCTGGTGCCACTGGACGAGCAGGATCGTACGAAGTGGGACCGCGGGCTGATCGACGAGGGCACAGAGCTGGTCAAGGCGTCGCTGGCCGGCCCGGCGCTGGGGCCTTACCAGCTGCAGGCCGCCATCGCCGCCACGCACGCCGACGCGGCCACCGCCGAGGAGACCGACTGGCCGCAGGTGCACGCCCTTTATCTGATCCTGGAACGGATCGCGCCCAACCCGATGGTCACCCTCAACCGGGCGATCGCACTCGCCGAGACCGCGGGCCCGCCGGCCGGGCTGGCCCTGCTGGCCACATTGGACAGTGACGGGCGGATGGCCGGGCATCACCGGCTGCTGTCCGTAAGGGCGCATCTGCTGGAGCGGACCGGCGACACGGCCGGGGCGTACGAGCACTACCGGCGCGCCGCGAAGTCCACCGCCAGCCTCGCCGAGCAGCGCTACCTGGAGTCCCGGGCCGGCCGGGTGAGAACCTGACGCAGTTGCCGGAGGACGACGACCGGGCGCACCGGCGTTCCGTCCCCGAACGTCAGCGGCGCGCCGAGCAGTTCCGGCGGCGGACGTCCGGGGCGAGGCAGACCGCCGAGCGGACCCGTGAGTCGCCCGTCGTGCGGCACGAGGTGCCGAAGACGCCCGCGCGGCCGGGCCGGGCGGCGCCGACCGGACCGTGGTGGAGGCTGCGGCCGCCGCGCAGGAGGTGCCTGCAGCCCCAGGAACCGATGGGCCTGCCGATCGGACCCACGGGACGCACCGCCCTGCATCGGCGTGGCCAGTCGCCTTCGGGTGTTTTCGGGGCTTCTGGTGCTGAACATCCCCTCTCGGTCCGGTTGTAAAATGTCATCCAAAGGATGACAAGTGGGATGTCATGCGAATGATGACACGCATTTCACCTGGTGGGTTGTCCGCGACCGGAACAGCCTCGAAGACGCCGGACCTCCCCGGTCCGCCGGTCTCCTTCGCCGCCGCCACGCAGGCGCTGGGCGCGGTGGAAGCCGCTGTCCGCCGAGCCGGCGCACCCGGCGGAGCGGAGATCACCGGTGACGCGGCAGGGCCGGGAGAGGCGCTGGACGCCCTCCGCCTGTTGCGTGACATATGCCGGCGATTGGCGGTGTGGGAACCGGCGCTGATCGAAGCGGCGCGTGGAGCAGGGGCCAGCTGGGCCGATATCGCTCATCCGCTGGGCGTCAGCAGCCGCCAGGCGGCCGAGCGCCGATACCTGCGACTGTGCACAGGTCACCTGGGCACCACCGGGGAACAACGGATACAGGCCGCCCGCGATCGCCGGGCCGCCGACCGCGCCGTCACGACCTGGGTGCGGGGCAACGCGGCGGACCTGCGCATCCTGGCCGGAGACGTCATCTCTCTCGATGATCTCCCGGAGTCGGCTCACGCCACCGTGGCCGAACTCGGCATCGCTCTCGACGGAGGGGACCCCGTCCGTCTCGTCGCGCCGCTTGCCGAGGTGTGCTCGTACCTGGAGGGGCACCGCGATCTCGCCGAGCGCGTGGAACGCGTCGTCCGGCAGGCCGAGAATCTGCGCAGCCACGGAAGTCCTCGCGCAGTGAGCGGTGGGCCGGGGACATCGCGGCCGGAACGTCCGACGGCCGGGCCCGGGAGGTGAAGCAGCAGGCAGACCACTCGTTTCAACGGCTTGTTCAGGTCCGTCCGTGAAAGACATGAGGGAGGCAGTGATGACGCGGGCAGTGGGCATTGACCTGGGAACGACGAACTCCGTGGTGTCCGTGCTCGAAGCCGGCGAGCCGACGGTCATCACGAACACCGAGGGCACGCGGACCACTCCATCGGTGGTCGCCTTCGCGAAGAACGGTGAGGTGCTGGTCGGCGAGGTCGCCAAGCGGCAGGCGGTGACGAACGTCGAGCGCACCGCGCGGTCGGTGAAGCGGCACATGGGGGACACCCAATGGCGTTTCCCCGAGTCCGGTGACATCGACGGCAAGCGGTACACCGCGCAGGAGATCTCCGCCCGGGTGCTGCAGAAGCTGAAGCGGGACGCCGAGGCGCATCTCGGGGAGGACGTCACGGACGCGGTGATCACCGTCCCGGCCTACTTCAACGACGCTCAGCGCACCGCGACCAAGGAGGCGGGCCGGATCGCGGGCCTGAACGTGCTGCGGATCATCAACGAGCCCACGTCCGCGGCGCTGGCCTACGGCCTGGACAAGGAGAACGACCAGACGATCCTCGTCTTCGACCTCGGTGGCGGCACGTTCGATGTGTCGCTGCTGGAGATCGGCGAGGGCCTGGTGGAGGTGAAGGCGACCAACGGTGACACGCATCTCGGTGGTGACGACTGGGACCAGCAGGTCGTCGACCACCTGGTGAAGCAGTTCAAGAACGGCTACGGCGTGGACCTGTCCAAGGACAAGATGGCGTTGCAACGTCTTCGGGAGGCTGCGGAGAAGGCGAAGATCGAGTTGTCGGCCGCGACCGAGACCACGATCAACCTGCCCTACATCTCGGCTTCGGCCGAGGGCCCGCTGCATCTGGACGAGAAACTCACCCGTGCACAGTTCGAACAGCTCACGGCACCACTGCTGGAGCGGTGCAAGGGGCCGTTCCACAACGCGGTCAAGGACGCCGGGATCAAGGTGGCGGACATCGACCACGTGATTCTGGTCGGCGGCTCGACGCGGATGCCGGCGGTGACCGAGTTGGTGAGGGAGCTGACCGGCAAGGATCCGCACAAGGGTGTGAACCCGGACGAGGTCGTCGCCATCGGTGCCGCGCTTCAGGCCGGTGTCCTCAAGGGCGAGGTCAAGGACGTGCTGCTGCTCGACGTCACCCCGTTGTCCCTGGGTATCGAGACCAAGGGCGGCATCATGACGAAGCTCATCGAGCGCAACACCACGATCCCGACCAGGCGTTCCGAGATCTTCACAACGGCCGAGGACAACCAGCCGTCGGTGCAGATCCAGGTCTTCCAGGGCGAGCGCGAGATCGCGGCGTACAACAAGAAGCTCGGGATGTTCGAGCTGACCGGCCTGCCGCCGGCCCCGCGTGGCGTCCCGCAGATCGAGGTCGCGTTCGACATCGACGCGAACGGCATCATGCACGTCGCCGCCAAGGACCTCGGCACCGGCAAGGAGCAGAAGATGACCGTCACCGGTGGCTCCTCGCTGCCGAAGGACGACATCGACCGCATGGTGCGCGAGGCCGAGCAGCACGCGGAGGAGGACCAGCGGCGCAAGGAGGCCGCCGAGACCCGCAACCGGGCGGAGACCCTGGTCTACCAGACCGAGACGCTGCTGCGGGACAACGCCGACAAGATCCCGCCTGATGTGCGTACCGAGACCGAATCGGCTCTGGCCGAGCTGAAGGAGAAGCTCAAGGGCGAGGACACCGCCGAGATCCGTTCCGCCACGGAGAAGGCGGCGGCCGCGGCGCAGAAGATCGGTACCGCCCTGTACGCGCAGGCCCAGGGCGGCGGAACCGCCGGGGACGGCACCGCCGCCGGTGGGACGCCCGATGGCACGGGCACCGGTGACGAGGAGGTCGTCGACGCGGAGATCGTCGACGACGACCGGAAGGGAGGTACCGGATGAGCAAGAACCCTCACTCGGAGCATCACGGCGATCGGTCGCCCGTGGTGGTGTGCGACCCGCGCAGGATCACTCCGGTCACCCTCCGGGACGGACGATGCCCGGACGCCTCCGGTCCGACCCGGACCGATCCGGCCAGGGCGGGTTCGGCCAGGACCGGTGCGGACGGCGCGAGTACGGCACATCCGGGCGTCGGCCGGACCGACCGTGCGGAGGCCGCGCGGCTGCCCGAGCGCATCGCGGAGCTGACCGCGGACCTGCAGCGGGTGCAGGCCGAGTACGACAACTACCGCAAGCGGGTACGCCGCGACCGGCTGGCGATACGGGAGATCGCGGTGGTCAACGTCCTCACCGGCCTGCTTCCGGTCCTGGATGTCCTGGAAGAGATCCACCGGCAGGGCGACGATCACGGCGCGGCGGCAGTCCTCTCCGACGTGCTCGAGGCTCGACTGGCGGCCCTGGGCCTGCGGACTGTCGGCGCGGCGGGTGACCCCTTCGATCCCCACACGCATGAAGCGATCACCTACGACGCCTCCGGTGCGGCACAGAACGTGTGCGCCGAGGTGTTGCGGTACGGCTACCGGGTCGGCGACCACCTCCTGAGACCGGCCCAGGTAGCGGTGACGGGGCTCGCCCCCGCCGAATAGCCGCGCGGGCCGAGCCGCGAGACCCGTACGGCGCGAGTCCCGCGTCCCGGCACACGGCGGCACTGCTCGTCCGCCGGAATCCGTGACTTCCCCCGGTACCGCCGACGCCCGGCGCTCACCCCGACGCCCTGTGGACCGCACGCCTCGGTGACACCGCAGGGAGCGGGAGTCATCAGCCCCTGCGACACCACGAGTTCAACCGGCGAACGGGAATCGAGCGCGACGGCTGCCTCGTGGGAAGGCCATCGATAAGGTGCAGCACGGAATGGCCGCGACTGTGTTGCAGGAGGATCGATGAGCAGGGATGGCGCCGGGTCCACGGTGAAGCCGTCGTACGAGGCGCATGTCAGGAAGCACCTCGCGCTCAACCGTGCCGAGGACGAGCGCGTCCTGGCCGTGGTGGGAGCCTACCGGGCCGGCAAGGTGCAGCAGATCATGACCAGGACGGCCGGGGACGTCCTGGGTGGCGCCACGGGGAATCTCGGCGGTCTGATCACCTCGGCGTCCATGGCCAAGACCCTCAACAAGCAGCGTGACGCCGCCCTTGACCGCACGGCCGGCCCCGATCTGCCGGTCGCGGAACGGAACTTCCTCGCCCTGACGACCGGTCGGCTGATCGTCTACAAGCTGGGCGGCTTCCCCACGGCGCGGCCGACGAAGGTGCTCCACGACATACCGCTCGCGCGGATCCAATGGGTCACGAAGCCGGCACCGCCGACCGGTTTGATGAAGGCATCGCGATTCGACATCGGAGTGGACAGTGGCGAGGTCGCCCGTCTGGAGTTCCCTCGTGCCGTGGCCCGACAGGGGGTCGAGCTCATCAGGAAGCTGATCGACCTTGTCGCGCCCCCTCCGGGAGGGGGTTCATGAGAGGCGATTCATCGGGGGACCGTTGCGCGGGGTTGCCTCGGAGTTGCCGCCGCATGCCGCCGCACGCCGTCGCGGTGACGGTGAGAACGGTGACGACACCCAGTGCGACGGCTGGACGCGGCAGCCTCATCCGACGATCTCCCTCTGTGAGGGAACGACGACCCCGTACAGGTCGGCGATGGTGGCGAGGGCGCTGAGATGCACCTGGTCGGCATCGAGGTCGACGCCGGCCACGGGAAGGGACCGGGTCGCGGTGGCGTCGGCGACGATCGTCGGGCGGATTCCGCGCAGGAAGACGCCTTGCGTGGTGGACGCGACGCACATGTGCGTCATCCAGCCGGCGATGACGACCTGGCGGTCCGAAACGTGCGTGCCGAGGTCGGCGTCGTGGAACGCGGGGGGACTCGGGCCGGCACTGCCGGACGACGCGTTGTCGTGGTCCGCCTCGACGGCATCGCATCGCGGCCGCATCAGGTTTCGGCGCGGCGGGCGCGCGGGTTGGACATGGCGGGTGGACGGCGATGACGTCCCACTGCCCGGGCAGGCCCCCGGCATCGCGAACGGCTCCGCGCCGCTCGTACGTCGTGTAGCCTTCCGCAGCACGCGACATGTTGTGAAAACGGGGGGGGAATATGCCGCGCCACACAAGGCTTCTCGTTGCCGGGATTCTGCCCGCAGTGGTGGTCGCCGCACTCGGTGGATGCTCGTCCTCCGGCGACTCGGCGTCCCCGACGACTCGTACGACGGCAGCCGGATCCGGCGATGCGTCCGGGTCCACGGCCGGGGGGCGGACCGCCGACGCCGGCAAGGTCCACGGCCGCCTGGACTACACCGGTGAGCGCAAGGGCGGCTTCGACGTGACGAGCAGCGTGGCGTGCGCCACGCTCAACGGCAAGCTGGTCGCGGTGATTTCACCGGACCCGGCCGACGACCAGGCGCCCTCGCAGCCCTCGTTCAGCGCGAACATCGGCGCGCAGACCATGGCCACGCTGGTCACCCCGGACAAGCACACGTTCGTCCGGGTGGGTGCCGACGGCGTGTCCGCGGCGAAGGAGAACGGCACCTGGACGGTGACGTTGGCGGGCACCGAACTCGGCTCCACCGATGCTGCCGCCGCGGCGGGCGTCACCGCGCACGGCACCCTGGTCTGCACCAAGGTCTCCGGCACCTGACCGAGGTCGCCGCATGCGTTTTCCCGGGCCGATCCCACACCTTGTCCGTGACCGGGCGGACGAGGCGTGGGACGTGACGGCCGTACGTGACGCTGCCGCAGGCTCCGATCGCGGGGCTCCCGGGCGTCGTTGAACGGACGCGCCTCGACACAGGGCCGCCGGAGAACGGCACCGTGGTCGAGCACGACTCGTCACACCGCCGGCCCGCGACCATCCTCTCGGCCCCGCGTGGTCCGCCTTCGTCGCGGCGCCCCGACTGCAAGTGCCGTGGGGGCACAGGAGGCTGCCCCCACCGTGCCCTCCTGTCCCTGGGGCCCGTGCCTGCGCCCACCTAGCGTGTCGCCATGCGTATCCACGAGAGCCCTGGGCAGACACACCGCACGCTGCCCGCGTCCCCCGTTCGCAACAGCCAGGGCCCGCACGGCCTCGCGGAACTGCAGAGCACCATGGGCAACACGGCCGTGTCGCAGCTGGTCACGGTGTCCCGGATGATGACCGTGGGCGAGTTCAAGCAGAGCACGTCGACCTTCGGGCCGCGCGGTCGTTCCGAGATCACCACGGTGGACGAGGCACTCAAGGCCTTCTACGCCCTGCCGGACACCGAGCAGGGCGCCTGGTTGCTGGCCCTCAAGGACATCGTCAAGGCGTGCGGCGACTACACCGCCCACAAGGCCGGAGGAGGATCGCGCGTCGAGGGTGCCCAGCAGCTCGGCCAGCAGGCCGAGGCGGCGAAAGGGCAACTGGACCCCGAGTCTTCCGGGACCTGCTGACCGAACTCGACAAGATGATGAGCGAGGGGAAGAACCCGGATCTCGACATCCGCATGTCGGCCGGTGAGGCGCAGAAGGCGGCCCGGGCCATCCCCACGGACCGGTTCCACGCGATGATGGGCGACTTCGTCCGGAAGCTCGGTGCGCTCCGTGAGGACCGGGGACTACCTGATGAGACGCGCGCCGTCATACGGCGGCCGGAGACGCGTCCGGCACCCTGGTCGAGTACGACACCGTGCTCAACCAGATGCTGATCTATCTGCACATGTGGCAGACCAGCCAGGACAACCCCTTTCTACGTGCGGTTGCGGGCGGCGGCCCGCGCGGCCTACGACCGCCGGAGCCGCGCCCGGCAGCCCTCGGGCCAGTAACCCTCTCCCCATCACGCGTGGAACGCCCCGTCGGGACAAGGCGACCGTGAGGTCCTGCCCCGCTCGCCCGTCCGGCCCGATCCGGACGGAAGCCCCTGGTGCTGTGGCCGGAGAGGGTCACCGGCCCGCGGCGTGCGGCACGAGGGCGATCGCCCGCCTCGCGACGCACCGCACCGGACGCCGCGAGCTGAACCGCCAGGGATGGCGGGACGGCCCTCAGTCGGGCAGATGGAGGACAGCGAGGGCTGCGGTGTCGTCGTGGAGGCGGTTGTGGCTGTAGTCGAGGAGATCGTGGTGGAGGCGGTCGAGGAGTTCCCGGGGCGGAAGGGGGCCCCAGGAGAGGACACGCTGCCGGAGGGGGTAGAAGACGCCGTCGGCATTGCGTGCTTCGGTGACGCCGTCGGTGTAGAGCAGCAACTGGTCGCCGGGACCGAAGGGGTACTCGTCGATCCGGTAGGTATCCGTGACGAGCATGCCCAGATTGAGGGGTGGTGCGGGGTCGCCCGCCTCCAGCTCGGTGACGCTGTCGGCGCGGATGAGCAGGGGCGGGGGGTGGCCGCAGTTGACGATGCGGACCACGTGGCGGCGGGGGATCTCCGCGAAGACAGCGGTGACGAAGCGCTCGCCCATGTCGCTCCCGGCCAGGCGGGCGGCCCTGCGGTTCATGCTCCGCTCCGCCCGGCGGGCAACGGCTGCGAGGTCGGGTTCGTCGTGGGCGGCCTCACGAAAGGCGCCGAGGAGGGTGGCGGCCGTCTCCACGGCAAGGAGGCCCTTACCCCGTACGTCGCCGATGACGAGGCGGAGTCCGTACGTGGTGGGGACGGCCTCGTACAGATCACCGCCGATGCGTGCTTCCGCGACGGCGGAGAGGTACAGGGTCTCCACCTGAATGGGGCCGATGCGGTGGGGAACCGGGCTGAGCAGGACACGCTGCGCGATCTCGGCCACGAAACGCACGGTGGCGAGGGTACGTTCCCGGCGCACACGGTGGGCGGCCAGGATGGTACCGAGGACGCCGACCAGAGCGGTGCACACATAGGCGGTCACGTAGTGGCGGTCCCACACGTAGCTCACCGGGCGGCCCGCGCAGCACGGGGTTCCGGCCAGGATCCCTTCGAAGACGATCGCGAACACCGTGATGGCAGCGACGGCAGCGGGGCCGTGGGCGAAGGCGGCGATCACGGGGAGGGCGATGAGCAGGAAGCTCACGGGCCACTGCACGGGCGTGAGGGGTTCGATCGCGAGGATACCCGCGACGTAGAAAGCGGGCAGCCAGCGCATCCATGCCGGCGCGGCAGGCACCGAAGGGCCCTCGCCGTCGGGCCGCTTCGCCGGGCCGCTCGCCGCCCCGGGGCGACCTGGCCACCTCACTGCGCCCTCCGGCGCGCGACGAGCGGCGCGAGCACGGACGCGGCCCCGCCGAAGCACAGGGCCGCTGCCTGGCCCGAACGCGGGCGGTGCTCCCGGCGGCTCCACTCACGCAGCCCGTACACGCGGAACTCCTGACACAAGAGGTGGTCCAGACATCCATCCTGCTGCGCCGCGAGGCTTCGGGGCGGTCATTGCTCCAGCCCATGGCATGTCAGAACGGTGCGGTCGGCGAGCAGCGACGACGGCCCGTCGTGTCGCCCGTTTCACCACCCCGTACGGCCTCGGTGGGTCGCTTCGCGTGTTGCGCACAAGTGTCGACGCGCCGCGCCGTGGCGTGTCCGATCGCGGGCGGTTGTGCGGTCCCGGCACGAACCGCCGAGGAGATTGACGTGCACACGTCTTGACTGGTGGGTGCTGCCGCACGCACCGTTGCCGGGCCGTGCTGCACAAGGGGGGTATGTGAACCGTAAGTTGCTCGGGGCGTGTACGGTCCTGGCCCTCCTCGCCGTGGTGGGTGCCCTGCCGGCGCCCGCTTCCTCCGAGCCGCGACCCGGGCCCACGCACGCCCTGCCGCTGGGAGCCGTCGACCTGACCGAGACCCGCAGCACGCGGACGCTGCAGCCCGGTGTCACCCTCACTCGGATCGTGCGCGGTGCCGACGCCCCGGCGCTCGCGTGGACGATCGAGGTCTCCATACCCGGCGGCGCCGGCTCGCCCGACCCCGACGCGCCGCCGTCGGCGTTGAAGGACCGGGCGAGCGCCGACGAACTGGCCGCCGATGCGCGGGCGGACGGCTTCGAAGCGAGGGTCGAGGAGGTCACGACTCCGGCGGTCGCCGACTACGCCGGTGGAACGCTCGGATGGCGGGTGCGGGTCGGACGGTTCGCCTCGCAGTCCGCCGGTACGGCCGAGCGCACTCGGCTGAAGGGGGCCGGGTACACGGGTTCCGTCGTGTACACCGGCTGGGACGGCAACCCCGACGACCGCGGCCCGTGGCGGATAGACGTGCTCACCATCGACCCGGACCGGTTCCGCGGCAGGCTCACGGCGTCGTACGGACCCGATCTGGAGAACCGCGAGAGGACCAGCGAACTGGCGGCCGCTGCCGGTGCGACCGCAGCGGTCAACGCCGGGTTCTTCGTCCTCGACCCGAGCGCCGGAGCACCGGGCGACCCGGCCGGCATCGGCGTCTACGACGGCCGGTTGCTGAGCGAGCCGGTGAACGGGCGCCCCGGCCTGGTGATACGCGACTCCGGCCGGCACAGCGAGGTCGCCCGGCTCACCTGGAAGGGACGGGTCGTCGGCCGGGAGGCGTCGCTGCCCCTGGACGGTGTCGACCGCGTGCCGGGCCTGATCAGGAACTGCGGCGGCACGGCCGACGACGCTCCGACATCGCTGCCCCTGCATGACGTGACCTGCACCGACCACGACGAACTCGTCGCCTTCACGCCCGACTACGGACGGCGGACGCCGCAGGGCGACGGCCTCGAGGCCGTACTGGACAGCCGCGGGCGAGTCCTCGAACTGCGCTCACCGCGCGGCGGACCGCTGCCGGCCGACGGCAGTTCCGTGCAGGCGACCGGCACCCGCGTCGCCGAACTGGCCGCCCTGGCGCGGGTCGGCCGGCCGCTGCACATCGAGGGGACGTTGCGGGACGGCGGCGGCCGCAGGATCTCCCCGTCACCGGTGACCAGCATCCTCAACGGTGGCCCCGAACTGGTCCGCGACGGACGGCCCCACGTCACACCTGCCACCGACGGGATGGTGCAGCCCGGCAACGCGAGCTTCTCCTACGGCTGGATGCACAAGCGCAACCCACGCACGCTGGCCGGAGTGGACGCCGCGGGCAGGACCGTGCTCGTCACCGCCGACGGACGCAGCACGGAAGCGCTCGGGCTGAGCATCCCCGAGAGCGCCGCCGTCGCCCGAGCACTCGGCCTGCGCGACGCGGTCAATCTCGACGGCGGCGGGTCGACCACCATGGTGGTCGACGGGGAAGTGATCAACGCCCCGTCCGACGCGGCCGGCGAACGCCCCGTCGGGGACGCACTGCTGATCCTGCCGGACCGGGGTTGACCCGGCCCGGCCCGCCCACGCCCCTGCCAGTGACCACCGACCTCCGGGAGCCGTCATGACCGCCGTCCCGATCCGCCGATTCCGTCTTCTGCTCGTCCTCGCCGCGCTGCTGCTCGCCCTGGCATCGACCGCACCGGCGCACGCCACCGCGCCGACCGTGTCGGCCGCACGGGAGACGGGCCGGTCCGGCGCGCCGTCCGGAGGCGCCGAGGTCGTCGCGGTCACCCAGGTTGCCGAGCGGCAGGTCGACCTGTCGGTCCGCTCATCGGCCCTGGGTGGCCGGACGGTGAACGTACGTCTGCTCACGCCGGACGGCTGGGACCCGGGCGACCGGGGCCGGCACTGGCCGACGCTCTGGCTGCTGCACGGTTGCTGCGGGGACTACACATCGTGGACCGGCCGGACCGACATCGCACGAACCGACAGCCTGCGCGATGTTCTCGTGGTCATGCCGGAGGCCGGATGGAACGGCTGGTACAGCGACTGGTGGAACCACGGCCGGGGCGGTGACCCCGCGTGGGAGACCTTCCACACCAAGGAACTGCGCCTCCTCCTCGAGCACGGCTGGGGGGCGAGCAGCAACCGTGTCGTGGCGGGGCTTTCGATGGGTGGCCAGGGTGCTCTGCTGTACGCCGCCCGCCACCCCGGGATGTTCAAGGCGGCCGCGGCGTACTCGGGCTCCGTGCACCCGCTCCTGAACGACGAATCGGTGGACCGCATCATGGGGTTCTTCGCCGGTCAGGGCAACGACCCGCTGAGGGTCTGGGGCGACCCGGTCGCACAGCGTGACATCTGGGCGTCCCACGACCCGTTCCACCTGGCCAAGCGACTCACGTCGATCCCCGTCCACCTGTCGTGCGGCGACGGCACCACCGGCCCCCTGGACCCGCCGGGCACGACGAGCGCGCTCGAAGCGGACTTCAACAGGCAGAACCAGGCCCTTGCGAGCGAGCTCGAACGCAGGGGCGCCAAGCACGTCACCACTCACTTCTACGGACCGGGGACCCACGGCTGGGCTTATTGGCAGCGCGAGTTGCACGCCTCGCTGCCGATGCTCCTCCACGCGCTGAGGGTCGATGGCTGAATGCTCCTTGGGCCAGATCCTCCGGCCCAAGATCGCGTGCCCCGCGTCATCGGTGCCGCCGGCCTCTTCGGCCCGGCAGTTCTCCCACCGCCCGGAAGGCGTCTTGAGGATGTGCCGCCGAGGAGCCGGCGACCGATGAAGATACTCCGCGAGGTGCTGACGACCGGTGCGGTGGGCAGTTCAGAGTTCTCGGCTGCGTGTGCAAGCGCCTCCCTCGCGCCGGGCAGCACCCACCGCGGACCCGGCCGGGCCCTTCGAGGGGTTCGGCGACGGATTCGACCGGCTTCAGCCTGCGGACTGACCGGACACCCCGGCAACCGCGTACACGCGGCTCGCGAACTCGGCGATCTGCTCGTCGCTCAGATTCTTCGCGAGATCGGCCTCCGTGATCATGCCGATCAGACGGTGGCCACCCTGGACGTCGATCACCGGCAAGCGCTTGATCTGGTGTTCCTCCATGGTTGTCAGGACATCGGTGGCGTCCGCCTCGGCATCGATCCAGTGCACTTTGGCATTGAGTGATCCAGCCTGCACGGTTGCCGGGTCGATGCCCTCGGCACAGCACTTGACGATGATGTCACGGTCGGTGATCAGGCCTGTGAGCTTGTTGTTGTCGCCGCAGATGGGCAGGCAACCGACGTTCAGGTCGCGCATCATCTTCGCCACGTCGAACAGCGACTGGTGCGCGCCGACGCATTGCACGCCGCCGGACATGATGTCTCGCGCTCGCAGCTTCTCAGCCATGACTTCCTCCCGTTCCCGACAGAGCTTTTCCTTTCCCTTTCGTCATCGATCACAACACGAACGGCTCAACACCGCTCCCCGGAGGCGTTCGCGAGACGGGGATCCCGAGCGTCGCACCCGACCGGACCGGATGCGTGCGGCCGGACGCGGGCATATGGGAAGCGGCCGGCACGCGGCACGGACGCCGTCGCGGTTCGGGGCGAATCAGGTTCGCTTGAAGAACTCGACCTCCCCGATCGCGATCGGCCGACCCTCGCCCCGGCCGGCCGCGGCCCGCAGAACGAGCCGGACGGAGACGACATCGCTGATGCCGGTCCGCACCGTCTGGGGGCCCGGCTTGTCGGCGAACGTCACCGCCTTCTCGTGGACCTCTCCGTCCGACGTGGTGACGACCAGATCGGCCCGCGTCGGCCTCGCCCCCTGCCGGAACTCCCGGGGCTCCTTCGACACACCGGTGTGCACCACGACGCCGACCAGTCGGAACGGCTTGTCGAAGGTGCAGGTCAGTGACGAGCCGAGCGTGGGCGCCCCCCAGTACGTGTTGGTCAGTCCGTCGACGGCCGCGGTCGCCGGATGTCCGGGAGCCCGGGAACTCGCCGTGGCCTCGGCCGGGCTGATCTCCGCAGTTCCGCCGAGCTTGTCCCGCACGTCCTCGTAGGCATAGCGGCCGGCCGGCAGGAGCAGGAAGCCCGTGAACAGCAGCCCCACGACTGCCAGCGCCAGCAGGGTCCGCCGCAGCACCCGGCCGGATCCGGTGCGAACCCGGCGGCGGAACGGCCACACCGTGCGCCACCAGGGCAGCGGCTTCGGCTGCTCCCGCGTCTGCAGCAGTGCGGCGCAGCGCCGACAGAACCGGCGTCCCGGCAGATTCGGGGTGCCGCACGCCGGGCACGGCGGCCCGTCCGGCTCCTCCTCGGCCGTCACGGGCCTGACGACGGGGCGCCGTGCGATCGGTTCGGCCGGCCGCACCGCGACCACGGGCGTGTCCTGCGCCGATGGTTCCGGCCGTACGGGGGTGGGCGGGCGGCTCCGGGGTGCCGGTCGTCGGTCCGGCTGCCGGTCCCGAGTCGCCTGATGATTCGTCAGATTCTTTGGTGGCCGACGGGTTTCGCGCCGCCTGGGAGGACCAGCCCAGACAGGAACCGCAGTTCCCGCAGAAGTCGTCGTCCTCGCGGTTGGCCGAACCGCACGCCGGACATGAACGCATCGCGTCAGCCTCCTGTCTCTTCTGGCGGGCCCGGCAGGATCTCCACCCGGCACGTGAGATGTACGGGGCACGAGGCCGCCACGACGTCCAGGACGCGGCTCGCGTCCACCGGCCCCCCGTCCACCGCCCGGACCCGGACCAGCAGTTCACCGGCGGGAGCCGGGGGCAGTGCGGTGCCGGGCCCGGACGACCAGGCGACGCCGCCGCCGTCCCGGATGTCGGCGTGGACGCCGAAGCAGAGCCGGAGATGTTCGCCCAGGCCGCGTCGGGTGCCGCGCCACCGAGCGAGAGCCGTGCCCCGGGACTGCCGCCGGGGAACGGCTCCGCTCCGACCCGGGGGACGAGTGGTGCGGGAACGGTACCGACGGGACGGGGCTACAGCCGTGCGGCGTCAGGTCCGGCCGCTCGCAGCACACGAGCTCCTGGACACTCCTCCGGGCGCTCCGCGGGTCGTGTCCGACCGCCGACCGGGTGTGCCTCGCGGCGCGTCGGTTGGTTCCGCGCGCCCTGTGCGGTGATCATCCGCTGGAGGTGCACGCGGTGCGGGAGGAGGCCATGGATGGGCACCAGACCGTCGACGGTCGGGGGGAGTCGCCGCCGCCCGCGACCCACGTACCGCGCACTGGCCGTGGCCGTGGCACTCTGTGCCCTGTCGGGCTCCGGATGCTCCTCCGAACCGGCCCCGCCCTCCGGCCCCGGTCCGGCGGCCACGGCGCAGAAGGAGCAGGAGGACCCGTCCCGATGCCGTCGCACCCTGGTGGGCGTGGCACATCCCGACGACGACCTGTTCTTCATGAACCCGGAGATCATGCGGACCATCCGGGAGAAATGTCCGCTCCACACCGTCTATCTGACCGCGGGGGACGATGCCATCGCCGATCGCGTCAAGGCACTGGAGTACGTGGACCGCAGGGAGTACGGGGTGCGGGCGGCCTATGCGGCGATGGCGGGGGCGACCGATGCCTGGAACCAGTCCGATCTGCAGGTCGGCGACGTCCGGGTCCGGTCGTTCCTGCTCGACGGCCGAGCCCGCGGTGCCGACGTCCGGCTGACCTTCCTCGATCTCCACGACGGACTTCCGCAGGGCCAGGACGCGAACAGCGTGCTCAAGCTCTTCGACGGAAGGAGGAAGAGCGTCTACGGGTTCCTGGGCGGCGTGGGCTACAGCGAGGAACGGCTGCTCGCGACACTCTCCGGCCTGGTCAGGAGCAGCCGTGCGGAACGCGTTCTGACCATGGATCACGACAACGCGTCGTTCGCGTTCGGTCTCGGCGGTGGTGTCGACCACAGCGACCACGGCATCGGAGCCCGGTACTTCAGAAAGGTGGGCTACGCCCTCGGCGTTCCCGTCACGTCGTACCTCGCGTACACGATGTCGGCGAGGAAGGCGAACCTCACTCCCGGACAGGCAGCGGAGAAGGAGCGGGTGGCGCGGTGGTACATCGCCAATCGTGAGTGCCGGGTCACGGGCCGGTGCGCGAACGTACCGCCGTATCGGGGATCGCTCAAGGAGGACTGGAAACTGTGGATCCATCGGCAGTACGAACAGGTCCATCGCTCTCCACGGCCCGGTGAGATCCTCGGGGACATCGGCCGGACCACGTACTTCACCGGTCCGGATCCGGCGCAGTGCCTCGACGCGGCAGGCGGTTCACCGGGGGCCGGGTCCCGCACGGTCCGCATCCACGCGTGTGACGGGTCCGCCGGGCAGCGATGGGGGATGAGGCGGGACGGCACGATCGGGCTCCGGAACGAGCCTGACACCTGCCTGACGGCCGACGGCTCGGGGGTCGGCCTGGAATCGTGCCGCAGCGGAGGCGCGAACCAGCAATGGACCCGCGTGCCCTGGAAGAGCCCGACCTGGAAGCGCACGGCCTGGCGGATCGAGAGCAGCGACAACCGCTGCCTGTACCAGGACGACCGTGAGCTCCCCGCCCGTTGGAACGCTCGGGACCACCCCAGCCCCCGGCTGACCCTCTCCGACTGCAACGCGCCGCCGCAGCCCGAACAGTACTGGCAGTGGGGCGGGTGAAGCCGCCGCGCGTGATGGCTGCGACTGCGTCGAGGGCGACGTGCACGGCCACCGGGCCGGTTGCGGCCGGGCCCGGCCGAAGTCTGACGGGACGGGAGTCCGCAGGCTCCTGATCGACTTCATCGCCCGGGACAACCGGACCGGCAGCGTGCGCAGCCACGCCCACGGCCTGCTGCACTGGTGGCGGTGGCTGCGGGTGGTCGACGTCGAGTGGATCCGCGCGACCTCGGCGGAGGTCCGGGACTTCGAGCTGTGGCTCAGAGCAGCGACGAGGCCGCGCCACGAGTGGTGATCGATGAATCCACGAAGGATGAATCCACGAAGGTGGGCTGCCGCACGGCCCTCATCAAACGCCCTTCAGAACACGATCGAGTGCCGCCCGGCCTGCGGGCCCCCAGTTCGGCTTGCCGCCGGGAAGGCCCCGATCTCCGTTCTGCCCCATGAGCATCAGGAAGAGGCTCTTCATAGCGGCCAGTCCGCGGGCGCGCCGGATCGCCGCCTCGTCTGCATGCGCGTACATGTCGAAGAACCGTGAGGCCGTGCCCGCGGGTAGCAGCACCCATGCGGCGGCGAGGTCCCACGCCGGATCGCCGGCGAACATGCAACCGAAGTCGACGATGCCCGAGAGCGTTCCGTCCGAGACTACGACGTTCGCGGGATGGAGGTCGCCGTGCACCCACACCGGCGGGCCCTCCCACGCGTGGGCCGCAACGGCGTCGTCCCAGACGGCCCGGACGTCGGCAGCGATGTCGTCGGGGGCAACGGCCTGGAAGAAGTTCTCGAAGTCGTCCGTGCAGTTCCTGGGATGGGCACCGCGGTCCGTGGCGATCGGAGCCTCGGCGGGCGCCTCCACGTGGAGCGCCCGGAGGAAGTCGGCCAGCGTGTCGGCCGCGTGGGCGCCGCGGCTGATCGAGCCGTGGTCCAGCGGCTCGCCGGGAACCCACGTCATCACGGTCCAGTGCTTGGGGAAGCGCTCGGACGGTTCGCCGAGCCGTACCGGGGTCGGCACCGGAAGTGGCAGGCGTGGGGCCAGCACGGGTAGCCACCGCCGCTCGTTGAGCTGGAGCTCAGGGGTGGGGTCCATGCGCTGCATACGCACGGCCAACTCGTCCCCGAGGCGCCACATCTGGTTGCCCCAGCCGCCCGCCACCTCGCGGATGGCCAGCCCCGCAAGGTCTGGATGTTGCTCCTGCAGCAGGTCGCGGACCAGGTCTGCCGTGATCTCGATCTCGGTGTCGGTCATGCGAAGTCACAGTACTGAGGCGGCAGGCGGAGCGGCTCTCGATCTCCGGACCACCTCGCTGTGATGTCGACCTCGGTTTGCCCGTCTTCACCGACGCCGCTTCACCACCCCGGACGGATGTGAACCTCATGACCGTTCGGGCTTATGGGCAAGAAAGGTAGCGAAAGTCCTCTCAGCCCCTTCCTTGGGCTCCTCCACCAGACGTGCGGTGAGGACGAGCCCGGCCTGCTTCAGGAGTTCGGCAATCCGATCAGGCGGCAGCAGGTAGGACTCGTAGGACACCGGACGACCGCCGTATGCCTGTGTGGGACGTAGATGCTGGCCGCCCCCTACGTGGCCGGCCAGCATCAAAGAGCCGCCTGGCGCGAGAGTGCGGTGGAACTCGCCGAACACCACGGGCAGCAGCGCCGGTGGGGTGTGGTGGGTGGAGTAGTACGCGAGGATGCCGCCCAGGTTGTCGTCCTCGATCGGGAGCGAGGTCATCGAGCCGACGCTGAAACGCAGATCCGGGTGGGCACCACGGGCCAGCTCGACCATGGCAGGCGACAGGTCCATGCCGAAGGCAGGCACTTGCCGCTCGGCAAGGTAGGCCGTGACTTTGCCGGGCCCGCATCCCAGGTCGGCAACGGGTCCGAGGCCGGCCGTTCGCACCATCTCTGCAAAGACGTTCAGCATCCCTCGTGACAGCGGATCCAGCTCCGCCGGAGGCTTGACCTGTTCGAAGTAGTCGGAGGCGACAGTGTCGTACGACTCCCGGACGGCGGCGAGGTAGGAGAGATCGGGCATGCGGGCGACTCTAGTGCCGTGTTCGTCCTTGATGCCGGTCGCCATACCTTCAACGGAATCAGTGAACCTTCAGTTGAAACTTTCCCACGGTACCGTCGGATCCATGGGACGAAACCTTCAAAGCGGCGATCGACTCAGGCCGGTTGATCTGGCACGCCGGCACGGTCTGTCCACCCAGGCGGTCAGGAACTACGAGGAAGCAGGCATCCTTCCGGCCGCCGGACGCACGCCCCACGGCTACCGCACCTATACGCCACTGCACGCGGCCGCCCTGAGTGCGTTCCTCGCCCTGGTGCCCGGCCACGGGCACCGGAGAGCGACGTCGATCATGCAGGCCGTGAACCAGGGCGCGTCCGAGGAGGCGTTCCGTCTCATCGACGAGAGCCATGCCCAACTGCTCGACGACCGCCGGACCCTCCAGGCCGTGGAGCGGGCCCTGGAGGACCTGGGGCCCACCGCCGCGTCCGAGCCCGGTGCGGGGTCCGGATCGGCCGCGGTGACCAGGCCCGGCGGCGTGTTCATCGGGCCGTTGGCGGACAAGCTCGGCATCCGGTCCGCGACGTTGCGCACATGGGAGCGCGCCGGGCTGGTGCACCCGCGCCGCGACCCGCTGACCGGGTACCGCGTCTACGACGAGGCCGACGCGCGGGATGCCCGACTGGTTCATCAACTCCGACGAGGCGGCTACCTGCTGGAGCAGATCGCCCCGCTGATCGCCCAGGTGCGGGCTGCCGGTGGGCTGGAGCCGCTGGAGGCCGCACTGTGCGACTGGCACGGTCGGCTGACCGCCCGCGGGCGGACGATGCTGACCGGGGCCGCCGAGTTGGATGCCTACCTCCGCCGACGCGGATGAGGCCGCGATCGTCTTCGCTCGGAGTTCCTCGGTTCCCCGATCCGCTCACCTGCCAGGGCGCGACGCTGCGTCCCCGCGGTGACCGGTTCTGTCATGAGCGAGCGTGCCGGACATGGTGGATCGTCAGTGGTCCGGCGGCGAGCGGTACACGGCTGTCGGCGCCGCGAACGCCGCTGCCTCCTCCCGGCGGCTACGCGCCCTGCGCGGTCGCGGTTCTGCGCAGGAAGTCGTCGACCATGGATGTCTGCGCCGCTGCGGGAAACCGTCCGGGGTCGAAGAGCGCCTGGACGGTGAGGCCGTGGACGAACGCCACTGTCTCGGCGGCGAGTTGTTCCAGATCCGTGGCGGCGGCCACTTCCCCCAGGCGGCGAGCGTCCTCGAGGTGCGTACGGATCGCTGAACGCATACGCGTGTAGCGATCCGCCTGTGCCGTGCCCACTTCCTCGTCGGCCAGGGCGAGGTCCCACGAACTCACCCAGATGCGGTTGCGCGCGGTGTCGTCGGCGGTGAGCGGCAGGATGTCCAGCAGCACCTCCCGCAGCGCCGCCAGCCCCGCGGTGGGCCGCCGACGGCGCGGACGCCCCTCGGTGCGCTTCTCCAGGATGTCCAGGGCGTGAATGACCAGGGCCCGCTTGGTGGGGAAGTAGTGCATGAGCATGCCGGTCGAAACGCCCATGGCGGCGGCGACGGCACGCAGCGTCAGGCCGTTGAACCCCTTCTCCCCGAGCACTTTCCACACCGCCTCGGAAACGTCTTCTCGGCGGGCTTCCCGGTCTCCTCGTGCTGGTGGCATGCGTGTTAGCTTACATACCGAACGCTCGTTATGTACCCAGGACGGAATGAGGCAACCATGTTCACGCTCGCGCTCGACGACCACGCTCAACTGCGCCCCCTCGAACCGTGGCAGGCGCCGGAGTTCCTCGCTCACATCGACCGCGCCAGGCCGTATGTCGACCCGTGGATACCGTGGGCGACGCTCAGTACCGACCTCGACTCCGCCACGGCGGTCCTGCAGCGGTACGCGGACAAGCAGGCCCAGGACGCGGCCCGGATCTACGGCATCTGGCTGGAGGGCACGCTCGTCGGCGGTGTCATGTTCACCACCTTCGACGCCGGCTCCGGGGTGTGTGAGATCGGATGCTGGCTGGAGGCCGCCGGGCAGGGCCGCGGCTTGGTGGTCAAGGCTTCACGGGCCCTGATCGACTGGGCCTTCCATGATCGTGGTATGAGCCGGGTCGAGTGGTGGGCCGCTGCCGGCAACACCCGCAGTATCGAAACCGCGCGAAGGCTCGGCATGACCCGCGACGGCGTACTGCGGCAACGCTATCCGTACCGTGGCGCGCGGCACGACAAGGAGATCTGGTCGGTCCTCCGCGACGAATGGAACACTCCCTCCGCGTCGGTCACGCACGGCTGACAGCGAGGTCGCCATCCGAAGGCGACGTCTCCTTCGCCCCGCGAGGCCGCCACGGGATCGGATCCGGTCATCGGGCAGCGCTCTGTGCGATGACCGGACCGGTCGTGTCATGGCGGCGAGGCGGCGTCCGGCGTACTCGGACCGAACGGCCGGTGGTGCGCCGACGGATGCGTTGAGTGGCGGGTGCTCGGACATGAGGGCGCCGCGGACCGGGCCGGGCACGGCTTGATTCCTCGGCCGAACGTGTGGCGGGGACTCTGCCGACGGCCGGCCGCCCGTGACGCGTCGGGTCCCCATGTGAACGGTGAGTTGCCCTCGGGAGGGAGGGGTGAGCGTGTCCACGGGCCCCGTCCCCTGGAGCCCGGGATGACATGAATCAGGCCGTATATCATGTAATGGCGTCACGCGAGTGTGGCGCGGGCAGCATGTCGTCTCCGACTTCGGAGAGGGAACATGGCCGCAGGCGAAGAAGACGAGACGGAGCGTCTCCGGCGTTCGTCCAGCAAGAAGACCGCCAGGAAGTCCGGTGACGCACGCGACGGCGGCCGGGCGAGCGGGACGAACCGCGCGGCCCGTGGGGTGTCGACGCCGCAGGCCATGCGGTACGCCGCGGAGCAGCTTCGGGAGCTGCTGGGTCGGGCGCCCGAGTCCGTGTCGGCCGTGAAGCCGACCGAGGACGGCTGGCAGGCGGACGTCGAGGTCTTGGAACTGGAACGTGTTCCCGGCACCACGAGCGTCATGGCGAGCTACCGGGTGAGCTTGGACAGGGATGGTGAGTTGGTGGCTTACGAGCGCACCCGCCGCTACACCCGGGGGCAGATCGACCGGAGCGGCTGAAACACCGGCCGTCATCGGTACCGCCGACGGGAGAACGTACCGGCTGCGCCCCGAGGTCGGGGTGAGCCGCTGAAGGGAGGCACCATGACTGTGGTGCCGCAAAGCGGAGGAGCCGTCGCCAGGGGTGGAGCAGGTTCCGGCAATCTCTACGACATCCTCGATCTGATTCTGGACCGCGGCCTGGTGATCGATGTCTTTGTGCGTGTGTCGCTGGTGGGCATCGAGATCCTCAAGATCGACGCCCGCATCGTCGTGGCGAGCGTGGACACGTATCTGCGCTTCGCGGAGGCGTGCAACCGCCTCGACCTCGAGACGGGCCGCAAGGCGCCGTCCCAGCTGACCGACCTGGTCGGAGAGGTGACGGAAAGCGGATCCCGCGGCAAGACCAAGGGCGCTCTGAGTGGCGCCGCCGAAGTCCTGACCGATGCGCTCAGGGGAGGGCACGACGACGAGGAGACCGAGGAGAGCAGGGAACGGCCGAGACGCCGACCTGCCGCCCGGCGCCGGAAGGAGTGAGCCATGGCCGTGTACGTGTACACCATCGTCGCCAGGACGCATCCTCAGCGCCTGGACGGCCTGGCCGGGGTGGGAGATCCGCCGACGGAACTCCGCACCGTGCACGCCGAAACGCTGTCCGCCATCGTCAGTGACGCCCCGGAGGGGTTGCGTCCCAAACGCCGTGACCTCGGCGCGCATCAGGTCGTCCAGGAACGTCTGATGGCCGACGGTACGGTTCTGCCGCTCCAGTTCGGCTTCACCACGACGGACGACGACGCGGTACGGACAGTGCTGGAGCAGCGTGCGGAGCATCTCCTCGAACGTATCCAGGCGCTGGAGGGGTGCGCCGAGTACAACCTGAAGGCCGCCCAGGACGAGACCGCGCTGCTCCGGCGGATCCTTCGGGAGTCCGAGGAGGCGCGCAGACTCAACGACGAGATCAGGAGCGGTCGGGGCAGCCCGGAACTGCCCCTGGCCCTGGGTGAATTGGTGGCCCAGGAAGTTCGGGAGCGGGAGAACCGGGCGGCAGAGGAGATCGTGGAGTCCCTGCGTGGATTCGCGCGGGAGCAACGCGCGTCGCAGCCTAGGGGGGACGACTTCCTCAACGTGTCCTTCCTGGTGGACCGGGAAGAGGAGAAGGCCTTCCTGGCCGCCGAGCAGGACCTCGCCGAGGAGCTCGGCTCGGAGTACGAACTGCGGCTGCGCGGACCACTGGCCGCGTACAGCTTCGTCCAGGAGGCGCCATGGGACTCCTGACTCAGCTCGCCACCCTTCCACTGGCGCCCGTGCGCGGAGCCGCGTGGGTCATCGAGCGTGTCGTCGAGGCGGCGGAGAACGAGTACTACGACCCCGGGCCCGTCGAGCGGGAACTCGCCGAACTCGAACGACGGCTCCTGTCGGGAGAAATCGATGAGGACACCTTCGACCGGCGCGAGGACGAACTCCTGGACCGGCTGGACGAGATCAGGGCCCATGCCCAGGGGATCGACAGCTGACCGATGTCTCCGCCGCACGGGGACAACGCCGCCCGCCGCCCGCGTCGACATGCGGGGGGAGCAGGGAATCGAGGTGCAGCGGCCGTGACCGAACCCGTTGCCAGGAGGCCGGGAGATCTGCCGTTCCGGTCCACTCCCTACGGTCAGGGCTCCTCGGCCAACCTCGCCGACATACTGGAGCGGGTCCTGGACAAGGGCATCGTCATCGCAGGTGACATCCAGATCAATCTCCTGGACATCGAACTGCTCACCATCAAGCTGCGTCTCCTGGTCGCGTCGGTGGACAAGGCCAAGGAGATGGGGATCGACTGGTGGGAGCACGATCCGTCGCTGTCCTCGCGCGCCCACGACGGATACCGCACACTGACCGAGGAGAACAGGCGTCTGCGTGCGGAGATCGACGCGCTGCGCGAGGCCGGTGAGCCGCTGACGGACGGGAGCGAGGAGGATCGTCCCGCGGTCGGCCGCCGCGCTCCGCGCGCCGAACGGACCGGACCCTCCCGCCGTGGCGGGAGGCGGGACGAGTCATGACCGAGGTCATGAGCTACGCGTACGCCGTCGCACGGGACGACGGAACCCTGCAGGACGCGCTGGCCGAACTCGCCGGGGTGTCCGGCGCGGCGACCCACCTGGTGCGCGTGGAACCCGGTGACGATCTGGTGGTCGCCGTGAGTCGGGTACCCGAAAGGGACTTCGCGGAGTCCGCGCTGCGGGTCCATCTGGAGGACCTGGACTGGCTGGAGTCGACGGCCCGCGCCCATCACCGGGTGGTCGAGGCGCTCGCGGTCCGTACCACCGTCCTGCCGCTGCGCCTGGTGACGGTGTACCTCGACGACGAACGGGTGCGGTCCATGCTCCGGTCCCGCCGCGGCGCGTTCGCCTCACGGCTCACCGAGCTGGCCGCCCAGGCCGAATGGGGTGTCAAGATCTATGTCGACGAACCGGCGGGCGAGGTGCCGGCGGAAGAGCCCACCGACGCGGGCCTGAGCCCCGGCAGGGCCTATCTGAGCCGTCGCAGAGCCCAGCGGCACGCACGCGAAGACGCCTACCGCAGCGCCGAACGGGCGGCGGAGCGGGTCGAGTCCGCCGCCCGCACCCATGCGGTCGAGCGCGTTCGGCACCGCCCGCAGCAGGGTGGGCTCGCGTCCGGGACGGGCGAGAACGTCACCAATGACGCCTACCTCGTGCCCCTTCGGTACGCCGACGAATTCCACGCCGACGTGGCACGGGCGGCGGACGGCCTCACGGGGGTGCGCGTCGAGATCACGGGCCCGTGGGCCCCCTATTCGTTCGTCTCCCCGAACGCACCGGAACCCGGAAGGAGCGCGGCGCCGTGAGGCCGGCGGGCGGGACGCCGATCGTGGCACAAGAGCCCCTTCCGGAGCGGCAGGTGGCGCTGATCGACCTGTTGGACCGCCTGCTCGGCGGAGGCGTTGTCCTCACCGGGGACATAGTGCTGTCGATCGCCGACATCGACCTCGTACGCATATCCCTGCGCACGCTGATCGTCTCCATCAGTGAACAGAACCCCTCCCCGTGGAATGCCGCTTCATCACCCGTAGGAGACGATGATGACCGGTGAGGAACACCGGCCCCGCAGCCGCCTCGACGACATCGCCGAAGCCGCCGACCGCGCCTTCAGGCTGCTGCCCGCCTCGCCCGGGTGCGACCCGCCCCGTGCAGGGGGAGTGCCCCGACGGCCTGCCCGAAGAGTCACCACGGACCCCGACACCGTGGAACGGGACCTGATCAAACTCGTCCTCACCCTCGTCGAGTTGCTGCGACAACTCATGGAACGCCAGGCCCTGCGGAGAGTCGACGCGGGAGATCTCACGGAGGAGCAGGAGGAGCGGCTGGGGGCGACGCTGATGATCCTGCACGAGCGCATGACTGAACTCTGCGCTCGGTACGACCTCTCGATGAGCGACCTCAATCTGGATCTCGGTCCGCTCGGAACTCTGCTGCCGCCCACCGAATGACCCCGCGAGGTGGCACGCGGCACGTCGGTTCTTCGAGGAGTTCTTCGAGGAGATGCGTGACCGGTTCGGTCTTGCTGGAGCCTGCCGCCTGAGGGCCGTCCCTCGGAGCGCCCGCCAACAGGAGAATGTTGTTGCCCGGGACAGCGGGTGGGACGATCACGACCAGGATGTCGGATCTTCTTGAGCGCGTGACCACCTTCCGCGCCGCCTTCGCCCGTCGCCAGGCCGCCGAGACCATCGAGCTGCCCGGGGCCTTCACCGTCCACGACCCGGTTTTCTCCCACTCCCAGGAGCACAACCAGCTGATCGTCGATGCCTCGGACACCGACCCTGCGGCACTGCCCGAACTGGCGCTACAGGGCCTCGGACCGCGCCAGGAGTACCGGATCACGGTGCTGGACGAGGCGCTCGGGGAGCGGGCTGCCCCGGTACTGGCGGCGGCCGGCTACGACCGGGACACCCAGCTGATACTGGCCCGGGAGACGACCGGCTGCGCGCTGCCCGAACCGGCCGCGCACCCGGTCGAGCTGGCCGAGCTGCGAGCGGCGGTGTTCCGCCAGCAGCTGGACTGGGGCTTGGACGAGGATCTCGCTCAAGAGCTCACCGAGCGCCGCACCGCCCGCCTGCGCGGCGCCGAGAAGGTGTTCTTCCTGGCCGTCCGGACACCGGACGGGGAGATCGCGGCCTGGGCGGACCTCTACCTCGACCGAACCGTCGGGCTGGCTCAGCTGGAGGATCTCGTCACCGCCGTGCCGCATCGTCAGCAGGGCCACGGAGACACCCTGCTCGCCACAGGTCTGGCGTTGGCCGCCGCTGCGGGGATCCCACAGCTCTTCCTCATCGCGGACGTGAACGACTGGCCGCGCGAGTGGTACTCCTGCCGGGGCTTCACCGAGCTCGGCCGGAGCTACTCATTCCTCAACCGCTGACGGCGGGGATGAACCGAGGCCACTGCTGTCGAGCGCCCTGAGCCCGGGCTCGGCCACGAACCGGCGACGGTGTGCCGACTTCCCCAAGACGCGTGATCGACGCGTGCATTGCCGTATGTGGCGTGAAGACCCCGATATTCTTCTGCCATGGCGAACCGGCGGCGGCCTCTGCGTGACGCTTTTTGGACCCTGGACCGGGCCCTGGGTGGGCAGCGGCGTCCGACTCGGATCCAGAAGTGGGTGGCCCGACACCCGATCGGCACCGGTCTCTGCGTGGCTGTTCCCTTCACGCTCTTCTTCTTGATGCTGTCGCGTGAGGAGGAACCCGATGACCCCGTGTTCGCTGTGGTCTTCGGGATGGCTCTGGGCCTTGTCTTCGCCCTCACGGCTGTCTCGGAGCGCCTCCGGCAGTGCCGACTCCAGCGTCTGGGGGTATGGGACGGATCCTGATCAGGGCCAGGAGCGGCGCGGGCGGAGAGCGGGAGCCCTTGGTGTCACCTTCGAGTCATCACCCCGGTTGTCATGGCGCTCGTGGCGTTTCCGCAGCCAACTCATGTGAGCCTCCGCCCTCTCGAAGTCCGCCGCGAACCGCAGCCCGACGACACAGCGACTCACCCCTCCTCCTCTTCTTCTTCGTCGTACTCCTCCTCCCATTCGACGTCATCAGCATCGTCGGCAGCTGCATCCTCCGCCTCGTCGGAATCAGCGTCCTCCCGGTCGTACTCCTCGTCTCCCTCTTCCTCCTCTTCCCATGCCTCGCCTTCTTCTTCGTCTTCGTCCTCGTCCTCCAGAGCCTCTTCGTGGGTCCGTACGACCTCGCCGTCGCGAATTTCGCCGCGCCAGCCCTTCGGTTCCTCGTCAGTGAGTGTGACGTAGCGCTGGAAGTGCTTGAGGTCCAGTCGCAGTCTCCGGCCTTGAGCGCGCCAGAGATTTCCGGTCTTCTCGAACAGTCCCGAGGCGTAGTACTCGACGACCAGCACAATGCGGGTCAGGCCGGGGGTCAGTTCATGGAAGCTCACCGCGCCTCGCGTCGAACCCTTTGCGCCCTCGGAGGTCCAGACGATGCGCTCGTCGGGCACCTGCTCCTGGACCGTCGCCTTCCAACTCCGCGTCGAAGGACCCACCTTGGCCTTCCAGTCGCTTTTCGTCTCGTCGGCCGACGAGACATCGCGTACGCCCTTGGTGAAGCTGCTGAACTTCTCGTAGTGGGTCCAGTGGTCGTAGGCCGTGCGCAGGGGAACCCCGACGTCGATCACCTCGATGATGTTGGTGACCTTCTGGTCGCCTGATGTGCGTGCCTTGCCGCCGCCGAGCACATCCTTGGCCTTCTGCAGGACATTGTCCTTGACGTTCTTCGCCGTCCCGGAAAGCACGGCTTTGACGGGTGAGTCACCACGGAGGAGGTTCGCTCCTATTCGGGAGAGCGATCCGCCGTTGTCCGCGACGTCGGTGAGCTGTTCTGTCACATCGATCAGCTTGTCGCCCGCTCTCGCGGCCAGGTTTCCGACCCAGGCCATCAGAAAGTCCGCGACTTCTTCGCGCAGTCGATCGGCTCCCGATGCCACGTTCTCCTGTTGCCGCTGTGCCATGACTGGTCACCTCCGGTGCTCGGCGCGCGGTGAGGTTTTCTTCGCGCTCTTCTTGGCAGCGGAAGGTGCTTTCTTGCTCGGGGCAGTCTTTCGGGCTGGGGGCTTCTTGGCGGCAGCCTTCTTGGTTGCGGACTTCTTGGCCGGGGCCGACTTCTTGGCAGCCGTGCGCTTCTTCGTCGGTTCCTGCTCACGCCCGTTCTCCGTTGCGGCTTCTCCCCGGCTTGCCGTTCGGGCGGAGGCCGCCTTCTCCGATGCGCGGCTCCTCGTCTTCCGCCCCGCAGTGGTCCGGGAAGCGCGAGAGCGCGGCCGCTCCTTGCGTTCCTCCTCCACTTCCTCGGGCTCCTCCTGCTCGTACTCCTCCTCCGGTTCCTGCTCATACTCTTCTTCCGGCTCTGCCTCTTCCTCTTCCTCCTCTTCTTCCTCCCCCTCAGCCTTCGCTCCGCCGCTTTCGAGCTGGAGGGTCCGTTCACGGAGCGAATCCGCGAGTGCCGTGAGGCGGCGGTCGGCGGTAGCCGTCACGGCCTCACGGCCGGCCGCCATCACTTCCCCGCGCAGCTGTTCACCCAGCTCCGCGACCTGCGGTATCTCTCCGAGTTTGCGTACTCCTTGATTCACGAGTTGCCGCGGTTCGAGCCCGAATTGACGCCCGGCGATGTACGACGCCACCGTGAGAGCGAGTCGGCCCTTTTTCGTACGTCCCAGTACGTAGCCGCCGATCAGCACTACGGCGAGCAACAACCTGTTTCCCTCAGTCATGGGCGGGTCACCCTCTCATGGGCGTCGGACCGGGCCGCGATGCGGCGGCGTTGTTCTCCCTCTATCTCCAGGGTGATTGCTGCCGGGAACTGTGCATCTTGAGCGCGCCGGGACTCCGTCGTGGCCATGGTGAGCCCAGCCGCCGGCATGGGGCCCGACGCCTGACGATGCGCCGTCGTCGTATTCGAGGATGTCGTAGCCGTTCGACCAGGGGCAGCTCATGCCCGAAGCGCTGGTGGAACCGGCAGGTCGGCTCGCGTGACGTCAGCAGACGGTGGTCGGCCGTGATCGGAGCCATGATCCGGCATGCTCACGCCGCCGGGCACCAGTTGGGCGTCCACGTCACCGGCGACCGAGCCATCGACACCGTCGCGGACGCCTTCGCCACGGCCATGGCCGAGCACCCGCGGCCCGACGCCCGTCACTACGTCATCCACGGTGACTTCCTCACCGCGCACAGCATGAAGGTGCTGGCCGCGCACGGTTTCGGCGTCAACATGAACCCCACCATCAAGTGGACCGTCGCCGACATGGAGGAGGAGTTCGTCGGTGCCGAACGGGCCGTCTACGCATGGCCCTACCGCGATGCCATCGACGCCGGCGTGCGGGTCGCGAGCGGGTCCGACGCCCCCGTCACGTACCCGGACTGGCGCCAAGGAGTCGTCACCATGGTGCTGCGCGAGTCGAAGGAGGCCGCGGGCCGGGTCAGCGGTCCCGAGCAGCGCATCGTCCTGGCCGAGGCGATCCGGACGTACACCGTCGACGCGGCCTGGCAGGACTTCGCCGAGGACTGGAAGGGATCCCTGGAGCCGGGCAAGGTCGCCGACCTCTGCGTGCTCGACGGGGACCTGCTCACCGCCGACGCCCACGACATCCCGGAGATGCCGGTCGTCCTCACCGGGGCGTGACCGGCTGTGGACCGGTCACCCTCAGGTGAGGGGGCAGGTGAGAGGGAGGACGCGTTCGGTCAGCCGGCCGGCGAGATGGGTGTCGGTGACGGCGGCTTCGGTGAGCCAGTCCGCTCCGGTCAGCTGGTCCACCAGGTGCTGCAGCTCGTCGGGACCAACGGCGCACCAGGAGGCGAGGGATTCCAGGCCGACGCCTTGGTCGCAGGCTCCGAGCCGTCCGTCGGCGCCGGTTCGGGTGGCCAGCACCAGGGCGAGCAGCCGGGTGCCGGCGGTGGTCCTGGTCTTGCGGAGCTTCTTGTCGGAGACGACCCTCTGGGCCCACCCGCTGAGTTTGGGTCGCATCTTCTTGCCGAACGTGAACGGGCCGGGATCGTCCGGGCGGGGCACGAGGGACGGGACGGTGACGGGGGTGGGGCTCTCCGGCCGGGAGGCGAGCAGGTCCCCGGCGGTGCCGGGGATGCCCAGCCATCCGCAGCCGGTCAGCTGCTCGACCAGGGCCTCTGGATCGGTCAGGCCCAGCGAGGTGAGATCCTGCCCGACGACGTTTCCGCTGCCGGTGTGCGCGGTGCGCAGGGTCAGCATCATCACCAGCAGGCGTGCTTCCGGGCCGGGCAGCGGGGTGTGGCCTGTGACGTGTGCGAGGACGGACCGTGCGTGCTCCCACTGCGTGGGCCCCGTCAGAAGACGGGTCACCGCGGGCTGGGTGCTGTCCGCACTGCGGCCGGTGCGCTGCTGGTGCTGGAGGCGGGCGGCGGTGGCGGCCTGCTCGGCGCGTTGTGCGTCCAGTCGCAGGCGCGTGTCGCCGGTGACCTCGGCCCAGGTGGTGAAGGCGCGTGCCTTGCGCGCGTGGAGCTCGGCGAGCTGTGCCAGGTCGGGTTCGGAGCGCTGCTGGTAGGAGCGGAAGAGATCGCCGAGCTCGATGAGCTCGTCGCGCAGGGCGACGGGCCGCAGGTCGTACGGGATGATCCGCTGCGCGATCTTCCCGTGCCGGGGGCGGTTCCGCGCCGACGCTGAGCGGGGAGCGGGCACCTCCTGAGGACCGGCCCCGGCCGGGGAGCGATGGGAGAACTGCGGGTTGCCGCCAGGAGCGGTCGACGGGCGGTCGGCAGCGGCGCGGACACCGGCCGCCGGGGCGGTGGCGGTCGTGTCCGGGGCCTGAGCGGTGGTGACGATCTTCGCGCCGGGTGTGGCGGCCGCGCAGCGTGAACAGCATTCCATGGCCCGCCACCAGCGTCCTTCCCGGTCGGTGACCACGGCCAGGACCACCGCCCCGCCGCACCGCCAGGGCTCGGCACGCTCGTGCCGGTCGTCGGGACGGACATGCGCTGGACAGCCCTCGGCCCTGCAGGCGCAGTACACATCGGCCCGAGGCGTCGGGGCGGCCCGAAGATGGGCCGTGAGGTGCGCGACCGCAGCCGCACGGCCGACGGCCGCGGACGGCAGACGCTGCTCGGCACACGAGGGACGGCTGCACGAGACGCGCACGGCCGCACTGCCACGACCGGCAGCGTCCAGACGCACCGTCCACCTGCGTCCCAGCACCCGGTCGTCCAGCTGGCTCACCGTAGCCTCCGTCATCCGTCCTCCTCCTCTGTCGCGTGCACGCCTCCCGCGCCGTGCCACCACGACGGACGGGCACGGTCGCGGGCCCACCGTACGCGGCCGTGCGGCCCGAGGACCGGTGAACTCGCCCCGCTCACCGGGACCGGTGAGCGGGCCGTCGCCGACGGACGCGGCCTCGCGGGTGACTCCGTGCTCCACGGCGTGCGGCTCCCGCCGCGTCGGGCTGCCGCACCGGAAGGGGCGGTCACGGGGGCGCGGCAGCTCGTGCGCGCGGCTGCTTCTGCCCGAGCCAGGTGGCGGCGTCCGCGTCGACGAGCGTCAACTCTCGTGATGCAGCATCACCCGATTCGGTGGTCCTCGGGTTGACGGCCGCCGTGGCGGGGCCGGTGGCCGGACTGGCGTTCGTGGCCGATCCGAACGACCCGGGCACCAGCACTCCCGATCCCGCACCCCCGGGGCGCCCCTGGCGTGGAAGGCCGGAGAACGACCGGCACCGGACGGGTCCGTCTCCCGAGCAGGTCCGGACCACTGAGCGCCTCCCGGGCATACGGCTGAGCAAAGGAGTGGAGGCCGGGTGCCGCGCCGCTCCGATGGCGGGGCGCGGCGCTGTCCGTGCGAGGCCCCGTCCGGGCCGGCGGTGGCACCGGATCGGGCGTGTCGGCCCGGAGGCGACGGCCCTGCGAGGCGGGCACGCCGGGGAACGGGTATGTGCCGCCGCAGGCCCGGCGAACGGGCGGGCGTCGGCAGCCGATGCCCGTGCGCCGTGCGCCGGGCGACGCGATGCCCGATGCGGTCGTCGACCCTACGGTGGTGGCATGGCGGTGATCAGCGGTCGGAGGCGCGGGACGCGGGCCCGGAGCGGTGTGAGGGACGCACTGGGCGTGACTGTGCTGTTCCTGCTCTCGGTCGTGGCCGCCTCGGTCGTACCGCATGAGCGCGAGTTCTCCCTGCGGTGGCCGGCCGTGGTGCTGGCCGCCATCGGTTGTTTCTCGTTGCTGTGGCGGCGCCGTCACCCTGTTGGCGTACTGGCCGTCGCGGTTGGCTGCGGGGTGGCCTTTCAGATGCTCGGATTCCGGGACAGCCCGCTGGTGATCAGTCCGGTCCTGGTGTCGGTGTACACCGTTGCCGCGCTGACCGACCGGCGTGCCGCCTGGACGGCGGCATCGGTCTCGGCCGCTGTTCTGGTGGGCACCGCCGTGCTGCGCGATCCGCACTCGTGGCTGGCCCCCGACAACGCGGCGATGCTGGCGTGGACGGCTCTGCCGGCCGCCGTGGGGGACGGGGTGCGCTCACGGCGTGCCTACGTGGCGGCCGTGGAGGAGAGGGCGGAGCACGCGGAGCGCACGCGTGAACAGGAGGCGCAGCAGCGCGTGGCGGCGGAGCGGGTACGCATCGCGCGCGAGTTGCACGACATCGTCGCCCACCACATCGCCCTGATCAACGCTCAGGCCGGCGTGGCCGTTCATCTGGTGGAACGACGGCCGGAACAGATCCTGGCCGCACTGGAGGACATCCGGGACACCAGCCGGTCCGCGCTGGACGAACTACGGGTGACCGTGGGGCTGCTGCGGCAGTCCGGCGAGCCGGTCGCGCCGCGTGATCCGATGCCGGGGCTCGCCCGCATACCGGCGCTCCTGGCGTCGTTCGAACGCGCAGGTCTGGTCGTGAGCCATGTCCGACGGGGTGTCGTCGAACCGCTGGCCCCGGCGGTGGACCTGGCCGCCTACCGCATCGTGCAGGAGGCCCTGACCAATGTGCACAAGCATGCCGGAGCCGACCACGCCCGGCTGGTCCTCCACTACCGCCCCGAGCAGCTGACGATCACCGTCGAGAACGACGGACGAACCGGGGGGAACCATGCCCGTCCGGGGACCGGCCACGGGCTGATCGGGATGCGCGAGCGCGCGTCCACGGTCGGGGGCCAGCTGTTCGCGGGAGTGCGTCCGGAGGGGGGCTTCACCGTGATGGCCGAACTGCCGCTCCGCCCCGGCCTGGCCATGGGCAAACCGCCGAGAAGGGACGGGCATGACGATTCGCGTACTGCTTGCTGATGACCAGGCCCTGTTGCGGGGCACGTTCCGGATGTTGTTCGACTCCACGGACGACATGGAGACGGTGGGGGAGGCGTCCAACGGTCAGGAGGCGCTGGAGCTGGCGCGTGCGGAACGCCCCGATGTGGTCCTGATGGACATCCGCATGCCGGAGATGGACGGTCTCGACGCCACACGGCTCATCAGCGAGTCCGAGGACCTCACCGGGGTGAAGGTGCTCATCCTGACCACCTTCGAGGACGACGAGCACGTTGCCGAGGCCCTGCGTGCCGGTGCGAGCGGTTTTCTCGGCAAGGGGGCCCGGCCCGAGGAACTTCTCGAAGCCGTCCGCACGATCGCCGTCGGTGAGGCCCTGCTGTCCCCGTCGGCGACGCGTGCGCTGATCAAGCGCTTCCTCGCGCAACCGGACCCGTATCCGGCGGATGTGCACGAGCGGCTCGAGTGCCTGACGCGGCGGGAACGCGATGTCGTGGCGCTGGCGGCGCTGGGGCTGTCGAACGACGAGATCGCAGAGCAATTGTTCGTCAGTCCTCTGACCGCCAAGACCCATGTCAACCGGGCCATGACCAAGCTGTCGGCGCGTGACCGTGCCCAGCTCGTCGTCATCGCCTATCAGTGCGGCCTGGTCAGCCCGGCGCCGGAGGCAGGGCCCTCACAGGCATCCGTGTGAGCGCCCGCGCGGGAGGGCGCGTGCGGGGCCCGGTCGTAGGAACGAGTACCGGATACCGCAGTCGTGGTAGGTGGGAATCGCTGCGGGGGGACGATGTGCGGGGGGCCGTTCCTGGGCGAAGGTGAGAGGGCGAACGGAGGTTTCGCCATGATCGAAGCCCACTGCACGACCAAGCGACACGACGCCGCATCGATCGGTCCGCACACTGCACCCCGTGCGGCCGCCGCTCTGCTCGCCGCCACGGCGGCCACGGGCAGCCCTGCGGGCGACCACGCGGGCCGCACTCTCCGTGTTTCCCCGCATACTGCTCGTGTCGACGGCGGCTGCGGATGTCGTGCTCGTATCGAGGACCGCGGCCCGGGTCGCCTCCCTCTTCCGTGGTCGAGCGGTCCCGTTCTCCCGTCACGGACATACCGGCCACCGCTCGCCGTGCACGCGACCGTCCTCCCCGGCATCGGCGCCCCGCCTCTCGCACGACGCGACGTCTGAACCCCGCGCGGGGACAGAGGCGGCGGTCGCCGCACCCACGACCGGCCCCATGGTCGCGCTACCCGCACCTCGGCGCCCCCCCCCGACACTCTCGGCACCTCGGCACAGGAAGGACTCTGCCATGCTTACTGCACCCAGGAACGGCCGTACGACCAGTGAACGAGCGGCCGAAGACCACGACATCCCCGTCACGGCGGCCGACGAAGCGATCGCGGTGGGAGCTCACCTGGCGACCTGCTCCACGTGCCGGGCCGGGTACGACTGCAGCGAAGCCGTGCCCGCACATCTGTTCCTTCTCCGCCAGGCCCTCGCCGACAGCACCGGCCGGCAGCAGGCGGCGCGCGAGGACGGCGGGGCGGAACACCACCGGGTGGCACCCTGCCGGCGCGGTCCGGTCCGTACGACCGGGGCCACACAGCTCACCCTCTCCCAATGGGTCAGCAGGACCGCGGGGATCGGCGGCCGAAGCTGACGGGAGGCGGCGACGAGCGCGGGGCGGTGGCACCGCTGCCGGAGCGGTGCCACCGCCCCGGCAGCGGTGCCCCGACACTCTTCGTCGAGCCCGAGGGGCGTGCTGCAGAGGATTCGGGACCGCGGGCCCTGTGCACGGCCACCGCTGGATCCTCCCCGCCGGGCACCGTCAGCCCGGCGCCACCGCGTAGCCGTCGGCCGTCCAGCCGCCGTCGCTGACCACCACCTGGCCCGTGATGTTCGCGGACACGCCGGAGGCGAGGAAGAGGGCAAGATGCGCGATGTCCTCCGGGCGGCCGAGGCGACCACGGGGGGTGCGCCGGCGAAGCGCTTCCGTGTCCAGCCGCCCGGCGGCGGACAGCCGGGTCACCAGGTCGGTCTCGACGTATCCGGGCGCCAGCGCGTTGACGCGTATCCCGAACGGCGCCCACTCGACGGCCAGGACCTTGGTGAGGGCGGCGACGGCGGCCTTGGTCGCACAGTACGCCGCACGTTCGGGCCCGGCGGTCACCCCGTACATCGACGAGGTGGTGAGGACGACACCTCCGTCGCCCTCACGCATGATGCGGGCGGCGGCGCGCGCGCAGACGAAGACGCCGGTGAGATTGACGTCCAACGCGGCGTTCCAGCGGTCCAGTTCGAGGTCGAGGGAGGGCGCGTTGGCGGACACTCCGGCGTTGCCGACCATGACGGACAGCGTTCCGGTCCGGGCGGTGAAGCCGGTGAGCGCCGCCGTCACGGCGTCCTGGTCGCTCACCGGGGCCGTGGCCGTCATGATCACCTGGTCGGGGTGGCGCGCTGCCAGTACGGGCCGCACCCGGTCCAGTTCGCCGCCGTCGATGTCGAGCAGCAGCGCGTGGCATCCGGCGCGCACGAAGGCGTCGGCCATCGCCAGGCCCAGGCCCCGCGCGGCTCCGGTGACGCACACGGACCTGCCGCGCAGGTCGGGGTAGATCGCCGTTTCGGTCGTCATGTTCCGTTCCGCTCCTTCTTCCGCCTTCTCCACCGGTGTTCTCGGGCGTGCTCAGGACATGTGCATGCCGCCGTTGACATGGATGACCTCGCCCTGCACGAAGCTCGCCGCCGGTGAGCACAGGAAGGCGACGACGGAGGCCACCTCCTCCGGCCTGCCCAGACGGCCCAGGGGAGTGGTGGAGAGCGCGGTGTCGCCGCGGGCGGCGACGTAGTCGCGGGTCATGGAGGTCTCGATGATGCCGGGCGAGACCATGTTGATCCGTGCCCGGGAACCGAGCTCCCAGGCGAGGCTCCGGGAGAAGGCGAGCAGCGCGCCCTTGGTCGCCGCGTAGTGCGCGTGCCGGACGCTGCCGCGGTGACCGGCCATGGAGGTCAGATTGACGATGCTGCCGCCCTCGTTCAGGTGCGGCAGGACGGCGCGGGTCAGGTAGAAGACGCCGTTGAGATTGACCGAGATGACAGCGTTCCACTGATCGTCGGTCATGTCGGCGACGGCCTGCTCCGGATAGATCCCGGCCGCGGGCACGAGGAAGTCGACCGAGCCGAACGCCTCGACCGCGGCGGCGACGAACGCGTTGTTGCTCTCCGGCGAGGCCGCGTCCAGGGCCTGGGTGATCACGGTCGTACCGGTGGGGTCGAGCGTCGCGGCGAACTCCTCCAGCGCCCCGACGGTCAGGTCGCCGAGGACGAGATTGGCGCCGGCGGCGTGGAACTGGCGGGCCACCTCGCGGGCGATGCCGCCGCCCGCGCCCGACAGGAGAAGGGTCCGGCCCTCGAAGGGGCGGGTGTCAGCCCCCGGAGCCTGCTGTGTCCGCTGTGTGGTCGGTGTCATGGTCGTCCTCGGTGAACAGTTCGGGATGTTGGGCCAGTTCCAGCCGCGTACGGCGGATGTGGCCGGTGAGAAAACGTTCGGCGTCGACGGTGTCGGCGCGTTTGATCGCCTCGATGATCAGGCGGTGTTCGGCATGGATCAGCTCCCAGCCGCTGTCGCCCGCGAGCCGGGCGAAGGCGCGTCGGTAGTGCTGGGTGGTGTTCCAGAACCGGTCGACCATGGTGGTGATCTGGGCGACACGGCATCCGGCGTAGGTGAGCAGATGCAGACGGCGGTCGAGGGCCAGGAACCGGTCCACGTCGGTGGTGAGCTCGATCTGCCGCGCGATCGACTCCAGTTCGGTGACCTGTTCGGCGGACAGATGCGGAACGCTCTCGCTGAGCGCGAGCGGTTCCAGACGTTCACGGATCTTGTAGACGCCCTCGCACTCCGCCATGTCCATCCTGGACACCCAGGCGCCGCTGTTGGATTTCACGACCGTCAGGCCCTCGGCCGCAAGTATCCGCAGGGCCTCGCGTACCGGCAGCCGGCTGGCGCCGAGTTGTGCGGCGACCTGCTCCTGCATGATCCGTGCGCCGGGGCGCAGTTCGCCGCTCAGGATGGCGGCACGCAGATGGTCCGCGACGCGCTGGCTGGCGACGGCGGCGGCGCTGGATCCGGTCCCGTCGGATCCGGGCACGCCGGATGCGGGCGTGGTGGATCCGGTGGTCGGCTTCCGTGACATGGCTCTCCCTGGTGCGGCGGATCGACGGCGTGTTTCAGACGGAAGGCTGCCACAGCAGTACCGGTGCGTCGGCTTCGTACCGCTTGCCACCGGGATAGGAGACCAGCTCCAGCTGCATCCCCCAGGGGCTGAGGAAGTAGACCCACCGTTGCCCCTCGCTCGGACCCGAGCTGGCCGTGGGCTCGCCGAGGATCCGTACGCCGTGCCGCCTCAGATGCGCCACGGCGGCGTCGAGGTCGGTGACGTAGAAGGCGAGATGGTGGCCGCCGACGTCGCTGTTGCGCGGCGGTCGCGCCTCCTGGCCGGGGGCTTCGTACTCGAAGATCTCGAAATTCGGACCACCCGCGCAGCGGAAGAAGCGCAACTCGCGCATGACGGCGCGCGGGTGGACGTCGAGGTGGTCGCTCATCCAGGTGCCGTCGGAGCGGAACGGGCCGAGCGAGTAGACGTGCTCGCAGCCGATCACCTCGACGAAGAAGCGGGTCGCCTCTTCGAGGTCGGGAACAGTGAAGCCGATGTGCTCGACACCGGCCAGACCGGGAAGCCCGCGTTCCCGATCAGATGCTGAATGGATCCATCTATCCGCCATGCCTCTCACAGTGCGACGCCATATTGGCCGCAGTCAATGGCTACTCGCGAAATCTGAACGTAACGTTCCGGTAACGGGGTATTGGATATGGATCCATTCGCTGCGACAGTGCTCACCGAATCACACAGGAGAGTGCTCATGCCCACACACCGGAAACTGGCCCCCGCCGCACCCTGGACCGAGGTGACGGCGACCAAGAAGGACTGGCACGGCGCGGACTCGCGGCTGCTGACCTCGATGTTCACCCAGACCCTGCTGATCCGGACCTTCGAGGAGTACGTCCTCGACCTCGCGGGCCAGGGGCTGGTGCACGGGCCGGCGCACTCCAGCATCGGCCAGGAGGGCGGCGCCGTCGGCTCCGTGCTCCCGCTGACCGCCTCGGACTTCGTCGGCGGCTCGCACCGGGGGCACCATCAGTTCCTGGCCAAGGCGCTGGGCTATGTGGCGCCCGGAGGTATCGATCTGCGCCGGCCGGTCGACGGGGAGGTACGCACCGTTCTGCTGCGCAGCCTGGCCGAGATCTGCGGCCTGGCCCGGGGCTTCTGCCGGGGTCGAGGCGGATCCATGCACCTGCAGTGGCGTGAGGCCGGGGCCATGGGCACCAACGCGATCGTCGGCGGCGGCGTGCCGCAGGCGGCCGGGTTCGCCTGGTCCGCTCGGCAGGCGGGCACCGACGCCGTCTCCGTCAGCTACTTCGGGGACGGCGCGGTCAACATCGGCTCCGTGCTGGAGACGATGAACCTCGCCGCGGCCTGGAAGCTGCCGGTCTGCTTCTTCATCGAGAACAACAAGTACGCCGTCTCCACCCACGTGGACGAGGCGACGGCCGAGCCGCGCCTCTCCGCGCGCGGTCTGGGCTTCAACATTCCCAGCTGGCGCGTGGACGGCATGGACCCGCTGGCCGTGTACCTGGCCATGACCGAGGCCGTGGACCACATGCGTGCCGGCCACGGGCCCACCATCGTCGAGGCCGAGGTCTACCGCTACTTCCACCAGAACGGCCCGTTCCCCGGCAGCGCGTTCGGCTACCGCACCAAGGACGAGGAGAAGGAGTGGCGGGCCCGCGATCCGCTCGCCCTCGTCTCCCGGCAACTCATCGAGAACGGCATCCTGAGCGCCGGCGAGATCGAGGAGTGCACCGCGCGCGCCAAGGCGGTCATGGCCGCCATCGGTGACGAACTGCTGGAGCCCGACCCCGACGGGAAGCCGGGCACCCGCCGCATCAGGCCCGCCGAGTGGCCCGACCCGTCCTTCCGCGACGTCGGCGTGAGGGGAGACCTCAGCGAGTTCGACGGAGTACGCCTCGCCGACACCGGAACCGGGCCGGGTGCCTTCCAAGGGCGCCTGGAACAGCGGAAGTTCATCGACGTCGTGGCCGAGGTGATGAGCCACCGCATGGCCGAGGACGCGTCGGTCGTCGTCATGGGAGAGGACGTGCACCGTCTCAAGGGCGGTACCAACGGCGCGACCAAGGGCCTGGCCGAAGCCCATCCGGACCGCGTGCTGGGCACCCCCATCAGCGAGAACGCCTTCGCCGGACTCGCCGGTGGCATCGCGCTCGACGGCCGGTACAAGCCGGTGGTGGAGTTCATGTATGCCGACTTCATGTGGGTGGCGGCCGACCAGATCTTCAACCAGATCGGCAAGGCCAGGCACATGTTCGGCGGCGACGGACAGGGGTCCGGCGTCCCTCTCGTCCTGCGCAGCAAGGTCGCCATGGGCACGGGGTACGGCTCCCAGCACTCCATGGACCCGGCGGGCATCCTCGCCACGGCCCCCGGCTGGCGGATCGTCGCGCCGTCCACGCCCTTCGACTACGTGGGCCTGATGAACAGCGCTCTGACCTGCAAGGACCCGGTCGTCGTACTGGAACACACCGACCTGTACAACTCGGTCGGACCTGGTCCGGTCGACGATTTCGACTACTGCCTGCCCGTGGGCAAGGCGGCCGTGCGCCGCACCGGATCGCGGATCACCGTGGTGACGTACCTCGCGATGACCGGCCACGTCCTGGACGCCGTCGAGCAACTGGGCCTGGACGCCGAGGTCATCGACCTGCGCTGGCTGGACCGCGCCAGTCTCGACTGGGACACCCTCGGCGCGAGCATCCGCAAGACCAACAACGTGCTCATCGCCGAGCAGGGCCCCGTCGGAACCTCCTACGGCGGCTGGCTGTCCGACGAGATCCAGCGCCGCTGGTTCGACTGGCTCGACCAGCCCGTCCAACGTGTCCAGGCCGGAGAGTCCTCGCCCAGCATCAGCAAGGTGCTGGAGCGCGCGGCCATCGCCCGGAGCGAAGAGGTCGTGACCGCGCTCCAGCGGGTCACCGAGAGCTGACCCTCCCCGTACGACCAGAACACCCAGGAGGGTTGATCATGGCAGAACTGTTCCGAATGCCCGCCGTGGCCGCCGACGCGGCGACGGCGGTGCTGTCCGCCTGGCAAGTGGCGGAAGGCGTGCCGTTCGTGAAGGACGACGCACTGGTGTCCATCGAGACGGACAAGGCAGAGGTGGACGTCGCCGCCGAGCGGGACGGCGTGCTGCTCAAGGCGCTCCACGAGGCCGGTGCGGAGGTCGAGGTCGGCGATCCGATCGCCGTGCTCGGCGTCGTCGACGAGCAGGTCGGTGACCTCGACGCGCTGCTGGCGGAACTGGGCGTCAGCGTGACCGCGCTCGGCGACGCCCGGCAGGCGGTGCGCCGGGACGTGCCGGAGGAGCCGGTCACGGAGCCCCCGGCGTCGCAGGGTTCCGCGGTTCCCGGACCCCCGCCGTCCGCCCCCTCCCCATCCGCCCCCTCCCCGTCCGCCGACGGCGGGCCGGATCGCGGCGGGCGCGTCTTCAGCAGCCCGCTGGCCCGCAGGCTGGCCCGGGAAGCGGGGCTGGACCTCGCGGTCCTCACCGGTACCGGGCCCGGCGGCCGCATCGTGCGGCGCGATGTCGAGGCCGCGGTCGCGGCCCGCCGGATGCCGGACACGGTGCCGAGCCGGGCCCCCCGGGAGGCCGCCGCGCCGCAGGCGTCCGTCCCGGTACCGCGCACCTCCGCCCCGGAGGAGACCGGCGACCACGAGGACATCCCGCACAGCCGGATGCGCCGGGCCATCGCCAGGCGCCTGACCGAGAGCAAGCAGCACACCCCGCACTTCTATCTCCGGGCGACATGTGCCGTGGACGAACTGCTCGCGCTGCGGCGGCGGCTGAACGCCGTCAGCCCGGTCAAGGTCTCGGTCAACGACCTGCTGATCAAGGCCGTGGCCACGGCACACACGCAGGTGCCGGAGATGAACGCGGTGTGGCGACCGGATGCCGTCCGCAGGTTCGGCACGGTCGACGTCTCGGTCGCCGTTGCCACCGACAAGGGCCTGGTGACCCCGGTCCTGCGCGGTGTCGAGAACCTGTCGGTGTCGGCGATCGCCACCCGGACTCGCGGCTTCGCTGAGCAGGCGCGCTCCGGAACGCTGCGGCCCGCCGACCTCGAAGGCGGCTCCATCACCCTTTCGAACCTCGGCATGTACGGGGTCGAGGAGTTCGCCGCCATCATCAACCCGCCGCAGGCCGCGATCCTGGCCGTCGGCGCCGCACGTGACGAGGCGGTGGTCCGCGACGGAGCGGTCACCGTGGCCAAGGTGCTCGGTGTGGTCCTGTCCGTGGACCACCGTCCGGTGGACGGCGCCGTGGCGGCGCGCTGGCTCGCGGCCTTCACCGAGGCCGTGGAGAACCCGGTCCGGCTCGTCGTCTGAACCCACCCCGGGGGTGGGGGGGGGGGCGCCCGCCCCCCCCCGGGGGGGCCCCCCCCCCCCCCCCCCCCCCCCCCCCCCCCCCCCCCCACCCCGCCCCCTCGGCCGCACCCCGCGTCCGACGGCTGCCAGAGCACTCCATGAGGACACCGATGTCTTTGATCCGCGGTTCCCGCGCCCCCGGTGCGGCCACACCACACGAAGCCCCGCGCGACGCGCTCGGCGAACTGGACCGTCGTAATCTGCGGCGGCTGATGCCGCTGCTCCTCGCCGCCTACATCATGGCGTTCCTGGACCGGACCAACATCGGCCTGGCCAAGGAACGCCTGGAAGTCGACCTCGGTATCTCCGCCGCGGCCTACGGACTGGGCGCGGGGCTGTTCTTCCTCACCTATGCGGCCTCCGAGGTGCCCAGCAACCTGATCATGTACCGCGTGGGGGCCCGTTGGTGGATCACCCGGATCATGCTGACCTGGGGCGTCATCTCGGCCTGCATGGTCTTCGTCCAGGGCGAGAAGTCCTTCTACGCCATGCGGCTCCTGCTCGGCGCGGCCGAGGCCGGGCTGCTGCCGGGCATCCTGCTCTACTTCACGTACTGGTTCCGCTCCGAGACCCGTGGCAGGGCCATCGGGCTGCTCCTGCTCGGCGCCTCCATCGCGAGCGTCATAGGCAACCCGCTGGGCGGGCTGCTCATGGAGATGGACGGGATCGGCGGCTGGCACGGATGGCAGTGGATGTTCCTCATCGAGGGGGTTCCCTGCGTCTTCCTGGCGTTCGCCGTCTACCGGTTCCTGCCCGACGGCCCGGCCGAGGCGTCCTGGCTGACGGCGAAGGAGGCCCGGCTGGTCGAGGACGCAGTCACCCGCGAGCAGAAGGAGGGCGCCGAGGCGGCCGGCAACGGCTCCGGCTCCCTGTTGACCGTGCTGCGCGACAAGCAGATGCTGCTGGCCATCTTCGCCAACTGGACACACCAGGTCGCCCTGTACTCCGTCGTCTACTTCCTGCCCGGCATCATCGGCGGCTGGGGCCATCTCTCGCCCTTCACCATCGGCCTGCTGACCGGCCTGCCCTGGCTCACCGCGGCGGTGGGCGCCGTGCTGGTGCCGCCGCGCGCGACCACGCCCCGGCGCTCCCGCAACTTCGTGGTGGCCGGCCTGCTGATGATGTTCACCGGCCTCGTCGTCGCCGCCGTCGCCGGTCCGGTGGTCGCCCTGCTCGGCTTCTGCTTCACCGGCCTGGCGTTCTTCGTCGTCCAGCCGCTGCTGTTCAACTTCCCCGCCACGCGACTCGCGGGCAAGACCCTCGCGGGCGGCCTGGCACTCCTCAACACCATCGGCATCACCGGCGGCTTCGTCGGTCCGTACATCATGGGCTACGCCGAGGACGCCACCGGCAACCATCTGTCCGGCCTGTGGGTGTCCGTCGTCCTGCTGGCGCTCGGCGCGCTGGCGGCCACTCGGCTGCGCTTCTCTCCGAAGAGCTGAGGGAGGGCGCAGGACACGCCCGGGAGTGGGAGGGAGTGTGTGCGGGACGGCTTCCGCCGGGTCGTGAGCCGTCCCGCACAAGCCCTATCCCCAGGTGAGCGGGTCGAGATGGAGGTAGAAGCGCAGCCGGTCGTGGTCGAGGGCGATGCCGTAGCTCTCGGCGAACGCCGCGTCCGCGGCACGCGCCTGGTTCTCGTCCGTCCAGGTCTCCCGGGCGTTGGCGAGCAGCAGCGCCAGGTCCGCGCAGCGGTCGGCCAGCCCGAGCCGGCCCAGGTCGATGAAGCCCGACACATCGAGGGTCCGAGGGTCGAGGACGATGTTGGGCAGACACAGGTCTCCATGACAGACGACCATGTCGGCGGCCTCCTGGTCCCGTCGTCGTGAGACCTGCGGGACGAGGCGGGCCAGCAGCTCGACGGCCGGCGTGTGCTGCTGCTGGACGGGGAGGAACTCGGGGTTCACCGCGCCGCGGGCCACGACGTCCCGTGCCAGGGCGATCATCCCGTCCAGGTCCCGGCGGAACGGGCACTGCCGTACGGGCAGCTCGTGCAGCAGGCGGACCGCGGCCGCGATGCGTTCCCAGGAATCGCGCAGGTCCGCGGCGGACACCCGGTCCGCGGGCACGCCGGGGACGGCACCGGACACCAGGCAGGCGCCCGCTTCGCCGGAGTGCCAGTCGAGCACCCGCGGCCCCGGGACGCCCTGGCCGGTCAGCCAGGCGATCCGGTCGCGTTCGGCCCTCAGGTCGGCCGCCCCCGCGGCGGCCACGCACTTGGCGTAGCGGGTGCCGTCCGCGCTCCGGAAGACGGCGGCCCCCGACTCGCCCGCCGTGACGGGCAGCCAGTCGCCGTCACCACCACCCGCGCCCAGCAGCACCGGTGAAACGGTCCGGGATCCGGGGTGATCGCTCATGGCGGCCACTCTAGTGCGGTGAACGGAGGGGGCACCGGCCCGGGAGCCGGACGGCTTCAGCCCCGTCCACACCCGGTGGTCCGTGCCGTCACCGCGGCCCGACGCGCACCCTGGCGGGCCTGTCCGCGAGGCGGCCGCAGCCCGTGGCACGCGCTCGTGGCCGGCTGCTTCAATCCGGTCGCTCGTCGGTACGGATGCGGGAGGCGAGGACCGCAATGTCGTCCTCCGCGTCGCCACCGAACCGGTTCAGCACCTCGTCCAGCAGATCCTCCAGGCGTCCGCTCGCGGGCAGTCGCAGGGACGCCAGCCGTCCGACGGACACGTCGATCGCCTCGTTCCGGCGCTCGACGAGCCCGTCGGTGTACATGAACAACACGGTTCCGGGGCCGCAGGGCAGCAACCGGGCCTCGTATCGTCCGTAGCCGGTGCCCAGCGGTGGCCCGACGGACAGCTCCGCGATGCGCGCCCCGGCGTCGCCCGGATCGATGAAGACGGGTGGCAGGTGCCCGGCGCCCGCCACCTCGCACACGCCGGCGAGCCGGTCGACCACCACGATCAGGCAGGTGGCCGCGCGGTCGAGCCCCGAGCGTTCCACCAGGGTGTCCAGCCGCTCCAGGATGCGGTGCGGCGGCAGTTCGTCCTCGGCCAGCAGGCGCAGCAACGACCGGTAGTGGCTCATCGCGACGGCGGCCTCGACGCCGTGCCCCATCACGTCGCCCATGGCTTCGAGGTGGCGTCCGTCCTTCAGCGGGATGACGTCGAACCAGTCGCCGCCGACCAGCACATCGCGCTCGGCCGGCAGGTAGCGGGACGCGATCTCGATGTGCGGGTGCCTGCCGCGCGGTTCGGAGAGAAGGGAGCGCTGGAGCTCCAGGGCGATTCCGTGCTCGTGCGCGTACCGGCGGGCATGGTCGAGGTCGACCGCCGTGCGCCCGGCGAGCTCGCGGGCGACGATCACGTCCTCGTCCGCGGTGAAGGCGGGGGAGTCACCCGCACGGCCGAGTCCGAGGACGCCTTGCGGGTTCCCGCGCACGGTCAGGGGGACGACGACCCTGGAGTGCAGGCCGGGGGCAGGGCGGGCGTCGGCCCCTTCCTGCGTCGGGCCGGAGCGGCCGGGTTCTTCGGCGGTGAGGTCCTCCAGCACCGGCTGGTTGGTCGCCAGGCAGCGCTGCACGACCGAGTCCGCCTGGTGGTCCACGTACTCGCCCGGTTCCTGGAAGCGTCCGGACAGGTGCTCGCGGACGCCCGGAGCCATGGCCAGGGCCGCGCGGCGCATCCGGAGCACCCCGGCCGGCGGGCGGCGCACGGCGTGGCCGATGTCCGGCGGGAACACCTCGACGGAAGCGACGTCGGCCAGCGCGGGCACCACGAACTCCGCCAGTTCCCGGCAGGTGGTGTCGATGTCCAACGTCGTGCCGATACTGATCGACGCCGTGTTCAGCAGCGTCAGGTAGCGCCGGGTCCGTTCCAGGTCCTCCCGCTGGTGATGGGCCGCACTGGTCTCCAGCACGATCCCCACCAGGCCCAGGCACCGGCCACCCGACTCGATCCGGTGGTAGCTCCCGCGCCAGTACCGTCTGTCCTTCCCGGTCAGTTCGCGCGTCAGTCCGCTGAACGTCGTGTCGCGGGGCCGCCCGTCGTCGAGCACCGCGCGGAGCACCTCCTGACGCTCGTCGAACTCGGGCAGCACGGCGTTGATGCTCCGGCCGCGGTGCTCGGCGGCCGGCAGGCCGTTGATCCGGGCCTGTGCGGGATTGACGTACAGATAGCGCAGATCGGTGTCGTACACGGTGATCCCGGCAGGTGCTCCGTCGAAGAGCGCGGTCAGGACGGACGCGTCGAACGGCAGCGGGCTCTCGTCGTACTCGTCGGCCTGCACAGCGACCTCCTGAGGCGGGGAACGGGATCACACGCTGCTCCCGGGCCTCAATCGTCGTCCGCACCCCCACGCCGCGCATCCGCACCGCCGGGGACCGGATCTGCGCGCGCCCCGGGCTCCCGGGCCCGCACCCCTTCGCCCCGTTCGCCGCAATGGACGGTGCGGCCCCGGCGCATCCGCTCCGCCCCGATGCGGCGTGAGGCATCGGGACCGTCTCTGGGCGGACCCGACGGCCCTCACCCGACCGGGCCAGCCAGGACCCTTGTCTCCACTGGGCCCTCCCCGCCTCGGAGTTGCCCGGACATCGGAGCCATGAATCTGTGGAAGTCGTGATCCGCCGGATCCCGCCCTCCAGGAGGAGACATGCGCCCTGAGCAGAACGGCCGCTCGGCCGACCAACTGTCCGTCGTGTACACGGTCCACGTCATCGAGGGCGGTGAGCAAGGATTCCTCGACGCGTACGAGCGGATACGGAAGTCCGTCGCCAGCGTCCCCGGGCACATCATCGACCGGCTGGGAGAACCCCTCGACGACTCCCGGCAGTGGGTGATCACCAGCGAGTGGGAGACGCCCGAACACTTCTTCGCCTGGCAACAGGGCGAAGATCACCGCGCATTGCTGGCCCCGCTGCGGGCCTGGGTCGATCAGACCCAGTCGCTGCGGTACCGGGTCATTCAGGAGACCGTGGGGGTGAAGTCATGACGCAGCCCGTCACCGGCCCCGTCGCCGTCCTCGGCCTCGGCACGATGGGCACCGGCCTGGCCACCCGGCTTCTCGACCAGGGTGTCGAGGTCCGGGTCTGGAACCGGACCCCGGAGCGGACGGAGCCGCTCGCCCGCGCCGGCGCCGTCGCCGCGACGCATCCGGCCGATGCCGTCGAGGGCACGAGCGCGGCCATCTGCACCGTGACCGACGGCGAAGCCCTTGCCGCCGTGCTGCACGGACCGGACGGGATCCTCACCGGGAGCCCGTACCCAGGTGCCCTGGTCTGCGCCAGCACGGTCGCACCGGAGGAGGTCGTCCGTCTCACCAGCAAGATCGATTCCGTTCTGGACGTCGGCATGCTGGGCAACCGGGAGCACGCCCGCAGCGGTGATCTGCGGCTGTTCGTCGGGGGTGAGGAGCGGGTCTTCGCCGCAGGGCGGCCGTTGCTCGAACTGCTGGGCAAGGAGGTCGTGCACCTCGGCGAACTCGGTTCCGGCATGAGGATGAAGCTGCTCCTCAACCTGCTGATGGGGATCGAGGTACAGGCCCTGGCCGAGGCGGTCGAGATGGCGTCCGTCACCGGGCTCGACCCGAAGCTCGTCCTCAGCACGATCGCGGGCAGCGGATTCGCCTCGCCCGTCATGGCGTTCAAGTCCAAGCGACTGGCAGCCGGGCGCTTCGACGAGCCCGACTTCCGGCTGAGCCTGATGGCCAAGGACCTGCTGCTCGCCGCGGACCAGGCCGCAGCGGCCGGACTGCGGCTTCCACTCGTCGACGCAGCCGCGCAGACCCACGTCCGCGCCGCCGACCAGGGACACGGGGACGAGGACTGTGTCGCCGTCGTCCACGCACTCGCATCGAACCAGGGAACACACACATGATCATCGACATCCATGGACACCTGTCCCCGCCGGATGCCGCGCGGCGCTTCCCCATGCCGCCCAGCCTCACCGACGTCGACGGCATGCTCGACGCCCGCGCCCGAGCCGGTATCGACCTCACCATCATCGGCAGCCCGGTCGGCGCCGGTGCCATGGCGCGCGTCCCGGGCGTCGACAACTACGCGCAACCACGAGACCGGCTCCGGGGCTTCCACAGCTGGATGTCGGGCCTGATCGCCTCCTTCCCGGACCAGCTGCGCGGGTACGTGTACGCCAACCCGTTCGGCGACGACGACCACCTGGAAGGAGTCCGGGAGACGTTGGAGGACCCCGCGTTCGTCGGCCTGATCACCACCTCCAGCGTTCACGGCGAACTGCTCGGCTCTCCGCGCGCCGACTCCTTCTTCGCGCTGGCCGCCGAGACGGGAGTGCCGGTTCTGGTGCACGCTCCGGCCGAACCGATCGGCACGGACCGGGTCGACGACTTCGGCTTCGTCGAGCAGATCGGCCGGTTCGGGGACGTCACCATGGGCATGGCCATGATCGCGTTCGCGGGATGGCTGGACAAATATCCCGGCCTGCGTCTGATCGGTGCCACAGGCGGCGGCGCGATGGCGCTTCTGCCGGAACGCCTGCAGACGGCGGCGCGTCCCAGACACTGGGGCGCCGGCGCACCATCGACACAGCCCGACGCCCCGGCCACGGACCCGGGCGGGGCGCTGCAGCGCATGTACGTCGACACCAGCACGTTCAGCCCGGCGCATCTGGGCCTCAACGCGGAGGTACTGGGGCCGGAGCGGATGCTGTTCGGCACGGACTCTCCGCCGATGTCCGTACCGCTGGAGGAGCTCCTGCACATGATCGAGAAGCTGCCCGTCGACAAGGCGTCCCAGCAGCTCATCCTCGGTGGCAACGCCGAGGCACTCTTCGACCTCGGGAGCCGACCGTGACCACTGTGGACGATCCGGTCGCCGCGGCCGAGCGGTGCACCCCCGCGTTCCGACGGAACCCGCATCCGGTCTACGCGAACCTCAGGGAGACGGCGCCCGTCTGCCCCATGCGGCCGCCGCACGGCATCGACACGTACCTGATCACCCGGTACGAGGACGCGCGGGCGGCCCTGACGGATCCGCGGCTGAGCAAGGACATGTACGGGGCCATGGACGCCTACCGAAGGATCTTCGGCGACTCGTCCGTGGCCCTGGACGACCACATGCTCAACTCCGACCCGCCCAAGCACACCCGGTTGCGCAAGTTCGTCGGCTCCGCGTTCACCCCCCGCCGCGTGGAGTCGCTGCGCCCGCGGATCCAGGACGTCGTCGAGACGCTGCTGGACGGCTGCGCCCCCCGTGAACCCGTCGACCTGCTGCCCGCGTTCGCCTTCCCGCTGCCGATCATCGTGATCTGCGAACTGCTCGGTGTGCCGCAGGAAGAACGGCCGGAGCTGCAACGCCTGTCCACCACCGTGGCGCAGACAGGGTTCGACAAGGAAGCCAAGCAGGCCCAGCAGATGGCGGAGGAGAGCCTGCACGCGTACTTCACGGATCTCCTCGCGCGCAAGCGCAGCCGGCCCGGGGAGGATCTGCTCAGCGCGCTCGTCGAGGCCCGGGACGAGAACGGTGGCCTCACCGAGCAGGAGCTGATCTCGACAGCGTTCCTGCTGATGTTCGCGGGGCACAAGACGTCCGCCTACCTCATCGGGAACGGCATCCATCATCTCCTCACCCACCCCGAGCAGCTCCGTGCCGTGCAGCAGAACCCGGAGCTGATCGGACCGGCGGTGGAGGAACTGCTGCGCTACGACGGTTCGGTGGAGAGCGCGACGTTCCGTTTCGCCACCGAGGATGTCCGGATCGCCGGGACACGGATTCCGAAGGGCTCCCTGGTGCAGATCGCGCTCAGCTCGGCCAACCGCGACCCGCGGAAGTTCGACGCGCCGGACGCCTTCGACGTGACGCGCCCCGAGAAGCCGCAAAGCGCGCATCTGGGGTTCGGCCACGGCATCCACTACTGCCTGGGAGCGTCGCTGGCCAGACTGGAGACGCAACTCGCTCTCACGGGTCTGTTCAGTCGATTCCCGAGGGCCGCCCTGGCGGACCCCGCGCGTGAGGCGCCCTGGATGGAGGTTCCGTTCCCGGCCTTCCGAGGCCTCGCGGAGCTGCCCGTCGTGCTCGAGCCCGCCATGCCGTGACCGGCAGCCGGAGGGGACCGGCATCCGTTCGTCCGCCGCGCGTGCGCTCGCGGCACGGTCGACCACCGCACGCACGCGTCCGTCTCCCTGACGGCTGTCCCACACGTCGATTGATGCCGGTCGAAGTGGCCTCCGAGCGGTTGGGCGGTCTCGGACCCGACCCAACTCGTTCTGGAATGAGGCCGGTCGGTCGTGCAAGGCGGCTGCACGCGGGCTGGTGCCGTCCTGCTCGGGTCCGTGTCGCGCCGGTGTGCCGCCCTTCGAAGGCCCTTGGAGATGAATTCTTCTGACGCTTCGTCAATAATTCTGCAGACGCACTCACGAACGCACGAGCCCGTGCTCCCCGAGGTCACGCAGGGGTCGCTGAAGGAGCACATCCGCAGGCTCGGCGACGCGGTCGACGAAAGCGTCCACTTCACGCTCAGGACCGGTGGCTCGCTGAACGGCGGCGCAGGCTGCTCCGTCCGTGAGGGGTTCACCGGTGAGATGACTCCCCGGAAGAAGGGGGCGCACGTCGTCGTGGGCAAGGTCACCGCCGTTCCGACCGCGACCATCAACGGCAAGTCGGCGGGCAGGTGCACCAGCCCACCGACCGTCGTCCGCTTCACCGACATCGCGTCGAGCGGAAACCTGTCGTGATCGGTCCCGGAGGCGGGACCGAGCCACGCCACCGGGCACGCGTGCCTCAAGGCCCGGGCCGAAGCGCAGTCCCGCGCGTCCAACCGTCCGGTGCCCTGACGCGTCTCGATGCGGGAGCACGGGTCGGGCCGGGCAGGCCGTCGTCGGGGAGTCGGCGGCCCGTGCCCGGCGGCACGGGCAGCCGACTTCACGCGCGGGGCTCGGCCTCCACGATCCGAGCATGGGCCCAGGCCACCAACCCGGGGTCGCTCAGGGCGTCCACCCACAGGTCGGCCCGGTCCTGTCCCCCGTCGGCAGGGCGTGGGCCGACACCCAGTACGCGCAGGCCGGCCCTTCGCGCCGACTCGATACCGGTGACCGAGTCCTCCACCGCCAGTGCGTCCTGAGGGCGCACGCCGCAGAGTTCCGCGGCGGCGGCGTAGACGTCCGGATGGGGCTTGGGCCGTAATGCGTCGCCCGCGACGACGATGTGGTCGAAGCGATCCAGCAGCGAGGCCCGTTCCAGGCAGGATTCCACCACGTCCAGTGGGCAGTTGCTCGCCACCGCGAGCGGCAGATGGCAGGCTGCCAGCCGGACCAGAGCCGCCGCGCCCGGCATGGTGACGGGGTCCGCGGCGACCAGCGTCATGAAATGCCGGAGCAGCGAATCGGTCATGGCCCCCGTGAGCTCCGGCTTCCCGGTCTCGCGGGCCATGAGGCTTCCGCACTCGGTGTAGTGCACTCCCTTCGCTCGCTCGGCGAAACCGGCCGGGGGCTTGAGGCCGAATTCCCGGAAGGCGCGAATGCGGGCGTCCTGCCAGTGGCGTTCGGTGTCCATCAGAGTTCCGTCGCAATCGAAGACGATGGCGGCCGGGGACCAGTTGAGGATGCGATCAGCTGTCATTTCTCTGCCGTTCTCGGAGAGTGCGCCGACCCCGGTCTTCCGCGGGCTCAAAAAGATGCCGGACTGCGGGAGAGACGCGCTCGACTGCTGGGACGTGGATGTCGAGGGGAAATCGATGACCGCGTGCGAAGGCGGTCCATTCGCCTCCGTGGGGCCCACTGCCCGGAGCGCCGTCCGCCCTGTGGAGCGAGCCTGAAAACATCGTGCTGATTACGTTAATTTCGCGGAGAAGAAGTGCGCAATCACCATTTCGAGTGTTTTGGGGCAGGCCCGTCGCGGGGCGGGCGCGAGGCGCGGCGGGGCCGGGCTGGGACGCCATGGCGCCCCAGAAACGCGGACAATTCACTCTTTATTGGCCCAGAGCTATTTAATTGCCTTCTATGGGCTCATGTGGTGGCGAAATGGCGCAGAAATGTGTCTGTGCGGGAGTGCGGAATTCCCTGATGCCACTCACATGTACGCACGGTCGAAGAATAATAAGAATTCCGCGACCGACGGTGTGGGGCCGTGAGTGCGCGGGTGTGGCACCCCCTTGCGTCGCGTGAATGGCGCACATCATCGAAGGTGGAACATACGTGCAGGACAGGGCGCGAGCTACCCGGAGATCCCTGTTGGAAGCCGCGGCGCAGCTCTTTCTCGAACAGGGGTACGTGGGCACCAGTATCAATGACATAAGCGGCCGTTCGGGGAAGACCAGCGGAGCCATCTACTTCCACTACTCCAGCAAGGAGAAGCTCGCCCTCGCCGTCGTTCGTGAACAGTTCGCCGCATGGCCGCAGTTGGCCGGGCACTACGCGGCCCCGGAGGTCCCGCCGCTGGAGAAGCTCGTCACCCTGAGCTTCGAAGTCGCCAGAGCTCTGCGCGAGGACGTCATAGCCCGCGCCGGTGCCCGGCTGTGGGCCGAACGCCACAGCATCGACGCGGCTGTGCCCGCGCCCTTCGCCGCCTGGACCGCGGCCGTCACCAGGCTGCTCGCCGATGCCCGCGTCAAGGGGGAACTCGCCGAGGGCGTCGAGCCGTCGAGCACTGCCACGACACTCGTGTGCGCCTTCTTCGGCCTGTACAGCCTCACCGACGAGGTGGCGGGGGAGCGGGTGCTGGCGGCCCGGCTGCACCAGTGGTGGCTTCTCGTTCTGCACGCGCTGCAGGCGCGCCCCGACCCTGCCGCCCTGATCGCGCGGGCGCGGGCGCGCTGCCCCGAGTGATGGTGAACGGCGCTTCCCGCACTTCGACCGCCGCCGAGAGTGCGCATGTCGCCGACGTGGACAGGGGTCGGTCGGCCGCCGGTGTGCTCGACGGCATCGACCGCCGCCGTGTGCCGCCTCCACCCGCCCGGGTGCGGGCCGGGCCGTGTCCGCGACCGTTCGCGGCCCGCGCCCCCTGCCTCGTCGGCCGCCCGGAACCGTCCTGAACGCCGGTTCCGGACGAGGCGCGGCCCCGCGTCGGCAGGGCTCGTGAACACGTCACCCGTGCGATGTCAGGTGGAAGGTCCGGTGCATTTCTCGCAGACGCTCGGCCAGAGCGGGTACGGGTCCCTGGACCGCGAGGCCCGGCACCACGTCGGGGGCCGCCAGGCAACGCACCGGAGGCGACAGCACACCCAGCTCGGTCAGCCACTGGGCCAACTGGGTCGCGGAATGGGCGTAGACGATGCGGCCGAGGCCGACCCAGCCGTGTGCGGCCGAGCACATGGGGCAGTGCTCACCGGAGGTGAAGACAGTGGCCTCGGCCCGCCGGTCCGCGGTGAGGTGCGCGGCGGCCCAACGGGCGAGTTCGAACTCCGGGTGACGTGTGCTGTCGCCGAGACTGTTCACGCGATTGCGGTCCTCGGCGAGGACCTGACCTTCGGCGCTGACCAGAACGGAGCCGAAGGGTGCGTCCCCGGCCCGCAGCGCCTCGGCCGCCAGTTCCACGGCTCGCTCCAGGTGCTGGTGTTCCGCACCGGTCAGTTCAACAGTTGACACGACGTGCTCCTCTCGCGTGCGCGGGATCGGGCCCACGCTGCCGTGGCACTCACCGTGTCAGGCCCTGACCTGCGGCGTCCAAGAGATGTGGGCCATCGCGGCGATCGGTGGCGTCCATGGCCCGTGACGCGGGGATTGCGTACGGGCGCTCCGGACGTGGTGCGCCGCTCCCCACGGGAGGCGAGGGGTGCCGTCGACGTACCCGGCCGGCCCGGCGCGCAGGAGGGGGAGATGTCCCGCTCGCCTGCCTCCGCTCGGGTGCTGCCGGGGCTCCGCGGGGGACCGGTTCCGGCCCGTTGAATGTGATGCCACCCATAGGAGCCGCGTCACATCCTAGAGCGATTAGTAGAGGCGGAGCTCTGGGAACGGCGGTTAAAAGCCTCAAAATGGTTAATTTTGGACATTGCTCCTAATTAGGGTAGTACGTCACATTCTTGCGTGGGGTTCGGCCGGGCGTTAACCATGGCTGTCGTTGCGGGAGACCGCGACCGGG
>NZ_JBIWOS010000015.1:0-39451 GCF_044767885.1 Streptomyces sp. NPDC101194
ACACTCTCTGGGGCTTTCCTCCGGGCTTTTCCCTTCGGTCTTGCGTTTCCGACTCTATCAGACTCTTTCGTGTCCGATTCCCGGTCGAAGCGGGGCCGCTTTCCAGTTCCACGCTTTCGCGTTTCCCTTTCCGGCGAGTCCGACTCTATCAGGCCTTTTCCATTCCCTTGACCAACCACCTGCAGACATGCGGGTGCCGATCCGGGTTTAGAGTCGGGTCTTGAAAGTCGTCACCGGCCCCCGACGTGAAGTCGTGGCAGGGCCAGGCAGATGCACGAGAGTACAGGCCTCCGAGAGTCGAGGCAAATCGTTTCCGGTGCCCTTCTAAGGTCGCGAACCGTCAGGACTCGGGCGGAACCGGAACTTCCTATGACTTACGCTGCTGAACAGCACGGCGTCGTCCGCAAGGCGTGACGGCGCCATTCGAGCTCCACCCCTGGGAGGTTCCCCATGACCACTGTGACGTCCCCCCTCGCCGGACGTGCCATCGGGCTCGCCGCCGTACCGGACCCGGTCTTCTCCGGCGCGATGGTGGGGCCTGGAACCGCCATCGATCCCGTACGTGAGTCGTCCGATGCCGTCTCGCCCGTCGACGGCATCGTCGTCTCCCTGCACCCGCACGCGTTCGTCGTCGTGGACGAGCACGGGCACGGCGTGCTCGTCCACCTCGGCATCGACACCGTTCAGCTCAACGGCGAGGGCTTCGAGCTCCTCGTGAACAAGGGGGACACGGTCACCCGCGGTCAGGGCATCGTGCGGTGGGACCCCGCGGGCGTCGAGGCGCTCGGAAAGTCTCCCGTGTGCCCGATCGTCGCACTGGAAGCCACCGCTGATTCCCTCTCCGACGTCCGCGAGGACGGCGATGTGAAGCTCGGTGACACACTGTTCGGCTGGCAGTGACGGGCTCGGCACGGTGACAGCCGACTGGATATCCATCGCGGGGGCAGGGACCGCCGCACGACCGGAGACGGGTGACATGGAGACAACGCTGCGAGGCGTCGGTGTGAGCCACGGAGTGGCGATCGGCGAGGTGCGTCATATGGGTACGGCGGTGCTCGAACCGCCGGCCAAGCAGATCCCGGCCGAGGACGCGGAGCGTGAGCAGGGGCGCGCTCGCCAGGCGGTGGAGGCCGTGGCGGCCGACCTGATCGCACGCGGCAATCTCGCCGGTGGCGAGGCTCAACACGTGCTGGAGGCCCAGGCCATGATGGCTCAGGACCCCGAGCTGATGGCTGATGTCGAGCGGCGTATTGCCGTCGGCAGCAGCGCCGAGCGTGGCGTGTACGACGCGTTCGCCTCCTACCGGGCGCTGCTGGCCAATGCCGGGGAGTACCTGGCGGGGCGCGTCGCCGACCTCGACGACGTGCGCAACCGGATCGTGGCGCGGCTGCTCGGCGTGCCGATGCCCGGTGTGCCGGACAGCGACGAGCCCTACGTCCTCATCGCACGGGATCTGGCGCCCGCCGATACGGCGCTGTTGGACCCGGCACTGGTGCTCGGCTTCGTGACCGAGGAGGGCGGGCCCACCAGCCACAGCGCGATTCTGGCACGAGCACTCGGGGTGCCGGCCGTGGTGGCGCTCCCCGGCGCCTGTGAGCTGGCCGAGGGCACGGTCATCGCGGTGGACGGCAGCACGGGTGAGATCTTCGTCGAGCCCAGCGCCGCGAAGCGGGCGGAGATGGAGAGCGCCGCCGCGGCCCGCAAGGCCGCGCTGTCCGCTTCGACCGGCCCGGGCGCGACTTCGGACGGTCACAAGGTCCCGCTGCTCGCCAATGTGGGCGGGCCGGGCGATGTGCCGGCGGCGGTCGAGGCCGGTGCGGAGGGCGTGGGGCTGTTCCGTACCGAGTTCCTCTTTCTGGACGACAGCGAGCGGGCGCCGTCCGAGGAGAAGCAGGTCGCGGCCTACCGCGCGGTGCTCGAGGCATTTCCCGAGGGGCGTGTCGTAGTGCGGGTCCTGGACGCAGGAGCCGACAAGCCGCTGAACTTCCTGACCCCGGCGGACGAGCCGAACCCCGCTCTGGGTGTGCGCGGGCTGCGGAGCCTGCTGGACCACCCCGATGTGCTGCGCACCCAGCTGACCGCGCTGGCGAAGGCGGCCGAGGGCCTGCCCGTCCACCTTGAGGTCATGGCCCCGATGGTGGCGGACCGTACTGACGCGAAGGCCTTCGCCGACGCCTGTCGCGAAGCCGGGCTGGGTGCGAAGTTCGGTGCGATGGTGGAGATTCCGTCCGCCGCTCTGCGCGCACGCTCGATCCTCCGGGAAGTGGAGTTCCTCTCCCTGGGCACCAATGACCTGGCCCAGTACACCTTTGCCGCCGATCGCCAGGTGGGTGCGGTGTCCCGGCTGCAGGATCCGTGGCAGCCCGCACTGCTCGATCTGGTGGCGCTGTCGGCGCAGGCGGCCGCGGCTGAGGGCAAGAGCTGTGGTGTCTGTGGTGAGGCCGCCTCCGATCCGCTGCTCGCCTGTGTTCTCACGGGGCTCGGTGTGACGTCGCTGTCGATGGGGGCGGCGTCCATTCCCTATGTCCGTGCCACGCTGGCCAAGTACACGCTCGCTCAGTGCGAGCGTGCCGCCGCCGCCGCGCGCGCGACGGACTCCGCCGAAGAGGCGCGGACGGCTGCCCAAGCGGTGCTGTCGGGCGAGTAGTCCTGCGTCGTCGGAGGTGGAGGGGGCTTCCTGCCACGTGGCGGGGAGCCCCCTCGGCCCGTCAGTCGTGCGGGTCCGGTTCATCGGCGCCGAGGTCGAAGCCCGCGCAGTACTCCACCCGCGACTCCGGGGCGACGGGTTCGCCGGTTTCGGCGTCGGTGCAGTAGGCGCTGAACACCTCGCCGGCCGTGAGCGGGGTCAGGTTGCCGCCGACCAGCCGCCAGCCGTGTACCCGGTCGTCGGCGCCGGCCCTGCTCGTGCGGAGTACGACTCCCCCCGGCTTTTCGAGGGCGATGCCGACGGCGAGCACCGTGACGAACTCCGTTCCCTCCGCCGATTCGATGCGGGCCGGCCCGGCGGTGACGCGCTCGGTGTGCAGGACGGCGAGGAGGTGCTCGTTCTCGGTGGGGGTGCTGCAGACGAGGTGGTGGGTACCCGGTCCGGCGGTCTCCAGCATGCGCAGCAGGAGGTGCGAGGCCCGGTCGAAGGCGGCGCGGCCGACGTCCTGGCCGCAGTCCGCGCATTCTCCGAGTCCGGCCAGGAGCATCGTGGCGTACTCCCAGGTGGCCTGGCGGACGGCTCGGCCCACCAGGAGCGGGATCAGGCTGTCGATGGTCTGTCCGGTGTACGCGACGGTGGCACCGGCCGAGGCGATCTCGGCGGTGAAGCGGCTGCGGCTGGCGGGGGCGTCGGGAGCGATCTCCGACTCGCGGCAGAACTCCGCGTACTCCTCCGGGTCGAAGAGAGCGACCGTGGTGTGCATTCCCTGTGCGGCGAGGGTCTTGAGCAGACCCTCGACCTGCCGCAGATAGACACTGTGGTCGTCGAAGGTGAAGGTGCGGTAGCGCTGCATCGCCGCGAAGTCCTGCTCGTCGGCCAGGAGGCCGATGGTGCTCGGTGCTTCGCGGCGCAGCGTGCGTCGCATGGATGTGCCCGACCGGCTGGAACCGCTGGTCGTGATGTGCTTGGTGTTCCTGGTCCGCGCCATGATTCCCCCAGTGCGCCGTCGATCATTGCTCACTCAGAGTAGTCACGGGCACTGACAACGTGGCCGGTCAGAGACGCTTACGGGCGAGGTCCTCGTAGAAGTGGAGGAGTTCGAGGTTGTCGATCGAGCCGGGATTGACCGCCTTGGCCAGCGCCGTGCCTTGGAGGAGGCGTTTGACCGGAACCTCGATGCGCTTGCCGGTGAGGGTGTGCGGGATACCGGGGACCTCGATGACCTCATCCGGAACGTGGCGCGGGGAGAGGTTCTCGCGGATGGTCCGCTTGATGCTTTCGCGCAGGTCGTCGTCGAGTGCTGCGCCGTCGGCGAGGTGGACGAAGAGCGGCATCCAGTAGCCGCCGTCGGGTTCCTCGATACCGATGACGAGGGATTCCCGGATCTCGGGAAGCCGCTCGACCGCTTCGTAGATGTCCGCGGAGCCCATCCGTACACCCTGGCGGTTGAGCGTGGAGTCGGACCGGCCGTGAATGACGACCGAGCCGTGCTCGGTGAGCGTGATCCAGTCTCCGTGGCGCCAGACGCCGGGGTACATGTCGAAGTAGCTGTCGTGGTAGCGGCTGCCGTCGGGGTCGTTCCAGAAGCGGATCGGCATGGACGGCATGGGGGCGGTGACGACGAGTTCGCCCACCTCACCGACGAGTGCCTTGCCCGCGGGGTCCCAGGACCGGAGGTCCGTGCCGAGACAGGGGGCCTGGAGTTCGCCGATGTGCACCGGAAGGGTGGGGACCGCGCCGGCGAAGCAACTGCACACGTCCGTCCCCCCGCTGACGGAGGCGATCCAGAGGTCGTCCGCGACTTCGTCGTGGAGCCAGCGGAATCCGTCGGGCGGCAGCGGGGATCCGGTGGTGGCCACGCATTGGACGCGTGAGAGGTCAAAGTCGCGGCCCGGGTGGATACCGGCCTTGCGGCAGGCCATGACGTAGGCGGCGGAGGTGCCGAAGAGGGTTGTTCCGGTCTGCTCGGCGACGCGCCACTGGGCGCTGACGTCCGGGTAGCCGGGGCTTCCGTCGTACAGGACGAGTGTGGTTCCGGTGAGCAGGCCCGAGACGAGGAAGTTCCACATCATCCAGCCGGTGGAGGTGTACCAGAAGAACCGGTCGTCGGGGCCGAGGTCGCAGTGCAGGCCGACCTGCTTGAAGTGTTCCAGCAGGATGCCGCCCTGGGACTGGACGATCGCCTTCGGGAGCCCGGTGGTCCCGGAGGAGTACAGCACCCACAGCGGATGGTCGAAGGGGACCTGCTCGAAGACGGGCGCGGTGTCCGCAGCGGTGAGGGCGGACCATTCGAGGGCGCCCTCCGGGGCCTCGGTGCCCAGCAGCGGGATGTGGACGACGGCGCGCAGCGTGGGCAGTTCGCGGCGCAGCTCGGCGACCGTGTCGGTGCGGTCGTGCTCCTTGCCGCCGTAGCGGTAGCCGTCGACGGTGAAGAGGACGACGGGTTCGACCTGCTGGAAGCGGTCGAGGACGCTGCGGGCGCCGAAGTCGGGAGCGCAGGACGTCCAGACGCCGCCGACGGCCGCGGTGGCGAGGAAGGCGACGACGGCCTGGGGGATGTTGGGGACGTACGCGCTGACGCGGTCGCCCGGTGTGACGCCGAGGGCGCGGAGTTCGGCGGCGAGCGATCCGACCCGGCGGCGGAGTTCGGACCACGAGACGGCGGCCTGGGTGTGGGTCTCGTCGACGTGGAGCAGGGCCGGGGCGTCGGCGCGCAGGGGGTCTTCCGCGGTGCGCAGGGCGTGTTCGGCGTAGTTGAGGGTGGCGCCGGGGAACCATTGGGCGCCGGGCATGGTGCGGTTGCCGAGGACGGACTCGTACGGGGTGGAGAAGCGTACGTCGAACCAGTCGGCGACGGCCTGCCAGAAGGTGTCGAGCTCGTCGACCGACCAGCGGTGCAGGGCCGGGTAGCCGCCGTCGGACGGTGCTCCGTACCGCTCGGCCGCCCAGCTCTGGAAGCGGGTGACGGCCGCGGCCGCGATGCGGTCGGGGCCGGGCTGCCAGAGGGGGGCTTCGTTGGCTGCTGCGGTCATGGGGCGGCTCCCTGGCTGACGGATACGCGGGATGGGCGCGTGGGTCCGCGCACACGTGCTGGGGTGTGCGCGTGAGGCGGCTTTTACGGACGATGCCACGTGATCGTCTTTCGCACCAGGGTTCACCACCCGTGGTCGCGTGTCCGGACATGTGGTCCGGCCATGGGTGAACGGAAGTTGAACGAAGCCCGCACCCGCCCTGTCGGATGGCAGGGTGAGCTGCATGGACGGTCGTGACCTGGTGCGCTCGGTGAAGATGGTCGGTTCGGTGCAGGGGCTGCGCACGGTGCGCGCCTCCTGGCGCCGCCGGAACGCGGATGCGCGGGCACTGCCGCGGCGCGGTGCGGAGCGGGCCAGGGTGCCGGGCCTGGTGGTGGGGGCGGAACCGGGGCCGGGCGGCGGCGTGGTGCGATTCGCGCGGTCGGAGCTGCGGGTCCGGGTGTCGGTGGGCGGTGCGGTGTTCTGGGGCTGGGACGGGGCGGAGCCGTTGCCGTCGTACGCACTGGCCGGTGCGGCGCCCGAGGCGGATCCGCGGGCCGAACTGGAGCCGGACAAGGACGGTGGCTGGCAGGTGGTGTCCGAGCGGCTGACCGTTGCGGTGTCGCGGCACGGGGCCGTGGAACTGCGTACGCCCGGCGGCGTGGTGCTCCGGCGCGAGCTGCCGCCGCGCTGGTGGGAGCCGGTCGCGGGTGGCGCCGCGCGGTGGGTCCAGCGTTCGGAGGTGCCCGCGGACGCCCGGTTCTTCGGACTCGGCGGACGGGCGTCCGGGCCTCGGCTGCGCGACGGTGTGTACGCGCTGTGGAACACCGATCCGGGCGGGCGCTTCGGTCCGGACGACGATCCGCTGTATCTCACGATGCCGGTGCAGTTGGTGGTCTCCGACGCGGGGACGCATCTGGTGTTCCACGACAACACCTGGTCGGGGAAGGTGAAGCTGCGGGAGGGCGAGGAGGGTGCGGGATCCGGCCATGACCGGCCGGGGATGTGTGAGGTGCGGATGGACGGGGGGCCGCTGCGCTGTTGGGTGATGGCCGGTACTCCGCCCCGGGTGCTGCAGAGCTGGACGGCGCTCACGGGTGCGCCCGCACTGCCGCCGTCCTGGGCGTTGGGACCGCAGCATGCCCGTTGGGGGTTCGGGAGCGAGGGGGAGGTCCGGCGGATCGTCGCGGGGTACCGGGAGCGGGGGCTGCCGTTGTCCGTGCTGCATCTGGACATCGACCACTACGACGCGCACCGGGTCTTCACGGTCGACCGTGAGCGCTTTCCCGATCTGCCGGGGCTGGCCGAGGAACTGCGTGAGGACGGGGTGCGGCTGGTGTCGATCGTCGATCCGGCGGTGAAGGCGGAGCCGGGGAACGCGGTGTTCGACACGGGTACGGCGGTCGGCGGCGGCGCGTTCGTCCGGGACGCCCGGGGCCGGGTGGTGCGCGGGGAGGTGTGGCCGGGTGAATGCGTGTATCCGGACTTCACCGATCCGCGGGTGCGGGAGTGGTGGGGCGGTCTGTACGAGGAGCGGCTCGCGCAAGGGTTCTCCGGGGTGTGGCACGACATGAACGAGCCGGTGTCGTTCGCGGCGTTCGGGGATCCCTCGCTGCCGCGGTCGGCGCGGCATTGTCTGGAGGGCCGCGGGGGCGATCACCGCGAGGCCCACAACGTCTACGGTCTCGCGATGGCGCGCGCCGGGTACGAAGGGCTTCGTCGGCTGCGGCCGGAGACACGTCCGTTTCTGTTCTCGCGTTCCGGCTGGGCGGGGATGCAGCGGTACGGGGGCACCTGGTCCGGTGATGTGGGGACGGGCTGGCCCGGACTTCGGGCCTCGCTGGCGCTGGTGCTGGGGCTGGGGCTGTGCGGGGTCCCGTATTCGGGGCCGGACATCGGCGGGTTCGACGGGTCGCCGTCGCCCGAGTTGTATCTGCGGTGGTTCCAGCTCGGTGCGTATCTGCCGCTGTTCCGTACCCATGCGGCGATCGACGCGGGGCGGCGGGAGCCGTGGGAATTCGGCCCGCGGGTGCTGGAGCACGCGCGGGCCGCGCTGGAGGAACGGGAGCGGCTTCGTCCGTATTTCGTGACGCTGGCGCAGCTGGCCCGGCTGACCGGTGCCCCGTATGTGCGACCGCTCTGGTGGCGGGCGCCCGGGGAGCGGGCGTTGCGGGAATGCGAGGACGCCTTCTTGCTGGGTGACGCGCTGCTCGTGGCGCCGGTGCTGGAGCGGGGCGTGGATCGCCGGGCGGTGCGGTTGCCGCGTGGACGTTGGTACGACACGGCGACGGGCGAGGTGTACGAGGGGCCCGGTCAGGTGTTGATCGATGCTCCGCTGTCACGGGTGCCGGTGCTGGCGCGGGCCGGTTCGGTTCTGCCGGTGCGGGGTGCGGACGGGGGTGTGGAGCTGGAGGTGTGGGCTCCGGCCGCGGGACGCAGCGGGGGCGGTCCGGTGGTCCGGGACGCGGGTGACGGCTGGGAGCGGGTGGAGGTCGAGCGGTACACGTCGCGGCTGGTGGACGGGAAGGTTCTGGTGGAGCGGGAGGGCGGGGAGGGGCCGGTGGACCGCCCGGTGCGCGTACGCGGCCTGTAGGCCGGGCAGCCGCGCGGCGAGGGGGCGTGCCGGTCAGTGGTATCCGCCCTCGAACCAGGTGCGGGCAGCCAGGGTGTGCAGCGGGAAGGCGAGTTCGGTGGGTGCGCGGAGCAGTCGGAAGCCGCTCGTCTCCTCGGTCGGCCCGGAGGGTGGGAGGGCGGCTGCGGGTCGCTCGGGGAGCAGGCCGAAGAGGAGCAGGTGGCCGTCCCGGGCGCTGAGGGCGTCGGCGAGGCGGACGTCCTGTTCGTCGGCCTCGATGCCGGTCTCCTCACGGAGTTCACGTACGACGGCGTGCCTCCAGTCCTCGTCGTGGTCGATGAAGCCGCCGGGAAGGGCGAGCCCGCCGCGTCGGGGCGGGATGGCACGGATGACGGTGACGAGCCCGGTGCCGTCCCGGTCGGTGACGGGGAGCAGGGCCACGGCGACGGGCAACGGGTTGCGGTAGGCCCTGTCGCCGCAGACGGCGCAGGTGCGGGGCCAGGTGATGGGGGACGTCGAGGCGGCGTACGGCGCTCCGCAGCTCCCGCAGTGGGAGTCCTTGACCGGCTTCTCGGAGTTGCTCGTGGGGTCGGACACGCGCGGACTGTACCGGATCGCCCGCCGGGTGGCCCCGCATTGCTGGATTATGTGCTCATGACAGGTATCGCATCCGCTCTCCGTGCCCTGGCGGCCGCTGCCGCCGCCCTGCTCTCCGTCACCGTCACCGCCCCCGCCGCGCAGGCGGACCCCGAGCCGAAAGCGCCCGCGGAATTCGTCGCACTGCGTTCGGTGGATCCGACGATCATCCAGGAGATGCGCTACCCCACCGCGCACAACTTCATGGGCGTGCCGGTGGACGGCTACCGCCAACCGCTCTGCATCCTCACCCGGCCCGCGGCCCGGGCGCTGCACCACGCCCAGACCCGCCTGCTGCGCCAGGGCTACTCGTTGAAGGTGTACGACTGCTACCGGCCGCAGCGGGCGGTCGACCACTTCGTACGGTGGGCGGAGGATCTCGGCGACGAGACGATGAAGGGCGAGTTCTATCCGCGGGTCGACAAGTCGCGGCTGTTCGCGGACGGTTACATCGCGGAGAGGTCCGGGCACAGCCGTGGCAGCACGGTGGACCTGACGTTGGTGAAGCTGCCCGCCGCACCGCCGGGACCGTACCTGCCAGGAGGGAAGCAGGTGCCCTGCTACGCGCCTCGGGCCGACCGTTTCCCGGACAGTTCCGTGGACATGGGGACGGGCTTCGACTGCTTCGACACGCTCTCCCACACCGATGACCCGCGCGTCCAGGGGTCCCAGCGAGCCAATCGGCAGTTCCTGAAGAAGACGCTCACCGACGCCGGATTCGTGAATCTGGCCGAGGAATGGTGGCACTACACCTTCAAGCCCGAGTTGTTCCCCGACACGTACTTCGACTTCCCCGTGGCCCGGAGGTCCGTCGCCGGGCACTGACAGGAGGAAGGAGAACGGGTGGCTCCTCCGGGTTCCGGCCGCCCGTTCTCCCTCTCGGGTACGGATCGACCGTTTCCGGTGGCCGTGTGAGCCATTACGGTGCCCGTATGTCACAGCAGACGTTCGATTCATATGAAGAGTTCTGGCCCTACTACGTCGCGATGCACTCCAGGGCCGCGACGCGGTGGGTCCATCTGACGGGCACCCTGACCGGACTCGCGATCACCGCCTACGGCCTGGCGCGGGGACGCCGGAGGTACGCGGCCGCTCTGCCACTGATCGGGTACGGGACCGCCTGGCCCGCCCACTTCCTGATCGAGAAGAACAATCCGGCCACCTTCGGGCATCCCGCGTGGTCGCTGCGTGGCGACGTGCAGATGATCCGGATGATGCTGGCGGGCCGCGACCGGGAGCTGGCGGAGATCGCGGCCAAGTGGCTTGCCGACAACCGCTGATCCGAGACTTTCCGGCCTTGCGTCGGCAGTGTGCGGGGCCGGCTCGTCGGTCTGCGTCCCGCCTCAGGACGCCTTCTGGCGCGGCCCTCGGCGCGCAGGTCGACAGTCGGCACGCCGTTCTCGCCACGCGGCACGGTCCGGCCGTACCTACACCGCTGCCGGCCGTCCGGACGCCCGCCGCGTCCCCCGGCCCCGACGTCCTCGTGTGCCGGACCGTCCGGCCGCTGCCCGGGCAGCCCCTGCTGCCCACTGTCTTGACGGGTCATCGTCCGGGGTGAAAAATCCATGCCCGGCCAGGCCACGACGCGCGGCCCGCACCCCGGTCGGCGGGGGTGCGGGCCGCGTCGACCGCGTCGTGGCCGGACGGGCGTCTCCTATGTCGTCGCGGGCTCGCGAGGACGCTCCACGCGGGCCACCGCGTGCTCGACGACCGTCACCAGTACGTCCCGTGCGGAGGAGCGGTCGCGGGCGTCGCACATGACCACCGGTACCTCCGGATCGAGGTCCAGTGCCGCCTGTACCGTCTCGATGGGGAACGTGTCGGCCCCCTCGAAGCAGTTGACGGCGACGGTGAACGGAATCGCGCGGCGCTCGAAGTAGTCGACCGCCGCGAAGCAGTCCTCCAGTCGCCTGGTGTCGGCGAGTACGACCGCCCCCAGCGCACCCTGGGCCAGTTCGTCCCACAGGAACCAGAACCGGTCCTGCCCCGGAGTGCCGAAGAGGTAGAGCACCAGGTCCTCGCGGAGCGTGATCCGGCCGAAGTCCATGGCGACCGTGGTCGTGGTCTTCGCCTCCACACCCGCCAGATCGTCCACCGGACGGCCCGCCTCGCTGAGTCTCTCCTCCGTGCGCAGCGGCCTGATCTCGCTGACCGCGCCGACCAGAGTCGTCTTGCCCACTCCGAAGCCGCCCGCCACCAGGATTTTCAGGGTAACGGGCTCCACGGGCCGCCTGTTGCGGCTAGAGCGCCCGAAGGCCATTGATCACCTCGCGAAGAATGTTCACGTCCGGCAGTTCGGCCGGCGGAACGGGACGGGTTACGTGCACCAGCTCGTCCTCGACGAGATCGCCGACCAGCACCCGGACCACTCCGACGGGGAGATCCAGGCCGGCCGCGAGCTCGGCTATCGACTGGGGCATGTCACTGCAGAGTTCGACGATCTCCACGTGTTCGGGGGAGAGCGTCTGGTCCCGGCCGGGGTCGTCGGCCGCGGGTTCGGGGACGACGACCGCGATCAGGTCGAGTCGATGGCGCAAGGCGCTGCTGGTACGGCCCCGGGTCATCGCGTACGGACGGACCACCGGTCCGGCGTCGGCGTCGTACCAGCGCGAGGCCTGCGGGTCCGTCGGCGTGGCCGGTGATCTGGAGGAGTCAGCGCTCATGCCGTCCATTCACCCCCCGGCGGACTGACCGGTCGTCCGGGGCGCGTTGGCCAGGTGGGCACCCACGCGCTTCACCATCAGCGTCATCTCGTAGGCCACCAGACCGACGTCGGAGTCGGCGTCGGCCAGCACGGCGAGACAGCTGCCGTCGCCGGCCGCCGTGACGAAGAGGAACGCCTCGTCGAGTTCCACGACGGTCTGGCGGACCCGGCCGGCGTCGAAGTGGCGTCCCACGCCCTTGGCGAGGCTGTGGAATCCGGAGGCGACGGCCGCCAGATGCTCGCTGTCCTCGCGGGTCAGGTCCTTGGACGTGCCGGTGGCGAGGCCGTCGCTGGAGAGCACCAGCGCCTTGTGGATGCTGGCGACGCGCTCGACGAGTTCGTCGAGGAGCCAGTTGAGCTGGCCTGAGCCCCGGCGTGCGACGTCGGGTGCTGCGGCGTTCGGTGCGGTCATGGACCGTCCCCTCCCGGAGTGGTTCCTTGTGCTGTGTCACCGGGACCGGTCACGTCCTCGGCGTTCTGCCGGCGGCCGCGCTGCCAGCCGCGCTGGAGCGAAGCCATGCGGCTGCGTACCTCGTCCGCGTCCCGTTCGAAGTCCTGAGCCGATTCTGTTCGGGTCGGCTCCGCGTCACGGCCGCCCGTGACTTCGCGAAGCTGCGGGGCGAGACTGGCCTGCCGGATGCGCCGGGGCAGCCCGCCCACGGTCTCTCGGGCCGGGCTCGGGGCCTTCGGAGGCGCGGGTTCGACGGGTGAGTCGGACTCCGCGGGTACACCGGGATCGCCAGGTGGAACGGACGGCGACGGGGTGCCCGGCCCGGTGGGTTTCCGGAAGCCGGTCTGCTGCTGCGGTCCTGCGGCTTGTCGCGGCTCGGCGGGCTCGCCGGTGTCGGCAGCGGGGCGCCAGGGACCGGCGGCCACGGGCCTGACCTCGGTGTCGGCACCCGGGCCGTCGGCGTCGGCCGGGCCGGGTGCGGGATCGCGCTCCGCGCTCGGCGGGTGGGAACGGCCCGACTCGTCGACCCGGCGGCCGTTCTCGGTGACCAGCGTCGGAGGTTTGCGACGGGGCAGCGGCACCGGGGCACCGGGCCGCTTCGCCCGTGCACCGGCCGCCGGTTCCCCCACCTGGTCGGAGGCCTGCTGGTGCTGCTCGCGGTCGCCGTCGCGCCGCAGGTCGCGGGCGCGGAAGATTCCGCCGCGTTCGCTCTCGGTGTCGTCGAGGTCGGAAGCGCCGCCCAACAGGGGGGCCAGACCCGCGTCGAGCAGCGGATCGAGTGCGGGGTCGCTCTCGAAGTCCATTGCTCCCACGGGTCCTTCGAGCTCGACCGGCCCGTCCAGGAGGGCCGGGTCGACGAGGCCGGTGGGGACCGGGGCCAGACCGGATGGCCTGCCGTTGGCCCGACGGTCCGGCGCCCCGTCCCTGCGGTCCTTGTCGCTTCCCGGTCCCTGACCGGCTGCCCGTGCACCATCGCCGATCGCCTTCTCGGACCGGCGGTCGAGGCGGAATCCGGTGCCGTGCGTCTCCGGGGCGTCCGTGAGCAGCGCCGCAGGGATGAAGACGACGGCGGTCGTGCCGCCGTACGGGGACTTCTGCAGCGATACCCGGACGTTCTGCCGCTGGGCGAGGCGGCTGACCACGAAGAGACCCAGCCGGTCGGTGTCGGAGAGTTCGAACTCGGGGGTCTCGGCGAGCCTCAGGTTCGCGTCGAGCAGGACGTCGGGAGCCATGCCGAGACCACGGTCGTGGATCTCCAGCGTGAAGCCGTTGGCGACGCGTTCACCATGCACCTGGACCGCGGTGTGCGGGGGCGAGAACACGGTGGCGTTCTCCAGGAGTTCGGCGATCAGATGGGTGAGGTCGGCCACGGCGGGGCCGCCCACTCCGATGCGGGGAAGCCGACGGACCTCGATCCGCTCGTAGTCCTCGACCTCGGCGACCGCTGCCCGCACCACGTCCATCAGCTGGATCGGCTTGCGCCACTGACGTGAGGGTGCGGCACCGGAGAGGATCACCAGACCCTCGGCATGGCGCCGCATACGGGTGGTCAGGTGGTCGAGACGGAAGAGGTCCGCGAGTTCGTCCGTGTTCTCGGTGCGGCGCTCCATCGCATCCAGGAGCGTCAACTGCCGGTGCAGGAGCACCTGGTTGCGGCGGGCGAGATTGACGAAGACCTCGGACACCCCGCGCCGCATGTCCGCCTGCTTGACCGCGGCTTCTACAGCGGCCCGTTGCAGGGTGTTGAGGGCTTGGCCGACCTGGCCGATCTCGTCGCGTTCGTACTGCAGATGCGGTGCTTCGGTCTCGACGTCGACCTGTTCGCCCGCGGCGAGCCTGCGCATCACGCTCGGCAGCCGTATCCCGGAGACCTCATGGGCGTCCTTGCGGAGCCGGGAGAGGTCGCGGATGAGCTCCCGGCCGATGCGCACGGAGACGAACACCGAGGCGAGCAGGGCGAGAAAACCGAGGACGCCCGCGATACCGGCCTTGATCAGAACGCTGTAGCCGGCCGGCTTCCCACGGTCCTGGAAGCGGTTGTTCAGTTCGGTGGAGTCGTTGGCCAGCCGGTCCAGGACCGGCGGTGCCACTTCCTGCCAGCGCTCGGCGTCGACCGCACGTGGTTCGTCGGTGGGACCGGCGTCGATGAGCGTGTTCTCCGCGGTCCTCAGCGCTTCGCTGTCCGGGCTCGCCCAGTACTGCTCCACGCGCTGGCGCTCCGACGCGGGCAACATCTCGCCGTTGATCTCGTAGAGCAGCTTGCGATTGGCGACGAGGTCGGAGATCTGGCGCAGTTCGGAAGCGGTCAACCGCCCGGCGATGAGTGCCGACGCGACCAGGGCGTCCTCGCGGGAGAGCATTTCGCGGGCTCGTGAGATGCCGACCAGCGCACGGACCTGCTTGTCCATCGATACGTTCTCCATCGTGCGGAGACCGTTCAGAAAGCGGTAGCAGGGATCTATGAGCCGGTCGTAGAACTCCATTGCCTTCGAGCGGTCGATGGTGCGTTTGTCGACCGAATCGCGGAGTGCGCCCAGACCCTCGACCGATCCGAGGACCGAGTTCAGCTGCGTTTCGTCCTCGGGTCGCAGTGCATCGCGAATGTCCTGCTGCCGTGCACTGTTGCGGACGTCCGCCACGACACGGTCGGTGTTCGCCCGTCGGCGCTGCAGAAGAGGGAGGGCGTCGGAGGCCCGGGGATCGGCGAGGAAGACGAGAGTCTGGCGGCGCTCGTCCTGAATCGCGCGGACGGTGTCCTCCAGAGGATGACCGACCTTCTCCACGACGGTGCTCGCACTCATCAGATGGCCGGCCTCACGCCCCGTCAGGAAGGTGGCGAAACCCCAGAGCCCGGTGAGGGAGACGAGCGGCACCAGGAGCAGCGCCACGATCTTCCTGCGGATGGACTTCCCGCGAAAGCGCATGGCCTCCCCCAGCCCGACCCCACGGGGCGGGGGTCGTGTTCCGTCAACAAACGGCGCGAGCCTACTACCGACAGAGAGGCAACCCGAAGAGATGTCCGGATGATTTTCAGCCGCGCTCCTCGACGTCGATCATGAGTTGTCCCGGTATTCCGGGCAATGAAATCCACGAAAGCGACAGAAGAGACCTGTCAGAGCTTCACGTTGCCCGGCAAGGCAGTTGGCTGGAATTCTTCGCTCGATGATGGTTCGGGGGGAATCTTCACGGCGGTTCACTCGTCTCTCTGTACGGGGCAGGGAGAACACGTGGAGTGCCCGGGGCAGGATGGTCCGATCCGCTCACGTGGAAACGAAGCGTGCCGGGCAGCAACCCTGAGGTCGGACAGCGGTGGGGAGTTGAGGTTCCTTGGATACGGAAGAGCGTCGGAGCCGGGTGCCGTCGGCATCGGTCGCGACGACGGCCCCGGCGGTGACCGGCGGGGCGAAGATCCCGCGCCCGCGCCGGCAACTCTGGGTGGAGGAGCCTGCGACGCGGCGGCGGATGCCGGACCCCGTCCGTACCGCCGCCGTGCGTGCCGTACTCATCATGTCGCTGACGATCATCCAGGCCATGGTGGCGTTCCTCTGCACGCTGACGGGATCCTGGCTGGCCTTTCCGATGGTGCTGAGCAGCGTGGGCAGCACGGTGGTCGCCACATGGTCGGTGCTGGACGTCTGGATCACCCGGCAGGTCTGGAACCAACGCAACGGTGTGGTGTCCATACCGAGCAGTTCGGCACGGCAGTTGCGCCGTGAGCGCCGCAGAGCCCGCCGGGCGGCGCGGACCGCACAGCGTGAGGAAGCCCGGATACGTCGCCGGGGCGCGGGCAGCCTCTCGCGGGCGTGAGGGCATCGGCCCTGCCCGGCGGAGAGAACCACCGGTGCTCGGGGGGCTCCGGTGGCCCTGTCCGGCGGAGAGGTCCGAGCCCCGGCGGGGTGTCGTCAGGGGACGGATGCCGCGAGGTGTTCCTGTTCCTCGCGCCTGCCCACCGTGCTCACCCGTCGTGCCCGTTCCCCGCGCCTGGCTCACGGCACCGACCCGTCCTGCTTGTTTCGCGCCCGCTCGTCGTGCTCACGCGTCGGACAGGCCCGGGGACGGGATCCGAGCGCTCTCGGGCGGCGTCGTCGTTCGCTTGAACATGCGGGTGGCGGTGATCTCGCCGTGCACCGTCACACCGTTCGGGTCCTGCTGCGGCAGCCCGGGACGCAGGTGCTCCTCCACGCTGATGTACTTCAGCCCGGCCCGCAGGTCGGCGTCGTTGCGCAACCGGATCACCAGCGGGAATTCGGCGAGCGCCGTGGTGTCGAACAGCCCTGTCGTATAGAGCAGCTGCACGCCGAGGGCGTCCGACACCGCACGCTGGAGCTCCAGCAGATAGGTGGCGTTGGCACGGCCGATGGGATTGTCCAGGAACAGCGTGCCCGCGTGCCGGTGCTGGTGCCGGTCACGGCCCCGGTCGTTGCTGCGCAGCGCGGCCATCGTGCAGTACAGGGCGATGGCCGCGGTGAGCAGCTGGCCGCCGGAGAAGACGTCGCCCATCTGACCGACCGGGACGCGTTCGGCACGGAGCACCGCGTCCGGCTTGAGGATCTCCACGGCGATGCCCTTGGGTTCCAGTGCCGCCTGTACACCGCGCAGCAGGAGCGACATGCCGTCCCTGCGCAGATCGGAGTTCTTCTTCAGGGCGGCGCGGGTGGCCTCGTCGATGACCTCGCCGAGCCGTTCGGTGAGGGTCGCCTGGTCGGGTTCCTCGAAGCGGATCCGTAGGAACTCCTGGCCCGACCACTCCCCCAGCCCTTCGGGGAGCTGGGAGAGCCGCTGGGCGGAGCGCAGAGTGGTGAGCGCGGACTCCACGAGGCCGCGGAGCCGGTCGACGATGGAGTCGCGGTTGCGCTCCAACTGGGCCAGCTCGTCAGTGAGGACGCGCAGCCGGGGTGCGAAGGCCGCCGCCCACTTCTCTGCGTGCTCGGGCAGCGCCGCGGCCGGCAGCTCGCGGATCTGCTGCCGGGCGGGCGTACGGACCTGTTCGTAGCGGGTGGAGTTGGCGTGCCGTACGAGGACGTCGCCGGCTTCCCTCACTGCGCTCTCGGCCGCGGACAGGTCGGCGGCGCAGCCGCGCAACGAGCGGCGGGCCTCGGCGGCCGACTGCCGGGCCTCGTCGAGACTGCCCGGGTAGGGCTCGGGGGCCTCGGTGTCGTCGTCCGTGCCGTGGTCCCTGAGGAGGTCGCGCAGAAGTGCCGCGGTCTCGTCGAAGCCGCCTGCCGAGTCCTCGGCGGTGCGGTGGGCGTGCAGCAGTTCGGCGTGGGCGGCGCGTGCGGTGTCCAGGGCCGCGGTGGCGGAGGCGAGTTCGGCCGTGGCGGTGCGCAGGAGGTTCTGGGCCTGCTCGGCGTCGGCCGGGACCAGTTCGTCGGGGAGTTCGGTGTGATGCGTCTCGCCGTCGACCGGGGCCAGGCGCTCGGCCTCGCCGCGCAGTCGGCCCAACTGCTCGCTCGCGGTGGAGGCCCTGGTCTCCAGGAGATGGACCAGGGACTCGGCGCGGGCGGCCGCAGCCTGCCGGGACGGGCCGTCGGCGCCGTCCGTGCCTTCGAGGAGCTGGGCGGCCCGGGTGCGGACCTTGTTGGTGAGCCGGTCCAGCTCGGCGAGGGCGGCGCTCTCGTCGCTCTCCGCACGGGCCTGTTCGGCGCGCAGGTCGGCGCCCACGCCCACCTTCTCGTACAGCTGGGACGCGGCCCGGTACGCCTCCCGCAGTGCCGGCAGGGCGGGGCGCGGGGTGTCGCCCGCGGGCTCCGGGAGGTGCTCCGGCGCGCCCGCGATCTCGGCGCGTTCGGCGCGCAGCGCGCGGGCGGTGCGACGGGCGTCGTCGGCGGCGCGCTGGGCGGCCCTGCGGTCCTCGTCGGCGGCACGGGCCCGCTCCAGGCAGACCGTGGCACGTGCCTCGGACTCGGCCGCCTCGTCGACCAGTTCGCGCAGTTTCGTCTGCCAGCCCGCGCGTTCGCGGAGCCGGAAGGCGAGGCCCGCGAGGGCGTCGGCGGCGCGGCGGGCGCGCTGGGCGGCCTCCTGGCGCTCCTCACGGACACGGGCGGTGTCCGCGGCGGCCTCGTCGGCCTCGGCGCGCACGGTTCGGGCTTCTGCGAGGGCGGCTTCCGCCGACTCCGCGACCGTACGGGCGGTGTCCGCGGCCTCGGCCAGCTCGGCCAGCATGCCGGGAGGGCAGTCGGCACGCCAGGAACCGATCCGGGCGGCGAGGGAGCGGTCGGCGGTCAGGCGGGCCGCGAGGATCCGGATGTCCTCGTCGCGAGCGGTGGCCCTGCTCCTGAGGGCCTGCCGCTCCTCGTCGGCCGCGTGTTCGTCGTGCATCGCCGGGTTCGGCGGGACGAGGAACACCCCTTCGGCGCTCGCGGCCGAGCCCGCCCCGGCCGCCGGGACGGGGGCGAGCAGTGCGGCGGCGGTCCCCACGGCGACGGCGGAGCGCGGCAGCAGGGCGGCGCCGCTCAGGACCTCGCGGGCTCGGGCGTGCGAGTCGGGGTCGGTGATGACGACACCGTCGACGAGTTCGGGGCGGGCGGCGAGTACCGACGCGTGGTCGGCGGGGTCGACGGCCTGGGCGAGGTAGCGCCAGCCGGGCAGGGCCGGGATGCCGTGCTCGCCGAGGTACTCGACCGTGGCGAGGACATCGGGGCCGGGCGGCAGCAGTCCGCCGTCGCCGAGTGCGCCGAGGATGCGGGAGTCGTCGGCGGCCGCGGTGCGCAGTTCGAAGAGGCGGCGCTCGGCCGAGCCGATGCCCTGGTCCAGGAGCTCCCGCAATTCGTCGGCGCTGCGGTCGAACTCCTGGGCGGTGAGCGGCTGTTGGTGTGCGTCGGGCTGTTCGGCCGTGACGGTGTGCGTGCCGTGGGCGGGCTGCCCCGTCCGGCCCGCCTGCTCCGTGGCCGCGATGGTGGCGGGCCGTCGCTCGGTGCCGGTCGGGTCGGTGTCCGTTCCTCGGCCGTCCGCGCCGTACGGGGTGTCGGTGTCCGTCTCGGTGCCGGCCGCCGCGCCACGGGGCCGAGGAACGCCGGTTCCCTGCGCGGAGGGCAGGCCGAGCAGGTCGGCCAGACGGTGGTCGGACGCGAGGGACTCGGCGGCGTTGAGCTCGGCCTCGTACGACTGTTCCGCGGCCCGTGCGGCGTCGGAGGCGCGGGCGGCGGCGAGTTCGGCGCGGCTCTCGGCGGCGGCGGCCTCCCTGGCCAGATCGGCCCCGGCGCGGGCGGCCTCCCTGGCGGTGTCCCACGCTGCGACGGCGGACTGCTCGGCGTCGCTCGCGGCGAGGGCGGCTCGCGCCGGGTCGGCGTCCGGCGCGGTGTCGTCGAGCCAGCCGGCCCGTACCGCCTGCGCCGTCTCCTGCTCGACCTCGGCGAGGCGCTGGCGCAGATGTCCCGCCTCGCTGCGGGCACGCTGGGCCTCGGTGGCGGCGGTGGTGGCGTCGCGGTGGGCGGTCTCGCCCACGGCCTGGAGGGTGCCGGAGCGCTCCTCCTCCTCGTTGGCCAGTTGCTCACCGGCCTCCGCCGCGGTGTGCAGGGCCCGTACGAGATCGGCGGCGGCCTCGGCACGGGCGGCGAGCGCGGGCGCGGCGTCCCGCTCGGCCTCGCGGATGGCGACGGCGACCCGTGCCGACCGGTCGGCGGCGGCGCGGTGGCGCAGCACGGCCTCGGCGGCCTGCCAGGCGGAGTGCAGCGTGCGGGCTTCGCCCAGCTCGCGACGCTGGGCGGCCGCGCCCTTCTCCGCCGCGGTCAGGGCCAGCGAGGCGTGCCGGTAGGCCAGTTCGGCGGCGATCAGGGCGCTGCGGCTGCGGGCCCCCTCGGCCGTCATGACGGTGTGCGCGGCGCCCGTCACCTGCTGGGCCAGCTCGGCGGTCCGGCCGCGCTCCCGGCCCGCGCGGGCAAAGAGCCTGCGGGCGAGCGTACGGGTGCGGCGTTCGGCCCCCGCGTGGACGTCCCTGGCACGGGAACGAGTGGCCGTGGCCTCCACGATCCGGCCGAGCAGATCGACCGAACCCGCGGTGAAGTCGCGCTCCGCGGTCAGCTCCGCCCGGCGGCCCAGCTTGTTGCCGAAGCCGCTCACCAGGTCGGCGAGGCCGTCCGTGTCGCGGGTGTCGGTGACGGCGCGGAGCAGCAGGTCGGTGAAGTCGGAGTCCTTCTTGACCGCGAAGAGGCCGGCCGCCTCGCCCTCGTCGGCGTTCATCTCTCGCTGGTAGCGGAAGAGTTCGGGGTCGAGTCCGAGGTCGCCGAGGTGCTCGTTCCAGCGGTCGTGGATCTCCTCCCAGTGGACGTCGAGGTGCTGGTAGAACTTGCCGGCCTCGGTCAGGGCGTCACGGAAGCCCTTCATCGTCCGCCGTCGGCCCTGCGCGCCGGAGACGCCTTCGACCGGGCGGTGCACGGAGGTCGCCTCGGCGACCGGCAGGGAGTCCAGGCTGAGTCCGGGCCCGGGGCGGAAGGAGTACCAGGCCTCGGCGAACTTCCTGGGGTCGTTGGAGACCTGGCGTCCACGCCACTCGCTGACCTTGCCGACGACCACGCATTCGCCGGTGAGGGTGTGCTGCCATTCCAGGGCGACATGCCCGCAGTCGTCGGCGAGCAGGAACTTGCGCAGCACGCCGGAGCTGGCGCCGCCCAGGGTGTTGCGGTGGCCGGGCAGCATCACCGAGAAGATCAGCTTCAGCAGCACCGACTTCCCGCCGCCGTTCTCCAGGAAGAGCACCCCGGCGGGGGCGGGGCGACGCGGCGGGCCGACCGGCTCCTCCTCGAAGAACTCCGCCTGGGCCGGGGCGGGGTTGGGCACGGGCTCGCCCACTCCGCGCAGGTCGAGCACGGTGTCGGCATAGCGCGCGCCGGCAGGCCCGATGGAGTAGAGGCGGACCCGGGACAGCTCGTACATGGCGGCGGACTCTCGTCGTTCAGGGAGCGGGGGGAGACGGCGGTGGTGGGGCGGGCCGGTCAGGCGTGGAAGGGCAGACCGGCGTCGGCGGCCAGCTCCAGGTCGTCGGCGTCGGGCGGTGGCAGCAGCGTCGCCGTTCCGTCGGTGACCGGTACGACTCCGAGCTCCAGCAGCTCGGCCATCGCGGCGCCGCCGGCCATGTCACGGACCTGGAGCTGGTAGCGGGCGGTGGTGCGGAAGGCGCCTCCGGCGTCGTCCCCGGTGCGCTGGAGGAAGCCCGCATCGGTGAGGAAGGCGACGGCCTTGCCGACGATGCCGGTGGTGGAACCGGCCAGTCTCCGGGCGTCCTTCGTCGCTCCGGTGGCGCTGCGCCGGGCGTAGATGCGCCAGGCCGCCTCCAGTCCGGGGGCATCGGTGGCCGGGTCGGTGTTGTCGCCGTGCTCCTCCGCGCGCTCCTCCAGCCGATGGCACGCCTGGCGTACGAACGAGTCGACGCCGTTGACGGTGATCCGGCCGATGTACGCGTCGTCGGCGAGGTCCTCGGGACGGGGGAAGGCCATCGCGGCGACGGCGAGGTGCGCGAGCCCGTGCAGGAACCGGTCGGCGGAGTCGGACGACGCGCGACGGGCGTAGTCGCCCATGCGGACGGCGAAGACCGAGTCCTCACCGGCGGTGACGGCCATCCCGGCGCGGGTGGACACCTCCAGCACGACCAGGCCGAGTCCGGTCGCCACGGCGTCGGCGAGCCGGGCGAAAGCGGACTCCTCCCGGTAGCGGCGGAGCAGTTCGGCATATTCGGCGTCGCGTGCCGGCAGCAGTTTGGGCTGGAGTCCGAAGGCGACGAGCCGGGCGGCGTCGGCCGCGTCGGCCGGGGTGACGGGTGCGGTGGCAGGCCCGGCCGGGTCCGCGCAGGCCGTGCTCTCGGTCGCGTACGCGGCGGTCGGCTCGCTCCACGCGTCGGCGTGCTGTGCGCGGTGGTCGCTCACGACTGTCGCTCCTTGCTGCGGAAAGTCTTCGGTGCGGGATGGGCGGGGTGGACGGCGCCGGCTCTCGCCCCGTCCGTCCCGAGCGGCGCGGCTCCGACCGGTCGACCGGTGGGGCGGCGACGCTCCCGGACGAGGTGCGCCGGTCGGATCGGCGGCTCGTGCGCCTCCTGCGGCGCGCCCCTCATGATGCCTCCGAGCGGTCCGCGGCCATTCCGGCCGCGTCCAGCAGGGCCGTACCCACTATCAGATCCGCGCCGCCGAACTCCGGGTCGTCGAGCTGCGTCCCGTCGTCGACGGAGAACAACAGACGCTGCTCGCCCTGCCGGTAGGCGGTGCCGACCGGCGGGCTCGCGGCGTGCACCGCGAGCAGGGCGACCAGATAAGGCAGTTCGGGATCGCGGCGCCGGGCCTCGGCGAGGAGTCCGGAGAGCCGGCGCGGGGCGTCGTGCTCCAGATCCAGGAGTTCCATGGCGCTCGCGAGCTGCTCCTCGCTGAACCGGCTGTCGTCCGGAGTGGCGATCAGATCGGGTTCGGGCATCTCGGCGCCCAGGTGCTCGCGCTCCACGGGAGGCGTGAGCAGCATGTCGACGAGGTCGCCCACCCGCACCGAGGTGGGGGTGCGCAGTCCGGTGCCATGGGCGAAGAAGGCGTCCGTGACGCGGATGGCGTGTTCGACGGGGAGCGGGAGCAGCGGGCCGACCAGCTGACCGTACAGATCGAGGCCGGTGCGGGCCGCAGGGGTGGCGAACGCCTGCCTGTCCTGTTCGGCACGGAACAGCGGCCCGGCTTCCAGCAGACGGGACTGCAGCTGGGTGTGGCGGCGGATGCAGTCCTTGACGATGTCGACGAGCTCGGCGGCGCGCCGCTTGTGCTCGGGCTCCTCCGCCTCGTCGCGCGCCTTGCGGATGTTGGTGAGGATCGCGTTCTCGTGGCGGTAGCGGTCGGCGACGTGATCGAGCGCTTCGGCGATCATGTCGGGTACGGCGTTGAGCCAGTCGACGGCCCGGACGTTGCGCCGGGTGGCCTCCAGCGTCTTGCGCAGGGTCTCCGCGTACTGCACGGTGCGGTAGCGGGCCTGCTCCGCGGCGAGCTGGGCATCCGCGAGGCGGCCCCGGCTGATGAGGACCTCCAGCTTCACCTCGGCGGCGATCTGGGCGCTGGTGACATCCGTGTCGAGGGCTCCGACCAGGACGTTGACCGCTTCGTCGGTGGCCCGGAGAAAGACGGTGCCACCGTGTCCGGGGACCTCTTCGATCAGCTTGAAGTCGTAATCACGGCGGACATACACCCCATCAGGGCCGAAAGTGCCGTACACCGCACGGAATCCGCGGTCGACGCTGCCGACATTGATCAGGTTCTCCAGCACCCAGCGGGCGACCCGCTCGTGCTCGGCGGCCGGGCGGTCCGGGGCCTGGGCGGCGACGCGGGGAAGGACCCTGGTCACTATCTGGTCGTGGTCGGCACCCGTGTCGAAGTCCATGTTGAGGGTGACGAGGTCGATGACGGCGAGCGCGATCTCGGCCATCGTGTAGACCGTGTACTCGCCGGCCAGATTCGCCTTGCGCACATCGAGATCGTGCAGCGGCGCCGTGCAGGCGAGCGCGCGCAGCCGCCGCGAGAGCCCCTCGTCGGCGGCCGGGCCCGGGGCGGGCCGCGGCCCCGCGCTGAGCTGGGGCGCAGCGTTGTCCGTGTAGGCAGGCGAAGTCACGCTGCACAGATTAGGTCCTCGGACTGACATCGGTCGAAACGGCGCAGAAGCGACCCCTGCCGGGAGCCCGTGGGCAGCGGCCTCACCGCTGTTCGGCGGGGCTCCCGGGACGGCCGTCCGGGGTCGGGTCCGGGGCGCCGAAGCCCCCGCCGCCCGGTGTACGGAGCACGAGCACGTCCCCCCGCTGCAGGTCGGCCGTGTCACAGCCGCGCAGCGGCGTGACCGTCCGGCCGTCGGCGCGCTCGACGTACTGCTCGCCCGGAGCCCCGGGTTCACCGCCCGCCATTCCGTAGGGCCGGACCCGGCGGTGTCCGGAGAGCAGCGCCACCGTGACGGGTTCGAGAAAACGGATGCGCCGCTCCACGCCGCAGCCACCGTGCCAGCGCCCCGCGCCCCCGCTGCCGTCCCGTACCCGGAAGCTCTCCAGCAGCACGGGGTAGCGCCATTCGAGGACTTCGGGGTCGGTGAGGCGGGAGTTGGTCATGTGGGTCTGCACGGCGTCGGCGCCGTCGAAGCCGTCGCCCGCACCCGAGCCGCTCGCCACGGTCTCGTAGTACTGGACCCGTTCGTTGCCGAAGGTGAGGTTGTTCATGGTTCCCGAGCCCTCTGCCTGGATGCCGAGTGCCGCGTACAGGGCGCCGGTGACGGCCTGCGACGTCTCCACGTTTCCCGCGACGGTGGCCGCCGGATGGGCGGGGGCGAGCATGGAGCCCTGCGGAATTCTGACCTCCAGAGGCTTGAGGCAGCCGCTGTTGAGGGGGATGTCGTCGGCGACCAGGGTCCGGAAGACGTAGAGCACCGCCGCCATGACCACGGATTTCGGCGCGTTGAAGTTCCCCGGCTGCTGCGGTGAGGTGCCGGCGAAGTCGACGACCGCACCGCGCGTGGCCCGGTCCACGGTGAGGGCGACCTCGATGACGGCGCCGTTGTCGGTCTCGTAGCGGTAGCCGCCGTCGTGCAGTTCGGCGATGATCCGGCGGACGGACTCCTCGGCGTTGTCCTGTACGTGCCCCATGTACGCGGCGACCGCCTCGGGACCGAACTGGTCCACCATGCGGCGCAGTTCGGCGATGCCCTTCTCGTTCGCGGCGATCTGGGCGCGCAGGTCGGCGAGGTTGGCTTCCGGGTCGCGGGAGGGGTGGGCGGCGCCGGTGAGCAGCTCGCGCGTCTCGGCCTCGCGGAGCCGGCCGTCCCGTACCAGCAGCCAGTTGTCGAAGAGCACCCCCTCCTCGTGAATGGTGCGGCTGAAGGCGGGCATGGAGCCGGGGGTGATGCCGCCGATCTCGGCGTGGTGTCCGCGTGAGGCGACGAGGAAGCGGAGCCGGGGTCGTTCGTCACCGTTCTCGTCGAACACGGGTGTCACCACGGTCACATCGGGCAGGTGGGTGCCCCCGTGGTACGGATCGTTGATGGCGTAGACGTCGCCGGGCCGCATCGCCCCGTCGTTGCGCCGGAGCACCTCCTTGATGGACTCCCCCATCGAGCCCAGGTGGACGGGAATGTGCGGGGCGTTGGCGATCAGATTGCCCTCCGCGTCGAACAGGGCGCAGGAGAAGTCGAGCCGCTCCTTGATGTTGACGGAGTGTGCCGTGTTCTCCAGGCGCACGCCCATCTGTTCGGCGATCGACATGAAGAGGTTGTTGAAGATCTCCAGCATGACGGGGTCGACGCGGGTGCCGACGGCAGTGCGGTCCGGGCGCGGGCGGACGCGGGTGAGCAGGAGATGCCCGGTGTCGGCGAGGGTGGCCTGCCAGCCGGGGTCGACGACGGTGGTGGCATCCGCCTCCGCGATGACGGCGGGGCCGGTCACGGTGGCCGCGGGGCGCAGTTCCTCGCGTCGGTGGAGCGGGGTCCGCTGCCACCGGCCTTCCGCGAACATCCTTACGGTGTCGTGGGGTCGGGGCGGTGAGCTCGCACCAGGAGTGGTGTCGGCCGTGCCCGGTGCGTGCCGCCCGGCTGTTCCGGTCGCCTCGACCGACACCGCCTCGACGACCAGGGGCTTGTCCATGGTGAAGGCATAGCGTGCGCGGTGCTGAGCGGTGAACGCCTCGGCCATGGCGGGTGCGGTGTCCAGGTCGACGGACAGGCTGGAGTCCGTACCGGCGTAACGCAGGAGGACCCGGGCGCGGGTGCTGATCGCGCTGTCGGGGACGGCGTCGGCCCGCAGTTCGGCGCGGGTGCGGGCGGCGAGTTCGTCGCAGAGTCCGCCGAGCCGGGTCCGGGTCGCCTCGTTCAGTTCCGCCTCCACGGACTGCTCGCGCATGGCGGTGGCGTCGGCGAGACCGATGCCGTACGCGGACAGCACGCCGGCCAGGGGCGGCACGAGGACGGTATCGATGCCCAGGGCGTCGGCGACGGCGCAGACGTGCTGGCCTCCGGCGCCGCCGAAGCCCGTCAGGGCGTAGCGGGTGATGTCGTGCCCGCGCTGCACGGAGATCTTCTTGACCGCGTTGGCCATGTTGAGCACGGCGATCTCCAGGAATCCGGCGGCGACCTCGGCCGCCGTGCGCCGTGTTCCGGTGGCACGCGCCACGTCCTCGGCGAACGCGTCGAAGCGTTCGCGGACGAGGTCCGCGTCGAGGGGGAGGTCGCCGTCGGGTCCGAAGACGGCCGGGAAGTGTGCGGGCTGGACCCGGCCGAGCATCACATTGGCGTCGGTGACGGTCAGCGGCCCGCCGCGGCGGTAGCAGGCCGGGCCGGGGACGGCGCCCGCCGAGTCGGGGCCCACCCGGTAGCGGTGGCCGTCGAAGTGCAGGACGGAGCCGCCGCCGGCCGCGACGGTGTGGATGCTCATCATGGGGGCGCGCATCCGCACGCCGGCGACCTGGGTGCCGAGTTCGCGTTCGAACGCACCCGCGTAGTGCGACACATCAGTGGATGTGCCACCCATGTCGAAGCCGATGACCCGGTCGAATCCGGCCTGTTCGGACGTACGGGCCATGCCGACCACACCACCGGCGGGGCCGGAGAGCACCGCGTCCTTGCCCCGGAAGTGGGAGGCCTCGCGCAGGCCGCCGTTGGACTGCATGAACATCAGCCGGATGCCGTCGAGTTCGCGGGCGACCTCGTCGACGTACCGGCGCAGGATCGGCGAGAGGTAGGCGTCGACGACGGTGGTGTCACCGCGTGGCACGAGCTTGATCAGCGGGCTCACTTCGTGCGAGCAGCTGACCTGGGTGAAGCCCGCCTCGCGGGCCGCGGCGGCCACGGCGCTCTCGTGCGCGGGGTGGCGGTAGCCGTGCATCAGGACGACGGCCGCGCTGCGCAGACCGTCGGCCCGTGCGGCCTTGAGCCGCTCGGCCACCGTTTCCCGGTCCAGTGGGGTCACGACCCCGCCGCGGGCGTCGATCCGTTCGGGGACCTCGATCACCCGCTCGTACACGGCCTCGGGCAGCAGGATCCGGCGGTCGAAGAGGTTCGGCCTGTTCTGGTAGGCGATGCGCAGAGCGTCCCGGAAGCCTTCCGTGATGACCAGGACGGTCGGCTCGCCGCGCCGCTCCAGCAGGGCGTTGGTGGCGACCGTCGTGCCGATCTTCACCGTGCCGACCCGGTCGGCGGGGACCGGGTCGGTGGGGCCGAGGCCGAGCAGTCCCCGGATGCCGGCCACGGCGGCGTCGCGGTAGCGGTCCGGGTCGTGGGAGAGCAGCTTGCGGGTGACCAGGTGTCCATCGGGATCCCGTCCCACGACATCGGTGAACGTCCCACCACGGTCGATCCAGAAGTCCCAGCGTCCGCTCATGCCCCCATACTGACCCGCTCCACGGACGACGGGCCAGGCGGCGCGGACGGCTCCCGGGTGGCACACGGCCGCGGAACGCCGCGCCGCGCCGCACGGCTCATGCCCGTACCTCCGCGATCCCGCCCGGGTCCGGCACGTCGTGCGCGGCCAGGAACGCGGCCACCGAGCGGTCCCAGCCGAAGAGTTCGGCCCGTCGCCTCGCCATGGCCCGGCGCTCGTCCTCCGGGCGCCCGAGCAACTCCCGTACCGCGGCGGCGAACGCCTCTCCCGTGTCCGGGGCGGCGACCCCCGCGGCACCGATCACCTCGGGCAGCGCGGAACTCTCGCTCGCCACGACCGGGGTGCCGCAGGCCAGTGCCTCCAGGGCCGACAGGCCGAATGTCTCCGCGGGTCCGGGCGCCAGGCAGATGTCGGCCGCCGCCTGCAGATCCGCCAAGGACTCGCGGTCCCGCACATGGCCGAGGAATTCGACCGGCAGCCGCTGCTCCCGCGCCCTGCTCTCCAGGCCCGTCCGCAGCGGCCCGTCGCCCGCGACGACCAGCGCCGCGCGCACGCCTCGGTGCCGCAGCCCGGCGAGCGCCTCCAGCGCCCGGCCGGGACGTTTCTCGACGGAGAGCCGCGAGCACAGCACGAGCAGCACGTCCCGGCCGCGCAGATGCCGGGCGCGCAGGACGGCGCTGCGCCGATGGGGACGGCAGCGTCGCAGATCCACGCCGAGCGGTGCGCGCACCACGTTGCGCGCACCGATACGCAGGAACTCGCGCTCGGCCCATGCGGTGGTGCACACGATCCGGGTGTACGCGTGTGCGCTGCGGACGTTGAGCCGGTCCGCCGTCCGCCCGGCCGCTCGGGCCGGGACGCCCCAGGTGCGCAGCACCCCGTCGGCGGTCTCGTGGGAGACCATCACGGCCGGCACCCCGGCGCGGCGCGCCCACACTCCCGTCCAGCGCAGCGTGGTGCGGTCGGAGACCTCCAGACGGTCGGGCCGCAACGTCTCCAGGAGGTGGCGGAGCCTGCGCCGGTCCGTCAGTACGCGGTAGCCGCCGCTGCCCGGAAGGACCGGACCGGGGAGTGTGATCACCCGCCCCTGGGCGGTGCGTTCGTCGCTCCGGGTGTCGCCGGGCACGACGAGCACCGGTTCGTGGCCGGCCGCGAGGTAGCCGCGGCCGAGCTCGTCCAGAGCGGTGCGCAGGCCGCCCGACGACGGGGTGACGAAGTTCGCCAGCCGGACGATGACCGTGCGCCGTTCACGGTCGGTCATGCCGCCACCGCCGTCCGGTCGCGCAGCACCTCGTCGTAGTGGTCGAGCAGCTGGTCGCCCACGACCTGCCAGGTCCGGCCCTCGACCGCGGCCCGGCCGGCGGCGCCGTAGGCCGCCGCGCGCACGGGGTCGGCGGCGAGTGCGCCGACCGCCGCCGTCACGGCACCGGTGTCGAGCGGCGGGACCAGCAGTCCGGTGTGCCCGTGGTCGACGAGGTCGAGCGGTCCGCCCGCTGCGGGAGCGATCACCGCGACCCCGGAGGCCATGGCCTCCTGCACCGTCTGGCAGAACGTCTCGTACGGTCCCGTGTGGACGAACATGTCCAGCGAGGCGAACAGTCGGGCGAGGTCGTCCCCGGTCCGGCGGCCGAGGAGGACCGCACCGGGCAGGGCGGTCCGCAGCGATGCCTCACTGGGGCCGTCGCCGACGACCACGACCCGGACCCCGGGTGTCGCGCAGGCCCCGGCGAGGAGTTCGACGTGCTTCTCCGGAGCGAGCCGGCCGACGTACCCGACGATCCGTTCCCCGCCGGGGGCGATACGTCGGCGCAGTGCTTCGTCCCGCAGTCCGGGCCGGAACCGTGCGGTGTCGACGCCACGCGGCCACAGCCGCACCCGGGGCACACCGTGATCGGTCAGGTCACGGGCGGCGGCGGCGGACGGGGCGAGAGTGCGGTCGGCGGCGCTGTGCACGGCGCGCATCCGGCGCCAGGCGGTGTTCTCACCGGTGCCGAGGTACGTACGTGCGTAACCGGCCAGATCGGTCTGGTAGACGGCGACGGCCGGGATCCCGAGCCTGGCCGCCGCCGCCATGCCCCGCGCGCCGAGCACGAACGGTCCGGCCAGGTGGACGAGGTCGGCGCGGTGGGCAGTGAGGGCCGCCGTCAGCCGCCGGCTCGGCAGTGCCACCCGGACCTGGGGGTATCCGGGCAGGGGAAGGGAAGGGACGCGCACCACGGGACAGGGTGCGTCGGCTCGGAAGGCGTCGGAGGCGTCCGGACGGGACGTGGTCGTCGCGCCGGCCGGGGCCGGGGCGACGACGAGCGGTTCGTGGCCGCGGCCGACGAGGTGCCGGGCGGTCTGCAGGGCGCAGTGGGCCACGCCGTTGACATCGGGAGGGAAGGATTCGGTGACGATGACGACACGCATACCGGTGTTGTCGCCGTGCCGGACGTGACGGAGCCGACTTGGATCTTTCCGGCCGCGGAACGGCCCGTGAGCGTTCGGGCCGAGCGCTCCCCCGACACACCTGCTCGCACCTTCGCACCGCGCGCCCCCGACGCGCGCCGCTGTGCGTACTCGGGTCAGACCGCCGGGGTGTCGGGCCCGATCCTGCTGCGCACCGCCGTCTGCACCTCTGCCTCCTCGGCCGGGTCGGCCGCCAGCCGGCGCAGTCGCTCGGCGACCCTGATGTCGCCGGTCTCCGCATGGAGTGCGGCGACCTCCCGGGTGGTCTCCTCGCAGTCCCAGAGGCATTCGACGGCGAAGCCGGTGGCGAAGGAGGGGTCGGTCGCGGCAAGTGCGCGGGCCGCCCGGCCGCGCAGATGCGAGGAGGACGTCTCCCGGTAGACATGGCGCAGTACGGGGGCGGCACAGGCGATGCCCAGCCGGCCCGTTCCGTCGACGAGGGTCCACAGGCGTGGTGCGTCCGGCCCTTCGCCCCTCACGGCCTCACGGAGTGCGCCGAGGACCAGTGGGGCGTCCTGGGCCCCGCCCCGGCAGGCGAGCACACCGGCCGCGGAGGCGCCGAGCGCGTCGGGCCGCCTGGCCCAGCGCCTGGCACGGTCCACCGCCGCGTCACCGCACATCCGCTCGAAGGCTGCGACCGCCGCGTCGGCGACGGTGCGCGAGGCGCTGACCGCGGCGGCCTCGATCAGATCGAGCACAGCGGGGTCCCTGGCCTCGGCCAGGTAGTGCAGTGCGGCGCAGCGGGCGCCGTCGGGGCCGCTGCGGGCGGCCTCGACGATCCCGGACCGGTCCTCGGGACCGGCGACGGCGGCGAGGCAGCGCGCGGCCGGGACATGGAGGACACTGCCGCGTTCGATTCCCTGCTGGGCCCAGTCGAAGACCGCCTGGACGCTCCAACCGGGGCGGGGGCCGCCGGGCCGCATCTGCCGCTGCCAGCGGTCGAAGGAGCCCTGTTCCGAGGCAGCCCTGATCCTGGCCCCGACCGCTTCGCGCGGGTCGTCGGCCCAGAGGCGCCAGGGGCGGGGTTCGAAGGCGTCCCGTACGGCTGCGGCCAGCTCGGCGGCGCCGTCCTCGGTGTCCGGGAACCGGCCGAGCACGGGTACGGCGAGGGCGCGCAGCCCCGCGTCGTCGTCGCGTAGGGCGAGCTCGTCGAGGGCCCAGGCCCAGTTGGCCCCGGTGGCGGCGTACCGCCGCAACAGGGCCAGCGCGTCGTCCCGTCCGTACGAGGCGAGGTGGCCGAGCACGGCGAGGGCCAGACCCGTGCGGGAGTCGTCGGTGTCGAGGTGGTCGTCGGGATCCCACAGGTGGCGCTCGATCTCCTCGACGCCGCCGTCGAGGTCGAGATACAGGCGTGCGTAGTAGAGCGAGCGGTTCTCCACCTGCCAGTCGTGACGCGGATCGCTCAGGACACAGTGGTTGAGAGCCGCCAGGGCCTCGGGGCGCGGTGCGGCGAGTGCGTGGAGCGTGCCGTCGCCACGGCCCCTCTGCAGCAGGCCGAGCAGGGTGCCGCTCGGCGCTATGAACGGATCAAACATGAAAAAAGCCTCACATCAAGCTGTCGACGCAACCGGGACTGTGCAGTTCCAAGTGCCGGGTGGGGCACTACGCCGCGCAGCAACATGATCGGCCGACCGCCGTCTTCTGCTTGGTGTAGACCATCTTCCTCTGCCTCTCGTCCGTGGCCCGAACCGGGCCCGAGACGTCATGATGACCCAGCCATTTCGCCACCGCGACCACATTTACGGCGTACCCGGTCAGCGGGCGCCGAAGAGTTCCAGCAGGTCGGCCTTGCCGAACATGCGTGCGGTGTCCAGCGCGGAGGGTGTTCCGGACGCCGGGTCGGCCCCTGCGGCGAGCAGCGCCTCGATCACCGCACCCTCGCCCTTGAAGACGGCCCCGGCGAGCGGCGTCTGCCCGCGGTCGTTGGCCCGGTCCGGGTCGGCGCCGCGGGCGACGAGCGCGGTGACCGCGGCGGCGTGCCCGTGATAGGCGGCCAGCATCACCAGCGAGTCACCGCGGTCGTTGGTCAGGTTCGCGGGGACGCCGGCGTCGACATACGCGGCGAGCGTGTCCGTCTCCCCCTGGCGGGCCAGGTCGAAGACCTTCGTCGCCAGCTCGACCACCTCGGGATCGGGGGTTTCGCTCATCGGTCGGACCGCCTTCCATTATCCGGTTTCACCACTGTTGACCTGCCGGGCCGTACGCCATGAGGCCGTACGAGTGAACCGACAGGGTACTGCCCGACCGCACACTTGGCCCGGCCCGCCCGAGGCAGAGGATCACATCCTGCGACGGGGCGGAGTACGCGGCTCCGCATGTTCCGCCACCCCGGCACCCCAGCGACAACCCCTGTCGGCCGATCCAGTGAAAATACAGACTTTTCACTCGAATGCGACTTTTATCGTATAGATACTTCTGGTGAACCTGGAAGGACTCATGGTGACTGTCCCCCCAACCAGGAGAACTTCTCATGATCCTGTCCATGTCAGGCGTAGTCATCCTCGGCATCATCGTCTTCCTGTTCTTCAGGAAGGACGGCCTCAAGGCATCGCACGCCCTCGTCACTGCCCTGTTCGGCTTCTACCTGGCCGGCACCGCCATCGCCCCAAGCATCACGGCGGGCGGCGCGAGTCTCGCCGGCCTCCTGGGCGGGATCAAGTTCTGACGCCCCGCGACCACTCCCACCCCTTCAGGAGACCGACGTGGCCCGGCGACCACTCCCCCGCATTCTGAGCAGCGGCAGCGCCCCGATCGCTCGCAGTCGCGAGTTCGCGCGCACGGCCACCGACAACGCCACCGACGTGCTCCATCCGCTGATCACGGTCACTCGTGGTCTGCGGCTGCTGGCCGGTGCCGGACGGCAGAAGTGGGCCGCGACGCCCAAGGACAAGCGTGGTCCGGCGCTGTTCTCCGTCGCGGCCTGTCTGCTCGTCGTCGCGACGATCCCGTACGGGTCCGTGATCACCCTGGTCGCGGTGATGGCCGCCGCCGCCTGGAAGGGGCGGGAGCGGACCCCTGTGAAGACCGGTCCCGACGACGCCGAGACCGGGCGGCTCCGGTCGCTGTACGAGGCGCTCGTGCCGTACTTCTCCGCGGCCGAGGACCCGAGCCCACTGTTCTCCCACGGCGGCGACTGGGACAAGGCCTTCAGCGGATACGAGTTCGACGGCGACGGGCGCCTGACCCGTCTCAGGGTGACGTACCCCGCCTACTTCACCGACAGCGAGGCCGCCTCCCGCGGCCGGATCGAGCGGCTGCTGCACGCGAAGTCGGGCCGCGGCCGGGAGTACCACTTCGCCTGGGACGAGGAGGGCAACCAACTCGTCATGACCGTGCTCGACGCCCTGCCCACCTCGATCGGGGCCCAGCGCTTCGTCACCGCACCCGGTGAGACCGTGCTGGGGTTCACCGACGCAGACGCGGTGCAGCGCACCGTTCCCGTGCACGACGGCGACGCGACCCGCGACGCGCCACCGGTCGTCTGGCGGACGGGAGCCCGCTCCACCGAGCCGCATCTGCTGGCCGTCGGTCAGCCCGGCAGCGGCACCACCACACTGATGCGCGCCATCGCCCTGCAGGCCCTCCAGCACGGCGACATCCTGATCATCGAAGGCGGCGGGACCGGCGAGTACGCCTGCCTGACCGGACGCGACGGCGTGCTGGCCGTGGAGTGCGGGCCGGCCGGCGCACTGGCGACCCTGGAGTGGGCGGCCCACGAGACGGAGCGGCGACTGATCGCCGCGAACCGGGCGCGGCAGTCCGGCCACCCCGCCCCCGACGACATCAGGCGCCCGCTCTGGATCCTGCTGGACCGGCCCAGCGCCCTCGGCCACCTGGCGGCCGCCGACGGCAGGCCGGACCCCCAGGAACTGCTCCAGGTGCCGCTGCGCCACGGCAGGGCGGCCAACGTCACCGTGGTCATGACCGACCAGTTCGACGGCCTGGACGCGCTGGGCGAGACCGTACGGACCCATACCCGGGCCCGGGTCGTCCTCGGCCATTGCTCCCGCGACCAGGTCGAGTCGGTGCTCGGCGTGGAACCGCACACCACCCCGACGCCGGATGTCCCGCCAGGCCGGGGGTACGCGCGCCTCGGCACCGGTCCCGTGCTGCGGCTCCAGGTTCCGGCCACCCCCGACCCGTACGACGAGGCGACCAGCGAGGCGCAACGACAGGCGGTCCTCGGCCTGCTTCCCGGACGGCAGGCGCCGGACGGGGCGGCCGTCGCGGACGAGGGGCCCGTGCCGGTCGAGGTGAGCGTCCCGGACCCGGCGATGCCGCACCCCCTGACCGCGGCCGTCGCCGTCGAGGGCATGAAGGTCGGCGACTGAACGGACCGGTACGGGGCGGGCGCGGGGGTGAAGGACGACCCCGTCAGCCCCGCGCCCGCCCCGCCGGTCAGGCGACGAACGTCCGCGGCGCCTCCACCCCCGCACCCGCACCCGAACCCACCAGCCGCGCCGCCGCCGCGAGCCGCGCCGCCGCTTCGTCCGCGACCGGCCCGCCGACCGTGAACGGCAGTCGCACATAGCCCTCGAAGGCGCCGTCGACGCCGAACCGGGGGCCGGAGGGGACCCGCACCCCGACCCGCTCCCCCGCCACCGCGAGCCGGGAGCCCGAGAGACCGCCGGTACGCACCCACAGGGTCAGTCCTCCGCGCGGAACCGAGAACTCCCAGTCCGGCAGCTCCCGGCGGACCGCGGCGACGAGCGAGTCACGGTTCTCGCGGGCCTGTTCGCGCCGGACCTGCACGGCCTGCTCCCAGCCGCCGGTGCGCATCAGCCAGTTGACGGCGAGCTGTTCCAGGACGGGCGTCCCCATGTCGGCGTAGGCGCGGGCGGCCACCAGGCTGCGGATCACATCGGGGGCCGCGCGCACCCAGCCGATCCGCATACCGGCCCAGAAGGCCTTGCTCGCGGATCCGACCGTGAGCACGGTGGAGCCCGCCGGATCGAAGGCACAGACCCGCCGGGGCATCCGTACGTCGGGGTCGAGATACAGCTCGTTCATGGTCTCGTCGACGACCAGGACCGTGCCGGCGGAACGGGCCGCCTCCACCAGATCGCGTCGCCGGTCCTCGTCGGCCAGTGCGCCGGTGGGGTTGTGGAAGTCGGCGACGACATAGGCGAGCCGCGGCGCCGCGTCACGCAGGACCTGCCGCCACCGGTTCATGTCCCAGCCGCCGAGCCCCTCCTCCATCGCCACCGGCACCAGCCGGGCACCCGCCTCCCGCATCAGCTGCAGGATGTTGGCGTAGCTGGGGGACTCCACCGCGATCCGCTCGCCGCGGCCCGCGAAGAGGTGACAGATCGCGTCGATCGCACCCATGGCGCCGGTGGTGACCATGATCTGTTCAGGCATGGTCGGAATGCCGCGGCCGGTGTAGCGGTCGGCGATCATCTGCCGCAGCGCGGGCAGACCTGCCGGGTAGTCGCCGTGGGTGTGGGCGTACGGTGCGAGCTCCTCCAGGGCGCCCTGGACCGCCCGGGTCAGCCACGGTTCGGGGGCGGGCAGCGAGGCGCAGCCCAGATCGATCATCGAACCGAGCGACTCCGGGGGAAGCGGTTCCAGGCCGCGTGCGGGCAGCGGGTTGCCCGCGGGCACGGCGGTCCAGCTGCCGGCCCCCCGGCGGGACTCCAGGAACCCTTCGGTCCGCAGTGCCTCGTACGCCGCGGCGACGGTCGTGCGGCTGACGGACAGGGCGAGCGCCAGTTCACGCTCGGCGGGGAGCCGGGCGGCCACCGGAACCCTGCCTTCGAGGACGAGCAGACGCACCCCGTCGGCCAGCGCGCGATACGCGGGCGGCCGACGGGCACCCGGCACGGCGGACCGGGGCTGTTGGGCCTGGAGCTGCCGGGCGAGCTGTGCCGCGCCGACCGCCGAAGTCCACTGCGGCATAAAAATCAGTCCACCTTCCTCGGATTGGCCATAGTTGGCGACCAATCCCCTGCCACAGAGTGACATGCGCCAGTCCACTACCACCACATCAGGGGGGCACCTCTTGTCCATCACCCCCGTCCCTCGCGGGGCGCACCTCACACGCAGGCTCATTCAGCTGTACGTCGGCCTCGCGTTGTACGGGGCGAGTTCGGCGCTCCTGGTCCGCGCCGGCCTCGGTCTCGAACCCTGGGGGGTGCTGCATCAGGGGCTCTCGGAGCGCACCGGGGTGTCCATCGGGGTCGTATCGATCATCGTCGGCGCCGTCGTCCTGCTGCTGTGGATACCGATCAGGCAGCGTCCCGGCCTCGGCACCGTCTCCAACGTCTTCGCCGTGGGCATCGCCATGGACGGCACGCTCGCGGTCGTACCCGATGTGCACGGCCTCGCCGCACGGATCGCCGTGATGGTCGCGGGCATCGCGGTCAACGGTGTCGCGACGGGGCTGTACATCGCCGCGCGGTTCGGCCCGGGACCGCGCGACGGGCTGATGACCGGCCTGCATCTGCGTACCGGCCGCTCCATCCGGCTCGTCCGCACCCTGATCGAGGTGGCGGTCGTGGTGACCGGCTTCGTGCTCGGCGGCTCCCTCGGCGCGGGCACGGTGCTGTACGCCCTGACCATCGGCCCGCTCGCCCAGTTCTTCCTGCGCTTCTTCGCCGTCGACGGAGAGCCGGCCGCGGAGCCGGCCGCCGCGTCCGGCGAAAGCGCCACCGACGCCTGTGGGCCGGACGGCGGCGACACCACCGTCACCGCCCGGACACCGGATGGGGCCATACTGCCGAAGTGACCTCCGTACGCCACCCCTACCTGGACCATCCCGCGACGATCCCCTTCGCGCACCGAGGCGGTGCGGCGGGCGGGATCGAGAACACGACGGCCGCGTTCCGCCGGGCCGCCGACGCCGGATACCGCTACTTCGAGACCGATGTGCACACCACGGCGGACGGTCGCCTGGTGGCCTTCCACGACAGCACTCTGGACCGGGTGACGGACGCCCGGGGCCGGATGGCCGAGCTGCCGTGGAGCGAGGTGCGGCGGGCGAGGGTCGGGGGCCGGGAGCCGCTGCCGCTGTTCGAGGAACTGCTGGAGACGTTCCCCGGGGCCCGCTGGAACGTCGACATCAAGGCCGAGTCCGCCCTGGTCCCACTGATCGATCTGATCCGCCGGACGAATGCCTGGGACCGGGTGTGCGTCGGCTCGTTCTCGGAGGCCCGGGTGGCCAGGGCACACCGCCTCGGCGGGCCCCGGCTGGCCACCTCCTACGGGGTGCGCGGCGTGCTGGGCCTGAGGCTGCGCTCGTACGGCATCCCGGCGGCGGTGCGGGCCGGCGCGGTGTGCGCACAGGTACCGGAGAGCCAGAACGGCATCAGGGTGGTCGATCGGCGCTTCGTGCGCGAGGCGCACGCACGCGGACTCCAGGTGCACGTCTGGACGGTGAACGAACCGGAGCGGATGGCAGCGCTCCTCGACCTCGGTGTGGATGGCATCATGACCGATCACATCGAGACGCTGCGCACGGTGCTGAGCGAGCGGGGGGCCTGGGCCTGACGCCGGCCGTGCGGGGTCTTCACGGGGAGAGACGAGGGGGTGCGCCTTGAGCGCCGACACCGCCGGGCCGACGGGGCTCACGACGGATTCCGCCGACGCCGCGAGCCGCATACGCGAGCAGCGCGGCTGGTATTTCTACGACTTCGCCTGCTCCGTCTACTCGACGAGCGTGCTGACGGTGTTCCTCGGCCCCTATCTGACGTCGGTCGCCAAGGCGGCCGCCGACGCCGACGGTTTCGTCCACCCGCTCGGCATACCCGTGCGCGCCGGATCGCTCTTCGCCTACGCGGTCTCCATGTCCGTCGTCGTCGCGGTGATCGTGATGCCGATCGTGGGTGCCGCCGCGGACCGGACGGGGCGGAAGAAGCCGCTGCTCGCGGCCGCCGCCTACGTGGGCGCCGCCGCGACCACCGGCATGTTCTTCCTGGACGGTCACCGCTATCTGCTGGGCGCGTTCCTGCTGATCGTGGCGAACGCCTCGATCTCCGTGTCGATGGTGCTCTACAACGCCTATCTGCCGCAGATCGCCGAGCCCGACGAGCGGGACGCGGTCTCCTCCCGCGGCTGGGCCTTCGGGTACACCTCCGGCGCCTTCGTCCTCGTCCTGAATCTGGTCCTGTACACGGGCCACGACTCCTTCGGCCTCTCCGAGTCCGACGCGGTGCGGATCTGTCTCGCGTCGGCCGGTGTGTGGTGGGGCGCCTTCACGATCGTGCCGCTGCGACGGCTGCGCGACCGGCGGGTGGCGCCGGGCGGCGAGGGGGCGGTCGGTTCGGGATGGCGGCAGCTGCTGGCCACCCTGCGCGACATGCGCCGCCATCCGCTGACGCTCTCGTTCCTGCTGGCGTATCTCGTCTACAACGACGGTGTGCAGACGGTGATCTCCCAGGCCTCGGTGTACGGCTCCGAGGAGCTGGGGCTCGACCAGACGACACTGATCACGGCCGTGCTGCTGGTGCAGGTGCTGGCGGTGGCCGGAGCGCTGGCGATGGGCCGGCTGGCCCGGGTGTACGGCGCGAAGAGCACGATCCTCGGCTCGCTCGTCGTCTGGACGCTGATTCTCGTTGCCGGCTACTTCCTGCCCGCCGGCGCACCGCTCTTCTTCTATGTGCTGGCCTCGGCGATCGGTCTGGTGCTCGGCGGCAGCCAGGCGCTGTCGCGCTCACTTTTCTCCCATCTGGTCCCGCGCGGCAAGGAGGCCGAGTACTTCTCCGCGTACGAGATGAGCGACCGCGGTCTGAGCTGGCTGGGGCCGCTGGTGTTCGGTGTCGCGTATCAGCTGACCGGGAGCTACCGGGATGCGATCATCTCGTTGGTGATCTTCTTCGTGATCGGTTCCGTGCTGCTCGCGAGGGTGCCGGTCCGGCAGGCCGTGGCGGCTGCCGGCAACCCTGTTCCGGAACGGATTTAGACGTTGAAGTGAAAGGCCGGTAGTGTACGCCTTTGGCCTGCCCGGAGGACCGTTACTGCGAGTGGAAGAAGCCGAACCGTTGGGTGACAACTTCTACTAGATGTGACAAACCGGGCATTGGCGGGTACCCCAACCCTGAAGAAGCAGCGGCACGACGGGCGACGCATGACCGGCAACGGGAATCTTTGCCGCCGACCGGACGTTGACCGGATGACGACGACAGCGACACCTGTCCTGTGGGCGACAAGCCCGGGAGGCACGATTCATGAGTGAGCGAGCTCTCCGCGGCACGCGCCTCGTGGTTACCAGCTACGAGACGGACCGCGGCATCGATCTGGCCCCGCGCCAGGCGGTGGAGTACGCATGCCAGAACGGACATCGATTCGAGATGCCGTTCTCGGTAGAGGCGGAAATTCCGCCGGAGTGGGAGTGCAAGGCGTGCGGCGCCATGGCACTCCTGGTGGACGGGGATGGCCCCGAGGAGAAGAAGGGCAAGCCTGCGCGTACGCACTGGGACATGCTCATGGAGCGACGCACACGCGAGGAGCTGGAGGAGGTGCTGGCCGAGAGGCTGGCGGTTCTGCGCTCCGGAGCCATGAACATCGCCGTGCATCCGCGGGACAGCAGGAAGTCTGCCTGACCGCAGGGCATCGCAGCGCGAGAGAGCCGCGGGGGGGGGGGCCCCCGGCGGGGGGGGGGGGGGGGGCCCCCGGGGGGGGGGGGCGCCCCCCGGGGGGGGGGCGGCGGGGGCGGGCGCCCCCCCCCCCCCGGGCGGGCCG
>NZ_JBIWOS010000015.1:39461-120994 GCF_044767885.1 Streptomyces sp. NPDC101194
CCACTCTAGCCGCTGCGGCCGGCGCGGGTGGCCCGTTCCCCGGGGCGGCGCGCCCCCCCCCCCCCCGGGGCCCGGCGGGGCCGCCCCCCCCCCCCCCCCCGGCCCCCCCCCCCCCCCGCGGCTCTGTCGCGTCGCGGGTCGCCGATCAGGGAGTCAGCGGCGGCCGGGGGCCCTCGTCGGGGCGGGAACCCGGCTGTGCGCCGTCCTGACGGATGACCTCACCCTGCACGACCTTTCCGTCCGGCCGGTGAATCCTGGCCTGCTGGAAGGCGTCGGAGAGGCTGCCGGGGGTTGCTGCGCGCATCCGGCGTTCCAGCGACCGCTCCGCGTACCGGCCCAGCGACGCACGGACCGGCGGCACCAGCAGCAGCAGGCCCGCGACGTCGGAGATCATCCCCGGGATCATCAGCAGCAGTCCGCCGAGCATCAGGAAGCCATTGCCCCTGCTGTCCTGGGGCTCGGTCTGCGGAACGGCGGACCCCGGCTGCCCCGGCATCCGCTGGAGCGTCTCGGTGAGGTTGCGGAAGGCCCGGCGGCCGGCCCGCTTCATCACCGCGGCCCCCAGCACGATCCCCGCGACCAGGAGCAGCAGCACGGTGAAACCGCCCGCCGCTTCGGCCACGACGGTGAGCAGCCAGATCTCCAGCACCGCCCAGGCGGCGACGGCGAGGGGGACGAAGGTGCGGGCGCGTGAACGCCGCGGGGCGGTCGGGGGCGGTGTGCTGCCGGTCGTCATGGTCCCCAGTGTGCCCGTACGCGCGTCCGAGCGGCGTATGGGGGGTGATCACGGGCGGCGGACCGGAGCCCGCCGCCCCCGCCGGATCAGGTCGCCTTGCGGCCGAGGGCCCGGTTCGTACGGGAGGCGACCCCCCACGAGGTGACCCTCCAGAGCGCCTCGACCAGGATGTCGCGGCTCATCTTCGAATCGCCGATCTCGCGGTCGACGAAGGTGATCGGAACCTCGACGACGTGATATCCGGCGTCGATGGCACGGCGGGCCAGGTCGACCTGGAAGCAGTAGCCCTGCGAGGCGACCCGGTCGAGACCGATGCCCTGCAGGGTCTCGGCACGGAAGGCCCGGTACCCCCCGGTGACGTCCCTGGTCTGCAGACCGAGGAGGAGCCGGGAGTACGTGCTGCCGCCGCGGGAGATCATTTCGCGGGACTTGGGCCAGTTGACCACGCGTCCGCCCGGCACCCAGCGGGAACCCAGCACCAGGTCCGCGCCCTTGAGCGCGGTGAGCAGCCGGGGCAGCTCCTCGGGCTGGTGGGAGCCGTCGGCGTCCATCTCCACGAGCACGCCGTAACCGTGCTCGATGCCCCAGTCGAACCCCGCGAGGTAGGCCGCGCCCAGCCCTTCCTTGCCCTTGCGGTGCAGCACCTGGACCTGGCTGTCCGCGGAGGCGAGCTCGTCGGCGACCTTGCCGGTGCCGTCGGGGCTGTTGTCGTCGGCGACCAGGATGTCTGCTTCCGGCACAGCGGCGCGCACCCGGCTGACGATCGGCTTGATGTTCTCGGCCTCGTTGTAGGTCGGAATGATCACCAAGGTTCTGCCCAGCGGGCCGTATCGCCTCTGACCGCCGTCGTTCACTTACTGCCCCTTAAGTCCGTACGCAGGTGCACACCATATCCAGCGTGCGGGGGCCCGTTGCCGACACGGTCGGCCGGGAACCGACACCGCCGCGGACAGATGGAGGGAAGTGCGGACAGACCCCCTGGGGGGAACGACGGGAACTACGGATGGGGGCCCAGCGCCCTTCGGGCCGACCCGGGACCCGCTGGCTGCGGATCGACCTAGAGCCGTTGTCTACTGAACGTCCGGGCCCCACCCGGGTCGCACCTACCGTCCGGCTCAAACCTTCCCTCGCCCCCGAGGCGCGGGCGCTGAACCTGGCTGTCAGTGGTGGTGCGCCGGTGCGGCACACCACCCCATGACCCAGCGGCGTTCGACGACTGCGTGGAGGTTCAACCGGTCGGACGTCCTGTGGTGGACTCGGCCGAACCTACCGGCCGGTGGGCGCGTTCTGTCAATAGCCGCCTGACCTGCAACGTTTACGGAACTTGCCTGGTCAGTAGCGAAGATCCGCAGGTCGCGGCGGAACCGGGGCTTCTTCGATCGGCGGTACGAAATGTCCGGACGTCACTCGTTCGGCCGTACGAAGACCGTTTGTCCGAAGACCACGGTGCGAAGACAGACCGGGAGCTCCGCCCCCGGGGTGAGATCCGGCAGTCCCGGCGTTCCCGACCTCGGGTCGGTCGACCAGCGGGCCACCCGGTCGTCCGGTGCCTGAACCACCAGGTCGGAGGTGCGCCAGATCGCGTAGTCGGCCGGGGCGCCGGGCACCAGGGTCCCCGCGTCGTCGCGGCCGACGGCCCGCCAGCCGCCCCTGGTGTGGGCGGTGAAGCCGGCCCGCACGGAGATCCGGTGCTCGGGCGTGCGATGGAAGGCGGCGGCCCGCACGGTCCCCCACGGGTCCAGCGGGGTCACCGGGCTGTCCGAGCCGAAGGCCAGCGGCACACCGGCCCGCAGGAGCGCCGCGTACGGGTTGAGGGTCCTGGCCCGCTCGGCCCCGAGCCGCTGGGCGTACATGCCCTCCTCACCGCCCCAGGCCGCGTCGAACGCGGGCTGCACGGAGGCGGTGAGGCCCAGTTCCGCGAAGGCGGCCACGGTCTCGGGCGTGAGCATCTCGGCGTGCTCGACACGGTGCCGGGCGGCCCGGATCCGAGCCGCGCCCAGCGTCTCGCAGGCGGCCCGGACGCCCTCCACCACGGCGGTGACCGCGGCGTCGCCGATGGCGTGGAAGCCGGCCTGCAGCCCGGCTTCCGTGCAGGCGGTGACATGGGCGGCGATCCCCGCCGCGTCCAGGTGGGCGGTGCCCCGGTGTCCGGCCGGACCGTCGGCGTACGGCTCGTGCAGGCAGGCGGTGTGCGAGCCGAGGGAACCGTCCACGAAGAGGTCCCCGGCCGCGCCGGTCGCACCGAGCTCCCGGACGCGACGCGCGTCCTTCCCGTCGGCGACCTGCTCGGCCCAGTAGCCGAAGACCCGCGGTCCGTTCTCGGCGGCGGCGAGCTTCAGCAGCGCGACGAAGTCCTCCTCGTCGGAGATGTCGGGGCCGCCGCACTCGTGGACGGTACCGATGCCGAGCGACGCGGCGTGGCGCAGGGCGGCGCGCTGGGCGTCGGTGCGCTGCCGCGACGAGACGGCGCCGTGGGCCGCGGAGCGCACCGCGTGGTGGGCGGCACCGGTCAGCGGGGCCTCGGGGTGGTACCCCGTCAGCGCGGTGACCCCCGGGACCAGATCGAGCAGGGCGGTGGTGACCACCGCCGAGTGCACATCCACACGGGGCAGGTAGACCGGCCGTCCACCGGCGGCGGCGTCGAGTTCGGCGCGCGACGGCGGGCGCTGCTCCGGCCATCGCGTGGCGTCCCAGCCGTGGCCGAGGACGACGCGGTCCGCCGGGTGCGCCGCCACGTACGCGCGCAGCAGGCCCAACGCCTCGCCGAGGGTCCGGGCACCGGAGAGGTCGAGGCCGGTGAGGGCCAGTCCGGTCGATGTGGTGTGGACGTGGGCGTCGGTGAACGCGGGGGTGACCAGCGCGCCCTCGAGGTCGATCACCTCGTCGACGCCGCTCGCGAAGGCGTCGGCGGCTCCTTCCGAGCCCACCCAGGCGACATGGCCGCGTTCGACGACCATGGCGGTGGCGAACGGATCGGCGGGGCTGTGGACGTCTCCACCGCGCAGCAGCACGGTGCGGTGTTCGCTCTGGGGGGCGGTGCTCTCGGTCATGGGACCAGTCTCGCGCCTGCCCGGACCCGCCCGCTCCGCGGCCCCCTCAGATCTGCGGGGGCCTGGCCTCGTACGGCGTGGAGAGGACGACGGTGGTCCGGGTGGACACACCTGCCAGCGAACGGATCCGGGTGAGCAGGTGCTCCAGCTCCAGTGGCGTCGCGACCCGCACCTTGAGGATGTAGTTCTCGTCACCCGCGACGCTGTGGCACGCCTCCAGCTCCGGGACGCCCGCGAGCCGGTCCGCGATGTCGTCCGGCGCGCTCGGGTCGAAGGGTTTCACCGAGATGAAGGCGGTGATCGGCAGGCCGACGGCCTCGGCGTCGACGACCGCGGCATAGCCGCGGATCACCCCGCGCTGCTCCAGCCTGCGGACACGCTGATGAACCGCCGAGGTGGACAGGCCCGTGGCCTTGCCCAGGTCGGTGTAGCTCATCCGCCCGTCCTTGACGAGCAACTCCACGATCTGTCGGTCCAGCTCCTCCATGTGGATCAATCTATTGCCCCGGGCGTCTTCAGGCACAGCGGCGGGGCCCCCGGAAGGGGCCCCAGGGCGGGCATGTGACGAATGCCACAGGTTTACGGGGCGGTAGCCACTCCACTGGCGGTTACGGCCGAGGCGCGACGGGAAGTGCTTGCTGTGGTCGAGGCCGTGGCGCCTTGTCGGCCCACCCGAGGGGGGAATTTCCCATGCAGAGCCTGAAGCTCACCCGTCGTACCGAACCGGATTCCGCTGATCCGGTCGAGGACGTCGCTCCCGACGCGTACGACACGCTCGAGATGTACCGGGTGATCTGCCCGGACTGCGCGCAGCCGATCGCGCTGCTGGCGGACGAGGACGTGCTGCCGGAGCACGCGCTCTGCCCGACCCCGTGGAACCCGTTCGTCCTGACGGTCTGCGACGGTACGGGCCGCGCGGCGTCGCACGCGCGGCCCGCCGACGAGTCGCTCGACCTCCAGGAACAGGAGACGGGCCTGCTGTTGACGCTCCCTCAGGGGTTCGACTGGAGGATGCAGCCGTTCTCGCACGCCGGCGGCCCCGGTTCGCGACCGTTGCGGATTCGGCGCGAAGCCGCCTGAGACCGCCCCTCGCGTCCGCGCGGGGCCGCCCGGATCCCTTCCGGGCCCGCACGACACAGCCGTGCCGCACCACGACGGCCCGACCGGCGTGGTGCCCGCTGCCGGGGACCGTGCCGCCCGGGGACCCGGGCGAACGGGCTCGCGAATCGGCCGGGCAGTGACCAGGGCCCGCCCGGCGCCGTTGGCCAGGCATGACCCTGCTGCATTCAACGGCCGGTCCCGGTCGTCGCCGTCTCGCCGATCCCACCGCCGAAGAATCGGTTCCGCAGCCCGGTTCACAGCCGGTGCCGCAGCCCGTGCCTCCCCGGCCGGCACCGCGCACGGTGCCGCACTCCACCGATCCGCCCATCTACCGGGCCCTGCTCCGTCGTTGGGAGGGCTCCGGCCGGACCCTGCCGGGCCGTCACGACCAGGAGTGGAACCGGATCATGACGACGCCCGTGTGGTCGGAGCGGCCGCCGCGGATCAGCGCGTCTCAGGACCCGCGAGGTGCCGCGCGATGACCATCCGCTGGATCTGGTTGGTGCCTTCGACGATCTGCAGCACCTTGGCCTCGCGCATCAGCCGCTCGACGGGGAAGTCGAGGGTGTAGCCGTATCCTCCGAGCACCTGGACGGCGTCGACGGTGACCCGCATGGCCGCGTCCGTGCAGAACAGCTTGGCCATGGCGGCCTGGCGCGAGAAGGGCTTTCCCTCGTCGCGCAGCCGGGCCGCCTCCAGATACAGCGCTCGGCCCGCCTCGATCTGCGTGGCCATGTCGGCGAGCATGAAGCGCAGGCCCTGGAAGTCCGCGATGGGACGGCCGAACTGCTGCCGTCCGGTGGCATAGGCGACGGCCTCGCCCAGGGCCGCCTGGGCGACTCCGATCGCGCAGGCGGCGATACCCAGGCGGCCGGAGTCGAGTGCGGACAGGGCGATCGCGAAGCCCTGTCCCTCCTCGCCGATCCGGCGCGCGTCGGCGACCCGTACGCCGTCGAAGTTCAGCTGGGCGGTGGGCGAGCCCTTCATGCCCATCTTCTTCTCGGGGGCGGCCGCGTTCAGACCCTCGGCGTCGCCCGGAACCAGGAAGGCGGTGATGCCCCGGGGGCCTTCGGCCCCGGTGCGGGCGAGCACCGTGTAGAAGTCGGCGATACCACCGTGGGTGATCCACGCCTTGGTGCCGGTGACGACCCAGTCGTCGCCGTCCCGTACGGCCTTCGTGCGGAGCGAGGCGGCGTCGGAGCCGGAGGCGGGTTCGGAGAGGCAGTAGGCGCCCAGCAGACCCCCTCCCAGCATCGCCGGGAGGTGTTCGGCCTGCTGCTCCTTGGTGCCGTATCCGGCGAGCGCGTGGCAGGCGAGGGAGTGGACGCTGACGCCGAGACCGACGGTGAGCCGGGCGGTCGCGAGCTCCTCCAGGACCTGGAGGTAGACCTCGTACGGCTGGTCACCACCGCCGTGGGCCGAGTCGTACGGCAGTCCGAGCAGTCCGGACTCGGAGAGGAGGGTGAAGACTTCGCGCGGGAACCGGCCCGCTTCCTCCTCCTCGGCCGCCCGTGGCGCGATCTCTCGCTGGGCTATGTCGCGTACGAGCGCGACGAGCTGCCGGGACTCCTCGGTGGGCAGACGGCGTTCCACCAATTGCGGGGCACGGTCGGACATGACGGCGCTCTCCTCCCTGTCGGGCGTTGCGACGGTCGCGCGCGCGGGGTGTGGGCGGCGCCGCCGGGGGGCTTCCGGGCCGGGCCCGGAAGAGCACTGCTGCTCAACCGATGCCCACCCCTCGGATTACGAGAGCTGCTGGCCAGCGGCTGTGGCGGCTTGAGTATGCCCGATCGGACGATATCCGTCACGGGGTGACGGAGCGACTCGGCGGCGGGCGGGACGATCACCGAGATTGGTCCGAACCATTGACCCAACTGGTCTAGTCCATCTACGGTTCCACTCCAACCGGCCTTTCCGCGTTCATGCCAATTCGGCGCGGCGGCCGGAAGCACGCCCCCACTCGCGAGTTCCCTCCCCCACGAGGAGACAAGATGTTTGGACCGCAGCGTCCCCGCGCCCGTTTCCGGGCGTTCGCCGCAGCCGCCTGTACCGCCGCCCTCGGCGCCGCCCTGCTGGGTGTCGCGGGCACCGCACCGGCCGGCGCGGCCCCCACCACCCCGCGGGCCGCGGCCCCCGCAGCCGACCGGGCCGCCCCCACAGCGGCCGGCGACAAGGTGGTCGGATACTTCACCAACTGGGGTGTCTACCAGCGCAATTACCACGTCCGGAACATCGAGACCTCGGGCTCGGCCGACAAGCTCACGCACATCAACTACGCCTTCGGCAACGTGACCGGCGGCAAGTGCGCGATCGGCGACTCCTACGCCGACTACGAGAAGGCCTACACGGCCGACCAGTCGGTCGACGGTGTGGCGGACACCTGGGACCAGGACCTGCGCGGCAACTTCAACCAGCTGCGCAAGCTGAAGAAGCTTCATCCGAACCTCAAGGTCATCTGGTCGTTCGGCGGCTGGACCTGGTCCGGCGGCTTCGGCGAGGCCGCGAAGAACCCGGCCGCCTTCGCCGAGTCCTGCTACAACCTGGTGGAGGACCCCCGTTGGGCCGATGTCTTCGACGGCATCGACATCGATTGGGAGTACCCCAACGCCTGCGGTCTGACCTGCGACACCAGCGGACGCGACGCCTACGGCAACCTGCTGGCCGCGCTGCGCTCCAAGTTCGGTGCGGACAATCTCGTCACCTCGGCGATCTCCGCCGACGGTTCCGACGGCGGAAAGCTCGACGCCGTCGACTACGGCGGCGCGGCCAAGTACGTCGACTGGTACAACCCGATGACGTACGACTTCTTCGGTGCCTGGGACGCCAAGGGGCCGACCGCTCCGCACTCCCCGCTGACCTCCTACAGCGGCATCCCGAAGGAGGGCTTCAACAGCGAGGCCGCCATCGACAAGCTGAGGTCCCAGGGCGTCCCGGCCTCGAAGCTGCTGCTCGGCATCGGCTTCTACGGCCGCGGCTGGACCGGGGTCACCCAGGACGCGCCCGGCGGCACCGCGACCGGCGCCGCACCCGGCACCTACGAGGCGGGCATCGAGGACTACAAGGTGCTCAAGAACAGCTGCCCCGCCACCGGCACCGTCGCCGGTACGGCGTACGCGCACTGCGGCACCGACTGGTGGAGCTACGACACCCCGGCCACCATCGCCACCAAGATGACCTACAAGAACCAGCAGGGACTGGGCGGCACCTTCTTCTGGGAGCTCAGCGGCGACACCACCGACGGCGAGCTGATCAAGGCGATCAACTAGCGCCGCTCCCGGCAGGATCCGACCGGTCACGGCACGCATCACCGTGCGAGGTCCTGTGAGGCGTCGAGCGCGGTCCGGCGCGGCGGGACCCAGGAGCGGGGCGGTGGGCCGATCGGCCTTCCGCCCCGCTTCGTCCCTGTCTGGTCGGCCCCCAGGGGCCCGGCCGGCGGTGGTTCACGCGGCGTTCCCGCTCCGGACGAAGGTCCCGCGGCTCACTCCGGCATGATGGTGCCGCACCCGCTCCGACAATGTGTTCCCCGGACCGAGGTGTGGCCCCAAGGAGGAGGATTCCGCTTGTCACGCCAGGTTCTGACGGTCTGTCCAGAGCGGCCCGACGGCTTTCGAACGATCGGGGAGGCGCTGGCCAGGGCGCGCAACGGCGCCGTGATCAGCGTTCGTTCCGGCACCTACGCCGAGAGTCTGGTCATCACCGTCCCCGTCACCGTCGTCGCCGAGCAGTCCCGCGGCAGCGTCGAGATATGCCCGCCGCACGGCAGCGCCGTGGTGCTCCAGGCCGAAGCCGTGATGCTCACCGACCTGGTGCTGCGCGGCCGGGACGAGGAACTGCCGGTCGTGGACGCCCCACGCGGCCAGATCGCGATGGACGGCTGCGACATCACCGGCGCCTCGTGGACCGCCCTGCTGGCCCGCGGTGCCGGCTCCGTGGCCCTGCGGGACTGCCGGGTGAGCAATCCGCGCGGCGCGGGGCTGGTGGTGACCTCGACGGTGGAGAGCTCCGCCGAGTCCTGCACGGTGGAGCACCTGGGCACCTCGGGTGTCGTGATCGGCGAGCGCGGCCGGATCACCTTGCGGGGCTGCACCATCCGCGACGCCCGCGCCAACGGAGTCCTCGCCAACGGCGAGGGCCAGGGTTCGGTCGAGGAGTGCGACATCTCCTCCACCGACAAGCCGTCCATCGCGCTGGAGGAGCAGAGCACCACCCAGGTGCTGCGCACCGTGGTCCACGACACCAGTGTCGGTCTCCACCTGTCCTCGTCGGCCAGGACGGTGCTGGAGGACATCCGGGTGACCGGCACGAGCGGGCCCGGCATCGTCCTGTCGGGTGGTACCGATCCACTGTTGCGCCGGTGCCGCACCGCCCGTACGAAAGGCCCCGGGCTGCTGGTCTCGGACCGGGCCCGGGGCACCTTCGAGGACTGCTGGCTGGACTCGGCGCAGGACGCCGCTCTGCATGTGCGGGGCTCGGCGTCCCCGGTGCTGATCGGGTTGACCGTCCGGGACTGCGCGCAGACGGGCGTACTGCTGGAGGAGGAGTCGGTCGCCGAACTGGACCGCCTCGAAGTGCTCGACGCCGGCGGCACGGGCGTCCGGATACGGTCCGGTGCCAACCCGCTGGTGCGCAGGGCCAGGATCGGCGCCCCGAAGGGGAACGGCGTGGAGGTCGTCAAGGACGGCCGCGGCCGGCTGGAGGACTGCGAGATCGACCGCCCCGGTGACGCCGGGATCCGCGTCGCCGACGACGGCAGCGTCTATGTCGGCGGGGGCGCCGTGCGCGGCGCAGCGCACGGCATGTCCGTGGCGGCGGGCGGCAGCGTGACGGTCCGCGACTGCGACGTCCAGGAGTCCACGGACACGGGTGTCCTGGTCGAGGACGGCGGCGAACTGACCGCGACCCGGCTGCGGGTCACCGCAGCCGCGGGACACGGTGTGCTGCTGGCCCAGGGCGGCCGGGGCGCCTTCACCGCCTGCGAGGTCGGCGGCTCGGGCCGGGACGGCTTCCGGGTGGAGACCACGGCCGCGGTCTCCGTGGTCAACTGCACCGCCCGGGACAACGAGGGCGGCGGTCTGGTGCAGGCTCTGGCGGGCGACCGGTTGGCGGTCGAGCAGCTGACCAGTACGGGCAACGGCAAACGGGACGCCTGGGGACTCGGCGAGGCCGAGGGCACCGACCCGGCCGGGACGGGCACCTCCGGGGGCGATGCCGGGACGGCCCGCGAGGACGGCCCGCTGGCCGAACTGGACGCGCTGATCGGCCTGGAGAACGTCAAGCACCAGGTGCGCACGCTGGTCAATCTGATCCAGCTCGCCCAGCGGCGTGCCCGCCTCGGCCTGCCGGCTCCGCCGATGAGCCGCCACCTGGTCTTCTCCGGACCGCCCGGCACCGGCAAGACGACCGTGGCACGGCTGTACGGGGCGATCCTCGCCGAACTGGGTGCGCTGCCCTCCGGCCACCTGGTGGAGGTCTCGCGCGCGGACCTGGTGGCGCAGATCGTCGGCGGAACCGCCATCAAGACCACCGAGACGTTCAAACGGGCCCTGGGCGGGGTGCTGTTCATCGACGAGGCGTACAGCCTGCTGTCGGACGGGCGGGGCTCGGGCGCCGACTTCGGCCGCGAGGCCGTCGACACACTCCTGAAGCTGATGGAGGACCACCGCGACGACGTGGTCGTGGTGGCCGCCGGATACGCCGACGAGATGCGTGATTTCCTCGGTTCCAACCCGGGGCTCGCCTCGCGCTTCTCCCGTACGGTCGAGTTCGAGAACTACGCGGTCCCCGAACTGGTCGCGATCATCGAGAGCATGTGTGCCCATCACCGCTACGAGCTCGACGAGTCGACGCTCACCGCGCTCGCCGCGCACTTCGAGCGGATGCCCAGGGACGCCGGCTTCGGCAACGGCCGGGCCGCCCGGCAGGTGTTCGAGGAGATGGTGGACCGTCAGGCGTACCGGCTGGCCGCGCTCCCCGACGCCGATGAACTGGACCTCACCCGGCTGCTGCCCGAGGACGTCGGCGAGGAGGCCGCCGCCGCGGTGTCCGGGCAGTCGGCCGAGGGCGGGACGGAGAGCGATCCGCTCGCCCGGCTCGGGGACATGGTGGGGCTGGCCGCCGTCAAACGTGATGTCACCGATCTGGTCAATCTGCTCGCCACCGCGAGGAAGCGGGAGGCGGCCGGGCTGCCCGCGCCGCGGATCAGCCACCATCTGGTCTTCACCGGGCCGCCGGGCACCGGCAAGACCACGGTCGCCCGGCTCTACGGCGAGCTGCTGAAGTCGCTCGGTGTGCTGCCGCGCGGTCAGCTCGTCGAAGTGGCCAGGGCGGACCTGGTCGGCCGGTACGTGGGACACACCGCCCAGCTCACCCGGGAGGTGTTCGACCGGGCCAGGGGCGGGGTGCTGTTCGTCGACGAGGCGTACACGCTGACTCCGGAAGGCGCCTCGGGCAGCAGCGACTTCGGGCGCGAGGCGGTGGACACACTGCTGAAGCTGATGGAGGACCACCGCGACGAGGTGGTGGTGATCGTCGCCGGCTACACCGGTGAGATGGAACGCTTCCTGGCGTCCAACCCCGGCCTCTCCTCGCGGTTCTCACGGCGGGTGGAGTTCGCCGACTACTCCTCGGACGAGCTGGTCACCATCGTCCGCCGGCACGCGACCGCGTCCGGATACGAGTGCGGCCCGGGGGCGGGTGCCGTCATGCGGGAGTACTTCGACGCGCTGCCCAGGGACCGTTCGTTCGGCAACGCGCGGCTGGCCCGGCAGGTTCTGGAAGGCATGATGACGCGCCAGGCGGGCCGGGTGAGCGCCATGGCGGCACCGGGTCTGGACGATCTGCGGCTGCTGCTCCCGGAGGACGTCGTACGGCCGCAGGCGGTGCCCGAATGACGCCCGGCCCCCGTGGACGGTGCGGCCTGCGGCGCCGCACCGGTCGCCTTCCGGCCGCGGTGCTCCTCGCCTCGGCTCTGGTCCTGCCGGGAGCCGGCCCGGCCACCGCGGCCGACGGGCAGAAGGTCAGGCTGCCGGTGATGCCCGCGCGGCTCGAAGCCGGTGATCCGTGCACCGGCGGGTCGCAGGCGCGGGCCACGGCGGTGCCGTGGGAGCAGCAGAACCTCCAGCTCGCCCGTACCTGGGCGTTCGGCAAGGGGGCGGGGGTGAAGGTCGCGGTGGTGGACACCGGGGTCTCGGCCGACGCGCCCACCCTCGCGGGCCGGGTCTCGGCGGTCGGTGGAGCCGGGGCGGACTGTGTCGGTCACGGCACGTTCGTGGCCGGGCTGATCGCGGCGGCCCCCGCCGAGAACGTGCGCGTCGCGGGCGTCGCCCAGGAGTCCCGGATCATCGCGGTACGGGGCACGGACGAGCGCGGGACCGCGACCGCGGCGTCGGTCGCCGCCGGAATCCGGGCGGCGGCCGATGCGGGGGCGAAGGTCGTCCAGGTCTCCCCCGCGCTGGCCTCCGGCTCGCCCGCGCTCACGTCGGCCGTGAAGTACGCGGCCGCCCACGACGCGCTGATCGTGGCCGCCGCGACCCCCGACCCGGTGCGCCCGTCCGCGGGCCGGGAGCCCGAGCCGCCGCGCGACTACTGGCCCGCGTCGGCGCCCGGGGTCCTCTCCGTCATCGACATGGACTCCCGGGGCGACCGTCCGGACGACGCGCCGGCCACGCTCGGCGCGGATCTCGCCGCCCCCGGCGACGGGGTCGTGGGTGTCGGGCCGCGCGGAAAAGGGCACTTCATCGGTTCGGGGGCTTCGTTCGCCGCCGCCTACGCCGCGGGCACGGCCGCCCTCGTGCGGTCCGCGCACCCGGAGCTCTCGGCCGCCGCCACCGCTCGACGGCTGACCCGCACCGCCTATCCGGCGGACGTGCCGCGCCTGGACCCGTACGCCGCCGTGACCTCCGTACAGGATCCGGTCGAGCACACCCGTGCCGAGCGGGACGACTCCGTGGTGCTGCCGCCGGGGAACGGCAGCGAGGGCGCCACCCGCAGGGCGGTGTGGATCACGGTGGCCGGTGGCTCCCTCGCACTGCTGGTCGCCTGGGCCGCGCTGGTCGTGCCGCGCGGCCGTTCGCGCGGCTGGCGTCCCGCGACCCGTCGTCCGGCGGCCGGGGCGGGGACCGGTACGCCGGGCGACTGAGCGACTGAGCGACTGAGCGACTGAGCGACCGTACGGAGGGACGCAGGGCCCCGGGGTGCGTCACCCCGGGGCCCTTCGTCCCTCCGTACGGATCGGGCCGGATCAGCCCGTAGGCGGCGCCCCGGGCTCGTCCGCCAGTGCGGTCTGCACGAGGGCGGCCTTGCGCCGGACGATGTACTGAGCCCGGCCCGGCGGCAGGTTGCGCGGCTTCACGTTGCCGAACACATAGCCCTCCGACGGCGGGCAGGACAGCAGCATCCCGGGCGTGTTGACCTCGTCCAGGCGGCGCAGCAACTGGTCGTTGAGACCACGGCCCGCGCCGGTCGCCGAGCGCACGGCGATCACGTGCAGACCGACCTCGTAGCCGAGCGCGAGATGGTCCAGGAGCGGGGCGAACGGATGGTCGTAGGACCCGGTGCCACCGACCATGTCGTAGTCGTCGACCAGGACGAACAGCCGCGGGCCGGTCCACCAGTCGCACTGCCGCATCCGGGACGGGGCGATGTCCGGACCGGGGAGCCTGGTCTTGATGGCGCGGGCCGCGCCGCCGACCAGTTCGCGCAGGGAGTCGACCGCGACGACGTGTCCGAGGCGGTACTCCTCGGGTACGGCGTCGACGAGTTCGCGCCGGTAGTCGACCACCAGGATGCGTGCCTCGGCCGCGGTGTACCGCGCGGTGACGGCACGGACCAGCAGGCGCAGCAGATTGGTCTTGCCGCTCTCGCTGTCGCCCACGCCGATCAGGTGCGGCGTGCGGCCGAAGTCGTGCCAGACGGGCGAGAGGGTCTCCTCGTCCAGGCCGAGCGGGACGCGCAGCCCCTCGGTGCGCTCCGGCTCCGGGAGCTCCGCGGCCGGGAGACGGTGCGGCAGCATCCGTACCGGCGGCGCCGGCGGCCCCTGCCAGTGTCCGGCGATCCGGTCGACCAGGTCCGCGACTCCCTCGGCGAGGTCGTCGGCGCTGTCGCTGCCGTCGATGCGGGGTAGGGCGGTCAGGAAGTGGAGCTTGCCGTCCGTGGTGAGTCCGCGCCCGGCGCCGCGGGGCACGGTGGCCGCCTTGCGGATGTCGATCATCGAGTCCATCGGGTCGCCGAGCCTGAGTTCGAGACGGGTCAGGGACTGGTCACGGACCTGGGCGGGCAGCTCGATCCAGCGGGCGGTGGTGACGACGAGGTGGACGCCGTAGTTGAGGCCGCGGGCGGCGATCTGGTGGAAGGTGGGGATCAGCGAGTCGAAGTCCTGCTTGACCGTGGACCAGCCGTCGACGACCAGGAAGACATCACCGTGGGGCTCGTCGGCGAACTCCCCGGCGGCGCGGCGGCGCCGGTAGGAGGCCATCGAGTCGATGCCGTTGTCCTGGAAGAACTGCTCGCGCTCGTTGAGCACGCCGGTGACCTCGGCCACCGTACGGCTGATCCGTTCGGTGTCGAGCCTGCCCGCGACACCGCCGACGTGCGGGAGCCGGGACAGCGCGGACAGTGCGCCGCCACCGAAGTCCAGGCAGTAGAACTGCACTTCGCGCGGGGTGTGGGTGAGAGCGAGCGCGCTGAGCAGAGTCCTTACGACGGTCGACTTGCCGCTCTGCGAGCCACCCGCGATCGCGACGTGACCGCCGGACGCGGAGAGATCCACCATCAGCGGGTCGCGGCGCTGCTCGAACGGCATGTCCACCAGCCCCAGTGGCACCTTGAGCGCGCCCGGTCCCCGTGTTCCCGCCGGGGTGAGGCCGCGGACCGGGTCGGGCTCGGGGGACGGCAGCAGCAGGTCCAGGGCGGGCGGCAGGTCCAGCGGCGGCAGCCACACCTGGTGTGCGGGCGGCCCGGAGGCGCGCAGCCGGTCCAGGGCGACGGAGAGCAGGGTGTCGCCGTTGCCGGACTCCTCGGCCGAGGCGGCGGGTTCGGGATCGGGCGTCCGCGCGGGGGCCCGGGGAACCACCCAGTCGGTGGTCCAGGGCATGACCTGGCTGGCGACCCTGGCCTGGACGGCGGCGCCGCGCCGCTTGCGGTACGGACCGGAGACGTAGGCGGCCCGGAACCGGGTCAGCGCGTCGACACCGCTCTTGAGGAAGCCGCTGCCGGGCTGGGACGGCAGCTGATAGGCGTCGGGGACACCGAGCACACCACGTGACTCCATCGCGGAGAAGGTCCGCAGCCCCACCCGGTAGGAGAGGTGGCTCTCCAACTGGTGCATGCGTCCTTCGTCCAGACGCTGGGAGGCGAGCAGCAGATGGACGCCGAGCGAACGGCCGAGCCGGCCGATCATCACGAAGAGGTCCATGAACTCGCGATGCGCGGAGAGCAGTTCACTGAACTCGTCGACGACGACGAAGAGGCTGGGGAGCGGTGCCAGGTCGGCCCCGGCCGCTCGGGCCTTCTCGTACTCCAGCGCGGAGGTGTGGTTGCCGGCGCTGCGCAGCAGCTCCTGGCGTCGGACGAGTTCACCGTGCAGGGCGTCCTGCATGCGTTCCACGAGCGCGACTTCGTCGGCCAGGTTGGTGATCACCGCTGAGGTGTGCGGGAGTTCGTCGAGGCCGAGGAAGGTGGCGCCGCCCTTGAAGTCCACCAGGATGAAGTTGAGTGTTTCGGAGGAGTTCGTGAGGGCGAGCCCGAGCACCAGGGTGCGCAAGAGCTCGCTCTTGCCGGATCCGGTGGCGCCGATCAGCATGCCGTGCGGGCCCATGCCGCCCTGCGCGGACTCCTTGATGTCCAGCTCCACCGGCACTCCGTCGGCGCCGACCGCGACCGGGACACGCAGCCGGGCGGCGCCGGTGGAGCGTTCCCAGAGGGTGGCGGGGTCGTGCCGGTACAGATCGGGGATGCCGAGCAGGGTGGTGAGTTCGACGTCGGTGTCCAGCGGCTGGGCGGCGTCCGAGGACAGACTCATCCGGTACGGGGCGAGCAGCCTGGCCAGCGCCTCGGCGGAGCCGGGGCCCATGGCGTCGGGACGGCCGAGCAGGGTGGTCTGCTCCTTGCGGCTGCGGTCGGTGCGGACGAGGTGCAGGCTGTCGGGCTGGACGTCGAGGCGCAGCGTGGTGCGCCCGGGACGCCAGCTGAGGGCTCCGGAGAGGTCGAGAACGACGGCGTTGCGCAGACCGGGGCCGTCCAGGCGGTGGCCCGCGGGCACGGTGGTGCCGTCGACGACGATCACGGTGAAGGGTTCGTCGCGGCCGGGTACGGCCTCGGGGTCGAAGGCGGGCCGCTCGGAGAACTCGGCGCCGAGCAGGTCCTCCAGGTCACGGAAGGTCGAAGCGACCATCCGGGAGGGGCCCGCGCCGTCCTGCTCCTGGGCGTGCTGGCTGTGCGGGAGCCATTTCACCCATTCCCATTCGGCGCGCCGCTCGTCGGCGACGCACAGGGCGATCCAGAGCTCCTCCGGCGGGTGGAAGAAGGCCAGTTGAGACAGGACCGCGCGGACGGTGTCGCGGACGGCCTTGTCGTCACCGCGGAACAGGATCCGGGTCCAGGAACGCAGATAGAGCCCCGTGGGCTGCTCGGGAACGATTCCGTACGCCTTGATGAACCGGCGCAGCGCGTGGGCGCAGAGCGGTTCGAGGTCCTCGACCGGCTTGGTCGATGTCGGGGTGAGGCGCAACGCGAGCTGCTGGTCGCCGACGGCTATCCGTACCTCGGCGAAGTCGTCGTCGGCGGTGCGGCGTTCCCAGAGCCGGGTGGAGCGGACCATGGTGCGCAGCACCCGGGGCTCGGGGTGCCGCCAGGCGAGGGCCTGCTGCTGGTCGGCGACCGCCTCGTGGACCCGCCGCCTGATCTGCGAGAGATAGCGCAGGTAGTCGCGACGTTCGCCGCGCAGCCGCTGCTTGCGCTCGCCGCCCTTGCGCATCACCTGGCCGATGAGCATGGCGGCCGACGCGGTGACCATCATGCCGAGCGCCAGGTACGTGAAGACACTGCTGCCGCCGCCCGGACGCATGAACATCAGCATCATGGACACCGACATCATGGCCATCGGCAGATACGTCCAGATCGCCGAGGAGTCGGGAACCGTCTCCGGCAGCGTCGGTGGCTCCTGGAGGTTCAGCTCTCCTTCGGGCATGTCCGGGCCGCGACGGCGGGCTGGGCGGCGGAAGAGGACCACACTCAACGAACAGACTCCTTCGACGACGGCGACGACGGGCCGCGGAACGGCGGCGAACCGCCCGCCGTGACGGGTGGACCGGGGCCGGCACGGGCACACGGGGGCGCCGACAGGCGCACAAGCCGGACGGTTCCGGACCAACAGGGACTGCGGAGAGGTCCGTTGACAACGGTCCGGATGATGATCAGTAGTCTGCATCCGATCGCCAAGCGCGTCCACGTCGCATCCGACAAGTCCCCGAGAACGCGAGCCCTCACCGTGACCGACAGCTCCGTGGCGGGCCTGTGCCGCCTCACCATACGTGCCCCCGAAAAGACCATCGACCTTGCGGTGCCCGCCGACGTGCCGGTGGCCGATCTCCTTCCCACCGTGCTGCGTTACGCGGGTGAGGAACTGGAGGAGACCGGCCTGGACCACAGCGGCTGGGTGCTGCAACGGCTGGGCGGCCCCGCCCTGGACGACGAGGGAACCCTGGAGACCCTCGATCTCAAGGACGGTGAGGTGCTGTACCTGCGCCCGCACACCGATGCCCTTCCCGAAGTCCGCCTGGACGACCTGGTCGACGGCATCGCCAGTGTGGTGCGCGACCGGCTCCACGGCTGGAGCGCCGACTCCAGCAGACGGCTGCTGCGCGCCCTGTGCGTGCTGACCCTGCTGACCGGACTCGCGCTGCTGGCCTGGCCCGGCGGCCCGGTCGGCGTCCGCGCCGCCGGAGCGGGCGCGGTGGGTGCGCTGCTGCTGGCCGGGGCCGCCTCGGCCAGTCGCGCGGTGGGCGACGCGGCCGCCGCGTCGGTGCTCGGGGCGATGGCGAGTCCGTATCTGGCGCTGGCCGGCTGGCTGCTGCCGGGCGGCGATCTGAGCGGCCCGGACGTGCATGAGGTGCTCGGCGCCCGGCTGCTGGCCGCGGGGGCGGCCGGGGCGGGCGGTGCGGTGCTCGGGCTCGCCCTCGCGGCCGTGTCCGTGCCGTTCTTCCTGGCGACGGCGGTGTTCTGGTGCGCCGTCGCGCTGGGCGGGGCGCTCGCCGGCCCCGCGGGCCTGACGATGGACGGAGCGGCGACGGTGCTCGCCGCGCTGGCCGTGGTGCTGGGCGGCTTCGTACCGGCTCTGGCCTTCAAGCTGGCGGGGATGCGGATGCCCGCGCTGCCGACCAACCCCCAGCAGTTGCAGGAGGGCATCGAGCCGTACGCCGGCGGCGAGGTGACCAGCCGTACCGAGCTGGCGAGCGGCTGGATGACCGCCCTGTACGGTGCGGCGGGCGCCATCTGCGCGGCGTGCCTCGTGGTGCTGGCCGACGACCCGAACCTGCCGGAGACCCTGACCGCCTCGGTGCTCTCGCTGCTGCTGCTGTTGCACGGGCGCGGCATGGTCAATGTGCCACAGCGCCTCGCGCTGCTGCTGCCCGGTGTCTGGGGTGCGTTGCTGCTGACCGTCGCGTCGGCGGCGTCGCTGACCCCGGATGAACGGCCGCTGCTGGTCGCGGGGCTCGTGGCGTTCACCGCACTCCTGGCGATCGTGTCCTGGACGGTGCCCGGCCGTCGTCTGGTGCCGTACTGGGGCCGCGCGGCCGAATTGCTGCACTCGGCACTGGCGATCAGCCTGCTGCCGCTCGCGCTCTGGGTGCTCGGCGTCTTCGCCGCGCTCCGGGCGATCAACGGCTGACCCGGAAGGTATGCGACATGCAGTCCAAGCGTGACCAGGTCCAGGCGCACACCTTCGTGATGGGCCGGCTGACCTCGGGGATGCTGCTGGCCGATCCGGACGCCCCGGAGAGCCCGCTGGGGCGGACCACCCGGGGGGTGCTGATCGGTGTGGTGATCACGGCGCTGGTGGCGGCCGGTTCGCTGGTGTACGGCTTCATGTCCCCGGGGGGCGACGACGCGTGGCGGGCCTCGGGAACGCTGGTGGTGAACCGGGAGACGGGGGCCCGTTACGTGTACGTGGGGGGCCGGCTGCGTCCGGTGCGCAACTACGCCTCCGCGCTGCTGGTCGGCGAGGGGAAGTTGAAGTCCGAGGACGTGAGCACGGCGTCGTTGAAGGGCACCGCGGTGGGCGCCCCGGTCGGCATACCCGGCGCCCCCGACTCCGTCCCGGGTGTACGGGACCTGGAGAAGGATCCGTGGCAGGTCTGCTCGGTGCTCGCTTCGGAGGCGGGCGCGGGGACTGCCGGCGGTGCCGGCGGCGCGGGGGGTTCCGGCGGCGCGTTCACTGCGCTGGTGGCCGGTGCGCCGATGGACGGACGTGGGATGGGCGCGGGGCAGGGCCTGGTGGTGTCGGGGCCGGACCGGGCGCGGTATCTGGTCTGGCAGGGCAGTCGGCTGCGGCTGGACCGCGGCGCGGGCGCCGCGGTGTCGCTGGGGTACGGGTCGGTGACGCCCCGGCCGGTGTCCGCCGCGTTCCTGGACGCGTTGGTGCGGGGACCGGATCTGGTGCCGCCGGCCGTGCCCGGCCGTGGCGGTGCCGGTCCTTCGCTGGGCGGGCGTCCGTCGAAGCTGGGGCAGGTCTTCCAGTCGCGCACACCGGGGGCTGCGCGCCAGTACTACCTGCTGCGCAAGGAGGGGCTGGTCCCGTTGACGGAGACCGGAGCCGCACTGGTGCTCGGTGATGCCGCGACCAGGGACTCCGCGTACGGCGGGGCGGCGCCCGCCGCGACGGTGATCGGTGCGGCCGAGGTGAAGGCCCGCCTGGCGCCGGGCGCGGAGGGCAGCGAGCCCGTCCCGGCCGGGCTGCCCGGGACGCCGCCGCGTGCCGAGACCGTGCCGGCGGGGTGGGCGGCCTGTGCACGGGTGCGGCCCGACCACGGGAACGGCACCCGGGTGACCGGCGCGCTGGTTCCGCTCACCGCGCTCCCCCCTGTCTCCGCCGCGTCGCCGGAGGAGATCACCCCGGCCTGTCTGCCGGTGGACGCGACGGCCGTGCGCCCCGGTCACGGCGCGCTGGTCAAGGCGCTCGGCGCGGGCGGCACCGATATCGGCGCAACCACCTACTTCGTCGCCGACAACGGGGTGAAGTACCGGCTCCTGTCCCAGGCCGCGCAGAAGGCGCTGGGGTACGACGGCGCCACCCCGCAGGCGCTTCCGTCGCCGCTCCTGGCCATGCTGCCGTCCGGACCCGATCTGAGCCCGGAGGCGGCCGCGGCGGGACGCGGTACGGGCACGACTGCGCCGGCGTGCCCGGCATCGGACGCGAACGAGGGCGGCCGTGCGGACAACGGCACATTGCCGTCGAGTAAAAGAACTTGATGGTTCCTCAGGAAAAGCTCAGATGCCATCGAGGATCATTGAGTACACCACGGATCTGATCATAGGATCCCGAACATCCAGCACTTGAGGCATGGGAGACACCGTGGCAGACGAAGGCGCGCAGACGGGGCCGGGCGGCAACCTCCAGCAGTCGAGCGAGAGTTCGACGCGGAACGGCATTCAGGCCCTCGAGGCGGCCTACAGCGGGATTCTCAAGTCCCGGCAGGACGTCGACGACACCCGCAACAACCTGAGCAAGGGCTACCAGGGCAGCGACGGCGGCCAGTACGGCGCCCTGCTCAAGCAGTGGGACGACCAGGTCAACATCATCCTGAAGAACCTGGAAGACATGGTCGACAAGCTCAACACGAGCCTGGTGGAGCACGGCAGGACGCAGGGGTCCTCCAACGACGCGATCAACCAGGCGTACAGCGCCTCGCAGAAGGCGTTCGACGACCTGATGGCGTAGCCCGCCGCGCCGAACGGCGTGACCGCGGACCGCGTGTCCCGTCGTTCCGTCCGCCGGTCGTCCGGCACTCCTCGTCGTCACCGGCGGCGAGGCACCTTCCCAGGCAGCGAAGCGAGGTCTCCCCCGATGTCCGAGAACCTGACCGACGGTTACATCCTGGTCGACTACGGCCACATGAACAACGCCGGCGACGACATGGTCCGCCAGACCCAGGCGATCGCCCGGACCCTTGCGTCGCTGGAGGCGGAGCTCGGCGAGCTGCGCAAGACGTGGTACGGCTCCGACGCCGACGTCTACCGGCAGAAGCAGGCCGCCTGGGACCAGGCGGTGAAGAACATGGAGACGCTGCTCAACTCGCACGCGGCTCTGCTGTCCGACATCTCGGGCAACTACAAGTACAGCGAGAACTCGCTGTCGCAGATGTGGTCCGAGATCACCATCGGTCGCTGAGCGGGAGCCACCGATGGCCGACCTGACTCATCTCGACGGCAAGACACTGAAGACGTTCACCGACCATGACGTCGCGGAATTCATCAAGGCGCTGGACGACATCCGCAAGGACTCGAACGCCGGGATCAAGGCGCTCAAGAGCATTCTCGACGGCCGTACGGACCCCCAGCACCTCCAGCAGGATCCGGCGCTGGCGATCGGCCTGATGGGCAAGGACGACGTCGTGCACGGGCAGTCCCTCGTCACGGCGGTCAAGAAGGCGGCCGGCTCGGTCGACGGAGTCTTCGAGAGCCAGCACACGCTCTTCAAGCACATCGAGCTCGATCTGCAGGAGACGATCAAGAAGCTGCTCGACACCCAGGGCAAGAGCCTCGAGTCGATCGACGGTGCCTCACTGCTCGACATCTTCTCGGACGTGGACAAGGAGCTCGGTCCGACCACCAAGACCGGCACCTGACCCGACCGTCCCCGCACGGGGACGGTCCGCTCCGGCGATCCGCCCGGGCCGCTCCCGGCCCGGGCCGACCCGTCCGCGTCCTCTCCCGCCCGCCCCGATCCCCTTCTTCGCCCCGGAGCGTTCCGCATGTCGACCCCGACCTCCCCCGCCTACGACGCCGACGACTACTGGGGACAGGGCGTCACGAAGCTCACCGGCTATCCGATGCCCAGCCGCAAGGGTCTGTTCACCGGCCTGAGCAGCAAGGAGAAGAGCCCGCTGTTCAAGATGAGCCTGGACAAGATCTCCGTCCAGTCGGTCGTGGACGCGGCGAAGCAGGGGTCGCTGAAGAGTGAGGGACAGGACTACGACCTGTACTTCTACTCCAACGCCAACGGCAACGTGGAGATGTACCACGCACGGCTGGTCTTCATCGGTTCCTTCATGTCGGAGAACGGCCGCAGCCGCGGACTGGACGCTCATGAGTCGCTGTCCGGGGGGAAGTACAAGGGCAAGTACGGCGACGACTTCGACATCGGCCCGCTGGGCCAGTACATGGGCGGCCCCGGTGCGGCCCTGGACGCCCTCATCACGTCGAAGACGACGCGCGGTACCTCGTACAACGGGGCGACGGTCCCCGACGCCGACTCGGTGGACCTCAATTCGTTCCAGCAGACCGCCCAGGCCTTCGACCGAGCCGCCCAGTTCTTCGTGGACCAGGCGCGGACCCTGGACGGCTGGGAGAAGTCCCTGGGCAGCGAGCAGTCGGCCTGGAAGGGTCAAGCCGCGGGTATTTTCTGGCAGTTGGTGCACCAACTGCACGGGAACTACGACAACTACGTGCAGCAGCTCGGTGCGGACCAGACGTTCTCCCCCATCGGCGACCCCGCGTACACACCGAAGTCCAACCACTCCAACCACCTGATGCAGGCCCAGCAGACCCTGCTGAGCAAGGCGCAGACCATGTGGACCGCGTGGGACACCTGGATGGCGCAGAAGGAGCACGACCCGCACCACTTCCTGATCCAGACCCTGAACGAGATCCTGGAGTGGCTGAACCAGAACAACATTCCGTACATCTCGGTGACCACCCGCCAGACCGGCAAGGAGAGCTACAGCACGTCGTACTCCACCAAGCCGGGCTTCCAGGAGCCGCATCCGAGCTACGGCAATCTGAACGACATCCAGAACTGGGCCAAGGTGGGCGAGGAGGCCGTCAAGCGCTGGAACCAGTTCATCGACGCCCCCCATCCGGAACTTCCCGGGCTGGAACTGGGCCTGAACGGCACCGCGCAGCAGGTGCTGTCCGATCTCAACAACTCCTGGATCGACGCCGCCACACCGTTCGAATCGGAACTCACCACCAAGAACACCAATTCGCTGACGGAGTTCTACACCAAGGAACAGACGGAGAAGGCCAAGGAGGAGGCGGACAAACACAGCGATGATCTCAACAAGACGCTGCAGGACCTCAACAAGGGCATCGGGGACATGGGCAAGGGTGTCACCGACACCCTCAACAACCTGGGCGACGGGGGCGGACCGGGCGGGCTGAACGATCTGCTGGGCAATTCCGACAGCGAGACGAAGGACCTCAACGGGAACGGGGAGAAGGGCCCGGACGGGAACACCGGCAAGAACCTGGCCGAGGACCTGACCAAGGACCTGAACAACAACCTCACGAACGGTGGCGGGGACTCGACACAGACCGGTCCGCTGAACCCCCTGGTCCCCCCGCCCACCATGTCCAACGGCTCGGTCCAGGGGCCGGGCGGCGGGGTCACCTCCCTCGACAGGAACGGCAACCTGGTCACCACGTACCCGAACGGTGGCCGGTCCGTGTACGACCCGAGGACCGGGAAGTACACGATCACCCCCGCGCAGGGCAAGACCACGGTGCAGGACCTCAACCCCGGTCAGAGCGTGACCAATCCGGACGGCAGCGTCACCAGACGGAACAAGGACGGAACGCTCACCACGACGTTCGCGGACGGCAGCCGGCAGACCGTCGATCCGGACACCGGCAAGGTCACGAACATCGACCGGAACGGCAAGGAGACGGTCGCCGATCTGAACGGGTCGGGGACCGGTCTCCAGTGGCCGCCGGACCGCAACACCCACCTCACGCCACCGCCGACGCACAGCGATCTCGACCGCGACCTGAACCGCGACCTGAACCGGGACCTCAACCGGGACCTCAACCGCGACCTGAACCGGGAGCTCGACCGGGAGCTCGACCGGGACCTCGGCGGGAACCTCCACCGGGATCTCAACTCCTTCGGCGGGGCCGACCACACCTCGTTGAACACCTCGTCGTCCGGCGGTGGCCGGACATCCGGTGGCGGTCACGCCGCGGGCGGGGGCGACTACGAGGAGTACGACAGCACCTTCCGACCCGGAGGCACGCTCGGCGCGCCGCCCGGTGCCAACAGCGCCGAGGCTCTCGGCGCACCGGGCACGGGCGCTTCGGGCACGGGCTCCGACCCGGCCGGCACCACGCCCCTCAATCCCATGCCGATGGGCGGCATGGGAGGCATGGGCGGGATGGGCGGGATGGGTGCCGGTGGGCAGGCCGGCGGATCGTCGGGGGAACGCGTGCGCAATGTCCTGACGGAGAGCGGCGGCGGTACGCGCGGCGGCTCCGGCCGTACCGGGGACGGACGGCGCGGCACCGATCGGGACCGGAGCCCTCGTCGGGTCCGCACGGCCACCGCTTCCACGGCGGTCACCGGCGGTGTGACGGGCGGCACCCAGGGCGGGCAGGCGACCGGCAGCGGTGAGCGCGACCGGGTGCACTGGGTGGCCGAGGACGAGGACGTATGGGGTACCGAGGAGGGCGGCACGCCCACGGTGATCGGACGGTGAGCGGCGCGATGAACGAGTCGGCGGAGGGCTCCTCGGCGGGGCACGGCGAGGTCTCGCCCTACGCCCGGTCCGTGGAGGCCCGACTGGCCACGGCGATGGCCGAACTGGAGGCCACCCAGAAGGGGGTGGCGAAGGCCGAGGCCGAACTGCGGCGGGCGACGCGCACCGTGCGCTCGGCGGACCGGTCGGTCGAGGTGACCGTGGGGTCCCAGGGCGAGCTGACCGATCTGCGCTTCCTGGACGGGAAGTACCGGACGATGTCTCCCGGCGAGCTGTCCGGTTCGGTGCTGGAGGCGTTCGGACGGGCTCGTACGGAGATCGCCCGGCAGGTGATGGAGACCTTCGAACCGTTCACCCGGCCGAGTACCGAGGTACCCGAGCTCACCGGCGTGGACATCGACTGGGCGAAGATCTTCGGGCCGGAGGTGCTCCAGGATCCGGACGACCCGGCCCAGCAGGCCTCGGGGAACCGACTGCGTGACGAGATCGACGAGGACGAGGAGCGCTGAACGCGGCATGAGCGACGCCTATTTCGCCGAGCCGGCCCGGATCCAGGCCGGTCTGCGGCAGATGTTCTCGATCAGTACGTCGATCGGGTCGATGGTCGACGACTTCGTCGCCGATGTGCGTGCGACGCGTGACTGGCCCGGTCAGGACGACAGTTTCGCCCGGGAGGTCATCCCGCAGGAACAGAAGGAGCGGGAGAGCAGTACCGAAACGGCGATCGCCCTGTCCGACGCGGTGCACGGGGTGGCTCACGGGACGTCGGTCAACCTGACCTCGATCCAGTCCAACCAGAACAACATCCTGGACGCCATCCGGGATCACAGGATCGGCCCCACCAACAGCGGCAAGCGCTGAGTCGGAGAGCACGGCCCCATGTCGATCAAGGCGTCGCCCGAGCTGAACAACCTTCTGTTCGTGCTCATCGGTGAACGGCTGCTCCAGGCGGACGAGGATCTCGCGTACGCGAGTCGGCGTCCGTACCACCGGCTCGCGGACCGCCTCACGGACCTGTCCTCCGACATCGAGCAGTCGGTCGTGGGGATCAGCCGGTCGCTGCCGCCCCAGGTCGGTGCGCACTATCTGCAGTCGATGAAGCTCTTCATCGACAACGGTGGAACCAACCATCTGCGCGACTTCTCGGACCAGTTGAAGAACATCGGCGACGGGCGCACCGAGACGTCGATGAACATCACCGAGTCCAAGTGGCAGATCATCGCCGAACTGATCCGGCTGTTGATCGAGCTGCTGATCATCTTCGTGATGTCGTTCTTCTCCGCGGGAACCTCGGCGAGCGACGCCGCCGTGGCGAAGGCCCGCAGCCGGGTGGTGCTGCTCACGGTCCTGGACACACTGCTGAAGCGTACGCATCTGATGCCGAGCCTGAGCGAGGCGTTCGAGGAGGCGTTCCAGACGTTCGCGGTACGCCTCGCCATGATGGTGGCGGGGCCCGACGGGCGACGGCCCAAAGGGTTCGACTGGAAGGCCATCGCACAGGACGGCGTCTTCGGCGGCTTCGCGGGGTTCTTTCACGGCGCGTTCTCGTCCGGGCTCGGGAAACTCCTCAAGAACGTCACGGGAGCGGGGCCGGTCCCGGTCAAGAACCTTGCCAAGGACGTGACCGACAAGGCTCCCGCGCCGACCCGGACGAAGAACTGGGGCAACATCGCGCTGAACGACGCCAAGGATTTCCTGGTCTCCGGTGGCTCGGAGTCCGTCGCGGAGGTCGTGGCGGGCGGGCTCACGACCGGGAACTGGACCACGACCTGGGACACGTTCCTCGGTTCCGGAATCAGCAGCAAGGCGGAATCGACGCTCAGCCACGGCGCGTCCAGGCCAGGAACCTGGGTGAAGAACAACTTCACCGGGATGAAGGTGAATACGTCGAGCGGTGGGGACTCGACCGACGGCACGGGGAGCGGATCCGGAGCCGGGACGAGTACGAAAACCGGCACGGGCGCGGGCACGGGCGCGGGCACGGGCGCGGGCACGGGTGCGGGCACGGGCAGCGGCACGGGCGCGGCGTCGAAGACCACCACCGTGTCCGATCCGTTCCATGACCTCGGCACGGACCCGGACGGCGAGAACGACCGGCACGACGAGGAGAAGAACGGTAGCTCCCCCGTCCCGGCCCCGGGGGGCCCAGGCGGCTCGACGCGCCCACCGACGAGTTCCACGCAGCACTCGCCGGATCCGAACACGTTCGACCGTCCCGAAACGGACACTCCCCCGGAGAAGAACAGCGAGCACGAGACCGAGCAGGCGACCGAGCACGACCCCGCGTCCGTCCAGCAACCCGGTTCCACCGGGGGGCCCGAAACCGCTCACAACAGCGGGCATCAACGCGAAGCCCGGCCCGACCACGTCGTGGACGAAGGCAACGACGACAACGAGAACGACAGCCGGAACGACAACGCCGGCAGCACCGACGAGACCGCCCGCGACACCGACACGGACGCCGACACCGAGTCCAGCAGCGATGTCCTCACCCAGGGGGAGACCACCCCGTCCTCCCACCAGGGCCCGAGCAGCCTCTCCTCGTCCTCCGGGCATGCCTCACCGTCCCCTGAGCACGAGGTGTGGAAGCAGTTCTTCGACAGCTCTCCCGATGACGCGGGTCAGGACATCCTCTCCCTCACCGACGAGCAGCAGCGCCTGCTCGACCGGATCGGCGAGGAGCGCGGCACACCGCCTCCCACGCTGGACGAGGTCAACCTGCGCAGGGACCTGCTCAACCAACTCCATGAACTGGACGAGGGCGTCGTCATCTACGTGGACGACGCCGCCAACTTCGGCCACCAGGCCGCCGCGACCATGCTGATGGACTCCCTCGACGCGCTCGGATACACCGGCCCCATCACGGCCGTCGCCGACGCCGGCGTCCAGAAGCGGCTGGAACTGCTGCTCGACGAGGACCTCAAGCAGCGTGTCCGATGGCTCACGGGCACCTTCGACCTCAGCCATGACACGCAGATCACCCCGTTCCCGTCCCACTCCGCCGGATCCGGTCCCCGGACCGGTGACAGGCGGCTCGTCCTCGTGGCGGCGAGCGACCGTCTCTCCGGCGAACCGGACGTCGCCCGCAAGTTCCTCGACTTCATGGACACGGACCGGGCCGTCGTTCTGAAGCCGTACGCCTGGGAGACCTCGCACCGGCTCCTGTACTCCCGGCAGGACGCCACGTCGTCGGTCACGGTGACGGATCTGGAACTGAGCGGGAGCGACGCGGACACCGACAGCGCACCGGACCGGACGATACCGGCGAAGGCGCTGTTCAACTTCCACACGCCGCTGTTGACCGGCGAGGAACTGAACCGGCTGATCGACCGGCACGAGGACATCGCTCCCCCGCGGCGCGCGGCGGGGCTCAAGGCCGTGGCCGAGGCCGTCCGCAACGGCACCGTCGACCTGATGCCGGTGTACGGGCTGCACAACCTGGAACCGCAGGCGCGTGCCTCGTCGCTCAGCTCCTTGGCACAGGGCATCCACGACGCCCGGCTGGGCAAGCCGTCGGTGATCCTGACGTTCGGCGCGGTGGCGGTGGAGGGCGCCAGGAAGTACGAGCAGAACTGGCTGCACACCACGACACTGGGTGATGAGCGTCTGGGCGAGAAGCTCAGCGGTCTCGATCCGGACCACGTCCTCGTCGTGGACGGAGACAAGCTGCCCCAGGACGTCTTCCGGCAGATCTTCCAGCTGGGCGACCTGCCGGCCGTCGTCGAGGGTGCCAACACCAGCAACCTGATGCAGCTTCTCGGGCGCCCGTACCTCTCGGCGGTCACCAAGCACACCCCCTACGACTCCTCCGAACAGGATCAGGCGGACCGCCTGCAGAAGGTCACCGACGCGGTCACTCACTACACCGAGTGGGGAGAGGAGCTCGAATTCACGGACGGCTGGCCACGGGCCGAACGTACGGAGACCGCCCTGTCGGTTCTCAGGGCCCTGCCGCCGGCCGAGGACGGCTCGGCGAACCTGAAGCTGACCCAGGACGAGATGGCCCGGCTTCTCGCCAGGGACGACGGGTCCAGGAACCCCGACCGGAAACGCAGGTACGACGTCCTCGAACCGGCCCAGGTCGCCGAGATCCTGCGGGGTTCCAATGGCCTCGACGCCATGCTGACGTACGAGGCCGTGGACAAGCGCACGGCGACCCCGCCCCCGCCGATCCACATCACGCCCGCCCAGGCGGAGCGGCTGCGGACCTCGGTACGGGCACGGCACGAACAGCATCTCGAATCCGTGCGCGAGGAGACCGCGGGGTACTCGGTGACTCCGAGTGCCCGGCAGACGGCCGTCATCGCCGATGCCCTCAGGGACATGCGCGATCCGGGTTCGGCGCTGTACGCGTACTACCGGGATCTGAAGTCCAGGGCTCGCGACCCGTACAACGATCAGACGCTCCAGGCACTCCGGGGCGTTCTGACAAGCCGTCAGCCATTGCCCGTACCCGTGCGGCCGAAACGAACCACGGCGCCGTCCCCGGTGGTCACGGAGTCCCGGGAGACCCTCCGGCCCCCGGTCCGGTCCCAGGCACCGACACGCCCCCAGGACCAGAACCAGCGGAACAAGACGTCGACGGCCACTCCCGCGCTCATGGAGTCGCCGACCCCGGTGCAGGTGACGTCGACGGCCACCCCGGTGCAGACCGCCTCCGATTCCGACGAGGAATTCGGGCACTTCGGCTCGCTGCTGGACGACGAACCCGCCCCGTCCGACGAAGAATTCGGGAACTCCACCTCCCTCCTCGACGACGAACCCGCCCCGTCCGACGAAGAATTCGGGAACTCCACCTCCCTCCTCGACGACGAACCCGCCCCGTCCGACGAAGAATTCGGGAACTTCACCTCCCTCCTCGACGACACGACCACCGATTCCGATGACGACTTCGGCGGCGAGACCTTCGGAAGTCTGCTCGACAGCGGCGCCGAGTCCGAGATCGAATCCGTTCCTGCCGTCAGCACCTCGCATCCGGTCGCGACTGCGCAGCCGCCCGCCCAGCCCCGTATCGTCACCCGGCCCGTCTCGTCCGTGCTGGGGCTGGACGACAGCACGGTGTCCGACAGCGATCTCGTGCGTCAGCTCCTGGTCGACGCCGAGAACGAACAGGTGGGCTCCGCCTCCCACTCGGACACCGACTGGAAGCAGCGGTCGAACCGTTTCCCCACCGTCGTCGGCGCGGACACCTACCGCGACCACCGGCGTGACAAGGCCGCCGTCCTCCGCGACCGCCACACCGTGCCGTGGAAGGGCCGGAAGGTCTCCTTCTTCGCCGCGCACGGCACGCCCACCCGGATCACCCTGACGCGCACCGACGGCACGAAGGTCCAGATCACCGGAAAGGAGCTGGGCCGCTACCTGCTCCGTACTCAGGAACTCGGGCCGCAGGGACAACCGATCGTGCTGTATTCCTGCTCCACGGGCGGCTCCCCCACGCACGGCGGCCTGTCCGCCGCACAGCATGTGGCCAACCTGACCGGACGGGTCGTGTACGCGCCCACCACGGACGCCGGCACCGCACTCGTGAACGGCCGCGTGGAGCCGATCCTCTACCTCGACGAGCACGGCACACCGGGCTCGTGGGTGGCCTTCCACCCCGAACCGGCCGGCGCGACCCTCACCGGGCTCGCCACCGCCGCGGGGCTGCACGAGGGGACGCAGCCGCTCGATCCCTGGGCCCGGACACGGACCCTGCAACTGGTCCGTACGCTGCGGGGCACGTTCGGCATCGAAGTCGAACGGTCCCCCCGCTACCCCGACCTGCTGAGGTCCCTGGCCGAGCTGGACTCGGCACGGTTCGGTGGCGCCGCGTTCTGGGCGCCGTACCAGGGCGGGCGGATGACGCCCGAACTCCTGCGCCGGATCAGCCACGACGTGGCCGCGGCACCTGCGGTGGACTCCACGGCTCCCACGCAGACGGACGGATGGACCGGTCCGGCGGAAGGAACGCCCGGCGGCTCCGTGATGGAAATGGGCGACCTGTCGGGGCCCGACCGGGGGCAGGGTCTCGCCGGCCTCAAGGAGCGTTACGCCGAACTGCTCTCCCTCACCCTCCCCGCGCCCACGACGGTCGCGAACCCCGAGCCCGACTCGGACGCGGACCCGGAGAATTCGGACACCGGCCCCGCCTCCGAGCCGGCCCCGTCCGTCGAGACGCCCCTCCCCTTCACCGACGAGCTCGACCTCCACCGTCCGGCGCGGGTGGTGCCCGACATGCCGTCGCCGCCCCCCGTCGGAAGCCCTGTGGTCTTCGAGAACGGCAGCGAGCTCCCCACCTATCTGACCGGAGACGGAGAGAAGCCCGACTCGGGTGGTACCTACGGCCAGAGCCACGTCACCCTGCGCGGCGTCGACCTGGCGGTCGGCGAGATCGCGGGCCGTACCGGACTGCGTCTGCCGCCCGGTCCACGCGGACCGAAACATCCCCTCACCACGCTCGACAAGGCGCTGCACCTCACCCCGCAGGTGTTCCACGGCGACGGCTGGACCTCGCCGGCCTTCGAGGACGCGGACGGACGCAAGCGCGTCCTGCGCGTCGTCCAGCGTCCGCACAATGCCTGGGAGCGGTTCACCGACCCCCAGGGCAATCCGGTGAAGGTCGATCAGATCCAGCGCAGTCAGATCACGACCGGCGGTACGAAGTCCGTCTCCACCGCACGGCAGTTGGCGGCGAGCCTGCCGGTCGGGCCGCCCGGAGGGGCCGCCGCCTACGGCAGGGTCGGGGCCGCCATCGGCAGCCAGCGCACCTATGACTACAACACGCAGGACCAGACCCTCAGCCAGGTCGAGACCCGGCTGGCCGACGAGTCACATCTGTATCTGGACGACGTGCAGTACGAGGTGTGGACCGAGGACCTCACCAAGCCCGACGAATCCACGGAACGGAGCACGTTCGGCGTCCGCCACGGTCTGCTGGTCAGGATCTCCGACAGCCTCACGACGAAGAGCACCTCCCTGCACGCCCCACCGACGATGGAACTGGACGCGTCGTCCGACTACCGGAACGTGCACACCGAGGGATTCGGTCCCGTCCAAGGGCTCCTGGAGTGGGCCGTCGGCGTGACGGGGGCCGAGCCGGGCAGCTCCACCCATGCCGAACTGACCAGGTTCTTCAGCTCCGAGAACTTCCATCGGCTGGCGGACCGGATGGCCAAGGGCAGGGTCACCGGTCAACCACTGTTCAAGGAGGGCAAGTCCGCGACACCGCTGGGCGCGTTCGTCATCGACCGAGTGGTACCCGGCAACGCACTGCTGCTCTCCGAGACGACCCTCGCCGAGCTGCGCAACACCCTCCAGCAGGTGATCAAGAACGACCGGAGCCTGTCGCGCACGACGAGCCAGGAACTCCAGGCGATCCTCGGTCCCAGCTTCGACATCACCTCGTTCTTCGGACCGCCTGCCGGGCTGCGGGCCATGGCGGGGCTCTTCGGCCGGTACGGGCGCAGCGCCACGCGCACCGTCGTGTTCGGCGGCTCCGGGAGCAGGAAGACCGTCGGGCGGGCCAAGAAGGTGCCGACCGATCTGTATCTGGTGCCGAAGACGGTGCAGGTGCGCATGGTCGGAACATCCGAGACCAAGTCGATCACCACGTGGAGCCTGGACCGGATGACGCGGGCGGAGGCGCGCAGGCTCGCCGGGTGGGACGACGGGTCCACGCTGCGCCGGGACACCGAGGAGCCCTTCGCGCCGCCCTATCTGACGGACAGCAATCCCACCACGCTGGGGATGGGCCGCGCCGAGACGTTCCTGCACGAGCACGAGATGTCCAACGGCCGGGAGCACCCGGGTGCGGTCCCGGACCGGAACTTCCTGGACTCGTTCACGGACCGCACCATCGAGGCCATCGCGCAGGCGTACCCCGGCATGGTCGCTCCGCTGGAGCACTTCGGCGACCCCGAGCACAGCCGGTGGCGCGGCAACACGCACTACCGGATCGCGCTGCAGAACACGCTCACGCTCGTCAACACGCTCAATCATCACAGCATGGCCGGCAGGCTGGAGACGCTGGTCACCACGGGCATCCGGATCGGATTGACCGACCCGCACCGCGCCACGCGGGCGAAGCGATGGATCTGGATCGACGGCGAGCTGACCGGCCGCCAGTACGTGGGAACGCGCGACGATCTGATTCTGCGCACCAGTGCCGCGGGCTCGGAGCGGCTCGACGGCTCGGAGAACGTGGTCTGGACGAAGGAGGGGGGCTTCGACGTCAGCCTGGCCGTGCGCGACTCCGTCAAGGACTCCAGCGGCATGCCGATGAACGCCGGCGCCACACAGGCCGGATTCCGGTGGACATGGCAGAAGGGCCGGCGCACCGGGTCGGGTGCCACGGCTTCGTACGAGTCGCTGCACGCGAGTGCCTCGCCGTCGCACGTGTTCGGGTACCGGTTGAGACTGACCGTGAAGAGCGGCGGCTACTGGCGGTTCCGCGGCATGCTGCGGGGCATCGGCTCGCTGGGACTTCTCGGCACGGGTCCGTTCGTCCAGGTGGAAAAGAGCCGCGATCTCATCGGGGGCACCGCGGGACAGGCCATCACCGGACAGGTCCTGCTCAACGTGCCGGACGAGCACAGCCCGCGCACCGAGCCGGTCGAACCGGTCGTCGAACCGCCTGTCACCACGGCCCTGTCCGATCAGCGGACGCTGGCCCTGCTGACCGGGGATCCGGACGGTCTGGCCGAGGGGCACGAGCTGAGCCCCTTCGGCGATCTGCCCTACCAGCTCATCGGCGTCGCGGGCCATGACGAACTCGCCCGGACCGCCGAGGAACTGATGGCCCAGGCGTCGGGCGACTCGTGGCACTTCGCCCGCACGGGCTCGGCGGCGCACGACGCCATGGTGCGCCAGTTCCAGTCGCAGTACCTGACGTCGGCGTTCGACCAGACGTCCGCGAAGACGGGCGCGCGCACGACGGGGCTCTTCGGTTCGGGCCCCTATCTGAACCGCGTCGGTGAACTGGTCCACCGGACACAGGCACGCAATCCGGTGGTCGTGTCGGAGTCGTTCAGCATCGAGACCGAGCAGACCATCGGCAGCGACATCCAGGTGTCGCACGCGGTCGTCACCACCCGTGTCTTCACCGTCAGCGGCGTCTTCTCGCTCACCCGCAGCCATCCGGTGGGCCCCTCGCTCGCCGGCGCGTACGGGCTGCAGGCACGCTGGGCGCGGGCCAGGGCACAGGCGGACACCGTCAACCGCACGGTCACGGCGGAGATCGACCGGGACGACGAGAGCCGCAAGTATCTGGTGTCCGCCGACACGGTGCACGAGATCGCCGTCGCCTCGGCCCCTGATGGACTCCTCGCCCCACTGGACAAGCTGGCGCATCTGACCCGGCTGTCCCGGCGCGGCCGGCAGCTCATGTTCGGCTCCGACCTGCTCGCCCACGTGCCGGAGAAGGCCGCACATCGGCTGGGGCTGGTCAAGGACGGCCTCGGTGAGGTACCGCTCTACACGAAGTCGCCCTGGTACCTGCCGAATTGGCTGCGGCGCAATCCGTTCGGCTCGTTTCCCGTCAACTCTCTCGACCCCACCAGGGCGTTGAGCGCCTTCGACCGGAGAATGAAAGCGGCGAAGGTCGACTCGGTGAGCCGGGAGCGGGTCCGTTCCCTCGTCACCCCGCGCGCGTTGCTCGCGCTGCGGCAGCAGATGGCGTCCCCCGCCGGGGTGACCGCACGGGGCCGGGTGCACCGGCTGAGTCTCGGACCGGTCAGGATCGGCTCCCGGGACGCCGTGCTGCGGATGGAGCTGATCCCGGGGGAGCCGAAGTTCGACGGGCTGGACCACAGCGCCACGTTCCAGGACAATCTGGCCGCCGCCGAGACGATCGACGTGGCGCAGACCAAGGGCGTGTCGAAGGCGCTCGGCGTCTCGGTGTCCGAGGGGATCCGCACCGGGAACGACAAGGCCACGGCCGTCACCCCCTCGTACAGCGAGTCGGGCAACTCGTCCCAGCAGACCTCGGTCACCACCTCGATCACCCGCCTGAAGGGCTTCACCTTCTATCCGAACGAGCCGTACGCGGACTTCCTCACGCCCTACCGGATCCGGCTCGTCCTCGACTTCGGCGACGGGAGCGGCATCGAGGAATCGGGCGACGCGGGGACACTGCGCGAGCAAGTACCTCTGAGCCTGTCCGCCCCCCGGATCCGGCACGAGGACGCACCGGACGGACCTGACGACCTCGGCGAACCCGATGACCTCGGCGATCCAGAAGTGGTCGATCCGGTCCCGGAGGTCACGTTCTGGCCGTCCGCCGCGGTCACCCCGGAGTCCGTCGCCGCCTGGCAGTCGACGAAACAGCCCGACGGGACGACCCGCCCGTTCTCGCTGCCGTCCAACGGTTTCCATGTCCGTCGTGTCACCAATCCGTCCACCATGCGCCAGGCCGCGGACCTCGCCATCGCCAAGGCGTACGGCACCGAACTGCCCCACGCCGAGAAGTACACCGGCGCGCCGCTGGTCACGGCCGTGGGCAAGGCCCGCCGGTCCGGTCTGGTCCGGCCGGGCACGGCCGCCGCCCAGGCGGTGACCGACGGCCTTCAGCCCACCCAGCTCGCGGCGTTCTTCGGCGACAGCACCGACGAGGACGGGTACGTGGTGGCCGGGCTGTCCGAGAACACCTTCGCCGGTGGCGCCAACGGCACCTACCGTCTGTACTCCAAGCCCCGCCTCGACAGGGCGACTCTTCTGACCGTGGCGCCCGAGAGCACCATGGAGAGCCCGGAGCGCTACACGGAGGGGTCCGACACCACGATCACGCTCGGCGGCACCGAGTCGTCGACGCTCGGGCTCCAGCCGAACCTGGCGACCCCGGCGGCGGGTTCCACGGGCCCCGCGCCGACCGGGAACGGCATCAACGCCGGTGAGGGCACCGGCAGCAAGGCCACCGACGCCACCGGCTCGCAGTTCAATGTGAAGCCCAGAACAGGCCGGTCCTTCCTGTTCTCGATCCCCACCGCCTGGCTGGGCGTGGCCGAGGTGGAGCGCAGCTTCAAGGACAGCTCCGCCGGCGCGTGGCTGGGCAGGACCCTCGGTCCGTTCGGCTACACCCGGCCGGGCCCCCAGGCGGTCGAGTTCGAGACGCACGTGCTGGCCTGGGTGCGCGAGGACGTGGCACGGCAGTACGGGCTGATCGGCGACGACTCCTTCCCCGAGCGGGTCTCCGACGCCTGGACGGCGGTGAAGGAGGCGACCGATGCCTGGGTCGACGCCGACAAGACGTACTGGGCGGCGCGGCGCGAGATCAGCGCGATTCCCTCTCTGACCGAGATGCGGAATGAGATCAACCGGCTCGAACGGGAGCGGGCCGATGTCCGCAGGGTCCGGTCGCTGGCCGGGTACACGGGCCTCGCGCATCCGGGCACCACGGGCGACCGCTCACCGCACGACCTTTCCACCGCCGAAGAACTCGGCGCGCTGAACGCGAAGTTGAAAGCGGCCAGGAAGGCGCTGCGCGACCGGCCCGCCGACGTGGCCGAACACGACCGGCGGGTGACCGCCCTGGCGGATCTGCTGGCCACGGCGGACGAGGCGGCCGCCGAGTTCCATCGGATCCGGACCGCGGCCGACCGGCTGACCCGCTGGCACCGGCTGCCCGCCGAAAGGCGCGAGAGCCTGACCGAACCCGCGGCGGTGACCTACCGGCCACCCGCCGCGGCCGAGGAGCCGACAGGCCCCGCTGTCCCCACGTACACCGGTACGGCCTTCGACACGGACACGGACGAGACCGCCGGTACCGACTTCGGTCCGGCCACGCTCGTCTCCCCCACCGGGGAGACCTACGTCCTGAACGACGTGCCCGAGGACGGCGACGGCTTCTACCACGCGCTGGCCGAGTCGCTGCACCACACCGCCCCCAGGTCGCTGAGCGACCGGGTGCGGGCGACCGACCGGGCGTCGCTCGTCACCGGACTGCGCGCACTCATGGCCGACGCGCTCCAGCACCCGCGCAACCGCAATCTGTTGAAATTCGCCCTGCCCGACCGGCCGGACACCTTCACGAAGGAGGAGTTGGAGTCCGGCGGGCCCCGGTTCGCCCAGGACTCCCCCGAGGGGAGGGAGTTCGAGAAGCTCGGCAGGATCCCGTTGTACGCGGCGCTCCCGGATCCGCAGGAGCGCGCGGCCCTCGCCGCCGCCCAGTTGAGGCGTCCCGGCGCCGCCGCCGACAACAGCGGCTGGGACCACGGTGCCGCGGACCTGCTGCCCGCGCTCGCGGCGCGCACCTTCCGGGCCCGGGTCACCGTCGTGCGCGACGACGGTACCTTCCAGGAGTTCGCCCCACCCACGGGCTCGGACTCCGAGGCACCGCACATCGTGCTCTTCCTCAAGGACAAGCACTACCGGTGGGCGGCGCTCGACGGCGTCCCCCCGGCGGGGGACGGTCTGCCGCTGCCCGCACCGGTCGCTCCGGTCACGAAGGCCTCCGTCACGCCGAAGGAATCCACGCCGCCGCGGCCGTCCTGGACGACTCCGCCGTGGAAGCGCCGCAACACCGACGAGCCGGACCGATCGGGCCACATCGTCGACGCCCGCGCGATGACGCTCACCGACCCCTCCGGCATCATCCATGACCTCGTGGCGCCGGTCGGACCCGGCAGCGGTACCGGTCACGGTTTCTGGTCGGCCCTGGCCCAGGCGCTCCCCCCGAGCCCCACGGGCACCGCCGCCGCCCTGGTGGCCGACCGGTCGCTGCCCGAATCGGTCAGGAAGGATCTGCTGGAGGGGCGCCGCTGGAGCGACGCGACGACGCAGACCGCGATCCGGCTGGCCGCGGACGGGCGCGGGATCACGATCGTCGTGGTGAACGAGGACGGTACGTCCCGCACCCACCCCCCTTCGCACCCGGACTCCCTTGCCGACGAGCGGAACAGGCCCGTGGTGACGCTGTTCCGACGCGGCTCGGACTTCCTGACAGCCCGGCCCAGACCACCGGTCGGCCCTGCCGAGGAAACGACCACCGGAGTGATCAGCGAGAGCGGCGACGACGGTCCGAGCACCCCGGACCCGCTGACCCTGTTCCTGGACGAGCACGGACTCAGGGACATCGAGGTCGGGGAGGCGCAGGTGCGCCGCCTCGGCAAGGAGGGCAGGCCCCTGCTCACCGGGAACACGAGCGTGAGCGCCACCCTCGCCCTGGGGGCAAAGGTGAGGATCGCCGACCTGGGCATCGAGGACGTCCAGGTGCGCGCCCTGCTCCAGCGCAACGCTGATCTCCTCCGGGACCGCCCCGGCCTGCTGGACGATCTGAACGACATCGGCAAGCGCGAACAGGGCCCCGGCCCCAACCCTCAGCCGTCGACGTCCTCGGCTGCCCCGCTCGCGCCGTCCACGCCGCCCACCATGGTCTGGATGCCCGGCTACGCGACCGGCGACCAGTTCGGCATCGCCGCCATGCTCATCGGCGACCCCGAGCGGTACTGCCTGATCGTCACCGGACCCGAGCGCGGTGCAAAAGGGCACGACCCGAGGGACAAGGGCCCCGCCATCCGGGATTTCCTCATCCGGAGCGGTATCTCGTCCGATCGTGTCCTCCTGTTCCGGACCGATTCCGTGAAGGCGGGGAAGAAGGTCGTGCAGGAGCAGTTCAGGATCAGGTTCCCCGAAAGCAGGAGTCTCTCCAACAAGAAGCTCGATGCCCACGTCATTCCGGTCGGATCCGGCACGACGTGGATCGGCGAGAATTTCAACGAAGACATACGCGACCGGATCCGCGCCGCCTGGAACCTGGACGACGAGCATTTCTCCGGCACCGACCGGGCAGCCGTCGAGAAGTGGCTCCGAAACCGGGGCATCGAGGTTTCCGAGGACCGCGAGACGATCGTCCTCTGGTCGCGCTTCAGCGGAAAGAAGGGCGACATCCACAGCGAGCACGACACCAGTTACACGGGCATGAGTCAGCTTCTGGAGGGAATACGGCGGCGGGCGGCGGAGCAGGGCAGGAACCCGCTGGTCATCATCGCGGGCGATGCGTATGCGGACCCCCGGCACCAGGGCAAGTACGCGGAATCGGTGCGGAAGACGCGCGAACAGGGGCTCGATGTCCACAACCTCACCCATTTCTGGGAGGACGCGTCGGCCTCGCACGCGGCCTGGGGCGGTGACACCCGCATAGGGCAGATGCGGCTCTACGAATATCTGCACCGCAACAGCGCACCTCTGAGGCATCTCGGGTTCCGCAGCGGAAACCTGGAGGCAATGGCACTGTCCGGACACGAGGTCCGCTACCTGGAGGAGCCCGGCAGCAGTGGCGGCGCACGGATGGAGAAATGGCACGATGCGAACTCGAAGCGAGCGCATCTGCCGAATTCGGTGTCCATCGGGTACGAGCGCATCACTGTTCACGAACCGCCCACCCGCACCGGCAAATATCTCGTCCGGAAGCGTGCGTCGCAAACGGAAGGATCGGAACTCGACTGGAACGTGGAGCGGCCTCCGTTCGTCTTCGGGTATCCGGGGCCGCGCGTCGAGAAGCCGAAGGAACTGAAGGACCTGGAAAAGGGATTCATGACCGAGGACGTGAAGAAGATCGTCGACTATCTGCTCGGTGCGTCATGACGGACCGGAGCGAGGCGCCGAGTCATGAGCCGGAGTCCCGGGTGCGGCCGGACGGGTCGCCGCTGCCACCGGTGCCGGACCACATCCGCGAGGCGGCCCGGCAGGCGCCCGACCACTGGCTCGGCGTCGTCGACCCCGGCTGGACCGATCCGGCCCCGCCGCCGCCCTGGGCGGTGGCCGGGGAGTGGCGCTCCGGGCTCGACGGCGAGGTCGTGGAATGGCGGCCCAATGACGACTACCGGCCGTCGCCGCTGACCCTCGGCTGGGCGGAGCCCACCGACCCGGTGGACGCCGCCGTGCAACTGGCCGTCACCGGGTACGGGCTCCTGCGCGACGCCGTAACGGCCCTGGGCGGCGCGGAGGTGACGGTGCTTCGGGCACCCGACGGCGGTCCGCTGACCGTGGCCGGGGAGGACGGGGAACCCGCGGTACCGGTCTTCACCTCGGCACCCCACCAGGTGTTCGGAGGCGCGCTGGCACACGATACGGTCGCTGTCGCCGAACTGGTCCGGCTCATCGCCCCCGCCGACGGCCGTATCTCCGTCAATCCCGCAGGCCCCGCACGTCTGTTGCTCGACGCGCGGCAGGTGCTCGACGCCGTTGTCCCCACCGGGTCCTCCCCTGCCGCGAGTTCCGCCGAGCCTCCCAGCACCGTCCCCACCAGTCCCGTCACCCAGAGGACCCCATGACCACGTCCAGGAACGAAGAAACCGCGGCCGCCTCCGAGGCGGAGGTGCATGCCACCGCCGAGGCCACCGGCTCGGGCGAGACCTCGGTACGGACCGCTCCCGCCGCTCCCGCGGAGGAAGCGGCCGCGCCGGGGGCCACGAGCACGACGACGGGCGGCGCCGAGGCGGACAAGCGGGCCGGGAAGAAAGCGGAGAAGGAATCCGGGCAGGAGAGCGAGGAGAAGGCCGGGAGCGAGCCCGCGACCGCGGGGTCCGCCACTGCCGAAACCCCGGCCACCGCCGAAGCGGAGGCAGCGACCGCCACCGCCGAAGCGGAAGCCGAGGCGGACGCCACCGCCACCGCCACCACCGTCACCAAGGCTCCCGAAAAGGCCGGCCGTCCCAACAAGGCGCTCCTCGCGGGCGCCGCCATCGCCGGGGTCCTGCTGGTGACGGTCCCGTTCCTGGTCCACCCGGGCGGGGGTGACGACGGCAGGCGCGCCACGGGCAACGGCGAGGCACCCGGTACCGTTCTCGGCTCCGGTACGGGGGACGTACCCGGCGCGTTCGCGTCCGCGGTGCCCTCGCCCCGCGAGGACCGGGGCAAGCGCTCACCGGCCGGCAAGGGCATCGAGGAGGACGGCGGCCCCTCCGTCGACGGTACGCACGGATCCGGTCCGATCGACGAGGGCGGGGACACCGCAGGAGCCGGCGCTGCCGACCGGAAGCCGGCCGAGGGCGGGAAGACGGCCGGGAGGACGACCACGGCCGGGAAGACGACCACGAACAGGAGCGGCGCCGGCAGCACATCGACCGGCACCACGCAGAAGGCCGCACCGCAGTCGACCGTGGTCTATACCGGCGTGGCCGGCCATGGCTGCCCCACCCCCGCCGGCGGCGGCTTCCAGCAGGACGGCTACTACAGCGACGGCAGCGACGGCTGGAACACCCGCTCCTCCGGCGGCTGGACGGGCAACGGCTGCAACGGGAGCTACTCCGCCGTCCCCATGTCCGGGGACACCGACCAGGATCACGACGCCCGCGTCAAGTGGTGGTGGAACCCCGGCACGAAGGCCCGTACCTGTCAGATCTCCGTCTACATCCCGAGCAGCGGCAGCATCCTGGACGTGGGCGGGCACCCCACGACGTATCACGTGCTGATGAACGCCAACGACCGTACGACCAAGTACAGCAGTTTCAGGATCAACCAGGTGGCTCACCGCGGCCAGTGGGTCGACGCGGGCACCTTCGCCATGAAGGGCGCCACGATCGGTGTGAAGCTGCTCGACCGGGGTGACGACTGGTCCAAGGGCTGGGAGAAGGCCCACCACGCCGCGGCCCAGATGAAGGTGACCTGCCGCTCCTGACCCACCGGGGCCGGCTTCTCACATGAGGCCGGCCCGGGTGACGAACTCGGCGATCACCACGACGAGGATCCAGCCCGGCACGGTCTCCAGGAGCTTCGGTCCGTCCCAGGGACCGCCGGTCCGCGCACGGCGGCGGGTGACAGGGGCGGTGGCGGTTCCGGCAGCATGCGCGGTGATGGCATCTCGCTCGGCCGGCAGTGGGTGTCCCTCGACGACCCGGCCACAGTGCCGGAAACACGGCCCGGGGGTGGAGGCGTCCGCCACTGCCCCCGCGGCCCGGCCCCTTGCCGGTGGACGCCGGCGGAGGCCGGATCCCGCTCCGGGGCCGGTGGCGGGGACGCCGACGGTCAGGTGCACGGGTCCCACTGTCGGACGGTGACGGACGTGCCGGTCGACGGCCGCCAGGTCGTCGTCCACCTGCGCGTACGGCGGCTTCTTTTCAGCCCCTCTCACCGACTCGCTGATTGGTAGCCTCGTTCGCAACGGCACGGGGAGGTGCGCACGATGACGCAATTGGTGTTCGTCCATGGAATTGGCGGACTTCGGGACACCAAACGTGAACTACACACGTGGACCCGCGCCTTGGCGGCAGGGATGCACGCTGCCGGCCACTCAGCTCTCGCTGAGCGGTTGACCTCCACAGATACGGCCGGACATTCCTTCGCCTACTACGCCGACCTCTTCTCTCACCCCGAGGCACAAGGCGGCGGGGAGGTAGGGGCCGGGGAAAGCGACGTTCTCGCAGACCTCCTCGTCGAACTGGTGGCCTCGCTCAGGTCTGAGCACTCCAAGGGTGTCATGCCCCGCAACCGTGCGTGGCACGAACGGGAGCGAGTACTGGCATACGCAAGCGCCGAAGCCGAGACGGCCGACCAGGCTCAAGGGAGCCTCTCCGTGCTGCGCAGGGCACTCAATGTGGCGACCACCCTCATGGCACTCAGGCCGTGGGGTGCGGTCGCGCAGTGGGCAACGCCCAAACTGATGGTCCGGGATCTCGCGCAAGTCACACGCTACCTGGCGCGCGAGGAGAAGGACTCGTCAGGACTGACCTTGGACAGCCGTATTCGTCAACGTCTGCACGAGGCGCTCGGTGACTCCCCCGCAGTGGTGGTCGCGCACTCCCTGGGGACCGTCGTAGCGCTGGAAACCCTGCACGACCGCCGGGCCCCTGCCCCCCTTCTGGTCACCCTCGGTTCGCCGCTCGCCATGCGCACGGTCGTTCTACCCAGGCTTCGGCCGCAACCGGCGAGTACACCCGAGAGCGTCAAGCGATGGCTGAACTTCTGGGACAAGGACGACATCATCGCTGTCCGGCCACAGCTCGAACGTGACGTGCGGCCCAATGAGTCAGGCGTACTCCCCTGCAGCAGCCGGATCGACTCGGACGGGATCTGGGTCCATTCCGCGGAGAAGTATCTGGCCCAGCCTGCCGTCGCCGGCCCCGTTGCCGAGGCACTGACGGCTGCGGAGCGGTCCGCCTCGTGATCGGTGAGCCTCGCCGCCACCTCCTGGTAGTGGCCCCCCAGTGCGCAGCGATGCACCACCTCACGCGTCTCAAGGAGGCAGCCTCCTCGTTGCACGCCGTGCTGGCCCATCCGGACATGGGTGCCTGTGCCCCCGCCCTCCCGGGTGGCCGGTCCCTGATAGTCGACGACCAACTGACGAGCGGCTGGATCCGGACACTGATCGGTGAAGCGATCGGGTTTGCCGCGGAACGGAGAGCACCACTGGTACTGGCACTTCTGGGGCACGGATTCGTGCCTGGATCCGTCAGTACGCTGTATCTGATGGGCGCCGACTCCGTGGAGGACGCGACCGAGCGGGCCGTCAACGTGGGCGAACTTCTCGCGGCCGCCGCGAACAAGCCCAGCATCCCCAGTGTGCTGGGCATCGTCGACACGTGCCACGCGGCCGGTGCGCTCCCTCCAGGACAGGACCTCGTCGCGGGCGCCGGGAACGGGCGCAGCCGCCTCGCGGTCCTCATGGCCTCATCCGTCCATCAGCAGGCAGTCGACCTCTCGTTCTCCAGAGCACTTGCCGACCTGATACGGAAGGGCGTGCCGGGTGCGGGCCCCCTGCTGGGCGTGGGCGAGGTGCAGCGTGAACTGTGCCGCTCCGTCATTGGGCAGGACGTGACGGTTTCCCAGCACGACGGTGATCCCTTTGCGGCGGAGCCCGTCTGGGTCTCCCGTAACCTACGCCACCAGGACGCCGACCCCGGCGGGCTCCTGGGGCAGTTGGGCCGCGAAGAACTCGCCGAGGCATTCGGCACACTCCCTGAGGAGTTGGCGTTTCCCGGCATACCCCATGACGCGAAGTCGGGGTTCGACAGCCTGGCTGCTCTCAAGGGGCTGGTGCAGTCCACGGCTCGGGACCGGGCGATCGTCGCGGTGGACTGCCTGCTCACCTCAGTCCGCACTGTCAGTTTCCTCCGTGACTGGCTCGGCGGCGAACTGACGACCGCCCGTCTGCGGCACGCTCTGCGTGCCCTGATGGCGTCGGAGCACCGCACCTTGGCATCTCCGCTGCCCGAGTTCACCGACGTAGCGATTCTGGACCGGCTGGCCTTCGACTTTCCGATGACCCGGAACAGTTGCAGACCGTCCGTCGCCGAGTTTGTGGTGCGCCTCGCGCTCGTGGCCGGCATGGACCTCGCCGATCCGGCGCTCCACACGTGGGCGCGGTCCGTGCACGCGCAGCAGGAGCTCAACGATGCCGTGACCAAGGCTCTCGCCGACCGGGGCGATCAACAGTTGAGACTCGCCGTCAGTCTCGGTTCATCACTGACCGGCGGCTGGCCGGAAGCCGTGAATGCGTGGCTGCTCCAAGACGGACAGCTGCTCGACCGACAGGACTTCGATTGCCCCACGGTGGACAGAAGGGGGGCGGAGGCCGCGATCGAAGCGGCGGCGATCTGGGCCGAGGAGCATGCGGAGGCGCTCGGACGGCGCCTGCGACGGCTCGATGTCGCCCTGCCAAGCGGCGTACTGCTGAAGTGGCGGCCGGAGGAAGCCGGTGAGAGCCTCCGCTTCGGCGTGCAATACGACGTGGTGTTGCACTGGAGTCGTCGACTCGCCCCCGATCCCGTGCTCAGGCGCATTCAAGGCGCGGTGAACGAGCGATGGGAAGAGATCGCCGCATGCACTGGCGTGCCCGTCGACTGGCTGGACGACACCGACACAGCTGATCGGCTACCGCTGCAGGGCCAACTGCGTGACGGCCGCTACCGACGGGGTATCGGTCTGATGCACCGGACCGGACTCGATGATCAGTTGATGGAGATGCTCCTTTCCTATACACCTGTGCTCCTGTGGCCCCAAGGCGCGGAGGGATTTCCCGCCGACCGGCACGACTGCCTGGAGCCTCACTGGCTGACCATGCCGGAAGGGCTCGGCCACGCCTACCAGCGCCGCTGGCGGGGTGAGGACGCGGGCCACCTCGCCGAACTTCGCGCGGTGTGGGACGACCGCGAGTGGCTGAGCTTCTGCCGACTTGTGAGAACCACCGTTCCCCCGGCCCAGAACACGATCAAGGAATCCTCATGAGCTGGAATCCGTACTACCGAGGCGACGGCGTGGTGAGGCCAGGTGTCTCTCTTCCCGATCCGCCTCCGTGGAGAACTTTTCCCCGTGCGTCGGTTGCCGATGTGTTCCAGCCGCCGGAAGGGCTGGTCGAGGCCGTCAACGCCTCCCTCGCCCTGCGCCGCCCCCTTCTGATCACAGGAAGTCCAGGCACGGGCAAATCCACAGTGATCGAGCAGGTGGCCGCAGAGCTCGACCTGGGACCTGTGCTGCGCTGGCACGTCACATCCCGCAGCACGCTCTCAGAAGCGCTTTACCATTACGACGCCCTCGGGCGCATCCACGCCCACCGGTTGCAGCAGGAGAAGGCGCGCACCGGTGCGGCGGACTCCGGCGTGGACGACATCGCAGCGTTCATGTCTCTCGGGCCGCTGGGAACAGCACTTTTACCGTCGGACCGACCGCGCGCGCTGCTGATCGACGAAATCGACAAGGCCGATCTGGATCTACCCGGGGATCTGCTGGACGTCCTGGAACGCGGCGAGTACCGCATCGAGGAACTACGGCGCGAGGGGCAGGAACTCGCTCACCTGCGCATGTCCGGCGAGGATACGAAGCACCCCGTCCGCGGTGGCCACGTACAGTGCACGGAGTTCCCTTTCATCGTCATGACCAGCAACGGGGAACAAGAACTTCCCGCTCCCTTCCTCCGCCGTTGCCTGCGCTACACGATGCCGCGCCCGACGGCCGCGCTTGTCCGGGAGGTAGTACGCAGGCACTTACGTCTGGACGTACCCGAGTCCGGTGCCAATGCCGAACTCGTGGACGCCTTCGTACGCCGCGTCAGCTCTGGCGAACGCATCGCGATCGATCAGCTCCTGAGTACTCTGCACCTGCTGAACGGGCCGGCGCAGATGAAAGACGCCGAGCGCGGCGCACTCATCGGGCTGCTGATGAAGAACCTGTCGGGTGCCTGATCAGGCGCGTCCGCTGGACGCTGTCGTCGATGCGCTCGTTGGTCTCGGCAGGGACTTCGACGCGATGTCGATCGCTGAGATCCTCTGGCTGGCGGCCGGGGACCACGGACTGCCGTCGAGTCACGCCGCGGCGACCGGCAACGGCGGTCGACGGAGGGATGCACGAACTCGGGCGGCGACAGCCGAGCAAGTCGTGGAGGCGAACGAGTCAGCGCACCGGAGCCCACTCCCCCCACCCTGGCCGCAAAATACCAGTGGTGCGGAACGAGCCGAGGTATCGCTTCCACAGGCTGGTTCCCTGCCCCGGGCCAGGGAACTTGCACGAGCGCTGAAGCCGTTGAAGCGTCCATGGCCGCGTGGCCGTCGGCAGGTACTCGATGTGAAGGCGACGGTGGACGGCTATGCCTGCAGCGGTGAGCTCACCCCGGTGTTCTCCGACGAACCGGAGCGGTGGTTCGACGCGACCTTGATCGTCGACCGGTCACCCACCATGTCGGTGTGGGCCGATACGGCGGACGATCTGAACCGTTTCCTCGCCCGTGCAGGCGTGTTCCGCACCTTGCGCGTCCGTGAGCTTTACTCGGACAAATCGCAGGACGACGCACCAGTACTGTGCGACCTGTTGGGGCAGCCTGTCACGGAGGGCGGCAGCAGATCGATCCGTCCACGTCGGCTGATGCTCATTCTGTCCGACTGGTCGTCGGCCGCATGGCGCGAAGGTTCTCAGTGGAAACGCGTCCGGGCGTGGGCGGAATCGATGCCCACCGTTCTCCTCAATCCGCTGCCCTCGAAAATCTGGCGGCATGCGGGGATGAGCCTTCCTGCCGTCCGGGTGGTCTCGGCCGGACAGCCAGGCGTGAACAGCTCGCAACTCCACTTCACTACCGACCTCTTGATGAAGCAGGTGTTTCCCGAGTCTGCCGAGGGCAACTGGCTGCCGGTGCCGGTGAGTTCCCTGACACCCCATGCTGTGGACCGCTGGGCCCGCACACTCATGCTCGCGGATCCTGCCGGGTGTGAAGCCCTTCTCCTGCCGCCCCCGGACGGCGTCGGGTCAATGGTGGAACCGGAGGAGAACGAACCGCTCGGCGGGCAGTCCCTGACCGATGCCTACCTGCACCGCGCTTCTCCGGCCGCGGTGCGCCTGGCGGTGCTCTGTTCCCTCTATCCGCAGGTCAGTGTCAACACGCTGCGTGCTGTTCAGCGAGAACTGGTCCCCGAGGCCTCATCAGCGGATCTGGCCGAGTTCGTCGTCGGGGGTCTCGTCACCGTCGTTGAAGCCGCTCAAGCTGACGGCCACGCCGTACTGCGGTTCAGGGAGGAAGCACGCGAACCCCTCCAGTCGAGGCTCGGGGCCCGGGACGCCCGCCGCCTGCAGAAAGTCCTGGACCGCTTCCTCATGAGCAACGCCTCCTCGGCCTCACGACACCCGGCAGTCGTTCCGGCCACCGACGCCGTGATCCTCGCTGACCACGAACCTTTCGCCAAGGTATTCGCCTCCGCCCTGCAGACGTTGGGGCTGGCCGCGGAAACGCCTCCCTCGGCGGTCAGCCCAAGAACCGGAACGGTTGCCGGAACCGGCGCCACCAGGTCCTCACCCGTCGCAACGACCGACTCGCACGCGCAACACAGCCTGGAGGCACAGTCCCGTTCCGATGTGACCTACGCCGAGGGAACGCCGGCCTCCGTCCGCAACAGGACGCACACGACGACGCAGCAGCGAGCGGCGGACCATCGGCCGTACTTCTTCTTGAGTTATGCACATACACCGGGGTACGGCGGTGGAACGGACCCCGATATGTGGGTCGAGCGGCTCTTCCAGGATCTCTGCAGCCATGTGATGGCCATGACCGATCTGCCCGCCGGCGCGCCCGCCGGGTTCATCGACCGCGAGATACGGTCCGGCGAGGGCTGGTCGGAGCGGCTCGGCGAGGCGCTCGCCACCTGCCGGGTATTCGTGCCGCTGTTCTCGCCGCGTTACTTCGCCAGCGAGACGTGCGGCAAGGAGTGGCACACCTTCGCGCAGCGCGCCATTCACTACCGGGCCCGCTCCAACCAGCCTGCCGAGGCGATCGTCCCGGCGCTCTGGTTGCCCGTACCGCCGAGCCAAATCCCGGGCCCCGCCGAACGGTTACAGTTCAACCACCGCGACTTCGGGGACCGTTACGTCAGCGACGGACTCTACGGTCTCATCAGGCTCAGGCTCTTCGCCGAGGAGTACGAGCGCGCGGTGTACGAACTCGCCAAGCGCATCGTCAATGTCGCGGACACCATCAGGATCGGCACCGGCCGCCCTGTCGACTACCGGCTGGCACCGAGCGCGTTCGGCCCGCCGAACAGCGGAGTCGGCGGCCCCCGCCCCATGCAGGTGACCATCGCGGCCCCCACCCGGCACGATCTGCCCGAGGGGCGCAACGCCGACTACTACGGCGACAATCCGCAGGACTGGAACCCCTACCACCCGGCCGCCGCGCGCCCCCTGGCCTATGTCGCCGAGGACCTGGTGCGCTCCCTCAACTACCAGGCCACCATCTCCTCCTTCGACGAGGAGTCGGGGCATGGGGAGGGCAAAGGAGCGCCCGGCAGGCCGGAGATCCTGCTCGTCGACCGTTGGGCCCTGCAGGACGAGGAACGGTGCCGGCGGCTCGCTGCCTTCGACGCCGAGAACCGTCCCTGGGTGACGATGGTCGTGCCGTGGAACCGCGAGGACCACGAGAGCCGGGCGGCCGAGGCCGAGCTCACCGAGAAGCTCGAACAGACCATGCCGACCAAGATGCGCCAGGGGAGGGCCTACTGCCACGCCGCGGTCAAGGGCGTACCCAGCATGGAGGCCTTCGGCCAGATCCTGCCGCAGGTGGTCGAGGCGGCGGCCCAGCAGTATCTGAGACACGCGGCGGTCTACCCACCCGCCACCGGAGGCGGACACACCGAACGGACACGGTTGATGGGGCCGATGGCACAAGCACGCTACATCCCCGAGGCGCACGGCCCTGAGACGGATGCGGAGGACACGGATGACGGCCATTCGTAACGGGCGCACCGCCACCGTCGACACCGACCTGCCCGATACCGTACCGGAGCTCGTTCAGACATGGAGCCGGGCACGCAGGGGTGCGCCGCGAAGGACCAGGAGGGCCCGGACGCCATAGGCGATGAGCCCGTCGATCACCAACAGGAAGAGGTAGGTCGGGAAGCCGGGGCCGTGGATGCCGACGGCCAACTGCTGAAGGGCTTGGTACGACAGGGCGCACCCCGCGTCTCCCAGGGTGAAGACGAACGCGCGGTCCCAGCCGGTGATGTGCGCCGCCTTCGGCGCGCTCCCTGGACTCACGCCGCCGTCCCGAAGCAGTTGCGGCCCAGGCGCGCGCCGTTGGTCTCGGGTGGCTGGGTACTGAACTTGAACGATTGTTGTCGGGGGAGGGCGAGCGGGGTGGTGCTCCGACCCGCTCCGCGCATTGGTCGACCTCGGCTACGTGGTGGTTGGTGCGAAGCAAATGGGCCACCGTGACCTTGACGAGCGGCGTGTCCTTTCACGAAGTGTCTCGTTCGCTCGGGCATCGCTCGATCAAGGTCACGGTGGACAAGTACGGCCACCTCGCCCAGGACGGCCGGGAACGCTGCCGTCAGGTGACCGAGGCGGCCGAGGAGCCGCCCGAACTCACAACCGGCCGAACGACTTCAGAACCCGGCGCTGAGCCGGTGTCGGCCGAGCGGGCCAGTAGAGATAGCAGACACCACCTGTACCGCTCCTGACCTTGCCGTTCGCGTCATAGCGCTGGGTGCGGAGCCAGATGTTCCCCAAATGCGAGCGCACCCCTTATCATACGACGCCATTCTATGCAAAAATGCAGGTCACAAACGTGGGGCCGTGTGAGACCAATGAAGTGCAGACGTACCCGTGCTGACTCGGTGCTGGCTTCCATTGCCGTCCGTTCCGGACCGTTCGGGTGCCTCGTGCCGGTTCGGTGCCGACCCTGTGCCGCTCGTCGCCCGGCAGGCGTCCACGCGCGCTCGTACCACGGGTCGTGTTCTCGTACTGCTCGACGAGGGCGGTGCGCGGAAGGATCCCGTCGCTCGCGCTGGTGATCGCGAGCTACGAAGAGCGATACGCTGCGTGACCTGCTACGACAACTCTTCGAACCCCACAGGCGGCGACGGCGGGTCAGGCCGGGTGGAGTGCCGTGCGGAGGGTGTCGGTGGCCAGAGTGATGGCGGTCTGGGCACCGCGGGTGGGGCGTAGAGCGTTGAGCATCACGAAGTCGTGGATGACGCCCTGGACGCGGACGGCGGTCACGGCGACGCCTGCGGCGCGGAGGTTGGCGGCGTATGCCTCGCCCTCGTCGCGCAGGACGTCGGCCTCGCCAGTGATGACCAGGGCCGGGGGCAGGCCTGTGAGCTGGTCGGTGGTGGCCCGCAGCGGGGAGGCGGTGATCTGCGCGCGGTCCTCCTCGCTGGTGGTGTACTGGTCCCAGAACCACTGCATGCCGTCGCGACGCAGGAAGTAGCCGGTGGCGAAATGGTGGTAGGAGTCGGTATCGAAGCTCGCGTCGGTGACCGGGTAGAACAGGACCTGCTGGAGCAGGGCCACGTCGCCGCGCTCCTTGGCCATCAGAGTCAGCGCCGCGCTCATGTTGCCGCCGACGGAGTCGCCGACCACGGCCAGCCGCGCGCCGTCCAAGTTCTTGTCGGCCCCCTGGGTGACGATCCACTGGGCAACCGCGTAGTTCTGCTCGATGGCCACCGGATAGCGGACCTCGGGCGACAGGTCGTACTCGGGGAAGACCACGGCGGCGTGCGCGCCGACGACCAGCTCGCGGACCAGGCGATCGTGGGTGTGGGCGTTGCCGAAGACCCATCCGGCGCCGTGGATGTAGAGGATCACCGGCAGCGTGCCGGTGGATCCGGCCGGCCGCACGATCCTCGCCCGCACGCTGCCGGTGGGACCACCCGTGACGGTGATCCACTCCTCGTCGATCGCCGGCAGTTCGACCTCACCCGACTGGACCTCGTCCACGGCCTTGCGCCCCTCGACCGGATCCAGGTCGAACAGGTACGGCGGGTTCGCCGTCGCCTCGGCGAACGCCAGGGCCTCGGGTTCGAGGACCGGCTGGACCGGAGTCGTCGTATCAGGCATCTGCTGCTCCTTGTGTGGTGGGAATACCTCCCTGATCACCACGCTATGAGCCGCTGCCACTGGTCACTTGCCCGTCGGTGCACCGTCGGTGTTCCCACAATGTGCTCCGGATCGCCCCTGGAGCTGCCATTCGCGGGGCGTCATACCGTAGGCCGCGCGAAAGACCCGGCTGAAATGACTGGGACTCACAAAACCCCAGCGCTGGGCGACTGCCGCCACCCCCACCTCCCTGGCCATGGGCCGGAGGAGTTCCCGGCGGCACCGTTCAAGTCGCTGCGTCCGGACCCAGCCGCCCACGGTCGTGCCTTCGAGTTGGAACAGCTTGTGCAGGTAGCGGACCGACATGAAGTGCGCTTCGGCGATCCTGGACGGTGACAGGTCGGGATCGTCGAGGTTGCGCATGACGTGGCCCTTCACACGCTCGAGAGAGGCGGCGGCAACATGCGGGCCCCCGGAAGTAGAGCGTCCGCGGCGCTCGTCGATGAGCAGCACCATCAGATCGAGCGCGGTAGCGGCGACCCGGCGGCCGACACCGTCGTCCAGACCCTCGGCTTCGCGCGCCATGCGCGCAAGAAAGGTCGCCACGAGTGCGGCGCTGCCCTCCTCGCTGGTGAAGGTGGTGGCAGTCAATGCCCGCAGATCCTCGTCCCGCACGTGAAGTTCTTCGCGAGGGAAATGGAAGGAGGTGAAAGCAAAATCTCCGTCGACTTTAATCCTGAACAGGCGGGACGAGTCACTGATGGAGAATTCTCCCGGCCCTATCACGGATTCCCGCCCGTCCTGCTCCTTTGTCGCGGTGCCCTGCTGTTGGAGGCTGACGACCAGTGACTTCCGGTCGTCGCGGGAGATGTGGCGCTTGTTGCGCGTCACTACCTGTGGTCCCGCCTGAACGCGGGAGATGTGCAGGGTGCCGAGCTGGCTGCTGGCGATCGTTCCGGGCGACGGCTCCTTCTCCAGCAGATTCACATCCATCGGCATAAAAGTGCCGGAAACCGCTTCATGCCAGCGCTCCGCCCGATCGGCAGCGGACAGCGGCGCGGTGGAGAGAACAATGGACAAGGAATTCCGCCTTGGACGTCGTGGGCGGCCGGGCGAAGATCCGTACGCGAATCCCCTGCCTGCGCTGCCGGAGTGAACCCCACTGGCCGGGGGCCGGACTGCAGATCGCATCTGCCTGTGCCCCAGCCTGACGGGCGACCGGGGCAGGCGCATCAGTCAGTCGACTGGTCGTAGCCCGCAGGCGTCCTGGACCGTCGCCGGATCCTGGTCGTGCGCCCCCTGCTCATGGCTCGTCGGCACCCTGACCGCCCTCACCCGAGCCGGCTGACCACCCCCGCCGCCCTGCTCACCCTCACCTTCCTCAGGCCGCGTCGCGGTGGTGGAGAGCGAACTGGTGGGCGATGCGTGCGGCTACTGGGCCTGCGTGCCCAGCAAGACCCTGCTGCGCCCGGCCGTCGCCCTGGCCGAAGCGCGTCGGCTGCCCGGTGCCCGGGAGGCGGCTGCCGGACGGCTGGACGCGGCAACCTGTTCGGATCCACCTTCATCGGCCCCGAAGTCGCCGATCTGCTCCACTCCGCCGCCATCGCCATCACCACCCAGGTGCTCCTGGACCGCCTCGGGCACGCGGTAAGGGCTTCGCCGCCGCGGCCGAAGTGCCGATACTCGGCCACCGCTGTGAAGCACCACACACCAGCCGCAGGCAGAAGGCTCCGCGGGCGCCGACGAGTCGAGCACTCCTCCGGAGTGGCGCTTGCTCGACCACTCTCGCCGAGTCGGTCCGGTTCGGCACGCGGCCGGGTTGATGCCGGCGGCGGCCACGATCTCCCGGAGCGTGGAGGAGCCATCGGGTGGCCCAGCCTGGCGAGTCCGGGCCTTGGCCTGTTGCCTCTGCGACGGTCTCGACAGGAAGGGACGCCATTCATTGCCCCGAATAGGGCAATAGTATGCTTTATCTTCTGGCCGGCAGGGGCAGAGAGCACATCGAGTTTCGGACGCTGACAGGACGAGGGATCCACACCATGAACGAGCTGACCGGTCGTTTGTGCGTGTGCTCTCCCCGACCGCTTTCGGCTGGGGCACAGCATGGACACTAGGCGCAGCGCGACGAGCCGGCCGGAGCCCGTCACCGGGCTGGCGGGCCGGGAATCGGAGGTCGGCCGGATCCTGGACGCGATCGAGCAGGGTCAAAGCACGCCGCGAGCGCTGCTCATCATCGGCGAGGCGGGTAGCGGCAAGACATCGTTGCTGAAGGTCGCTGCCGAGCACGCGCGGGTGACCGGGGCGTATGTGCTGAGGTCTCAGGGTTTTGCCGGGGAGTCGGAGCAGTCGTTCGCAGCCCTGCACCAGTTGCTGCTTCCGCTCATGCCCGGCGCCGCTGATCTCCCCGGCCATCTGCGGGAGGTTCTGGAGACCTCGTTCGGCCTTGCCCCGGTCACCAGGCCCGCCGATCCGATGCTGTTGCGCGTCGCCGTCCTCACTCTGCTGGTCGAGGCCTCGCGCCATCGACCTGTCGTGATACTCGGCGATGACGTCCAGCTCTTCGACCGGGACTCCCTCGACGTCCTGGGGTTCGTGCTGCGCCGTTTCGCGGCCGAGCCGGTGACGGTGCTCCTTGCAGCCAGGGGGCTGACACCTCCGGACGCTGCTGTCGCGCACCTGCCGGTCCTGTCGCTGGGACCGCTGACGGTCCAGGCGGCGGCCCGCCTGCTGGACGCGCAACCCGATTCTCCTACCGGCAGGGCCCGGAGTGATGTTCTGGACCAGGCCGACGGCAATCCTCTGGCCATCATCGAACTGTGCCGTTCCGTGCGATCGGGCAGCGCTCTTGGTCCGGCCGACGGCGCACTGCCCCGGACCCAGCGGATCCAGGAGATGTTCTCCGCCCGGTTGCGCGCGCTGCCGGCCATCACCCAACGGATGGTCCTCTACGCAGCGGCTTCCTCGGACCAAGAGGACCTGCAAACCATCATGTCCGCAGCGGGAGTGGGCACCGACCTGTCGGTATGGGCGTCCGCGGAGGACGCCGGGCTGATCACGATTGCAGGCCGCCAGGTGGGTTTCCGGCACCCGCTCGTGCGCGCGGGCGCCTACCAGGGCGCCCCGGCGCACCTGCGCCGGCAAGCGCATATCGACCTCGCGGCCGTGCATCAGGACGATCCAGCACGCCAGGCCTGGCACTTGGCCGCGGCCTGCATCGGCCAGGATGAATCCGTGGCGGCGACCCTGGAGGACACCGCAGAACTCGTCGAACAACGTGGCGGATTCTACGCGGCCGCACGGGCCCTGGAACGATCCGCCGAGTGCAGTCCCGCTCCGGAGGATCGGGCACGCCGATACGCCAAAGCGCTGAGAGCCGCCAACAACGCGGGCGACACATTCTGGGTACGCGAGCTCTACGCCAAGGTCACCGCACTGACCAAGGACCGCGACCTGCTCGGGGTCGCGGCGAACGGGGCCGGTCTGGCTCTTTCCATGTCCGGCCATCAGCGGGAAGCGTTCCAGCTCCTGATCGGCGCCCTGGAACCGGACCTGCCGCAGGACGCCAGGACAACGCTCGCGGTGACCGCCGTGATCGGCGCGGTCGCCTTCCAGTCAGGCCTGTCCGAGGTCAGGCGCCCGCTGGTTCCCCTCCTCGAAGCAATCGAGACCAGCGACGTCAGTACGCCCTACTCCGAGCTGGTTGCGGACGAGGCCGTCAACGCGTTGCGGGCAGTCATCCTCTGCGAAGCGGATCCGGTCAGGAACGCCCCTGCCCTGCTGAGCCGAACCCGGCGGCCGAGCTTGCTGGAGCCGCTGACCGGCATCGCAGAGCTGATCCGATTGCAGACGTTGGGCGCCGTTGCCTGGTGGGCCGACGAGTCCGACCTGTGCGTGGACACCTTCCGGCAGGCGTTCGCCATGCTCCGCTCGTACGGAGCCCTCGGAACGGGCGCAATCGCCCTCTCGGCAATGGGCTCGGCCCTGATCGATGTCGGGCGGTGGGCAGAGGCCGACGAACTGCTGGACGAGGCAGCAACCCTGGCGGCCGTCCAGAAGATGAAGCACATCGAAGTCGACATCGAGGCGCTACGAGTGACGCTGCAAGCCCTGCGCGGCCGCTCCGCCGATGCCGGGATCCTGACGGACCCCACCTGGACAGTGGTCAACCTGGAGGAGAACACAGCCACCCACGCACGGCTGCTGCGCGCGGCAGGCACCGCCGCGGCCGCCGCGGGCGACTACGACGGGGCGCTGCGCCACTTCCGGCAGCTGTTCCACCAGGACGGCACCCCCCTGCACTACTTCCTCTCCCACGGCTCCATCGCCGACCTCGCCGCCGTCGCCCAGAGGACCGGACACCAGGAGGAGGTCGAGCCTGTCGTCGCGGCGGTACGCAAGGCGCTGGGACCGCATCCGACAACCCGAATGATGCTGCTCCTGCACCACGCCAGCGCGCTGGTCGGCGACCCGACGCAGGCAGAGCACCACTTCCGCCTGGCCCTGTTCAACCCGGCCGGTGACCAGTGGCCGCTCGCCCGTGCGCAGGCCCGGCTTCACTACGCCCAGTGGCTGCGCAGACGACGGCGCCCGCTGGACGCCCGCCCACTCCTGGCCTCGGCAATGGAGGCTTTCTCCCGGCTCGGTGCCGCGGCCCTGGCCGACGAGGCTCGGGCCGAACTTCGGGCGAGCGGCGTCGCCACGTCATCCGACCGGCCCGATCCGCTGTCGGAACTGACCGCCCAGCAGCAGCAGATCGTACGGCTGGCGGCGCAGGGCCTGGGCAACAAGGAGATCGGAGAAAAGCTCAAGCTGTCCCCCCGCACGATCGGCTCGCATCTCTACCAGGTGTATCCGAAACTCGGCGTCAGCAGCCGCCACCAGCTCCGCGACGTCATTGGCGTCCTGTGAACGAAGCGGAGCCAAACGGCGTGTACCGTTCCGATCGCTACGAGGAATGAGAGGTGAGGCGTGTGGAGTACAAGCCCGTCACCGGCGGAGGCGGTCCCGGTCGCCCCGCCGTGGTCCTCGACCCCGTCGTCCAACGGTTGGTCGACGCCTCGGCTGACCCGCCGCACCTGCATCAGCTCGGTCCGGTCGACGGCCGGGAGGCACTCCTGGAGGCCCAGGGGCATCTGTTGGACGACTTCGCCGTGGACGCAGAGTTCTGGGCGGTGCCGGTCGGCCCCTCCGGGCTGGTCGGCTTCTGGACCTTCCGCCCCGCAGCGCGGAGCGGTCCGCTCCCCGTGGTCCTCTACGTCCACGGGGGCAGGTGGATGCTCGGTGACGCGCAGACCCACACCCGGATGATCTGTGAACTCGTGACCGCCAGCGAAGCCGTGTTCGTGGTCCCCGAGTACACGCGCACTCCCGAGGCCCGGTACCCGGTAGCGCTCGAAGAGTTGTACGCCGTATTGACCTGGCTGACCGACAACGCCTCAGACCTCGCACTGGACAGTCGGAGGCTGGCGGTGGCCGGCGACTGCGCGGGCGCCACCATGGCCACAGCGCTCACCATGATGGCCAAACAACGCGGCGGCCCGCGCATGCGCGCACAACTGCTCTACTACCCGATGACCGAACCGCACTGCGACACCGTCTCGCGGAAACACTTCGGGTCCGGCTACCTCCTGACCACGAAGGCCCTGGACTGGTACTGGCAGCAGTACACGGACGACGATCGGGAACTCGCCGAAGCCACCGCCTCCCCGCTACGGGCAACCACCTCCGAGCTCGCGGGCCTGCCGCCCGCACTGGTCATCACAGCCGAGGCCGACGTCGTACGGGACGAGGGGGAACAGTACGCGCGTCAGCTACAGCAAGCAGGCGTGGCCGTGACCGCCATCCGCTACCTCGGAACAATCCACGACTTCGCGTCTCTGAACGCTCTACGCGACAGCCCGCCCACCCGGACCGCCATCCGCCAAGGCGGTGCCTTCCTCAAAGACGCTCTCACCACTGGGCAGTGAGAGCGTGGGGGTGAACCGTGCTCTCACTGGATCAACGGCCAGGGAGCTGTCCAAGGCCGAGTACGTCGTAGCCCCAGCGGAAGAGCTGTCTGCCAAGACGTTGTTGCATCCGGCGGCCCGGTGTCGTGCGCACGCGAAGCCAGAACCGCTGGCCGAGTGCGCAATGTGCAACAAAAGTGGGCCACCGTGACCTTGACGAGCGGCGTGTCCCTTCACGAAGTGTCTCGCCGGCTCGGGCATCGCTCGATCAAGGTCACGGTGGACAAGCACGGCCACCTCACCCGGGACGGCCGGGAACGCTGCCGTCAGGTGGTCGAGGCGGCCGTGGCACCGCACATGCTCACAACAGGCCGAACGACCTCAGAACCCGGCGCTGGGCCGGTGTCGGCCGAGCGGGCCAGTAGAGATAGCAGACACCACCCGTACCGCTCCTGACCTTGCCGTTCGCGTCGTAGCGCTTGGTGCGGAGCCAGATGTTCTCCCACTCCCGGCGCTTGTAGACCCGGCGCACGGCCTCGTCGTTCGGCGAAGCCGGGTCGTTCGCGATCACATCACCGTCCGCGGTGAACCCGATCACGGTCATCAGATGGCCGGAGGTCCCGTACCCCGCGCCGGTGAGCTCCTCCTTGAGGAAGGATTGTGACGTTATGGCCGGAATGCCCGCCCGGATCAGCGTCTCCAGGTCCGTCAGCGAGCCGAGCCGCGTCACGGCCGCGCTCATGCCCTGGTACGTCGCCGCGTACGCGGCGTTGAACGGCCAGTTGCCGCAGCCCTCGTACTGGTAGTCGTACGTGAACCGGGCGGCATGGCAGACCTGCGGATCAGCCAGCCCCGGCTCCACCCAGGCGAGGTCCTCGGCGGTGGGCCGCCGTCCCCAGTACTCGATGATCATCTGCGAGGAGGTGGGGCTGCACCAGGCCTCGCCCCCGTTGTCGTACTCCGGGTACTGGCCCGCGTGAATGTTCTGCGAGTAGCGCGGCACCAGGAGTTCCCGGGTGAGGCCGGCGGTGCTGGCGGGCACGGTGAAGCGGTCCGGGATGTCGGACGCCATCGCGCCGACCCGCCACACGGTGGGGGTGAGACGGGTCCCCGGCGTACGGTGGAGAGTGAGCCGCAGCCGGTAGGCGTCCAGGCGCAGCCCGCCGGCCGCGTCGTCCACCGAGAAGGTGTCGGTCCAGATGGAACTCCTGCCGTCGGTCTGGTCGTCCACGGACGTCCGGCGGATGTCGCCGTCGCCCGCCGCCCAGCGACCCATGACGTACCACGGTGTCGAGGTGGCGTCCGAGTAGCGGCCCTGGAGTTCGATCTGGATCCAGGTGCCCTCCGGCGTGTCGGCGTTCCACGAGGCGATCACCTCGGTCGCCGGGACGGCGGACCGGTGGACGGGCGAGGTCCAGGTCGCGTACTCCCAGGTGGCGGTCGCACCGGTGTGCGGATCCGGGTAGTCGGTGCGTCCCTCGGCGTGGCCGATCACCAGGCCGGGGCGACGGCCCGCGACGGCCCGTGTCCCGGCACCGGAACCGCTGCGCCAGTCCCTGTACGTGTGCCAGGAGTGGTTGTCCACGGAGGAGGCGGCCGAGGGGGTGCGGGGCGGGGCGGCGGAGGGGACGGCGGCGTGCGCGGAGCCGGACGACACCGTGCCGGCGGTGGCCGCCGCCGCGAGCGCGGCGGTCAGCACGGTCCTGCGCGAGGTCGGTCTGTTCATGGGCGAGACCCCCGGTCGTAAGCGGAATGGGGTTGCGGGTGCACGACAGTGCGCCAACTATCGCGGGTCCCGGCCGGATTCGGCCAGCGATTCGCCCCGTGCCAAGAAATCAATATTGGTCTGGTCCACTGACGTGACCTGCGCTTGTTTCCGAGCGGCTCGTAGGCTGGGCCCCATGAACGACCTCGCGCCCCTCGCCACCCGGCTCCGCGCCCTGGCGCCGTCCTGCGGGCCGGTGCGACTCATCGCCGTCGACGGCCACGCGGGATCGGGGAAGAGCACCTTCGCGTCCCGCCTCGCCGCCGCGCTCGACGGCGCCCCGGTCCTGCATCTGGACGATCTGGCGACCCATGAGTCCTTCTTCACCTGGGTGGACCGGCTGCGGGAGCAGGTGATCGGGCCGCTGTCGCGCGGGGAGCGCGCGCACTACGCGCCGTACGACTGGACCGCGCGGACATTCGCGGCGCCGCGCACCCTGGAGCCCGCACCGGTGGTCCTGATCGAAGGGGTGGGGGCGGGCCGCAGGGCTCTCCGCCCCCACCTGGCGCGGCTGCTGTGGATGGATCTCGCCGCCGCGGAGTCCTGGGAGCGGGGCCGCCGCCGGGACGGGCCGGCCCTTTCGGCCTTCTGGGACGGGTGGACAGCGGCCGAGGCGGAGCATTTCTCGGCCGATCCCTCGCGCTCCCACGCGGACGCCCTGATACGGCAGTTGCCCGTGGGGTACGAGTGGCTGGAGGGGCCCGGCGCGGCAGCAGGAACGAACCATTCCGTCACAGATCGTGAGCGTGCGGCGCCCCCGTCCTGAGTGCCCGGAAATCGGCCCGGAAGTACCTCAACTCCGCTTGACCCGAGGGCGGTACAGGTCTTACGTTCTCAATGTGCGGCTTTTCGGAGCCCTCTCGGACACGAAGCCCCCGGTTGTTCCCCCGTGATCGGGGGCTTCGTTCTGCCCTCGCACCCCCTCCCGTACGCCGGTTCGACGGATTCCGCTCACCCTCGGTCACGGTCCCCCTTCTGCCTACGACGCCCTTAGTCGCGCACTCCCTGCGCAGGTACGATGCCTCTCGGTGCGGTCAATTCCCGTCCGTGGCCCAGTGATTCTGCGCGCCTCGGCGGGCGGGTCGTGCGGCGGGACATCCTGGGGGCACGGTTTGTGGGGGACCAGATGGACATCGGCACGCAGGGCGCACAGGCCCCGGCCGACCTCGCCTGGCTGCGCGGCGTGGACGCCTACACCATGGGCGCCTACCCACAGGCCGAGGAGGAGTTCAGGGCTGCGGTACGGATCGATCCCGGCATGGCGGACGGCTGGCTCGGCCTCCACGCGCTGAGGATCGACACCACGACGGCACTGCTGCGCATGTACCGTCATCGCGACCGCTTCGGCGAGCAGCGCACCCGCCATCGGCGCACCCTCAACTCCTGGTACTGGCTGGGCTGGTGGGTGCAACCGGTGCTGGAGAGCCCGCGCGATCTGCTCCTCGCGCACGCTTCGCACTGGCTGGACGGACGCCATGTCCCCGAGCTGGACCGCGCGCTGGCCGGCCTGCCGCCGGTGGACGCGGACCCGCAGGTGCGCTTCCTGCACGCCTGCCGCTCCTATCTGGTCAAGGACTGGGAGCAGCTCGTGCGCAACACCGAGCAGTTGATCGACGATCCGATGCTCGGCATCGAGGCGGGGCTGTTCGGCGGGATGGCGCGGGTGCGGCTGGAAATGTACGGACAGGCCGAACCGCTGCTCTCCACCGCCCTGATGCGCTGCCGGAGCGAACAGCCGCAGCGCAAGGAGCTGCGGTACTGGCTGGCCCGTGCGCACGAGGGCACCGGCCGCAGCGCGGCCGCCCTGCCGCTCTACCGGGCGGTGCACCGGATCGACCCCGCGTTCATGGACACCTCGGCGCGGCTCGCCGCGATCGCGGACTACGACGGTCTCGAAGGCAGCGACGAGGCCGGTCTCACCGCCCTGTCCCTGGCCGGATTGGGCACGGACACCGCGGCGGAGGCGCAGCCGGACGGGGAGCCGGTGCTCGGCACCGATCTGGTGGACGGCCGGGAGCTGCGGCCCGGCGGCGAGATCCCGGGGCTCGTGGGCACCGGGATGCCGCCGCCGTCCGACGGAGCCCGGCGGAAGACGGCGGTGCCCGGTCAGCCGTCGGCGCCCTTCCCCGCCGGGTCCAGCGATCCGGTGCTGCTCGCCGAGGCACTGGCGGAGCTGGAGCGCATGGTCGGCCTGGAGCCCGTCAAGCGCCAGGTCAAGGCGTTGTCGGCGCAGCTGAACATGGCACGCCTGCGGGCCGGCCAGGGGTTGCCCGTGCAGCCGCCCAAACGCCACTTCGTCTTCTCCGGCCCCTCCGGCACCGGTAAGACCACGGTGGCCCGCATCCTGGGCCGGGTCTTCTACGCACTCGGCCTGCTGGGCGGCGATCATCTCGTCGAGGCCCAGCGCGCGGATCTGGTGGGCGAATTCCTCGGGCAGACCGCCGTGAAGGCCAATGAGCTGATCGACTCGGCCCTCGGCGGGGTGCTCTTCGTGGACGAGGCGTACAGCCTCTCCAACACCGGCTACAGCAAGGGCGACGCGTACGGCGACGAGGCCCTCCAGGTCCTCCTCAAACGTGCGGAGGACAACCGGGACCATCTCGTCGTCATCCTCGCGGGCTACCCGGAAGGCATGGACCGGCTGCTGGCCACCAATCCGGGGCTCTCCTCACGGTTCACCACCCGGGTGGACTTCCCGAGCTACAGGCCGCTGGAGCTCACCTCCATCGGTGAGGTGCTGGCCGCGGAGAACGGCGACGTGTGGGACGAGGAGTCCTTGGAGGAACTGCGCTCCATCAGCGGCCACGTGGTCGAGCAGGGCTGGATCGACGAACTGGGCAACGGCCGGTTCCTGCGCACGCTGTACGAGAAGAGCTGCGCCTACCGCGACCTGCGGCTCTCCGGTTACGCGGCCGAGCCGGGCCGGGACGACCTGGCCACGCTGCGGCTGCCGGACCTGATGCAGGCGTACGGCGAGGTGCTGTCCGGCCGCGGGCCGGTGGACCGGGGGACGCAGGAGCCGCCGACGCTGTGACGTGGGCGATGCCGGAGGGCCGGGGTCGGCCCTCCGGCATCGCGGAGCGCGGCGTCGTCAGCGGACCGATGCGGTGAGCTCGCCGTGGCCGGTGGTCGTCTCCGCCGTCCGGCGGGGCACGGAGACCCGGTGGGCCGGGTCGCGTACCTCACCGACCAGCATCTCCAGCACGTCCTCCATGGCGACCAGACCCAGGATCCGGCCCGACGCGTCGGCGACCTGCGCCAGATGTGTCGCGGCGCGGCGCATCACGGTCAGGGCGTCGTCCAGGGGCAGCTCGGCCCGCACGGTCGCCATCGGCCGCCACACGTGCTGGGGGACGGCCCGCTCGCCGTCCTCCAGGTCCAGCACGTCCTTGACGTGCAGATAGCCCATGAACGGGCCACCGCCCTCCGCGCACACGGGAAAGCGCGAGTAGCCGGTCCGTACGGTCAGCTCCTCGATCCGGCGCGGGGTAACGGAGGGATCCACCGTCACCAGGGAGGCCCGGCCGAGCAGCACATCGGTGACGGGCCTGCTGCCCAGCTCCAGCGCGTCCTCCAGCCGCTCCTGCGCCTCCGGCTCCAGCAGCCCGGCCTGGCCGGAGTCCTCGACGAGCCGGTTGAGCTGCTCGCTGGTGAAGACGGCCTCCACCTCGTCCTTCGGTTCGACGCCGAAGAGCTGGAGCACCAGCCGGGCGCAGGCGCCCAGCGCGGAGGTGACCGGACGGCAGACACGGGCGAAGCCCACGAGGCCGGGGCTGAGCCAGAGCGCGGTCTTCTCCGGCGCCGCCATCGCGAGGTTCTTCGGGACCATTTCGCCGATGACGAGGTGGAGGAAGACCACGAAGACCAGCGCCAGGACGTAGCCGAGCGGATGGATGAGGCCCTCGGGCAGGTGGATCGCCTGGAAGACCGGCTCCAGCAGATGGGCCACGGTCGGCTCGGCGACGGCGCCGAGGGTCAGCGAGCAGACGGTGATGCCGAACTGGGCGGCGGCCATCATCTGCGGCAGGTTCTCCAGTCCGTACAGCGTCCGGCGGGCCCGGCCCGAGCCGGCCGCCGCGAGCGGTTCGATCTGGCTGCGCCGTACGGAGACGAGCGCGAACTCGGCTCCGACGAAGAAGCCGTTCGCCAGCACGAGAAGCCCGGCGAAGAGCAATTGGACGAGGCTCATCGCACGGCCTCCAGGGCGTCCTGGGACAGCGGGGCCGCGGCCACCGGATCGGCCGCCTCCACCATGCGTACGAAGCGGACCTTCTCGGCTCGGTAGTGGCCCACCTGGCGGACGGAGATCCGCCAGCCTGGCAGTTCGGCCCGGTCACCGGGGGCGGGAATGCGTCCCAGCAGATCGGCGACGAGTCCGGCCACGGTCTCGTACGGGCCCTCGGGTACGTCGAGTCCTATGCGGCGCAGGGTCAGGACCCGGCAGCTGCCCTCGGCGTCCCAGGCCGGGCGGCCGTCCTCGGGAGCCGCGGGGGCCAGTTCGGGCCGGTCGGCGCCTTCGGCGTCGTGCTCGTCCCGGACCTCGCCGACGAGCTCCTCGATGATGTCCTCGAGGGTGACCACTCCGGCGGTGCCGCCGTACTCGTCGACCACGACGGCGATCGGCTGCTCGTTGCGCAGCCGCTGGAGCAGTTGTTCGACGGGCAGGGTCTCCGGCACCAGCAGCGGCGGTACGGCGATCCGGCCGGCCGGGGTGCGCAGCCGGTCCTGGACGGGCACGGCGAGCGCGTCCTTGAGGTGGATCATGCCGATGACCTCGTCGATGCGCTCCCGGTAGACCGGGAACCGGGAGAGGCCGGTGGCGCGGGTGAGGTTGAGGACGTCCTGCGCGGTCGCCGAGGACTGCAGGGCGCTGACCTTCACCCGCGGGGTCATGACGTGCTGGGCGGTGAGACCGGCGAGCGACAGGGTCCGTACGAAGAGGTCCGCGGTGTCCTGTTCGAGGGTGCCGGCCTCGGCCGAGTGGCGGGCCAGGGAGACCAGCTCCCCGGGGGTGCGGGCGGAGGCCAGCTCATCGGTGGGCTCGACGCCCAGCAGCCGCACCATCCGGTTGGCGACGGTGTTCAACAGGCTGATCACCGGCCGCAGAGCGGCGGAGAACCGGTGCTGGGGGCCGGCCACGAACCGGGCGACCTGGAGCGGCCGGGAGACCGCCCAGTTCTTCGGCACGAGTTCGCCGATGACCATCTGTACGGCGGAGGCCACCATCATCCCGATCACCACGCTGATGCCGGACACGGCACCGTCGGGCAGACCGGTCGTGGTGAGGGGGCCGTCCAGCAGCTGGGCCAGCGCCGGCTCGGCGAGCATGCCGACCACCAGCGAGGTGATGGTGATGCCGAGCTGGGTGCCGGAGAGCTGGAAGGAGAGTTCACGCAGGGCTTCGACGACGGTGCGGGACCGCCGGTCGCCCGCTGCGGCGGCGCGCTCGGCGTCCGGCCGCTCCACCGTGACGAGCCCGAATTCGGCCGCCACGAAGAATCCGTTGGCGAGGATGAGAAGGAATGCTGCACCGAGCAGCAGCAGGGGGATGGTCATTCCGCCGCCTCCGGGGAAGGGGCGGCGCAGGTACTACCGGACGATCCGTCCATTGCTGGAAGGAGTCACTCCTTGGGTCGCAGGAAAGCCCCGCCGGCCTCATGGACCTCTCGTGCGGGGCGGGGCGCGCGGAGCGCCGCCGTCCTCCAGAGTAATCAAGAAGCGGCCCTGCGGGGCAGGGGGCTCAGCCGTTGTCCGTACCGGTGCCGCGCTTCTCGGCGAGGGCGCGGAGCGTGCGGGCGTCGCGGATGGCCTGCTGCTTGGCGATTCCCGGCTGGATGCCGAGGGCGGGCATGCTGGTCCCGTCGCTCAGGTCGAGAAAGACCCAGGGGTCACCGACACGCAGGTTGACACGGAGGATCTCGGCCCAGGACAGCCGACGCGTTCGGGTGAGATTGACCACCGTCACCCCGTCCTCGTGGGCGACCACCTTCGGGCGGCTGAGCAGTGCCAGCACGCCGAAGAAGAGCAACGCGGTGAAGACGAAGCTGGACCGCTCCCCCGCGCTCAGCTGTTCCAGGGTCATGGCGATGACGGTGATGACGACGAACATCGCCGCCCCCACGGTCAGCAGGACCACCCGGGTTCGGGTCGGCCGGAACGTGACCGGGAGTGTGGGGAGTTCGGGCCGGGGCGCGGGGGCGGACATCGTGTTTCTTCTGTCTTCTGGTGGTCGCCGGCCGTCAGAGGCGGCAGGCGTGGATGGCGGTGGTGAGGATGGCGCGGGCGCCGAGGTCGTACAGATCGTCCATGATCCGCTGGGCCTCCTTGGCGGCGACCATGGAACGGACGGCGACCCAGCCCTCGTGGTGCAGCGGGGAGATGGTCGGCGACTCCAGGCCCGGGGTGAGGGCGACCGCGCGCTCCAGGTGCTCGACACGGCAGTCGTAGTCCATCATCACGTAGGAGCGGGCGACCAGGACGCCCTGGAGGCGGCGGAGGAACTGCCGCACCTTGGGGTCGTCGTCCGGTGCGCCGGTGCGCCGGATGACGACGGCCTCCGACTTCATGATCGGCTCGCCGATGACTTCGAGCCCGGCGTTGCGCAGGCTGGTGCCGGTCTCCACGACGTCGGCGATGACCTGGGCGACACCGAGTTCGATGGCCGTCTCGACCGCGCCGTCGAGGTGGACGACGGAGGCGTTGACACCGACGTCGGCGAGGTGCTTGGCGACGATGCCCTCGTAGGAGGTGGCGATCGTCTTGCCGTCGAAGTCCTGCGGGCCCTGGGCGGTGCCGGGCTTGGTGGCGTAACGGAAGGTGGAGCGGGCGAAGCCGAGCTGGAGGATCTCCTCGGAGTCGGCGCCGGAGTCCAGCAGCAGGTCCCGGCCGGTGATGCCGATGTCGAGGCGGCCGGAGCTGACGTAGATCGCGATGTCACGGGGCCGGAGGTAGAAGAACTCGACCTCGTTCTCGGGGTCGACGAGCACGAGCTCCTTGGACTCCTTGCGCTGCTGGTAGCCGGCCTCATGGAGCATCGCCATCGCAGGCCCGGAGAGTGAACCCTTGTTGGGGACGGCGATGCGCAGCATGAGGTCGGGTTTCCTTTGCGAGGAGGGAGTCTTGTCCGGATATGCGATGTGCGGTCGTACGGAGTGCGATGCGGAGGTCGTGCTCAGAGGTGGGCGTAGACGTCGTCGAGCGAGATCCCGCGGGCGACCATCATCACCTGGACGTGGTACAGCAGCTGCGAGATCTCCTCGGCGGCGGCGTCCTTGCTCTCGTGCTCGGCGGCCATCCAGACCTCGGCGGCCTCTTCGACGACCTTCTTGCCGATGGCATGGACGCCCTTGTCCACCAGCTCGGCGGTACGGGAGGTCGAGGGGTCGCCGTCGGCGGCCTTGAGCTGCAGCTCGGCGAAGAGCTCTTCAAAGGTTTTGTTCGCCATGATGGTCCTTAGAGTACGGGGTCCGCCCCCTCCACTCAGCGCCAGGGCTCGCTGACCGTGCGCAGCGTGGCGGCTGTGGCGACGGCCGCGGTGACGGCTTCGTGCCCCTTGTCCTCGTTGGACCCTTCCAGCCCGGCCCGGTCGAGCGCCTGCTCCTCGGTGTCGCACGTGAGTACGCCGAAGCCGACCGGGACTCCGGTGTCGACAGCGACCTGGGTGAGACCGTTGGTGACGCCGTGGGACACGTATTCGAAGTGCGGGGTGCCGCCGCGGATGATCACTCCGAGGGCGACGATCGCGTCGTAGCCCCGGCCGGCGAGGACCTTGGCGACCACCGGGAGTTCGAAGCTGCCGGGTACCCGGAGCAGGGTCGGCTCGTCGATGCCGAGCTCGTGCAGGGCGCGCAGGGCGCCGTCGACGAGTCCGTCCATGACCTTCTCGTGCCACTGCGCGGCGACGACCGCCACACGCAGGTCACCGCAGTTGCGTACCGACAGTTCGGGTGCGCCCTTGCCGCTCATCTCTCTCCCACCACTCGTTTCCGTGATCGTTCACTGGTTGCCGCAGGTCGACACCGGGGCGGCGTCGAGCCAGGGCAGGTCGTGCCCCATGCGGTCGCGCTTGGTGCGCAGGTAGCTCAGATTGTGTTCGCCGGCCTGGACGGGCATCGGCTCACGGCCGGTGACGGCCAGACCGTGCCGCAGGACGGCGGCCGTCTTGTCGGGGTTGTTGGTCATCAGCCGCAGGCTCCGGACGCCGAGGTCCTTGAGGATCTGGGCGCCGGCCGCGTAGTCCCGGGCGTCGGCCGGCAGACCGAGCTCCAGATTGGCGTCGAGGGTGTCGACGCCGCGCTCCTGGAGTTCGTAGGCGCGCAGCTTGGACAGCAGGCCGATGCCGCGCCCCTCGTGACCTCTCAGGTAGACGACGACGCCGCGCCCCCGCTCGGCGATCCGTCGCATGGAGGCGTGCAGCTGGGGCCCGCAGTCGCAGCGCTGCGACTGGAAGATGTCGCCGGTCAGGCACTCCGAGTGGATCCGCACCAGGACGTCGTCGCCGTCCGCGATGTCGCCGTGGACGAGCGCGACATGCTCGACGCCGTCGGCCGTGGAGCGGTAGCCGTACGCGGTGAACGCGCCGAAGCCCGTCGGCAGCCGGACCTCGGCCTCTCGGCGGACGGTCGGCTCCGAGGTGCGGCGGTAGGCGATCAGGTCCTCGATGGAGATGATCGTGAGGCCGTGCTTGCGGGCGAACGGGATCAGCTGGGGCAGCCTCAGCATCACGCCGTCCTCGCCGGCGATCTCGACGATCGCTCCGGCGGGCCGCAGCCCGGCGAGCCGGGCGAGGTCGACCGCGGCCTCGGTGTGTCCGTTGCGGACCAGCACACCGCCGGAGCGGGCGCGGAGCGGGAAGATGTGACCGGGCCGTACGAAGTCGCCGGGGCCCGCCTCGCCGCCCGCCAGCAGCCGGAGCGTGGCGGCCCGGTCGGCGGCGGAGATGCCGGTGGTCACGCCGTGGGCCGCCGACGCGTCGACGGAGACGGTGAACGCCGTGCGCATCGACTCGGTGTTGTGGTCGACCATCTGCGGGAGTTCGAGCCGTTCCAGCTCGTCGTTCTCCATGGGGGCGCAGATCAGGCCGCGGCACTCGCTCATCATGAACGCGACGATCTCGGGGGTGGCCTTCTCGGCCGCGAGGACGAGGTCGCCCTCGTTCTCGCGGTCCTCGTCGTCGACGACCACGACGGGCCGTCCGGCGGCGATGTCGCGAATGGCCTGCTCGACCGGGTCCAGCGTGAGGTCCTCGACGGCACTCCCGTGGTCCCGGTGCAACCAGGTGGGCTGGGCAGTCATGCCGTGGCTCCTTCCAGAGCGGGGGTCCGTGAACGCAGCCACCAGTCGCGCATGCCCCACAGGACGAGGGCGCCGTACACGACGTAGATGAGTCCGGAGAAGGCGAGACCGCTGTGGAAGTTCAGCGGTACGCCGACCAGGTCGACCAGCAGCCAGGCGAACCAGAACTCGACCATGCCGCGGGCCTGGGCGAACATCGCGACGAGCGTCCCGGCGAATATGTACGCGTCCGCCCACGGGCTCCAGGACAGCGAGGGGAACGCGGTGAACAGACCGCCGACCGCGAGGGTGCCGAGCGCGGCGCCGCCGAGCAGGAAGCCGCGCTCGCGCCAGGTGGCGAACCGTACGGCGATGGAGCCGTCCTGGGCCTGTCGCCTGCCCCGGGTCCACTGCTGCCATCCCCAGACGGCCACGGCGATGACCACGAGCTGCTTGCCGACGCTGCCCGCCTGGTGCACGGAGACGTTGGCCGCCACCAGGACGACGCCGGACAGGAGCTGGGCGGGCCAGGTCCAGATCGAGCGGAGCCAGCCCAGGGTGAGGGCGACCAGACCGACCGTGTTGCCGATCATGTCGGACCAGATGATGCGCTGACCGAAGACGGTGAACGCCTCCGAGTTCAGCCAGTTCAGCGCGGTCACTTCGTCGGCTCCTCGGGCTGCAGCGGAGCGTGGCCGAGCAGCCGCTCGACGTACTTCGCGATGACGTCCACCTCCAGGTTGACCGGGTCGCCGGGCTCCTTGATGCCGAGCGTGGTCAGCGCGAGGGTGGTGGGGATGAGGCTGATGGTGAAGTAGTCCGGTCCGGCGTCCACGACGGTCAGGCTGACCCCGTCGACGGTGATCGACCCCTTCTCCACCACGTAACGGGTCAGGTCCGCCGGGAGGGAGATCTTCACGATCTCCCAGTTCTCGGAGATCTTGCGCTCGACGATGCGCCCGGTGCCGTCGACATGGCCCTGGACGATGTGGCCTCCCAGCCTGCCGCCGACCGCCATGGGGCGCTCCAGGTTGACCCGGGAGCCCGTTCCCAGGGCGCCGAGGCTGGACCGTTTCAGGGTCTCGGCCATCACGTCGGCGGTGAACTCGCCGTCGCCGAGGTCGACGACGGTGAGGCAGACGCCGTTGACGGCGATGGAGTCGCCGTGCTTCGCGCCTTCGGTGACCACGGGACCGCGCAGGCGGAAGCGGGAGGCGTCGCCGAGTTCCTCGACGGCGGTGACTTCACCCAGTTCTTCGACAATTCCGGTGAACACTCAGTTTCCCTTCCGGGCAGGGCCGGGGACGGCGGTGATGCGCAGATCGGGGCCGATACGGACGGTGTCGGTCACATCGAGGCGCAACGCCTCGGCGATGGTGGAGATTCCGGCGTCGGCGAGGGCCGCGGGGCCGGCGCCGAGCAGTACGGGTGCGAGGTAGCCGACGACCTTGTCGACCGTTCCCGCGGCGACGAAGGACCCGGCCAGGGTCGGCCCGCCTTCGAGGAGTACGGAGCGGATGCCACGCCCGTACAGGGCGGTGAGCAGGGCGGGGATGTCCAGGCCGGGGCCGGTGGCGGCGCGCGGCAGGCGCAGGACGGCCCCTTCGGGGAGACGGCGGGTGTCGGCGTCGTCGGCGACGGCGATCAGGGTGGGCGCGGTGTCGTCGAGAACCCGGGCACCGGGTCGTACGGCACTGGCGCCGGTGTCCACGACCACCCGCAGGGGCTGTACGGCACCTTCGACGCCCCGTGCGCCGAGCTGGGGGTCGTCGGTACGGGCGGTGCCGGAGCCGACCACGACCGCGTCGGCCTCGGCGCGCAGCCGGTGGACGTCGGCGCGGGATTCGGGAGAGGTGATCCAGCGGCTGGTGGCGTCGGCGGCCGCGATCCGGCCGTCGAGGGTCGCCGCGTACTTCCACAGGACGTACGGGCGGCCGAGCCGCACCGAGGTCAGCCAGGCCGCGTTGCCCGCCGCGGCCTCGTCCGCCAGCAGCCCCTGCTCGACCTTGATCCCGGCCGCGCGCAGGGTGTCCGCACCACCGGTGGCCTGCGGATTCGGGTCACCGACCGCGTAGACGACCCGGGCGACGCCGGCCTCGACGAGGGCTTGGGCGCAGGGGCCGGTGCGGCCGGTGTGGTTGCAGGGTTCGAGGGTGACGTAGGCGGTGCCGCCCCGGGCCCCGTCGCCTGCGGCGCGCAGGGCGTGGATCTCGGCGTGCGGGCCGCCGGCACGCTGGTGGAATCCTTCCCCGACCTGGTGTCCGGCGGCGTCGAGGACGACGCAGCCGACGACCGGGTTGGGACTGGTGGAGCCGAGACCGCGGGCCGCGAGCGTGATCGCTCGGCGCATGGCGGTGATGTCGGCTGCGGTGGCCACCGGGTCCTCCTGCCTCTTCGGGCACGGACTCCGGGGCCTGTCGATGACGACAGATGAAACGGGAACGCGACGCGGGGACGCCGAAATGCCGGAACGAACGGATGGACCGGTCGCCCGAAGACCATCCGCCGACGGCGGCGTACCCGTGAAACGGCCCGCCGCGCACTGCCTCCCATCCGGACTTTAACCGTCGGTCCAGGAATCCCACCTGGTCAACCGGCCGCTGGATGCGGACGGGTCGCGGACTATAACCGCCGGTTCGGAATTTCACCGACCCCGGAGTGCGCTGCTGCTGGTACACGATCAGTGTGCCACGCCCGCCGGTGGGCCATAGGGGTGCGTGCCTGTGGAGTGGCTCACAGGCGACGCGGAACGCGGGCCGCAACGGGACAGTCAGGCATTGAAGGTCCAGACCTATTGACGCAATGGTCTAGTCCTCTTAATCTCTGCGTCACCTCCGAGGAGCCGTCCCGCGGTGTGCGCACACCCGGGGCATCAACACGACCCACCCCCTTGTCAGTTGTGTTCTGCCGAACCTCCCCGGGAGGAACCGAACGTGCTGTCCCCCACCCGTGCGAGAGCCACCCTGCTCGCAGTCGGCGCCACCGTCGCCGGACTGCTGATGAGCTCGCTCGCCGCCACCCCGTCGGCCGCCGCCGACCAGGAGTCCTGTCGCCCCGACGGGCTCTACCGGACCCCAGGTGTCGCCGTCCCCTACTGCTCCGTCTACGACACCGAGGGCCGCGAGAAGATGGGCGCCGACCACCAGCGGCGGGTCATCGGATACTTCACCGGCTGGCGCACCGGGAAGGACGGCAGGCCCGCCTACCTCGCCTCCGACATCCCCTGGGACAAAGTCACCCATCTGAATTACGCCTTCGCCCACGTCGACGGCGACAACAGGATCTCCGTGGGCGCCGACGGCCCGGACAACGCCTCGACCGGCATGACCTGGCCGGGCGTCGCGGGCGCCGAGATGGACCCGGCCCTGCCTTACCAGGGCCACTTCAACCTGCTGACCAAGTTCAAGAAGAAGTACCCGAACGTGAAGACCATGGTGTCGGTGGGCGGCTGGGCCGAGACCGGCGGCTACTTCGACGACAGCGGCAAGCGGGTGGACTCCGGCGGCTTCTACTCGATGGCGACCAATGCCGACGGCTCGGTCAACCGGATCGGGATCGACACCTTCGCCGACTCGGCGGTCGACTTCATCAGGAAGTACGGCTTCAACGGCGTCGACATCGACTACGAGTACCCGACCACCATGAAGGACGCGGGCAACCCCCTGGACTGGAAACTGTCCAATGCCCGCCGGGCCGGCCTCGTCAAGGGCTACGCCGCGCTCATGAAGACCCTGCGCGAGAAGCTCGACCGCGCGTCCGCCACCGACGGCAAGCACTATCTGCTCAGCGTCGCAGCCCCCTCGTCCGGCTATCTGCTGCGCGGCATGGAGACCTTCCAGGTCCAGAAGTACCTGGACTACGTCAACATCATGTCCTACGACCTGCACGGCGCCTGGAACGAGTACGTCGGCCCCAACGCCGCGCTGTTCGACGACGGCAAGGACGCCGAACTCGCCCAGGCGAGCGTCTACTCGACCGCGCAGTACGGCGGGACCGGTTATCTCAACACCGACTGGGCCTACCACTACTTCCGCGGCTCGATGCCGTCCGGCCGGATCAACATCGGTCTGCCGTACTACACCCGCGGCTTCAAGAACGTGCAGGGAGGCACGGACGGACTGTGGGGCCGTGCCGCCACCACCGACTGCCCGGCCGGCGCGGGTCTGACCAAGTGCGGTGACGGCGCGGTCGGTATCGACAACCTCTGGCACGACCTGGACGCCAACGGCAAGGAATCGCCCGCCGGTTCCAACCCGATGTGGCACGCGAAGAACCTGGAGAAGGGCATCGTCGGCGACTACGTCACCGACTACGGATTCGCCGCGGACACCGAGCTGACCGGCACCTACGTCCGCAAGTACGACCCGACCCTGGTCGCGCCCTGGCTGTGGAACGCCCAGAAGAAGGTCTTCCTCTCCACCGAGGACGAGCAGTCGGTGGCCGCGAAGGCGAACTACGTGGTCGACAAGGGCATCGGCGGCACCATGATCTGGGAACTCGCGGGCGACTACGGCTGGAACGCCGCCAAGGGCCAGTACGAGCCGGGCTCCACGCTCACCTCGCTGATGTACGACACGTTCAAGTCCGCCGCCCCGTACGGCGCGAAGCGGTCCACCGTCGACCTGCCGACCCAGGCGCTCGACATCGACGTGTCGTTCGACCAGTTCCCGCTCGGCGACTCCAACTACCCGATCAGCCCCAAGCTGGAGATCACCAACAACACGAAGGCGCCCCTGCCCGGCGGCACTGAGTTCCGGTTCGACTACGCGACATCGGCGCCCGCCAACGCCAAGGACCAGTCGGGCTTCGGCACGACGATCGTGCGCAGTGACCACACCGCCGCCGACAACGTCGGTGGGCTGAAGGGCGACTACAACCGGGTCTCGCTGAAGCTGCCGAGCTGGCAGAGCCTGGCTCCCGGCGCCTCGGTGCAGGTGGACTTCGTGTACTACCTGCCCACCTCCACACCGTCGAACTGGACGGTGACCTTCGACGGCAGGTCGTACGCCCTCGTCGCCGATCTTGCACGCGGCACCACGCCGGTCGACCCCGGCACGGGTGCGTCGCCGTCGCCGGACCCGTCGACCAGCCCGAGCCCCGGCCCCGGCAGTGGCGGTTGCAGCGCCCCCGCCTGGAGCGCGGGCTCCGAGTACGGCGCCGGTACGACGGTCAGCCACGGCTCGCACCAGTGGAAGGCCAAGTGGTGGACGAAGGGCGAGACGCCCGGCTCCACCGGTGACTGGGGTGTCTGGCAGGACCTCGGGGCCTGCTGACGCTCCTCCCCTTGCCGCCCGGCGGTGACCGGTTCGCCCCCGGTCACCGCCGGGCTTTCGGCGACGACTCAGTGCTCACACAGGTAGAACGTCCGTTCGTAGAGCTGCTCGTTGTGTTCGTCGACGAAGAACTTGCGTTCCTGCATGAGCTGTTCGCGGTAGTTCCTGGCCTGCTCCAGGGTCATGGTCGAGGTGTCGGCCCATGGCTGTTGCGGCGGCACATCGGAGGTCGAGACGATCGTCTGCGACGGGTCGACCAGGAAGAACGCGAGGATCTTTCGATATCCCGGCATGGTGGGGTCCGCGAGGCGGAAGGAGCCGACGCTGTGTTGCAGGATGTTCGGGAATGCCAGGCAGCGGCCCGCCGGGGTCGATGCCGATCCCAATACCTGATTCAGCGAGTCTTCGTTCCCCAGGCCGTAGACCTCGTCCACCCCGTTGTCGTCGTTCTGTTCGTAGTCCGGCTCGCTGATCGACGCCCGGAAACTCAGTCGGCTCTCGGTGATGTTCTCGCTGTCCCAGTAGTAGATGCCGGTCGAGACGATCCGCTCGTTCAGCATCCCCTCGACATGCCAGGAACCACCGGCGTAGTCGGGCTTGTCCGGGGTGAGATGGATGGTGGCGAGCTTGACTATGACCTGGAGGCGACGGCCGCGAAGGTCGACGCGGGCGGAGTTGCCGGGCAGCGCGGGCGGGACGAAGGCCGGGGCGTCCGGGACGACCGGGCGGCGCTCGTCGTACCAGCCGTCCTCGGCTTCCTCCCATGCCTCGTACGCCTCGGTGTCGTTCTCGTCGTCGGGTTCGACCGGCCTGCCCGGGGCCTCGTCGTACCAGCTGAAAGGATCGGCCTCGATCCGCAGGGGCCGCGGACGGCGCAGATCGGTGAGCACGTTCTCCAACAGCGGGCGCAGGCGCGCGAACAGGACCGGCAGGACGGCGGCGAGTTCGCGATGAGCCACGGGGTGGACATTGTTGACGTACGAATGGAAGACGGCATCGCCGTCGTCACCGACCTCGACATCCGTGGGCAGCCACTGGAACTTCTCCGAGAATTCGTACTTCGACCGCTCGCCCTTCACGCGCTGCCAGGCCCGCTCGGGTGCGCCGCTCGCCTCGCGTACGAGGCAGAACAGTGAGGGATGAACCAGATCCAGCACCTGGCCGTCGGAGCCCGGATGCCAGTCCTTCTCCGCCTCGGGTACCTCTTCCAGAACCCGGACCGCCTCGCGCAGTCGGGACCTGAGCTCTTCGTCGACCAGTGTGTCCGACTGCCACACCCCGTCGACGGCGGACACCTCGATGCCGGTCCGGGCGTCCCGCAGCCCGGCGTAATGCGCCAGTTCGGCAAGCACATAACGGACCTGCGCCTCGGTCAGCCCCTGCGCCATCGCCTCTTTCGTCCACCTGGCCACGATTTCGGCGTCGTTCATCTTGTCGAACCACCCGGGCTTCGCCCGGATATGGGCGCTGCACTCGATCATCTGAAGTTCCCGCAGTGTCCGGGGCTCGGTGGACGTATTCGTGCGGACCGCGGAAAAGGGCAGCGGGAACGCGGACAGGTCGGTCAACTCGCTCAATCCTTCTGGTTGTTGTGTGGCGGCCGGAAGGATACGACAGCGGACTGACAGTGCCGCCGGCACCGATCAGCGCATCAGGCCGGGCTGAACAGCTCGTCCTGGGCCGCGTCCCGGGCGGCGAGCAGCGCGCCGCGGAGCACCGCGGCACCGCCGAGCCGTCCGGCCCTGACCTCGGTACGCAGCGGGGACATTCCGGCCAGCCGCTCCTCGACCCGTGCCGCGAGCGCGTCGCCGCCCGCGTGGCCGACCTCGCCCGCCAGCAGCACACAGCCCGGGTCGAGGACCGAGACGATCGCGGCGGCGCCGAGTGCGAGCCGCTCGGCGAGGGCGTCCAGGAACGCCTCGCTCTCGCCCTCCCCCGCCAGCGCGGCCCGCACGGCGAACGCGGCGCCCGGCTCCTTGTCCCCCTCGGCCGTGCCCGCAGGCGTCACGATGCCGTGGGCGGCGGCCAGTTCACAGACGGGGGCGGAACCCACCAACGAATGAAAGCCTCCGTCGCAATTGACGGCCGACGGGGTGCCGGTCGTGCCGGGGACCGGCAGGAAACCGATCTCGCCCGCGCCGCCGGAGGCCCCACGGCGCAGTTTCCCGTCCAGCATGACGGCCGCGCCCACGCCGTGTCCGAGCCAGAAGAGGACGAACGTGTCGCGTTCGCGGGCCGCGCCGATGCGGTGCTCGGCGACGGCGGCGAGATTGGTCTCGTTCTCGACCAGCACGGTGGCCGGCAGCCGCTGCTGGAGCACTCGGACCAGTCGCCGGTGCCAGGCGGGCAGCCCGGTGGTGTCGCGCAGTTCGCCGGTGACGGGGTCGATCAGGCCGGGCGCGCCGATGCCGACGCTGTGCAGCGGGGCGGCGCCCGCCTCGCGGACGGTGCGTTCCAGCAGTGCCGCGGCCTGTTCGGCGGCGGCCTCGGTGCCGGTGTCGCCACCGATGGGCAGGGTGGCCTCGGCCAGCGTGGCGCCGAGGAGATCGGCGACGACCACGGCGACGCTGCCGGTGCGCACGTCCAGCGCGGCGAGGTGGGCGCGGTCGGCGACGATCCCGTACAGCCGGGCGTTGGGACCGCGGCGCTCGGCACCCGACTCGCCGACCACCCGGACCAGGCCGGCCCCCTGGAGCCGTTCGAGGAGGTCCGCGACGGTGGGGCGGGAGAGACCGGTCAGGGTCTTCAACTGCGTGGCCGTCAGCGGGCCGTCCTGCTGGAGCAGTCGCAGGGCGAGCCGGTCGTTGATGGCCCGGGCGGTGCTCGGTGATGCGGGCATGCCGGGATCCTTCCAGATCACTGCCGCGCGGGTGGAGCGGGCGGGCTATTTATCAGGCAGGGTTCCTGATAGTTTACGGCGCGCACTGTGAAGACGGGCACCGGGGCGGCCGGTGACAGAGGATTCCCCAGGGGAGGGCACGGCGGTATGACATCGGATTCCACAGAGACGGTCTTCGGCATGGAACAGGTGCGGCGGGCCAGGTTCGCCGTGGCCGCGGTCTTCACCGTGCACGGCGCGGTGACCGGCAGCTTCGCCACCCGGGTGCCCTGGATCCAGGACCATGCCGGGGTCAGCGCCGGGCAGCTCGGTCTCGCTCTCGCCTTCCCGGCGATCGGCGCCTCGCTCTCGATGCCGCTGGCAGGCGCGATCAGCCATCGCTTCGGCGCCAGGACCGCGCTGCGCGGACTGCTGGCCCTGTGGACGCTGGCGCTGGTCCTCCCCGCGCTGGCACCGAATCTGCTGACGCTGTGCGCGGCGCTCTTCGTGTACGGCGCGACGGCCGGCATGTCGGACGTGGCGATGAACGCCCTCGGCGTCGAGGTGGAGAACCGCCTCGACAAGTCGATCATGTCCGGGCTGCACGGGATGTGGAGCGTGGGCGCCCTGATCGGCTCGGCCGCGGGCACCGTCGCCGCGCATCTGGGTGCCGACGCCCGGCTGCACCACTCCCTCGCCTCCCTCACCCTCACCGTGCTCGGCCTCATCGCCTGCCGCGGCGTGCTGGACCTGCGCAGCGAACCGGACGAGGAGCCGCCGCCGCGCTTCGCTCTGCCGCCGAAGTCGGCGCTGGTCATCGGTGCGGTGGGCTTCTGCGCGGTGTTCGCGGAGGGGGCCAGCCTGGACTGGTCGGCGGTCTATCTGCGGGACATCATGGACACCTCCGCCGGGCTCGCCGCGGCGTCCACGACGGCGTTCGCGCTCACCATGGCGGTCGCCCGGATCGCCGGCGACAAGGTGGTCGACCGCTTCGGAGCGGTCAGGACCGTGCGGGTGGGCGGCGCACTGGCGACGGTGGGAGGACTCCTGGTGGTCGCGTCGCCGAGCGCGCCGCTCGCGATGTGCGGCTTCGGCCTCCTGGGCCTCGGCGTCGCCGTGGTCGTCCCCCTCGCCTTCGCGGCGGCCGGGCGCAGCGGCCCGAATCCGAGTCAGGCGATCGCGGGCGTCGCCACCATCACGTACACCTCCGGGCTCATCGCCCCGTCCGCGATCGGCTCGCTGGCCGAGGCGACCTCGCTGGTCGTGTCGTTCGGCCTGGTGACCGTGCTGGCGTTCGGCCTGGTTGTGGGAGCCGGGGTGCTGCGGGTGGGTGACCGCCGGGCGGTGACGTCCTCGGACGCCGGCGCTCCGAGCGCGACGACCGCCGAGCCGCGCCCCTGAGCCCTCGGCTCCGCGGGGCGCGGCGGGCGGTTCGGCCGGCGATCGGGGCGAGCCTGCTGCGCTGCGGGGCGCGGCGCCCACAGGTCTCCCTCGGGCGGCGTCCGGAGCCGCCCGAGGGGCGGCGCGGGCCTTCGCGCCACCGGCGTCGGCGCCCGGCCGTGAGCGCGGTGCGTTGCGCGCATTACCATTGCGCTGATCATTTCTGCGGTGAGCACCATGCCGGGCGAGGCACTGGACTCCGCACCTACACACAGGGAGCGACCATGGGCCTCGGCGTGCGCTGGACCTTGCACGGCGACGGGAAGACCCCCGCACCGGGGGCCGTGGTCCGACCGGACGAAAGGCTCTCCTGGCCCCGTACGTTCGGGCTCGGCGCGCAGCACGTCGTCGCGATGTTCGGTGCGTCGTTCGTCGCCCCGGTGCTCATGGGCCTGGACCCGAACCTGGCGATCATGATGTCGGGTGTCGCGACGGCCATCTTCCTGCTGGCCACGCGCGGGCAGGTGCCCAGCTACCTCGGCTGCTCGCTCTCGTTCGTCGGGGTCGCCGCGACGATCCGGGCGAGCGGCGGCAGCAGCGCCGTGGTCACCGGCGCGGTGTTCGCCGTCGGTGTGGTGCTCTTCCTCGCCGGTCTCGCCGTACAGCGGTTCGGCGCGCGGATCATCCATGCGGCGATGCCGCCGGTGGTCACCGGCGCCGTCGTCATGCTGATCGGGTTCAACCTGGCTCCGGTGACCGCGTCGACGTACTGGCCGCAGGACCAGTGGACGGCACTGCTGGTGATGCTGTTCACCGGACTGGCCGTGGTGTGCCTGCGCGGATTCTTCTCACGCATCGCGATCTTCCTGGGCCTGGTCTTCGGGTACGCGCTGTCCTGGGTCCTCGACCGGATCTTCGGCAAGATCCACTCTCCGGCGGGCGGCGCCGAGGCCGTCGACCACTGGCGGCTGGATCTGTCGGGCGTCGCCAAGGCCGACTGGATCGGGCTCCCGTCCTTCCACGCGCCGAGCTTCGAGTGGTCGGCGATCCTCGTCGCCCTGCCGGTGGTCATCGCGCTGATCGCCGAGAATGCCGGTCACGTCAAGGCCGTGGGCGAGATGACCGGTGCCTCGCTGGACGACAAGCTGGGCACCGCGATCGCCGCCGACGGCGCCGCGTCGATGCTGTCGACGGCGGTGGGCGGCCCGCCGAACACCACGTACTCGGAGAACATCGGCGTCATGGCCGCGACCCGCGTCTACTCCACCGCCGCCTACTGGGCCGCCGCCTGCTTCGCTCTGCTCTTCGGGCTCTGCCCCAAGTTCGGCGCGGTGGTCGCCGCCATCCCCGGCGGTGTGCTCGGCGGCATCACCGTCATCCTGTACGGCATGATCGGCCTCCTCGGCGCCCAGATCTGGCTGAACGCCAAGGTCGATCTGCGCAACCCGCTGAACCTGGTGCCGGCCGCGGCGGGCATCATCATCGGCGTCGGCGGCGTCAGCCTCAAGATCACCGACAACTTCGAGCTGAGCGGTATCGCGCTGGGCACCATCGTGGTGATCACCGGCTACCACGTGCTGCGGGCCTTCGCCCCGGCCCACCTCAAGACCCAGGAGCCCCTGCTGGACTCGGGGACGTCGGCGTACGACGAGCCGACGTCGACCGACAAGACGGAGTAGGCCACGGCGTTCCCGGCCGGACCGGTGGGTGTCACGGCCGTTCCCCCGTTCCGACGACCACCCGGCCCCTCAGAAACAGTCTCCGTACCAGTGGACCGCGCCCGGAGCCGTGACCGTGGCCCGGACCGCTTCGGCGGTGGCGTGCAGCGGTCGTGCCATGCCCACGTGCTCCGCCACCGTCCGGGGGTCGGTCAACAGGGCCGGCAGAGCCGTCCGGACCTCGGGACCGTCCGGCATCCTGACCCGGCCGCGGGTCAGCCCCGCGGCCCGGCCCCGCGCACCGACGGCGGCGAACAGATCACCCAGGCATTCGGGCGCGCCCGCGAATTCACGCACCTCCACGCACTCCCCCTCGTGCTGGGCCACGATCCAGCCGACGAGCGCCCCCGTTCCGGGGTCCACCGCGACGAGCGAGCGGTCGGGCACGCCGTACCAGGCAGGTACGCGCACCGCCCAGTCCTCCGGGCCCCGCAACGAGCTGAGCGGCCTGTTCGCGTTGTACGCGTGGTGCAGGGCGGTCACCTCCACGGCGTCCCGCGCGGTGGCCCCGCGGACCCGGAACGCCCCGGAGGCGGCCGGGGGCGCCAGCGACCCCTCGGTGCAAGCACTGCCGAATTCCTGCCACCCCGAGCCCCGGTAGACGCCGGGCGTCCCGGTGAACAGCAGGGACCAGGCACATTGTTCGGCCGCCATGGTGCGCTCCGCCTCCACCAGCAGCCGCCGTACCAGTCCCCGGCCGCGGGCCTCGGGGCGAGTGGCGACGCTGCCGATGCCACCGACCCGCTGCGGCGTGCCGTGCGCGTCGCGGATCAGCCTCGGCACGTAGACGACGACGGCGTCGATCCCGCCCTCCGGACCGTTCTGCGCGACGAACGTGTGACGGTGGCGGTCGGGGTCCAGCGCGTGCAGCCGGGCGATCTGCGGAGCATCGAAGCAGCGCCGCCACAGGGCGGCCAGGGCCGGGTCGTCGGCCGGGGTCGCGGTCCTGACGACGGTGGTCACAGGGTCAGGTTCCCGTCCGTGCGTACCGAGTCGCCGTTCTCCGGCATCGCGCTGCGCCGGGTGCCGTCCTCGACGCACGCGGTGTGCAGGACCGAGTCCAGGGCGTCCGGGGCGAGGTGGAGCGTGCCGCCGGTGAAGCGGCTGCCGGTCGCCGCGTAGTGGTTCGTGCCGTCGGCGATGCGCACATGCGCGGTGTCCGGTCCGGAGGCGGCGCTGCTGAGCGCGGAGATGTCCCAGGTCACCTTGCCGGGCCCGGCCGCGCGGCCGAGCAGTGCCTTGGCCTTGTTGCTGCCGGTGAGACGGGCACCGCCGGTGACGGTGATCCGCTGGTCGCGCACGGCACTGAGCTCGATGCCGGTGTTGTCGTAGCTGCCCCCGTCGATCCGCAGATCCGCCGATCCGACCGAGAGCGGGGCCGCGTCGTCCGGGCCGGTGACGGTGCAGTCGGTGAAGCGGACGGGCCCGGCACCGCGCAGGATCGCGCCGTCGACTCCCTTGAAGACGCAGCGCACGAAGTGGACGGGCGCGGTGACCGGGGTCTGGACGAGGACGGCGCCCGCGGGCGGCTCGAAGGAGCAGTCGCTGATGGTGGTCGGCCGGGGGGAGCGGGCGGAGCGCTGGGCGACGGCGAAGGTCCTGGCCGTGCAGCCGCGGACCTGGGCGCCGTCGGCGTTGACGGTGAGGGTTCCGGCCTGGTCGAAGGTGGGGCGCGCGATCACCGTGATGTCTTCGAGCGTCAGATCGGTGATCTTGGTGTTGGCGGTGAACCAGGAGCAGACATGTCTGCGTACGGTGATCCGTTTCGCGGAAATCCCCCACTGCGCACCGGAGTTGGCTATGTCCATCAGTCCCGAGTTGCCGTCGAAGAGCAGATCGTGCTCGTACTGGCCGTGGGTGGTGAAGGGGTTGCCGCCCGCGTCGTCGCCGTCGCCGTGGCAGTTCACGACGGTGCAGTAGGCGGAGGCGGTGAGGTCGTTGAGATGACGGACATTGCTGGTCGTGCAGTCCGCGACCCGTCCGTACAGGCAGTAGATCTGCTGGGTGAGGTAGCCCGCGCCGCCGTACTCGACGGTGGGCGGGTTCTTCAACGAGCAGTCCTCGGTGCGGAACCGGGTGCACCAGCGGCGCATGATGACCGGCCAGAAGGTCCCGGTGGCATGGATTCCGGAGACGTCGCAGCCGACGGCGTACTCGAAGCTGACGGGGTGCGAGCCGGTGTACTCGTCGGGGCCGGCGCCCTCGAAGACCATGTTGCGGATGTGGGTGTCGCGGACCGGTTCGATCCGGGTCCAGGTCAGGGTGCGGCCCGCGGCGAGTTCCCAGCCGTTGAGGTAGCCGATCCGGATGTGGTCCGCGTCGATGATCTCGGTGATCTCGACGAGCTTCTGCAGTTCGCGTTCGTCACGGCCGCCGCCCTCGACCGGATCGACCTGGACCGACCACCACTGGCCGACCTCGAACGCCTTGGCGTCGGGGACCGGGAAGGTGTCGGTGAGTTCGACGACCTTGCCGGAGAGCGCGTGCTTGACGGTGGTGTCGGTGACGGTGCCGCGGAAGGAGAGGACGGCGCCGAAGGGGTTGTCGTGGGTGTTCTTCTCGATGCCTTCGGTGTGTATGCGGT
>NZ_JBIWOS010000016.1:0-30295 GCF_044767885.1 Streptomyces sp. NPDC101194
GACTTCGCCGGCAGCATCGGCAGACCGGCCCCGGTCTCGCCGAGGTGGGTGAGGCCGGAGTGTCTCCATTCGTGTAGGTCCCAGCCCGTGCCCGGCACCCCACCCACGGCCGTATGCGCGTCCAGGAGGGCTCGGGCCTGCCCGCCGTTCCTGCTGGCCCGGAACTGGCGGGTGCTTTCCCTCACGCTCGCAAGCGTGCCCTGAACACGGTGGTAGATCCCAGTCGGGCGGCTGTACAAGTTCCGCAACCGCACAGCCCACCACGAGGGCATCTGATACCTGCCGCTCGAAGCCCGTTGTGACGACATCTGGGGGCTGAAGCCGCCGCCGCGGCAGGCACCGATCCAGCGAGCTCTACAGAAGTTGAGCCAGAACCGATTCTCGTGAACAAGCCAAGCCACCAATGAGGCCGGAACCGTCGACTCACCTCCGTTCGAGCGAAGGTGAGCCGCTCTTCTGCGTCACTGAGGAGGCCGAGGATGTGTGCCCTCCGCGCGAGCGGAGGTGAGCTGGCGATCGTTTCAGGTTATGGGGACCTGCTGCGGGAGTCACTTGGGCTGCGCACTGATACAACAGGGCCCGGCCCAGACCTCGGTGTCGAGAATGTGGGCGCCGAGCCGGTCGCGGATGATGCCGACACTGACCGCGCCGGAGGTGAGCTGCTTCTTGCACCAGATGCAGGCGCGGCCGGCGGACTAATCCCATGTCAGCCCGCTGGGTTCAGGAAGCGGGCGGACTGGGGCAGTCATGGCTTCTTGGCCTTGCACTGGTCGCACTCGCAGGCCGGATACGCGTTCCGAGGCTCCACGGTCGTAAGCGGCGGGACTTCGGCCTTGGGTCGCACGACGCGCGTTCGGCCGTGCCGATCCATCACGTCTCGACGAGGACGAGGCTCGGCGTAGCAGTGACGGGGCAGCGTCCTCGGTCCGGTTCGGGCAGGCCACCATCATCGGCCGATGCGCCTTCGGCGGTCCTTTGGCTCCGGCGCCGGGAAGATCCGCAGGTCCGGCCTGCGTGATGGGCGCGGGGATTATCCGGCGGGGGTGAGCGTGAAGGCCACCTTGTCGTAGAGGTGGCCGTTGACCTGGAGCTGGATCGTATGGGCGCCCGGGCAGTAGCGGCGCGTGCTGATGGGGCGGAAGGAGTGGCTGCGCCCCAGTTCGGTCGTCTCGCCGGGGGGCAGGGTGCGCTTGGTGAGTTTGAAGACTTTGGAGGTCGGCTGGCCGTTGGCCTTCTTGTGGTGGATGACGTAGTCGATGGCCAGGGTGACCGGCTTGTTCGAGATTTTCGTGATGCGTGCGGTGAAGTCGAGTGTGCTGCCCAGGGGGATGCCGGTTCGCTCAAGGTGAGGGCCCTCCACCTTGAGATCCGTGCGGTCGCCGTGGAAGCCGACCAGTTCCAGCACCGCTGGGTTGCCCTGTTTGACGAGGGTGGGCATGGCGTGGCGGATCAGGGCGGGGGGGCCGATGCGGAGCCGTGTCCTCGCTGAACGGACCCGCACCGTCTGGTAGTTCCGGCACGTCCCGCCGTCGTCGGGGCCGCTTGCCACCCTCACCGGCGTTCCCCGGATCAAGCTGCCCCCAAGCTTCAATCAGGCCGCTACGACGGCCCGACGGAAGTGGCCTTTCACCACCTCTCGATCAACATCGCGCCTCGTGGCGCACAGCTCGGCCGCGAAGAAAGACACCGGCGCCTTCAGGATCTCGTTCGCCCGCTTCAGCTCGGCGTTCTCCTTCTTCAACGCCTTCAGCGCCGCGGATTCCTCCGTCGTCGTCCCCGGCCGGCTTCCCGTGTCGATCTGGTCCTGGCGGACCCACTTGCGCAGCGTCTCGGTCGTCCCGATGCCCAATTTCTGGGCGACTGCCTTCATCGCGACCCACTCGGTGTCGTACTCCGGCCGCACCTCGGCGACCATGCGGACCGCCCGTTTGCGCAGCTCAAGCGGTTAGGGGGAAGGACGTGCCATGGCTCGATCCTCTCTAATGATCGAGTCCCTACCAAACCGGGAACGGTTCACGCTCCTGTACGCAAACTGTGAAGGAATACCTTGGGAAATGCCTTGACTTCCCCATGACTCCCCCACGGCTTCTCCGTACACGCAACCGTCTCCGCTGCTGAGCGGCGGTCTCCGCTGCCCGGCGGAAGGCCACCGGTGCCGGTGCCGCGTCGGCAGCAGTGGACAGAGAGCCGTTCGGCCAGGTGCCGCCCTTGTGCGGTTGGACGTGGCGGTGGCCGACCCTCCGCGGTGGACGCGCGGGGCGCCCGTCCCGCTCGCCCTATGCCGGACAAGGCATCCTTTGTCGGTCGTTCCGGCCGTGTCGTCCCGGTGCGATCAGGGGAATTTGAGTGTCATGCGAAGGAAGGGCAAGGTCAAGAACGCGCCAAAATTAATCCTTGACTCGAACTTCACGGGACTGTTAGAACATGTGGCGGAAAGCAAGGGGGTTTCCGCATACGGCGGTGAGAGCAGGTCGGGGGGGCTGCCTCAAGTATTCCTGTCGGAGGATTCGAACGTGGGCCCTGTGTGCCTGCGTATCAACAGCCGAGCCTATTGTCGGCGTCGGATTGAGTATCTGAATTCGCTCTGCCTGCTTGTCATGTCAGCGTGGTGGTCCATCCGCGCTTCTTCTTCTTGCACGGCCATACGGGTAATCGGCGTGTACAGCACGCCTGCCCGTGCACTTCTCTGCCTACAGGCCAACAGATGGGTGCGGTTTCGTGAAAGCATATCTAGCCATTTTGCGCCTCAGGGACTACAGATTGCTCTGGTCGGCCCTGGTGCTAAATCTCCTGGGGGACGGCGCCACCTATGCCGCGCTCGCCTGGATCACGCTCGACAAGGCCGGCGCGGCCGGTCTGGGCATGCTGGGCGTATGTCTCACCCTCCCCGTGATCGTGGGAGGCGCGTTCGTCGGACCACTGCTCGACCGGTTCTCCCGGCGCATGCTTTTCATCTCCGACTCGGTCTTCCGCGGTTTCGTCGTCGCGCTCGTTCCGCTGCTGGAGCTGGCCGGCGCGCTGCAGGTCTGGCACCTGTACGCGGTCGCGCTGGTCTACGGCCTGCTGAAGATCATCCCGCTGGCCGGCACCCCGGCGGTGCTGCCCGAACTGGTCCCCGAGGACAAGCTCCAGGCCGCCTCCGGACTGGAGGCCACCGCGATGGGTGCCGCCAACGTTGTCGGACCCGCTCTCGGCGCGGTGCTGATCACAGCGATCGGCGCGCAGAACGTCCTGTTCCTCGATGCCGCCACGTACTTCGCCTTCGCCCTGCTGATCAGCATGATCAAGGCGCCCCTCGCCCGCCCCGAGCCGACCGGCGACGCCCCCGCCGACAAACCCGGCTGGGGACCGGTCTTCAGGCTGGTCACCCGCGACCGCTTCCTGCTGGTGCTCACCCTCTCCTTCGGTGCCTTCAACGTCTCGGCGGGCGCCCTGGTGGTCGCGCTGCCCTGGCTGGCCAAGGACGAGTTCCACGGCGGCCCCGGCGTGCTCGGCCTGATGCTGGCCGTGATGGCGGTCGGCGAGCTGATCGGCTCCCTCGTTTCCGGGGCCGCGAAGACCTCCGAGAAGCAGATGCTCCGCATCGGCGTCCTGCAACTCCTGTCCGGGGCCGTGCTGTTCCTCCTGGTCCCCAAGGCGCTTCCGTTCATCCTGATCGGTCTGGTGCTCAACGGCATCCTGTCCGCACCCATGACGGTCCTCGGCGGTGTGGTCCGTATGACCCGCGTACCCAACGTCATGCGCGGCCGGGCGATGACACTGATGCGTACCGTCATGGCCGGTGCGCTGCCCGCCGGTTCCGCCCTCGGCGGCGTCCTGCTGAGCGGCGACCACTACAGCGCCCTCATCCTCGTCGTCGCCTCGCTCGCCGTCCTGCCCGGCGCCCTCACCCTGATCCTGTTCCGCAACCACCCCTTCCGGCTGGGGGTGACAGCAGACCATGACCAGCTTGAGCAGCGGGACACCGACCCGGACGCCGACCCCGTCCCCGCCGGTTCCTGAACCCCGGTCCGACACATCGGGCGACGCCGTCCTCCTCGTCACCGACCACCCACGCACCCGTGACGCCGCCGAAGCACCATTCGCCTCGCTGCGCCTGCCGAACGCGGCCACACCGCACGACCTGGCGGCCTTCGCCGTACTCCTGCACCGCTACACCGGCCAGCGACGGCTGCTGATCGACGCCGACCTGAGCGAGAGCGGCTCCGGGTCCCTGACCCTCGCCATCGACCCGGACGAACCGGTCGCCGCCCTGCTGGCCCGGACCGCCCACGCCATGCCGCGCGGGCGGCCCACCGGGACCGCCGTACGCTACGCGGACCATCCGGTGCCGGTAGGGACCGAGGAACTGGGTCTGACCCGCGACGGAGCCGACCTGCTCCTGGGGTACCGGACCTCGGTCTTCGACGAGCCGACCGCGCGGCGTCTCGGCGGCCATCTCTTGCGCGTCGCCGGCTTCCTCGGCCGGTGCCCGCAGGCACCGGTGCACGAGGCCGACCTGCTTGGCGACGAGGAACGGGCGCTCATCCTCGGTGTGTTCAACAACACGGCCAGGCCGTACCCGGACACCGCCACCATCCCAGCCCTGTTCGGCGAACAGGCCCGGCGCACGCCGCAGGCGACGGCCGTCACCGATCGCGCCGGGCAGCTGACCTACGGCGACCTCGACGCGGCCTCCGACCGGCTGGCCCGCGCCATCCGGGCGGTCGGGGCACGCCACGGGGAGCGGGTGGGCCTGCGCACCGGGCGCACCGCGGACCTCGTCGTCGGCGTGCTGGGCATCCTCAAGGCGGGCTGTGCCTACCTGCCGCTGGAGAGCGGCCACCCGGCCGGGCGCACCGAGTGGCTGCTCGCCGACTCGTCGGTGCGGGTCCTGGTCGCGTCGCCCGGCATGCCCGTGGACTTCGCCTTCGACGGTGCGGTACTCGACCCCTCGGCCCCCGGCCCCGAGGCCCCGGCCCCCGGCACGGACCAGGGTTCGGCGGCCGACCTCGCGTACATCTGCTACACCTCCGGAACCACGGGGCAGCCCAAGGGCGTCGAGGTCACCCACCGCAATGTGGTGCGGCTCGTCAAGGGCACGGACTACGTCCGTTTCGGACCGGACCTCAGGGTCCTGCCCACCGGCTCCATCGCCTTCGACGCCAGCACCTTCGAGCTGTGGGCCCCGCTGCTGAACGGCGGCAGCGTGCACCTGGCGGACTCCGACGTCATCCTCGACGCCCGCGCCCTCGCGCGCGAGCTGAGCGCACACGACGTCACCACCCTGTGGCTGACCTCGCCGCTGTTCAACCAGCTCGTGGAACAGGACCCCACCGCGTTCCGCGGGCTGCGCGAACTCCTCGTCGGCGGTGACGCCCTGTCGTCCGTGCACATCGAGAAGGTCATGGCAGCCTGCCCCGGCGTCACCCTGGTCAACGGCTACGGCCCGACGGAGAACACCACGTTCTCGCTCACGCACCGGATAGGCCCCGACGACCTCGGGCGGATACCGATCGGGCGTCCGATCGCGCACTCGACCGCGTATGTCCTCGATGACCGGGGGCGGTTGTGCCCCGTCGGGGTTCCCGGAGAGTTGTGCCTGGGCGGAGACGGTGTCGCGCGCGGCTATCTGGGCCGGCCCGAGCTGACCGCCGAGCGCTTCGTCGAGGACGTGCTCTCCCCGGACGGCGGACGGCTGTACCGCAGCGGTGACCTGGCTCGCTGGCGCCCGGACGGGGTCGTCGAGTTCCTCGGCCGACGCGACCATCAGGTGAAGATACGCGGGTTCCGTATCGAACCGGCCGAGGTGGAGAAGGCCATGCTCGGCCACCCCGACGTGGCGGAGGCGATCGTGATCGCCCGCTCCCGTCCGGGCCGGGGGGACAAGTACCTCTGCGGCTACTACGCCGGGCCGCGGCCGCCCGCGCAGGAGGACCTGCGAGCTCATCTGGACCGGGCGCTCGCGCCGCACATGATTCCCGCGTACCTCGTCCCGCTCGACGCGCTGCCGCTGAACCACACCGGCAAGGTCGACCGTGCGAGTCTGCCCGACCCGGACGGCGGCCACCTGCCGCCGGACACCTCCTTCGTCCCGCCTGCGGACGACATCGAGCGGACCCTGGTGGAACTCGCCGAACGGGCCCTGGGCATCACCGGCATCGGGGTCGCCCGCGATCTTCGCGGTCTCGGCGCCGACTCCCTCACCGCCACCCTGATCGCCGCCGGCGCCCGCGAGCGGCTCGGACGCGAGTGCCCGGTCAGCGCCGTACTGCGGTCCGGTACGCTCGCCCGCCTCGCCGCGCTGCTGCGGGAGAGCGCCGCCACCGCACCGGCGATCGAGCCCGCGGCCGAGCGGGCGGCCTACCCCGTCACTCCGCAACAGCGCCAGCTCTACTTCGAGCAGCTCAAGGACGAGCGGGCGGTGCACTACAACGTGCCGCTCACCCTCGAACTCCCCGCCGAAACCGACCCGTTGCTGCTGGCCGACGCCCTGCGCCGACTGGGCCGCCGCCACGACGCGCTCCGCACCCGGTTCGCCGTGGCGGAGGACGGTCAGGTCACGCAGTACATCGACGCCGGCATCGAGCCGGAGGTCCGGGTGTACGACGGGGAACCAGGACCACTCGCCGGGTTCGTGCGGCCCTTCGACCTGGGTCGGGCGCCCCTGTGGCGGGCGGACGTGCACCGCACCCGGACCGCCGTGACCCTGCGCCTGGACCTGCACCACATCGTCGTCGACGGCTTCTCGCTGACCCCGCTGCTGGAGGACCTCGCGGCCCTGTACTCGGGCGACGAACCGGCGCCGCCCGCACTCCAGTACCGCGACTACGCTGTCTGGCTGGCCGGACCCGCGGGAGACGGCCTGCGGGAGTCCCAGGAACCCTACTGGCGGCGGCTGTTCGCCGCTCCGCCCGACCGGAGCGATCTGCCCACGGACCTGCCCCGACCCCCACTGCGGACGCTCGCGGGCGACGCCGTCGTGTTCGACCTCGGCCCGGAGCGCACGGCGCGCCTCAGGGAGCTGGCCAGACAGCGGGAGGTCACCCTGTTCGCAGTGCTGGCCTCGGCGTACGGCATCCTGCTCGGCCGGCTCAAGGGCACTGCCGATGTCACGATGGGCACACCCGTCTCGGGCCGCACGGTCCCCGGAATGCACCGGACGGTCGGCATGTTCGCGCAGACGGTCTGCCTGCGCGGTGACGCGGACCCCGCACTGCCCTACGACACCTATCTGTGGCGTACCGCCCGCACCGCCGAGGAGGCCTTCGCCCACCAGGACTTCCCCTTCGCCGACGTGGTCGCCCTGGCGGCGCCCGTACGCGACTACAGCCGTACCCCGCTGTTCGACGCACTCATCGCCCTGCACAGCGGCCGCTATCTGTCGATGGACTTCCAGGGCGTCCGGGTGCCGCTGCGGCTGGAACAGACCGGGCAGGCCGTCTTCGACCTCAACATGCAGATCCACGAGGACACGGGCACCCTGCGGGTGGCCTGGGGCTATGCGTCCGGACTGTTCTGCCGGGACACGGTGGAGAGCTGGCGCGAGGACTTCACGGCCCTGCTCGACGCGATCACCGCCGAGCCGTCGGCCGCACTCGGCGCACTGTGTCGCGGCCGTCCCGCGTCCCCCGCACCGGTGGTTGTGGACGCCGGCCCCGACTTCGACTTCGACTTCGACTTCTGACTCTCCGGGCGCCTGCCGCGCCTTCGACCTCTGACCCGCCGGGCGCGCGCCCGGCCCTCTGACGCCGTCACCCCCACCGTGCCACGGGCGGCCGTTCGCGATTCGTCGATCACTCCATGTTAACGCCTGATCACACACCGCTTCAGCGCAGGAGGCATTGCATGAAATCGCTCGACCACGAGCCAGCACTCGCCGCACCGCACGCGCAGGCCGACCACTGGCGATCCCAGCTGGCCTCGCTCACGGAGCCCTCCGGCTTCCTCGCCGACTTCCGGCCGCGGGCCGGCCGTACCGAGATCGAGGCGCGGACCGGCACTCACGCCCTCCGCCTCGGTACGGCCCTCACCGAACGGCTCGACCGAATCAGCCGCGGCAAGCCCGAGATGCTCCATGTCGTCCTCACCAGCGCGCTGGCCGCCCTGCTGTGCCGCCACACCGGCCAGGACGAGGTGGCGGTCGCCCAGCCGACGCGGGGAGCCGCGCCCGAGTTCGCGGGCGGTCCGCTGCTGGTGCGCGTGACGCCCGACGGGACCTTGCGCGAGCTGCTGACCCAGGTCTTCGCCGCCGTACGCGAGGCCGAGCGGCACCAGGACTTCGCGGTGGCCGACCTCGCCGCCGAACTGGAGCGTGCCGACGTCTTCGAGACCGCGCTGGAGCTGGCAGGGTTCCACGACCCCGGTTACACCGCCCCCGGCGGCACTCGGTTCGTTGCCGCACGCGAGGACGGCGAACTGGTGGTGAGCCTCCATTACGACCGCCACCGCTTCGCCGAGGCGTCCATGCGGTGCGTCGGCGCCCAGTACGCGCTGCTGCTGGAGGGTGCCACGGCCGAGCCCGACCTGCCGGTGAACCGGATCGAGCTGCGTACCGCCGAGGACGACGCCGTCGTCGAGGCGAGCAATGACACCCGGCAGCCCTTCGACCAGGACGCCACCCTGCACGGCCTGTTCGCCGCCCAGGCGGCCCGCACCCCCGACGCGCCGGCCCTCCTGACCGACGACACGACCGTCACCTTCGCCGAACTCGACGCCCGCTCGGACCGGTTGGCACACACCCTGCGCGAGCGCGGGATCGGCCCGGACGCCGTCGTCGCCCTGATCGCGGAGCGCTCGCCGGAGCTGATCACGGGCATCCTCGCCGTCCTGAAGGCGGGTGCCGCCTATCTGCCGGTCGACCCCGCCTACCCGCGCTCCCGCATCGACTACCTGCTCGCCGACAGCTCCGCCCGCCTCGTCCTGCACCAGGCCCGCTTCACCGGCGCCGCCGGCGACACCCCGAGGATCGACCTGGACGACGAGGCGGCGTACGCGGGCGGCACCGGCCCCGTCGAACCGCCGGCCGGCGCGGGTGACCTCGCCTACGTTATCTACACCTCCGGGTCGACGGGGCGCCCCAAGGGTGTCCAGGTGGAACACCGCAGTGTCGTCAACCGGCTGCACTGGATGCAGCGCGCCTACCCCGTAGGCCCCGGCGACGTCCTGCTCCAGAAGACCTCCGTCTCCTTCGACGTCTCCGTCTGGGAGCTGTTCTGGTGGTCCTTCACCGGAGCCGCCCTCGCCCTGCCCGCCCCCGGCGCCGAGAAGGACCCGGCGGAGCTGCTGGCCGTGATCGACCGGCACCGGGTCACCACCGTGCACTTCGTGCCCTCGATGCTCACCATGTTCTTGGGACACCTCGCCCGGTTCGGCGACGGCACCGGACTCGGCACCCTGCGGCAGGTCTTCACCAGCGGCGAGGCGCTGAATCCGGTCCAGAGCGAGAAGTTCGCCGAACTCGTCCCCGGCGCCCGGCTGGTCAACCTCTACGGCCCCACCGAGGCGACGGTGGACGTGACCCACCAGCCGGTGGCCGGGCTCGGCGACCTGGCCCGGCTGCCGATCGGTCGGCCCATCGACAACATCCGGCTGTATGTGCTGGACGCCGAGGGACAACAGGCCGCCGTGGGCATCCCCGGCGAACTCCATGTGGCGGGCGTCGGCGTGGCACGCGGCTACCTCGGGCGGCCCGAGCTGACCGCGGAGAAGTTCGTCACCGGCGAGGCGGTACGGGCCGCGACCGGCGAGGAGCGGCTGTACCGCACCGGGGACCGGGCCCGCCGGCTGCCCGACGGCACGATCGACTACCTGGGCCGGATCGACCTCCAGGTGAAGGTGCGCGGATTCCGGGTGGAGCCGGGCGAGATCGAGGAGCGGCTGTGTGCCCACGACCGGGTGCGGGACGCCGCGGTCGTCGCCGTGGACGACGGATGGCAGACCTCGCTGCGCGGCTTTGTCGTCCTGGACGGCGAGGCGAGCGAGGCGGCGCTGAAGGAGCACATCCGCCAGGAGTTGCCGGAGTACATGGTTCCGGGCCGCGTCCTCGTGCTGGACGAGCTTCCGCTCACGCCCAACGGCAAACTGGACCGTGCGTTCCTGCGCAGCCCCGAAGCGCTGCGCAGGAAGGCGAGCGCCCATGTGGCGCCGCGTAACGAGCGCGAGGAGACCCTCGCCGGCATCTGGCGGGAGGTCCTCGGTGTCCCGCGGGTCGGCGTGCGCGACAACTTCTTCGCGTTGGGCGGCAACTCGATCCACTTCGTGTCCGTGCTCGCCAAGTCCCGTGCCAAGGGTCTGGACTTCACCTTCCAGCAGCTCTTCCGGCACCAGACCATCGCGCAGCTCGTGGAGTCCATCGACGGCGGCGACCCGTCCGCGACCGTGGTGGCGGACGTGGCGGCCCGTGGCGCCTTCCAGCCGTTCGAGCTGATCTCCGAGGCGGACCGGGCCCTGATGCCCGAGGACGCGGAGGACGCCTACCCGCTGTCGATGCTCCAGGCGGGCTTGATCTTCCAGACCGAGATCACTGGCGGTCTCGGCCAGTACCACGACGTGCTGAGCTACTCGATCACCGGTGCGTTCGACGCCGACGCGTTCACCGAGGCCGCACGGCGACTGACCGGCCGCCACCCGATCCTGCGCACCACCTATCACCTCACCGGCTACAGCGAGTTCCTCCAGATCGTGCACCGCGAGGTGCCGCCGCCGCTGACCGTCGACGACCTGCGCCACCTCGACGCGGACGGGCAGGAGGCCTGGCACGAGCGGTGGCTGGCCCGCGAGAAGTCCCGCGCGTTCGTGTGGGAGGAGGGCGGCCTGGTCACCCTGCATGTGCAGGTGCTCGGCGAGGAGCAGTACCGGTACACGGTCAGCCAGCACAACTCGGCGCTGGACGGCTGGTCCATCTCGCTGCTGCACACCCAGCTGTTCGAGCTGTACCACCTGATCCGTGAGGGCCGCGAGAGCTCCCGCCCGCCGGTCGACAACCATCTGCGCAACTTCGTCGGCCTGGAGCAGGAGGCGCTGCGTTCCGCACAGTCGCGGGACTTCTGGCGCCAGGTGATGGAGGACCCGCGGCCCGCCTCCGTGCCCCCCAGGCCCGGTGCCGGGCACACCGACGACTTCACCGTCGTCCTGCGTGACGTGCCGCTGCCCGAAGGCCTCGCCCAGCGCATCGAAGCCACCGCCGACGCCCTGTCGGTGCCCTTCAAGGACGTCCTGCTCGCCGCCCATATGAAGGTCCTCGGACTGGTCTCGGGCCAGGACGCGGTGATGACCGGGTACGAGCACAGCGGCCGGCCCGAGCTGCCCGGCGCGGAGACCACGCTCGGCCTGCATCTGAACACCGTCCCCTTCCAGGTGGCCCTGGCGGGCGGCAGCTGGGCGGACCTCGTGCGCCGGGTCTACAGTGCCGAGCTGGACCTGCTGCCCCATCGCCGCTACCCCATGGCGAAGATGAAGCAGGACCTCGCCACCCAGCGCACGCTGTTCGAGACCACCTTCAACTTCACGCACTTCTACCTGCTGAAGAACCTCAGGCAGCTGCCCGAGTTCTCCCTGCTGGGCATGCGCGTTGACTCGGAGACCGAGTTCCCCTTCCGTACGGAGTTCTCCCGCAACTTCTTCTCCGACGAGGTCGAACTCTGCCTGCACTACCACACCCACCTCTACGACGAGGAGCAGATCGACCGGATCGGCGGCTACTTCGTCCGCGTCCTGCAGTGGATGACGAGCGAGCCGGACGCGCCGCACGAGGCACGGCAGTTGCTCGCCGAGGAGGACGCGGCACTGCTGGGCCACACCGTCGCCGGACCCCGTACCGAGGTCGGCGCGACGGCTTCGGCCGCCGGCCCGGCCTCCGCGGCGACCCTCGCCCGCATCCGTACGGCCTGGGCGTCCGTCCTCGGCGTGCCGGACGAGGAGATCGGGGCCGACGCCGACTTCTTCGCCCTGGGCGGCAACTCGCTCTCCGCCCTGCGCGTGGTCCTGGAACTGGACGGCCTGGTCACCCTCTCCCACATGACCCGCGTGTCACGGCTGGCCGAGCTGGCCGCGCTCGTGGACACCCGCGCACAGGACGACGAGGAGGAACTGCTGCACCTGCTGTCGGCCACCGCCGAAGGAGCCCGCGCGGCGGTGATCTGCGTGCCGTACCCCTGCGGTCACCCCGTCAACTTCAAACTCCTCGCCGACGCCATCGGCGAGCTGACCGGCGAACTGGTCGTCTACGGCCTCGAACCGCCCGGGCACAACCCCAGCCGTCCCGGAGAGTTCACCGATGTCATCGAGACGGTAGAGCGGACGGTGGCGGAAATCGAACGGCGGGCCGACCTGCCCCTGATCCTGTGGGGCCACTGCGGTGGCGCGGCGGTGACCGTCGAGCTGGCCCGGCTGCTGGAGGAGCGCGGCTTCGACCTGCGGCACGTCTTCATCGGCTCCAAACTGCTACCGACCGCCGCCGAGATGCGCGAGTCCGCCGAGATGATCGAGAGCTGGACCGACGACGAGATCATCCGCTATATGGTCGAGGAGACCGGCTACAGCGAACTGGACGGCCTCGATCCGCGATACGCGTCCTTCACCGGAGATCTTTTCCGGCACGACGTGTGCGGAGGCTACCGCTACTTCATCGGCCTGACCGACAACGGGCCCGACTGGCGGATCGAGACCCCGGTCACCGTCGTCGTCGCCGACGACGACAAGGGACTGACCCACGCGGCCGAGGAGTTCCGCTGCTGGGAGCGCGTCGCCGACCACGTCGACTTCCACCGGCTGGCATCGGGCGGCCACTACTTCGTGCGCGGGAACCCCGCCGGCACCGGAGAACTCATCCGACGGGCCTGGGCGTCCGCCGCCGAGCAGGAGAACTGACATGCAGATTCCCGTGCTGTGCTTCCCCTTCGCGGGTGCCGGTGCATCCGCGTTCCGCCGCTGCCAGGAGTACGGCAGTGACACGGTCCTCATCACGCCCGTCCAACTGCCGGGCCGGGAGGAGCGATTCGGCGAGGAGCCGTACACCGACGTCGTCGCGGCGGTGGACGACCTGCTGCCGTCCGTGCTGGACCAGGTGGCTGGCAGCCCGGCCGTGGCCCTCTTCGGGCACAGTCTCGGCGCCGTCCTCGCCTACGAGATGGCGCACCGCATCAGCGCGCTCGGCCGGCCCGAGGTGGTCAAGCTGTTCGTCAGCGGTTCCCCCGGCCCGTGGACGCAGCGGGAGACCCGCGCCACCGGCCTGAGCGACGAGGAGTTCCTGCGCCAGATCCGCGACTTCGCCGGCTACTCCCACCCCGCGCTCGAGCACCCGGATCTCCGGGAGATGCTGCTGCCGCCGTTGCGGGCCGACGTCGAGATGCACGAGAACTACCGGGCGCCCTCGGACAAGCCGCTGACGGTACCGGTGGTCTCCGTGCGGGGCGCGAGCGACGAACTGGTCTCCCGCGAGGAGGCCGCTGAATGGGAAACCTCCACCACGGCCGGCTGCCGGCAGGTCGAACTGCCTGGCGGACACATGTACCTGGTGGACTCACCCGCCGACCTGGTCCGGCTCCTGGACGCCGAACTCGCGACGCCGGGGGAGGGCCGATGACCCCGGTGCTCTCCGCCAGCCCCCTCGCGGGCAAGGCGGCGATCGTCACAGGCGCGGCCCGCGGCATCGGCCGGGCGTGCGCGCTGGCCTACGCCCGAGCCGGGGCCGACCTGCTCCTCACCGACATCGGCCACGACCTGGACGGGGTGCCCTACCCGCTGGGCACGCCCAGCCAGTTGGCCCACACGGCTCGGCTGTGCCGGGAGCAGGGCCAGGGGATCACGGTCATCAGCGCGGAGGCGGACGTCCGCGACCTGGACGCCGTGCGGAGGGTGACCGACAGCGCCCTGGACCGGTTCGGCCGGATCGATGTGCTGCTCAACAACGCCGGGATCGCCGCCCCTTCGGGCAAGACGGTGCACGACATCGCGCCCGACGAATGGGACCTGATGCTCGACATCGACGTCTCGGGTGCCTGGCGCATGATCCGGTCCGTGGGCGCCGCCATGACCGGCCGCCGCTCGGGCAGCGTCATCAACGTCGCCTCCACGGCCGGACTGGTCGGATACCGCCATTTCGCCGGCTATGTCACGGCGAAGCACGCCCTCGTCGGGCTGACCAAGGCGGCTGCCCTGGACCTCGCGCCCTTCGGGGTGCGGGTCAACGCCCTGTGCCCCGGCTCGGTCCGCGACGACGACGCGGCCGAGGGAACCATGCTGACCGAGATCGCCCGGTCCCTGGAGGTGCCGGTCGAGGAACACGAAGAGACCTTCGTGGCGGCCCAGCCCATGAACCGGCTGATCGAGCCGGAGGACGTCGCGGGGGCGGCCGTATGGCTCGGCTCGGACGACGCACGCCAGGTGACCGGTACGACCGTGACGGTCGACGGCGGATTCACCAGCCGGTGACGAGGGAGGAAGAGCGATGAGGAAGACCGACACGGACCGGCTGTGCCAGGCCGTCGCGCTCCGCGTGCACACCGGGGCCGACCCGCAACAGCTCGGCCGCGCGCTCGCACACGCCGCGGGCGGCGCCCGCCTGTGGGTGCAGGACGTGGTGGGCGACGCCGACAGCGAGGCCGCCGCCCTACACCGGGAACGCGAACTGTCTCGCTCCGTGGACCCACACGTCGGCCCCGGCCTGCGAGCCGTGCTGCTGCGCTACACGGACGCGGTGGCCGACCTGGTCGTGGTCGCCCACCGCGCGGTCCTGGCCGACCCCTACCACCTCGTCCAGGCGGTCCTCGGCGACGCGGACGCGCCAGCCCCGGTGCCGACGGAGCACGGCGAGCGGCTGCGCGAGGCGGTGAACGCGCTCGACCGCACGGAGGCACCCGCATGGGGGCTCGGCACGGACGGTGACCCGAGCACCGGCCGTCACACCTTCACGGTGCCCGCAGGCGGCGGCCTGCCCGCTGAACTCACCCTGCGGGCCGCGCTGGGCCTGGTGCTGGCCCGCTGCACCGGGCGCGACGAGGTGTGGATCGGGGTGGACGCGGAACACGCCCTCACCTTCACCGCCGACGGGTCGCTGACCGTCGCGCAGTACCTGGAACGTGTACGTCAGGCGGGCCCGGCACCCGGCGCCGCCCCCGTGGTCGGCCTGTTCACCACCGACGCGCCCGAGGCACTCACCGGCGAGGGAGTGAAGGCGGAGACCATCGACGTCCGCCCTTTCCTCACCCCCCTGCACCACCTGTCGGTGCACTTCGCCGACGACGGCTCCACGGTCCTCGCCGGGACCTGCCGCTACCGGCGCTCCGCCTTCGACGACGACGCGGTGCGCTGGCTCACCGGCATGCTGGCCACCGCCCACCGCTCCTTGGTGGCGGCCGATCCCGGCACCCCGCTGGCCGGCCTCGCTCTGCTCGACGACTCCCAACGCCAGGCTCTGGCCCGGCTGGGAGGCCTTGGGCGCACGGTCCACGTGTCCGACGACCGGATCGAGCAGACCGTGAGCGGCTGGGCGCGGCGACGCCCGGACGCACCCGCCGTCACCTTCGAGGACCGGGCTCTGACCTACCGGCAGCTCGATCAGGAGTCCGCCGGATACGCCGCCGGACTGCGGAACCTGGGCGTGCGGGCCGGCGACCGGGTCGGCGTCTGCCTGGAGCGCTCACTCGATCTGGTGGTTGTGCTGCTTGCCGTGCTCAAGGCGGGCGCCACCTACGTCCCGATGGACCCCGCCTATCCGCAGGAACGACTTGCCTACACCACCCAGGACGCTGAACTGCGCCTGGTGGTGACCGAGTCCGGGGAGTTTCCGCGCGGCGAGGACGTCCGGCTCGTGCCGCCCTCGGCCCTCGCCTCGACGCAGCAGGCGGACGACGCGGCGGCGCCGCCGTCTGCCGATGCCCCGGCCTACGTCATCTACACCTCGGGTTCCACCGGCCGTCCCAAGGGTGTCGGAGTAGCGCACCGCAACGTCGCCGCGCTGCTCGCCGCCACCAAGGACGACTTCGGGCTTGGCACCGATGACGTGTGGACGCTCTTCCACTCCAGCGCGTTTGACTTCTCGGTGTGGGAGATCTGGGGCTGCCTCATGACAGGCGGCCGGCTGGTCGTCGTACCGTACTGGGCCTCGCGGGACCCCCGGCAGTTCGCCGCGCTGCTCGCCGACGAGCGGGTCACCGTGCTCAGCCAGACGCCGAGTGCCTTCGCGCAGTTGACGCAGGTGGACCGGGAGGAGCGGATCTCCGGCTCGGTGCGCCTCGTGGTCTTCGGCGGCGAACCCCTGGACACCCGTCCCCTCAGGTTCTGGCTGGACCGCCACCCGGAGCAGGAGTGCCGCCTCGTCAATATGTTCGGCATCACCGAGACCACCGTGCACGTCACCGCGCAGACCGTCACCCGGCGCGAGGCGCTCACCAGCTGCCGGTCCGTGGGCCGCCCCCTGCCCGGCTGGCATGTGTACGTCCTCGATCCCGAGGGCCGAGAGCTGCCGCCCGGTGTGCCGGGCGAGATCTACGTCGGGGGCCAGGGCGTGGCCGGACGGTACCTCAACCGTCCGGAGCTGACCGGGCAGCGCTTCCTGCCCGACCCGCACGCACCGGAACCGATGTACCGCAGCGGCGACCGCGGGCGACTGCTGCCCGACGGCCGGCTGGAACATCTCGGCCGGCTCGACAACCAGGTGAAGCTGCGCGGCTTCCGTATCGAACTGGACGAGATCCGAGCCCGGTTGCTCGACGCGCCGGCCGTCGATGCGGCGGCCGTGGTGCTCCGCGAGGGCGCCGACGGGGACACGGCAGGGGCCCGGCTGGACGGCTATGTCGTGTTCCGCGCCGACGGCACCGCCACCGGTGACCTCCAGGAGGTACGTCGGCACGCGGCCCGCTTCCTGCCCGACCACATGGTGCCGTCCACGCTCACCGAGCTGTCGGCACTGCCGCTGACCCCCAACGGCAAGGTGGACACCGCCCGGCTGCCCCTGCCGCTCGCGGACGACGCTGCCGGTGCTCCCGAGACCGTCGGTGACGACCTGCCCTCACGTCTGCGCGCAGTATGGGAGAAGCTCTTCGGCTTCCGGGTCGGCCCGGACGACGACTTCTTCGCGCTCGGCGGCAACTCCCTGCTCGGCGTGCGCCTGCTGGCGGCGATGCGGGAGCAGGGCCTGCCCACGTTCCCGCTGCCCCAGCTGTATCTGCACCGCACGGTGACTGCCCTCAGCGCGGTCCTGCAAGCGACGGAGGCACGCGCGTGACCCTGCTGCTGATCGGTGCCGGATCGCAGGCCTACCGCGGATACCTGCTCCGTTCCGTTGCCGAGGAGTACGACGTCCACCTGCTCGCCGACCGAGCGCCGACCTGGGAGGCACCGTTTCTGCGCGGGCACACCGTGGTGGACACCGCGGATGTCACGGCGTTGCGCGAAGCAGCCCGAGCGCTCTCCTGCGAGGGCGTGCTGACCTGGGACGACACTCGGGTCGTGCAGACCGCCCGGCTGGCGGAGGCGCTCGGGCTGCCGGGCGCGGGACCTGAGGCGGCCCTGTGCTGCCGGGACAAGCGGGCCACTCGGGAGGCCCTGGCCCGCGCCGGGGTGCCGCAGGCCGGGTCGGTCCTGGTGACGTCGCTGCCGCAGGCGCGCGCCGCAGCCGCGCGGGTGGGCTATCCGCTGGTACTCAAACCGCGTGCGCTGAACGCCAGCACCGGAGTGGTGAAGGTCGAGTCGGCGGATGCGCTGGCCCGTGCCTTCCGGCTCGCCCGGGCGGCCACCGCGCCGGGAGCGGTGGAGGTGGCGCCCGGCGACGTTCTGGTGGAGGAGTACCTCGACGGCCCCGAGATCAGTGTGGACGCCGTCTGGCACGAGGGCCGTATGTTACCGGCGTTCGTGGCCCGCAAGGAATGCGGATTCCCGCCGTACTTCGAGGAGACCGGCCATCTCGTCGACGGCCGGGACCCACTCCTGTCGGACCCGCGGGTGCTGGAGACGGTCCAGGCGGCACACACCGCGGTGGGCTTCACCACGGGCTGGACCCATACCGAGCTGCGGCTCACCGCCGACGGCCCGAAGGTCGTCGAGATCAACGCCCGCATCGGCGGCGACCGCATCCCCGACATCGGACGGCTCGCCCTCGGCGTCGACGCGGCACGCACCGCCGCGCAGGTGGCCTGTGGGCGCCGACCGAAACTGACGATACGTCATCATCAGGTTGCCGCCGTGCGGTTCCTGTACCCGGAGGCGGACTGCATCGCGCGCGAGGTGCGCCTCGAACCGGGCGCGCTGCCCGGCTCGGTGGACTCGGCGGTGGCGATCGCGCTGCCGGGCCAGGAACTCAGACTGCCCCCGGCCGGTCATGTGTCCAGCCGGTACGCGCTGATCACCGTGGCGGCGGAGAGCGCGCAGCAGTGCCGCGCCGATCTGGACAAGGCTTCCCAGGCCGTCCGGCTGGAGGTGCTGCGGACCCTGTGAGGCCGACGTAAGGACCGGGCGGGACGACGCCGGGAAGCCCCCGCGGCCGTCCCGGCGTTCCGCCCGGCACAGGTGGTGCGGTCTCCGACCTTGAGGCGCGAGTGACCTACGGGTTGCTCAGGAGGCCGCTTCTTCGCCAGGGCATCAGTTGCTCAACTTCCCTTTCTGTACGGCCTTGATGAAGGTGGTCCATCCTTCGGCGGGGAACATGAGCACCGGGAGGAGGGGGTCTTGTTGTCCGGTACGGGGATGACGGTGGCCTGGTCGTCGGAGATTTCGATGCACTCGCCTCCGTCCTGGTTGCTGTAGCTGCTCTTACAAGCTGGTGCGTGATAGCGGGTGAGGTGTGTTTCTCCTGGTCGCGGCCGATTTCAGGCTGCAGTAGCTCGGTCGGAGACGAGGCCGGCGATGGCCTGGTAGGTGGCGGGCAGCGTCTCGCGTCGGTGAGTCCGGCGGACCAGTTGTTTCCAGCGTTTGTGGTCGGCGAGGGCGTGCTCGACGCTGATGCGTTTCGAGGAGTGCCGGTGACGGGCTCACTGACGGGCTTCAAGGACCTCGGGCGGGCTGATCTTGTTGCGCTTCCTCGGCGGAGTGACGGCCCGGCCGGGGTGATCGCGGCGCGGCCCGGGACAGCCGTCGTCCCCCAGAACCTCGACATCGCGAAAGCGCTGGAAGCAGATACCGATGCCTTCGTTGCGCGCGCCGGTCGCATCATGCACCCGACCAGGCCGCAGAGCATCGGTCCATGAGGTGCGGCCCTGTTGGTCGGCGATGACGGTGGCCTTCATCGTGTTCAGTTTCTTCTGGCCGGAGACGAACGCTCGTCGTCCGCCACGGCCGGCAGGCGGCCGGCGGACCTGGATCTCGGTGGCGTCCAGACGCAGCTCGACGCCCTCGGCCTGGGCACAGGCGAAGACATCAGTCAGTGTCCGAAGACGCAGGCCAGGGCGGTCGGGAACCGCGCACCCCCGCCCGGCAAGGAGGGTGCGTATCTCCCCGATCGCGCGGGTGATGGCGGAGCGGTCCACACCGTGGAGCAGTCCGAGGACAGCGTGCGGCAGATCGTGCCGCAGATGAATGAGGGTCGCCGTCAACCGGCCGATGAACACCAGCTGATGCCGGGCGCCCGCACCAGCTGCCCGCCGTCGGGACCCGCCACGTGCCGCGTGACGGCGGCCTTCGACCCCGGCCAGCCACGGTTCGGCCAACTCCTGCACCAGGCAGGCTAGATGACGCCGAGAGATCCCCGTGAACACTCGACGCGAGAGAACCGACCGCTTGACGTGATCGCCACACCCGGATCATGCCACCAGTCAGCAACGACGCCTCACCCGCTATCACGCACCAACTCGTAAGGAAAGCGGCATGGCATGGCATGGCCGGGGTGCACCACCAGATCCCCGATAAGCGGGACCCATATCGCAACACTTTCACCATCCATCTGTGCCAGCCGCAGAGCATGAAGCGCGGCGCAGGCAGCGGAGCTTCGAAGCGTCACTGACCTCGACTCGACCTACAGGCCTGACTCGTATGAGGGTGATCCCAGCAAGGGAGACCGCCCGTTTCCGCCTCCTGGGCGTGACGCTTCTCAGAGGTGAAGGGCTTGGTTGAGTTCGTCGATGGTGGCGGCCTGCAGTTCCGGCGTGTACGCGGCGGTCACCTCGTCCGGGGTGACGCCGAACCCACGGGCGAGCTGCCCGGTCTGCGCGGGGATGAGCCCGCCGGTCAGCGCGATTGACGCCCACACGAGGAAGAAGCGCCGCCGGGGGACGGTGACACCGTCCAGCTCGACGACTGCGTCGAGGTCCCAGTTCATCAGCCAGGCGTGGTGAAGCAGCCACCGGTAGAACTCACTGTCTCCCGCCCTGATCCGCATGAATTTCTCCCTGGTCACCGTGGTGCTCTCAAGGCCCGCGACTTTGCGGCCGCAGGCAAACGTTCAGCCTGCATGGCGCGCTCTTGGCCGGAGCTCGGCTTACGGATCCTGCTCTGCGTCACTCCCCCTCCGACTCTGCCAGGAGATCGACAGTGCACCGTCCGGCACCGTTGTCCACGTCATCGCCACCGCCTCAGCAGCCCCCTCGACCTGCCCGCCTGGTGCCACGTGACCGACCACACCTGCCTCGGCCCCGTCCCTGACGAGCGCCTGGTGTACGCCCTGCAGCTCACTGCCGAAGCGGGCCCCACCCGACCCGACGCGTCGTGGCACCGTTCCAGCCCGGATCGGTGAAGTGGCAGCTGGCCGCGGTCAGGCCGAGGCAGCCGCGCGTTCGCGGGCGGCCCGGACAGCGGCGGATAGGCTTGTGATGTCGTAAGCGCCTTGGTGTCGGCGACCGTTGACGAAGAAGGTGGATGTTCCGGCGACGCTGCTGAGGTCCGCGGACTCGACGTGCTCGGCAACCCGGGCGGCACCGGCGTGAGTCCACCCCGCGACGCACGGCGCCGAGTCACCTGTTCGGGAAGGGTGTGCGAATCGGGGCCCCTTCAAGCCAACTTGCCGGTCTTGTCGTCGCTATTCCTCCCTACACAACAGACTGTCATCGGTCACTGCTGGGGTGGCCGGGCAGATCGGACGGAGCGGGGCAATGGTGTTCCTGGATGTGTCGGAGATCGATCGTCGCGTGCGGAATGAGGTGACAGGGCGGGGTCTGTTCCTCGTCTCGCCCGAGGAGGACGACAGGGATGTCTATCTCTTCGTGTGTACCGATCCGAACCCGAACGACTGTGGGTTCACCAGGGTGGGGCAGGTGGTCGGGACGGGGACGTCTGGCGATCTCTGCAACCCGTATGTGATGGACGGTAGGGACACGGAGCCGGCGGTATCGCTCACGATGCTCCGGGGGGTCTTCAGGAGCTGGGAGGACGGGATTAAGGCCGTGCTCGATGCGTACGACACGTGGACGTGAACCACTTATCGTAATTGCCTGAGCCAAGGGCTTCAAGTCGATCCTGTTCATGGTGCCGTGTGCGTGTCGGTCAACAAGGATGGGCCGGGGAAAGGCAGCGGAACTTTCCCCGGCTGACCGTGGTCAAGGCCGTAAGGGCTGGTCCAGCGAGCGCGAGGCCCGACTCGACGCATTCCGCTGGCTGCACCGCTACAACACCCGACGCCGTCACTCCCGCCTCGGGCAACGCAGCCCGATCGCCTACGAAACAGCGTCCAGAACGACGCCAACTACGCTCTCACCAGCCGCATACCCCGTGTCCAGGATTCGGGGTCAAGGCCCGAGTTCCTCACTGGCAATGCAAGGCTGCTACGATGGCATGCATGGGACTGATTGAGGTAGACAGGTTTTAGCCACCGAACTGCCGGTGGCTTTCACTCATGTGGGCATCGTCCACATCAGTGAACGATCGATTCCCAACATACGTGCGTGAGTCCGCCCTTCCCGGGCGTTGACACCGCCGCGTGAATCTCGCCGGCACGTTCGCATTGCACCGACCTCGGTCCCGGGTGGATGACTGCGAACGTGCGAATACGACCTGCCAGGTAGGCAACCTCCTCCTGCCCGGCATTCGTTTAGCGGCTCCCATGCCGCTGGAGCGTGGCTCTTTGCCGGTTCCGCTCGCACCTCTCGCCGCATCGACACATGGCCCCGTGGTCGGTTGTCCTGCCAGTTCCGCTGGCTCACACAACCCGTTCACGAAGGGCATCGCCATGCAACATCGCGCCTCGCGTTCCCGCACTCGTCATCGCCGAGCGCACTGGAAGACCGGTGCTCCGGCCCTCACCACCTGCACGAATTCCGCCTGCGGCAAGGCCACGCCTGCGCATCGCGCCTGCCGGCACTGCGGCTTCTACCGGGGGCGTGAGGTCTTGCCTCCTACGGGTGGTGACGCATGAGCACCGTCCTGACCGCAAGGAGCCGTTGGATGCGCATTCGAGAACACCTCGCGCAGACGGGCATGCCCGCGTTCCGGTTTCACCAGCTCATCACCGCGTGGCAGAGCTCGACGGCCGAGACCTTCGCCGACGTCCACGCCCTCCCGGCGCGCCTCCGCGGCGAGCTCGCGGAGCGGTTCGGGCCGCGGCTGCACCCGCTGACTGCGCTGGAGGTGCAACGGGACGAGCAGGTCGAGAAGGTGCTGTTCGCGTCGGACAGCGGAGCGCGGATCGAGACCGTCGTCTCACACTATCGAGCGGGATGGGACTCCATGTGCATCTCGTCGCAGGCTGGATGCGGTCTGGGCTGCACCTTCTGCGCCACTGGGGCAGTCGGTCTGATCCGCAACCTCACGGCGGACGAGATTGTCGCGCAGGTGATGCATCCACGTTGGACGCACGCGGGCCTGCCGAGGCCAGCCAGCGTCGCGTTCATGGGCATGGGCGAGGCGCTTGCCAACCCGCATGTGTTCGACGCGTTGACGCTGCTGACCGATGCCGCCTACGCCGGCATGTCCGCGCGACGGGTGACGGTCTCTACGGTCGGGTTCGCACCGAATCTCGCACGCCTCGTGGATGAGCATCCGCAGGTTACGATCACGCTCTCGGTGCACTCGCCGCTTCCGCAGGAGCGGGCGCGGGTCATCCCGCTCGAGGAGACGTTCCCGCTCGCGCAGAGCCTCGACATCCTCGACCGGCACGCTGCCACGAGGCGTCGCAAGGTCTACCTGGCCTATCTGCTCATTGACGGCGTCAACGACAGCGACGACCACCGCGCTGCCCTCGCCGAGCTGGTCCACCAGCGCTCCAGGCCCGATCTGTTCCACGTCAGCGTCATCCGCTACAACGAGGCGGCCGGTGCAGCGCCGGAGTATCACGCACCATCCTCGACCCGCGTGGACGAGTTCGTGCGCGGGCTCACCGCGCGTGGTGTGCACGCGACTAGACGACGCCAGTTCGGCACGGACATCGACGCCGCCTGCGGGCAATTGCACGCGAGGTACTTCGCCACGCCTTCCCCGGGGGCTGCCCCGGGCCACACAGAACTGATCCCCGTCACGCCCGTTGGTTGACGGGCGAGAGAAGAAAGAAGCACTGCCCATGTCTACGAAGTCCGCCATCACGCTGCGCGATCTGACCTTCGAGTGGCCCGACGGCACCGTCGCGCTCGCCGGTGTCAACGGCACCTTCACAGCTGGTAGAACCGGGCTGATCGGCCGCAATGGTGCCGGCAAGTCCACCCTGTTCCGGCTCGTCGCCGGTGATCTGCAGCCGACTGCCGGTCAGATCGACACCCTGGGGGAGGTCGGCTATCTGCCGCAGACGCTCACACTGCGGCAGGACACCACCATCGCCGAGCTGCTCGGCATCCACGGGATCCTCGATGCCATGAAGGCGATCGAGTGCGGCGAGGTCGACCAACGCCACTTCGATGCGATCGGTGACGACTGGGATATCGAGTCCCGTGCCGACGAGGCGTTGCATCAGATCGGGTTCTCCGCCGCAGACCTCGGTCGCCGCGTGGCCGAGGTCTCCGGCGGAGAGGGAATGCTCATCGCGATCACCGGACTGCGCATCCGTCGCACCCCGATCACGCTGCTCGACGAGCCCACCAACAATCTCGACCGCGCCACGCGCGCCAAACTTGCCGAGTTCGTCGACCAGTGGCCCGGGACGCTCGTCGTTGTGAGCCATGACCTCGAACTGCTGGAGCACATGGACAACACCACCGAGCTCTACGGCGGCACTCTGGACACGTTCGGCGGCCCGTACAGCGCATGGAAGGAGCACCAGGAGCAGGAGCAGGCGGCCGCGGCGCAGGCCGCACGCTCGGCTCAGCAGGCGCTCAAGGTCGAGAAACGGCAACGCATCGAGGCGGAGACGAAGCTGGCGCGCCGTGAGCGGACAGGGAAGAAGACCCAGAAGGACGGCGGCATCCCGAAGATCCTGGCCGGGAACCGCGCCAGCAAGGCTCAGGCATCCGCGGGAACACTGCGCTCCACTCTCGACAGCAAGGTCCAAGCCGCACAGGCCGCCGTCGACGTCGCGGACGCACGCGTCCGCGACGAGGAGCACATCCATCTCGTCCTGCCCGATCCGGACGTCCCACGCGGACGGCGGCTGGCGGAACTGGAGGATGAGGGCCGAACCGTCGTGATCCAGGGCCCGGAACGGGTGGCGCTCGTCGGCGCGAACGGTGCCGGGAAGTCGACCCTGATCGAGCAGCTCGTTCAGCGTGTCGAGCCGACTGCGGGACGACCGCACGGCCGCCTTGTCACCACACTCATCGGCTTCCTCCCGCAACGCCTCGATGGGCTCGATGACGACGCCAGCGCGATGGAGAACGTGCAGGATGTCGCCCCAGGCACGCCGGCCGGCACCATCCGTAACCAGCTCGCCCGGCTGCTCCTTCGCGGTGACAGTGTGGACCGCCCCGTCCGCACGCTCTCCGGCGGGGAGCGATTCCGGGTCTCGCTCGCCCGGCTTCTCCTGGCCGCGCCGCCTGCCCAGATGCTGATCCTGGACGAGCCGACGAACAATCTCGACATCGCCAGCGTCGAGCAACTCGCCGAAGCCCTCGACGCGTACCGCGGCGCGCTCCTCGTCGTCAGCCACGACTTCGCGTTCCTCGAACGTATCGGCGTCGACACCATCATCGAGCTCGACAGCAACGGACGGATGCATCAGCGCCGAGACCTGGGCATCTGACCGTCCCGGATCGGGCATTACGGCGAGCGAGCCAGGAGGCGGGTCCCCTCACATGATTGACCCGCCTCCTCCTTCGCACGCTGTTGTCCATGCGCCGATCCATGCACGCCGTCACACGCTTACCGGTGCCGTGGCGCCCCCGTGGCGTACGGCTGAGTGCGCCTCGTCTTCACCTGCGGGGCTCCGCCATCTTCCACAGCGAGTTCGGTGAGCGTCGGATACGGCCGCGTGACCTGGAGGTGCTCGGCATCAACGCTCTCTGCGGCAGCCAACCGATCAACCGTTCTTCAGGCACGGCGTTGCACCTGGATCACAGCATTGTCCACTCCATTCCAAGATCTTCGGCGAACACATCCAGAGGACGAAAGACCTATGAACAGCAACCGAAATCAGACGCGGCTCACGGCCCCACCCGTGCCCTTCGCTGCCGAACTCAACGCGGAGTTGGAGAACCTGGGTGCGCCCCGGGAGAACGCGCCGACGTCAGTCGACGACATCCCCCGGTGGCGTGCGCAACTCGCCACGAAAGACCCTTCACTCAAGGAGCTGCGCGACCACGGCAGGTTCGAGATCCAAGAATTCCTCGCCTCCGGTCCGGACGGAGCACCGGACGTGTCACTCCTCTTCGCACGCCCCACGGGTCTACGCCAACAAGCGCCGGTCATCTACCACATGCACGGCGGAGGCATGATCGGCGGATCCAACCGCACCGGAATGCAGACGATCCTCCACGAGTGGGCTGAGCCCCTCGAGCTGGCGGTCGTATCCGTCGGCTATCGGCTGGCACCCGAGCACCCGTACCCAGCAGCGATCGAGGACTGCTACGCCGGGTTGCTGTGGCTTGCCCGTCATGCCGACACACTCGGTGTGGACCGCCAACGTGTCATCGCTGTCGGCGGCAGCGCCGGTGGAGGTCTCACGGCCGCTTTGGCCCTGATGGCCCGCGACCGCAAGGGTCCCGGCCTCCTCGGCCAGTTGCTGATGTGTCCCATGCTCGACGACCGCAACGACAGTCCCTCAGCACACCAGATGACCGGACTGGGCGTGTGGGACCGCCATGCCAACAGCCTGGGCTGGACCGCTCTTCTCGGCAAGGACCGGGAAGGCTCGCAGGTCTCGTACTACGCCGCGGCCGCCCGCGCAGCGGACCTGTCCCAGTTGCCACCCGCCTATGTCGACGCCGGTTCCGCAGAGACCTTTCGTGACGAATCCATCCAGTACGCGACGCGCATCTCGCAAGCCGGCGGACATGCTGAACTGCACATATGGGCAGGCGGCTTTCACGGCTTCGACCAACTGGCGCCACACGCTGAAGTCTCCCGAGACGCCCGCCGGACCCGATTCCGTTGGCTCTGCCGCCTGCTGACCCGAGAGGTCCGCGAAGCGTCTTGATCCGACACTGTTTGTTTCGCGGGCAGGGTCGGCGCGCAAAGACACCGAGCCATGCTCAGGACCTGTGGATCGGATCGGGAAGGACACGGAAGGCGTACCTTCCCGAATGATCTTGTGCATGGTCATCGAGTAGGCCTGCGGTGCAGCGCGGGTCGGGAAGGCACGCCTGGTGCGACGTGAAGTCACATCGCACGCAGAGTCCGCAGGAGAGGAGACGTGTCATGCGGACCTGACCAGTGACCAACGGTCAGCCCCCAGCCTCCGGTGCGCCGGGAGCAATCCCGGGGTGTTAATACTCCAGCCGGACTTTGATGTTTTGCCTGGTCAACGGCTTGGGTTTGGGAGTGTAGCGGGGTGGTGCTGAAAGCGGGGCGGGTTCGCCGGGCCTGTCCCGCGAAGGAGTGGCCGCGCGAGCATGGCCAGGGTGACCCAGCGGGGCCAGGACGGGCAACGGCGGACCTGGTGCTCGTCCAAGGCCGCCAAGTCCTTGCCGGACTGGAAGAACTCCTCGACCCGCCATCTTGATCCTGCGACGCGCACCAGGGTGGCCAGCGGCACTGTGGTCGGCGAGTAGCAGCGGTAGTACGCGAGTTCGCCGGTGCTGCGGTTGCGGCGGATCAGCAACTGCCGGCTCCCGGGCCGGGGGAGGTCGATGACAGCCCAGTCGTAGAAGCGTGGCCCTTGGCTCCGACCCCTGCGGACAGCTTCTGCCAGGCCCTCCTGGGTACCTTCGCATGGCTCCACCAGTTCAAACGCCTGCGCATTCGCTACGAAATACGAGCCGACCTCCACCTCGGACTACTCCAACTCGCCTGCAGTATCATCTGCTTGAGAAGACTCCGGACCTCACGTCATGGTACGCAGGCGTCCGGTGATCGCGTGTCCGGTGTCCGGGGCGGGCGTGGTGGTGGGGATGCCCAGGCGGCCGGCCAGATCGTTGAGGTGCAGGTCGCAGGCGGTCTCGATCAGGTCGGCCAGGACATCCGCGGCGGCAAAGGCGCGTACGGCGGCAGTGGTCAGGACGGCGGCGCCGATCGGGGCGGCAGGCCACCAGGCGGCGGCGAGGGTGAAGTAGAGCAGCCCCCAGGCGGCGAGGCGGGCGGTGGCGGCGTAGGTGTCGCGGGCGGCGGCGAGGTCGGTGCGGAGCTCAGCCGACAGCACAGTCCACAGGCGTGGCCAGGCCAGGGCCAGGTCGTCGAGGCCGTTGTTCTGGTCGGCATGGAGCGTAGCGAGCGCGAACCGGTCGCCGATGCGGGTGGTGTGGCCCGGCCGGGCGGGGCCGAGACGGGCCCGTCGGCGCTGCCGGGCGCGCACCTGGGCGGCGCGGGTCCGGGCGGCCCCGTCGTCTGTGGCCCGGGCGGCGTGCCGGATCGCGGTCTTCAATTGCTCGCCTGCTGTGTCCCAACGTCTTTGGCGCCAGGCCCGTATCCAGGAAGCAGGTGGGAGGTCGCCGGGCAGCGCCCACAACTGCTCGACCAGGCCGCCGAGAGTGCCGGCGAGGAGTCCCACACCGGTGCTGGCCAGCAGGACCGCGGATGCGGCGAGTGCGACCGTGCCGGGGGCGTGGGCGGCGGGGCGGGCGGCAAGCTGATCGAGCCAGTCGCCCAATCGGTCGGCGGCGAAGGGGTGGTCCTGGCCCAGGTGCAGGCCTGTGGCGAGCAGCGCGGTCCACAACAGGCCGGGCAGCAGGAGCGCGTTGAGCCACCGATCGGCAAGTTTCGTGCCGATCCCGGCCAGAAAGGTGCTCGTCACCGCAGGCCGGGCGAGTAGGGCTTCATCCGTCCGTCCTCGCCCAGGGCTGCCGCACAGGTCGGCGGGTGCGGGGTCTCGTCCTGAAGGACCACCCGACTGCACCTGCCCAGCGGGCAGGTCCACCCGGCAATCCCCCCTGTGTCCGCCCCCATGCCCGGTGGCAGGGACGGGACACGACGGGTCAGCGCGGGCAGGCCCTGCCGGGCGCAGGCGTCCTCGATCACGTCGATCAGCGCGGCCACGTGCCGCTCGTCGGGCTCGGCCCGGTTGGCGAGTAGCGCCAGCAACTCGCTCAGCTGCGGCAGCGCCCCGGCGTCGCGGATCACCGTCGCCAGCTCCGGCCAGCGGCTGAGCTCACCGCACAGCGCCGCCACGCGCTCACCCACCACGTCGTCCATGCTGCCCCCTCTGCAGGGCTCCACCTGGCTGGTACTCGTGGGTCCTGCGCCATCAAACGGGGTCCTGTTCGCCCGAGTTGACCAAAGTATAGGTTCTGCGGCTTGTGCCGTGGCTAGCATCCACTCAAGGCGCAACGCCCATGTTGCGCGTGCAGTCGCGGCTTGCCTGGGCATGCAAATCGGGCCCCGACAGTGATGCTGTTCCTTCGGGGGATATCTGCCATGCCGGACCGCGATGCGGCACTTGCCGCTCTCAACAGTCACCTCGCCCTCAACGCCACCGACTCCACCCACATTCTCGAACCTGAGGTCCGCCGTGCCGCCCGCGACCTGGAGCGTGTCACCGACCCCGAGCACGACCTGTCCGCCGCGCAGGTCCTGGGCTGGTACCACTGGCTGCGCCACCTCGCCCTTTCCGAAGGCCACGGCCGGGATGATCTGGCAGCTGCTACCCGGTTCTTTGCACCCGTCCATCGAGTGAGCCCTCAGTCCGTTCCCGAGCCTTTGCACTGCACGCTGCAAGAATCTGCCGTCGGAACCCCCGTGCCGGAGTTCGACCCGCGCGCCGTAGCCACCGCGCAGGCTCGTGCCGTCGGTCTGCTCACCACATACGAGCGCACAGGGCAACGGGACGTACTCGAGCAAGCCGTCGCCGCGTTCCGCACGGTGCACACCATGCTTCCCGAGGGCCACCCCAGCCATGCTGCCGGTCTGCACAACCTCGGGAACGCCTTGCAGTTCCTGTCCGAGCGCGTCGGCGAGATCGAGGTACTGGAGGAAGCCGTGCAGGCCGGCCGGGGGGCCGTGAGCGCCACCCCCCAAGGCCACACCGACCGTGCCGGGTACCTGAACTCATTGGGGGCCGCTCTCATTCGGCTTTTCGAGCGCGTCGGTGACATCGAGGTGCTAAAGGAGGCCGTAGAGGTCCTGCGCAGAGCAGTGGCCGCCATCCCTCAAGGCCACCCCTACCGTGCCATGTACCTCGACAACCTCGGGAACTCGCTGCGAACCCGCTTCGAGCGCATCGGTGATCTTGCGGTACTGGAAGAGGCAGTACAGCTTGGCCGGGAGACTGTGGCCACAACTCCCCGTAACGACCCGCACCGTGCCATGTACCTCAACAACCTCGGGAACTCGCTGCGAACGCTCTTCGAGCGCATCGGTGATCTTGCGGTACTGGAAGAAGCAGTAAAGCTATGCCGGGAGGCTGTGGCCACCACCCCCCGTGGCCATCCCAACCGCGCCGGGAACCTGCACAGCCTCGCGAACACGCTGCAGGCGCTGTTCGGGCGCGTCGGTGACATCAAGGTACTGAAGGAAGCCTTAAAGGTGCAGCGGAAAGCAGTGGCCGCCATCCCCCAAGGCCACCCCCACCGCGCCATGTACCTCAACTCCCTTGTGAACGCGCTGCAGGCGCTGTCCGAACACACCGGGCGGCCAGAGGCACTGGAGGAAGCAGTACAAGTCGGCCGGGAAGCAGTGGCCGCCACCCCCCACAACCACCCCAACCGTGCCGGGTATCTGACCTCGTTGGGGGTCGCTCTCCAGCGCCTGTTCGAGCGCGTCGGTGAGATCGAGGTACTGAAAGAGGCGGTACAGGTCAACCGGGAAGCCGTGGCCACCGTCCCCCACAACCACCCCAACCGCGCTGTGTACCTCAACAACCTCGGGACCTCTCTGCAGATCCTGTTCGAACGCACCGGTGACATTGAGGTATTGGAAGAAGCCGCACAGGTCGGCCGGAAGG
>NZ_JBIWOS010000016.1:30392-97577 GCF_044767885.1 Streptomyces sp. NPDC101194
ACCCCCCACAACCACCCCAACCGCGCTGCGTACCTCAACAACCTCTCAGGCACGCTGGGAGCCCACTTCGAGCGCGTCGGTGACATCGAGGTACTGAAAGAAGCGGTACAGGTCAACCGGGAAGCCGTGGCCACCGTCCCCCACAACCACCCCAACCGCGCTGCGTACCTCAACAACCTCGGGACCTCTCTGCAGATCCTGTTCGAACGCACCGGTGACATTGAGGTATTGGAAGAAGCCGCACAGGTCGGCCGGAAGGCCGTGGCCGCCACCCCCCACAACCACCCCAACCGCGCTGCGTACCTCAACAACCTCTCAGGCACGCTGGGAGCCCACTTCGAGCGCGTCGGTGACATCGAGGTACTGAAGGAAGCTGTAAAGACCAGCCGGAAAGCCGTGGCCGCCACTCCCCACGACCACCCCAACCGCGCCAAGCACCTCTACAACCTCGGAAACACCCTGCAAACCCTGTTCGAACGCATCACCGACATCGACGTACTGGAAGAAGCCATACGGGTCAGCCAGGAGGCCGTCAGCGCCACCCCCCACGACCACCCCCACCGCGCCGTGTACCTCAACAGCCTCGGCGGCAAGCTGGCAAACCTGTTCGAGGTCACGGGCGGGACGCAAGCGCGGGAGGACGCATGCCGCTACTTCGGCGAGGCCGCGGGCAGCACGACAGCTGACACGGTCACCCGCATTAAGGCGTATCGGCGCTTCGCGCTCCTGGCCTCCGGCCCCGGCGCCCCCCAGATGGGGCTGGAAGCCGTAGAAGAGGCCATTGGCCTCACGGCGTCCCTCGCCCCGGGCAGTCTGGGCCGCGCGGACCGCGAGTACCAGCTCGGCCGCCTGCCAGGTCTACCGGCGGAGGCCGCCGCCGCCGCGCTCGCCGCAGGCCGGCCGGCGCGGGCCGCGGAGCTGCTGGAGAGCGCCCGCGGAATCCTCGCCGCCGACACCCTCGGTGTGCGCAGCCGTGATTCCGTCCGCCTGCGCGAGCACGCCCCCCACCTGGCGGACGAGCTGCGCCAACTGCGGGCCCGCCTCGACGCCCTGAACCACCCCCGCCCCACGTCATCGGCGGAGGCCCCGGAAGCGCTCCGGGAGGCGAACCAGCGCCTGGCAGAGCACCGGCGCGAGGCCCACGACGCTTGGCAGAGCCTCCTCGCGCGCATCTCCGGCCTCCCGGGCTTCGAGGACTTTCTCCACGCGCCCCCGATCAACGAGCTCGCCCGCCATGCGCACGAGGGGCCCGTCGTCTTCGTCACCGCCAGCCCCCGCCGCTGCGACGCCCTCGTCCTCACTGATTCCGCCGACGCTCCTGTCCGGGTCGTGCCCTTGCCCACGCTGACCCAGGATGCCGCCTTCGACCAGGGGAATCGACTCCTGGCCGCCCTGCACGCCACCACCGACCACGAGATCGCCCCCAGGGCACGTGCCGAAGCCCAGCAGGAGATCCTCGCGGTTCTGGCCTGGCTGTGGGACACCGTCGCTGAGCCTGTTCTGACCGACCTCGGCCACACAACCGCCCATCAGCCCGGTGAGCCCTGGCCCCGCCTGTGGTGGTGCCCGGTCGGCCCCCTCGCCCTTCTCCCCCTCCACGCGGCCGGCCACCACACCGACGACCTCCAGCGAGAGGGTGGACCGCGGACCGTCCTCGACCGTGTCGTCTCCTCTTACACCACGACCGTGCGCGCCCTCGCCCACGCCAGAACCCGCCAGTCCGGGCCGTCCACCCCCAGCACCCTGGTCGTCGCCGCCGCCAACGCCCCGGGCACCCCGCCGCTGCCCGGCGTCCGTGTCGAGACCGCCGCCATCACGTCCCTGATCCCGGACGCCCACCTCCTGGCCACCTCCACGCGCGACACGGTTCTCAACGCGCTGCCCAACCATGGCATCGCCCACTTCTCCTGCCACGGCGAAGCGGACTGGACCGACCCCGCCCGGAGCCACCTGGTTCTCACCGACCACGCCACCGCCCCCCTGACCATCGCCGACATCACCGCCCTGGACCTGACTGCCGAGCTGGCCTACCTCTCCGCCTGCGACACCAGCAACACCGCCCCCCGCCTGGCCGACGAGTCCCTCCACATCACCGGCGCCTTCCACCTCGCCGGCTACCGGCACGTCATCGGCACGCTGTGGTCCGTCGACGACCGCACCGCTGCCCAACTCGGCACCGACTTCTACGCCCATCTCACCGACAACGGCACGGCCCCGCCCCAGGCCGACCGAAGCGCCCTCGCCCTTCACCTCGCCACCACACGCCTCCGCAGCAGGTACCCCCATGTCCCCAGCCTGTGGGCCGCCCACACCCACACCGGTACATGACCCCACCCACCCACCTGCTTTCACGTACGGCGTCGGCCCTGCCAGTGGGTGAGGGCCTCGCGGGCGCGGCGGGCGGCGATGGCGTGCGGGGCCCTCGCTCTCGGCGAGGCGTTCGCTGACGCGCTCGGCCTCTAGCCAGAGGACCTGGGTTATACGACTCCGCCGGGCTGGATGCGGCCCGAGCACCACGACGAGGAACAGGCGCGCCACCAAGCTTTCGTTCCTGTCACCGCCGCCGCGCTCGTGGCAGGGCCGGTTGCGCCACAGCACGTCGACCTGCTCTGATCGACTATTTCCAGCAGCAGTTGGAGGGGCACTATCGGGCCGACATGTTCCTCGGCCCTCACGACCCGATCGCCACAGTGTCTGCGCAGTATCAGCTCATCAACAAGCTGCTTCGGTCCGCGAAGGGCGTGTGGACGCTCACGTAATTCCTCAGGTGGAAGTTCACGCAATTCCCCAGCTGCTGACGTGAGCCGACGGTGAGGCAGTCCGTGTCAGTCCCACCAGAGCACGACGAGAAGCTGCCGTTGGGATGCAGCACGGTAGAACTCGCGCATGGCGTTGAAGTGCCCCAATTTGACCAGATCGCGGCAGTGCACGGCGCCGAACCTATCGCTGGTTGACCGATCCCGGACGCACGACCCCGCCTCTACCCGTCCGAAGGCGCGATAGGGAGCGTTGGTATCGGCGGCGGTCGGCTAGCAGTCCGAACGCCGTCGCCTCAAGGATGGGCTGGAATGGCACTGTTCCCCGCACCCACAGGAATGATCCCGACGCCGACCTAGACCGCGTGGGCGCGGTGCGCTGCTCCCCGCACCCGCGGGGATGGTCCCAGGCTGCGAAACCGACTGGCCGGTGGCCGCGTCTCAGGTGCCCCGCCGATGTGGGCGAGCAGGTCGGTGCGCAGGTGGTGGACGAGTGCGGAGGGACTGTGGAGGGCCCAGGAGGCGGCGCGTTCGGACAGCGGGTAGAAGACGCCCCTGGCGTCCCGGGCCTCTACCACCCCGTCGGTGTGCAGCAGCAGGATGTCTCCGGGCCCGAACGTGAGGGTGTCGACGTGGTAAGTGACGGCGGTCAGTTCTCCCAGGCCCAGCGGCGGGGCGGGTGGCGTGGAAGGTGGAGACCATCTGGCCGTGCAGCAGCAAGGGGGCGGATGCCCGCAGGTGACCATGTCCACCTGTGGCAGCGCGTCGGGGATGTCGAGGATGGCGGCGGTGATGAAGACCTCTCCGGCCTTCTCCGCCTCGGTGGGGTAAGCCAGGTTCCAGCACACGCTGTGGTCCAGGTAGGCCGCGAGGTCGGGCAGGGTGGCCTGGCGGTGCGCGCCCTCCCGGAAGGCGCCCAGCAGCAGGGCGGCGTCGCTGATCGCGGTCAGGCCTTTGCCCATCACATCCCCGATGATCAGCCGGGTGCCCGTGGAGGTGCGGACCGTCGCGTACAGGTCGCCGCCGAGCAACGCCTGCTCCTGCCCGCCAGATACACCGATCCCGCCCGCAGCGGACCGATCCGGCGCGGCAGCGGCCGCTGCACCACCCGCTGCGTGGCCTCCGACACCGTCCGTATCAGCTCCAGCTCGCGGGCGTGCCGCTCGCGCAGATAGCCGAAGGCCGTCACGATCACCGAGACCACCAGCAGGGCGGTGATCTGCGAGTCGAAGTCCGTAATCGGGTGGCTGTTTTGAAGACCGATGACGAGCATGCCCGCCATAGCCGGCGCAGCGATCGCCCAGTGATCAGGGTGGAGGCGAAAGACGCGGCAAGCGCGGGCGCCACGATCAGCAGCGACGGGCCCATCGGCAAACCGGGGCTCAGCACGTCGGTCGGCACGATCGTCGACTCGTTTCGTCGTCAGTCGTGCCGGGGCACTCGGTCAGCCGACGGATCAGGAAACCGGCCTCTTCCATCCCGGAGTGGTGCTCCAGCCACTGGTCGGCGAAGCAGGCCGCGCGGCGGACCTCGTGGTCGGTGAGACCGGGATGCTCAAGCAGCGCACGGAGGATGAAGTGGGCCTCGGCCGTGGCCGCATGGTCGTCCAGCCATCGGAACGCAAACGCGACGGCTCGTCGCATCTGGCTCTCGTCCGGTTCGGGCTGGGCGAGGAGCAGGCATAGGACGTAGGTGGCGGGAGGCTCGGCGGCATGCGCGTCCAGCCAGCTCAGCGCGAGCGTGGCGGCCCTGCAGGCCTCCTCTTCGGTGAGGTCCCCACGACTCAGCAGCGGCCGCAGGACCGTGTGCGCCACCCACACGGACCTGTGGTGCTGTAGCCAGCCAAGGGCGTGCGCGACCGCTCGTCGCGTCTGGTCATCCGTGAGGTTGATACGGTCCACCAGCGAACACAGGACGAAGCCAGCCTCCAATAGCTCGCCGTTGCGCCGCAGCCAGCCCATCGCCTTGCGCAGGACCAGCTCCTGTACCTCCACCTCCAGGTCGTTCCGGCGGAGCAGCGGACCCAGAACGTGGCTCGCTTCGCGTCGCCATCCGTAGGCCTCGACCCATCGCAGCGCCACCGGGACGAGGAGCAGAGCGCCGTCGGCGGGCAGGTTCCACAGTCCCCATCGGAGTACGTGGTAGGCGTTGATGTCGTCTCCGAACTCCTCCAGCCAGGGTCCTACGAACTTTTGCCAGTTGTGCACCGCGGCGTTGGACCAGGGCGGCCCCGAGCAGATCACATCGAGGGCGTAGCCGCCGGCGTCGGCATCCAGGCGCAAGACGTCGCCGAGAGCGTGGGCGTTGTCGGCAAACCACTCCTCGAGCACCGCGGAGACCGCCTCCGCACGGTTGTCCAGGGCCATGTCGTTCAAGAGCCGGGCGAGGTTCGTCGTGTAGCGGCCGACCGTACGCGGGCTGGTCAGGCAGCCGGCGAGGAGGGCACGAGTGCCTTCGCGATTCGCAGTGCGGCCACGTGCCGGCAGGAGGACGGACTCGACGAGCTGGTCGCAGACCACGTCGTGGACGGTGTTCAGGAGGCCGCTGTCTCCCTCGTATTCCAGCCAGCCGAAGTCGATGAGGGTGTTCACCACGCCATCAGCGCGCGCCAACCTGCTCGACGTCCGGGCCAGCGCAGCGTTGGCTGCCGCGATCACATCGGCCTTCTCCTGGGGACAGGCGGCGGCCGCGGCAGCGGCAGTCATCACCCAATCCGCGGCGGTGACCTCGTCGAAGGCGGATCTGTGGGGGCCGTCGACGGGGAGGTCGTCCCCCTCAAGCGCGCCTCTCACCCAGCTCCACAGGGTGCCACCAGTTCGCAGCCTGGTCATGTCGGGGATCGGGAGCCCCTGGACGACCCGGCTCTCCAGCTCCCGGGCCATCAGCACAGCAATGGTGGGGCGATGGCCGACCAATTCCCGGCTTCGTTCCATGCCGAGGCGGTCTACCAGGGTGGGGGCCATCTTGGTCACTGCGTGGTCGGCGACCAACCGCTGGAAGTCCTCGTCCTGCCGTAGCTCGACCTCGTCGAACAGGTCGTGGAGCTGGATGTGGCGCGCCTTGCGCAGCCAGCCGGGGCGCACCGAGGCGAGCAGGGCCACCTTGATGTTCCTATGGCGGGCTTCGGGTAGGAGAAGGTGATGCAGCGCGGTTAGGTCGAGCTGGGCGCCGTTGTCCTCCTCGTCATTGAGGTACTCGTTGAGATAGTGGATCACGATCAGGACGGGTCTGTTCTCGGCCAGGACCGCGGCGGTCATCCGTATGGTGAGGGACGACTTCCGTTCCGGGCAGACGTGGAACACCCGCCAGCCCTCACGTAGCGCGATCCAGCCCACCTCCAAGCTGGTCCGCGTCTTACCCGTGCCGGCCTCGCCGACTAGCAGCACCCCCCGGTTGTCGATGTCCCGCAGGCGGCAGAAGAGTCTGTGGGGTTCCGACTGGTGGCTCGGGCCGGGAGACACGAAGGGCAGGTGCTCCGGAGTGAGGCTCTTGCGGTAGCCGACGAGACCGTCGACGAAAGTCTGCTGGCCGACGACCTCGGCCAGCGGGTCCGGGGCGGGTTGTCCCGGCAGATCTTTCGGGGCAACGTCGACGAGTGGGGCTGGGGGGCCGGTGAAGGCACGGTTGCGGGCGAGGGGAATCTTGTGGCCGTCGCCCTGCGTGGCCATCCGGGGCTCGGGAACGGGCAGATCATCCACGATGCGTCCCGCGAGCCGGGCCTTGATGCCTGTGAAAACGTCGGCCGTGCTGAGGTGGCTCTGCTCATTGCCTCGGCGGCCATCGGGCAGCACGCCTGTCAGCCCGTCCCGGAGCACGTCGACGAGGGCCAGGGTGAAGACGCTGCCTTCCGCGAGACAGAGAGACTGCTGGGTCTCGGCGGCCGACGTGAGGACGCAGGCCCCCTCGATGGCGAGTGGATCGGTCGCCTCCGTCGACGCTTCACCCATACGGAGAGCCAGGCCGCTGTAACAGCAGTCCACGATGACCACCTTGTGCTGAGCGCGGGACACCTCCACGCATTCCCGGATCGCCTCGTACTGCACGGAGTGATGGCGGCGCGTGTTACTGGAAGCCTCGGTGGCGAGGAGCAGACCCCCGCCCCGGTCGAAGTGGCCGTGCCCCGCGTAGTAGACGAGAAGCAGGTCGTCGGCCTCCTCGGCAGCTTGGCACACGGCGTCGAGGATCCGGCCCTGCTCGCTGTGCGCGGGGAGGACGGCGCAGTTCTCCTTGGGGAGGGCTCCCACCACCGGGTCGGTCAACTGGGCCTGCAACGCGGGGATGTTCCGGCTAACGCCCTCAAGGTGCGGGAAATGGGTGAAGGCGTGTACGCCGAGGAGCACCGCGCGGGAACCGCGCGTCTGCTGTTCGATCACGACAGGGGCGTACCGGTGTCCGTGCTCTCGTTCTCCAGACGGCGCAGTAGGTCCGCCAGTTGCGCGTGGTTGAGGTGGCCGATGTCGACGGTCGTGCCGCCGTGCGTGAGGTTGCGCGCGCCGTGGAGGCCCGCCCCGCCCTTGGCGATCCGCCAACTGGCATAGGCGACGGCGAAGTTTGCGATGTCGAGGCCACGCTCGAACACGATGTCGAGGGCGTGGAGCGCGCTCATCGTGGCGCCGGGCGTGCTGACGGGGACGACAGACAGACGGCGGGCCTGCGGATCGCGGCTCAACCAGTCCTGGAGGTCCGTCAACGCCCTCTCGTCACCGTCGCCTTGGATCCGGATCCGCATCTCCTTAGCCTCCCCCGTCGCATGCACCCCGAGCAAGCCTGATGGTAACGGAATTCAGCGCACGGAGACGTGGTCCGGACACGTTCGAACCCATGGCCCTCACCCCCAGCCGTATCCTCCTCGCCGCCTGCCTGCATCAGGGCCTGCGCCTGGCCCGCGACCACCGCCTGACCGACCTGGGCTGGCTCACCGAAGCCGCCTTGACGGAAACTCTGGCGCATGGGAACAAGGACGGCCAGTCCGTCATCCTGTCCGATTGGGTCGGCACGGATGAGAAGGCGAAAATGGTCCGCATCGACTCGGGGGACCAGACCGCGCATGAGGAGACCCAGCCGCTCAAGGAAGGACAGTTCGCCATGCCGATCCGGCTGGAGGTGAAGGTCCCGGTTAAGGACCGCTACCAGGTCCAGCTGTCGGTCATGGTCGGAGGCTCCCATTGGAAGCCGAATACCCGGGCCCCGCGCCGCACCATCGAGTTCCGCCCGGACCGGACGGCCATCGACACCGAAACCGGAAAGCATCTCAAGCAGCAGTACTCACGCCTGCTGTGGGGTCTCCAACGTCGGGTTCGACCGACGGAAGCTGACACACCAACACGCAGAAGGCCGGACCCCGAAGAACCGGGAGCCGGCCTTCTGCATATCCCCCGGCGCCCTGCCTGGGCCTCAACTGCCTCGCCAGCGGCCGAAGCCCTCACAGGCCGCCCGGCCTCAGCACCTCCCCCGCCCCGCAGCGCCTGCGGACGATCCCAGCTTCGTCATCCTGCCCCGCCGTCGCGGCCGGGCTCGCCGTCCTCTCCGCGTTCGCCACACGCGGCCTGACCCTGCGCCGCGCCCCGGAGCTCGGCTGGCACGGCATGGCGAACTGGGTGAAGGCGGCGCTCGGGCTGGCCGGGATCTGCGCGGCCCTCATCCTCCTCGACAGCGCGACCGGCATCCTCGCCGGCGCGACGCACCGTGGCTTGCCCAGGCCAAGCCGTCCCGATCGCGCCTGACCGCGGCCTTCATCAAGTGGACGAACAAGCGCGGCCTGACCCGGGATCTGGAATACCCCGGATACCAGCGGCCAGCACCGGCAACCTTCCTCGACGACGATGATCAAGCAGATCAACTACGCCGGTGCCTTACGAACGCGTCGCTGCCCCTGGACATCCGCATCGCTGGCGCCCTGATCCGCCTCTACGGGTTGCCGATCACCCGCATTGTCCACCTGACCGCCGACCAGTTCCACGAGGACAAAACCGGCGCCTACTTCACCTTCGACAAGAACCCCGTGCTCCTGCCGCCGACGCTGGCTCGTCTCATCTTTCGTGCGCCCGACCCACCCGATCCGTCTTCTCTCATTCGGCTATCTGCACCTGCCCACCGGCCTCGACGGCCAGCCCGTCCCGCCCGCAGCTGACCGGATCGAGGACGTCCGCAACCGGTTCCGCGACCCGGCCGCCGCCCGCGACATCCTCGACCTGGACGGCTTCCACCCCCGCGTCCAGGACATCGTCCTCAACGCCCCCGGCGCCCGCGAGCTGCTCGCCAACCTCGCCGACTACGCAACCCTGCCCGCCGGCCCCCGCCGCATCGCCATCGGATGCGCAGGCGGAAAGCACAGAGGTGTTGACCGGACTACCGAAGGACACGCCGAGCCGAAGCACGTCCCTCAACAGGCCTAGTCGGTAGATGTTGCGCGCATCCGAACGGGCAAGGAACGCAACGGAGTTGGACGAGTATTCGCGTGATCTACGATCGATTCGCCTGCCGCGATGGGGCCACGTCGCTGCAAACCCGGGCGTGGTGCCGTGGCTGGTCTTTGATGAGGAGGGGCGGGCTGTTGAGCCGGTACGCCGATACCTGATCGATTTCGCCGCCCGGTACAACCGGCCCGGCAGCGTCCGCAGCTACGCTTTCGATCGTGCAACCACCGGCCCCGCCCCAAGCCAGGCCACCGTCGCCCTCGCCCACCAAGAACCGCCTGCCGTCACCGCTCACGCCGGGAATGCTGCACCGCGGTGTCTTCCTGCCGAGTTCCACCCTGCATCGGGCACACGCGCTCGAGCTTGGTCCAGCCGGTCCAGCCTCGTTTCGTCAGCAGCTCGATCAGTTGCCGGGCCGACGGCACGGTGTTGAAGGCCAAAGTGTCCATCAGCTTGGCGAATGGTGGTTCGATATCGGTGTCATCGACGTAGTCCTCGCCCTGCTCGTTGGCCATCCGTGTGATGTAGGCGGCCAATTTGTCGGCTAGTTCGACCAGCAGCGGGTCGTCGTGGGTGCGGTCGAGAGCCTGGCTCAGGACCAGGTAGAAGCCGACAAACTGCGGGTCGGCGATCTGCTTCTGCTTGCGTGCCATCCACTCCGGGATTCGCTCGGGTGAGAGTGCGGCCAGCGGAATCCAGCCGTCACGTTCGACCTGGACGATCCGCTCGTCGACCCCGAGCGCCCGCAGCCGGTCGAGATACTCGACCACCTCTGGGGGCAGCGCCAGATAATCCCCAGAGGCGAGGCGGGCGATGCGTTCCCGGTGCCGCTGCCGCTCTCGGATCTCGGCCCGTAGCCGCTTGTCGATGTCTGTGATCGCCGCGGCGAACTCCGTCTCGTCGGCCTGTAGCAGCTCCCGCACGCGCCCCAGCGGGACCCCGGCCTCGGCTAGGGTCCGGATCTTGATTAGCTCGACCACGGCACCGGCGTCGTACCTCCGGTAGCCGGAGTGGTCTCGCTCCGGCTCCGGCAGCAGTCCCTTGGCGTGATAGTGCCGCACCGCGCGCACCGTCACTCCGGCATACGACGCCAGTTCGCCGATGGTCAGCATCGGACCAGTCTCCTAGAAGTCGGCCTGTCGGCTGAGTGGTCCGCGCCGGATGATCTCCGCGATTTCCGAAGCATGGGTGAAGACCAACCGGTGGTCAGTGTCGAGCCAGAACGTGAAGACGTGCGGCCACTCGCGGACGAGCCGCTCGATGCCGGCACGCCAGATCTGGTTGTGCCGTGGCGCACGTCCTTCACCGCTGTCGCCGACGATGGACGTCGACATGATCATGCGGATGGGGTGGTCGATCTTTCGGTACCGGTCGAGGATTGTGGACCGAACCACATCAATTTCGAGGTTCAGGTCGAGGATGTTCTGTGCGGTGAGCAACACCTGATGCGCGGTGCCTTTGGCCCCCTCTGCCTCTTGCCGCGTCGCCAGGTCGTCCGCCATCGCTCGCAATTCCGCCAGGTCGGCCTCGGCTATGAATGGTTCGGGCAATGGGTTCGCCCCGTCGATGAGGACAAGTTCGGCGACGGTGTCAGGACGCGCGGCTGCGTAGTGCACGGCCAGATCCGCGCCCAGCGAGTAGCCCACGAGCACGGGTGCCGAGGGCAGGTCGAGCTCCGCAAGCACAGCGACGAGATCACTGAGAAACGCGTCAAAGGAGTACCGTTCGGCGGCCGAAGCCAGGCCATGACCCCTGAGGTCGAAGGTCACCACGTCGTGGTCGCGTCGAAGGAGCTCGGTCAGCTCGTGTAGGTCGGCCTGCGTCGAGTTCAGCCCAGGACATAGGACCAGTGGTCGTCCCTGGCCGCCGCGGGCTACCGGGATCGTGACGCCGTCGTGGTGGACGGTGAAGTGCTGCATCGTCCAATCGCCTCTCTCGGTCCGCTCCTCGTCGTCGGTCGGCATGTCGGCGAGCCTCCCTCGGTGAGGTCCCTGGTCGGCTCTGACGACAATCTCGTGGTCGCCGTATGTCTTGCGCGGTCCGGCGCCCTCGATCGCATTGGCTTTCGAAGTCATGCCAACCATGTTGAGAGGTTGTCCCTGCGTCAGGGTCAACCGCTGTGGCGACCTGACTTCCGCACGCTCGTAGCCTCCGACCTCTGCCCCACAGCGGTCGCGACCGACTGCCATACGTGCGCACCGAGCACCTGTTCAAACAGACCGCCAACCAGCACGACCGCCTCAAGTACGCCACGAAGGCGATTTTGCGTGCTCAAGACAACCGTCCCGAGATCAATTCCTTAGTCCGGAAAAGGGCATGCGGCCTCACCGAAATCCTCGCCCGAGCACTTCGCGACCGCGGCCGCGAAGTCGAAGTCGAACACCTCCACGCCCACCTGCCACGCGTCCTCAAGACGCCCGCCCACCCTGAGCAGGAGACCGCCCGATGATCTGGAACTCGGCCTGGGCGTCCTGTTCGCGGCACTGGCGGTCCAGCAGTGGCGCAGCCGGCCCCGCCCCGGGCGGCCCGCGACGACCCCGGCCTGGATGACCTCGCTGGACTCGATGACGCCGGGCAAGGCGTTCCGCCTGGCCGCGCTGCTGTCCGGGGCCAACCCGATGAACCTGCCGCTTACCGTCGGTGCAGCAGCCATCATCGGCGGCGCGACCAACAGCACCGGGGCCCGGGTCGTGGCGCTGATCCTTTTCGTCCTGATCGCCTCGAGCAGCCTGCTGGTGACGCTTGGTGTATACCTACTCGGCGGGGACAGGACGGCGGCCACCCTGGAGGGCCTGAAGGTCTGGATGACAGCGCACGGCGCCGCAGTCATGACCGCGGTGCTCGCGCTGTTGGCCGTCACGTACATCGGCGACGCGATCGGCGCGCTCGGCCGAGGGCCCGGGGCAGCCGTGCCGCCTTCGCCAGGTTCGCCTCGATGCCCCAAGGCCCACGCGGCGGCCACAACAACGTTTTCACCTCATGACCTCAGCGGCCTCGCGGCGGCCGCTGGCCAGGCGCCGCAGCCTGGCCCAGTTCGCCGGAGGTTCCGGCTCGGGGATGCCCGGGCGGCAGCGTGGCACCCGAACGCGTAGGGCGCCCGGCCAGGTCGTGGACGTCACCGGCGTCGACATTGTCACCGCCTCGCCGTCGACGCCGACCGGAATCTGCGCCGCATCGGCGGTGATCTCGATCTGTTGCGTGGTCAGCTCCGTGACCCCCTCGGCGTTGCTGCCGCGGAGCAGATCGATGGCTTGACCGGTGTTGCGGACCCTGACGCCGATCACGCCGAGTACGCCGTGATCCAGCCGTGCACGGCGGCCAAGGCCAGCGATGTCATCGGTTCGGTACGGATTGTTGGACACCAGCAGCGCCTGCGGCGCCTCGATCTGTGTGCCATCCACTTGCGGTGTCAGTCGCGCTCCGCAGTGTCCTTGCAGCAGGTCCGGGAGCAGGTTCAGCGTCGTGCCGATCTTGTCGTCACGGTAGGCCGGGCTCTCCACGACCTGGGCGTAGGCGCCGAAGGAGGCGTTGTTGACGAACGGCTGCCCGTTGATCAACCCCAGGTCGACCCGCACCTCCACGCCGTCGGTCAGGGCACCGAGGCAGGAGGCCGGGTCCTCCCGGTTCAGCCCCAGGTCCAGGGCGAAGTGATTGCGGGTGCCCGCGCTGATCACCACGAACGGTAGGCCGTGCTCGGCAGCGATGCCCGCTACCAGTGCCTGGGTGCCGTCACCGCCGGCCACCCCCAGCAGGTCAGCGCCGTCGGCCACTGCCTGCCGGGCTACGGCGGCCACGTCAGTCGACCCGTCCAAGACGAACACCTCGGCGCCAAGGGCTTCGGCCTTGCGCTTGAGGTCGAACTTCTCGACCTTCCCGCCGCCCGACTTCGGGTTCATGATCAGGAACGGATGCCGGGCCGGTGGCTGCGCCGGATACTCGGGCATGCGCCAGTCCGGCTGGTCCGCCTTCAGCGCCTGGCGCCCGGCCATGTCCGCGAGGAGCCAGACTCCCGCCGACACGATGGCCACCCACAGCACGCCGTTGACCGCGAAAATGACGGCCACCGCGATCGGTACCAGGACGTAGACCCCAAGCGACAGCCACCGCACGATGCCTCGCCGGGAGAGGAAGAAGTACGCCGCTGCCACGCTCGCGACCGCGGCAGCCAGGCCAATGGCGAACATGGCCAGACTCTTCAGCTCGGCGAAGACCACCAGGATCACGACAGCCAGGCCTGCCAGCACGAAGCTGAGGCGGGCCAGCCACCGCTGGGCGGACGTACCCCGAGCGATCGCTGCAGACGTCATAGTTTTAGCGTCGCATGCCGACGGCTCCGGCACCTCACGCAATCCGACTCGCCGAAGAACGCCCCCTTACCCTATTCGCGCAGGTGAGCTGGCGTTTCTTGCAGGTTGGAAGGGCGGGAAGGGGGAAGGGGGGGCGAACCGCCGATGGCCCACCCAACAGGCGAATGCCGGCGCATCCGACCACGGCCGCCGTGACGCTCGTGACCACCCCGGTCGCCAGAACCAGTACGATCAGCCCGGCCACGCAGGCCAGTGCGGTGCGGGGCCTGCCACCGGCGCCGTCCTCGCCCTGGTCGTCCAGTCGGACGGGAGCGACGCTGAGGGGGCCGAGGCCCGGATCCTGGGACACGCTGGTATCCGGGCGGTCGTGCGGGCGGCACAGGTCAGCGAGACGACGGTCCGCAAGGGCGTGGATGAGTTGGAGGCCGGGCAGGAGCCTTCGGACCGGGTACGCAGGCCCGGTGGTGGTCGGACGGAGGCGGCGGATCTTGATCCGGGTCTTCGGCCCGCGCTGTGCAGGACTGCCAAATGACGCAGCGACGCGCTCCCGCGTCACCGCACGTGGAGCTGCACCCGTGGCGGGGTCGGGTCGAAGCACGCGAGGAACCTCGCGAGGACCTCGGGCTCACCCGCGACCTCGACCGTGTCATCCTGCTGCAGCGTGTCCCAGGTCGTGCTCCCCGAGGCCAGCGCGAGGAACCGGTCCTTCGGGAGACTCAGAGTCGCGTCGGGGTCATCCGCGGTCTTGTCGACCCGGAGCACGCTGTGGCGGAGCTCCAGCCGGGCGCGTTCACCACTGTCGCTGAGCACCATGTCAACGACGAGACGCTGGTTCCCGGCGCGGCTCGGTACGACGTTGTAGCGGAAGGAATCGAGAAGCCCGAGAAGCGGTGTCGAGGACGATGTGAGCGTCTTGCGGGCGAGACCGCTGACGGCCGCGGGATCGAAGGCGCCTTCGAGTTCCAGCGCGCCGGTGAGGTAGAAGTTGCGGCGCAGTGCGTTCTGCTCGGCGTAGCCGAGGAGGCGCAGACCCGCGGCCTTGAGCCGGCGGGCCTCGCGGTCCTCGGTGTCGATGCTGACGCACAGGCCGGCCAGCTCTGCGCACCACTGGCCGTCGCCGTCGTCGAAGGCTGCTCGTGCCGCCTCGATGACCCGTTTTCGACCACCCATCAGTGCTACTGTCCGACTGGCCCGTTCGGCGCGCGGCAGCGGCGCGAGATCGGTGGCGTCACCGCTGAACCACCCCAGGTAGCCGGTCATCTGCGCCGCAGCGTTGTTGGCGACGCTGCCGTACATCTCCCGGGTGAACGGGTCGAGGTCCAGATGGCCGGGCAGCTCGACGAGACCCGTCCGGAGCTCCTCGGCTGTGGCGCCGCGCAGGATGTGCCGCACCGCTTGGTCGTGGTTGTACTGGATCGCGTCCTGGTAGACCCCCAGGACCTGCTCGATCTGCTCGCGTCCTTCCAGCGGCGGCATGTGGCATCCCAGGAGCAGGTCGACATCCCGGGCCAGCACCTTCTCGCTCGCCGCTGCCCAGCGCATCGCGTCCCGGAACTTGGCGCCGCGGAGGGTGTAGAGGTTGGGAAGCGAGATGTAGACCTCGTCCGCGATCAGTGCCGTGCGGTAGTCCGGCAGATACATGCCGATCTCGCTGGCGGCCTCCCCGCCTGTGAGGAACAGGGTGAACCGAACGCCGGCAATGTCGAAGTCGGTCTCACTGTCGATGAGCGTGGTCGGCTCGATAAAGGTTCCCACGCTCCCGCCGATGAACCGACCACCGAGCCCGGTGTACGGGAGATCTTCGGGTGGGAGCAGGGCGCCGAACATGTAGGCAGCGCGGATGCCCATGATGGGCCCGACGACCCGATTCTCGTCGCTGTACTCGCGAGAGAAGCTCGACCACGCGATGACCTCGACCTCACCGTTGGCCACTGCTTCAGGGGACGTGATCGCATCAGTTCCCTGGCAGTGATCCGCGTGGTGGTGGGAGTAGACGACGGCCCGCACCGGCTTGTCCGAGAACCGCGCGATCTCGGCAGCGATGAGCTCTCCTTGCTCCCGGCAGATTCCTGTGTCGTAGACGACCAACCCGTCGTCGCCTTCGATGACGATGCTGTTCACCGACCACCCGCCCAGGTTCTCCAGCACCCAGATCGGCCGACTCTTGATCTTGGTCACCCGACCGGTCGCGTACCGCTCACGATGCTCGCGGTAGTAGGCGGGGAAGGAACGCTCGACCTTGGGCTGCGACACCACGTCACCTCGACTCGGAGCGGAATACCAAGGGCTTTCCATTGAGATCGTATTCAGCCGCCCTGGAGACACACGCAGCCACGCCGTGGGGTTGGGGTAGGCCTGACCTGGGATCGACGCTCGCGCTCAGGGGCCCAGTGCATCAAGATCCGGGCCACGGACCAACCCCGGCGTCGGGAGCCCGTGGAGGGAGACAGTGCCGCAGGCACCGAACGACCGCAGGCTCCGCTCCCGTCTGTAACGATATGGTGCCACATAGTTAACCAATGCACCTTTTGCGCTTATTGTGCGGTCAGCTGTCCAGCTGGCTCGCGGTCATAAGGACAGCGCCCGTGAAGACCAACTTCGAAGGCACCATGCAGCCGCTCGACACGACCATCCCCGACCGGCGCTGATCGTCCTGATCGGCGCGGCAGGAAGCGGCAAGAGCGCCCGGGCGAGCACCTGGCCGTCCACTCAGGTCCTGGAGCTCGACGCCTTCCGGGCGATGGTTTCGGACTGGTTCTCTGTCAAGTCCAGCGTGTTGAGCTGAGGACGGCGCTGTGGCCTTAAGCGGACCATAGTTATCCGACAGCCGGTTCTTCCCCTCCGGCCTGCCCTCGCCAGTACGCAAGGTTGTGCCGGGTGGTAAGGGTGTCGAGGTGGTGCGGGCCCAGCAACCGCTCCCGGTCGGCCAGCAACTCGGCATACGCGGTGGCGGCGCCAGCCGCATCGCCCGCCTGCCCTCGCCAGTACGCAAGATTGTGCCGGGTGGTGAGGGTGTCCAGGTGGTGCGGGCCCAGCAACCGCTCCCGGTCGGCCAGCAGCTCGGCATACGCGGTGGCGGCGCCAGCCGCATCGCCTGCCTGTCCTCGCCAGTACGCAAGATTGTGCTGGGTGGTGAGAGTGTCGGGGTGGTCCGGGCCCAGCAACCGAATGAAGTCCGCCAACACGTCGGTGAGGGCGGTGGCGGCGCCGGACGCATCGCCCGCCTGCCCTTGCCAGTAGGCGAGCTCGTGCCGGGTGGTGAGGGTTTCGGGGTGGTCCGGGCCCAGCAACCGCTCCCGGTCGGCCAGCAGCTCGGCATACGCGGTGGCGGCGCCAGCCGCATCGCCTGCCTGTCCTCGCCACCGAGCAAAGGCTTCGTGGCGGGCGGTGGTGACCAGGGTGCGGCCGTTTCCCTCAGGGGGCCACAGGTCGTGCATGTCAGCCGGGTCGGCGAGGGCGTCCAGAACGATCATCCAGCGGCACGGCCTCTGGCCATGCTTGGGTTCCAGCCAGGCCAGGAATGTTCGGGCGGCCTGCTCCGGGGCGCCAGGGTCCGCGGCGAGCAACTCCACAGCGGCCTGCGCGTATCCGGCGATGACGGCCTGGCGGCTCGTGGCGGTGATCCATACCAGCACGTCCACGCTGCCAGACTCCCATTGGGCGCGGGCGTAAGCGGCGGCTATCTGAGTCTTGCCCGCCCCGCCGCTGCCAGCCAGCGCCTGGCTGAGCATCGTGGTGCTCCGGGCGACGGCCAGGGGCTGGAAAGAGTTCGCACGGCCTGGGATCACACCAACCTGGTACGGCCATTCGGCCGGCGCGCGGGGCGCGGCAAAGTGATGGTGGACCTGCTTGGCGTAGCCGACGGCGCTGCTGCCGTGCTGGGCGGTGATGCTGGGAAACCAACCAGGCATGGACGAGGCGGTACCGGGTTCGCTCAGTCCTGGCGCGGACCCGGCTGCGAAGGGTTTCCCAGGGTCACGTCCCCCATGCTCCAGGCGGCTGCGGAGCTGTTGTCCGCCTCGATGTGCACATTGCCGCCGACGGCTACCGAGTCATCGCCTGCCGACACCTCTGTGCCAGGAACATGAGTGAGCAGGCTGCGCAACTGGTCGGCAGCGAGTATGCGATCGGCTTCGTCCATGCTTTCCAGCAGGATTTCAATGCGGGTTTGCCAAGCAGCTTCCAGGCGGATGCGCGCCCGCTGGGCCGCGTCGCCGCCCGCGGTCTGCAACTCGCCCGCGCTCTGGTCCAGGCGCTCCAGTTCCGCCTGCTCGCGCCTGGCGTCTCCGCGGCCGAACCAGTGCGCCACCGCCTGCCGCAGGCTCGTCCAAGCATCGGTTCCCACGGCCTGGGCCACGGCTGTTCCGCCCGCAACCGCAAGCGAGGCCAATTCCTGCTCCAGCATCCCTCAGCCCTCTCCTTCCCCGGTACGCGCTGAGCGGGCCTCCAGGCCACCCGTCGCGTGAGAACGGTCAAGCCGACCGTAGTACAGGGGACTTCGCCCTGTCCCGGCTGGACTGGTACAGCCGTTGGTGTTTCGGCCGCCCGGGAGTCAGCCGCGGACACGGGCCCACCCCACCGTTGCCGACGCCGACGCCATCGCTGGCAGTTGGCCGGCCCTGTCCTCGCGGCCCGCAATACGGCCGTGTTCGGCTTGGCCGGTGAACCTCCGCCGATCATCATGTGCGACCTGTTCGCGATCCACAGGAACACCGCCACGCAGTGGGCAGCTCTGGCCCAGGACAGCTGGGCCGGCTACCTCGCGGCCCTCAGAGCTACCAAATAGCGCGGCCGGACCTCCGTCGACCTTCATCAGTCCGCAGAGTGTCTCGGCTACTGAAGAATGACGGTTGCTCCGCAGCGTTCGAGCAGCTGAACAATGTCCTCGAAATATGAGAGCCCCTCATCAGGGTCCGGGACGACGTCTGCCAGCGCTCGGCGCGCTACGTTCGCATCGTGCCAGATCAGGGTGAAGGGCAGGGCCACGCCGAAACCACCACCCAGGCAGTCCTTGAACGCGTTCCACTCCCGGCCGAAGTAGCCCCCAGGCCCCACAAGGGCCTCTGCCATCGCGCAGTGAAGGCCGGGCACGTCGGTGACGAACTTGCCGTCAAGATGACGGGTGCCGCCAGAGCGGTCCGGGCGCTGGCTGCTCATGCGGGTGGCCGTTAGGTCAAGCCACTCGGATCGGCCCTGCGCGGAGTACGGGGCCCATTGGTTGCGGGTTGTCGGAGCTCCCCGATACCAGGTTTCCCAGATCGGCCGGGCCAACAGCGGAGGCCGATCGTCGCCGCCGTCGGCGAGCGTGATGTCGACGAGGGCGCCTCCGAGCACGGACGGCCGTGTCTTCTCGGTGCGCAGGGACACGTTGTGGCGGTACATCACCTCGCCATGGCGGTCCAGCGCCCACAATTGCACCCAGTCCCGGTCCCACTTGCGGGGCCGACGCAAGACGGCGAGCAAGGATTCAGCGGCTTCGCAACCGATGAGGTGCAGTGGAGTCGACGGCGGGGCCTCGCGCGAGACAAACAGCCCATCCACTCCGGCGCAGTCTCCAGCGTGTCTGGCGGCCATGGTGGTTCCCGCGAACAGTTTGAACTGCGGCGACGTCGGCAGGGTGTGGTCCCAGGCGTGCTCCTCTTCGACCCCGGCACCCACGACGACATCCACCAGGGCCGGGTTGCTCCGGTTCGGCTGGTGGGCGAGGACGACAAAGTCCACCAGGGTCCACCACTGCAGCGGCTGCTGCTCGTCCCATACCTCGACACACACATCGCCCAGCAGCCCAGTCGACTCTGCGGCTGGCAGCAGGGCATCGCGCAATGAACCTGTGGGAGTGCATCCTCGCAGCGTCAATACCTCGCGCTTCGGCGGCACCTTGTCCACAAACATGCCCTCGACGCTCGCGCACCGCCCCCAGTACTTCTCTTCGCCCTCCTCGTCCTCACGGACCAGCAGGTACGTGACCGGGTACCCCCGATCCCAAGCAGCGTGATCTGCGATCCGCACAAATCCCCCCGAAACCCTCAACCGATCTCCTGCCCAAGATACGGCGTCGGCCAGGAGACCACCGTCGCGGGAGACCGAGTGCTCAGCAGCCTGGTTGCTGTCGCTCTGTGAGGCGAGCACCGAGGAATTGCGCAGGGTCGGAACACTGCCTCTTCACCAGCATGCGGCGTCTGCGGACGGCCGCACGATCGTCACCGGCCTCGCCGTCCTCGCCTGGACCACCGCCTCAGCGCTCGCACTGCGCGGGCTGACCCTGCGCCCTTCGCTGTGCATCCACAACGCGGCCCCGGCATCGAGATCCGCTCCGAGATCCACGTACCCGCCCCGGCCGCGCCGCCCAATGACGACGCCCCGGACAACGTGCACCCGTTCCAGAAGCGCTGAGCACTGACCTGCCGCCCTGCCTGGTCCTCGCCCGCCCCGCGCGGGCGAGGACCGGACAGACACCTCAGGCACATAGCTCGTCAAGTTGGGCTGGGCATTATTTGAACGGACGTCGATAGCATCATGGACATGCCTGATGTGTGGATCGGCTTCAACTCTGATGATCGCCAGAGGTACTGGTGGCGGAACGGCCTCGTGATGCTGGCGCTCGCCGGTGTGATGGTGGCGATGAGCTTGACCACACATGAGTCGGGCAAGTGGTGGTGGGTCGGTGGCGTAGGGGTCTTGTCCGTGGTTGTGTTCCTCAGCACGATCAAATCGATCTATGGCCGGGCCCTCCTGACCGTGACGGGGTTGGAGTTCCGCACCTTCATCAGCAGGCGAGTCATCCCCTGGAGCGAGGTCGTCGGCATCGAGAGGCGGCAGCGGGTGTTGCGGAGCGGAATCTGGTGGGACCTTCGGGTCGTCAGGACCCGTGGGCGCTCAATCGCGGTTCCGGGGACCTTCACCAACCGGGTCATGGATGCCGAGCTTGAACGGAAGCAGACAGCCATAGACGAGTGCTGGTCCCGCGCAGTCAGCGGCTGATGGAGCTCATGCCGCGAGAGCCGCGGCTGTCGCAGGGAAGGCGACGGCCTCGTCGAAGAACTGGCCGTGCTGGAGGCAGTGGTAGAGCTGTCCGATCATGCGGTTGAAAAGGTTGCGCTGGATAGGCCGACCGGCCACCCGCCTCACCCCACGCCCCGCCGACGGACCCTCCGCCGGCGGGGCGCAGCACTGCCCGCCACCGACTCGATGGAGGACACCGTGCTCATCCCCCACCTGCGCTGCCGGATCGGCCAGCCCCGCCCGCTGCGTTCCGTCCGACTCCTCGGCGTCTGGAGCAAGTGATGGCGCGTACACGACGGAAGCAGCGCCACGAGATCAAGCACGTGTCGCGTACCCACACAGTCCTGCCAAGTGAGTTCACGCGGGTTCCGTGAGGACCTCGGTGTGGGAAACACTGCAAGCGAGCAGGTGAGGGCCTACTCAATGCTGGTCACCCATGCGTGTCAACTTCCCGTAGTTGCTGGGAGTTTCTGCGAGTTCGGCCAGCAACTTGCGATGTCACGCGGGATTCAGGAAGCCGCTGCCGTCTGACGTTACTCAAGACGGCTCCGAGAGTCCGCGAACCCGATCGTCCTTGTCGGCCCGAATCTGAAGGCGCCATATCACCTCGACGCCCGTCTCGCCGGGCGCTTCCGGCCCGTCCGGCACCCGCACGCGCTCAACCTCAATGAAGCCCAATCGGCGGGCGACGGAGCCACTCGCGGCGTTGGCCTCGTCATGGTGGATTTCGATGTGATCGACACCCGGCAGCTCCCGTCCCGCCTGCACGAGGGCAGCAGCGGCCATAGTGGCCAGCCCCCTCCCTGTCCACGCGTGATGGAGCCAATACCCGATTTCCAGACCGCCAGGTCCGATCCGGCGATGCAATCCGCAACTGCCGATGACCACTCCACCCGAGGTGATCGCGTAGCCGTATGCTTCCCCCGAGACCCACTGCTCCTCGGAGCGGGCCAGAAACCCTTCCCCCTGCCTCCGGTCGTGGGTGGCCGCAAAGGGCATCCACGGCAGCAGGTGATCACGCGATTCGGTGATCGCCCGATGCAGGGTCTCGATGTCGTCGACACACCATCGGCGCAGCTCGACCTGGTCAAAGCGAAGCACATCAGCAGGCTGTCCCATGACGGGATGCTGCCTCAGCCGCACTAGATCGACAACGCAATTACCAGCGCCGAACCCACGGCCATCCCGGTGCTGGACGCTGACCCCGCCAGCAGGTTCCCGCCGCTTCAACCTTCAGATTCTGCGAACCCGCTCGTTTCGGAGCACGACCGCAAGGCAGTTCTCCCCCGGTCTGCTCACCCGGCGGCAGTTACGAGAGAAGGGGCTGAGCCCCGGCGGACACGATCCCGTCGCGGTCCTGCGCTGCACACGGATCCCCCACTGGCCTGACGAGTTCCACTGAGCCTTCGGCAGGGGGACCAGATGTTGGTCGTCGGCGGTTGGAACGGCGTGACGGCGATGCCCTCGGCGGCGAACGGTGCCGGGTCGAGGTAGGTCATGCCGCCGCCGGCCCCGCACACGTAAACGCGGGCGCCTGTTACGGCGGAGAGATCGGCGAGTCTCCGGGAGCGCCCCGGGCGGGAGGGCAGATCGCTGCTGGCGAGGATCTGGCCCTGCCAGCCGAGCAGGTCGAGCAGAACGCGGGTGGAGGTTGCGGCAACAGTGGCGGTCCTGCCAGTGCCGAAGGCATCCAGTACTGGGTCCAGGGCCTGTGCGAGGGCCGGCCAGTGTGGGCTCGTTCCGTAGTGCTGCCGCAGTACACCCGCGGTCTTCCGGCGGGCCCGGTCAGGATCGTCGATCAACGCGTCCCGGATGAGAGTCGGCCGTCCATGGGGAAGGTGTGTGGGGACGGTGAGCCACTGCCGACGATCCGGTTCGTCGAGGGCACCGGGGCGGGCTCGGTGCTGGTAGTCGCGGCGGGTGAACTGGACGTCGTCCAGGACGGACGTCACCGCGTGGCCGCGTCCGGATGCCGAGTGCTCGCCCGAGCGGCTGCACTGCCACCGTCCGTGGTGGTGCGAGGGGGTGCGTCAGACGATCCCGGGCTGGCCCTATCAGTTCGCGGCGGCCCTGGGTGGGGGTCGCTCCTCGTGGACCGGGCCGCTGGACGCGGTGCGATTGGGGCCCCAGGACGATCCCACCGAGGTCACCGCCGGCCAGATCCGCGATCTCGTCGGCCGGCGTCCACGACCGCTCGCCCGCTCACGCTACTTGCCTGCGCACGGTCCGGGCCCCGTAGCTCGTCACCCAGCGGATGAGCAACGGTGTGAGCATCACCACGAGGAAGAGCCGAAGGCTCTGAGAGGTGGAGATGAGGGCGACGTTGGAATGCAGTGACGCGGCAGTGGCGAGGACCGCGTTGATGCCGCCGGGAGTGGTAGCCAGGTAGGCGTCGTTGAAGGAGATGCCGACCGCGGCAGCCAGCGCGCCGGCAAGAGCGGCACACATCAGGCAGACGGTGAAGGTTGCGGCCAGTACATACGGCAGCATGCGTCCGACGTGGCGCAGCGTGGGGCGGGTGAAGCGCGAGCCCACCTCCAGGCCGATCACCACGAAGACCGCGTCCTGGAGCGGCCCGACCGGCTGGAACCCGTGCGCAGCGCCGGTGAATACGCCGACTGCGGTCAGCAGCATGGGGCCCAGCAGCGTGGGCGCGGGCAGTCTCAGTCGGCGTCCGAGGCTGCCGCCAAGCGTGCAGAGCGCGGCCAGGACGAGCAGACCTGCCAAGGTGTGTGAGGAATTCACCAGGGCCAGGGAGTCCGGCAGCAGGGCGGATCCGAACGGCTGGGCGTGAGCGGGGTTCCCGGCGTGCGCTGCAGTGTGAAGGGCCAGTACGACGACCGGCGCGGAGGCAGCCACCATGCCGACCCGCAGGTACTGCATGAATGCCACCACCCGGCTGTCCGCGTCCAGGTCGTCGGCGCAGGCGATGATCGCCGCGGACCCGCCGGGGACCATTCCAAGGACTGCGTCGCTATGGCTCATCCGGGTCAGGCGCGGGAGTATCAGCGCGACGCCGAGGCACAGAACGACTGTGGCCAGCGTCACGCCGACGAGCGGCCCGATCGAGCCGGCCACAGACCGTACCGCCCCGGGGGCGAGGTAGCTGCCCATGAGCACGCCGACCACCGCTTGCGCCGAACGGTTTGCACGCGCGGGAAACCGCGACCGCATGGCGCCCGTCAGTGACACGATCACACCCACGACCAGCGCGGTCAGCAGGTGCGCGGCCGGGACGCCGACCCACCGGGCGGCGTTACCGAGGAAATAGCCCACGGTGGCGAGCAGCAGCCACCGAACGGCAGGTGAGGCCGCCGCTGCGCGCAGGAACGCCGATGATCGGGCAGAACCAAACAGGGTGGCAGGGAAGGGCACCGCTCTCCTTGTCAGCACCGATCTCTACGACCGAAATGCTCATCTTCTTAGCCGCCTGGCGCGACCCTCGGAGTTAAAAGTAACAAAAGGGAACTAATGTCCGCAATGTCCGCATGTCGTGTACAAGTCAAAACCCACGCCTGGTCCATGCAGCGGGCCAGCCGCATTGACCTCCTCCGATTACCCCGAAGGGCGAGGATTCTCCGGGCGCTTTCCCACCGTCCAGGGGGGCGCGGCGCCGCTCCCGGCACGCCTTCACAACCTGCGGCGAAGCCCGGATGCCGATCGCGATCTGGATCACCACGCCGGGCTGGGTACGAGGAGCACTGTCCCACACGTACGAGAGGTGGGGAGTCCCGCGCTGGAGGAGGATGTCGTCTATCGTGTCGTGGCCGTCGGTCTGGTTCTGCCAGCCCCTCCAGGACGTGGTGGACGATCGAGCGGAAACCCATCTGGTATTCGTCGCGGCAGTTCTCGTACTGTGCGAGGCTCCACCGAAGGGTGACAGCGAGGCTCGGCCCTTCACGGAGCTACTGACCTTCGGATGCCAGCCCTCAGCACCAAAGCCGCCACCATCCGCACGTAAACCCTGGAGCCCACCAGCTGGCCGCCTCGGCACGTCATGGAGGGCGCTCCCCGCCTGTGCTGGTCGCACACCGGTTGACCTGCAAGGCCTGCCATCGGTATCCGATGTCGTCGAGGGTGCAGATCGTCGACGGATCGCTTCGCTGAGGTGGCCACGGTACCCCGGCTCAGTGCTCTGGCCGAAGACGTAGCCGTGCCTCCACCGGTAACGCGGCCTGCTCCGGCACCCTGTGCCCATCACCGACGTCTTCGAGCACACCCCGCTGGTCTGGAACGCCGCGCAGCTTCGCGACGCGCTCAAGGACCTGCCCGATGACACGCCCATCCACATCGGCGTGGCAGACGACCCCGGCGACTTCGACGGATACCAGGACTTCGTCCTCGTGAACGCGCATCAGGTGGAGCACTGGTGGCCGGCCACCTCCACAGCGCCGGAACGTACCGAGACAGCACAGGCGCTGACGTTGTTCGCCGACGGGGAGCCGGGCGCATACGGCCGTCTGGACTGCCCCGGCACCAGGTCGCCGCCATGGTGCTCAGCAGCCCGCGCCCCGGACTGTTTCGGGGAGCCGAGACGTATTACCCGTGCGCAGCACTACGGCCCGCAGCGCCGCTTGCCCGGCGAGCGCGGTGCGTCAGGATTCGGGCGGTGCGTCCGCTGGCCCATCGCTGCGGGCCCTGCCTCTCGCCACGATCGTAGCCGTGGATGTGGACGCAGCAGATTCGCGGCCCATGACGTGCGACCGGGCACCCGGCACCGTCGCGGCGGCCCGCACCGACTGCGCGTCGATGATCCCCTCAGTCGGCTCGGCGCGCGCGAGGCAATCGCACGACACGGCGGGCGAGTTGAGGTCAACATGCTCGGGCACGTACAACAAAGACAACAGAGCCTCCGGGAAGCACTCGGAATGGGATCGCACCCCCGAGCTACCTGGAGGCCCTGCTTTCACGCGCGGAAACCGCCGCAGTCACCCGATCGAGACTCACGTTCGACCGACAGCCTTCGAGATCGGTACGGGCAACAACCACTTACGTGTCGGGATGCTCCGGCAGGGCGAGCCAGTCCGACCAGGAGATCTCGCGGCCGAGAAAGCGCGGCTGCTCGAACGGCCAGTCGGCGGCGATCCACTGCGGCACCAGCGCGTCGAGGGCCTGCTCGACCTTGCTGCCCACCAGCTCGTCCACCACCCACCAGGAGATCTCGCCGTCCGCGCCGGCCCTCTCCGGTGGGTCGATGTAGACGCAGCCGAGCAGAGCTGTCTCCGCCGCGTCGAACAGCGCGTAGTTGAAGGACTGGTGTGCGGCGATCTCCTTCTCGTGCCGCAACAGGTCGGCCTGGTCGGCCTCGTAGGTCATGGTGGCCGCGGGCCAGCCCCAGGCCGGGCCGAAAATGGTCCACAGCCGCTCGCGCGAACCCATCACAGCCGGATAGTCGAGGGGGGTGTCCGCCTCCCGGATCGGCCGCAGGTGATGGCCACCGCCCGGCAGCGGTACCAGGACGGGGTGGACGAAGTCATCGGGAAGCCAGCTCATGGCGCCCGACCGTAGCAGCGCGCGGCCGTCCGCTCCCCTGGATTTTCCCCGCATACCGCCAGGCCCTGCTCTCATGCCGGGCAGGGCCCGGGATCACCCGATCGAGACTTTCGTTCGATCGACAGACTCCATGATCGGTATGGCAACGGCTTCTCAGCTCTTGCTGCGGTGGGTAAGAGGTCGCGCAGGTAGGTGCAGAGGCTGATGTTGGTCATGCACGACACCGGCACCGTCCGCCGCCCGGCAGTTGATAGCGTGATCGTCGTGACAGAACTGGAAGAGCTGGTCCTGAGCCCCGGCGAACGGGCCCGGGGGGTTCACGTCGACAGCGTGATGTTCACGATGGACTGGGCCGGTGAGGACTACCCGGGCCGGCTGGCTGCGTTCGTGGCTGGTCGAGTACGGGCCTTCGGGGCGGAGCCGACAGACGTCGACACCAACGTCGTCTACCGAGCGGCCGAGACCGACCCGACTCTGCGCCGCGGTGATTTGCCGGTCCGTCAGCTCGACCACCTGTCCGGTGTGCTGGCAGATCTCCGCTGCACGCTCATGGTGCGGGAGAACGGCACCGACACCTACGAGGTACTGGTCGCGCTGACCGATGAGCGTGAGCCGACCGGGTTGATGCACCAGGGCCTCCCGGTGCGGGCCTGGGGCTCGGAACCCGAAGAGACCCTGGTCAGCCTGGACTGCCCGAACTGCTCGCAGATGCTGGTCTGGGAACTGTCGGCGGACCAGACCCTGGCCGACGAGCGCTGCGATTGTGGAGCCGCGTTGTTCGACGCCACTGGCCGTCCGCTGCCCCACGTCACTCTCCATGGCTGAGCCGCTCAGCGCCCTCTGACCCCGACTCGTCCTCACCGATGCACTGCTCATCGAATGCAGCGCCGCGCCCACTGATCCGCACGAACCGCGCCTGCCCGTCTTCACGTCACAGCGATCTACACCCAGCACTTCATGCTCGTCGGGTGCGGATCGCGCACAGAGACGCCGGTGGTCAAGGCCGTGGCTCGATGGTAGGGCCCGGCAGCAGGACAGGCACGGGTGCCGACGATCAGGGAGTTGCGACGCTCTGTGATCACTGGGGAGACTTGTGCCCGCGCTTCCATCATGGCTGACAGAACCGCTCTGGGGCCAATTCGCAGCCCTGCTGCCCGAGCGGCCGGAGTACCACCCCGGCCATCCGCTCGGCTGCCACCGTCGGCGCATCAGTGACCGGGTCATCTTCGACAAGCTCCTGCAACTGCTTCGTTTCGGCTGCTCTTACGAGGCGATTGCCGACACAACCTGCTCGGCCACCACGATCCGCAGCGGTCGCGACGAGTGGATACGCCTGGGCGTGTTCGCCCGGCTCAAGCAGATAGCGTTGGACTCCTACGACCGAATCATCGGCCTTGTCCTCGACCGGATTGCCGTCGACGGCTCCATCACCAAGGCCCCCGGAGGCGGCGAGGCCGCCGGCCGCTCACCGGTCGACCGCGGGGCCTCAAATGCTCGGGCATGACGGACGGATACGGTATTCCACTGGGCCGTGTCCTGGCCGGCGCCAACCGTCACGACTCCCCGTTGCTAGCCCCGACCCTGGACCGTCTTGACGAGCTGGGACCGTTGCCCGATGACATCACCGTGCACCTGGACGCCGGCTACGACTCGGACGAGACCCGCGCTCTGCTCAACGAACGCGGCGTGCACGGACGCATCGCGCACAAGGGGGAGAAGGCGCCCATCCAGGCCAGTCAGCGTTGGCATGCCGAACGCGCTCACGCCTGGCAGAACGCCTTCTGCCGGCTCGCCCGCCGCTACGAGCGGCGCACCACCGTCATCGACGCATTCTTCGACCTCGCCGACACGATCATTACCGTGCGTAGCCTGATCAGGCAGGCATGGACGACTCACCGCTGGGACGAACGCCCGGACCGCCGACCGTGACCGCACGCCTATCCGTGCGACCTCTAAGGCTGGCCTTGGCGGTGTTGCGGATCCGCTTGGTGCGGCCGGCTTCGGCGAGGACCCCGATGGCCTCGGTGTTCGTCCCGGCGGCGGTCTTGAGCTGGAGCCAGTTGGACGACGCCAGCAGGCCGTCCGGCAACCAGGACAGGTTGAGCGTGACGGCGCGGAAGAGCGGCCTTCGGGAACTTCGCCCCGTAGGTCTTCGCGAACGCCTCGTTCGCCTTCTCGGCATGGCTGCGGTCCTCGGCGTTGTAGATCTCCTGCATCGCCTTCGCCGCGCCGGGTGGGGACCAGGTCCCAAGCCCGGGGACCGATCGCCACCGCTTCATAGTCAATGAGCAGGGCGCGGTCGCCGTCCCAGAGAATGTTGCCGCGATGGGCATCGCCGTGCACCAAGTGCTTGGGCGAGGAAGCGATGAGGGCATGGAAGCTCTCTTCTACGTTCTCGCAGGCTTGGGCGAGGAAAGCTACGTCCTCGCGCCTGATCCCGGACGCGGCTTCAAGACGACTGTGCATGACGGGGAACGGATTGAGGACGGGGAGGGGAAAGTCCGGGTCCGGCAGAGCATGTAGGCCGCGGAGAAGCCCGGCCAGGATCGTATGGGAGGCAGGTGGAGAGCTCTCCAGCACGTATTCCCAGAACGCCACGGTGCGGCCGTCCGCCTCGATGGGTTGTGGGGTACCCGTCGGGTGCACGAACGGGAATCCGCGCCCAACAAGCCAGCGTGCCACCGCCAGTTCCTTGGCGACCTTATCGGCCATCTCCGTTGACCGGGTGACCCTTACTACGACGCCGGCCTCGGGAAGAGCGAACAGCGCGTTTTCCCCGAGCCGCAGGAGTTGTGCGTCCGGGAGGACAGGCAGTCCGGCAGAGTCGCAGGCGGCAAGCATGGCACGCCGTGCGTTGCTCTCGTTCAACCCATCGCGGGTTTCATGGAAGTCCGTCTCGGCCAGCCTCCCGAGGTAGTTGACCAACTGTCAAGGGACCGAGGGACGGAAGAACCTTGCGTCTGCACGAAACGCCGTCGTGTTCCTGGGCAGGCGGATGCCGTCCTACTCAAGCCGCCCTGTTTCCTGGATCATGCATTCACCATCTGCCCGGAGCCGGTGCCTATTCGGGATTGTGATGGAGCCGTACAACATGAGGTCCCTGTGGCGACACGTTAGGTCTGGCGGACCTTTGTCAATCTGTGGGCCCTGACCTGGCTTTCAACGATGGCGCTCAGGTCCTCGGCATTGTCCGCCTTCTTGCTCAAGGAAGTGATCCATACCTCTTCGCCGACCCAGTCCAGCGGCAGCCTGTGTTTAGGCCACTTCTTCACCAGGTCCCGAGCAAGTTGCAGCCCCTCCTCCGTTAGGTCCCTGTCCCCACACGCCGACGAGATGAGGACGCTGTCCTCAACCTCCCCGACTGCGGGCCAGCTGCCCATACCGTGCTGGGCTACCGCGAAAGCGCGCAGTTCGGTGACGACGTCTCCGACGGTAGGCGGAACATCGAGACTCAGCCTGGCCTGGTCAGCAAGGCGCCGGGCAGCGCAGAGATAATCCTCCGCATGGTCGGAGAACCTGACAGTTTCCGGCATCCCCGATCTTGACGCCAAACGTTGACCAAGTGTCAGCGAGACGACTGGGAACGGTCGCGTCAATGCGTGTGAGCGGTCGGGAAATAGGCGTCACCCGAAGTGGAACGATCAAGAGTGATCCCCTGGATCAAGGGGCCAACTCGGCGCAACAGCCGCAAAGGACGCCAAATGTCGAAGCCGTCGAAGACCCGCGCCCAATCCGCCGTTACCTGCTTGGCGGTCGCTGCATACGTCGTCATCATGGCCCTATCTCTACGGTGATCACCCCTGTAGGTGCAAAAAAATCTACCTGCGTTGCACGCAGAGGCTGGAGCAGGCCGTGGTTCTCAGGTCATGCTCGGAGCCAGATCATGAGGGCCGCGAAGGTGACGGTGCCGAGGTAGATGTAGGTGCGTTTCTCGTAGCGGGTGGCGACGGAGCGGAAGCCTTTGAGGCGGTTGATGGTGCGTTCGACGGTGTTGCGCTTCTTGTAGCGCTCGCTGTCGAAACCGGTGGACCGACCGCCTCGGGAACCACGGTTCTTCCGATGTCCCTGCTGGTCGAGGCGATCACCGAGAAGAGCGCACACGTCCTGGTCCGCGTGAAAGAACAACGCAGGCTGCCGGTCCTGAAACGTCTGCCCGACGGCTCTCGATCGAGCACAGTGGCGCGAAGGTCGTCGTAGCGCACTCTCTCGGGTCTGTCGTCACCTACGAGGCCCTGCATGCCTACCCCGATCTCGGTGTCGAGGTCCTGGTCACGATCGGTTCTCCGCTCGGGGTGCCAGGAGCCGTGTTCGACATGCTGGATCCGCCGCCCGACACGTCCGACCACGAAAGCGGCCCCCCAGGTCTTCACCACTGGACCAACATCGCCGAGGCCGGTGACCTGGTAGCACTCCCCCGCCGCCTGGGCGACCGCTTCCCTGTCGACTCACACCATGAGGCCCACATGTCGACCGTTCGCGAAGCCGTTCTCCGACCGGTCCGTCGCACGCGGGATGCTCGCGGGTAGTTGACGGTTCATTTGCGTCTGGGCGTAAAGGAAACTGCACCCCAGGCCTCACCTGTGACACATGGCGAAGATCGTTCGACTGAAGTCCCATGGTGTCCTCCGCCGAGAGCGACCGGCTTCCGCTTCCAGCTCTTTCACAGCCCCGGCCAGCCGGGCCCCCTTCCGCTCCAGCACCGACACCGACACCGACCTGACGAGAGCCTCCTGTTCGGTCGGGCCCCACGACGACGAGCGTGTCGCATACAAGGAATCTATGAGCAAGGCGTATTAGCACCTTTGAATCTCAGACGTCGGGGCGCGGCGGCGCCTTCGATTGTCTGTCCTGGGTGCTTCGCGCCGACCTAACCGACCTAGGCATGTCTGCAGAGGCGCGAGTAGTGGACGTCCACACGGCAGGAGCCGGGCTGCGAACCTCCCGCAGGCGACCCCCGCGAGGCATTCAGTCCCGGGCCGGCCGGACCGCGCCCCGAGCGGCGAGGGTTCGGTTCCGGTCGAGCCCTGGCGGGCGGGGTGGCCTTCAACCCGGGATGGATTGCATGATTCCACTCACCACGAGCCCCCCGTAGGGCGACACACCACACTACATGTGGCGATCTATGCAGTTGCTCAGCACATGCGGACTTGCCACTACAATGCCCACCTTCGTCTGATACTTCTCTGCCCGGCTCACGCGCCTGCGGGCGAAGCCTCCTGGTGTGAGGGGGGCCGTTGTCAGCCCACGCCTATGAACAGGCCAGGGCTTTGGGAGCGGCGTGTGACCTTCGCGGACGGCTGTGCGGGCCCGGCACCCTGTATCCGCTCAACCGTTTCTGTGGAGAACCGAGAGTGGACAGCCCTATCGCTCGCCAGCTGCGGCAAGGAGACGTGCGCTCGGGCGCTCTCCTACCGAGAACGCCGTCCGCGCCGTGTGGCTGCCGGGTGCTTCCGGTTTGGGGTTCGCGAGCGCTGCCTCGCACGGTGTGACGGGCGCCGGTGCCGGCCGGGCGGGCCTGTGGCGGGCGCCGCCCCGGATTCAGGCGGACCTGTGGCGGGCGCCGCCCTCGATGTGGATCGTCTCGCCGGAGACAAAACCCGCGCGCAGAAGCCACATCACCGCCTCGACGACGTCCTCGCTCTCGCCGTGGCGTTTGACGAGGGTCGCGTCCGCGCTCTTGCTCAGCAGGGCGGTCTTCTTGTCCCCCAGGCGGTCCCATGCGCCCGAGTCCACGACACCCGGCGAGACGGCGTTGACCCGGACCGGTGCCAGATCCGCCGCCAGGTGGCGCGCGGCGAACTCGACCGCCCCGTTGGTGACGCCCTTGACGAGCGATCCGGGCCCGGGGCGCCAGCCGACCACGCCGGAGAACAGCACCATCGACCCGGTCGACCGCAGGACCGGCGCGAAGTGCTTGGCCACCAGCATCGGGCCGACCACCTTCGCCGTGAACGCGGCCAGCAGCCTGTCGCGGTCCAGTTCGGTGGCGCGGACGTCGTGCGGGGCCGAACCGGTCGTCACGATGTGGTCGATTCCGTCGTCCAGGAGCTGCGCCGCAGCCGCGAGCGTCGACTCGTCCTGCAGGTCGACCCGTACCGCTGTGGCGCCGATCTCGCCCGCCAGCGCGTCGGCCGCAGCCCGGTCACGGGCACCGACGACAACGTCGTACCCGTCCTTCGCCGCACGCCTCGCGACGGCCGCGCCCAGCGCCCGTGCGCCTCCGATGACCAGGATCCGTTCCATGCGTCCCGACTCCTTCTTTCGTAGGATCGGAACTCACGGTATGGTTTTGATACCGGTATCTACAACGAAACTGGGAGCGGACGATGGGCAAGGCGTACAACGTGATGGCAGCGACCTGCCCGAGCCGCACGGTGCTGCACCGCATCGGCGCCCGCTGGACCGTGTTCGTCGTCAACGCCCTCGCCGACGGCCCCCGCCGCTTCACTGAACTCAAGGCACACATCCGGGGCATCACCCCGAAGGCGCTGACCGAGACCCTGCGCTCCCTGGAGGCCGACGGCCTGATCAGCCGCCGCGACTACGACGAGAACCCGCCCCGCGTCGAGTACGCCCTGACACCACTGGGCCGCTCCCTGCTCGTCCCGCTGCGCGCCGTACGGCTCTGGGCCGAGCAGCATGTCCCGGACATCGAGGCGGCCCGCTCCCGCCGGCCGGTTTCCTGACCCGTGAGCCGACAGCCGGCATGAACCCCGGCCGCGGCCAAGGCCGCCAGGGTCCTCGCAGGCAGTCACCCGCTGCTTTGGCGACCGTTGTGCAGCGGCGAGTTCAGCTGGCACCCCGCTTCAACCTCGTGTCGCCGAGGACGGATGCACCCCCAGACCGTCCCGCCGAAACGACGCCCCCTGCCCGGCCGGCAAAGACGCAGCGACCACATCCGGCAGGACAACGGCTTCACGATCGGGGACTGCTTCTCGGTCCCGGACTCGGCAAAGCCGCTGCAGGATGTGCGTGTCCCCGGTGCTGCTGCCCACGGCCCGCAGGCCCCTCCATCCCGTTGTGGAATGGAGTGGAGCGGGGCTGAAGGTGCCGGTCTCCCGGTGGCAGAAGCGTGCTTGCGGTTCCTGGGGCTAGGGCCGTGCCGGGCCGCCCGGCCGACGGCTGACGGGCCGTCTTCCGTTTCGGCGCCGCCGACGACCTGTCCGCCGGCACTGCGGCGGGCGGCGGCGTGCACGCACCCTGCCCCTGGCGCGCCAGCAGCACGGGGACGAGGGTACGGCCGCCCCTGGCGCCGGCCGGGCGGCGGCGCAGGCGTTCGTCCCAGCGGTGAGTCGTCCATGCCTGTCGGATGAGGCTACGCACGGTGGTGATCGTGTCGGCAAGATCGAAGAAGGCGTCGATGACGGTGGCCCGGCGCTCGTAGCAGCGGGCAAGGCGGTAGAAGGCGTTCTGCCAGGCGTGGGTGCGCTCCACGTGCCACCTCTGGCTCGCCTGGATCGGCGCCTTCTCGCCTTTGCGCGCGATCCGGCCGTGCAGGCCACGGTCGCCGAGCAGGGTGCGAGTGGTGTCGGAGTCGTAGCCGACGTCCAGGTGGACGGTGATGTCGTCGGGTAACGGCCCGCGGTCGTTCAGGCGGTCCAGGGTCGTGGCGAGCAGCGAGGAGTCGTGGCAGTTGGCTCCGGCCAGGACGCGGCTCAGTGGAATGCCGTAACCATCCGTCATGCCGGAGCGTTTCAGGCGACTGACCCAAGACGAGGCCGACAATCCCGCCATAGGGCTCCAGTGCGATTTGCTTGAGCCGGGCGAAGACACCGAACCGGATCCACTCGTCGCGGCGGTTGCGGATACCAGGTTTCTCCCATGTGGCAGATCACGAACAAGAGACGGCGTCGGGCTCAATCGCCTGATCGACTGCCAAGATCCGTGGACAGCGCCGCGTAGATGTACTCGCTGCCCCAGCGATCCCCGTCGAGGTCGTTCTCGACCAGGTGCGCCTCCCGGCGCATCCCGAGGCGCTCACAGACCCGCACAGACCCGCTGTTCTCCACATCCAGCCGTGCGTAGAGCCGGTGCACGCCCAGCGTGTCGAAGGCAAACCCGGCCAGCGCCGCGGCCGCCTCGGTCGCGTAGCCGTGCCCCTGATGACCTGGATCGAGAGTCCAGCCGATCTCGGCCTGGGCGGCGCGGGCATCGGCCAGGGCGAGGCTCACCTCGCCCAGGACGCCGGGCTCATCGCGTCGGCAGACAGCGAGCGCCAGCTTGTCCCCGTCGGCACACCAGGCCGTCTGCGCCGCGCGCTCGGCGGCAACCTGCTCGCTGCGCTCACGCGTGTGCGCCGGCCGGTACAAGTAGCGCGCCACGCTCGGCAGGCTCTGGTAGGCGTACAGGCCGTCGGCGTCGCCAGGAGTGAACAGACGCAACGACAACCGGGCCGTGGCCAACGGCAGCAGCGAGGCGACATCCATACGGACCTCCGGGACGCGGATGTGAATCAAATTGCGGACTGATTTTCGCATCATGACTGCCCAGCAGCCACGCCTTTTCAACAGCAGCACCCGACAGCCCCACTCCACCACGAGGCCCGGCATACCAGAAGTTGTTTACTGACCCACGCTCCTAGCGGCGGGTGAGGTGGGTGAGGGTGACGCCGTTAGGGAAGGCGGTGCGCTCGGCGACATCGAAGACGGTGGGGTCGAAGGCGCCGTCGAAGGCCGGGATTCCGGCCCCGGCGACCACCGGGTAGTTCTTGACCACCAGTTCATCGATCTCAGGCAGGAGGACGCCCGCGAGCTTGCCGCCGCCGCAGAGCCAGACGTCCTGGCCGGTACCCTCCTCCCGTTTGAGCTCGCGGACGAGGGCGAGCGGGTCGCCCTGGACGACGGTGACGGCCGGGTCGGTGTCGGGTTTGAGGGTGCTGGACACCACGTGTTGGCGCAGGTGCGCGTACGGACTGGTGATCCCGGCGTCGAGGGCGGGGCGGTAGGTGCCGAGGCCCATGACGACGGTGTCGAAGCGCCGGTTGGGCGTGTTGGTGAGGCCCGCGGCGGCGCGGTAGGCGGTCGGGACGGTTTCGGGGTACAGCGCGTTGGTCCAGGCGAAGTAGGCGGCGCTCTGCTGTTCGTTGCCGAGGGGGAAGAAATCGCACTCGCCGCCGGGGCCGGCGATGCGGCCATCGAGCGTGACACCGACGTAGTACACGAGCTTTCGCATCTCTGATGCCCTCCACATAGTACTCTGCTTGAAGTGGTTTGAACGTAGTACTACAGTTGGAGTGGTGTCAATGGTGAGACGAAATGATCAGCGGCGCACTGCCCTCGTCGACGCCGCGATCGAGGTGTTGGCCAGGGAAGGCGCACGAGGCCTGACGTTCCGGGCGGTGGACACCGAGGCCGCCGTACCCGCCGGCACCGCGTCCAACTACTTTGCCAACCGCGACGACCTGCTCACCCAAGCCGGTGCCCGGGTGTATGAGCGGCTCCAGCCCGACGAGGCCACGGTCGCCCGCCAGCAGGCGGCCGACCGTGACCGGGAGACCTACGCGGAGCTGATGCGTGAACTCGTCGGACGCATCGCCTGCTTCCGCACCGGTTACCTCGCGCTGCTCGAACTCCGCCTCGAGGCCACCCGCCGCCCCGAACTGCGCAAAGTCCTCACCGAGCGAGTCCGGGCCGACGTCGACGCCAACGTCGCTTACCACGAGGCCTCCGGTCTCCCTGGCGACGCCATGGCCGTCAAGCTGCTCATGCTGGCCATGAACTGGCTGATCGTCGAGCAGCTCACGCTGCCGGACGTCTTCACGGAAGCAGAGCGTGAACAACTGGTGACGGCCGCGGTCGAGCGCATCGTGGCGGCGGAGTAGGCGGCCGGCGCACGAGGCGTTGTCGGTGGCGACCATCACGGAAGCGACCGCAGAAGATGAGACACATCTGCGTGTCTGGAGAACCGTCGAACTTGGGCTTGTACCACCAGCCCGGCCCCTCGGGCGGGACAGGGACGGTCTGGGCCAGTGTCACCTTGGTCGGGAACTCCACAGATCCGATCCTGCGGGCCCAAAGCTCCCGAAGCGCGCCGGACTGTCCGTCCGGCCTACGCCTGCTTGTGACCGGGGTTCTCATCACCGGCGAGCCGGACACTGATCGCGGTCTCGAGCTCAGTCATCGTGCGGCCAAAGACGGTCTTCAGATCGACGTCAAAGCGGTGAGCCAGGATGAGCACCGACCACAGACAGTCCGCGAGCTCGTGCTCCAGCGCCACTCGCCCGCCCGGCATGTCCCGGGCTCCCTCTTCGGCCATGACCAGCTTGGCCAGGTCGCCGACATCGCCCATGAAGCCGAGCATGAATTCTTCCCGTGTCCAGACCCGTCCCCGTTCACGCCGGTTCAACTGGTCGTACAGGTCGTGTACTCGCACAGCCTGCTGCAGCATCTCATCGAGACTCATCCGTGCCTCCTTGTCGGTCTGCTCGGAACCGACATGCTCCCAAGGCGGGGCTCTCAGCTGTACTGCTCCAGCCCCGTCTCGGGCCGGCACACCTCGCACGGCTCGATGTCCGGCTCCGCCATGGCGATGATCGCCTCGTCCCGGGTGAGGAACCCGAGCTCGCTCTTGAACAGCCCGCACCCGCCGCGGTGCAGCAGCGCGGTCTCACCGGACCGCTTCGGCTGGATCTTCCACGACTGCTCGGCCCGCGCCCGCTCCCGAGCACGCACCTCCTGCCGCTCCTTCACCTCAAGCTCACAGATCCGGTTCCGAACCTGCCTCAGCTGCCACTCCAGCCAGTCGGCCAGCGCCCTCTTCTTGTCGAGGTCAGATATGCCCTCGGGGCCAGGCACGGCTACGCCGCCTCGCCCTCGGCGGACTCGTGGGCGTGCTGCAGCACCATGCGCGCGTCGACCAGGTCCGGGCCGCTCAGCGACTGCCAGTACGGGTGCGTGACCACCTCGGCGCTCAGCCTCAGCAGCTCCGCCCGGAACCGCGCCACTTCCGCGGCCTGCGCCTCCGTATACCCGGGAGAGTCCTCCTTGTGGGACCGGTAGGAGGAGTGGAGCTGCTTGTCGCCCTCCCACCCGGGCATCGGCTCAGCCGACCACGGCAGGGTGGTGACGTACTGCTCGTATGCGGTACGGGTCTCGAGGAGAGAAAGCTGGGCTGCTCGGAGATTTTCGGGGAAGTCGTACTTGGGCACGCACTAATGCTACGTCTGTTCGAATATCGGATGCGAATGGCGCGCCGGACCGTGCACCCAGCTGTTGGTGACTTGTTCCGCCTCACCGAAGGTTGAGCAGTCTCATCGAAGGTTGAGCGATAGGTGTTCCGTCCCCGGTGGAGCGTGGGGACGAGGCGATCGGGAATACCGGGTGTGCTCACCGGGTCAACGCGAGCAGTTCATCGATCACCGGTTCCTCACCACCGTCACTGAGGTGGGCGATGGCCGCGAACGATGCGATCACCTGGCTCCAGGCATGGAGCCGGTCGCCATCGAGCCCGCACGCCGCCGCCACGCGCGCGCAGCGGGTCTCGACGCCCTCCAGCCCGGCGCCGGCCAGCACGTAGTCCACAGCGTCGAAGCACGGATCACCGACACAGGCTTTCGGATCGATGGCCATGAGACCGCGCTCCGCGCCGCCGTCGAGCACGTTGCCCAGGTGCAGGTCACCGTGGAGCAACACCGTTGTCGCTTCCGTGTCCAGCAGCCGCTCGCACCGCTGGATGGCCCTGTCCCACGCGGTGACGTCCATCCGTGCACTGATCGCAGGCTCGGACAGCCGCCTGCCGACCCGGGCGAAGGCCTCCTCGCACCGCCCACGCAGCACACGCGTCGGCAGCGGAGGCGGAGCGACCCCGTGCAAGGCGGCGAGCAGATCCGACCACTGTCCCGGAAGCGGAGCAGCGGGCATGTCCTCCACCGGCGCTCCAGGCACGATCTCCTCCAGCACCATCGCGCCTGCCTCCTCGTCGAGGGCCAGCACCGAGGGCACCCGGCCCGAGGCAGCGAACCACCCCAGCATTTCGACCTGTTCGGCCATAAGGGCCCGCTCCGGACTGATCTTCAACACCGCGGGCGTGCCATCGGGCCAACGGCACCGCAACACCACCGACGAAGCGCCGTCCGGGAGGGACTCACCGAGCGAAAGTCCCCACTGGGACGTCAGCCGCGCGATGAGATCCGGCGTGTCAGCGCACCATTCGGCAACCTGGGGACCGAATCGACGTACCAACCGCGCAGTGACGCTCTCCACATCCACCAGCAGTCGTTTCACACAGGTCAGTGTGCCGCTCGCGCGATCTTTGTCCACCGCTTTTCCACCGCTCGCAGTGAACGCGAGCCGACGAGCGAATCGGACCGGAGCAGTCCCCCGACCTTCGGTGAGAATCGCTCAGCCTTCGCTGAGACAGATCACGACTGGGCGAGATAGTTGCCACTTGGGCGCGACACCTGTCGCTGAGCATCTGGGAGCCCGATATCGGCAGCAACGATGCCGGACGGAAGAGACGATGCGCAGGCGAGTTGTCGGTTTGGCCACCAGACTCCACACGTTGAACCGCTCTCTTGGCCAGAGGATGTCGGATCTCAACCAGGCTTGCTTGTGTGGGGAGTTGTGTCGCAAAGATGGCTCCCGTACGGCAGCCGAGGGTTGGAAATTCGGCGCATCTGGTGCCGGGTCAGACCCCCGCGGACGTCCGGGCGTCCTTGGCGGGTGTCACGGGCGCCGCCGCAGGGCCGCTGCCGTGCCCTTTCGGGGACCCGAACCAGGCCACTGCCACCGCGCCCGATACGGCGAGCACGAACCCGGTGATCGCCACCCAGGCGAAGCCGGGACGGGAGGCATCGCCGAGCCACAGCACGCCGATGATGCCCGGCAGGACGGTCTCGCCGACGACCAGCGCGGCGGTGGCGCCGTTGACCGAGCCGATCTGCAGGGCGACCGTGTGCAGGTACATGCCGCCGATGCCTGCCACCAGGATCGCGTAGAGCGCCGGGTCGCAGAGCAGCGCTCCCGGATCGAAAGGGTCGATGCCATTCAGCACACGGACCCCGACACCGAGGGCGCCGAAGCCCAGTCCGGACAGCAGGCCGGCCAGGATCGCGGCGCGCGCCCCCAGTAGGCGTACGACCACGGTGCCGCCCACGATCAGGAGCAGCGAGATCCCCAGCAGCCACCAGTGCGTGGAGATCGGGGTGTCGCCGCTGCCTTCCGGGCCCGCTGCCGTCGCCAGAAGCAACAGCGCGGAGCAGACCACAGCAATCGAGGTCCACTCGGCGCGGTTGAGCCGGATGCCGAGGAGCTTGATGCTCAGCAACGCCGTGATCACCAAGTTGGCGCTGATCACGGTCTGCGACAGGAACAGCGGCAGGAGGCGCGCCGCCAGTGCGCCGAGCCCGAAGCCGACGAAGTCCAGGATGGTCCCGACGATGAACTCCCAGGTCATCGCCGCCTTCGCAGTGGACGACAGGCTCGGGCCACCGTGCTGGGTCACGCTGCCCGCGGCGGCCTCCCGGCGGGCTGACTTCTGTGATCCGACGGCCTGAAGGACGGAGCCCGTGCCGTAACAGATCGATGCTGCCACGGCGGTGAGCAGTCCTATGAGCACCGAAAGCTCCGTTCATGTATGGGTCGGTGGGGTTCAGTCCCGTTCCCACTGGCAGACGTGGGTTTCGGCGCGAAAGTTGCTTCCGGCGAGTCAGGGACCGTCCCCGAGCGATTCCACCATGACCTGCTACTCCCTTTCTCCGGCGCTGGGGTGTGCGGCAGGACGTCCAGCGGGGACGGTCCGGGCGAGGGGTAGCCCCGCCCACGGAGGGCGGTTCGAGATGGGCCAGCAGGCACATGACTCTCTCGAATTTCTCGATCAAGCACGAGCAGCGTTTCTGGAAGCCGCGCGTACAGCTCGACACCACGCAATGAGGCCGCAGGCCCCTCCAGAATGGGGCCGGCGGCCATCAGGGGGCTGTGGCTCAGGTGTTGAGGCCCAGGACGCGCACCGGCTCGCCCTTCCACCGCTTCGGCGCCGTGGTGGCGATGATCGACCCGTCCGGGCGGTCGGAGGTGGGCTGCGCCGCGAACTGGCTGTGGGCCGCTGCCCACGTCTCCTGCCGAGCTAGAGCCAGCGCGGCGGCCAAGTCCAGGTCCAGAACGGTGATGCCCGGCAGTGCGGCCAGGTGCTCGGCCGTGCCGGGCCGTGCCCGGTCGGCCTCGACGAGCGCGCACGTCGGGGCATACAGGAACCACCCGGGCTCGACGTGAGCCCGGTGGATGAGCCGCGAGGCGAGGACGTTGCCCTGGCCGGCCGCAGTCATCGCTGTGTCGTCCAGGACGATGTGCATGGCGTCGCTCACCGGGTCGTCGCCCGTGCCAGGCGCCGGTCCAGCTCACTGTCCAGATCGTCCTCCTCGGAGCCGGTGGGCGCGTAACCGTTCCACGCCTTCAACGCGGCCCTGGCCTTCTCCGCCCGCTCAGCACGCTCGGCCGGGGTGAGCATCGTCTCGGCCAGGCGCGCGAGGTACGCGCGCAGTGACAGGCCCTCGGCGGCCGCGATCGCGGCCAGCCGGTCCTTGGCCTATTCGGGGATACGGACATTGACATCAGACATCGTCGTACTGCTTCCCATCCCGCCAGGGTACGGGTGCGTACCCGTACCCTTACTGCTGTGTCTTCCCTGAGGCCGCACGAATGCCGGAGGGGGTGAACCACGTCTGCGCGTGGCTGCACGGTCCCTGTTTCCGCAGTTCATGGCTGCAACAGAAGTCTGCTGCAGCCGGATGTTGCACCACCTGTTGCACGCCCGTCGACCAGCCCCGTCTGCGGTGCGGGGTTGTATGCCTGTACTGCGGCGTCCTCACGACAGGCCGACACACCCTGGCGGGAACTGTCGGTCATTGCCCCTCCTGGCTCAGGAGTCCATGTAGGTGCGTGCTGGCGCCACGCAGAGCGGGGGCGCCGGTCGGCGATCCGGACGTAGGGGCCGCCGTCGGCCCGGTGATGTGCCAGGGCCTGGCACTCTGCCCGCGCCCGACTTCGCCGAACAGGTTGGAATCCTGGTTGCGGCCACATCCTCGCTCAGCCCCGGGGACACCCCCATCCCCGTGAAGGAGGCGGGACCCACATCAGGCGCAGAGACACCACCGACGACTCCGTCGAGCACCAACGGACGGACGGGGAAGTGGAAGGCCCGGTGCGAGGCGGCAGATGACGCCCCCCGCCGGAGCCCGGTTCAGCGCGCAAGGCATGTCGATTCCCCTCGAGGTACCAGTGCGCTCTATCTCAGCCTGTCATCCGTCACCGCTCGCCGTCCGGCATCGCGATCTGTTTGCCCCTGCCGGGGAAGTCCGGACTGGCGCGCGTCGTCGGCGGCACTTGCTCTCGACCATGTGCGCGTTCGGGTCACCGGACGGTGAAACCGGCCGCCTCGGTGTCCAAGGTCGTGGTGCCGTCCTGCGCGGTGGCCAGGACGGCGACGTGCCAGGCACCGCGCGGGGACGATGCGGCGTCGGCACCGGTGACCCCGGCGGTGTAGGTGCAGCGCACGGTGTCCAGCCCCGAGGGCTTGCAATCGGCCGACTCCACTGCGGCCATGTCCTTGGCGGTCAGGCCCTTCTTGGCCAGGGACGAGTTCTGCGGCCAGGCCAGCACCTTCACGCTCTTGACACCGGAGGACGCCGTGACATCGGTGGCGAAGGCCAGCACGCCGTCTCGGTCCCCGTCGGGAGCGGTGTAGCGGGCAGTGCTGTGCGTCAGCACCGGGGCCTGCTCTGCGGCCTGGGCGAAAGCGAAAGCACCGGCACCACCGAGAAGAACGACACCACCAACAACGGACAGAGCAACACGTCGGGACATGGGATTCTCCATAACTGCCTCAACACCGAAACGGGTCGGCGCCGCCCTGTTGCGGCGCTGCACCGATACTCGCCGCGCGAGGATGCGCCGGACATGGGCGCTCGTACTCAATCCGACCTGAGTGGTCGGTCAGAGGATTCCGGGGTACGGGCGTGCAGCTCGGCGTGCACGGGGGCGATGGACATCTCCTCGGCGGGTGCGGGGGGGCGTTGCGGCGTGGTCTGCCTCTGCGGCTTTTGTCGCTGTGTACTCCTCGGTGCCGGCCGTACGTCTGCGTCGGCCGGTCTGGTCGGTGAGCCGGTGGCGGATCTCCGGTGCGTGGGGGGCGGCCCAGATCTGGATGAGGTGCTGTTCCAGGACGGTGTCGTCCTCCTCGGCGTGGATGTCACCGGCCGCGGATGCGGCGTCCCGTCCCCGGGCGTGGATCCGGAACGTCCACCACTGGTACTCCTCCTCGTCTCCGAGGAGAGGCACTTCTGCCAGGTCTTCGGAGAGAGGGTCGCCGACGAGCGGTCCCTCGGTCGGGAAGTACAGGCTGATCTCGGCAACTTCGTCCCAGCCTTCCACGCTCAGGGGGGCTGGGTAGGCGGTCACGTCGAAGGCGACGTCGACGTCCCCGTAGGAGGTCCCGGTCAGGACAGTTGCGTAGGTGGACTCCGCGTTGGTGTGGACGGGCCCGTTGCTCGCGAGCGTGCCGTCGATGTCCTGGTCGGGTTCTTCGGCGTCCGTGTCCAGCAGAACGTACTGGTGGTGCGACACCTGAACACGGGCAGGGCCCTGAACCGTCATCATCTCTCAGTCAGACCGCGACCCAGAAGCCATCCTTGTTCACGAGACGCTCCTGCTTGTAGAACCCGATGATCCGGCCTCCCTGCTTGTCCTGCTCCGTCTCCGGGACCATGGCGATGCCCCGGCTGGCCGCCGGGAGCGCCGTGCCGCCTTCATGGGTCCTGGCAAACGGGTACTCGTGGCAGGACTTCCCGGCCGGCGGCTTCGCCTTCCCGCACACGGCTCGCCGGTTCGCTGCAGCCTTCTTGTCATCGGTGAGGCGGTGCAGCGGGTGCCCGGAGCCGGGCCTGCCGTAGTGACCGCCCTTCGACTGGATCTGGCGGATGTTGTTCGCGATCTCCGGGAGCGTGCTCATCGGGAAGACGCACCCAGGACGCACCAGGCGGCGGGTGTTGGCCGCGTTCCAGGAGGCATCGTCGCAGCGGAAGTTCAATGAGGAGTACGAGAAGCCGCCCAGGGTGTATCCGGGCTTGGTGAACGAGAACGAGTAGTTTGCCGTGCTGGAGTGCGTCTTGTTCTTCTTGGCTCCGTCGGAGTAGTCGACCTTTCCGGAGAAGGCAGTTCTCAGGTTGTGTCCCGGCACGTGGCTGGACGCCTTGCACGGGCTGCCGCAGGAGACCGACACCCCCATCCGGATACCGCCGGCCTTGCCGACGATCGGTGCCTTGCTGACGCGCATGGCCTCCGACCACTTCAGCGACTTCTTGTTGAGGGTCATCTCGTGGCTGATCACGAACACAGCCGTGCCGACCACGACACGGCTGTCGAGCACCCTCACAGTCGCCTGGACGGTCTCGCACTCCGTGGTGCGGGTGTAGACGATGGCGTCGACCTTGCACGTTGCAGCAGCGGCGCTGACGCCTGTGGGCGCCGCCTTCGTCTGTGTTTGATCGACGCTGGCCACCAGACTGCCTGGCCCTGGCTGAGCCGCCGCCGCTCCCAGACCCGTCCCCGCAAGCGCCCCCGCCGCAACCGCAGTCACGGCTGTACGCATCCATCGCAATGACACAGTGCTTCCCCCTCGCCGCCGTGTCGCTCAGGCGCCCTGTGCACCTGACGTGTCGACAGCGCGACAAAGCTATGTCCGTAGCGAATACCGGAACCTGCCCTCTATACCCAAACGACGCAATATCAGCAAGGAATTTCTTATTCCTGCCAATTGAAATAGGACAATTCAATCACCAACGAACAAAGGCATGCATCGAGGTTCTATGAAAAGCCCTGTGGAATAACCGCATCTCCACTGGCATGTGACGTCGGAAGTGAGGGGTAGTTGATATGGCCAGTCCGGTGATGAGGCAGCGGGGGCCTGTAGAAGTGGAGTCCTTCGGGTTTTGTCTGCAGGAACGGGATGGGGTTGCCGTTCCTGTGCAGTTTCCAGAGGACTGGGACACTGAGGGCAGCTTTCTGACGGCCCGTGAGGGTCGACTGGACGTAAGGAGTGCCGGTCACACCCACACTGCGGATCTCACGGTGGAAGTGTGGGACGAGCCGCCGCCGACAGAGGCGGCAGGGTGCTGGGAGGCGGATGTACAGGCGGTGATCGTTTCACCGTCAGGAACGCTGGACGTCTGGGGCGTCACCGGGGGCGATGCCGGAGAGTCTGTATCCCTGGGGCGGCCAGGGATTTGGCAGCTCAGGCTCCGGTGTAGGGGGCGGGCCGCGGTGGCCGAGCAGTCTCAGCACGGTGTGCCGGAGGGGGTCGAGCAGTACTTCGCGCAGTTCTGGCCGGTGCGGGAATGAGAGACGGGCCGGGAACGGAGCGCTCCCGGCCCATGGACTCACCTGATCTCGACAATGAAGCCGTCGTCCTTGCCGTCGATGATCCGGTTCTTCGCCATGAACTGGCCGAGCAGGATTCCTGCGTCACGGTTCTCCTCGGTGAACCACTCGTCCAGGACGTCCGGGGTCCAGCCGAACACGGTCAGCACCCCGCGGCGCTTGGGCGGCGAGCCCTTCTTGGCTTTGCCGAACCGGACCTGGCACCGGCCGTACTCGCCGAACTCGCTCCCGTGCGGGTTGCGGCCGAAGTCGGCAGCGTCCAGCATCCGCGTCTCGTTGCGCCGCAGCCCGTAGGCGTATGCGGTCTTGAACAACGTCGCGTCACGGAAGGCGGGCAGCCAGCCCTTGCGGCCGACGGCCCGGATGCGAGCGACCTCGTCGTCGCAGTGCGCGAAGAAGGCGTGCAGCTCAGCTTTGGTGAACGCTCGCTTTTTCGCGTCCGCCTCGTTGTCCTGGACGTGCACTGCGGTGTTCCACTCGTGCACCACCTGCACCGGATGAGTGCCGAACCACTCCTCGCAGGTCGCCGCCCACTCGTAGAGCGGATCGGTGGCGAAGTGGCAGAACGCCCGCACGGCCTCGGAGTACGAGCGGATCGTCGAGCGCTTCAGGTCCCGCAGTGAACGCAGGTCACCGAGCCACTCGTCGACCATCGCCGGCGTCCACTGCCACGGGTAGGCATTCACGTGGGTGGCGAACGCCTTCACTGTGTTCTCCCGGCTCTCCACGGTCGTGCGGGCGAGGTTCCGAGCCAGCTGCTGGTTGGCGAAGCCGGTCAGCATTGCCGTGAAGGCCTGTTCCTCCGGCCGCAGCAGAGGCACCCCGTCGACCAGATGCAGCCCCGCCGCCCCCGGCACCGGCCTGCTGAATCCCACCATTCCGCCACCCTCCGTCACTCGCATCAGGTGCGAGAAAACCGCATCCGATGCAAGAGGGCTGCCAAGCGTCACATGCCGCTTCAGGACCTCAATCACCCTGGTCACGGCGATTAATTCGGCATCCTGCAACCAGCGCGAGTTCGCATCCGATGCGATTGACGGCGCTCAGAACATCGGAACGAAAACCGGCGCTAAGGGCTGTCCCGTAACTGCTGGTCACGGAACTGGCCAGGGTGCGGAAATGGCGTAGCTGCTGAGTTCGCGGTGCCGGTATCGTCCGGTCTCCCGACCCGCCGTACCGGCGGCCTACGTTCAGAGAGCGATGCAGATGACCAGCCAGCAAGCAACGACGACCCTGTGGCGCCCCACCGGCCCCAAGGAGCTGGATCTGGTTCGGGAGCTGAACTGGCGTGCCTGGCCACCCCGGCTGCCCGAGCAGCCGATCTTCTACCCGGTCCTCAACGAGGACTACGCGGTCAGGATCGCGCGGGACTGGAACGTGAAGCACGATGGCGTCGGTTTCGTCACTCGTTTTGAGGTCGAGTCGGAGTTCTTGGGCCGGTATCCCGTCCAGCAGGCTGGCGGGCAGACGATCCTCGAGCTCTGGGTTCCGGCCGAGGAGTTGGACGACTTCAACGCGCACATTGTCGGCGAGATCCAGGTAGTCCACGAGTTCCGCTGAGGCGGGGAGGCTTGCTGACGGGGCACGCTGGTCCGGTGCGGTGATCCCGGCGTGGCTGGTGTGATCACGGCGTCGGAGTCGTCCTGGATAGCCCCGTTCACCGGGCTGAGCCCGCGTGCCTTCGGGAAGCTGGTGACCGTGCTGCGGCGCGAGGGTGCGGACGCGGTCCGCAAGGGTCGGCCGTGGGGCCTGCCCCTGGAGGACCGGGCGCTGCTGGTCGCGGCATACTGGCGCACAAACCTGACGATGCGCCAGCTCGCCCCGCTGTTCGGGGTGTCGAAGTCGGCGGCGGACCGCATCATCGATCACCTCGGGCCAATGCTCACGCTCCAGCCCCGCAAGCGGTTCGCCGAGGACACCGTGCTCATCGTGGACGGCACCCTGGTGCCCACCCGCGATCACACCATTGCCAAGCAGTCGGAGAACTACAGGTACTCCACCAACCACCAAGTCGTCATCGACGCCGACACTCGGCTCGTCGTCGTGGTCGGCCGACGGCTGCCCGGGAACCGCAACGACTGCAAGGCATGGGAAGAATCCGGCGCCAAGGCCGCCGTCGGCAGGACACTCACGATCGCCGACGGCGGCTATCCCGGCACGGGACTCGTCATGCCCCATCGTCGACGCAAGGGCGAAGACCTGCCCGACTGGAAGGAAGCGCACAGCAAATCCCACAAGCAGGTCCGCGCCCGTGTCGAGCACGTTTTCGCCCGAATGAAGACCTGGAAGATCCTCCGCGACTGCCGCCTCAAAGGCGACGGAGTCCACCACGCCATGGGCGCCATCGCCCGGATGCATAACCTCGCCCTCGCCGGATAACGAGCGGGCCACACTATGGCCAAGCACGCCCGAGGTGACCCATAGATCATTTACGGGACAGCCCTTAAGCCTCGCGTGGGCCTGAGAGCGCTTCGACCTGGGACTCTGTGGGGGCGGAGCCTTCGGCAACGGACCACGCGCTGATCGCCCCGATCAGCGGGAAGCCTTCTTTTGCAGGACCCATACGTAGTGCCACTTACCGTGCTTGCGTTTGGGTTTGGTATCGGCGAATGCTTCAATGACCGGCCACAGGCTGCCGACACCGGCTGTGATCGTTGCGCTGATGGCGAGCGTACCCTGGAGGGCCTCGGGCTGGACTGCGGTGAGAACAGCGGTCGTCGTACCCAGTACGGCTTGGGAGAGGGCCCGGGTCCGGGTCGCGCTGTGCATCTCGGCGGTAGCGGCGTTCAGCTCGTCCTGGATAGCGAGCGCGACTCGTTCCACGGCCAGCTGAGAGTCGACCGCTTCGAGCGCGTCGTCGAGTTCGAGGAGCCGCGAGCGCATGAAGGTGCGGTACTGGCGGTAGGAGTCGAACTCCTCACTGGTGACGTGCGCGAAGTCGCTGAGGCTGAGGCCGTCGAGGAAGGGGAGATCAATCTCCAGGATCGGCCGGACCACCCGGCTGGCGACAGGCTTGGCCGTCGATAGGTCCACAGCCCGGCCGTGCTCCACGACAAAGTCGATGGACCGGTCACTAAATGAAGGGAGCGGGCCGACTCGCTCATTGAGCAAGTCAGGGCGAACAGTCGACGTCGTTCCTAGGCTCCCTTCCGTGAAGACGGGCCCGTACCAGACCAGTCCTCTGCGTAGCAGAGGCTCGGTGTCCAGGAGCCACTGACCTAACTCGGCGAGATCCCTAGTCACCATCCCGACGCGTCGGCTGAACATTGCGCCTTGGTCTGGCATGCGTTGGTCGGTTAGCGAGTAGGCGATGTTCTCTTGGGAGACCCCAAGTTCGTGCACCGCTCCGACACCGTGGTCGGACAGCAGCATCGTGTCGGCGACCAGGGTTACCCGCTTGGTGACATCCGTGAAGCTCCCCATCTCTGAGGACAGCCCGACGTAGTACGGGGAGGTCGAGGCCGCCTTCGCGCTCAGGAGACTCTCGTAATGGGGCTTGAGCGTGCGGCCGTACTTGAGGGCGACGTCTTGGACAGACCCTCTCTCCTGTTTCAAGAGCGAGTCGTAGAACCTCTGCATATGGTCCGCGACGCCCTGGTTCTGCCCAGTTCGTCGGCCCTGCCACGCTCGCCATCCGCGTCGGAACATCTGCAAAGCATGCTGGATGGCTGAACGCCCAGTCCAGTAGGGGAAAGCGCCATATGGCTACGCTTCAGTACGTCTGCGACATCACCCAAGACGACGTCGATGCCGCTCTCGCCTGCGTGTCCCGGCACGCCCTGGCCGAGGAGGCCGACCTCGGGGAACATCGGAACAGGAGTTGACGCTAAGAGGTCGCGCAGATAGGCATGTGCTCATGGACGGCGGTGCGGGCGTTCGTCCCAGCGGTGAGTCGTCCATGCCTGTCGAATGAGGCTGCGCACGGTGGTGATCGTGTCGGCAAGATCGAAGAAGGCGTCGATGACGGTGGCCCGGCGCTCGTAGCAGCGGGCAAGGCGGTAGAAGGCGTTCTGCCAGGCGTGGGTGCGCTCCACGTGCCACCTCTGGCTCGCCTGGATCGGCGCCTTCTCGCCTTTGCGCGCGATCCGGCCGTGCAGGCCCCGGTCGCCGAGCAGGGTGCGAGTGGTGTCGGAGTCGTAGCCGGCGTCCAGGTGGACGGTGATGTCGTCGGGTAACGGCCCGAGGCCGTTCAGGCGGTCCAGGGTCGGGGCGAGCAGCGGGGAGTCGTGGCGGTTGGCTCCGGCCAGCGCTCGCCGCGGCCGCGGATGTGCTGCGCCCGTTCTGCTGGTACGAGAACTCTCCCCGGACGGAGCCGGCGCAGCTTTTCCACGCCGAGAACCGGGCATCCGGCGCCACCGTGTAAGCCTGCGCCCGGTACGACGAAGCCCCGGCACCGTTCTGGTCCGGGGCTTTCTTGCATCTGCGGTCAGAGTTCGATGACAGCCCAGATGCGACGTCCGTCGGGTCCGGTGTCGGTGCCGCACCCCGTCACCCCGGCCTGTGCGGTGATCCGGTGCAGGACGTCGTCACCGTCCGGGACGTGGCCAGGGGTTAGGCCGGCCTGGTGGGACAGCGCGAGGATGCACGCCTGCCGGTCCTGGTCGGACAGATGGACGCTGATACGTCGGCCGCTGCCCGCGGCCGCGGCCGCGACGACGAGCTCGGTGACGGCCGCGACCGTCTCGGCGACCGCGGGGGCAGGCCGGTAGCCCCACTCCCCCAGCTGCGCGGCGACCTTCCGCTTCGCGACACCCGCGGCCCAGGGCGCGGACTCCAGCGACCAGTTCACACCGCGCCGGTTCCGCATCCCCACCCCCCGCCAGGCTGTTCGTGCCAGCGGGCCGGGGCCAGCCACCCGTTCGTCCGTCGTTTCCGGGCGGGGCGGCGAGATGGGCTTCTTCGGCGGGGGCGGAGTCTTCGGCGGGTACGACGGCGGGGCGGTCTGTTCGGTCACAGGCGCGGCCATGAGGGTCTCCCGTCGTCCGGGGCGCACGGTAGTGCTCTGACGCCAGGGTAGGCCGGGAGCGGGGCGTGCAGGGGTGGTTGGGCGGTATCCGTGGGGCCGGTGCGGGCCTGGTGCCGACACTCCGGGCCCGCACCGAGCGTGCATGGGGTCAACGACGGCGGGAGATAAAAGGCACCCCAGCGGTTGGTAGCACCGTTCCGGCGAAGGACCGGTTCCCACCCGCGATATGAACACCCGATCGGACCTACGCCTGAACGAACCGCGCATGCCAGATGTCCTGCCGGCCAGGCGGGCTTCATCGGAGACCGACTGCTGCCATCGCCTATCAAGGGGACGCGAGCGGGTGGGGGTGATGTTGGCCGGCCAACTGGTCGCCAAGAGGGCTGCGGCGGTACAGAACCTGCCGTCCGTCGCGAGCCCGGGTCAGAAGGCCCGTGGCGTGCAGCACACGCAGGTGCTGGGACACGGCACTCGGGGTGACCCTGAAGCGACGGGCGATCTCGACCGTGGGCAGTGGCTCATCGAGGAGGGCGAGCAGTCTCGCCCTGGGGGCACCGAGCAGCGCCACCAGGGCAGTTGCGTCAGGGGTGGGCGCCGGGGTCCACAGCGTCGCCACTCCACGGCTTGGGTAGGACAGCGCCGGCGGCTCCTCCGGACTGACCGGAGGAGCGGGCTTGTGAGCGAACACCGAGGGCAGGAGCAGCAGGCCCCGACCGGACGCCGCGACGCGGTACCTGCTGATCATTTTTTCGATGTGCAGGACACCGTCCTGCCAACGCAGGTTCGGGTGCATGTCCGCGAACAGCAGGCGGGCGCCTCCCACGGCCAGTTGCCGTGCGCGGTAGGTCATGTCGGCTTCCAGCAACAGTCGGATCTGCGCCCACGTCGGCTCGATGGCGATCTCCCAGTACTGCCGCAGGAGCTCGCAGAGGGCATCGCGGAGTGCGATGACAGCAGCGTCCGCGGCGGCAGTAGCGTCGCGCAGGGCTTCGGGAAGCGGGTCCGGCGCGTGCGTGGCCAGCAGATCGCGGCGCACCGTCCGGGGAGAGGTCCCGCGGACGACGGCCAGTTCTTCTTCGAAGGCCGGGGCGAAGCTGGTGGGCCGCGGGGTCAGGAAGTCAGGGAGGGTGCGCCTGGCCGCGACCAGGGACATCAACAGACCGGTGTCGAGGACTCCGAGTCGGCCGAGAACGGATCTGCGCCACGGGAGGTGCAGCGCGGACAGGCCCGGATCCTGCAGCACCCGTAGGCTGACCACGGTCTCGTGCAGGGGCGAAACGGCGAACCTGGTGTCCGCGAGATCCTCGACGTCGAGCACAAAGCTGATCATTGAGCCGTACGCTACATCGATTGGCAACGGCACGCAGGTGCCGTGGACTTCGGCACATGACGCATACAACTCCTCAGCGGCACACAGCGATCGTCACAGGCGCGGCACGCGGCATCGGCGCCGCGGTGGCCCGACGGCTGGCGCACGACGGCCTGGCGGTCGGCGTGATCGACCTGGGCGAGGCGGACTGTGTCGGCACCGTAGAAGCCATCACCAGCAGCGGCGGATCAGCGACAGCTGCCGCCGCCGATGTCTCCGACGAGACCGCGGTGACGGCCGCCGTCGCCCGGATCGCCGCCGTCTTGGGGCCGCCGACGGTACTGGTCAACAACGCCGGCATCGGTCCCCGCGCCGAGCTCGTCGAGATGAGCACGCAGCAGTGGGACACCGTCACCGGGGTCAATCTGCGCGGCCCGTTCCTTCTCACTCGGAGCGTCTGCCCGCACATGATCGCGGCTGGGTGGGGGCGAATCGTGAACATGCCCAGCATCTCCGCAGTCGGTGATGCCGCCCGCGTCGACTACGGCAGCGCGAAGGCCGGTCTGATCGGCTTCACCAAGTCACTGGCCCTCCAACTCGGGCGGCACGGCATCACCGCCAACGCCATCGCTCCGAGCTTCGTCGTGAGCGACATGACCAGGGCATCCGCCCGGAGGCTCGGCCGCGGCTTCGAGGAGTTCCGGCGCAGCGCGGCGCAGTCCATCCCGGTCGGACGGGTCGGAGAACCGGAGGACATCGCACACACGGCCTCCTTTCTGGTGAGCCGCGAGGCGGGATTCGTCTCCCGCCAGGTCGTCTACGTCGCCGGCGGACCGGTGGACTGAGGATGAACCGTCGGATGACCCTGATCCTGGCCATGACCTGTGCGGTGGCCGTGGGCAACATTTACTTCCCGCAGGCGATCATCCCGCTGGTTGCCGCAGGGTTGCATGCTTCACCCGATGAAGCCTCTCTGGTCGTGACCGCCACCCAGGTCGGTTACACGGCCGGAATGTTTCTGCTGGTGCCCCTCGGTGACCGGCTCCCACACCGCTCCTTCCTTGTCACACTGCTCGCCCTGACGGGCCTGGGCCTGCTCGCCGCGGGATGCGCCCCGAGCCTGCCGTTCCTCATCGTCGCCAGCGCCCTCATCGGCATCACCACCGTGGCCGCTCAGGTCGTCGGCCCGCTGGCAGCCGGACTGGTGGCCGCCGACCGCCGCGGAGCGGTGATCGGCACCCTGCTAAGCGGCTCGATCGGCGGCATGCTGCTCGCCCGGGCCTTCAGCGGTTCGCTGGGCGAATGGCTGGGATGGCGAGTGCCCTACCTGGCGACCGCGGCCCTGACCCTGCTGCTCGCCGGCATTCTGGCCCTCACCGTGCCCGTCGCAACCCCGTCCTCACGTCAGCCGTATCCAGCGCTCCTGGCCGAGTCACTGCGCCTGCTGCGCACCGAGCCGGACCTGCGTCGCTCCTGCTTCTACCAGGCGATGGTCTTCGCCGGATTCTCGGCCGTGTGGACGTGCCTGGCGCTCCTCCTCAACGGTCCGGTCTATGGCATGGGTGCCCAGGCCGTAGGACTGCTCGCCCTGGTCGGCGGCGCAACCATGCTCTGCACCCCGCTCGCCGGACGCCTGGTGGACCGCCACGGCCCGGACCCGGTGAACCTCGTCTCCATGCTCGCGGTCCTCGTCTCAGCCGCAGTCCTGGCTGCTGGCGCCTTGGGCGACGTACCCGGGCTGACCGCTCTGGTCGTCGGAACGCTGCTGCTCGACATCGCGATGCAGTCCGGCATGGTCGCAAACCAGGCCCGGGTCTACGCACTGCGTCCCGACGCCCGCAGCAGGCTCAACACCGCCTATATGACCTGTGCCTACCTGGGTGGCAGCGCGGGTTCCTGGCTCGGCGTACGCGTCTACAGCCAGGCCGGGTGGCGCGGCGTGTGCGCGCTCGTGGTGCTGCTCGCTGCACTGGCCCTGGCCCGCCACCTCGTGGCGCTGTCCATGTCTTCGTCACCCTCGCAAAGTAAATCCGCGAACTCACCCTCACCCGGGGTGACGTCCAAGATCACGACGTCCGAGATCACGACCACGCCCACGCCGTCGCAGAACAGGAAAGCCTGACACAGCCTGCCATTCGGTCCATCTCGTCCTCCATCGTCGCCGCGGTGGGCCGCGACCACCGCGGGTGTACGCCCCGCCGCCTCCGTCACTGTTTAGCTCCCCCGGAGCCGTGACTCACGGGCCGCCGTCCACCCTCATGCTGGGGCCGGGGTGATCTCTCCCTGCGGGCTGCGCGGGCCCGGCACCGTCACCGCCATGGCGGTCGGGTCCAGGTCCAGACGGCTGTTCATGTCCAGCTCGAAGCGGCCGTAGGGGTTCACATGCGTCCAGAACGGCCCTGTTCTCCCGAAGCTACGGCGAAGTGACAAGTAGCTCTCTGTAGCGGACCTGAGGTGTGCTTGTCAGCGTTTTTGATCTCCTGGGCTCATCGGGGGCCGTGCTCGGCGAGGTCGGTCCGGTCATGGCGACCGGAGGGAACGCGGCGTGCGGCAGGAGTGGGAGCCGGAGGACCTAATCGAGGTCTGGACGCTGCTGGAGGAGGACCAGGAGCGGCTACGGAACAAGTCGGCGGCCAACCGGTTGGGGTTAGCGCTGTTGCTGAAGTTCTTCGAGGTGGAGGCCCGGTCTCCCGGAGGATGCCGAGGAGATCCCGGCGCCGGCGGTGTCGTACGTCGCCCGGCAGGTGAAGGTGCCCGCGGAGGAGTGGGCCGCGTACGACTGGTCGGGGCGAGCGATCAAGCCGTACCGGATGGAGATCCGGGGCGCGTTCGGCCTCCGTGAGTGCACCGAGGAGGACCAGGCCCAGCTCGCCGAGTGGCTGGCGGTCGAGCTGTGCGGAGTGGAGCTGAACCGGGACCGGCTCACGGAGGCCGTGGTGGCCCGCTGCCGCAAGGACCGGCTGGAGCCGCCGGCCCCGCTCATCCGGCCCGCGCTGGAAGCGGGAAGGATGGTGTTCAGCGAGTGGCCGCTCGGTGCCAACCTCGCGCAGGCCGAAGAGCTGGCCGACCTCGCGCAGCGCAGGCGTGTGCTCACGGCTGTCGGCCTGCAGGCCCGGTCGGCTCCGCCGCTTCGGTACCTGCGGGACCTGGTCGCCGACGGCTACATGGGGCGGGTGCTGTCGACCAGCATGCTCGGGTCGAGCTGGATCGGCGGCGCCACCTACGACGACGCGGGCAAGAAGGTCAACGGCCGCAAGTGGTACCTGGTCGTGGACACCAAGGGCCTGCCGCTGTTCGTCATGGTCGCCTCAGCCGACATGACCGACCGCAACGCGGCCAACGAAGTGCTGTTCCGGCTGCGGCTGATGCACCCCGAGATCACCATCGTCTGGGCCGACTCCGCCTATGCCGGACAGCTCGTGACCTGGGCGAAGACTTACCTGAACCTGACGATTAACTGATCGTTTCAGAATGTCGGGCCTGGTCAGAAGGGGCCCAGGACTGGGCTACTCGTCGGTCTCGCGAGTTTGAGCACTTCAGCCCAGACGTCGCCACCCTTCGCCCAATCCCACAACCATTCCCGAAGTGACCAAGTGGCGTGCCGGAGGCCGTGATGGGGATCCTCGCCCCAGCTTGGAACCCAGCCGTCCGCGTCGTAGAGGAGCACGGGGTTTTCTGCGGCTAGCAGCGAGACGTGCCACTCCATCGTGCAGCCGCCCGACGTCAGGTACAGCCACGACGCTGGAAGTCCCGCCGCGCGGTTGCGTGCGTGTCTGTCGACCGAGCAGGGCCAGTCGGCCAAGTGTCCTGGTGCACGCTGGCCCGCCGTCAGAGAGGCCAGCCCGCCACCGGGTCCGAAGCCGCCGTTGCCCACCTCGGTGTAGATCCGGCGGAGGAGTTCCGGCAGCCGACGCCCGACGGCGTGCTCTGCAGCCTCGACCGCTCCTGGCGTGACCGGCGGGAACATCGGCTCGCGCGGAGCGTCTGCGAAGTAGCCCGCCACCTGCTCAGTTTGCGCCTTGAGTTCGATCGTTCCGTTGCTGTTGCAGGAGATGACTTGTTCCTGAACCTGCTCCAGATGCTCCGGCCCGAAGCGTTCTTCGATCCACGCTAGGGGGACATCCGCTGTGTCGAACCGCAGGCCCGGGTCCCATGCGCGGGCCCGTAGCTTGTCGATCAGCACGTCGTCGCTCTCGGCAGCGTAGGGCACGGCGTGATGTTTCGGGTCAAGCGGCTGGGAGGGGGACATCATAGGCCGGGAGCTTACTGTTGGGGGCCGACAGGTCTGCGAAGACGTCGCAGACAAATGATCGAGCAGGCAAGTTCGAGCAAGCCCTGGTGAAGGTCGGCCCGCCGTTCATAGCGGATCCGCAAGCGCTTGAACTGGTGCAGCCAGGCGAAGGTCCGCTCGACGACCCAGCGAACCTTACCGAGTCCGGATCCGTGGGCGACGCCGCGGCGGGCGACCACCGGTTTGATGTCGCGTTTCCACAGCAGGCGGCGGTACTTGTCGAAGTCGTAGCCTCGGTCGGCGTACAGGTGACGGGGCTTGCCGCGTGGGCGTCCGCGCAGGCCCCGGATCGACGGGATGGCGTCCAGCAGCGGCAGGAGCTGGGTGATGTCGTGGCGGTTGTCACCGATGAGGGTGACGGCGAGCGGGGTTCCGTGGCGGTCGACGATCAGGTGGTGCTTGGAGCCGGGGCGGGCGCGGTCGACGGGTGAAGGACCGACGTGATCCCCCCTTTGAGGGCCCGGATGTGCGAGCCGTCCACGGCGCTGTCGTCCAGGTCCAACAGGTCGGCGCGGCGCAACTCGCTGAGCAGGGCGGCGTGCAAACGGGGCCAGACGCCGGCCTCGGTCCAGTCCCGCAGCCGGCGCCAGGCCGTCACGCCGGAGCAGCCCACCGTCTCCGCGGGGACGTCACGCCAGGTGATACCGGTCCGCAGCACGTACAGGACACCGGCGAGTGCCGTTCGGTCGGGAACACACAAGACGCAGAACGGCCCAGCCACCCCAGCCGACATTGGACTCGACGGCCTGCCGGGTTCCAGGCAGGGCAGTGACGACGTCTGCCGCAGGGAGATGCAGCGGACCGGCCTCGCCAAGTTGGTTGATCCACAGCAACACGCCGCCAGGAGCCAGTACACGGGCGGTCTCGGTGGGAAACAACAGCATGTCGATCGCGGCGACGGCCGCGACCTGGCCATCGGCCGACGGGAGGGCGGTGGCATCGGCACGCACACGTGCTGGTGAGCGTCCGGCAGCTTGACGCAACATCTGCTCGGACAGATCCACGCTGATCACGCACGGGAACATGCTGCGGAGCAGTTGGGTGAACAGGCCAGTTCCGGATCCGAGTTCCAGACAAACGCCCTCAGAAAAAGGGCCGCCGCGGTCCAAGGCATCGCGCAGAGGTCCGTCTCGGCCGGTGGCTCGGGTGGTGTCCCACTCGGCGGCGAGCTGATCGAACTGAGCGGCGATGAAACGGGCCGTCTCGCCGTCCCAGGAACGGCGACCAGCAGCCAGGTCACAGGCAAAGGAGCGGAAGACGTCAGCCGTCCCCGTCGGCGGGATCGGCTTGCTATCGGGACTGGGCCAAATGCGGGGCAACGAGGCAGGCACGGGCTCACCTCAGGACTGATCCGTCCAAGGACGGATCAGTCCTGAGGTGGACAAACAAGCTACGCCCCAGGGTGGAGGTAGAGGCTCAGTCCAACGCGCTCCAAAGGCAGCACCCGCGGCTGGCTGTCCTTCGTTCGTGGCCACGAAGTGCCGTCCTCTCATCGAGATTCACGACGCGATTGATCACCGAGGGCCTCCGGAACCTACCGACAATCGCTGTCCTTAGAGATGAACGAAGCCACCGATCACCAGGACATGTGCCGGAATGAGTTCGGGCCGCTCGTGATCCACCGGAACCGCAGAGCCGGGGGAAATCTCCAGTAGTCCTCAAAGCAGTGCGGTGGCGGGTGCACGCACATCCGCAGGCGCCGGAAATAGTCCGCTTCCAGCCGGTTGCAAGATGCGCACAGCAGCCCTTCTCCGAACTAGCGGCGCGATAGAACTCGTTGGGACCGGATGGCACCGGCTCAGTCCGTCGAGAACGCCAGCGTTCGTGATGCGGAATGCTTTGGGCATGAGCGAAGAATCCGAGCGGCTGGCGAAGGCTCTCATCGAGTTCCGGGAAGCCGAGGGCATCTCCGTGAGGGAGCTCGCGCATCGCACCCAGTTGAGCCAGGCGACCATCAGGCTCCACGAGAGCGATCGCGGACGCCCGCCCGTCCCGATCGCAGCCCGTCGTTTCGAGGAAGTACTCGGCTGGGCACCAGGCAGTATCCCGACCGATTCGAGCGAGACGACGGACTTCGAGCTTCCACCGGACTCCGGCGCTGGCACTGGGTAGTCCGAGAGACCAGGTGGTCAGAGGGTGCTGGACCGCCCGGCGATCTGACCGAAGGTGGGCAGGCCCAGGTGGATCACCAAGGGTTTGAGTGCGGCATCGAGTTGGGCCAGCTTCTCCTCGGCGCCAGACAGGCTGATCTCCAGGCCCTCGACCTCTCCGAGCCAGCCTTCGCGCTGAGCTTCGGCGATCCGATCGAGTAGGTTGTCGCGGATCTCGATCAGACAGTCTCGTTGGGACGGCTCGGGCCGGAGGAGCGAACACCGGACGTCCCGTTGACCGAACTAGCTTGGGCTCCCTTCGAAGTCACCTCATAGTGACGGCAAGGAGGTTGTGGCTCCTGTTGGCGGGTGGCGGTGACTGCGCGTGTGGTGGTGGATCTGGTTTCATCGCGTGTCGTCCAGCAGGTCGGTCCGTGGAGGAATGGATGCCAGAGCACAGCGTGACGGTCCGGAACGTGGCGACGCTGAAGGTGGCGAGGGTCGGCCGCGTCGAGAAGACCGATGACGCTCTGCGGCCGTTACGGCTCGTAGACGCCGATGGCACCGAGGTGGCGGCGGTCAGTGAATTCCTGCATCACATGCTCGCCGACGACGCGAGTCCTCGCTGCGGTCCTACGCCTATGAGCTGTTGGCATGGGTCCGGTTCTTGCGCGCCGTGGACGTCCCCTGGCATCTGGCGAGCCGCGTCGAGGACCGTGACTTCGCACTGTGGCTGAAGACCACGAAGAAGCCGCCCCGGCGGCGCCGTCCCGACGCACCCGCCCCGGGCTCGGTGAACCCGGTCACGGGGAAGGCCACGCCCGGCGAGAACTATTCCGCTCGGACCAGATGGCACGCTCGCGCGGTGATCCGCTCGTTTTGCGAGTACCACCGCGAGACCCACGGCCGACCGCTGATCAACCCGTTCCCGCAGGGCGGAGCTGCCGACGAGGGGAGTCCGAACGGGCATCACAATCCGATGCAGCCGTTCCGGCAGCCCTCGCGCCGGGGCACCTATCAGCCCAAGGAGCCCAAGCCGACCCCGAGGATCATTCCTGAGCAGGCATTCAACGACCTGTTCGCCGGGTTGAAGTACAACCGGGACAGGGCTCTGATCGCGTTCTACATCTCCACCGGCGCCCGCGCCTCTGAACTGCTCGGCGTCCCGCAGGGCCTGGTCGCTCCCGGGGACCAGACGATCGGCGTGGTCCGCAAGGGCAACCAGGTCCTGCAGCACCTTCCCGCCTCCGCCGACGCGTTCGTGTGGCTTCGGCTCTACCAGCAAGAACTGCGCGACGTGGTCCCCAAGCACCCGTCTGAACCGCTGTGGTGGACGCTGCGACGGCCCTTCCGCCCTCTGGAGTACGACGCGGCCCGGATGGTCTTCACCCGTGCCAACCAGCTGCTCGGCGCGAACTGGACCCTGCACGACCTGAGGCACAGCGCGGCCAAGAGGATGGTCCGCGATCCGAACCTGACCCTCGCCGACGTGCAGTGGGTCATGGGACATGCCCACATCACCACCACGGAAATTTACATCGCTCCCACGCCCGACGAGGTCGTCGCCCACGTCCTGGCCCACCATGAACGACAGCGCGCCGAGCAGGCCACGCCGCCGGCCCCGCCAGCGCCGGGTTACCGCCCCGAGGTGTTGGCAACGCTGTTCGGCACCTCGGCTGCGGGCGGCGAAAACCGGTGAGCCCGACCGCGAACGTCGACGTCGCCAGGGCCGTCGAGCCACATGAGGTAGACAAAGCGCTGGAGTGGGAACCGCGAGTCGGCGAAGCGAGCTGGTGGCAGACCCGTCAGAGCCGGGAGCGCCTGGTCGAGCGGCTGCTGGGACTGTTCACCGACCTCGGTGCGGGCCTGACCCGCGACAAGACCCGGCGGCGGGGCCTGGGTAAGCTGCTGGACTGGCTCGAAGGCCAACCCGGAGAGACCTGGCAGGATCGCTGGATGGCCAGCGGGGCGGACGACGTTGGCTCCGAGTGGACCGATCTGCCCCTCCAGGGACGCGGCACACCCAAGACCCACTGGCGCGATGAACTGGCCACGGGCCTGGTGCTCCTGGTCGCCGGGCAGGCGATCCGCCCACGCCGAGCGCATCGCCCGCATGGAACGCACCGAACTCCGCGAGGGCGACACCTTGAGCTTCTCCGCCGCTCTCACCGCCACTGCTACTGCCCCGGTTCACGTGATGTTCGTGATCGCCACCACACGGCAGAACGGCCAGCCGCGGGAGAAGGCGTCCTTCCTGCGCCGTGCCACAGCCGAAGCTGGTCAGGAACTGCGGCTCACCAAGGCCCTCTCCCTGCACTCGACCGCACGATGGAAGGTCTCACCGGGCTCCTACTCCCTCGCCCTCCAAGTCAACGGCCGCCGCTTCCCGTCCGTCGCCTTCACCGTCCTCAATATCTGACACCCTCCCGCCGGTCCAGCTCTGAGCACCCGCCGCACGGCTGCCGCTGCGGCACGGCCCGTGCTGCCCGCAACCCCCTGAAGGAGTGAACCGCCCTGATCGAACGAGTTTGAGCCGCGAGACGGTAGAGCACCTCCTGAGACAGCGGACCTGTCTGCCGCGGACCGGTAACTCTTCGCGACACCGGACGGCTATGTCGCCGATCCAGGTCGCGCCAACCGCGGACCTCACGCTTGACGACGAGGCGCGGGGTGAGGGTTACGTCAGACGTGAGCGCTAGCGTGCGTGGCTATGGCTGACATCTTTGAACTCATGCTCACGCTGGACCTGCGCGATGAATTGTCGGAGGAGGAGCTCGCCGAGCTCCAGTGGCACCTCGGGCTGGGCCCTCAGCCGAAGGTCTTCCGAATCGTGACCGATTTTCCGTTTGTGGTGGAGGGTGATCACGGGGAGCTCATTGTCGAGGACCATCCTGAGCCTCTTCTGGGCGACCACGGCGAGGCGTTCAAGGTGGACGGTGCGCTTGTCTCGGTCCTGTTGCGCAAGCAGGAAACCCGGCGTAGCGCCTGGGCTCTGACCAGTCGGCAGGAGATCCACCCCGATGACTTCGAGCGCACTGGCAAACTGCTCACCTGGCTTGCGAACAAGGCAGGCGATTTTCACCGACGCCCCGATGGCAGCGTCCACCTGGGATGGACCCGGTTCTATGAAGAGCTTCAGCCCGAGCTGCTAGTGGTGCGTGACGGCATAGTCATCTGGCCGTCGTAGCTGGGTCTTTCCTTTGCCAGTTGGGGGTGACTCCTTTCCGGGCAAGGCGCCCGGTCATGAGGATGATGGCGACCCAGGTGATCAGCGTCTCGGAATGCTGGATGAGCCTCGATGCACGCCCCGACCAGCACGGAAGCGATACGCCTGTCGGCCTGCCAGCCGATGCCGAACCCGGCACCGTCGACAAGGTCGATCGCGGGCTCCCGGTGACGGTGCGCGGTGCCCGACTGGGCTGACGTGTACGAGGCGCCGGTGGTGCTCTGCCGCGCGCGGGCACGATCCCGCCGGGCGTGGCTCTTGCGCCCCTTCTGGTTCTTCGGACCAGCTCACTCATTTCAGCGCGGCACGGCCCCAAGACCCGGCGCGCACAATGAGCAGCGTACGGCCAAGGCATTCGTCGAAGACGACAGTGAAACGCGTGCGCTGGCACGCTGCCGGGGTCCGGCGAGCTGACCAGGTCCCAAAGGACCCTGGCACCTTTGCCGCAATGCCCCTCCGGTCATGGGCCGGAGAAGCGGGCTTGGGCCTACGGGGGCTTGTAGGAATCCTTGAAGAAAACCCAGAGAGTGGATCTTCCGCCAGGCGTACAAGAACGCCGACTTCGACACCGGCTTCACCGACGAGTTCGCCTCGGTCGCCGCGGACGAGCGCATCGACCGCGACGTCCTGCAACGGCACCTCCTCTTGTCCCTGTTCGCCCTTGGCACGAACATGGGCATCCGGGCCATCGTGGCGACCGGGAGCACGGCGAGAGTGAGGCGGCGCTACGGCACGTACGTCGGCACTTCGTCACCGTCGACAACCTGCGGGCCGCCGCGCGCAAGCTGGTGAACGCCACCTTCGCGGCCCGGGACACCGCATGGTGGGGCACCGGCACCTCGTGCGCATCGGACTCGAAGAAGTTCGGGTCCTGGTCCTCGAACCTCATGACCGAGTACCACGGCGGCAACGGCGTGGTGATCTATTGGCATGTGGAGCGGAAGAACGTCTGCATCTACTCCCAGCTCAAGAGCTGTTCGTCGTCCGAGGTCGCGGCGATGATCGAGGGCTTGCTGAGGCACTGCACGGACACCGAGATCGAGTCGAACTACGTCGACACCCACGGCGCGAGCGTGGTCGGGTTCGCCTTCACCGAGCTACTCAGATTCCGCCTGCTGCCGCGGCTGAAGAACATCGACAGTATCCGTATGTACCGCCCGGACGACGCGCCGCCCGGCTGGCCGGCGCTCGGCGGCTCGCTGACGACCCGGGCCATCAAGTGGGACCTGATCGCCCAGCAGTACGACCAGATGGTCAAGTACGCCACCGCCCTGCCCCTGGGCACCACCGAGGCCGAACAGGTCCTGCGCCGCTTCACCCGCGGCGGCCCCAAACACCCCGTCTACGCCGCGCTCGAAGAACTCGGCCGCGCGGTGCGCACCATCTTCGCGTGTGACTACCTCGCCAGCCCGGACTGCGCCGCGAGATCCACGGCGGGCTCCAGGTCGTGGAGAACTGGAACAGCGCGAACACCGTGCTCCACTACGGCAAGGACGGCGCCCTGACCGGCCCGGACAAGGAGCACGCCGAGACCTCGATGCTCGCCCTGCACCTACTCCAGTCCGCGCTCGTGCACGTCAACACGCTGCTGCTTCAACGGGTTCTTGCCGAGCCGGCCTGAGCGAAGAAGCTGACGGACGAGGACCGGCGCGGCTTGGCCGCACTGTTCTGGTCGAACATCAACCCGTACGGCACCTTCCGCCTGGACATGGATAAACGGCTCGACCTTTCGGGCGTGACCATCCCCGGTCCGCGGGCCGTCGTGAGCGAGCGAGCTGAGTCGAATACCGCCACCCACTGAGGAACACGATCACGCACAAGACGAGTAGACAGTGTCTACGGCCGATGGTAGACACTGTCTATGCCTGATGAGAGCTCGCTTCGCGAGCGGTTGATCGATGTCGGGGTGGACCTCGTGCTGACCGAGGGCTCCGCGTCCGTGGGCCTGAGGGAAATAGCCCGTCGAGCGGGGGTGTCGCACGGGGCGCCGCGTCGGTACTTCCCCACGCACCACGCGCTGTTGTCGGCTGTCGCCCGTCGCGGCTTCGAGGACCTCGGAGCCCGGTTCGAGGCCGCGGCCGCCGGCACGACCACACCGCGCGGCGAGCTGGAGGCCCTCGCGCGCGTGTACGTCGGGTACGCGTTGGAACGCCGCGGCATGTTCGAGCTCATGTGGCGGCACGACCTGCTCGACAGCACGCCGCAGCCGTCGGACCAACCGCGGCTGCGCGAGTCGACCCTCCCGCTGTTCGGACACATCACCGAACTCGTCGCCCGATGCCGATCGGAGCGGGCTGCCACGCAACGCACCGATGGACCGGACGAGGCCGCACCGCCGCCTGCCGTGGCCGCCGCCGCCCTGTGGTCGAACCTGCACGGCATCGCCCAGCTGTGGGCCTGGGGCAGCCTGCAACTCGCCCTCGGGGCCCCACAGCTGGGCGATGACCCCGGCGACGACCAACGCGACCCGCTCATCACGGCAGTTCTGGACGCCCATCTTGGCCCGGTGACCTCATGACCGCACCCGTACAGCGGCAGCTCGCACTTCTGGTCAGCGTGGCCGGCGCGCAGATCGTCGCACTGGACGGCACCATCCTGCTCGTGGCACAGCCCAGCCTGCAGCGGGATCTCGGCGCGAGCGCGGCGCAGATCCAGTGGACGAGCACCGGCTATCTGGTCGCGGTGGCCGCCTTGCTCGTCATCGCCGGACGCCTCGGGGACCGTTACGGGCATCCGCGCCTGCTGCTCGTCGGCGTCCTCGGCTTTGGGGCCGCCTCCGCCGGGATCGCGCTCGCGCCAACCGTCGGCTGGGTGATCGTCCTGCGCGCGGTGCAGGGCGGGTTCGGCGCGCTCCTGCAGCCTGCGACGCTCGCGCTGCTGCGGCTGGCGTATCCCGCAGACCGGCTCGGCACGCCCATCGCCATCCGCACCAGCGCGATCGCGGTGGCGTCGGCGTCCGGTCCGATCCTCGGCGGTGTACTCGTGGCACATCTGGGCTGGCGCGCCGTGTTCTGGGTCAACGCGCCTGTCACGTTCGTCATCGCCGCTCTCGCCCTCGCCCTGCGCACGCCGACACCGGAGCGAGCCAACTCTTCGCGGCTCAACCTCACCGGTGCGGGCCTGCTCGCGATCGCACTCGCAGTCCTGGTTCACACCCTGGCCAATGTGCCCGCGCGGGGCTGGACGGCACCGCCGACGCTGCTCGAACTCCTCGCCATCATCGGTATCACAGCAGTCCTCGCCTGGCACGAACGCCGCACCACGAACCCGATTGTTCCGCCGGCCGTAGCGCGGTCCGCGCCTGTGACGGCGTCGATGGCAATCCTGCTGGTCACCACCGCCGGCCTGTTCGGCGCGCTGTTCAGGGCCACGTTCTACCTCCAGGACACACTCCGCCTCGACCCGCTCGCCAGCGGTCTGCGCGTCCTTCCACTGACCGCGCTCATGGTCCTCGGCGCACCAGCCGCGGTCGCCGCACTGCGCCGGTACGGTGCGCGCCGCACCGCGATCGCCGGTACAGCCCTCGTTGCGGTCGGTATCGCGGGGCTTTCCCGGCTCGGGCCGACCGGCCCATGGATGGCTATGACCGCAACCTTTGCCGTCATCGGTGCCGGATTCGCCACAGTAATGGTCACCGCCACCGGGACCGTCGTCGGCGACGCGCCGCCCGGGTACGCCGGGGTCGTCGGTGGGCTCAAGCAGACCGCCGTGAACATCGGGCCGACCCTCGGCATAGCCGTCGCGGCCAGCGCAACCGGGTCCGCTCTCTCAACGATGAACCATGCCCTGCTGGTCCTGGCCGCACTCGCCGCACTCGGCCTGCTCCCTGCGTCGCAGCTACCCCGGCGCCCGGCCCACCAGGAAGGACGCGACACGACCTCCGCATGGTCGGCGCAAGGACCAACACCGCAGGCTGCACCCGCTCGACGCACAAACAGTTAAACAACCGTCGTCCATACCCACAAGCTGATCCGGTCACATGCGAGACCGGTCTCAGTGTCGGCAAACGACCGTCGATGCTCATTGGCTACTGCCGCACCTCGACGGCCGACCAGAACCCCGATCACCAGATCGACGCACTTCTCCGCCACGGTGTGGACCGCGACAACATCCATGTCGACGTTGCCAGCGGCGCGGAGGCGTCCCGCGCGAAGCTCGACCTCGTCATGCAGCTGCTACGCGAGGGCGACACGCTGAAGGTCACCCGGCTCGACCGGCTCTCCCGCTCGGTCCTGCACTTGGTGACCCTCGGCGCCGACTTGCGTGAGCGCGGCATCGGGCTGCACGTCATCGAGCAGGGCATCGACACCTCCACCATGGAGGGCCGCGCGATGTTCGGCATGCTGTCTGTACTCACATCTGCGGTTCAAGGAGTGGTTCACGGCCAAGAGCAAGGTTCTCTGCGGCATTCCGTGGCTCGGAGCGCGACTCTCAGGGCTGCCCGAGGTGTGTGGACCACGCGCATCACCCACTTCGGGCTCGCCGACCGCTCGTAGATGACCCCACGTCCGCGCAGCAGATACACCGGAAGGTGATGGAGCCTGGCAACGCTCCACCGCGTTCGCGATGCCCGGGACGCGATCACGCTCAATCGACGCCCGTCGTGCCGCGCTGCGGGCCGAACCCACGGCGACCGGTCACAGAGTTCCGGAGTCCGGCCAGTTGGACCAGTGGGTATTGGGTGAAAGGCTCGGTCGGTAGCGCCCGACGTCACCAGATGCCAGAACTTCCGCGATCTGCTGGTAGGTCTCACTCGTGCTGGGAGGTGTCTCGATATCCTCCGGGTGATGCCATTCCTCCAGTTGTAGAACCTTAGACAGGTCCCCGGGAGCCCTTGACTGCACTTCGGCTTCGTCGGCAAGGATCAGATCCCGGTACTCCGGCACCAGTCTGCGGAAAACGACTTCGAGCGGCTCGCCAGGCTCCGCCTCCGCAGCCAGCGTTCGGCCCCTGACAACCATGGGAATACCGCCTGCGTAGGCCTCCTGGTCGTCGATCTCCTCCATGTTCTCGACGCGATAGTGGAAGCTCTCGTTCTCCCAACCCGGTTCACCAATGATCAGGCAATTCCCATAGGTGCCCACTACATTGACGAGGTTGCCCATGCGCGGGTTGTATCCGACGGTCTCGATGATCAGGGCCCAGCGCCCCGGGTCATGGTAGAGGTGCATCCGCACATCCACTGCGTAGAAGTAACCGTTGTCGGGATGAGGGAGCTTGAACTCGGCGGCGAATTTGTCCAGCTGGGTGAGAATATCGTTCGCTTCGATCACGTCGCGGACGCTACCAGGACTGACTGGCTGTGGAGCTTGCCTCACTTCGTTTGGAGGAGGCCCTCGACGTCCGCGGTGACTTCCCGCGGCAAAATGGCGCTCCGGCCGGAGGTGTGGTGGGCGGCAAGCGCGGCGAGGTAGCCGGGGTGTGTCAGTGGAGGGTGGTTGCATGTGGGTCATGTCTGATGATCTGCGTGGTGACGGTGATGACTCCGGGCTTGTGGGTGTGGATGGGTGTTTGGCGGATCCAGGGTTCTTGGTGAACGCCGAGCCGGGGGAGGTATCGGGGCTGATGTGTACCGAGTCGGGGCCTGCGAGACGATCGGTGCAGCTGGTGTGCCGGGTGTTGGCATGTCTACACCGGGATGCCGGGGCGGGGGTGCGGCGGCAGTTGCTGGCGTTGGATGCGGCCAGATATGGGGAGCGGGAGCTGTCGGCGCGGATCACCGCTGTCCCGGTCAAGGACGAACCTGCGGCTCGGTGGGAGGTGCAGTGGGCCACAGGCGGCATGGTCGACCGCCACATCTCGCAGCCTCTGTCCGGTCACACAGACTCGGTGAATGGCGTGGCGACGGGGGTGTTGGCGGGCCGTCCGGTCGCCGTCACCGGCAGCGACGACGGGTCGGTGCGGGTGTGGGACCTGGCTACCGGCCAGGCGGTCGGTGAACCCCTCACCGGCCACACGGACATGGTGTTGGCGGTGGCGACGGCCGTGGTGGAGGAACGCCAAATTGCCGTTACTGGCAGCGACGACGGGACAGTGCGGGTGTGGGACGTGGCCACCGGCCAGGCGGTCGGTGAACCCCTCACCGGCCACACCGGTTCGGTGGTGGCGGTGGCAACGGGAGCGGCGGACGGCTGCCCGGTCGCCGTCACCGGCAGCAGCGACAAAACGGTGCGGGTGTGGGATCTGACCACCCGCCGGCCGCTCGGTGAACCCCTCACCGGCCACACCGACACGGTGTTGGCGGTGGCGACGGCGGTAGTGGACGGCCGTCCGGTTGCCGTCACCGGCAGCGATGACCACAAGGCGCGGGTGTGGGAGTGGGCCATTGGCCCGGTCGGCAGCCCCCTCACCGGCCACACCAGCGAGGTGAATGCGACGGCGACAGCGGTGGTGGACGGCCGCCCGGTCGCCGTCACAGGCAGCTGGGACGGGTCGGTGCGAGTGTGGGACCTGGCCACGAGCCAACAGATCGGCGAGCCCTTCGCCGGCCACACCGAAGCGGTGGTGGCGGTGGCGACGGGCATGGTGGATAGCCGTTCGGTTGCCGTCACCGGCAGCAATGACCACACGGCGCGTGTATGGGACCTCGCCACCGGCCGGCCCGTAGGCAAACCCCTCAGCGGCCACACCAAAGCGGTGGTGACGGTGGCGACGGCAGTGGTGGACGGCCGTCCGGTCGCCGTCACCGGCAGCTGGGACGGATCGGTGCGAGTGTGGGACCTGGCCACGAGCCAACAGATCGGCGAGCCCTTCACCAGCCACACCGAAGCGGTGGTGGCGGTGGCGACGACGATGATGGGCGGCCGTCCGGTCGCCGTCACCGGCAGCTGGGACGGATCGGTGCGAGTGTGGGACCTGGCCACCGGCCAACAGATCGGCGAGCCCTTCACCAGCCACACCGAAGCGGTGGTGGCGGTGGCGACGACGATGATGGGCGGCCGTCCGGTCGCCGTCACCGGCA
>NZ_JBIWOS010000016.1:97675-105620 GCF_044767885.1 Streptomyces sp. NPDC101194
CAGCTGGGACGGATCGGTGCGGGCGTGGGACCTGGCCACCGGCCAACCGATCGGAGAGCCCTTCACCAGCCACACCAGCGGGGTGAGGGCGGTGGCGACGGGGGTGGTGGACGGCCACCCGGTCGCCGTCACCGGCAGCGATGACTATACGGCGCGAGTATGGAACCTGGCCACCGGCCGACTCGTGGACCGGGAGTTGGTGTTTCCAGCAGGGGTGAACACCGTGGCCGTTTCCCCGGACGGTCGTCTGGTGGTGGGGTTCGGCCAAGAGGTGGCAGTACTGACCCGCTGCTGACATGTCCCTGCACGGTGCATCCCGGGGTATCCGCCGCACGGCAGCCGACGCCTGGGGCACGCCGACGTCAGCTGTTCGGGGTGGTGATGGGGCCGGGTGCGCGCGGCTGGCCGGCCTGGTCGGCCAGCCCGGAGGTTCCTGCCACACGTGCGTACACGCGCATCCGGCACCATTCCAGAGCCCGGAACCAGAGTGTGCTCATAGGATCGGGGGCATCGTTGGTTGGTGCGAACCGGGTGTCGGGCGGGGCGTGGCAGCGACACCCGGCACTGGCCTCATCCCCGCGACACCCCGGCCGAGCTCAAACCGTTCGTCCGCGCCTTCGGACACCTGCACACCCAAATCGACCACCAGATCGGCGGCCACGCCGTGGCTTTCCAAGGCCCGGTGGAGTACGAGATCGCGAACTCGACGCTCAGCGGCATGCACGAGTGGGGCGACCAACCGCTGGACCAGGAAGCCGAACGCTGGCCCCTGCTCGCCCAGTTCGGCAGCGACAGCGACGCGGAGATGACCTGGGGCGACGAGGGCACCCTCTACTGGCTCACCCGCTCCGAAGACCTCGCCGCCCACCGATTCGACCAGGCCCGGCTCACCGTGCAGGTCTAGCCAGCCCCCCACTGCTCGTGACGGCTCGCTCTTCCGGCGGTCCGTTTCGCCGCAGGTATAACCGGCTGCGCTTCTCACCGGAGGAGCGCAGCTGATCGCGCTACACCATGTGTACCGGTCACAAACGCCAGCGCAGCAAGCCCGTTCCCGCCGCGTCCGTGGTGAGCCAGGTTCCGTCGCCGAGGCAGCGCACCACGCGATGGGTGTCCGACGAGGGATAGAGCACGGGGCCTTGCAGCTCGTCCGAGGACAGTTGGTAGACCCAGTGCTGGGAGGGCTGCGGCAGGCTTTCGTCCGCACAGGACGAGACGACCAGGCAGGTGTCCGCCGTCAGATATCCGCCCTCCCAGGTCACCCAGCCGTCGTCCTTGGGCGAACTGAGCGGTACGCGGTTCCGGGCCAGGGTCGCCAGGTCCTCGCCATCGGGGAAGCGGCACCGATGCAGATCCTTGTTGAATCCGGCCGTCAGGAACTCCCCGCCGTCAGGCGATATGTCGAGCAGGACCCGCTTGTTGTCCGCGAGACCGTCATAGTCGAGCAACGGCGGCCGACCTTCGTCTTCGTCGACGTTCTCGCCGTCCGCTTCCTCGGGAAGTCGGCTCCAGTACGTGTAACAGCCGTTCTGCCCCTCACCGATGGAGAGCAGGACGTGCACGCCGTCCGGGTGCAGGGATTGGGTGGCGTAGTACTCGGTCATGCCTTCCAACGCGGTTTGAGCGATCACCTCGCCCGTCACCGAATCCAGCACCGCCCACAAATCGCCGTCGTCTGGGTCTTCGTCATCCACGACAAGTGCCCATACATACTTTCCGTCCCGGCTTACCACGCAGGACCGGTGGACCAAGTCCTCCTCCGACGTTCCCTGCCGGTGAACCCAGCGCTCGACTCCTTCGGCCCCGACCGCGAGGACCCCCTGCGGCATTCCGAACACAGCGAACGAAGCATCCGGCGCGATCGCCCAGGACACCGTGAAGTCACTTGTCTCCTGAGTGTCGGGAACCGGAAAGCGTGCGCAGGCCCGCACCTCCCCTTCGCCGCCCCGGCGAGCGCGAAGACTTCGACGTGCCCGCCGTTCAACAGGCCGACAAACTCCGCTCCGGGCGTCCGCGGCACAAGCCCGTCCCCCGACTGCCACACCACTGTCTCCGCCACCAAAACCGCTGATATCACCATGAACTGTCTCGCCTTCCCGCGTCATCCGGGGTCGAGGCGTGATTCTGGCACGGCCCACCGACAGTGATTCGTCATCGGGGGGAGTACGCCAGCCGAGCCGGTCATCGTCGGTGCGCACCACGACATCGGGTGCGCGGCATCGGGTGCACTCAGTGGCCGGCCCCCCGGCCGATCAAGGCATGGGCGGAGGGCCACATGGAGGAGGTCCTCACCCATCGCGACGGGTATGACCTCAAGCAGAGCAACTCCGCAGACTGATCACAAGACCGCCGGAACGATCATTCTTACCGCAGAGGCAGAAGAGGGGTTGTGGTCGGAGGCCGAGCTGAGCGAGCCCTCGATGTTCATCAACAAACTGACTGTTGCGCAGGAGTGCGCGGGGCAGAACCTCGGCGGCAGGCTCTTGGAATGGGCGGGCGATCGCGCTTACCGAGCCTCCACCAAGTGGCTCCGCCTTGATGCTTGGACGACCAACGCGCGCCTCCAGCGGTACTACCTGGATCAAGGCTTCGAGCATGTCAGGACCGTCCTCGAAGGCGGCGCCGTCAACGGCGGCCCGCGAGTCTCCGGCTGGCTTGCTCAGCGTCCCGCCCGGCTTGCCGAGCACGGTTTCACCGACGAGGCTCCCAGCCCTGAACCGCTGCCTGTCTGAGCTGTTACGGGTTTCTCTACCTCATCAAGGCACCCGGCTGCGCTCCGCTCCGCCGGGCGCGCTTCCCGGCTCTGGCTGCGCCCGCGCTCCTGCCTTCAGCTCGTTCGGCGCTGCCGCCGCCGACGCGCGCCCGCATTGGATAGGCCGTGGGGCATGAGACGAGAACCAAGCCTGCGGTTTCAAGACATGCCTCGCGGGGGCGCTCAGACTCCGGGATGGGAGGGGCACCGTTCGCGAGTGCCGGCCGGGGCGTGGCGAGCGTCGTGGGGCTCCCATCCCGACCGCCTTCGCCCCGGGCAGAGCCGAGCAGACGCGGCCCCTGGCGTCCAGGTCGTTCGTACAGTGGCGCGCTCCACCTGGACGCCAGGAACCACGCCCGCTCCACGGTGTGTGGGTCGAAGGCGGACAGGACGGGAGCTGGGGTGAGTGGTGGATTGGTGTGAGTGGCGACGGTGCGAGAAGGCATCACTACAGTCCCAGACATGAAACCAGGGAGACTGAAGCGGTTCGGCGCATCGTTCATCACGATAGTCAGGCACGTTGTTCGACGCCCGTTGCTGATCCTGGCACTCGTGTCCATCTGTACGGCGACGACCGTGCTCCAACATGCGTTGCCGCAGCCATGGGACGGCCTGCCTTACGGCTTCGGCTTGATCGCAGGTATGTGGTCGATCTCGCTAACTCTCCCGCGAAGCCACGAGGATCAAGGAGCCGACGACTGAGCGTGCCCGACGCGGCAGCACCCCGCGGCGGGACACGGGAAACGCGATGATGCGTCGGCAGCCACGGTCTTCCACTTGGATCACGGGGCGCTGTTCCAGGGCCGCGAACCGTTCGTCGCGGCAGGCACGCGGTCGAGTGCGGCATCAGCCGCCTCAAGAGACACCGGGCCGTGGCCACCAGATACGACAAGCTCGCAGTCCGCTACGAGGCGACAGTCCTCATCGCCGCGATCAACGGCTGGCTGTGACCCATACCTTCGGACCCGGCGCTCACCGTGATGCTTCGTACGCCTCGAGAATGGCTGCGGGGATACGTCCGCGGTCATTGACCAGGTAGCCGTTCGCACGAGCCCAGAGACGTACGGGTTCATCCTCCGGACGCGGATTGCGTCCACGGGCCCTGCCAGGTCCGCCCCAGGCACCCGAAGAAACTCCCTCAAGCTGGTCAGCCACATCCTGAAAGAAGGCGAACAACGAGGCGTACTCGCTGTCTTCAGGGAACGACCCCTCGCTCCAAGACCCCACCGTACCGGTGCTCGTGTTCACGAACTTCCCGTAGACACCGTCGAGCTCCGAGACGATCGGCACCCACTCCCTGCGCCAGGACGGGTAGTCAGTATCGCCGGACGGTGCCAATTCCGCCATGGCCATCTTGTGGAGGTAGACACGCTCGACGTCCATGAGGCCCAGAAGGAGTCCGCCACTGGGGAGGACGCCCGGGCACCCCAGCGCCACCAGACCCGATCCGGCATGAGGCTGCCGACCTGCATCGATGTCGTGAGCCAGAAACCACTGCCGCAGCTGCTCTGGCAGTTTTAGGCCCATGCGCAGTTCGGCTTTGTAGATGGCCGCCTGACTCCCCGGGCCGCCGAGAGCAGCGAACACATCAGGGGCATGATGTTGAAGCCACGCGGTCACCCGGCCCCACGCCTGCCGTGCGTCTCCTGCCTTCTGAGGATCCATAGGTAGACCGTACTCAATGCCACTGACATTGATACTCGTAGCGGGTTCCCGGTGGTCGTGGCTCTGCCACTGACTGACGTCCTGCTGGGCTGTCTTCGGGCTGTACCGTCCGGCTGCTGGGGCCCGTTCGGGCGATGCCGCCCCCTCGCGTTCGTCCTGACACCCGGACACTACGGTGACGGCCCTCAACTCGAGCGCGTGTTGGAGCAGGTCTCCGTGCCCCGCACCGGAGTCGGCCGACCCCGCACCAAGCCCGACCGCGTCCTGGCGGACAAGGCCTACACATCCCGGGGAAACCGCCGTTACCTGCGACGACGCGGAATCCCACACACCATCCCCGAACGTCTCGACCAGCAGAGACACCGGCGGAACCGAGGTTCTCGAGGCGGCCGGCCCACCAGGTTCGACAGCGAGCACTACAAGAAACGCAACACCGTCGAACGCGCCATCAACCGGTTGAAGGGCTTCCGCGCAGTCGCCACCCGCTACGAGAAACGCGCCTCCATCTACCTCGGCACCGTCACCCTCGCAGCCCTCATGATCTGGCTCCGAACATGATCCGAGAAACAGCGCCTAGTGGCCTGCGCCGGCTGGCCGCTGCCGCTGGTTGCCAGGGAGCCACTGCTTTAGGAGCGTGGAGCGATGACGGCCCTCCTGGAGAAGGCACCGCGGCTGAGCCTGGCGCCCGAGCCGAACGCAAGCCCAACTTTGTCATCAAGGGGCTCGACGGCCTTCAGGCGAAGGTCTAGTCGCCGTCAGGACGCGCCCAGGCGGCGGGCCGCGAGCTGGATCTCCAGGGGCGTTCCCGGGGGTTCGAGGATCATGAAGCCAGCCTCCTCACCCCGGTGGTAGATCTTCAGGCGCGGCCCGTCGACGGCCAGGCGCAGTTCGGCCCAGGGGTGAGCCCACAGCAGGTTGGAGTGCTCCCAGAGCTGGAGGTGCCGGGAGGTCAGCAGCAGTTGAAAGGGCGGGTTCTCGTACGGGGTCGGGCCCCGCCTGGGCGTGAATGGCGGCCGCACGGTGTAGGTGCTGACCAGCCTCTCACCGGGTCCAAGCGTCTCCGCACGGATCGCGTTCTCGCGGCCGGTCCTCGCCCCCGCCCAGCCGGCGAAGGCGCTGCACACCACGGTGAGCGGCACCACGATCAACCAGGGGACGCCGCGGGCAGCCCCCGCGACGCCCTTGACGGCGATGAACGCGGCCGCGAGACAAGTGGCCGTGGTACCACCGGCGACGGCAGCTCGGCGTATCCGCCGCTGTCTTTCACCTTCCGTGGTTCCGCGCTCCGCGCGCTGTCGTGCCATGTGGCATCTCCTTCCACGTCGAACAGCTCGTTCGCGACGTGGTGAAGGACTCGGCAGGGTGCCCGACGGTTGCATCTGCACGGAATTTCCGTCACCGTCCAACGCGCCGGACCAGCGCCCAGGGCACCTCGCGCGGAGCGAGGTAGCCCGAAGATCGGCGGTTCGCCCGCTAACCCCCAACTCGCCCCACCACTCACCCCAGCTCCCATCCCGTCCGCCTTCGACCCACAGACCGTGGAGCGGGCGTGGTTCAGGGCGTCAAGGTGGAGCGCGCCACTGTACGAACGGCCTTGACGCCCTGGGCCGCGACTGCTCGGCTACGTGATGTCAGCCGTGGGGGACACAAGGGAGGTCCGGGGCCATCAGTAGCGGAACCGCGCGGTGCCGCCTTCGACGTGGATGAGGAAGTCTTCGATCGTCTCAGAGTCGGGGACTGAGACCAGGGCCGGTTTGAGAGCGTCGACAGCTTCCAGGGCCCTGATGATCGCGTCCTCGTCGCTATCGTTGCTCTCCACGGCTCTGGTCCATGCTTCCACGGTGGGTCGCATTGGCTCCCAAGCGGACGTCGGCCTGAAGCGACATTCAAACCACGGCTGGGCTACCTGGTCGAGCACAAGGGTGCCAACGTGCACGTCCCCCTGCATCAACCACCATGATCGGCTCACGGCCCTTCCCTTCTCACGGCTGGCAGCACTGTAGGCCCTGGGCTTGGGAAGCTGCGATCATTTATGGCTGCCTCGGGCGCTGACCTGGGCGAACAATCGGATCGTGGCTCCGGGGATGCGCTACTTCCGGGCCGGTGCGGTGGTGTTGCCGCCCTCTCCCTTCCCGAGGCTGTCAGCGATGTCAGTCACGGACGTCGGCGACCCCGGACCCGCCCTGCCGGCGTCGCCTAACCAGATCCCGCACCAGGTCCCAGGCAGTCCCAGCACCGATCACCAGCCACACCACACGCACCCACGCCGCACTGCTGCTACTGGCAGCTCCCCACACAGCCGCGACGAGACGCACCACCGTCCAGCCGTCGCTGTCGAGAAAGGACCGATCCCGCCCCTGCGACACCACCTGCTCCCCCCTACGCCCAGCCGACGGACGTACCCCTGAAACCCCTGAAACGGCATGCGAACGCCGCCCGTTGCCCCCATCATCCAACAGGCCCCTGAAACGCAAGAGGCCCCGGATCACTCCGGGGCCTCTTGCCTGTACGCACTCGACAGGATTCGAACCTGCGACACCCGCTTTACTGATCATTTCAGAATGAGGTCCGGAGTCTTCTCAAGCAGATGATGCTGCAGGCGAGTTGGAGTAGGCCGAGGTGGAGGTCGGCGCGTATCTCGTAGCGGATCCGCAGGCGTTTGAACTGGTGGAGCCAGGCGAAGGTGCGCTCGACTACCCAGCGGGTCTTGCCCAGTCCGGAGCCGTGGGCTGTGCCCTTGCGTGCGATCTTCGGCGTGATGCCGCGGGCCCGGAGGAGGCGGGGGTACTTGTCGTAGTCGTAGCCGCGGTCGGCGTACAGTCGGCCCGGCCGGTGACGCGGACGACCCCGGACACCGCGGATGCGGGGTATCGCGTCCAGCAGCGGCATCAACTGGGTGACGTCATGCCGGTTTCCGCCGGTCAGCGAGATCGCCAGCGGTGTTCCGTGCCGGTCGGTGATCAGGTGGTGCTTGCTGCCCGGACGCGCGCGGTCGACCGGCGAAGGTCCGGCGTGAGCCCCCCTTTGAGCGCCCTGACATGCGAGCCGTCCACTGCCGCGTCATCCATGTCCAGCAGACCGGCCGCCCGCAACTCCGCCAGAAGGACCTCGTGCAGACGAGGCCAGACACCGGCCTCGGGCCAGTCCCTCAACCGCCGCCAAGCGGTCACCCCGCTGCAGCCGGACCTCTCCGCAGGAACATCCGCCCAGCTCACGCCCTTGCACAGCACGTAAACGATCCCACGCAGGGCAGCTCGGTCGTCCACCGGCAACCGACCCGGATACCGTCGGCGCCACGGTGGGCGGGAAGAAAGCAGCGGGGCTACCCGCTCCCACAGGTCATCAGGCACAAGATCATCCGGCACCTGCAGAACTCTGCCGCCCTCACGCCCAACTGCCAAGCCCCTCAAGCACACTCATTCTGAAATGATCAGTAACGAGTTGGTGCGTGATAGCGGGTGAGGCGTCGTTGCTGACTGGTGGCATGATCCGGGTGTGGCGATCACGTCAAGCGGTCGGTTCTCTCGCGTC
>NZ_JBIWOS010000017.1:0-32424 GCF_044767885.1 Streptomyces sp. NPDC101194
TCCTGCGTCCCGCCGCCCTGCGGACGCACCTTCGACGGCGGGATCAACGGCTTCGCGATCTCCCACAGCCCGTCCGGAACAATCCAACTCCACGTTTCCCGCCCCATGAACAGCCCAACGAGTGATCACCACATAGGACACGGTCTAAGAGCCTCCGCGGGCCTTGATGCCCTTGATCTGCGCGTTGACCGAGCGGTCGATCATGATGGCCGCTCGGACCTTGCCATCGACGCCACCATCCGCTCCAAGCGGGCCAGCCGCGTCTTCTCGGTACGGGCGGTGACCAGACCGAGGTGCAGGGCGAACTGGTCGGACTTGCCGAGCGTGTCGTAGAACACCCGCGCTGCAGGGTTCGCGTCGAGGGCTTCGATGAGATCCGGTGGTGCGGTGGCGTTCTTCTGCGAGGCGTATGCCGTCTCCCAGCGGCCGTCCGCCCGCGCCGCCTCGACCTCGGCCAGGCCGCGGGGGCGCATCCGGCCTGCCGCGATCAGGGCCTCGGCCTTGTCGACGTTCACCTGCGACCAGGCGGAGCGGGGGCGGCGGGGTGTCGTGCGCTGCAGAAAGTACGAGTCGTCGAAGCCTCGTCGCTGACCGTCGATCCAGCCAAAGCAGAGCACCGTGTCGACCATCTCTTCCCAGGTGAGCGACGAGATGCCGGTATGCTTCTTGGCGATCTTCACCCAGAGCGCGGCCTTCTCCCCGTGATGCTCTTCGAGCCACGCCTCCAGCTCGGCCGGGCTCGCGGGGACAAGGATCTCGACGCCGCCCTCATGTTTCTGCATAAACCGCAGACTAGAGGCCATATAGGACAGATGGTGACCTACTCAAGCGACCCGCTCAGGCGACCTGACCGGTTCGCTACTTGGCGAGCTTCTTCGCCCCTGCTTGCCTCAGGTCACCCGTCGAGTTGATGAACTGCTTGAGCTGGCTTGGGATGTTGCCGTAGCGGGTCGGCGAACCGACCGCAGGGTCTAGCCAAGGCGGCTACCGACACAGATGTGCTTGGGGCGATTCGACTTCCACAAGGGACCTTCGGGACCCCGGGAGTATCGGTGGACTGGTGACCATTGGGCGGTAGTGCCACTCCCGTGGCGGGGGGGGGGGGGGCCCCCCGGGGGGCCCCCCCCCCCCCCCCGGCCCGCTGGGTGAAGGGGTTGCCCGAACGCGGGGAGGGTGTGGGGCGGCGGCAATTGGGGGGGGTTGGGTGTTTGGGGGGGGGGGTGGGCCGGGGGGGGGGGGGGCGGGGGGGGGGGGGGGGGGGGGGGGCGTGGGGGGGGGGGGGCCCCGCCGGGGGGGGGGGGGGGCCCCCCGGGGGGCCCCCCCCACCCCGCTGCCGCTCCTGTCTCTGAGAAGGCTTCCGCATACCGGTCGATGGGTGTGGCCAGTCGAACTGGGTGCTAGATCGGGTGATCGCTGCGGCGTCGGCGCATGAAGACTTCTTCTCCCGGGCCTCCAGCATTCCGAGCACCGACGGCACAGCCACCTCCACGGACAAGACGAGCAGACGAACCGCCCCATCTCTCCCACCCACAGGCGGAGTTCACGCCCACCAACCTCGAACCACACGATCACGTTCGGAAAGCGGAAGCCTTCTGACATCAACCCGGGCCACCGGCCCAAGTGCTGGGAAACGATCAGCTGGTGGATGGGAAGCGATCTCTGATGGCTTGAGATGTCGCTGCTCAGATCTACTCGTGAACACCCGTGACGCCCCGGCCTTCTTGAGGATGCCCGCGGGTGCGGTTCGTGCACCACTCTGGAACGCGGCGGCGCCCGCCCCGAGGTCGGATCGGGACGGGCGCCGACATCGGCCGGGGCCGCTACTGGCCGGTCGCGTTGAAGCGGGCTACCTCCTCCTCGTGCCGCTTCGCTGCCTCTGCGGGCGCCGCCGCGAAGGTCTTGACGGCCGCCTGTACCGGGGTGGGGGTCTCGGGGTACATCTCGTCGAGGTCCCGGATGCGCAGGGCGCGTACGTCGTCGGGCAGGTCGTCGAGGCAGCGGAGTGCTTCGACCTCGGCGAGCTGGTACGCGGCGGTCGCCTCGGGGCGGAATGTCGAGTGGTGGTTGAGGTAGATGCCCATCTCAAGGATGCGTCCGAGGGCGCGCTTCGTGATCTGCTCTTCCTGCGCCTTGGTGCAGGTCGGCCACGACACTTTTGGTCCTCCTGGGTGATGAGTTGCCTTGATCGATTGTGTGCCCAACTGCAGGCCGCGTGGGAGCGTAGGCAGGAATTTGGGCACGGGGTGAGGCGCGCGGCTGTCACGGGGCCCCAGGGCGGGGCAGGTCAGCCCTTCTGGGCGGGCCGTTGACCGGGAAGGTCGTGCCGCCGGCCCAGGTAGCTGATCATTCCGAGCGAGAAGCCGGTCTCCTCTGCGAGTTCGCGGCAGGTGCGTCCAGCGGCGCGTTGGTCGCGGAGCCAGTCGAGATCGATCTGGCGCCAGCGGGTGGCTTTGCCGTCGCGCTTCATGCCGTATTCACGAACCAGGACCTTGATCGCCTCGGCGTTCACGTCGATGTGCTCCGCGATCCACTTGAGCGAGCGGTATTCGTCGAGGTAGAAGCGTGCGAACTTTTCCCTGGGGAGCGCGGCGCGAGCCCGGCGGACAGTCGCTCCTCTCTCCCACTTCGCGCTCTTCGCCCCGCTGGGAGGGGCTGGCTGCTCCTGCAGGACGAACCGGACGGTGTCATGACTGACGCCGAGGCGACGGGCGGCCTGCGCTGTCGTCAGGGATTCGCCTCTGATGAGGTGGTGCAACGTGCCGAGGTCGACGTCCTGCAGGTCGCAGCCGGGCAACTCCTTTGAACGGGTCGTCTATGACGCCAAGCGAGAATCCTTTTCCAGTCAGCGATCCTCCGACGCCGGCGGTGACCATGCCGCCGCGAACGCTGGATCCGCGGGGTGTTTCGAGGTCGAACCGGTTCGCGGCGTGGGATGCGGGGTCGAGGCGGACGCCGAGGGTGTCGCCGTGCTCGCGGAGTTGGTCTCGTACCCAGCGGCCGTGGTCGTCGGCGAGTTCGGCGCCGTAGGAGGCGAGCATGACGCGGGCGGTGGGGTTGCGGCGCAGGTACCACAGGGGCCCCCACCGGGAGGCACGCTGGCTCTTCCCATGGCGGGGCGGGCAGGTAATCATCACCTGCATCCGCTCGCCTGCGGCAATCCGCTGGAACACGTCATCGATCATGTCCAGGTGTGGTGCCTGCTTCTCCCTTCCCTCGGTGAGTACCGCGGCGAGCGCTCCCGGGGAGCGGTCCATCGCCATCTGCCGTTCCACCCAGGCAAGGCGCAGCCGTATGTCGGGGCTGGCCTGTTCGGCGATACGGCGACGCTCCTGCACGGAAAGGGTGCGGTAGTGACTGAGGACAGCGCCCTCGAGACGGTCACCCGTCGCTGTTGTCACCGGTGTCCTCCGGACCGTGCTGATCGGTGTCGGCCTGGCCGGCGATGCCCATGAGGGCGGTCAGTTCCGCGAGGCTGCCGTTACCGAACGGAACGGCGCCACCGTCGGGGCCGGACAATTCGGTTCGCACGGGCATGTCGAGGCCGTTGAGCTTGGCCCGGCGGTCCATGAGCTTGAGGACGGTGTCGACGGCCTTCAGGCCGATCTCCCGGGTGACCTCGATCCCTTCCCTGTCGAAGACGGGGCTGGGCGTGGTGGCCTTGTCCCATACGGCTGCCAGGAGGGCGTCGAGGCGCTCGTTCTCTTCCTGCCGGTAGGCGGACGCTTCGGCGGCTTGTTTGTTCGTCGCGGCGTTCGCACAGGGCCCGGTAGAAGTCCTTGGTGGCGGCGCCGCGGGTGGTGTAGCCGAGGGCGAGGATGCGGGGGTCTTCGAAGGGGACGCAGGCGCGGCGGAGCTTAATGAGCTTGGCGCGGCGTTCGGCGACTTCGGCGAGTTTGGCTTTGGAGACTGGCATGGCGGTCGGGGCTCCCGCGTGTGTGGTTGTCAGGCCCCGCGCCTGTCTTGATGATCCCTGATGTTCGGGTTTCGGTTCCCCCTGCCCGTGGTGGGTGGGAACCTGCGCGGCATGAGACGTACGCGCGTAGTGGGGTGGGCGGTCGTGGTCGTGCTGTGCACGGGCCTGGCTGGGTGCGGGTCTGGCAGCAGCGAGGGTGAGGATGGTGGCAAGCCGGTGGCGTCGCCGAGCGCGTCCGTGATCGGGGTGAGCGAGGCCCTGGACGCGTACTCGGCGGCCGCGGCTCCAGGGTGCGAGACGGCGGACGAGTGCCAGGACCTGGTGACCGCAAAGCTGGATGCGGCGAAGGACGTGCGGACGGCAATGAAGGCCGAGGACCCGACGAAGTACCAGGAGCCGATCGGGTTTGTGAACTTGGCGGAGAAGCGCGCCGAGCACTACGGCATGGACAACCTGGGCGCGAAGGGCAACTCGTTCGCGGTGTCGCAGCCCCTGCAGCAGATGGTGGCGTGGTTCCGGGAGCACCCGGGGGCTTCGTGACGAAGGGCCCGGCAGTGCGGGCTGGGGCAGATGGGCGGGGCGAGGCTGACGTCGTAACGCTGGCCTCACCCCGCTTGGGTCAGTACCGGGCGATCAGCCACGCGATGACTAGGCCGGTTGCGAAGTCGCCGAGCCGGTACGCCACGCCGCACATGAAGCTTGTCTGGGCGCCGCGTCCGTGGCTGGCCACCCATTTCCGCAGGTGACGGGCCGCTGATCTGCTGCGCTTGGCCAAGTTAACGCGCTGAGGAGTGTGTTCTGCGTTACTCTCCATTCGGAGTCCTCCCATCTTGCTGATGCTGGACGCCGCGCGAGGAGCCCTCTCGACTCATGGCCTAGGAAACCGCGTCGAGGATGCGGGGCTCCTTTTGCGTTGGTGAGGTTTAGCTGGACGGTGCGTCAGGCCTACGGCCTTGCGGGCGACTTGGTGACACCAGAGGGAAATTTAGGACATTCTAGTACAACAATGGTCGGATTCTCTGGCACTGGGCATCACAAGATCCTTCGAGGCTTTCCGAAGGCTCGGGACCCTGACAGTGACTCCCATCGCGCTTCCTTGTCGTTCTCGCGAAGGGCGTGTCGTGGCACGCGTCGGCCCCACCAGCTGGGTTGCTGATGGGGCCGGGTTGAGCCGCTGTGCGGCTGGGGGTTGCCGCACGGTGGGCTCGGGTGTGGTGGTCTGTGGCACGGCCCGTTGTGCGTCATCCGGGCGCGGGGACACCGTGAGACTCGGCAGTCCGGGCCGTGCAGTACCAGCGTGGCGTACGGCGGGCTGTTTGTCCGGGCCGGTATGCCCCGGTGATTCGCCAGCTTCACAGTGCTGAGGTCTGGTCACTTCGGTCACTGCACGGAGTACTGGCGGTGGTGCGAGTTGAGCGGATAGCGAACCGCCCGCCGGGAAGGCGGGCGGTCACCGTGAACCAGGTGGCGCGGGCAGTACGGGGCAGCCCATGAGCTGTGGCTACTCCGTCGCCTCTGGGGCCGGGCCGATGCCGTACTTCCCGTGACCTCCTTGCCGTTCTCGATCGGCCGGTGGATCTCCCGGGCCTTCGTGAGGTCGGTCAGGGCGTTGTTGAGGGTGGATCCGGTGGCGCCGGTGACGGTGGAGAGCTGGTCCTTGTCCAGGTAGTGGATCTCGAGTCGGAGCGGATCGGTGGTCGCCTCTTCGAGCGCCTGAAGGATCTTCTCCTTGGTGCTGGCCGGCTTCTTCAACGGAGGCGGGGCGCCCTTCCGGGTCGGCCCTTGTGACCGACCCGGCCCTCTCTGAATTCAGTGCCGGTTGTCAGTGCTGGCCCGTAGCGTTGTTGCCCCTACTCGTATGGCTGCGGGGAGTGCTGATGAACGACGACCTCGAGGTCGACAGCGACGAAGAACTGGTCCGTAATCCCGTCTACTACGAACCGGCCGGTCTCAATCTCGATCTGGACCGAGCCGACCTTGGCGTACCGCACGGCGAGAACCTCCTGGACAAGCTCCTTCGCATGCGGGGCCGTGTTCCGGTTGAGCGCCGCGGGCTGATCTGCCCCGACTGCCGGGACCTTCGAGGGCGACGCGTCCCCATGTACCTCGTCGAACGCAACGGGGTCTGGCTCGCCTCTCACTACCGGAAGCGTGGCGAGAAGCACATCAGCCACGAGTCCGACGAGCACCTCGCCCGTAAGGAACGTGTCGCGAAGGACTCCGAGGATCACGGATACCGGGCCGATATCGAGTCAACGGCGGCCGACGGGCGTGCACGTCTGGATGTTCGTATCAGCGGCGCCAACGGCATCGTTCTGGGCTACGAGCCCCAGCTGAGTGCGCAGACCACTCGCGGCATGCGGGCACGCGAAAGGTTCCGGAGGCGTGGCGGGATCCAGTCCGTGTGGGACTTCGCCGACCCTGAGCACACGGGCATTGGCAGGGTTCCGTACGTTCGTACACCGAACCTTCCGGCATCCGTCATCCGCGTGCAGAAGAACCCCATCGCGATCCGGGACGGCAACTTCGCCCTGGAAGAAGGACAGTGCAGTCCGAGCGGAACGCTCGACCGCAGGCTGTGCGCCGAAGGCACCACGCTGCGCTCGCTGCGCCAGGCCGACGTACCCATCGACACCCGCCAGCGCTCCGTGCTGGAGACCGTGGCCGCCGCCATGGCGTAGCCCGGTCGCCGGGCGCCGGGCAGGCCCCCTCGCGCGGAGGGCTTGCCCGGCCCGGACGTCAGCGCCCGGCGGGCTCGGGGTAGCGCCGACGGCGCCGGTCCGGGTCGTCGACGCCGATCTCGTACCAAGGCTCGCCGCGCTGCAGCCGGGGCAGGGTGTTCACCCAGACCGCGACGGCGATGCCCCGGACGTCGGCGGCGAGCGCCTGGAGGCGGTTGTCGAGCAGGTGCTCCGCCTTTCCCGCCAGGACGACATGCAGCCGCGGAAAGGTCTTCGAGCGGGTGTAGCGGTGGCGCTGCCAGAACGGATACGTCCCGCCGATCGTGCCGCGGGCTCCTTCCCAGACGCGGTGCCCGGCGTAGCGCTCGTAGTCCCAGACCTCACGTGCAAGCCGGGCCTGGGACATGGTGCCGTTGTCGAGCTCGAAGAGGCGCACCTCGCTGGTCTTGGTCGGCCACGCGAGGACGGCGTCGGTGTTGAAGCTCAGGCCAATATCCTTGATGGCGTGGTTGACCTCCACCTGCCAGTCAGTCAGATGGTCCCGGCCGCTGAAGGCGAGGATCATGTCCGTCACCGCGACGCCGTGCGGACCGAACCCGGCTCGAACGGCCTTCGCTCCGGTGCCGGCCCTCGGCCGGAGAGGCAACTCGTTGCCGTCGGCCAGAGCCTTCTGCCCCGCCGGGGTCAGGTTCCAGATCGGGTGCTTGCCCGCCTTGCCGTTCGTCTCCGCCAGCCCCAGCTCCGCCAGCTCCTTCATCGCCCTGCGCACGTACGACCGGCCGTCCGACTCCTCCGCCGTGATCACCGAAGCCATCTGCCGGACCGTCGCTATCCGCACACACCCCAGCATCCGCAGCGCCTCGGCCCGTACCTTCCCGGCCGTGGGAATGGACTTCTTCCCCTTCGCCGACGTCTCAGGGGAAAGGAGAGAGGTGTCAGCGTGCCGGGAGGCCTCCTTACGGGCGGTGTGAGCTGCGGTGACGGGAACGACGTTGGAATCGTTCGCGGCACCGTTCACGGCACTGGATTCCGGGCCGCCCACAGGGCGTTCAGCACCCCTTGTCCAGGCCGGACGCGGCTCCGGATCGGACCGCCGGGCGCTGCTGGTGTACGTCATGACAAGACTCCTCACACAGGTGGCGCGGGGGTCCGGATGGAATCCCCCATCACTTGCTAGAGGTGTGGCGAAAGCCGACGGTGTGACACTCCCCCGAGCGCCGTTACCGATCCGTGATCGTCAGGCGGAGGCGACTGTCCCGCCTTACTCGACCTGGTCATGGTCTCAACCGATCTGGTCAGATCTTCACGTGGCGGACCAGATCATTGGAGAACGGCGGGCGACATGGCACAAGGTGAATGGACATCACCGTCATGGCGCCCCGCAGTGCTCTCCGCGCCACAGTGGGGCTGGCACCGGGCGCGCGGCTTCATATCCGACGCGCCGGAACGCGCCGTCCCCTGGCCGATCACCTACCCGGCGTCCAGTTGGAAGGTCCAGAGCACCAACCCATCCCGACGGTGGACGGCGACCCTCGATGGCGGCTGCTTCCCGGCGGCGACGAAGTGGTCCCTGATCCTGGCAACCGTGTCGGGCAATCCCGCCTCGGTACTCTCCGGGATCGGTCCCGCCGGCTGCCAATGCATGGTCAGCGCCCAGTGGCGGCCCCTGCCGCTGCTGCGTGGCGCAGTGGGCTCGGCCTCAAGGTTCAGCCCGTCGAGGAGGTCGAGGATGACGTTCATGTCGCGGCCGTCTATACGCGCGAAGTTCTCTTCCACCAGGATCTCATTCATGCACGCTCACTACCCCCATGCACGAACCGATCAACCCGTGACAGGCACGGTCCGGTCGCAACGCAGTGGGGCGGGACGCTCATATCCGCTGCTGCCGGACCAGATCATCTGAGATAGATGGAGGGAACTATCCCAACGAACCAGATCGATTGAGAACAGCGTCGAGTACTGATCTCAACCCATCTGGTCGCCCCAGCTCACAGCCCAGTGGCCGGACCAGATCAATTGCGACGGGACAGCGGCGCAGAGCTCGGAGACGATCGCGAATGGGTGGGCTCCACCCGATGTCGTGCATCGCCACTGGATGCAGAACATCGCGGTTTCCACTCGGTGGACGATGCCCGGCATCGTCACCACAGCCAGGCGTTGGAGTGCCGCACCCGGGACGAGGCGCGGGCGTCGCGGCGCGCAGCCGCGTTGCCGATCCGGTTCTGCCGGGAGCGGGGCCGGCGCGACTGCCCGGCGGCCAACCGGCGCCATCCGGCATCTTGGAGCCGCCGCCGCTGCTTCCGCAGCTCCGCCTTCTTCGCCGCCTCCGACTTCGGCTTCCGGGGCCGCTTCCAGACCGGCTGCCACCCCACGGGCTCATCAGGCTCGGACTCCTGGGCCTCTCCGAGCGCGGCAGCCATCTTCGCGCGGGCCGCATGGGCGCGGGCGAGGGCGTCCTCGGGGCTGGGCAGTTCTTCCGGGGTGCTCACGCGACTCCTCCTATGTTCCGGCCCGGTCTGTGCTGGGTGCCGGGCTGCCGGGTGTGCGGCGGCGGGGCCGTCGCCGGGGCGGGCTGCGGTCGGGGGCCGTGGGCGACGGCGCGCTCCCGCGCGCCGTCCTGGAGCCTGGCGGCCAACTTCGCGGCGGCTTCGAAGGTCCGGCGAGTCTGCTCCACCGCGTCGACGCCGGTCTCCGGCTCCAGGAGGCGGCCGTCCTTCGGACCGGAGCGGAACGGCCGCAGGTGCGACCTCGAGACGGCGGGCACAGCGACGGTGCGCGGCCGGCGCGAGAGCCCAGTCGCTCCGCACGGCGCACCGCGTGGACCCGGGCGGCCAGGGCGTCGGCGGCGAGGCGGGCCCGCTCGTACGGCGAGGCGGTCCGCTTGCGGGTCAGCGGGCGCAGCACGGCCTGGTCCTCGGTGTCGCGCGGGTACAGGGCGCGCAGGTCGGCGGTCATCACCCGGCCTCGCCCGACGGGGCCGGTGTAGTCGTCAACGACCGCCCGCACGATCCGTTCGTCCAGGCCCGCCTAGTGGGGCCGGCCACGCAGGACGTAGGCGAGGTGGCGGCGGGCTTCGGCGAGCAGGTGCCGGCGGTTGAACGCGCCGCGCATCACGTAGACCACGGCGACGACGTCGACGACCGCCAGCGCTACGTCGATCACTGGCCGCACCCGCGCCCACACGGCCGCGGCCGCCGCCCGTGCCCGCTGGGCGAGCCGGTAGATGGTGCAGGCGCCGAACGCCTGGATTGCTGAGGCCCGCCATCGTTCGCGCAGCTCGGTCAGCGACAGCAGTTCCGTGCGCTTGGGCGGGCGGGTGCGGTCGGCGGCCTGGCAGCCCAGCGCGTAGGCGGCCTGCTCCCCCGGCGGGTGACCCTGCCGTTCCTCATAGTCGGCTGTGAGGACGAACAGCGCGTCCTCGATCTGCTGGCGGCGGGTCGACTGCCAGCCGATGAGCCGCTGGTCGATGCCCGCGATCTCCATGACGGGCCTGCGGCCGGGCGTCACCTCGCGGGGCTCCCAGGCCCACCCGAGCCGGGCGGACACCTCCTCCATGAAGTGCAGGGTGTAGAGGGTGTCGGCGGCGACAATGTGGGCCAGCATCGAGTCTGCCGACAGGTTCCCCCACGTCCCCTTGGTATCCGGCCGCCGGGCACGGATCGACACCATCGCGTGATCGTGGAGCAGCGGTCTCGACTCGGCAGCTCTCGACTCGTAGTGCCGGAACACGGCGACGATCAGCCCGTCCCTGATCGGCTTGCGGCGCTTGCCGCCGCTCCCCCACCGGATCTGTGCGACCGCATCCTCCAGCCACGCCAGCGTCTTGTCCCGGGCAATGTCCTGGCACAGCTCCAGCGGCGGCGTGGTATCAGCGACGACAGCGCGGCCAGCCAGAGCGGGTCTGCGGGCTCGTAGCGGACCGGTCCGGCGAGTTGCCGTCGCAGTACCGCGTTCTCGTGCCGCAGCACCAGCAGTTCGGCGTCCTTGGCCGTGTCCCGGCGCAGCAGGACCGCAGGCACGGACAGCAACTCCCGGGTGGCCCGGTACAGCAGCGGGATGATCACTGGTGCAGCATCCCAGGCACCGCCGAGGGGTCTTGCACGCGGGCTCCCACCTGCAGCGATGACTTTACGAGCCCCACAGGCAGACGTGGAGTGGGCGGTGGTCCGGCCGCTGCTGCCGGTGCCGGGCTGGATGCGGGGGCGGGTCGCTGCCACGCAGCTGCTGGCCATGGTGGTCGCGCTGCGGCCTGGCACCGAACTGGCGGGCCTGACTGAACGGGCTGATCGCGGTGCCACCACCCCGTCGGCGCGGACCGTCCATACCGGCGGCCAATCCGGCCGAATGCCGGGTGCATTGACGCGAGGTGGCAGGGACGCCGTACCTTGGGCTACCACGGAAGCGGCGTGCGGGGGGGGCGGGTGGGGCCAGTGGAGGGTGAGGCGGAGCCGGGCCAACTGATCGGCGGACGTTATCGGCTGGTCCGGAGACTGGGGGCCGGGGGGTTCGGGCGGGTCTGGCAGGCACACGACGAGGCATTACGCGTCGAGGTCGCGGTCAAGGAGGTCTGGCTGCCTCCGGCGATGAACGGCGCGGAGCGGGCCGAGCGGATCGTACGCGCCGAGCGGGAGTCCCGTAACGCCGCCAGGCTCCGGCACCATCCGAACATCGTCACTGTGCACGACGTGGTCGTCCAGAACGGCGTGCCCTGGACGGTCATGCAGCTGGTCATCGGGACGTCGTTGGCCGACCACGGTACGGCGCACGGCCCTTTGCCGGTGGAGGACGGCGTGAAGGTCGCGGCGGCGCTTTTGTCGGCACTCGGCGCCGCTCACGACGCCGGGATCGTGCATCGGGATGTCAAGCCGGACAACGTGATGCTGGCCGACGACGGCCAGGTGCTGCTCACCGACTTCGGTATCGCGGTCCACCAGGCCGACACCGGCCTGACCGTGGCCGGCGGGTTCATCGGCTCGATTGAGTACATCGCGCCCGAACGGGCCCGCGGCGTGGACGGGCAGGCGGCGAGCGATCTCTTCTCGCTGGGGGTGACGTTGTATCAGGCACTGGAGGGAGTCTCGCCCTTCCGCCGCGACACCCCGACCGCGACGCTCGCCGCGATCCTGCTGAACGAGCCACCCGCGCCACGGCGCTCCGGTGGGTTGGCGCCGCTGATCACCCGGTTGATGGCGAAGGACCCGCTCCAGCGCCCCACCGTTCCGGCGGCTAAGGCCATGGTGGACGGCATGTCGCACGGCATGGGCCCGACCTCTGTGTCTACGGCGCCGGACCTCGCGGTGGCGGCGCCAGACCCCGGGGCGACCAAGGTGCTGGATCCTGCCCCGGCGGTGGACTTCGGATTGACCGTGCCGGACTTCGAGGCGGCGGCCTCGGCCTCTTCCGAGGCCCCGGTGCCTGAATCGTCCCCCGGGGCCGCCAGCCGGGCCGCCCCGGGGGAGGCGGTGGCCACGCCTGAGATGGCTGCTGTATCGGACCGAGGGATCAACAGGTCGAAGTCGGGCAAGATTGCAGCCGTCAGCGTGGGAACCCTCGCTTTGATCGTCGCCACCGTGGTTCCGCTTCTGCTGTGGGGGCCGGGCCACCATGCTGCTGACCCGCTGCGTGGCCTGCGTGATCCCTGCGCGGCCGTGCCACAGTCGGAACTCAACACCCTTCAGGTGAATTCCACTCCCACTCACCACACAGACAACGTTCATTCGCGTTCCCGGTGGTGCGACTGGAATGTGGACGACCAAGGCGCGGACCTCACGGTCGGTTACGACACCCAGAGCATGGCGGACGTGCGGGCCGAGAATCCCAAAGCGGTGCCGTACGGGGGCATCAAGGGCGCATACGAGTACCTGGACGTCAATGTCGACAGGTGCATCGTCTGGTGGCCGACCTCGTTCGGGGAAGCGGACGTGACCTATGCGGACTACCCGCAAACCGAATGCTCGAGCACCGAGCAGTTGGCTCGGGCTGTGTACCCGAACCTCTCCCGCTGACCCTGTCCGCGCAGCGGCCCACGGGGCACCGCTGGACGGGTGCCGGTCGAGCACGTGGCCCTTCGTCAAGGAACGGGAAGAACCAACCACCCTGTCCCGCTCGGAAATACGATTCTGGGCCTGGCCTGCATCTGTCGCGCGTGAAGATGCAGCCGATTCGCAACGGCGCGGCGCCGTACAGCCGGGTGTAGGCCGAACAGCGCAGAGGCGCACTATCGTGGCGGCATGTCTCATGATCTGTACGGTGGCGACCGTGAGTCCGTTGCGGCCGGTGGGTGCCTCTCCGATCCCGCGTGGTTGGTGAACGCCGACCCGCGGGACGTGTGCGCAGCACTGGATGGTGCTGTGGGCGAAGAGGAGATGTTGGCTGCGGCGGTGTACCGGGCGTCGGCGCACCTGCACCGGAACGCGAATACCGACAGTCGCCGGTGGCTGCTGGCCTTGGATGCGGCCCGATACGGGAACCGGGACCTGGCCGCACGGTTCTCGGCCGTGAACGCGCACGAATCGCTGGCGGCAAGGTGGGGTGTGGAGTGGGTGACCGGCAACTGCGTTGACCCCCGGTACCGGTACACCATGACCGGCCACACCGACGCGGTGATGGCGATGGCGACGACGGAGGTCGACGGCCGCCCGATCGCTGTCACCGGTAGTGCCGACACGACGGTACGGATGTGGGACCTTGCCACCGGCGAGATGCTCGGCGAGCCGCTCGTCGGGCACACCCAACCGGTGTTGGCGATAGCGACGACGGAGGTCGACGGCCACCCGATCGCCATCACGAGCAGCCGTGGTACGACGGTGCGAATGTGGGACCTGACCACAAGACAGCCCATCGGCAAACCGCTCGGCGGCCACACCGACGCGGTCCACGCGGTGGCGACAGCGGTTGTTGACGACCGCCCGATCGCCGTCACCTGCAGCGGCTACAAGGACCGCACGGTAGGAGTGTGGGACCTGACCACCGGCCAGATGCTCGGCAAGCTGCTCACCAGCGACACCGAGTGGGTGGTATCGATAGCAACGACAGACCTGGATGGCCGCCCGATCGCTGTCACCGGCAGCGACGATGGAACAGTGCGGGTGTGGGACCTGGCCACGAGGCAGACGATGGGCGAACCACTCACCGGCCACACCGATCTGGTGGAGAGGGTGGCGACGGCCCAGTTGGACGGTCGCCCGATCGCAATCACCGGCAGCGACGATCGAACGGCGCGGGTATGGGACCTGACCGCCGGCAAGATGCTCGGCGAGCCCCTGACCGGTGACGGGTTCCAGGTAAAGGCGTTGAAGACGGCGGTGATCGACGGCCGCCCGGTCGCCGTCATCGGCTCTCACCGAGAGGTGGGGGTGTGGGATCTGGCCACCGGCCAGTCCATCGGCGAACACTTCGCCCGCTTCGGCGGGGCGGTGGAGACGGTGGTTGTGGACGGCAGCCCCGCTGTCCTGACCAGCAGTTACAACGGGACGGTGCGGCTGTGGGACCTGGTTGCTGGCCAGGTCCCCGGCGAGCTTCTCACCGGTGGCACCGACTGGGTGTCGATGGACGGTCGCCTGATCCCCTTCACCGGCAGCCACGACGGGACGGTGCGCGACCTGATGACCGGCCAGGCCATCGGGGAGTTCGTCACCGGTGATACCGGCGGGGTACTGTCGGCAACGTCGACGCAGGTCCACGGCCGCCCGGTTGCCGTCACCAGCAGCCACGACGGGACGGTGCGCGTATGGGACCCGACCACCGACCAGATGCTCGGCGAACCCCTCACAGGCCATACCGATTCGATCTGGGCGTTAGCGACGGCGGACCTGGATGGCCGTCCGGTTGCCGTCACCGGCAGCCATGATGCAACGGTGCGTGTGTGGGACCTGACCACCGGCCAGATGCTCGGCGAACCCCTCACCGGCCATACCTGGCTTGTCTGGGCAGTGGCCACAAGCGTGGTAGATGGCCGGCCGATCGCCGTCACCAGCAGCGACGACATGACGGTTCGGAAGTGGGACCTGGCCACCGGCCAGATGCTCGCGGTCGCGCACCTCCCCGGCCTTGATTCCGCACGCGCGCTCGCGACGGCGGTCGTGGACGGCCGCCCGGTCGCCGTCACCGCCAGTACGGACGGGACCGTGCGGATCTGGGATCTGGCTGCCGATCAATTGGTCGGCGAACCCTTTGCCAGCCACCCGCACTTGACACGGACCATGGCGGTGGCAGCGTTGGATGGTCGCCCGACCGCTTTCATCGGCAGCGAAGAAGGGATCGTGAGTATGTGGGATCTGACCACGCGCAAACAAATCGGCCCGGAACTCGTCTTCCCCGAACCCGTCCTCGCGGTGACTGCGGCGAACGGCAAGCTGATAGTCAGATTCGGCCCCGAAGTCGCCGTACTCTGCCAGCGCATCGAACTCGACCCTCGACACGGTGCTGGGGCGTGAGTCGACGCGACGTCCGCCAACCAAGGCTTCCATGGCGCTCTGTGATCTCGGGTTGCGATGCTTAAACGTTCACCAACCAACAACACAGCCCCGTCCTGCACCCGCTACCAGGACATCCACTCCGCGATTCCGCTGACGCCCACCCGCTGCCACCTCACCGCCCACTCACAGCCCGGTCGGTGCCGCGCGCCCACGGTGAGCCGATCGCGGTCGACGGCGAGGCGGAGCCGGTGGTCGTGAAGCTGGGGGTGTGGGTCTCGAACACCAAGTCGCGGCGCGACAAACTCACCGCGGAGCAACTCGCCGCACTCCGGGAGCTCGGCATGCAGTGGGCGTAAGGATGTCGCCGTCCATCGAGCAGCGGTCCGGGAATTGATCGGGCGGCTCTTCAGTCTCAAGTGGTCCAGGCGGGACGAAAGAATGCCCGCCATGTGGCCAACGCCTCCTCTGTATCTGAGAAGTGGCAGGAACGGCTACGTGTAGCAGTCCCTGCGAGGGCCGCTACACGTAGCGGTCCATGGGCTCCGCAACGTACGTGCCGCCGGGCAACTCCACGTCGGTGGGCTCGAACCGCTCCGGGCCGCTTCCGACATCGCGAGTGACAACGGTCCCCGGGCAGCGGGTCGTAACGTGCAGGACCGGGTTCCCGTCCGCGTCTACGCTGTTGAGGAGGGTGTACTGGCGCAGCGGGTTCCGCCACCGCTTGATGTACCACCCGACGACGGCGAGAACGATCGCGACGGCGAGGCCGCTGACGAACTGAGGAACCGCGTCGCGGAAGATCGTCACCGCGATCCCGGTGACATCGAGGTGCTCGTCGAGGGCCGCCCTCGCCCAGTGCGGCTCAACATCGCTCAGGGCGGTGTAAGGGGGCATGCTCTTCATGGAACCGGTCCTCCGGATTGCAGTTCCCGCCGCCCGTGGTGTGGCAGCCGTGTCGGGCGGTCGGTACGGGTGCACCTGGTGTACTTCCGTACGAACACCAGTCGGGCCGGGGCTCGAAGCGTTTGCTCCGGGCCCCGGCCCGACGGTGTTCCCCGACCAACACCCACCTATGGTCCTGGTTGGTTGACTCTTCAAGGCCGGGGCTACCCCCGAGAGTCCCGGCCCGAGTGGTGGTTACGGCCGGGAAGCTTCTCCTTTTGTGGGCGGGGTCGCGTTGACGACGGCCGCCATCGCCCCGGCCAACTTCAGGCGCGCCAGGCGAACTGCCGGCTCCCGCTCAGTGCGAGAGCGGCCCCTGGTCAGGGCAAGCTTCAGCGGCACGAGGGCGATGAGGATGACATCCAAGATCCGGGAGATCCTGTATCCGATAAGACCGACGATCGTTCGCATCACCAGGCCCCAGTCCTTGCTACTGGACACCTGTACTCCTTCGGGTTTCGAGTGTGCGTGTGGAGTGCGCTGCTGCCATACAGCCCACCCTCGGTGTGCACGGACCGTCTGCAGAGGACAGGCCGTGCACCCGGGGGAAGGGGTGCCTGACGCTGCTCAGGCGAGCCCGAGCTCCTCACGCAGCGGCCGCAGCTTCCGGCGGGCCCTCCAGACGGCGTTGCGGAGAGCTCCGCTCGAGATCCCGAGGTGCTCGGCCGCCTGCAGTGAGGTGAGCCCGTCGAACGTGACGAGCGAGAACCCGATCAGCTCGCTGGGCTTCAACTTGTCGGCGAGCGAGCGGCGGTAGGCGTCGATCACGAGCTTGTTCTGCAACCTCGTCTCGACAGGGTCCTCGTCGAACGTGACGAGGTAACCCACTACCGGCTGGGGTGCTTCTTCCAGGGCCCAGTCATGGTCCCCGACGAGGATCTCCCTGGCGCGCTGCTCGGCGAGCTTGCTGAAGAAGCTCTTCACCGCGTTGTTGAACGTCGCCCAGGCGTAGTCGGCGATCTCGTTCGCCACCGGTCCGTTCTGGAGTTTGCGGTGCAGGCCGGTGAACGCCTTGTCCGACACCTCACCCTCGTGGAACTCGCCGATCTTGATGATGACGTGGCGGCGGTACGAGGGCTCGTTCTCCTTGATCACCGCCCACCGCGGCAGAGACTCCTGCGGCAGATCCGTCATCGGGCAGAGGCTGTCCAGGTAACTCGAGCTCTGGCCCGGAATCAGCCAGGGGTTCTTCATGACATGAGTGGTCCTCACTGGAGTCGAATCGTTCGCTACGGACCACTCGCTGCGCCTCGCCGTCCCCACGCGGTGGCGATCACCGGCTACTGGTCCTGGCACCACGTACACGGCCCCGGAGGCGCACTGGGTGCGTACCGGGGTCGGGCGGCGGAGGTCGGCAGGCGGTGGATCGATTACCGGCTCGGCTGAAGTCTGGGGACAGATCTTTTCGGCCGCCGTGGCGGCGACCCACGCGGCGGCTTCAGCAGCGGTCATGAGCAGCACCTGCGTCGGGTGGGCGGTGAAGCCCTGCACGACGTGGACGCGGACCGGGTGCGTGCTGCTCTTCGGGGTGGCACCACCGGGTCGGTTCACCCTGACCAGCGTCCAGAGCCGGGCCTGCCTCGTCCGCGCGCTTCATGAATGCCTCGCCTTTCTCCAGGGCCGGTGCGCGACTCAGCCGTGAAGATGTCGAACCCACATCAGCGAGGCAACGGCGGAAACGTAGGGTCACGGATCGGCAATGTCCGCACATGCTTTCGGTAACGCTGGCACATTTGGTTGACCGACCAGCGAATGGGGCCTGAATGTCGTCTCCGAAACCACCTCAGCCGCCTCGCGGTACACGGATATTCCTCGACAGCAACGGAACTCTGACAGTCGGCCAGTGGCATACTCCCGCGAGCGGCGCAACCGTCCAGACCATCGACGGCACAGGCAAGCGGATCACCGTGACACGACTGTTCGCGACTGGCGTGTTCGCCTTCGCGCTCAAGAAGAAGACCGGTTCACTGTCTGTCGTGATCTGTGGAAGAGACGGAGACAGTACGACGGTGAAGGTCTCGGCCAAAAAGGCACAGGACGTCATGGCCTGGGCTGTCGCATTCAACGGCTGGTCCGAAGCTAACAGTTGACAGGCGTCAAGCCTTGTCGTCATTGGTGAGTTGCGCTCGGATCGCATGCCAGGCGAAGCATTGACGGCGCGTCGCGGCCCTGGCGCAAGGCCCGCCACGGGCTACCTGACCGCCCCCAGGGCCCACGCAGAGCGGCTGGAGGACGGCAGCGAGGTCAAGCTCGGAGTGCTCCTGTCCAATAGCAAGACCAGGCGCGCCAAGCTCACCGCCGACAAACTTCAGGCGCTGGCCAGCCTTGGGCTCGACTGGGCTGCCTGACGGAACAACGACGGCGCCCGCCCCGAGGATATGCCCGGGGCGGGCACCGTATTCGTTTCTACGGCCACGGGACGGCGTGAGTGACCATCGGGGCTATGGGGCGGCGGAGGTCGGCAGGCGGTGGATCGACGACCGGCTCGGCTGAAGTCTGGGGGTGGGGTGGTGGTCGGTCAGGCCGCGGGTGAGGACGGACAGCAGGTGTGGGGCTACGAGGTAGCCGAGGTAGTCCTTCCCGGTGCGGCCGTCGGGGGCTTGCCACAGCGCCGCCCATGCCTCCTGGAGGGTTGGCTGACCGTCGTGGGTGGTCAAGGATTGGGCGAGGGCGGCGGCGGAGCGTTCCGCGCTCCTCACCTGCCGGTGGTAGGCGGTAGTGTTCCCGCCGAGGAAGACGTGGGGGCTGGTGAGCACGTTGAAAACCAGGCGTAGTCGGAAGTCGTCGGTGCTCAGGAACCAGGTCTCGCGGACCGTCGGGGGCGGGGTGCCCCAGCAAGGTTGGAATCCGGCGAGGGCGGCGGCCTGGTCGACCTGGTCGCCGGTGGCGTACAGCTTCACGGCGTAGGGGACTTCCTCGTCCAGGTGCAGGCCGTGCCGGTGGTGCAGCGCCACGACTGCGGCAGTGAGCGCGCTCAGGTCGGCGTCGTCCAGCGGCCGGCGGCCGGTGTAGAGGAGGTCGAGGTCGGAGGTGGGCTGGTGGGTGCCGGTGGCGTGGGATCCGTAGGCGAGTGCGTAGCCGTCGGTGTCGGGCAGCAGGCCGGCTGCTTCCAGCAGGATCGTGGGTGCCGAGGCGCGGTTCATCGGGATGCCTCCTGACCCAGGCGGGTGACGTAGTCCAGGACGTCGCGCATGTGGGTGGTGGTGATGCGCGGGTTGATGGACATGAACCGCAGCGGGGCCAGGACGGCTCCGTGCCGGATGTGGCCGAGGTCGTCGGGGAGGGTGAACTGGTGCAGGTGCCAGCGTCCTTCGTCCATCAGGCGGCGGTGGATGGCCCGGTTCACCTCGTTGAGCCGGGCCACCTCCGGTTGCGGTTCCGGGGTGGGTGCCGGGCGGCAGGTAGCAGAAAGCCACCGCGCACAGGTCCGGCTCATGCAGCCGCATCAGCTGGGGGTGCGCGTCCACGAGCGTCGCGAACGCTTCCGTGCGGTCCAGGCGGTCGTCCATCATCCGGGCCAGTCCCTGTCGGCCCTGGGAGCGCAGTGCGGCCCAGGCGCGCAGGCTGGTCCACTCCTTCGTGCCGAGCTGCGGGGTGACCTGTCCGAAGGCGTAGTCCTCTTGCATGATCAGGTCGGAGTAGGAGGAGACCATGCGCAGGGAGGCCGGGTCGCGTACGAGGAGCGCGGATCGTGTCTGCGGCGCTATCGACATCACGCTGGACCGGCCCTGGACGCCGGCGTAGGGCTGAGGCCGAGAGGTATCCCCTCGCCCAACCCAGGCCAGGACGGTAACGCTTGCCTGGCCACGGTGTACCACCCTGGCCTCGACCCGCGGGCGGCATGCTGGGCGCGGCGCGGCGGCCGGACGGTCGATCCACACGCGAGGGCGTAGTCGATAACCGCAGCGCGGCCGTCGCCTGTGACGGGGCTGCCGTGATGCACCACGTGCCAAAACTCGGTGACTGGGCCCGGGCGGCTGCGCCCACGCACGGTCGGCGATTAACGTTCAGCACTCGGGGAAGGAAGCCGATCTCACGGGCGGCATTCAGATCACTGTATGCCTTCGATCGCGACACACACGTCTGGGGACAGACCAGATCCGAAATCACCTGTCGCATGGGCATCCTGGGAGGCGCTTCCCAGACGATCCTGGCCGTCTCCTCAACACGCAGCCGATAGATGCTCCACCGCCTGGAACTGGTCCGGCGACGGAGCTCCTTTACAAGGGTGACCTAGTCACCAGTGAGCGAGTCCTTCAGTTCACGAAGGGGCGGCGGCGGTGACCACCCCGTAACCGCCCACTCCCACCCGCTGCTCGTGACTCGAACAGCACCGAACGGCATCATCGCAAGGGCGAGAGGCGATGCGAGCTTCCGCGCCGCAGCCCGGATGAGGTACGGCGGTAGTGAGATACGTTCACGAACCAATCCTCATAGCCTCGACGCTCGCACAGCCAGCCCATCGCGGTCCGCAAAACCATGGCTGAAAAGTGGACAGCGTCTGGCCTGCGCAGACGGCAAGCTCAGTCCACAGGGCGGCCAGGCACGGCTCTGTGTGCGAATAGTTCTTCCTTGCGAGTTCCTGTGCGAACTCGCAGCAGGTGTCGACCTCCACGCCCCTCTCGGTGTCGAGTGGTGCTCGCCCGGCCGAGGGCGGGCCGACCATAGTGCTGTACGCCGTGCACACGGGGGTCTGTCCGGTGCGCCCGGGGTGCGCGGCAGGTCATAGTGCCCGTGCGGATGTGATGTCGGCGAGGCGGTCCAGGCGCTCGTACGGGGCGCGGACAAGGCGGGCTCGGTCCTGGACGCAGCGCACGGCGCCCTCCAGCGTCGCGCACAGCCATCCTTCCGCCTCGCGCCGGCCGACTTCCTCGCGGCGATGGACGGCTCGCTGCCCGCAAGCCCCCACCCCGTGCCACCGCGCGATCTGAGCCGAGCACGCCGAACCTCGCGCAGTTGGCTCTCGCCGACCTCCCACGCGACCGGTTTGGTCGCATGTCTGGCCAGGTCTCCAGGAAGGGGCTGCGGGTCTCGACGCCATGTCGCATCCAACTCCGATCCGACATCGACTCTGAGATTCCGACATGAAATTTGAGGAGCGGATGTAGTCCGGCACGTCTACTCACGATGCGCGCGTAGTCGAGCAATCTCATCGCTCGGCGACTCTTCCTAGTTCAGCACGCTGGGGTGCTCGGGCCGGAGCAACTGCTGGGCAACGAGCTCGGAGCGGGTCAGCTCGAGCAACCGCCCCATCCAGTTTCGTCCCCGACCGTCGGGGACATCTCGCCAGAAGGGTGAGTCCGAGAGGCCGGTGTAGCTGATCCTGGCGTCCCCTGTGGAAACGAGGACCTGGGCGAGTTCAGGGTGCTGAGTGAACTTCACGCGAAGGAGCTCTGCCATGACCGCGAGCCGAACGTTAGGCCAGTCACTCCGGTGCGTTGCCTGGCCACCCAGGTCATGCGCCTCTCTGCCGGAGGCCGCATCGCGGATTCTGCTTCTGTCAGAAGCGTCGGCCGCCGACAGCGCCCAGTACCCATGCAGTACGGACGTATAGGACTCGCCGGCGAACACGATCTGTGCAGGGAAGTCGTTGCGGAGCATGAACAGCCCCGGCTGCTCAGGCCACCCCTGTGGGTAGACGGTTTCGTGGGAGATGAGAGCCGGTCGGCCGGGCTCTGAAGGATCGTCAGCATGCTGGATGGCCCGCCGCTCCTGCTCGCTCTGGACTCCCTGATCTCCGCGGCTGAAGTAATCCAGGACGTCCTGATGCATCTCCGCTGTCACTACCGGGCCATCGCCGTCGACGACCTCACCAATGTTCGTAAGCAGGATCCGCAAGGGACGGTCCTGGCGGTCCATATCTCCGAGGACGTAGATCCGAAGGTGCGGCGGAACCGCCAGATATGCCGCCCGGAGAAGTGCTCGGTTGGACTCGGCTGGCTCCTGCTGAAAGCGTCGGATCGCAGCCCAGCAACGTTGCCCGGCAGTTGGTCGCTCATTGAGTGCTTCGATGCGATCAGCGACTTCCAGAAGGAATCCCTCTGGTGTCAGCGGTTCGCCGTGACGGGAGGCCCACTTCGATGGTTCGTCGGGAAGGGGTGGAGTCTCAGGGTTGGTCACCGTCAATCGGCCCGTTGCCAGCATCTTCTCGAGGCCGGCCAGGTCCGTACGTTCTCCGCAGGTGATCGCTCCATCCGCGAAGACAATCAGGTCGTCGAGGTAGTACTCACTGTCTGGTCGATAGCGCCGCCAGATGTGGCACCAGGCCCCATCGATTCTCTCCCCATCCACCATCCGATATGTCGGTCCCCGCCAAGTCATAGGCGCACGCTATCGCCTGCGAGACGATCATGGGAGTGGCACGGGAGTCCCCAGGTCGCTGCTTCCTGCCCGGGCGGAGAGGCCGGGTAGCAGAAGGCCTCAGACTGCGACGGAGAGCAGGTCCACCACGAAGACGAGTGTCGAGCCTGCCGGAATCAACGGCGAGGGTGACTGGTTGCCGTAGCCGAGGCGCGGGGGAACGATGATCTCGCGCCGGCCGCCGACCTTCATCCCTCTGACCCCGCGGTCCCAGCCCTTGATGACCTTGCCACCGCCCACGGCGAACTTGAACGTCTGGCCCCGGTCCCAGGAGGTGTCGAATTCCTTTCCGGACTCGAAGGTGACCCCGACGTAGTGAACCTGGACAACCCTGCCCGGCTTCGCCTCAAGCCCGTCCCCGACCACGAGGTCGCGGATTGTCAGCTCGGTGGGAGCGTCACCCTCCGGAAGATCGATCTCGGGCTTCGTCAGTTCACTCATTGCAGCCTCATTCGCTCGCCGCCGGAAGCCCTCATACAGACCAGCCGGGCACATGGTCACTCTATGCAGTAGATCATCATGCTGCCGTGAACGCTGATCTCCTGGAGTGCATCAAGCCCAACAACGATCACTGTATCCACCTCAGTGATCAGCATCGGATTTATCAGAGTCCCGGCGTTTTCCGTACTTGCCTCGCAACCGACATCATGGCCGCCACCACTCTGGCTCGCCTCCCTCGTCGGACGATGGGCTCTTCCTGGTCGTTTCCGACGCGGGGTGGGGGCGTCGCAAGGCTTCCGGCCGGAGCGGGGTCTCGGGGGGCAGTGCCTGCCACGGGTGCGAGACGCTACCGTCTGGCTCCCAGCCGTTCCGCCGTAGACGCTGTGCCTCGTCCGTCCGGCCGTCCGCTTTCAGTAGAACGTGAGCCGTCCCCCACCAGTCGCCGTGTGGTGCGCCAGCGGCCGCGTTGGACTGACACCACGCCAGGGCGTGGTCGGTGAGTCTGTGTTCCCCGAGCAGCCGCAGGACCTGATCGGCGTTTAGCTCGTCGTAGGTCCGACCAAGGACGCTGAACGTGCCCCCGCCGCGGCCCGCTCCGACGAGTCCCCACAGAGTTCGAATGAGGTCGTGGCCCATCGGGAATGCTGGTTCCTGGCGACTTTTTTGTGTACCGCGCTCCTTCGCCAGCAGCCACGAGACATCGTCGTCGGCAAAGAATTCTCCCAGCTGCGATCCGTCCTTGGACGCAGCTGCCCGATTGTCAGGCACTGTCCCTTCAAGTTGCCGCGCTTCTTGGAGGGCGTAAGGGTCACCGGCTTCTTTGGCCGCTCGCTGGTACCAGAACCGGGCCTCTTCTGTGTGTCCCACTCTGGCCAGCATCTGGGCCACGCAGCGATAGGCGAAGTGGTCGCCCATTTCGGCGGCGCGCCGGTACCAGGTGAGCGCGTCCTCGGGACGTCCCAATTCGGCCAGCAGCCAGCCGGCCTCCCCCATGGCGAAGACATCGCCCGCCTGTGCGTGCTGGAGGAGCACTGCGAGTGCCTCCTCGCTGCGCCCCAGCCGCACCAGCATGACAGCCACGCCCCGGAGAGCGGTGCTGTCCCCGCTCTCGGCCATACACCGATACCAGGCGAGGGCGTCCTCGGCACGCCCCTCCACCGTCGCCTGCTCAGCCAACTCCCTGGGATCGACCGAGGCTTCAACTTCGGCCGCCCGCCGGTTCCAGGCCAGAGCCTCTTCTGTACGACTCATGCTGGCAAGCAACCGGACCAGGTCAGGAAGCACGCTGCTGTCTCCTTCGGACACCAGGAGCTGATACCACAAGAGAGCCTCGTCACCGCATCCCAGGAAGCTACTCAACGTGCGTGCGATGGTGCGGATGTCCACGGTATGGCCGGCATCGTTGGCGTACCGGTACCAAGCCAGGGCCTCATCCGTGCGTGCCATGACCGACAGAAACTCAACGAGCGCGTCCAGTGCGCTGGTGTCGCCGTCGGTGGCCAGGGAACGGTACAGGCCGAAGGAGATACGACGCAGACCGCGTCGCTGGGCAATCGCGGCCAACTCGGTGTGCTCGGAGGAAGCAGCGTGGTCAGCCGCCGCCGTCCACAGCATGGTGGGCGGGGAGAGGCGAGCCCGGGCTTGCCCCACGTGCTGCTCGAGATAGTCGGCGAGCCGGTAGCGTGGATGGGCAGGCGACCCCTCGCCGTGACGGGAACGTACACGGGTCAGTGCGCCCCGAGCGCCCCGTACGGGGCGGGCGGCATCGGCAAGGGCCTCCTCGAACCAGTTGTCCGATAGCTGGTTCCACTGGGTGTCCGCGAGATAGCCGCCTGCGGCGACCTCCAGCAGAGTGGGCGGCAGAGCCGGGCCGAGGCCCAGTCGGCGGGCATCGATGGCGGCGTCGATGAGTGCCCGTGCTGCAGCCGGAGCGGTGTGGTAGTGCTCCAACAGAGCAGGACCACCAGCGAGATACTGTGTGATCTGGCCCTCCTCCGCGCGCTCGGCAGCATAGGCCAGACGCGGATCGGCAGCGGCGGCGGCGTGCAGGGCATCAACGTCTCCTGGTTCGGTGAACGCGGCAGGAACCGGCAGTTCATGGCCGACCAAGAGGGCCCGAGCCTGAGCATGTGGATCCGCCTTCTTCCTGTCACTCGGGTCGGGGTACGCGGTGAGCTCGGCCCAGTACTCCGGCCAGATGGTTCCCAGCACAAGCACCGGCCCGCGGCCTGGATCACGCAGCAGCTCGCGCAGCCCGGCGGCCACGCGTTCCCCCACGTCGGAGGCCGAGGTAAGCAGGTAGTGCTGGGCCTCGTTCAGCCAGATCACTGTGCTGGGACCAATCTCCTGCATCTCCGCAAGGGCGGCCTCTGGACGGGAGGGATCGATGGGATGCCACAGCCGCCATTCGTCGGGCAGCAACTCAAGGGCTTCCCAGCATGCACGGGTCTTGCCCGTAGACGAGCCGCTCACCAGCACCACCACGCGGCTCACGCCGCTCACTGCCTCACTCACGATCGCGCGCAGCCGCGCATCATGAGCTCGAGGGATGTACGCAGGCAGGACAGGCAGCGTTACCGCCCGCGTCGGCTCAGCCTCGATCGCCTTATGCACTTCCAGTGCGAAGGGATCGGTGAAGAGGGCGACCGGGCGCCCCAGCGAGGTACTCGCGGTGCGATGCGCGCGTGCTGACTGGGCCCGGTCCAGCAGCGTGCGCCATTGGCGTTCCCTCGGCTCCTCCCCGGCCCAGCGGCTCCACAACTGCACCAGCGCCCACACCTTTTCACTGCTGGCCGAGCTGGGGACCTTCGCTGCTCCAGGGTCGTCTGGAAGCCAGTCACTGATCCGCTGCCCGCTCAGCTCCACCCGGTACGGCGCAGCTCTCAACGCTTGTTCTGTCTCACGGCGGGAGTACAGCTGGCCTGCCTTGTGACGGGCTGCCTCAGCCCGCTTCTCCAAGGCGCGCAACTGGTCGTAGAAGGCACGACCCTGCTCGTTCACCAGTCCCCCTCAACATGCTGCCCGACTGGCGATACCGCCCGGAGCGGGAACAACGGGCACCGCCGCTGACCAGCAGAGTAAAACCAAAGTGCCCGCCGTGCCCGCCGCTTCGGACGGAAGTATTGGTCCGACCGCACGCTCAGTCTTCCCGCCCGGCATCCCGTCGCTTGCGGTCAGTCAAAGGAGCGTCTGTGAGTCACGAGCGCATGAATAACAACCGGAACAGGACGCAGACCGTTCGTCGTCTGATCCGTGCCGCTGTCTTTGGCTTGGTTCGCGGCAGCGCCTCCGCGGCCGGATCTGCTGTTGTCGCCGGAATCGTGTGGTGGATACAGCGATAATCCTCGGCTGCCTCAAGTACCCCGGTCGGCGACTCGTCATCTCCGGCAAAGATCAGGCCCTACGGCCTTGGAAGACGTCCTTCTCCCCGGCCCCGGGTGCGGAACACCAAAGAGGGTTTCCCAAGGGGCCTCCGAAGCGGGGCCCCAAGGAGCCCCCTTCGGCTTGCCCGGTGCTGGTCGGGCTCGTGGTCGGGGCGGGCACGCCGGGCGTCGGCTGATGGTCGGTGTGCCGTCATCGCCGTGTCTCCTTCGCTGCCCCGATCGGGCGGTCGTTGCGAAGCAGCAGCGTGCAGGTGCCCCCCTGTCCGCGATCTGACGGCGGTCGGCAGCGAGCGCGGACGAGGGGAAACGCGACCGTACGCGGTGCGGTGGCGGACCTGGACAAGGGGTCGGCTGCCGGGGCCAGCCTTCGGGTCGTCAGCTGGACAAGGGGGCCGGGTTTGACCCCGGGCAGCCCGGTTCTGTGACTGAGCGCCATAGTTGGCCGGTCAGCGTTCTACGTGGCCAGCCTGAGCGTTCGCGGCCGACGAGCGCTTGGCCTGGCATGATCGCGGTATCTGAGCCGTCGCCTCGGAAATCGACGGGATATCCGATGTGATCACCCTCACCACTACAGTGCTGCCATGACGACCGCACCTCACCGCAGATTCTCGGCCCGCGTCAACCGAGCCGAAGCCGAGTTCGACGGACCGTTTGAGAGCGTGCCCCCGCAGAGCCCCGATGCCCCGAAGCTCGCGCTCCGGGCAGATGCCTGGGCAGCGCCCATCGGCGGTGTGCAGGCAGCACGTTGAGCGAAGAACCCGTCTTCATCCGGAGCAAGTTGGGAACCAGCCGATACGTCTACAACCACCGCAACCCGGTTGGTCTCGCACTCATCATCCTCACGCCGCTTGTCGCGCTCGGCGTGCTGTTCGGTATGCAGGCCGAGTCGACGTGGAGTGAGGGCGAACTCCGCGACGCCGTCCGCAAGGGCGTCCAAGATCTAGGCGGCAAACGGCACTACACAAGCCTGGAGGGCAACCACGGCTTCCTGATCGCGGAGGCGATCCGGGAGAGCGGCATCGGGCCAGGGCACGGCGTCGACACGCGTGAAGAGGAGGGCGGAGGCTACACGGTCAGCACTGAGGACACCGAGACGGTGTACTGCGTCCGCATCACACTGACCCTGGACGAGCAGCCCCCCGTAGTCTTCCCGGGGGCCGAGAACCTGCCGCCCCCCGACCCGGGGATGCTCGCGTTCTACCTCTCCCACGCAACCTTCAGCAAGGGCGCTTGCCACTGACCTGGTGATCCTTCTGAAGCCCCTGCTGCGGGTGATGGCGCGCAAACCGTCGATGTAGCCGCTGGGGGCCGGCGGCGGCCAGATTCTCAGGCGAGGAACAGCATCCCTACCAACTACTGCTGTTGCTTCGGTGTCAGGAAACGGCGGCAGTGAGGTGGTAGGTGGTGTCGACCCAGAAGCCGTCGCCCGTGTCCGCTTTGATCTCCAGGACGTTGCCCTTGCCGAAAACGTCACCCATTGAGGTCATGCGGCATGTCGGTACTCGTGGAGAATCCCGCCAAGGCGATCGCGGCAGCGTATGTCGAGGCGGGCGATCTCGTCCGGATCAGTGATCGGCATGGGCAATGGATACAGCGGGCAGGCATTCGCGATGCCCTGACGCGGCCGATGGAAGTTGTAGAACTGTTCGAACGCGCGCGAGGCGTGGAGCAGCGGCCGAACTTTCTTCCCGAGTGCCCGTCAGGCGGGAAGCGGGTGCAGCCGGAACGCCAATGTCACCGCTCTCCGGCCAGGACCCGATCGATGCGACGTTCGACGGCTTCAGCGATCCCCCGATACTCGGAGACGGCTGCCGACGCCTCCGGTGGCGCCGAGCACGAGAACGCGTGCCATGCGGTGACCTTTCTGGACGGGTGGCAGGTCGGGGGGGGGGCCGGTCAGGCGGCGGCGATGGTGACGCTGACCTCGCCGGCGGGGCGGGCGAAGTCCTCGATTCCGCTGGTGATCTCGCCGAGCTTGACCAGGCCCTCGGCGTGCTGGAAGTCCTTGTAGAAGATGGCGAGGTTGCCCCAGGGGGCGTAGAACGTGATGTCGCCGGCCCGGGCCGCGGTGCCCGAGGGGGACCCTTGGGTGGACAGCTTCTCGGGCAGGTCGCTGACCTTCTCGGTGCCCACGTAGTCCCTGAGGGTGAGGGGCAGCGGCAGCAGGTCGGCGAAGTCGCGTGCGGCGGCGCTGTCGTTGAGGGTGGCGTCGTAGCTGCCCGTGCCGGTGGTGAGGCGGATGTTCATGGCGGTCTCTTCCCGTTCGGGTGCGGTGGATGAAGCGGAGGGCGCACGGCCGGCGGGGCTGCTGGTGACGCGCGGTTCCGGTTCCCTCTCGTCGACGGCGCCGGTGCACCCGCCCATCGTGAGGATTCCGGCCGTCACGACCGCGCCCACCTGGCGGCGGCCCCCGCCCGGCCGGGCGGGGGCCATCACGTCTCCAGCGGTGAGGCGTAGTGCCGGAAGCCGCCGCGCTCGGTGTGGAGGTTGAAGAGGGTGTCGGCCAGCAGGCCGGGGTCGGTGTGGGGGTCTGCGGGAGTGATCGCGCCGGGGATGATCAGCTGGGCGACGTGCACGCCCTCGGGGGCCAGCGTGGCGTGGAGCATGCGGGCGTAGGCGCTTTCCGCGGCGAACGCGATGGAGGTGCCGGCCCGCTCGGGGTGCGGTTGCACGGCGCTGCCTCCGTTGACGAACAAGATCGTGCCGCGCCCGAGTCGCTGCATGTCAGGCAGGGCCTGGGCGACCGCGGTCATCGGACCGTACAGGGAGAACTCCAGCGGGCCCTGCAGGTCTGCCGGTGCGGTGTGCGGGAGGGGCTTCATGAAGTCCTTGTGGGGCACGGGGCTGTACTGGAGGACTTCGATCGGCCCGAGCGTGGAGGTCGCGGCGTCCAGGGCCGCGGTGAGGGCCTTGGGGTCGCGGACGTCGGCGGGGAAGCCGGCGGCGTGGATGCCCTCGCCTCGGAGGCCGGCGGCCAGCGCGCCAAGGTGTTCGGCGCTGCGGGAGATGAGAGCGATCTCGAAGCCTTCACGGCCGAAGCGCCGGGCGGCTGCGGCGCCCAGACCCGGTCCGGCGCCGATGAGAGCGAAGGTGGTCATGAGGGGACTCCTTGTGGGTGGTGAGCCGGGCCTCCGACCAGTGAGGCGGGGCCGGTTCGGCAAGTCAGGTCTGCGGCGTCAGACGCAGGGTGGTGGCGCGGGCTGCTTCGCTGACCATGGGTTCGACGTAGCCGCTGTAGCGGCCGTACTTGGTGCGGTAGGCGGCATCCACGCGGTCGTTGACCGCCGGGTCGTCAACGGGAGCAAAGAGGACGTCGGCCTCGGCGCCGCCCGCGCTGATGTGCCCGGTGCGGGTGGTGCGGGCGGCGTTCCACCAGGTGCCCTCGGTGCCGCGCCAGGAGCGGACATACAGGTCGTCTCCGTCGGCCACCACCCAGATGGTGGTGGGCCTGCGCAGAAGACCGCTCGCGTTGCGGGGGGCGATGTGCAGTTCGTCGGCGTCGGCGATCTGGTGCAGTGTCGCGGGCCTCCAGGTGGTCATGGGCTGGTCTCCTTCGCGGTGCGGGGTGCCTGGGCGGGATGGGGGAGAAAGCCTTTCCGCGGGCTCGTCGCGGGGCCAGGCTCCGCTGCCGTGCCGGACGCGTCCTGCGGGTGGGAGCGCAGGAAACAGGCGGCGATGCCGGCGCTGCCCGCGATGGCGGCGGCCAGAAGAAGTCCGGTGCGCACGCCGGCGAGCATCGGGGCCTGATGGGCGATCAGCGCGCCGAACACCGCGACGGCCAGGGCGCCGCCGAGCTGGCGGGAGGTGTTGAACACACCGCTGACCGTGCCGGTCTGGTGCGCGGGCACGCTATTGACCAGAAGGGCGGTGGCCGGGGGCATGGCGAGCGGTCCGCCCATGCCCACCGGGAGCATGAGCAGCGCCAGCGCCCAGGTGGGCGTGGAGGCGGGGGCCGCGGCCAGGGCTATCAGGCCGGCGGCCATCAGCACCAGGCCGGACGCGATGGGAACACGGGGCCCCAGGCGTTCGGCGGCCCGCGCGGAGAGAGGGTTGATGAACGCCGACAAGGCGGTCATCGGCACGAACGCCGCTCCGGTGGCCAGCGGCGACAGCCCGCGCTCCTGCTGGAGGTAGAGGGAGAAGAGGAACACCATGCCGTAGAAGGCGGCCATGAACGCGAACCCGGCCGCGCAGGAGATCACCACGGTGCTGCGGCGCAGCAGTTCCAGCGGCACCATCGGTCGGCGCCCGCGGGCCTGGGCCCGCACGAACACCGCGACGGCCACCAGCGTGAGCAGCACCGCCCCCCACACGAGGGGGGTGAGACCGCCTTCGCCGGCCTCGATCGCGGCGAAGGTCAGCGCGCCCATCGCGATCACGGCGGTGACCTGCCCCGTCGTGTCGATCGGGACCGGACGGCGCGGGGAGCGGGCGGTGCGCGCCAGCAGGAGCAGCGCCACCAGGCCGACGGGCAGGTTGATGAAGAAGATCACCCGCCAGCTGATGAGGCTGGCCGCGCCCCCGGCGACCGGTCCGGCCGCCGAGGCGACCGCACCGCCCACCGCCCACAGCGCGACCGCCCGTGCCCGCCGGACCGGGTCGGTGTACGCCTCGCGGATCAGCGCCAGACTGGTGGGCATCATCGCCGCGGCGCCCGCCCCCTGGACTAGCCGTGCCACGATGAGCACCGGCGGAGTGGGGGCGAGCCCACAGGCCATCGACGCGGCGACAAACACGGCCAGCCCGAGACCGAAGGCGCGGCGGGCGCCGATGCGGTCCGAAAGGGACCCCGCCGACAGCAGCAGGGCTGCGAGCATCAGCGTGTAGCCGTCGAGGACCCACTGCAGGCCGGTCATGCCGCCGCCCAGGTCCGTGCGGATCGCGGGCAGTGCGACGTTGACGACCAGCGCGTCCAGGGTGATCACGAAGAAGCCCAGCAGTGCCGCGCCCAGCGCGGCCGCCGGGTGCCCCTGCCGTACGGGCGCGGTGCCCTCGGCGGAGCGGGAAGCGGTAAGGGGCATGGGGGAGACTCCTGGAAGGTGCGGGCGCGGCGGACGCCCGGGGTGAGCGCGGCGCCGCGCCCACGGGGAGGGGCGTGGGGCCTTCGTGCTGCGGCCAGTTTCAGCAAACCGCTGACCACGCCTGCGGGGAAGACACTGCTGTGCCGGGTACCGGCAGTGCCCCCCTGACGCTTCGGGGCACATGGCACCAGTGACGGACGGGTTCGCGGGCGGTCTCCCGGGGCTCGGGCGGAGGGCTTGCCGCCCCGGCCAGGGGCGGGACTGAACGCCGGGACGCTCAGCTCCCACCTGAGCTGGGGGTCAGTGGGCGGTGAAGCCGCCGTCCACGGGCAGAGCGACGCCGATGACGAAACTGGCGGCCGGGCTGCACAGCCACAGCACCGCGGCGGCGACCTCCTCGGCGGTGCCGAGTCGGCCGATGGGCTGCTGTTTCATGATCTCGGCCATGGCCTCGGCCTGCCCCTGGAGCATGTCGGCGACCATGGGAGTGTCGATGGTGCCGGGGCACACGGCGTTGATGCGGATGCCCTTGGGTGCGTACTCGACGGCGGCGCTGCGGGTCAGGCCGATCACGCCGTGCTTGGACGCGTGGTAGGCGGCGCGTTCGGGCAGGCCGACCAGGCCCCCCAGGGAGGAGCAGTTGACGATCGCGCCGGATCCCTGGGCGCGCATCTGCCGCAGTTCGTGCTTCTGGCAGGTCCAGATGCCCCGCAGGTTGACCGCGTTGACGCGGTCGAAGTCCTCGGCCGTCTCATCGGCGGCGTCGGAGGGCGGAGACTGGATGCCGGCGTTGTTGAAGGCCATGTCCAGGCGCCCGTAGGTGTCCACCGCGCGGGCGACCATGGCGGCGGCCTGCCCCTCGTCGGCTACGTCGCAGCCGATACCGAGGGCTTGGTGGCCGGCGTCGGACAGTTCTTGGGCGGCTCGCTCGGCGGCGGCACGGTCGAGGTCGGCCAGGACGACGGCCGCGCCGGCCTGCGCGAAGCCGCGGGCGGCGGCCAGACCCATGCCGGAGGCGGCGCCCGTGACCAGGGCAACCTGCCCGGTGAAGTCGTAGGTGGGGTTCATCAGCGAAAGGTCCTGTTCAACGATCGGGGATCGACGGGGCAGCGATTGATGTGTGGCGGGGCGGGAGGGGGGGGGGGGGGCCCCCCCCCCGCCCCCCCCCCCCCCCCCCCGCCCACCCCCCCCCCCCCCCCCGGGGGGGGGGCCCCCCCGCCAAGGCCGGGTTTCCCCCGGCCCCCCCGGCCCCGGGGGGCCCCCCGG
>NZ_JBIWOS010000017.1:32434-102364 GCF_044767885.1 Streptomyces sp. NPDC101194
ACCCGGGGGGGGGGGGGGGGGGGGTTGTGTGGGGGGGGGGGGGGGGGGGGGGGGGGGCGGCCCCGGGGGGCGCCCCCCCCCACCCCCGCAACGGCTTCAGGGACGCAGCAACGCCTTGATGGCGCGACGCTCGTCCATGGCCTTGTAGCCCTCGGCCACCTCGGACAGGGGCAGCTCCAGGTCGAAGACCTTGCCCGGATCGATGCGGTCGGCAAGGACCAGGTCGATGAGGTGGGGCAGGTACTCGCACAGGGGCCGGGCCGCCGCGCAGACCGACGTGGGAGTAGAACAGCTCGGCGCCGTCGACCGCCACGCCGTGAGGGACGCCGACGAAGCCGACGTTGCCACCGGGGCGGGTGGAGTTGAGTGCCTGCCGCATCGACTGCTCGTTGCCCACGCACTCCAGCACGCGGTCGGCGCCGATCCCGCCGGTCAACTCCTTGATGCGGGCCACCCCCTCCTCGCCGCGCTCGGCGACGATGTCGGTGGCACCCAACTCGGTCGCCAGCTTCTGCCGGGAGGCGTGCCTGGACATCGCGATGATCCGCCGTGCCCCAAGTTCCTTGGCGGCGATGACCGCGCACAGGCCGACCGCATCGTCACCGACGACGGCAACCGTGTCGCCCGGCTGCACATCGGCAGCCCGGGCGGCGTACCAGCCGGTGCCCATCACGTCGGAGCAGGCCAGCAGGCCGGGGACGTACTCCTCGTCGGGCACGTCGGGTGTGGCGACCAGGGTGCCGTCCGCGAGGGGGATGCGGATCTTCTCGGCCTGGCAGCCCTCGGCACCGACGAATTCGCGGTGCAGGCAGTTGGTCCGGTAGCCGTTGCGGCAGTTCGGGCAGGTGTTGTCGGAGGCGAAGAACGAGCCGATGACGAACTGGCCGGGCCGGACGGTCTTCACGTCCGCGCCGACTTCCTCGACGATGCCGACGTACTCGTGGCCGAACGGGGTGGGCTGGCCGACCGGGTTGATGCCGCGGTAGTCCCACAGGTCCGACCCGCACACGCAGGTGGCGACCGTGCGGATGACCGCGTCGGTCGGGTTCTTGACGGTGGGGTCGGTGCGCTCCTCGAAGCGGACGTCGCCAGGGGCGTGGAGAATCGCGCCGCGCATGATGGTGCTGCCTTTCTCAGTCGAAACGGACGTGCCGGCCCTCCCGAAGAGGGCAGTGCCGGGATGCCGTGGGCAGAAGCAGGGGGCGGAGGGCCGGGTCAGGGCCGAGGCCGCCGGCGACAGGCGCCTAGAAGCTCCGCAGCAGGGCGGCCCGCGCGGGCCCGACGACGTCACGTGCCACGTCGCGCACGGCCCTCCCGGACGCGTGAACGCCGGTCTCGGCGTCGACGCGCCGCGGAGATCTTCCGTCCCGGTTTTGCCACAACCGGCCCGTGCGCGAGGCGGCTTGTGCGGCGTTACTTGCCGCTGTAGACGGGGAAGGCGCTGTGCTCCCCGTAGTCCACGTCGCGCAGGTCGCGCAGGACGTCCATGTCCGTGTCCGAGATCTCGAAGTCGGCCTCGGCGTTGGAGCGCATGTGCTCGGGGTTGGCCGTCTTGGGCAGCGACACCGTGCCCAGCTGCAGGGTGTAGCGGATGCACAGCTGAGGGACGGACACCCCGTACTTCTCGGCCATCGCCTGGACGTCGGCGTTCTTCAGGATCGCACCATGGGCGATCGGCGAGTACGCCTCGACGAGGATCTGCCGGCTCTCGCAGTAGGCCAGCAGCTCGGCGGGGGTGTTCCCGGCGTGCACCAGCAGCTGGTTCACGTGCGGGACGACGCTCGCACCGTCAAGGATGTTCTCCAGGTCGTGCTGCTGGAAGTTGGAGACGCCGATCGCCCGGATCTTTCCGGCCTGGTGGGCCTCTTCCAGCGCGCGCCATGCCTCGCGGTTGCCCTGGGCGTAGTCACCGCCGCGGAAGTCGTCCCACGGCTGCGGGCTGTGGATCAGCATCAGGTCGATGACGTCCAGACCCAGCTGCTCGAGGGACCCGTCGACCGCGGCCAGCGCCTGGTCGTAGTCCTTGATCTCCGCGGCTAGTTTGGTCGAGACGAACAGCTCCTCGCGCGGCACCCCCGAGGTGCGCACACCCTCGCCGACGCCGCGCTCATTGCCGTACGCCTGGGCGGTGTCGATGTTGCGGTAACCGACCTGCACAGCCGCACGAACCGCGTCGGCCGCCTTGTCGTCGTCGATGAACCAGGTGCCGAGCCCCAGCTTGGGGATCTCGACGCCGTTCGCCAGCGTGTAGGTCTCCTCCAGGACGGTCATGCGTTCGCTCCGTTCTTGGGCAGCTTGCCGTACACCTCGTCGGTGACCGGCTCCAGCCATTCGTTGCTGACGTCCTCGCCCGGGGTGATGAAGGCGAGGTGGGAGAACCACGCGTCGGCCTTCGCACCGTGCCAGTGCTTCGTGCCCGCCGGGACGCGGATCACCGTTCCCGGATCCATGCTGACGGGGTCCTCGCCCTCGGCCTGGTACCAGCCGCTACCCGCCGTGCACAGCAGGATCTGGTCCCCGCCGCCGGCCGTGCCGTGATGGATGTGCCAGTTGTTGCGGCAGCCCGGCTCGAAGGAGACGTTGCTGACAGGGACGCTGCCCGAGGCGAGCGGAGCCAGGTAGCTCTGGCCGATGAAGTACTCGGCGAAGGCGTCGTTCTTCTCCCCGAGGGGGAACATCTGATCGAACTCGTTGGCGGTCATCTCGTTCCTTCCGTTACTCCCACACGCCCCGCCACCGTGCGGGGCGTGGACTGTCCTGCGTGCACCGCCCGGTCAGGCCGAGCGCTCGTCGGCGATCTTCTTCAGCTGCGTGATCGCGGTCATCGCGTTGGGCCATCCGGCGTAGAACGCCAGGTGCGTCAGCGCTTCGGACAACTCCTCCACGCTCAGCCCGTTGTCCAGGGCCACACCCAGGTGGTACGGCAACTGTTCACTGCGATAGAGAGCGGCCAGCACACTGACCGTGACCAGGCTGCGGTCGCGCGGGGAAAGCTCGGAGCGCTCCCACACGTCCTTGAACAGGACCTCATCGGTGACCTCGACGAGCTTCGGCGCGATCCCGGCCAGTTCACGAGGCGCGGACTGCTGAACCATGAGCTACTCCCTGTGACAGTACGAACACAACGATGCGGCGTTGTTCACTGCCGGCCCCTTCCGGCCGCCAGGCATCCCGCCGGCGGGCCCCCGCCTTCGGGACCGACCCCGCACTATCGAGGTAACCGCAGCTCACCAGCGTCCGGAAGGCACTGTCGTAACAGGTACTGACAGGGCCCCCAGCCCCCTCGGACCCGACCTAGCCTGGACGGCATGGACACCGCCCACGAGATCCGAGAGTTCCTCGCCACCCGACGCGCCAAGATCACGCCGCAGCGGGCAGGCCTGCCCGCCTTCGGCGGCAAGCGCCGGGTGCCGGGACTACGCCGCGAGGAAGTCGCCCTGCTCGCCGGTGTCAGTATCGACTACTACGCCCGCCTGGAGCGCGGCCACCTCGCCGGCGCCTCGGAAGAAGTCCTCGACGCCCTCAGCCGGGCCCTCCAGCTCGACGACGCCGAACGCGCCCACCTCAACGACCTGGCCGCCGCCCAGCGCGCCCGCCCCGCCCGCCGCGCCGCCCGCAAGAGCAAGAACACCGGATGTTCCGGCAGGTCCGGTGTGGTCCCATGCCTGCCGCCTTGACGACCTTGCGCTGCCGTACGCACTGCCCGAGCGGGCCACCGAGTGCCTGGATCTGGGGCCGGGGTGGCCACGTACGTGGACGGTGACGTGGAAGGTCGGGAAGTCCGATGTCATCGTCCCGGTGAAGGACCTGTCGGCAGGGCCGGCGATGGCATCGGTGCCGGTACGGCGGTTCTCTTGGCGGACCGGTCAGCGCCACCGGCCCGGCCTGGAGTGCCTGGTGACGACCGGTCGGCAGCACGGCTTCGAGAGTCTGGCCGAACGCTGGCTGCTGCTGACGGGTTGGCCTTTTTCTCGAAGCCAATCAGTAGCTAGCGGCTCTGGTTCGGGATGTTGCTCCCGGCGGGACCGTTCGAGTGCTGGACCGTCACGCCGGTCGCGATACGCAGGTGCAGTCCGCGCCGCTGGAGGACCTGCGCGGGCGGTGGCGCGGTGCTGCTGCCCGGTCTCCTCGCGGTGGTGGTCCGGCGTGGGATCGACGTGATGTGGATGGCCCAGCCGCCCATCCAGGTCTCGCCCGCAGGGAACGGGGAGCTGAACATCGCTGTCGCCGGCGCCGACGACGACGAGGTGACAGCGTTCTCCGCAGATGACACGCGCACCCTGCTCGGCCGGATCCAAGCCCAGTACGGGACCAGGTAGCCAGGACGGTTCGAAGCCCCCTCGCCCGTGGCTGCGAACTGCAGCCACGGGCCCGTCGGCGGAGCGGTCCTCAGCCGAGGAAGCTGTCGGCGGCCCCCTCACCAGACCGTGCCCAGGCGAGTGCTGCGTGCATGAGCCTCGTGTTGGCTTCGTCTACCGAGTCCAGGAGCGGGCTCCAGGTGCTCGTCATCAGCGAGCTGGCGAAGCCGAGGACGGCCCACTCTGAGCGGGTGGCGTACACAGGCGCCTCCTCCATCGCGAGCGGCCGCGCGACCCGGTCCCACTCCACGTAGGTCCACACTTCCTCGGCCGGGGGCTTGCCCAGGTACTCGGCACCCAGGGATTCGCCGTTCGGGCCGTCCAGCCGCAGCAGTCCGGCCACTGCCAGCTTGGCCGGCCACGACCCGTGCTCGGCCAAAAGGAAGACGGCCGCCATCTCCTGATGCTGGCCGTCGTTCCAGGACCGGATCGAATCCCAGAGCAGGCTCGGCAGCTCCTGGGCGACTTGGGCGGCGCGCACAGTGGCGTAGGAGTTCATGGTTGCCCTCTCGGGTCGGTCTCCGCCTTCTGAGGGCGGTAGACCGCCCCGGAGTGACCGGCCGAGGCTCTTGCGGCCTCCCCGACTCGGCAACCACCCGTTCGGGGCCGAGTCCAATCAACGCCGGGGGCGGAAACGGTTGTTTCCGCCCCCGGTCGCGATTGTTATGTGGCCTGCTGCCCCTGTGGTTCTTCGCCCTCGGGCACGGACTGCTGTACGTCGATGACAGGAGGGAGGGAGGGGGGTTGGCGGCGTGCGCGGATCCAGCGGGCGCCCCAGGCGCAGCCAGCCACGACGAGTGTGGCCCCGAGGCTCCCAAGGAATTCGGGCAGGGCGGAGCGGAGAAGGTTCACAGGGCAGCCCGGAGCGCGAGGGCCCGACCGCTCCGGTGCTCCTTTGTGGATTTGGTTTCGCTGGTGGTCTCCCCGCCCCGGGCCCAGGCGGATGATCCTCACCCGCGACTCGGCCGGGACGGCGGACCGGTCGATTCGAGGGCGGTTGGAGGCCAAGGCGAGTTTGCTGGAGCCCGCTCGCAGGCCGGGCGGGTTGATCGGTTTCCTGCAGAATTTGATCGAGCGATCCGCCGGTCACATCGGATACAAGTCTTCCTGCACTGCATCCCTCCCTCCCCAGCGGCAGGGCCGCCCCCGGCGTCTCCGGCCGGGGCGGCCCTTTGTCCTTCGATCCGGCGTCCGCTACTTCTTCACGTGCGCGGCGTCCAGTCGTCGATGCGGTACGTGACGCCGGTCGTCTGGCCGGCCTCGGCGCCCGGGTCGATCAGGTCCAAGAACTCGACGAGCTTGCTGTAGAGCCGCCCGCAGAGGGCGGAGGCCGCGATGTCCTCCTCCTTCGACCCGTCGTGCAGCGACCTCAGGAGCTGGGTGAGGTTGTGGCCGGAGAGGATCACCTGCTGCATCCCGTCACGGGTCAACGTGTCAAGCTTCTTGATCCGTCCCTCCGGCAGGTTCGGATCAACGGTGAACTGCCGGACCTCCGTATTGGTCGGGGCGTGCCGGAGCTCCAAAATCGACGCCGCGTGGGTGCTCTTGGTCCACTCGGGCTTCCACTGGCCGAAGGCGCGGATGGCCATGAAGGTCCAGGTGTACTCGTGGCAGACCAGGGTGAGGTACGAGACGCCGGTGGCCGCCTTCAGATTCTCGTCGTGCACGGCCAGGTCGGTGGCGTTCTCCGCGATGGCCTTCTGCCGGGCGGCCCGGTCCTCCTCGCGCCACCGCTTCTCCTGCTCCCACTGCTCCAGTTCGATCTGCCGCTTGGTGGCCTGGTTGGCCCGGTGCTCCTCGCGCCACGTCTTGAACATGCGTCCCGCTCTCCGGTCATTGCTGAAAGTGATCCAAGTGTGTGGCTCCGTATGCAGGCCCCGGTAGTCCGCTTTCGGTTTTCCGTGGCTCATCACGCGTAGTCCGGTGCCCCAGGTGTGCCGCCCGCAAGTCACGCCCACGCTGTCCGCGAATTGCGGACAAGGATGATCGCGTCGGATAAGCCCTCCTTATCCGATGCGATAAACCGAGCATGGCGAAGGGTCAGGTCCCCTTGCCGGAAGGTGAGGAGACACCCCGTCATGAACAATCCGGACCAGCTTCCCGACTGCGGCTTCGCACCTGACGGCCCGCTCGACGTCTACGCCACGTCGATCACCGCGGCCGACGTCGCGGCGATGGAAGCCTTTCTCGCGGCCCGGCTCGATGAGGTGGGCGCCCGCTACCAGCCGACCGCCCCGGAGACCCGCATCGCCCAGAGTCTCTACGAGACCGCCGGATTCCAACTCGACTTACTGAAGGACACCCTCACCGTCTCTCAGCCGGAGACGCTGAAGGAACGGCTGGAGCTCTGGAACGGCCTCGTGCACACCCTGGAACCGTGGCGAGGCACCCCGGGGCACGACGGAGAACGCTGGCGCCTGATCACCTGGACCGACGAGACAGCCCCCGTCCGCGCCCGGCGCCGCGCCGCCCAGCGGCGGGGGGCACGGTGAGCGCCGCGGTGACGGCCGTGCCGGTCACTGCGGAGACGCTCGCCTGTGGCACCTCCGGTCCGGAGGTGCCGCCAGCGTCGGTGGACGAGGTGGTCGTCGAGCGCCACGAGCTCATCGAGCGGTGGGCCGAGCGCCACGGCGTGGACGCCGCCCGCCGCCTGGCCGAGGCCGAGGACCTGGCCGACGCCGTGGCGAAGGAGATCACCCCGGAGAACACGCTCGACACCTACGCCAAGAGTTGGCGGGTGTGGACCCGGTTCTGCGCCGCCGCCGACTTGCCGGAACGGGAGGGCAGCCGGGGCGCGCTGGTGGCGTTCGTGACGTGGATGCTGCGCGAGGGCCAGCAGACCGGCGCGGGCTACGCCCCAAGTTCGGTCTCCACCCACCTGGCGGCCGCCGTCGTCGGGCTGCGCGAGCGCGGCGTGAAGGTGTCCGGCGACGATCAGGCCGAGGCCCGCGCCGCGCTGGAAGGCCTGGCGGTCAGGCTCCTGCAGAACGGGGAACGGCGCGGCCGCGGACAGGCGGTTGGCGCCGACATCGATGGGCTGCGGGCCATTGCCCGCGCCTGCCCTGACACCCTCACCGGCGACCGCGACAAGGCCCTCACCCTGACCGGCTTCCATTACGCTAGCCGCTCCCAGGACCCGGCCGGGCTGCTCACCGGCGACCTCACCTTCCACCCCCGAGGCCTGGCCGTCGCCGTGCTCACCGGCAAGACCAAGCACTCGGTGCGCACCGCCAAGATCCCGTACTCCGACGACGCCGAGATCTGCCCCGTGCGGGCCTGGACCACGTACCGCACTCGCCTGGCCGTCGAGCACGGTCCGCGATGGGCCGACCCGTCGGCGCCCGCGTTCGTCGGCATCGATCGGTGGGGCCACATCACCGGCAGCATGGGACCGGACTCCGTCACCCGAGCCATCAAGCGGATTTCCGCCCGGGCCGGGGTGCCGGTCGCCTGGACCGGGCACTCCCTGCGCATCGGCCTCGCCTCCGTCGGCCGGAGGAACGGCAAGGACGGCATCGCCATCGCCGACCAGGGCGGCTGGGCCCGGCACTCCCGTTCGATGCTCGGCTACATGCAGCGCGACGACGGATGGGACGACAACGCCTCCGCGGGTCTCACCTGACGAGATCGCCTCCTTCAGGCTTACGACGGTTCTCCAGGTCCCTCGGGGTACGGGAGCACCCAGGGGCCCAGCGCGGTCGCCATCCGCCTCTTCACTACCCGCTCCTCATAAGCGCGTTGCACACACGCCCGTCCGCAGTACTTCCGGGGCTTCGTGCCCAAGCTGTCGGGTTTCGGCTTCCCGCACCAGGCGCACGGAGTCGGAACGCTGCTGCCAGCACTTGCTTCAGACATGGCCCAAGCCTCAGGCCGGCGGGAGTGGGGTCACTACCGGACTGAGCAGCCGTCACCCGGACGAGGAGCACGCGGCCACCGAGGGTGGCCTGCAGGCTGGTCCCATGCAGGGCGGTGACCACTCCACCTTGATCAACGCTTTCATCGGGATTGTCAGCCAGGAGGGTTTCGCCGGTTCGGCAGGGAAATTCCAGGAGCGAGACGAAGCTGTTTGTCGGAGGGTTATCGCCCTCGCTGGGCTGCGGGTAGAGCACCTCGGTTTTCTGTTGCCGCGTCACCCATTTGGGGGCCTCGTGCCTAAGTGAATCGAGGGTTTCTCGGAGGCACCCCGGCGCACTAGGACCTCCTGGGACCAGATCGCCAACACACCTGGGACGTACCTGGGACCGCAGCCGAGTGCACCCAGCAAGCGGGCCCTGAGCTGCGCTCGGCCGCAGGGGCAGCTGCGGTCAATGGACCCGTGGACCGCTGTCGTTGACTAGGCAGCTGCAGTTAATTGCCCGGCTCAGACCTCTGTGGGGGCGCCCCTCACGTGCTCCTCCTGAGGCGCCCGTCGTCTCGCCCCAGTTCGTCCGGCCCCTTCTGTTCGACGCCTGACGACGCCCGTTTGACGCCTGCCCGACGGGCGTCGTCAGGGGTCGGACAGAACGGCGGACATCCGTGTCCGGACACTGGCCGGGGCCCCAACCGTGTCCGGACACCTGTGTCTGACGCATGTAGTACAGCGTCGGTGAGAGGTAATACGCCGGTGTGACGGGAGCCGTCACGGGTCAGGGAGAGACAGACGTCTCTCTCTGTCTCTCTCGTCTGTCTCTCTCCGACGAGAGAGACAGAGAGCTGTCTCCGGACACTCTCCCGGGAGCCCTCAGCCGTGTTCGGAGACCTCGTGTATGACAGGGGCACGCCTGGCAGGACAGGGCGAGACCGTCTCGGGACATTCGTGTCCGACGCGTGTTTTACAGGCGTCACACAGACGTAATACGCCTGTGTGACGAGAGGCGTCAGGCGTCGGACAGAGAGACAGACACCCGTGTCCAGACACCTCGTGTATGACAGGGGCACACCCGGCAGGACAGGGCGGACACCGTGTCCGGACATCCGTGTCCGACACGGTGTCACAGGCGTTGTCAGGATCTGCGACGGGCGTCGTCGGGCGTCGCTTCACATGGATCCAGGTTGTGTCCGGACACTGGCCGCGGCATTCTCGCCTGTCCGTCTCCCCCTGGCTGCTTGCTGGGTGTCTCACCGGCTGGGGGCCGGTGAGATGGGTGAGCCACACCTTGATCAGTTATGTGTTCGGTCCACTCGACACAGCTGCACCGGGCGTCTGGCGGCTGCATCCGGTGCAACCGAGTGCGCACTCGTTTGCAACCGATTGCGCACTCGTTGGCCGGTCAACTCGGCCGCGGGGTGCATCCTGCTCGACTGCGCCTGCGTCCTCGCCCATGTACCTGACCGGTGCATGTACATCGAAATCCATCTACCCCATGTTTAGGGTATTGGCCCGATCAATATTCAGGAGCCTCATTGGATTCCTGTAGCTATTTGATGAGCGAGCAGCATTATTAATGTGCGCTAACGGCAATGGCAGTGCCGTATCTAGTCGCATTGCTAATCGACTAATGCAGTAATGACCACTTAGATGATATCTAAGTGGTACTCTGCCCGTACAAGCAGCGAGCTACGGATGCGTAGCTCGGCTTCTGGTCCGGAACATGACTGGACCCCGTGCCTCCGCCAGACAGCGAAACACGGGGTCCCCGGTGATCGGACTACCGATGGGTCCACCCTGGCCGGGGTGGGCCCATCAGCACTTACTGGGGCCAGATGCTCCACGTGCGAACCGCGTAGTACGCGGCCTGGAGCAAGCTCGCCCCCAGCTTTACCGCGTCTGCGGCGCGCTGGAGCTTCGTCCTCACCGGCTCCTCGCCCTGACGGGGCGTGTCACCGGACACCTGTCACCTCCCCTCACTGGATAGATCCAGCTGGGCTCTACCTCAGGGAAAACCGTCGGGAGGTGTAATGGAGAGTACACCATGTGAAGACCCCAAAATGCTCTCTCATGGCACCCTCGTAACAATGGCAGACACGGCTGACAACGGCTGACAACGGCAGCCGATGGAAGCTGGATCCCTTAATCAGCCAGGCAATTTCTCTACGTCACGCAAGGCTTAAGAATTAGGCGAGCGCTCTTCTCGGGAATGGTGCAGGTCAGCGGGCATTTTCCACCTCGTCGGAGCTGGTCCACAGCCCCGACGCACCGTCCCCCAGCGCCCGCCGGCCCTTCTGCGCGGAGACGGCTTCACCGTCACGAGCGGCCTCTTGGGGATCGCAGGGGGCAGCGCGTTTGGCAGGCAGCGGCCTCGGGGGAACTGCCCGAGACCGGGAACGATTTGGGCGTATTGGGGCCTGTGTCGCCACCTGGGCTGGGAGTGCCGAGGTTCCCGTACCCGCATGTGTTCGCACAGATGGGCCTGTTGGGGAAACACCACGCCCATCGACTCGGCCCTGTTCTCGTCGCCATGGTGATCCTGGCCCTGACGCACAGCACCGAGGCCGCGACCGCCGTCGCCACCATCGGGGGTCTGTGACCGTGGTCGGAGGAGCCCAGACGGGCACGCGCTCCCGGCGGTAGCCCTCGTGGCGTGACGCACCCGGGCGAAGAAAAGCCCCGGACTGAACGGCCCGGGACTTCCTTCGTGTTGGAGTCCGGCCGGAAGTTCCTTCGGCGCGGCATGCACGCCGCCGACTGCCCGTTCCGGGCGCCTACGGCGCTGAGGTACGTCGGCTCCGCCCCCTTTGGGTGGCGATGTTCAGGGCCTCTCAGCGGCGCTGTGATGGGCCGGAGCGGCCCTGGGACAACGGCGGCCTGTAGCTGGACGCTTGGGGCGAGATACGGGCGGGGGGGTTTCCCGTGCCTGCTGAAGCTCTGCCCGTGCCCGTGTCTCTGACTGGTGCAGAGACGGGTGGTGCTCAGCGATCCGGGCCCGCAGCGCTTTCTCGGTGCGCGCGTCGTCGGCGATGGCCCGGTACATGGCCGCGTTCTTCCGCGCTTGCGCCGCCTGGCCGTGGACGCGCGAGACCTTCTTCTGGTCGCTGGTGTCGATCTGCTGGACGCGGATGGGCACTCGGGTCTCGCGCATCTCGGTGAGCCGGGCCGCGAGGGTGTCGACGTCCGGCGCCTGGTGCTCTGTGGCACCCAGCACAGCGGCGTACGGGCTCGTCTGCAGGATCGTCCACGTGGCCTCGGCAGCACGAGAGGCCGCGACCCGGGCGTCGGCCGCCTCCCTCCACCCGGCGGCGCGCTGTTCGGTGGCCTGCTGCTTGAGCTGCCGGTGCTCCTTGCGCGATGTGCCTGCCAGGCGGAGCGCGATCCGGCCCTTGCCGTCGGCGGCCGCGAGCTGGCGCAGGTGCTCATCCGCCGTCGCCGCATGGACGGCGGCCGCGGTTTCGCGGGCCTGCTCGGCACGTACGAGGACCAGCTGCGCGTCGGCTGCGTCGAGCAGCAGATAGATGGGCGTGGCTTCTCGCCGGCCCCGGGTCTCTCCCCGCGCGTGGTCGGCTGCGAGCTGCTCCAGCAGGGCCCGCTCGGTCTCCTCGGCCACGGCCGCCGTCTTGTCCTCGCGCCGGGCCTCGACGGGACTGACAGCGATCAGCCGGGTCAGCTCCTGGTCGCTCCGGTCACCGTACGGGCGCCGGTTCCATGGGCTGACCCGGGCCAGCTCCTGTTCCTCCTTCATGTCGGCGAGCCGCTGCTTCTGCTCGTCGGTCAGCCGGTACTCGCGCTCCGGGAGGGTGGCTCGCTGCCGCTGGCCGTGGATGGTGGTGGACACCGACCGTGCGAGGGCGGCCCGCCGGTCGACGGTGCGGGCCTGCGACGGCACGCGCGCGGGCACGGGGGCCGGAGGTTCGTGGAGCAGGTCAGAGACCATCGAGTCCGGCCGCGACTGCCCCAGGAAGCGGGCGAAGGCGTCGACGGCGCGCTCCAGGCGCTCCTTCTCACTGCGGGCGTTCCCGAGCCGGGCACGGGTGTCCTCGTTCTCGATGGCCGCGAGCGGCAGCCACAGGTGATTGGCCCTCTTGCCCCGGATGAGACCGGGGTAGGTCGCGAATGCGTTGGCGCCGTGTCCGTACAGCAGGCTGGTGTCGCAGGTCATGCCCTGGGAGGCGGCGATCGTCATGGCGTACCCCAGCGACAGGGCACCCGAGGCGACCTGGTCCGGGGTCAGCCACGCGGACACGTACGCGTCGTCCTCGCCGCGGCTGCGGGTGCGGGTGCGGGTGCGCCAGGTGATCTCGATCCGCCCGTCCTGCGCGATCTCGTTGACGACGGCCCGGTACCCGTTCAGCAGGTCCGGGCCCTCACCGCGGCGGGAGCGGTAGTCGTTGACCCGCACCCGTACGGCGTCGCCGACCGCGAGGGTGAGCCGGTCGCCGCCGGGCAGGGCGTAGGTGTGCTCGGTGCCGAGTTCGCCGGCGGCGCGGCGGATCTGCTGAGCCCCGGCGTTGAGCGCGTCGACGTCGACGTTGCGGGCGGCCAGGACCACCAGTTCGTCGACGAGGTCGTGGGTGTCGGGCCACCGAGCGTGCCGCAGCTCGTCCCACGTGGTGAGGATCCGCGAGCGGGCCTCGTCGGCGGTCTCGACCGCGTGGACGCGGCCGCGGTCGGCGAGCAGGCGCAGCGCCTGGTCGTGGTCGCCGGTGCGCCAGACCTCCAGCGCGTGCCGTTCCGCGGCGTCCTCCTGGCGGCGGTTCTCGTGCTGCGTAAGCCCGCCGACCAGGCGGTGGCACTCGCGGAACCATCCGCCGGCACCAATTGCCTGGAGCTGGAGCGGGTCGCCGATGCCGATGACCTGTGTGCCGGTGCGGGCGGCCTCGGTCATCAGGGCGGCCGCGGACCGGTCGTCGACCATCGTCGCCTCGTCGACGACCAGGACGTCGATGCCGGTGAGTCCCTTGCCGGTGCGGATCTGCTCCAGCCAAGCCGCGACCGTACGGGCGGGGATCCCTGATGCCTGGGTGAGGTTCTGGGCGGCGACCGCGCTCAGGCAGGCCCCGGCGTAGGTGGTGCCGGTCGCGTCCCACCCGATCCGGCACGCCTCCATCAGCGTGCTCTTGCCCGCTCCGGCGACGCCGACGACGGTGTCGATGCCGTGGCCGGCTGTCAGGATCCGGGTCACTGTCGCGGTCTGCTCGCCGGACAGCTCGTAGCCGGCCGCGACCTGGAAGACGTCGATCGTGGCGGTGGCCTGATCCGGGGTCAGGGCGACCGCGCTGTCCTCGTGCCGGGCGAGCGCCTGGTCACGGACGAGGGCCTCGGCGTCCAGGATGTCCTGGGTGGTGTACCGGGCGGTCGACGTCATGATGGTGGACCCGTAGTCCGGCACGCGCACCGCGTACCCCGCCACGTCCAGGACGTCATCGACGAGCTCGTCGAGGCGGCCAGAGACGTCGTCCAGTCCGTACTCCAGCGCGATGCCGACCGCGGCGAGCAACTGCGCGCGGCTGAACGTCTTGTCGCTGCGGGTGAGACCGATGTCGGGGTCGAACACGATCGCGGCGATGTCGGCGGGCGGCGGCATCCGCGGCCCGGTGCCGGGCCCGTCGACGTCGACACCGGCCTGCAGGGCGCGCTGCCTCCAGCTCTCGCGCATCGTCGTCGCGTCCGCCCCGTGCTTGGCGCGGAGTGTCTCGGCTGCCGCACGGTCGCGCTCCTGGCGCCCGGCCTCGTCCCCGGCGAGCTCGACCAGCAATCAGATCGACAGGAAACCAAAGCCCGCCATCGATGTACGCGTAGGCGGCATGCACCTGACTATCCAACGTATTCCCTACGGACTCGTCGTTATCGCCACCGGAGTGATCAGCACTGTCAGCGGCTCCGCCTGGCTCACCCGATAGGACTCTGCCGACCAATACACAACCAGCACAACCACGAGGGCCCAGGAACGATGCAGGTTCCTGGGCCCTCACTCATCTTCCGCCAGGACACCTTGAGCGGCCAATCAGCAAGAGGGACGCCACTGCATCCACCGTCCGGGGCGACCGCTGCGGTCATCTCCGCCAAGCGACCACGTACCCTCGGACGCGACAAGACTCCCGGCGCTGCCTGCCGGGGGTCTTGTAGGTGCGGGGTCCGGTCACTGCCGCGCGAGCCCGACGGGGTCGATCTCGAACGGGAACGGACTGCTGAGATGCAGCAGCTCACGCCGCCCTTGCCCTTGCCGACGCGCTGGACGCACGTGCCTTCGAGACCGGATCGGGAGACTTCCTCACCACGGAGTCAGCACACTCCGCGTTCGACAAAATGGCGCGTATACCATGACCGCGTTTTGGCCCAGCACAAGGATCGTCGATGAACGCCGGCGGCACCGACGGGGAGCCAACCGTGGACTGCGCCGAGGGGCGCCGGTACTGCACAGCCGTGACCGAAGCACTCACCGATGCCGGCATCCCCCCGACTGAGCGATGGGACGAGTCCGGCGGCACCGCTTTGTACTGGCCGGAAGGCGACCCGGCGCTGGAACACGGGCCGTGGAGGCATGGGATCGTGGTCTTCTGGGGCACGAGGGGTGGCCACCGTGGCTGGGGCTTCGCGCCACTGGATGCGAAAGGTGACCCTCTCCTGGCCACCGTCACCTGGCTGCCGGTCCACCGCACGGTCGCGCCCTCCGTGCTTGCGAATCAGCTCCCACGTCTATTCGCCGATGGCGTCGGTGCACTGACCCCGAGGGCGAGCACCGTCCCGGCTCCGGAAGTCACCCCTGACGAATAGCCATCCGTACCAGCAATTGGGCCCGACGACCCATCTCGGTCACCGCCCAGCCTGCCGTTCATCGACGACTCGCACATCCCCCTCGGCCAGGGCCCCGAGGCCATCGAGGCGGTCGGCAGCCACCAGGGCGACGACATGTGAGGGCGCTACGACCGCAACCGTGATAGAGGCAGCTGGCACGCCTTCACCGCCGACCCGTTCCACCACGCCCTGTGCTGGTCGGTGCGCTACCACCCCGCGCACAGCCAGACCGTGCGGGCCGTCGCGGAGCTCGGCAAGTTCGCCGACCTGATTGTTGTCGTACGCGGCAAGGAGCTTGTACGCAGCGAGGCGGCGCTCATCGGCGGCCGGTACCCAGGAGCCGTGGGCCTCAGGGAACGCCTTGCGGTTGGGCATGCCGAGCAACGGGTCGGAGTAGACCGGCTTGTAGTTCAGCCACGACCACGCGTCGATGACCATGCTCTTGAGGCCCAACGGGACACACACACTCCGTGCCAGGCCCCGCGCCTGTGATCCGGGCTCAGCCGGTGGAGATCGATCCATCCCCGCCGGGCTCCTTGGGAGCCCAGTCAGGCGCGCTGGTGGCTTCCTTCAAGCTGGGTTCGTTCATCCGAACTCGCCAGCTGTCGACACCTTCCGGGTCGTCCACCCGCACGGTGATCTGCTTGACCTGGTGGGTGTCCTGGAAGTACAGCACTACCACCTGGCGTTCGGATGCCTCGTCGTAGAAGTCGGCCGCGACCTTACCCTTGGCCCCTTTCTGGAAGCCTTTGATCCAGTTCGCGGCCGTCTTCCGGGTCTCGCTGTCGGTGCTGTCGCTGGTCGCCAGCTTCTCCAGATCCCCGGCCTTGCCGTCGGCGATGCGCCACACGACCTCCTGGACCACTTGCAGGGATCCGGTGGACGGATAGCCGAACACATGCAGCGGTTCGTGGTTGGCGTAATCCGTTTCGTACTGGAGGCCGGGCCCGAGCAGCGAGCACGCGGACAAGCTCAGCAGCAGGGCTGCCGTTATTCCGCATACGGCCCTGTGTCTCACACTGTCACCTGTCCTTGACGCGAACGATCAGGACCTTCTCGATCGGATCCTTCTTCTTGTAGCGGGCGATCACGTCGCTGAGCGTAGTCAGTTCCTTGATCCCGTGCTGGACGAGATGGATCTCACCGCGTGAGTTGGCCCGTACCACCGCAGCGTGGCTGTAGACCTTCTCCGACTTCCACTTGAAGAAGACCCGGGAGGCTTCGTAGCGAAGGACCCGGACCGCAGGTGCCGGACGGGTAGGCGGGGGGTGAGACCGACGCGCTGGCGCCGACCTCACCCCAGCTCGGGTCAGTACCGGGCGATCAGCCAGGCGATGACCAGGCCCGTCGCGAAGTCGCCGAGCCGGTACGCCACGCCGCACATGAAACTCGCTTGGACGCCGCGTCCGTGACTGGCCACCCACTTATGCAGGTGGCGGGCGATGTTCTGCCTGTGTTTGGCGAACCCGACACGCAGCGCACTGAGTAGTGCGTTAGACTTCACTCGGAGTCCTTTCGTTGTGCTGATGCAGGGACCCGCGCAAGGAGCCCTCTCGACCCATGGCCTCAGAAACCGTGTCGAGGAAGCGGGGCTCCTTTTTGCGTTGGCGAGCAGTTTACGCAGTGACACAGCCAGCTCCTTGCCCTGAAGAAGGTTTGATGACGGTTCAGGTGAGCCTCCGAGGCGCCCTGAACTGGACTGAGCAGCACGTGGTGGACTGGGTAACACGAACGGAACGAATTGTCGGGATTGCCAGTGAGAATTGTCGGGACTACCAGTGACGCATGTCACATGTAAATATTGTTCTCGCGGCGCCCCATGGCGCGCTTAGGCCCCGTCAGCTGGTGCCAACGGGGCCGAGAAAGCGTGCGCGGGGGGTGTGTGTGGCACGGCCCGTTGTGCGTCATCCGGGCGCGGGGACACCGTGAGACTCGGCAGTCCGGGCCGTGCAGTACCAGCGTGGCGTATGGGGCGGGGTTTGTCCGGGCTGCTATCCCCCGGGTGCGCGGGTCGGTGGTCAGGCGGCGAGTAGGCGGCCTGCGTCGGTGGTGACCTGGTTGGCGGCGGTGAGCGCCCTGGTGCGGGCGGTCTCCAGTGCGGTGCCCAGGTCGGATACGGCGGCCAGGGCTTCTCGGCGGCGGGCCTCTTTGGCAGCGGCGGTGCGTTCGGTGCGCTGGATGAGCGAGGTGAGGAGGACGCCGGCGAGGGTGCCTGCGACCGCTACAAGGGATTGCCACATGAGGTACCTCCAGGTCGAGGGTGCGGAAGATTGTGCAGCGCCCGTGTCTAGCGTCCGGCGTGGGAGGCGCGGCGGATGGTGGCGTCGATGAGGCTGAGCGCGTCCGCAGCTGTGCGGCTGGGGGCCCGGTTCCATGCGCCGATGAGGCCGGTCCAGCCCTGGGTGCGGAGTTCGGTGAGGAGCCAGGCGCCGGCCTGGTTCATGCTGTCGGTGGAGCCGTAGCCGAGGCGGTGGGCGGTGAGCATGCCTCCGCAGATGCAGCGGGCACCGCGGCTGTTGCGGAGCCGGTACTGGCCGTTCTGCCAGCCCCACTCGGTCAGGATCTGCCGGGCGTAGGCGAGGTGCGTGGACGGGCGGATGTCGGTTTGTCCGATGCGGCGCCAGGTGTGGAGGCGGTCGGGGAGGATCGCGCCGAGCCGGCCGGGCAGGGGGCGCTCGTCGGGCGGGGCGGCGGGGAGGGTGCGGATCGCGGTGTCGACGAGTTGGTCGACGGGGACGGACAGCAGGTTCCGCCAGTCCCCTGGTGCCGGGCTCTTGGTCGCCTCGGTCGCCGCCCGGGGGGTGGGCTCGGGGGCGGTGTACTGCCAGTTGGTGACGATCTGCTGCCAGGCGGCGGTGTCGTAGAGGCGGGCGGCCTCGAGGTCGAGCTGGTCGGGGGTCAGGGTGGCGGTCAACGGGTCTCCAGTGGCTGGTCCCTTCTCGTGGCGAGGGGGAGGTCGATGCGGTTGGTTCGAAGTGCCCGGTCTCCTCGCTCGAGAGCAGTGGCGCCCCCGCCGGCACAGGCGGAGAGGCCACCGCCGACCTCCTCCGCCTGTACGAAACAACGGAGTTCGACGAGGTGCGCCGTGCCGGGCGCGAGGCCCTGACACGGCACCTGGCCGACGGCGGCCCGCATGCCCGCATCGCCGACCGGCGCCAAGCGCTACGCGAATCCGCTACCTGACCACGGATCCGAAAGGCGACGTGCAGGTCACCGCATCCGGGTCACGGTGAGCGTCCCGTGCCGGCCGGTCCCGGCCAGCACCTCGACCACCAGATCCGTCTCCACCCGCGTGTAGGTCCCGCCCCCGGCCTGCCGCTCCCCGACCACCATCGCGCCGCCCAGCGCCTCACCGACCTGGACGGCAAGAACCGGCTTCAACCTCGCTGGCAAACGGGCGGGCCCGCCCTCATCCCGACGGCCAGGACCAGGTGAGGGTCAGCGCCGCGGCGCTGTGGACCCCACCACCAGGGCGTCCACGGTGCCCGCGTGCCACTGGCGCAGTGTCGGTATTCGAGAGTTGCAGTACTCCGGCCTCGGGGGAGGGAAGCGGTTGTACGCAACGGTGGCCAACGCTGCCCGGTGGACCGGCTCTCCTCACTCGAGCACGCAAATCTGAACGTCCTGGGCCGCTACAGCTTCACCGCGTCGGCCCCGCCCGTCGGCGCCCTGCGCTCCCTGCGCGCCCCGGACACGTATGAGTTGGACGAGGACGACAGGCAGGAGTAGCCGGTCATGGCCGTTCTTCCCGCTGCCCGGCGCCGGGCAGCGCCTCGGGGTCCAGGTGGGCCAGGAGCTTGTCGCCGATGGCGGTCAGCTGTTCGCGCTCTTGGGTGTTGAGCGGTGCGAGGACGTTGTCGCGGACGCTGCGGGCGTAGACGGGTGCGGCCTGCTCGGCCCGTGCCAGACCTTCGTCGGTCAGGACGGCCTGCCAGCCGCGGCGGTCGCCCTCGGGTACCTCGCGGCGCACCAGTCCGGCGGCCTCCAGGCGGCCGACCGCGTGGGTGATCCGGCTGGCCTTGGAGTGCGTGAGCTCCGCCAGCCGGGTCATGCGCAGGGTGCGGCCGGGGGCGCGGCGCAGTCGCCACAGGATGTCGAAGTAGCTGCGGGGCAGGCCGGCCTCGCGCTCCATGTCGGCCTCCAGGCGGGCCGTGGCGGCTTCCCAGGCGCGGTTGAAGGCGCGGAATACGCGCAGTTCGTCGGGGTCGAGCCAATCGATCTCGCGTTCACTCATCACAGTTACTACAGTACAGGATTATTCAGCGCTGTAGTAATCTGTTTGTGCCCCCCGCTGAAAGGAACGGCTATGACCACCTCCCCTCTAGTCCCCGAGCGCACTGCTCTGCTGCTGATGGACCTCCAGCACTCCCTGCTAGGTGCCCTTCCGGACTCCGAGCGCATCCTCAGGGCCGCCCAGCGCGCCCAGCGCGCCGCCCTGAACGCCGGCATTCACGAGATCCACGTCCGTGTGGCCTTCACCCCCGAGGACCACGCCGCCGTGCCCGCGCACAACAAGGCCTTCGCCCCCGTCGCCCAGGCGGGCGCCCTGGCCGCGACCGAACCGGAGAACGAGGTGCACCCGGCGCTGCGCGATGCCCGCGAGAACCAGCCGCTGACGGTCACCAAGACCCGTGTGAGCGCGTTCTCCACAGGCTCGCTGGACCCGCTGCTGCGCGAGCAGGGCATCGACACCCTGGTGCTCGGCGGCATCTTCACCAGCGGCGTCATCCTGTCCACCGTCCGCGACGGCGCGGACAAGGACTACCGCCTCCTGGTGCTCGGCGACGTGTGCGGCGACCCCGACCAGCAGCTGCACGACACGCTGATCACCTCGCTGCTGCCCACCCAGGCCGACGTCATCGACGTGGCCGCCTTCGAGGCCGCGGCACGCACCGCGTCGGCGCACTGACGGCGCCCGCGGCAGCCGCTCAACCACCCCGTCGGCGCGGACCGCGCCGGAACCCTCGAGGAGGCGACATGACGGCACAGGCATCCCTGCGGTCCGTGCGGGACGCCGGTCGTACGGTCACTGGCCTCTACCTCGCCCGTGAGGGCCACTGGGCCTGGCCCTTCGGCGTGGGCATGGTCCTGGCCCTCGGTGTCCCGCTGGCGATCGGCATCGCCTCGGGCCGTCCGGCCTTCGGTGTCGCGGCCGGCATCGGGGCCTACCTGATGAATCTGCTGGTCCCGCAAGGTGATCTGCTCTGCCGTGTCAGGCAGATCGGCTGGCAATGGCTGGCCTGCTCGGCAGCCACGGTGCTGGGGACCCTGGTGAGCGGTAGCCCTCCCCTGACCGTGCTGGCCATCGTGCTGATCGTGCCGGTCACGACAGCGGGCATGGCGCCGGCCATCCCCCTGGTGTTGACCGTGCAGGGGCTGGCGGGCGTCAGCGGCGGCACCTTTGTGCTGCTGTTCGCCGCCGGCGGCCTGTGGACCAGCCTGCTGCTCCTCCTCCCGCTCATCGCAGGACGCCCGGACCCTGTCCGGACCACGACGCATGACTCCCGCCGCCCCGAGGACCGGGTGTGGGTCCGGCACTGGGCCGGGGTGCGCGCCTCGGCCGCCGACCGTACCCCGGAATTCCGTCACAAGGTGCGGCTCGCGGTCTGCTTCGCCCTCGCCTTCATCGCCGTCGACCTGCTCCACACCCCGCACGGAATGTGGGTTCTGGCGGGCATCTTCGGCTGCCTGCGACCGACCTGGGGGCAGACCACCAGCCGCATGGCCAAGCGGGTCATCGGCAACGTCCTGGGCTCCAGCTTTGCCGCCGCCCTGCTGATACTCGCCCCTTCCCCGTCCGCGCCGGCCCTGGCCGCCGTCACCGTGATATGTGCGGGCATCGCCCGGATCCTGCGCGGCTACAACTACGGCCTGTGGCCCATCTTCGCCGCACCCGCCATGCTCCTGCTCCTCTCTCTGGACACCCAGTCCACCTGGATCGATGCAGCCGAGCGCGTCTCGAACAACATGGCGGGCGCTGCCCTGGCGGCGCTGGCCACCCTCTTCCTGTGGCCGCACCGTGAACAGACCCTTATCCCCGGGCGCCTGGAGGACCTGCTCATGGCGCAGGCCCGCTACCTCGACCGCGTCGCCTCCCTGGCCGGAGGACCCCCGCCCGCCGAACGCGCCCACACCCGCGACGCCGTCGAGGCCGCCGAACAGCACCTGGCGACCTCGAAGAACAGACTCGCCGCCCAGCCACGCCCCCCGCGGCAACTGATCGCCGGGCTCGACGCCGTCCGGGACGCCTCCGCCCGCCTGCGCGCACCCCTGACCGCGCACCCACCCCACGCCACCCCGCCCCTGCCCTACAGCGCCGACGGACTCCACCAGCTGGCGCAGCAACTCCGGCACACCGGCGCCGCACTGGACGGCCTGGCCACGCCCCGGCCCGCACCGCCCGAACCCTGTCCCCCCGGCACCAGCGCGGACATCACCAACGCCGCGCACGACCTCATACGGCACGCGACCAGCGCGGCCACCCTCGCCGTCAGACCCGCCCCTCGCTCCGCCCCCGCACCGGCCGCACACGACCCACACCGGTAACCGGTGTCCAACGCAGCCGGGTCGACCGAAACTCTTCCACCACAACAGCACCAGACACCGGAGCCAACCATGCACGTATACGACTGCCGGACCGAGGCAGCCCGGCAGACCGGAATCACCCACGCCACCGACGCCCTGCGCGCCGGACACCTGACGGTCTTCCCCACCGACACCGTCTACGCCATCGGCGCCGACCCCTTCAACCCCCGAGCCGTCCACGCCCTGCTGACCGCCAAACAACGAGACGCCGACAAGCCCGCCTCCGTCCTGGTCGCCGACCCCGCGACCGCCGAAGCCCTCGTCCAGACCCTCCCACCAGCAGCCCGGCGACTGACCGAAGCCTTCTGGCCCGGCGCACTCTCCCTCATCCTGCCCGCCGCCCCCACCCTGGCCTGGAACCTCGGCAACACCCACGGCACCGTCATGCTCCGCATGCCCGATCACCCCCTGGCCCTCGCCCTGCTGCGCAGCGCCGGCCCCATCGCGCAGTCCAGCGCTAACCTCACCGGCCGCCCCCCAGCCACCACGGCCGAACAGGCCCGACGCCAACTCGGCGACACCGTGCACACCTACCTCGACGGCGGCCCTACCGGCACGAACATGCCGTCCACCATCGTCGACCTCACCACTGCGGACACCCCCGTCATCCTGCGCGAGGGCGCACTCCCCCACACAGCGATCAAGGAGATCCTGGCACGCCCATGACCGGCAGTCGGGAGGCTGCTTCTCGACCGAACGCCAGAGGTCAACGCCGACCTGTCGTCAATCGATCTGCTGCAGCGTAGAGGGGAGGCCGTCTTCCCTCGGGCCAACTGGACCGGAGAGACGCGGCAAGGCGGGACCGTGTGATCAGCACGCTATGGACCGGCCTGAAGCTCCAATGCCCATGAGCAGAATTGAACGAATCTCTCCGAAGTAGGCGCCGAATCTGCCCGAAGTAGACAGGGCGAACAGATGGGGCGACCTGCCGCAGGTCATCGCATCCGAGTCACGGTCAGCATCCAGCCTCTGTTCGAAGGCGCCGCATGTCACGCACAAGCGTGCAGAGGGCGCTGAGGAGCATCAGAGCTCCAGCCGCGATACAGAGAGCGGACGCTCCGGAGCAGTACTCACGAATGAATCCGACGAGCAGCACAGTGCTGGCAAGGACACCGAAGGTCGAAATCGGAGCGCTTAGGGCGTCCGCCAGTAGATCATCGGATGAGCGGCCTTCAAGGCCTAGTGTTCCAGCGGTAGAGGGCCCAGGCGCGTCGAATCAGGCAGCGGATGGTGATGATGGTGGAGGCCAGGGCGAGGAAGAAGTCGATGACGGCTTTGCGGCGTTCGGTGCAGCATCGGATTTTGCCGAAGTTGTTCATCCAGGAGTTCGTGCGCTCGACGACCCAGCGGCCACCGATCTGGATCGGGGTCCTCGCGCCGCGTGTGGCGATGCGGGCGTCGATCCTGCGGTTGGCCAGGTCATCGTGGACCAGGCGGTAGTCGTAGCCGGTCCAAGGCGAGGCGCGGGTGCTCCGGCAGCGGCCCGAGAACTGGCTCCAGGGCGGTGAAGAGGTCGAGGGTAGTGGGCAGTAGGGTGTGGTCGCGGGTGTTGGCCGGTGCGGGCTCGGTGACCAGCGGTACACCAGCTCCGTCAACCAACTGCGAGCGTTTCAAGCCGATCTTGCCCCGGTCGACCGGGCTCTTGCCCGCGCACTCGCCGCCGGACGGCGCCTTGGTGATGCAGCCGTCCGCAGCCAGTCGGTCGAGTTCGAGGCCGATCATGCGGTCATAGGCGGCGAGAGCGAGCAGCCGTAGATCCTCCATGACGCCGGCGGCGATCCACTCATCGCGGCGGCGCCGCAAGGTGGTGGCCGAGCAGTGCCTGTCCGCAGCCCGTTCATATCCGCAGCCGAAGAGCAAGACCTGTACCAGGCGATCGAAGACGACGCCGTCGCTGATCCGTGGGTTATGGCAGCCCAGAGGGTGCCGGTTCTCGCGTGCAGGCAGGAGAGCGAGGAACTGGTCGCGGATCAGGTCCAGAATCCTTGATGGGACGGCAGGCATGGATCCCCCGTTGATCACGAAGCATGGAGAACTCCATGGTCGAGGCTGAACAGCCGTGCCTACCGTCCTACACGATTCTCGTGGTAGGAATCGGCTTCACCGTCCAAGCGCCGCGCAAGGTGGCACCGCCGAAGGTCGACATTGGCAGCTGGATGGTTTCGGTCGGAAATGATGAACAGGGTCAGGCGGTGAAGCCATCGTTGGGACACCATTCGCCCGGCCCGAACTTGACCCCGGGCAAGGATTCAGCGTATGTAAGCAGCCCGTCGGTCCGGGCCGCGAGCTGGACCGTCCAGCAGCCCTCGGCGCCCGTGCTCGGCCAGGCGGTGGCGAGCAGTCCCTCGCCCACGTAGTACGTGGTGAACAGCTCCGGGCCGGACATCTTGCGCAGTGGCGCGAGGAGGTATTCAACCTGATCAGAAGTGAGTTGGCTGGCCACTGCGGCGTGGCGAGCCCCCTGAGTCGTCTCGTGTACCAACAGCCCGTGCAAGAACTGAGACAGAGTCAAACCCCACGGCTCCCACAGATCATCACTGTCCACCACCCGTTGGAGCACCACCGAGTCCGCGTCACCAGGTGCGACGCCGAACTGCTGATACCCGAAGTCGTCCATGCAGAACTCGAGCACGCCGTCGTATTCGCACACTTGGTCTGCCGGGAAGACTTTGTGATTGAACAAAACCGGCCGGATGTACCGCGAGGTCATCGCATACCACTCCCGCAACGCTGGCGGCAGCCGGTCGGCGCCCGGTATCTCGGTATCGGCGGGACAATCGGGTGGGCCGTACCAGGCACTCAGGAAGCCGGGGATCCCACCACTACCGTCGAGGAGTTCGCTCATGGTGTGCAGTCTGACCGATGCGGGTCTGGGGACCCCAGTAGACGCATGCCACTCGCCTGGGGCTACACCTGCCTGGCTACCAACCGCTCAGTCAACCACCTACTGGCGGACGCTGTTAGCGATTAGTCACGCGGACGTCATCATCAACGACAACCTCGGCCAGCAAGAGTGATCCAAACGAATCAGCCTAGCTCACTTGCGATCGAGCGCGGCCCACACGGCCTCGGCGTCCGTGCCCTCGGTGCCGACGAGGTTGACCGCCTGATCTACGAGCCACTTACCCTGTTCCCCAGGAACGAGCCGCAGCGCGGTGTGAGTGGTCATGCCGAGTCCCCCTGTACCGGTCTCCAAGGTCACCCGCAGTCCGATTCCCGCCGGGTGCGGACCGAAGGCTGAGACCTCGACCGTCTCACCGATGCTCACCTGCGCGTCCGAGTAGTTGCCGAGCCGAGGCGCACCAGTGATTTCGACGCACTCGGCGATAGTGTCCGCCCCCAAACTCTGCCGCAGGCGTTCGGTCCGGGCTTCGCAGGCGGTCTCCCAGTCCTGATCCACCGAGGCCTGCTGGTAGGCCCGGGCGGCCTCGATCGCAGCCGCCGCGTGCTCGTTACTCCCGCCACCGCCGCCGGTACCGCCGCAACCGGCCAGCGGCAGGGCCATCGCCATCACGAGCATCCCAGCAGCGCGTCCAACCCGAGCAGCCACGCCCTGTCCCCCTCATCTCTCATCGGCCCTCCCCAGCACCGTTTGGAGGATTACAACACAGGGCCGGAGTCCGGTGATCCAAACGAATCAGCCTAGGTCAGTTCCGTCTCCGGCCGGCAGATCTCGCACGGCTCAATGCCCGGCTCCCTCATGGCGGTGATCGCCTCGTCTCTGTCGAGGAAACCGAGGTCGGAGTTGTACAGGGTGCATCCACCCCGGTGCAGCATCGCGGTGTCGCCAGAGCGTTTGGGCTGGATCTTCCACGACTGCTCGGCCCGAGCCCGCTCCCGGGCGTCGCGCCAGCGGGGCCCGCCGTCAGTGACGGCGGGCCCCGCTGTTCGACATGCGTAGGCGCCACCTCGTGTCAGGCGGCGCCTTGCAGCCTCAGGATGAGAAGTGGTGGATCGATGTCAGGCCAGCGCTCCCCGCGACGTGCAGGATTCCAGTCGAGGAGAAGGACAGGGCGAGCGGAACCTGCTCGACGGGGACCATTCCCATCGCGGCTCCCCCGGGCAGAGGAAAGCGGTGAACCGGCGCCTCACGACGCCTCCCGGATGGCAGTCGACCCGGAAGAATTGAACGCGGCGTCGCCCGGGGCGACCATCTTCGGCCGCGCCTGGCCCTGGGCGCCCTGCTGGGCCCGGCCTGTGGCGGCCCCGGTCAACTTCCAGTCGCCGTCCTCCCACTGGGCACCGGCCAGGCTGTGGGTGTAGGAGCCCTTCTCCTTGGCCGTCTCGCCGTTCTTCTGCACGACCCTGGACAGCAGCCAGAGGCTGACCTCGCCGGAAGACGCCTTGATGACCTCGTAGCCGACCACGGTGCTGTGCACGTACGCGCCGGGCGGAAGCGGCTGACCCGCACGCACACCCATTTCCCGGGCCAGGGACCTGTCGGTGTCCCCGGCGGCCAGCTCGATCTGCTCGGCATTCTCGTCGGACCGGTCGGCCTTGCCGACGTACGAGTAGTAGATGCGCAGCTGCTCGTCGACAGACGTCTTGCCGCTCCCCACGGGGCTGGAACTGGCGGCCGCGAGCATCGCCGCGGCGCCCTCGGTGGTGTGCGCGAAACCGACCTCGCTGCCGTACTTGTCCGTGCGGGCGCCCCTGGGCAGGGCCGCCCACCGCTCCGGTTCGGTCCAGTCCTCCGGGGCCGAGTACCCCGGGGAAGGCGTCGCGGAGCCGGACCCGGCGGGGCGCCCGTCCTTGCCCTTCGCGAAGTCGTCCCCGTCCCCGCTGACCATCGCATAACCCGTCAGCAGGACCACGGCAGCGGCGAGTCCACCGGCCGCCCACTTGGCCTTCACGCCCCAGGCCCCCCGTGTGCGCGACACGTCAGCCCCCCGCGATGCCGTTGAGGATGGCGATCAGGGACCCTGACAGGAGGATGGCGGCGACTCCCCCGCCCATCCACTTGAACGGCTCGCTGCCGCCACCCCCACGCCCCTTGTCCGACGTCACGAGCTTGAAGACGCCGATGCCGACACCGACGACGCCGGCCAGGACCAGCAGCCACAGCCCCGTATCCGAGCAAGGTCGTCACCGGTCCGTCCAGGCCCGGGATCTTCTTCGGCTTGGCTCCCGGGATCAGGCCGTCCGCCAGCCTGACCGGCCTCACGCCCGTGATCATTTCCCCTCCATCGTGCGCCGCAGCTTCTGTGCAGCGGCCCGGACGTCTTTGTATTCCAGGGCCTCATCGGGCCCCTTGACCGCACGCAGGACCGGCAGGTACGGCACCCTCGCCACTCCCGCCAGCCGTCCCTCCAGAGCGCGCACCAGATAGCGCGCCTCGGCCACCGGGCGGGCCGGGGCATCGGAGGTGAAAACCAGCCACGGTCTCGGCAGAGGACCTCACTGACGCAGCATTTCCTCGACGCGCGTGGCGTCGTAGACGGTCGTGTCGGCGATCAGGACGGGGTGAGCCCCGTACGGGATGTACTCACCGGGGGCCAGGACGCGGGCCTGCGTTGGCGTCGCCCGCTTCATCAAGCATCCGGGCGACAGTCGCTTCTGCAATGCCGAATCCCTGTACGGGAATCAGCACGCGGCGCGGCCCGACGGGCTTGCCATTCCGCGGAGTTGAAGTCACCGAATGAGTAATCACGCCACAACCCCCCTGTTTGGACCGTGTCCTATGTGGTGAGCCGGAGGAGAAGCTCCTATAGATCGTCAAGTGGTCTGTGGAAGGGTTCGGGTGGTGTGGATCACGTGGGGTAGGTGGCGGTAGATCTCGCGGGCGACGAACCGTTTCAGGCAACGCATGATGTCCTTTTTGACCATGCCCTCTGCCGTGCGTCGGACGACGTACTCCTGGGTGCGCTGGTCGCATTTCATGCGGACCAGGACGATGGTGTGCAAGGCGTTGTTGGCTGCGCGGTCGCCGCCACGATTGAGGCGGTGGCGGTTGGTCCGGCCGGAGCTCGCAGGGACGGGGGCCGCTCCGCAGAGGTGTGCGAAGGCTGCCTCGGAGCGGAGCCGGTCGGGATTGTCACCCCCGCTCGTCAGCAGCTGGCCGGCGGTTTCAGGGCCGACTCCGGGCAGTGCGACGAGCCGGGGTGCGGCCCGGGTGACAAGCGGTCCGATCTCTTTGTCCGCATCTTTGATCTCCTCGTCAAGCATTTGGTAGCGGCGAGCGAGCCGCCGGAGTGCTGTCCTGACCGCGCAGGTGAGGCCGTCGAGATCACCGGTGGGACGGGAACGGGCGAGTGTGTCGATCAACTCGCGCGCGGACAAGCCGCGCAGTTTGTCGCGTACTTCGGAAGGGGCGGTGACGATGAGGGTGCGGATTTGGTTGATGGTCTGGGTGCGGGCCTTGACCGCGCTCTTGCGGGTCACGCGTAGGACCCGGATCGCTTCCACGATCCCGTCGCGGCTCTTGGGAGTTCCTGTGGCCCGGCCGGACAGGACCGCGGTCGCGGCCGCGTAGGCGTCGATGGGATCGGACTTGCCGTTGGTGCGGCGGGCCTTGCGGTCGGGCCGGTCCACCTCCACCACCGTGACGCCGTGCGCGGTCAGGAAGCGGGCGAGTTCGGCGCCGTAGGCTCCGGTGCCCTCCATGCCGAGGGCGAGGACCTCGCCATGTGAACGTAGCCAGTCCAACAGTCGCCGGTACCCGGCCGGGGTGGTCTCGAACGCCTCGGTCGCGAGGTGTTGGCCGATACTGTCGATGACTGCCGCCTGGTGGAGGTCGGTGTGGGTGTCGACGCCCCCGATCACCGCTATCTCATCTGCTGTCATGCGGGGTTGTGCTGCCTTTCCGACTGCCGTGGCGAGGCGGCGGGTGATCAGGGGCTCCGCGACGTCCTCCGCGCGGCTGGAGACGGCGATCAGGGCGCGCTGGGACAGGCCGTAGCCGAGCGCGGCCGCAGCGGATGGTGGGGTGTCTCGCGTGCGAGATGTCTCGGTGCCGGCGGTGACCGCTTCGTGCGCGCAGTACGACTCCCAGCTGCTGTGCTCGAGGGGGAGCCAGACGCGGGCGGCGTGGGCGTCGCGGACCCGGGCGGCGAGCACCGTCACAGAGCGCCGGACGTCGTCCATCGCCTCGCGCAGCCCGGCCGTGATCTCGCGGGCGCGGGGCGCGGTGAGCGGCGGCCGCGCCGGTTGGGCAACGTGCTCCTGGTCCTCGTTGTGCTTGCCCACTAATCCATCGTCCTCCGGGCTGGCGGCCGGGACCAGGGCGTGCGGGAGCACGGCCCGCGAAGCCGATACCTCACAGCCTCACACCCTGACAGGTCACCCCGCCCGCCTGGGGAAAAAGCTGTGAGCCTGATAGCCCTCACAGGGTGCGGGTGCTGCAGTTTCCGTGATGGCTCATCCGTATCGTGTGTCATCTCGCCTACGGTCTGGTTCATGACCAGTGACGGTGTAGTGGTGGATGAGGCGGTCCGTGCGGCGTGGGACGCCTACCGGGTCCTGGAGGAGCGGACGCCCGCCGAGGAGCGCCAGCAGGCGCAGCAGCGGGTGAAGGCCGCGGTGGACTCCGTCGGGCGTGAAGAGGTCTCCCGGGGCACGGTGTTCCTGGTGGGGGTCTTGACCGGGTATCTGATTGCCGAGCCGCCCGGTGGCGGGGATCGGCTTGATCCGCTCAGCGATCTCATCCCTGCTGTGATTGGTCGGCTTCCTTCCTTCGAGCCGGCCGACCCGGAGCAGGTGCCGATGGTCACCGGTGTCCTCATGGCCGCCGCGATGGGCATGGACACCGTGGCCTGGCGCGGCCGGTTCGGGGAGATCCCGCCGAAGGAGGCGATGGTCCACGGTTTCGTGCTGTGGCTGCTCGCTGACCTCTTTGACTCCCTGGTCGAAAAGCCTGGGGCCATCGACCAGTTGATGCGCGAGACCTTCGAGAGCATGGGCACTGCGGACCGCTGACGTCGGACAGTCAAGGGGAAGGGGCTCGGAGTGGCAGGGATTGAACCGGAGCCGGCGGAGGTGCGGGTACCCAGGGCGGCGATGGACGCCTTCGCCGCGGCGCTGAGTGTGCGCACGGTGGCGATGCGGGTCTGGCCCGACGGCATCGAGTGGATGTACCCGGTGGGCACGTGGGATGAGGCGCACCTGGAGGTGGCGCTCATGCCCGGCGGCGAGGAGGTGTGGCTGCGGATGTCCACCGACCGCTCCAGCGTCGCCGTGTGGACCATCGAGCAGTGGTGGGCCTTCTCCGGGGAGCTGCCCGGCGCGAGGCCGCCGAAAGCCTGAGACGCGCAGCCCAAGGCGCTTCGGCCAGCGCACGAACGGCGGCGGTCAGCGTGGCTCCGGCGGGCCCAGGTCGTTGAGCATCTGGAAGCGACCACGACGTCGCAGGTCGCCGACCGCACCGTAGGCCCTGTGGTGGGGCGCTTCAGGTCGAGCTGTCCGACTGTCTGGCGACCGGCCGCAGACGCCTCCCAGCCCGGAGAGACAGCCACCGTCCCACTGCCAAGGCCGCCGTCAAGGTGATCTTTGAGGGCTTACAACTCGGTCCGCGATTGAGGTCGGGGCGTGCTGGCCTGGCAGTTTGGTTGGTCGTTGATCAGCATGTCGCCTGCCGGGCGAGAACCAGTTCGGTGCTCGGCTTGCGGTGGGTCGCCCGACGGGCAGAGCGATCCGAGATCAGTGAAGCGATCGCACGATGGGTCTCGGCGTAGTCGTCACGTCGGCCGGTGTATCGCTGCAGAGGGCACCACTGCCGCAGCTCGGCGTTGGCGTGCTCGACACAGATCCGCTCCGAGGACTGTCGTCGGCGGATCTCCCGCCAGGCGTACTGCTCGCCGAGCGGCGCGTCGTCCTTCGGCTTCTTCGGCGGTGCGCTGACCTGGTCGGGGAACTCGTTGGCCAGGCCCCGGTAGCCCTCGTCGACCTCGGCTGTCGCCTTTGGGTGGAGTCGGAGTTGCTCGGTTATACCCTCGGTACGCATCGCGGTCTGGTCGTGCATGCGGCCCGGGCGGTCCGCACCCGACCACAGCAGGCGGCCCCTGGCCGTCGCTGATGGTGGTGGTCTTGATCGTGTTCTGCTTCTCCGCTCACGGCGCACGGACTCGCACCGGGCGAGCCACGGGTCTGTCAACTCTTCGATCAAATCGCCGAGATGTGTACGCGAGACACCGCAAAAGGCAGGATGAGTCAAGGCCGCGCGGGCCCACTTCTTGGTCACACTCAAAGAACCCGTGCGGCCACCGTCACGTCACGGCCTGGTCGATCAGCATCGCGGGCCGAGTCGTAGTCCGCGGCCCCACCCGAGCCGACGCCTGTCCGTCAATGGCGGACAGCACGGCAATCTCCGGGCCGAAGCAGAGCACCAGTGTGCCGTCCGGCGCGGCGAGGGCCGACTGGACGGGCGCGGGGCAGCGCAGGGGTGGCGCGAGTTCGGTGCTTGTGGCCAGGTCGCGCACCGATACCGTTTTGGTGCCGTTGGTGGTGATCAGGTGGGTGCTGGTGCCGTGTACGGCCGTTGCCAGCCCGCGTACGGGCCCGGCGGGGCAGGACAGCGGCTCGGCGTACGGCCGGCCGTCGGGCAGGCTCCAGGTGTGAATCGTGCCGTCCCGGCCGGCGGTGACCGCGATGGGGTGCCCGTTGAGTGTGGTGGTGGTCACCGCGGTGACCCAGTCGGTGTGGTCGGTCAGGGGGTTGCCGAGCTGGCGGCCGGTGGCCAGGTCCCACAGCCGCACCGTCTTGTCCCAGCTACCGGTCACGGCCAGCGCGCGCCCGTCCACGGTGGCGGTGGCGAGCGCGGTGAGTCGGCTGGTGTGGCCGGCGAGGGGCTGGCCGAGGGGCTGACCGGTCGCCAGGTCCCAGCGCTGTGCGGTGCCGTCCGAGCTGCCGGTCAGCGCGACGGGTCGCCCGTCGACCCGGGCGGTGGCCAGGGCCAGAATCCGGCCGTTGGGTCCGGCGACGGCCTGGCCGAGCTCCTTGCCGGTATCCAGGTCCCACCTGCGGAGCGTGGCGTCCGGGGCGGCGGTCACCGCGACGGTGCGTCCGTCCACTTCCGCCGTCGCCAGGAGGCTGGCTTCGGCGGCGATGTCCCCGCCGTACGGTACGCCGGTGGCCAGGTCCCAGGTGCGCAGCGTCTTGTCCGCACCGGCGGTGACGACGGCCGGTTGGCCCTGAGTGGTGGTCATGGCGGCCGCCAGCACCACGTCCTTGTGACCGCAGATCTCGGTGCGGCGCCGTACCCTGCGCTCCCCGAGATCCCAGACGCGCACGGTGTGGTCCGCACTGGCGGTCACGGCCACCGGTTGCCCGTCCACGATCGCCGTCGCGACGTCCCACACGTGCCCGGTGTGCCCTTTGAAGGGGCCGTTGACCTGCCGCCCGCCGGCCACCTCCCAGAGCCGCACGCCCTGGTCGAGGACGGCCGTCACCGCCCGGAGCTGCCCGTTCACCTCGGCCAAGGCGCCGGCCCGGATCCGGTCCTCGTGGCAGGGGAACGGCCACTCACCGACTTCCGCCCCGGCGGCGGTGTCCCGCACCCGCACCACGTGGTCGGCGTCGACAGTCAACCGGAGCGTGCGTCCGGCGACGACGCAGGTATCCAGGACCCGCGTGGCTGATCGTTCGGCGTCCACTGCCACGGCCGGTGCAGGGTCGGCGAGTTGCCAGCACCAGCTGTCCTCGCCCGGGGCCTCGGCCGGCAACCGGAGCGGTTGTCCGTGCAGCTCGTCGGTGGTCACCACCCATCCCTGCGTGCCGGGCCGGGAGCCGGCCACCCGGTCCCAAACCCGCAGCGACCCGCCGTACTCCTGGAACAGGGTGGCCGGGCGCCCGGCCACCACCACAAACTGGGAGACGCGAACGGGCGCACCGGATCGATGCCCGCAAGCGGCTGCCAGGTCACCGAGGAGAGCCACCGCGGTGTCGCCGTCGTGGAGATGGTCGATGTCGAGGGCGTCGAAGGCGCAGGCGACCGGCCGACCGTCGACCACCACCGCGACGGCCTGCGGGTCGTACGCCTGCTCGTCCGCGTCCACCGGCGCCGAGTCGAGCTCGTTCCCGGCAAGGTCCCAGGTCCGCACCGCGCCGCCGAGTTCGACGCGCACCGCGGCCGGGTAGCCGTGCGAACCGGCCAGCACCTGCGCCGGCACGGACGAGCCCAGCTCCTCGCCGGTGGCGACGTTCCACAGCCGCAGGGCCCGGTCGTCCTCCAGCGTCAGCACCACGCTCCGGCCGGCCAACTCCGCCACGGCCACGACACGGACGCACTCACCTGTCAGGGACCCGGTCGCAAGGTCGAGGAGGAGTAGCCGCTGCTCGCCGGCGAGCTCCGAGCGCAGCAGCGCGACCTCGCGACCGTCCAAGGTGGCCGTGGCGATGCGGTCGACCTCCACGGTCAGCGCCGACCGGACATTCGTGCGGCAGTGCAGGGATGGGCAGGCCTCCCGTCCGGTGGCGAGATCCCAGATCCGAACGGTGCCGTCCCGGCTGCCGGTCACGGCCACCGCGCGACCGGCGACCACGGCGGTGGCGACAGCGGACACGTGGCCCTGGTGACCGGTCAGCGTCCACACCAGGCGGGAATCCGCCTGCGAGCCTCTGACCCAGGCCGGCTCCCAGCCGAGCGGCTCTGCACCGGGAACCGCCACCGCCGCAAATTGCGCCGCGAGATCCTCATCGTCCAGCCTGGCCGCGTCCAGTGCAAGGACGAAGCGACGTTCGGCGGCAGTCAGATGCCGGTGCACGTCGAGCGAGGCCCGGTACACCGTCGCCCCCCGCTGATCCTCCGGCTCCGACGCACTTCCCAGCAGCGCGAGCACCGAGTCCGGGTCCGCGCAGACGAGCCAGCCCGGGTCGGTCAAGCCGCCGGGCACCGCGCTGGGGCCAGCCGATGGAGCTTCATCCCACAGAGCGTCAGTCATGGCCGACACGGTAATCGCCCCCACTGACACGGTCTTACGACTCGGTCCGCTGACCACCCACCAGCCGACCCGCCAGGCCAGCACGGCCTGACCTCAATCGCGGACCGAGTCGTTAGAGGTCGCGCGGATAGGTGTGGGTTCACGACTCGGCCCTTGCCCTACGGACTGGGGGGTTGCATCGCCGAGCGGGCGAGGCGAATGAGGCCGGCCCGGATCCGTTGTTCTCCGAGCTCCGGCAGGAGGGCGGCAACGTGTTCGGCGGCCAGCGCGGCGAGCAGGGCGTGAGCGGCGTGTTCGGGGTCGGGTGTGGTGCCCAGCAGGATCGCTGTGTGGCGGTGCCAGAACCGGTAGGCCCCGATCCGGTACCGGGCGCCGACCGCAGCAGTCTCCGAGGTACGGATGAGAGCCAGGTTCTCCAGCAGGTAGTCGACATAAGCGTCGATGAATGCGGTGAGCCGTTCCTCGGCGGCGGCTCCAGGGCCAAGCGGTGGCGGTCCGAACAGGATCGCCTCCTGCAGTACGCGTTCTCGAGCGTCAAGGAGTGCGGCGGCCAGCCCGGACTTGTCGCCGAAGCGGCGGTACAGGGTGCCCTTGCCGACACCGGCGGCCTCGGCCACCTGGTCCATGGAGACCGCTTCCACGCCGTGCTCGGCGAACAGCCGTGCGGCCGCTTCCAGCACGGAGGCACGGTTGCGTGCCGAGCGTGCTTGCTCTTTTGGCGGCGGGGTGCGCAGGAGTTCCAGCAGCATTGCAGAATCGGACTGCGGTCCGTTATTGTCGTGAGCCACAACCGGACTATAGTCCGATATTTGAAAGGCAGGGGCATGACCGCACTCATCACACGAGACGAGCTCAAGGCAGCCATGGACGCGGGCAGCGTGACCGTCGTCGACACTCTGGGCGGCGAGTACTACGCCAAGCAGCACCTTCCTGGCGCACTCGAACTGGTCCTGGCCGACGTGGAGACCCAGGCGTCCGCCCTGCTCCCCGACCGCGACGCGGCGATCGTCACCTACTGCTCCAACCCGGCGTGCCCCAACAGTGGACAGGTCGCCGACCGGCTCACCGCTCTCGGCTACACCAACGTCCGTAAATACCGCGAGGGCATCCAGGACTGGGCGGAGGCGGGCCTTCCCACCGAGTCCGCCTGACCCCACCCCGGGGGAGGGCGGCCAGACAAGCCCCGCCCTCCCCCGGGGGCAGTCACGCATCCATGCACGATGCCGGGTCGACAAGCCGCCGAGCACCCCAGTGAGGCACAGACGGCGTGGACGACATGGGCCGAGTTCGACGCAGCCTGTCAACGGCCTCAGCCAAGAGGCTGACATTCCTTGATCACTTGGAAGGTTCGTGCCCGCACTACCGGCATGGCTGACCCGACCCCTGTGGGACCAATTCGCCGCCCTGCTTCCGGAGCGGCCGCGGTATCACCCGGACCATCCCCTGCGCTGCCACCGCCCGCGCATCAAGGACCGGATCGTGTTCGACAAGCTCCTGCGGTTCGGCTGCTCCTACCAGGCGATCGCCGACACGACCGGCCACCACGATCCGCAACCGCCGCGACGAGTGGATCCAGCTCGGCATCTTCGCCCGGCCTCAAGCAAATCGCGCTGGAGTCCTGTGACCGGATCGTCGGCCTCATTCTCGACCAGATCGCCATCGACGACACCATCACCAAAGCCCCCGGCGGCAAGGTGGCCGGGCGTTCCCCGGTCGACCGCGGCAAACAGGACCTGAAACGCTCCGGCATGACAGATGGCTACGGCATTCCACTGAGCCGCGTCCTGGCCGGAGCCAACTGCCACGACTCCTCGCTGCTCGCCCCGACCCTGGACCGCCTGAACGGCCTCGGGCCGTTACCCGACGACATCACCGTCCACCTGGACGTCGGCTACGACTCCGACACCACTCGCACCCTGCTCGGCGACCGTGGCCTGCACGGCCGGATCGCGCGCAAAGGCGAGAAGGCGCCGATCCAGGCGAGCCAGAGGTGGCACGTGGAGCGCACCCACGCCTGGCAGAACGCCTTCTACCGCCTTGCCCGCTGCTACGAGCGCCGGGCCACCGTCATCGACGCCTTCTTCGATCTTGCCGACACGATCACCACCGTGCGCAGCCTCATTCGACAGGCATGGACGACTCACCGCTGGGACGAACGCCCGCACCGCCGTCCATGAGCACACGCCTATCTGTGCGACCTCTAAATCACCGGCATTGGTCTGATCAGCCGAGCAGCCGGCAGCGCCGCACCAGCAAGGCCGTCCGGGCGCCGGACGTACAGCAGACGCCAGCTATTCTAGCGCTAGAATAAGAGCATGAAGTCAAACCTGTCCGCCGCCGAGCTGACGCTGCTCGGCCTGCTCGTGGAGCAGCCCCGGCACGGATACGAGCTGGAGGCGGTGATCTCCGAGCGAGGGATGCGCGATTGGACCGAGATCGGCTTCAGCTCGATCTACTACCTGCTGACGAAACTGCGGGAACGGGGCCTGATCAGCCAGGTCGGCCCGTCACAGTCCCAGGGCGGCAAGGCGCGCAAGATCTACGCGGCGACCGCCGGAGGGCACCGGGCCTGCGCGGAGGCGGCCGAGGAGGCGATCGCGGAGCCCCATCCGCTCTTCCCGCGCGTCCTGGTGGGACTGGCCAACCAGCCGGCCGTCGACCACGAACGCCTGCTCGCCGCCCTCGACCAGCGTTCCCGCGCCCTCGCGGAGCGCATCGAACACGTCCGCCGGGCCGCGTCCAGTCAGCAGCATGCCCCCGGATTCGTGCACGCGATCTTCGACTACACCCTCGGCCAGCTGTCAGCCGAACAGGCCTGGCTCACCCACTACCGGGCATCGCTGGGCGACGCTCGCCCCCAAGGAAGAGAGACACCCGTGGCACCGTACGACGTCAAGAAGCAACACAAGGAGCTCTACGCACCCAAGAACACCGCGTGGGCCGTCGTGGACATTCCGGAACAGCAGTTCATCGCCATCGACGGCACCGGGAACCCGAACACCGCGCCCGCCTACGCCGCCGCGGTCGAGGCCCTCTACGCGGTCGCCTACACCCTGAAGTTCGCCAGCAAGCGGACGGGCGGCGGCGACTTCGTCGTCGCCCCGCTCGAAGGACTGTGGTGGGCGCAGCGGCCCGAGGCGTTCACCGCCCGCGCCAAGGACACCTGGAACTGGACCATGCTCATCAACATGCCCCCCTGGATCACCAAGGAGATGATCGAGGACGCCAAGCAGACCGCGCTGGCCAAGAAGAAACTCCCCACGATCTCCCAGCTGCGGCACCTGCCCCTCCACGAGGGCCCCAGCGCCCAGGTGCTGCACACCGGCTCCTACGACGACGAGGCACCCGTGCTGCACGAACTCCACCACAGCTACCTCGACGCCCACGGCCTGCGGGAATCGGGCCTGCACCACGAGATCTACCTCAGCGACCCCCGCAAGACCGCCCCCGAGAAGATGAAGACCATCCTGCGCCAGCCGGTCGAACACCTCGACCGGTAAACCGCGGCCCACCCCAGACACCGCACCTCACACGAACCAAGAGACACCGGTGAACCGCACAGCCTCCCGACCCTCGCCCACCCCGCCCGCGCCGGTTCTCGCCGCCCAGCTCAGGACCGCACTGGAGGACAACGCCGTGCCCGGACGGGCCGAAGGCGAGAAGGCCTACCTCAAGAGCCCGCTAGAACACATCGGCGTTCCACTGCCCGCCATGCGGACCGTGGTCCGCAACTTCCTGCACCGACACCCCGGGCTCGACCGGGACACCCTGCTGGAACTCAGCCAGAAGCTGTGGACCCCACCGGTCCACGAATCCCGCTCGTGCGCCGCTCTGCTCCTGCAGAGCAGCACCGACCTACTCGAACCCCAGGACACCGCCTACCTGGAGCAACTGCTGCGCGAGAGCCAAACCTGGGCGCACGTCGACCTGATCGCCCCCAAGGTCGCAGGAACCCTGCTGCTGCGGCTACCGCAGACCGCCGACGACTACCTGCGGTGGAGCCGCGACGAGCACCAGTGGGTACGCCGCGGCGGAATCCTCTCCTACCTGCCAGCACTGCGCGACCCGGGCGAATTCCCCCACTACTTCCCGGGATTCTCCGAGCTCGCCGCCCCACTGCTCACCGACTCCCGCTTCTTCGTGCGCAAGGCACTCGGCTGGACGCTGCGCGAGGGCGCCAAACACCACCCACAACAGATCACCGACTGGCTGCTCCAGCGACTGCCCAAGGTATCCGGCCTCACCCTGCGCGAGGCAACCCGATCCATCGACGACCACACCCGCCGCAACCTGCTGCACACCCACGCCGAACTCAACCCACGCCGACGCTCCTGACCACCCCGAATGCTGCTTCCCAGCGTCGGGTTCTACCGCCTGCCATCCCTTCCGGCCGTACCTCGGCTGCCCCCCCTGCCAGGCCTGTGTCGCCCGCCCTCTACTCGGCTCCGCGCAGTGCGGCGGACGGGCGCTGGCGCGGGGCGATGCGTGTGGTGGAGACGCCGGTGGCAAGGGTGAGGATGCCCGCGCCGCCCAGGATGAGGGCGAGCGTGGCGCCGTCGAGGCGCCGGCGCGACGACCCGGTCAGGGCCTGGCTGAACACCGACGGAACGACCCCCGCGACCAGTGATCCGACCAGGAGCGCGGCCAGCACGATCACCGCGTTCTCCAGGCCCATCATGCGGACGACCTGTCTGCGGGTAGCGCCCACGAGACGCAACAGGGCGAACTCGCCGGAGCATTACATCGTGGTCATCACCAGGGTGTTCACGACGGAGATCGAGGTGAAGACGGTCACCACCGCGAGGAGGAGATAGGTGGCGGCCATGGAGGCGTTCTGGCAGCGCAGGGCTTCGGCCCGGTAGGCGTCGCGGTCGAGCACCTGCCAGGACGGCTCGGCCCGGTGCAACGTCGCGAGGCTGCCGGTCAACAGCCGCTCCCGGCCGGGCTGGGCGCGTACGTACACGGCGTCCAGGAGCAGCGACCGGCCGACCAGGTGCCCGGATCCAAGACGCTGGGGCAGCACGACGTCGCCGAAGCCGCGGGCGCGGCTGTACACGGCGGCGACCCTGACCTTCACCACCCGCTCGTCCTCCAGGGCGAGGCACACCTCGGCGCCCGCCCGGACGTGGGCGCGCCGGGGCAGGTCCTCGCTCAACGCGACGTCCCGCGCCCCCAGTCGACCGATCCGGCCCTGGACGACGCCCAGATCGAGGACTTCGTCCAGCGGTCCGTCCGAGACGGCCTGCGCGATGCCGTCAGAGCCCAACTGCCCGCACCGCGAGCCCGAGGCAGGTGCGGGCCACGCCCACCCGAGCCCTCGCCGACCACAAACGCTGGAAGCAACTCACCCGCTGGACACACCGACGAGACCGGCTGCCCGCCACCTACCAGGCCATCGCCGGCCTCGTCTCCGACCGCGCTGCGGCCATCTGAACAACGGCCCTCTCCAGGCCAACACGACCCACCCGCTGTCACGCACCAACTCGTAAGTGATGGCCGGTTCCGGCGCCTGCGTGCTCGCTCACGTGCGCGCTCTCTGGCTTCAGTACGTACTGCCCGGTGACCGGCGGCCGCCAGCACAAGACTTGGCTCGTCCATCATAACACGGCCAGCAACCGGGCCAGGGTCACTACATCCTCGTGCTCGACTGCGTGATGAGCGGGTGTCCAGTAGTCACTCACCGAAGCATTCGACAACCCCCGCAGCCTGTCTGCCAGCGGCTATCCCCGCAGTCAGACACCAATTGAGATGACGTCTTACCTAGTGGCGGCTGAGATAGGTGAGGACTGCGAGGACGCGGCGGTGGCCGCTGTCGGCCGGCGAGAGGCCGAGCTTGGCGAAGATGTTGCCGATGTGCTTGTGGACGGCGTTCTCGGTGATGACGAGCCGGGCCGCGATCGTGGCGTTGTCCTTTCCTTCGGCCATCAGGGCGAGAACTTCGCGTTCGCGTGGCGTGAGGGCGGCAATCGGGTCGTGGGCGTGACGGGTGAGGAGCTGCTCGATCACCTCGGGGTCCATGACGGTACCGCCGGCGGCGACCCGCCGCAGCGCGTCGATGAACTCGCTCACCCGGCTCACCCGGTCCTTGAGAAGGTAGCCGACGCCGCCGCGTCCATCGGAGATCAGCTCGCCGGCGTACTGCTGCTCGACGTATTGGGAGAGGACGAGCACGGGCAGGCCGGGATGCTCGCGGCGGGCGTGGATGGCGGCGTGGATGCCCTCGTCGCGGAAGGTTGGCGGTAGCCGTACGTCAACGATGGTGACGTCTGGTCGGTGTTCGGTGACGGCAGCGACGAAGCCGGGGGCGTCCTGGGTGATCGCGGCGACGTGAAAGCCCTTGGCGGTCAGCAGGAGTTCCAGCCCATTGGACAGCAGGACGTTGTCCTCGGCAATCACGACCCGCATGCCAGCCTCACAGTGATCGTGGTCGGGCCGCCGACGGGGCTGTGGATGTGGAAGGTGCCGTCGAGCGCCAGGACACGGTGGCGGATTCCGGCGATGCCGGTACCCAGCGTCTCGTCGGCGCCGCCGACTCCGTCGTCGGTGACCTCGATCGACAGCCGGTCACCGTCGCGTGCGACGCGAACGGTGGTCCGGGTGGCCTGGCTGTGCTTGGCAGCGTTGGTGAGCGCCTCGGCGACCGTGAAGTACGCCACGGCCTCGACTGCGGCGGGGATCGTGCCGAGGCCGCCGATATCGAGGGTGGTGTCGATCGCCGATCGGGTCCCCAGCGCGGTCAGCGCCCCGGCGAGGCCGCGATCGGCGAGGATCGGCGGGTAGATCGTCCGGATCACCGCACGGAGCTCCGTCATGGCCTCCTCGGTACTCTCATGCGCTTCCGCCAAGAGTCTGGCCACCATCTGGGGGTCCTCGCTCAGCGACTCACGGGCCACGCCCAGCCGCATCGCGATGGACACCAGCCGGGCCTGGGTGCCGTCGTGCAGGTCACGTTCGATCCGGCGGAGTTCCGCGCCGTGCGCGTTCATGGCGCCGACCCGCGTCTCGGTCAGCGTCTCCACACGCTGCGCCAACTTCTCGGCGGCCGAGGGGGACAGCAACGCAGCACAGATCCGGGCGTGTAGGCGCGCCAGCAGTGGAACCAGCCAGTAGGTCAGGGCCGCGAAGATGACGATTTGTGCGGTTCCCAGGGTCAACGCCGTGCCCCACCCGGACAATGGAACACCGACGGCGAAGCCGCCCGCGCGGGTGCCGGCGGGCAACGCCCACCACAAGGGCACCGTGATGGCCGTGGCCACCGCGTTACCTGCGCACAGCACCACGAGGAGCCCGAACGCCAAACTGCTCACGATGGATGTGCATAGCCACCCGAGAACACGCCACGTACCGACATGGACGGGACCGGAAAACGGAGAACGCAGCAGCCGGTCTGCGCGGCGACGATGCCAGGACGCCCAGGCGCGAGCCATCATCGGGACGATGAGTATGGGCAGCGCGAACAGGGCGACCGCAGCGGTGAACAGGCTTCCGAGTAGATAACCCAGGCCGCGCCACATCGCCGAAAGCCGACTGGCTCCATGGTGGTTCATTCGCACAAGACTGAGCCATGGCGACCGAGCCTGGCACTACAGCCAGCTACCCCTTTTTCCCACGGGTGAGCTGTATCGTCTGCACACCTGAGCCAGACCTAGTGTCAACGCCCATGATGAGTTCACCGATTCGTTCAGGGCGGCGGCGCGGCCGATCCATGCGATGGAACCTGGCCCTGGCCGCCGTCGTGGCCGGAATACTTTCCACCAGTTGTACGTCCGGCGCGAGCGCCGCCAAACAGCACGACGACCAGGCCCGGCTCCAGCACGACGCCGAGGCCCAGCTCCGGCGGGACGCCGACGCGATCACCGCACTCGGCGTGACGGGAGTGCAGGCCCGCCTGGCCACCCCTGACGGCCGAAACCTCACCGCCACCAGCGGCGTCGCCAACCTGACGGCCCGGCGACCGGTCCCCTCGAACGGCTACTTCCGGATAGCCAGCGTCACCAAGGCGTTCGTGGCCACCGTGATCCTGCAACTCGCCGGCGACGGCAAACTCTCCCTGGACGACACGGTCGAGCGATGGTTGCCCAGCGTGGTGTCCGGAAACGGCAATGACGGCCGCGCGATCACCATCCGCCAACTGCTCCAGCACACCAGCGGCCTCCACGACGACTACCCCGACTACACCTCGGCGAAGAACTTCTACCAGCACCGATACGACACCTACACCCCCGAGCAGACCGTCGGCCGAGCGATGCGCCACCGGCCGGACTTCCAGCCCGGCAAGGACTGGAATTACTCCAACACCGGCTACGTCCTGCTCAGCATGATCATCCAGCGGGTCACCGGGCACCCCTGGCATCAGGAGGTACAGGATCGGATCGTCCGGCCGCTCGGCCTCAAGCACACCTTCGGGCCGGGTACTTCACCCAAGCTGCCCCAGCCACACGCCGAGACCTACCAAAGGTTCAAGCCCGGCGAACCGCCCGTGAACGTCACCGAGCAGGTCGGCCCGGGCACCAATGGAGAGGCCGGACTCGTCTCCACCACCGCAGATATCAACCGATTCTTCCGCGCCCTGCTCGGCGGTCGACTCCTGCCCCCGGCGCAGCTGACGCAGATGAAACAGACCATCCCAGTCAGCAAGGAGTTCGAGCAGCTCATGCCCGGCGTCCGTGATGGGCTGGGGTTCTTCTCGCGCCCGCTGTCGTGCGGCGGCACGTACTGGGGCCACGAGGGCGGCGATTCCGGGTGGATCACCGCCGACGGTGTCACCGCCGACGGCCGGCGTAGCGTCACGGTCTCATTGTCGGGCGTGTTCGCCCAATCGGCGAACGACGTCCTGCACGTGGAACAGGCCGAAAGCAAGCTGGTCGACAACGCCCTGTGCTTGACTTCGAACGCCGACCATCAGCGGCGCTGAGGTCCTCCGCACGGAGCGGGTACGGGACATCTGCACGACGCACGGCCCTGAATCAGGAAGGCCGGGCGGCGACGGCGGCGTCCGCACTCCCGCAGCGGATCGGACGTCATCTTGACTACATCACCTGGGTTGGCTGAGATGCTGATGCGTTCTTGCGTTCCAGCAGCGTGACCGCGACGCCGGGCGCGATCTGGCGCTCGCCGACAGGTATGAATCCGCGCCGACGATAGAGCTCGACCGCGGGCAGGTTGGCGGTTCCGGTTGAGACGACGGTCAGTTCCGCGGACTCGATCGAGTCCAGAGCGTCGAGCAGTGCTGTTGCAACGCCGCGGCGATGCGCGACGGGATGGACCACGAGGCGGCAGATGTCCAGAGCCCCGTTCCGCAAGCGGGTCCAGGCGACCGCTCCGACAAGTCTCAACTCGTCGTGAACCCCGAGGAAGGACTCGTCACATGCGCGCAACTGTTCAAGGGACTCGTGCAGGGGCGGGATGCCGTCGAAGCCAATGAGCCGGGCTTCGACCGCGTAGGAGCCCCGCTGAAGGTCCCACAGATGACGCAGGGTGTCGGGATCGGACAGGTCGAGCCGGACCGGTTCAGCAAAGGGCCGGTGGGATTCGGTGGCGGCGTGGCGTTGGCCGGTCATGCTGTGATTCTTTCAGAGCGCTCGACCAGGAAGCCGTTCTCGAACCGGGCGCCCGAACGGACCAGGGGCACCAGGTGGGCTCCGGTGATCGCGCGCCAACGTTCCTGGGCGGACTCGACGAGCTTGAACACCATCGCGAGGGCTGCGGCCGGGCTGCCGGCGCCGCGGTTGACCTTGGCGCGGAGCTTGACCGTGGAGAACGTCGACTCGATCGGGTTCGTGGTCCGTAGGTGGATCCAGTGCTCGGCCGGAAAGTCGTAGAACGCCAGCAGCTCCTCCCGGTCGTCGGTGACCTTCGCGACGGCCTTGGGCCACTTCGCTCCGTAGGTCTTCGCCAACGCCTCGATCGCCAAGCGCTGTCTGCCCCGTTCGTGTCAGGATGCGTGGCATGTCTGCTCGTGCACTGAGCTTTGGCGCAATCGCGGAAGCCTACGAAAGGTTCCGGCCGGAGTATCCCAAGGAGCTCTTCGACTTGGTGATGACGTATGCGGGCCAGCCAGTTCGGACGGCCCTGGAGATCGGTGCAGGGACAGGCAAAGCAACCCGCCTGTTCGCTGACCACGGGGTCGCGGTCACGGCGACGGAGCCCGATGCTGCCATGCTCGCCGAGCTGAACAAGGCCGTGCCCGCGAACGTGGCGACCGTGCGGGCCGCGTTCGAGGACCTGCGGCTAGGTGAAACCTATGGGTTGGTCTATGCGGCTGCAGCCCTGCACTGGACACGCCCGGAGGGTCGGTGGTCAAGAGTGGCCGCGCTACTGGAGCCAGAGGGCATGTTCGCCTCATTCGGTGGTCAGGTTCAGCTGGCTGACCCAGCTGTTGCGGAGTCTGTGCGTACGGCGCGGGCGCCGTTCCTGGAAAGCGACGAGGTTCCATCTCCCGACGGGACTGCTTCTGATGAGGAAATGCAGTGGCCGGGCACGGAGCTGCAACGGTCTCCGTTGTTCCTCGACGTTCAGCAGGCCGTCGTCAAGCGGCGCTTGACGATGAACGCTCCTGACTACATCGGCTACTTGTCGACCGTCTCGGCGTATCTCCAACTGCCGCAATCGAGGCGACAGCAGGCATACGATGCGATCACGCGGGTCCTGCCCGAGACGATCGAGATCGCCGCCGACATCATCGTCCATCTCGCGCGTAGGCGATCCGGGTAGGGGCGACACTCCACCCTGGGGAGCCACGGCGAGCCTCGCGCGAGGGTCTGCGCCGAGACGACCATGTACGCCGCCTTCTCATGCCCGGCGCCTACCGTGGTCACCCGATACTGAGACTCTCGTTCGAGCGGCACCGCTCAAGATCGGAACAACAACAGCCACTCAGCGTGTCTTTCAGCTGCAGTCTCAGGAACGTGTCATTTCCTCAGATCAGAGATTGACGAGCATGAGGACTTCGTCGCGATCGTCGCCGGACCTGAAGCGGAGGGCTCCTGGCCAGCGCCCGATCTCCTTCCAGCCGAGGTTTCCGTAGAAGGTCTCCAGCCCCTCTCCAGCGCGTGCAGCCAGGTGCAGTTGCTCAATGGCCATGTCCTCACGCGCGATGCGATGAGCTTCCTTCACCAAGGCGCCGCCGATCCCCTGCCCGCGTCTGCTGGTGTGGGTTTGAACGTGATGCAGTGTTCCCCAGTGGGCGATGAGGGCGTAGGTATCGCGGCGAATGTTGAGCCAGCCCACCAGTTCGTCATTGTCGAGGGCCATCAGGAGGCGGCTGGTTCGGGGGGCGAGGCTTTCGAGGATGGTCTCAAGGGCCGGGGTGGCATCCCGTTCGTCGATGGGAGGGAACGGGAAGCCGGCAGCGCCGCCGGCGTTGGAGACATCGATCCAGCAGTTGAGGAGGGCCTGGCGCCGGTCCTGGTCGATGTCCTGCGCGGTGGTCGCCTGTGCGAAGCGGAGCGAGTCGGAATGCATGCAGGGAGGGTCTCAGTAACCACTGACAACGGATGGCTCCGTTACTTCCGGTGCTTCTTGACCGCACCAGCAACACTTTGAGGTACGGCAGCGACCTGCGAATTTCAGCTCAGTGTCGGATCCGGCTTAGATCCGACATCGACCGTGAGATTCCGACACGAAATTTGAGACCCTACAGCTGGTGTAGGTTCTCAGCCTCGATGTCATGTGATCGACTGCACGACGTGCGCCTTCGGCCCGTTCTCAATCGGATGACATGAATCCGGATTCTCAGTTGCGTGACACATCCTCTCGGCTGCGGTGCTTCCTCATCAGGCGGCCGAGAGGCGCTCGCAGGGCGGGCGAGGTCAGTTCCAGGTCACGGTTGTCGCGGCCGTCGAGCATGTGGTCGAGCCAGCGTTCGTACCAGGCCAGGAAGTCGGTGGCCGACGAGACGTTGGGGCCCCAGAAGCCGTCGACGTTGCCGGTGACGACACGGCCGGCCAGTGGACCGGTGATACCGAGAAGCACCAGGTCGGTGCACCCTGCCTCGATGATGTGCAGGAAAAGGTCGCTTCGGTGAGGCGGGCCGCCGGCGAACGTGAAACCCCGAGGGCGGCTGGGCTCGCCTCGGGGGTCCATCGTGAACAGCCGACATGACTGCAGCGGCATCAGGCCGTAGAAAGGCGATGCTCCGCCCCCGCCCAGCGTGGTCAGGAAGCTGCGGTAGGGATCGGGCAATTCGATGTGGTGGTCGGCCTCGAACTCGGCGACCTTCGCATCCGGCAACGGGGGTTCAAGGCGGAACCCGTGCTTCTCTTCACCGAAGGAGTGGCTTCGCAGTGCGGCGTAGGGCACCTTGGCCAGCTTGCGTCGGATGCGGGCGATCCGGGAGTCCATGCGAACTCTTCTCTCTGTCCTCCCGCAAACTACCTGCTCACTGGCCGGGGTGTCACCAGTGTGATCATCTGCCCGCAAGCCAGTTGTGCCCGGCGTCGCGCGCCGGGATCCTCCCCAGGTGACCAGCACGAGCACGGAACTGCGCTCCGAGGCCAGATGGGACGGCCCTTACTATCGCGTCCGAACCGATGGCTTCGAGGCTTTCTTCCTCCCGAACCCTGAGGAGGCACTCGACAAGGTCTGCAACGTCGATGCTGAGGTTCGCCTCCCCGACGGCTCTCGCTGGAGTGCGACGATCTTCACAGTCGCCGAGGTCAGCCGGTTGACGAAGAGGTGGGAGGAGACAGGAGAAGCGGCAGGCGGTCGGTGCTTCTGGTGCTCGGACGGGCTGATCGTTCGAGATCCCGGCATCCGGAAGATGGTGACGGTGATCGCCGAGCTGCTTGCGTCGGGGGGGTTGATGGGGCCTTCCGCAGTCTTAACGACTCGGCGTGAGCGTCCGTTGCCGTTGAGGATTTCCCTGAGCCTGTACCCGATCTTGGACCCGATGCTGTGGTCACCGTCGCCCCAGAAGGCTGACACGTCCGGGTGCGGAAGGACATCGAGGAGGTCGACCAGGTGAGCGAGATCGGGGTCGTCGTCAAGGGTGATGGTGCCGTGCACGGCTCTGCCTCCAGTGGACGATTCGCGAGCGCCCTGGACAGGGCCGCTGCCGTAGATCATCAGGTCCCTCGCACGACGACACGCCACTCGCCGAGAAGACTGCCTTGTTCCCAGCAAGCAATGGCTGAGAACAGGGCCCCGTTCGGGAGACATCGATGGGCGGCGAGGGGGCGGTCAAGCGCCCTGAAGGGGCTCTTGCTCGCGTCGGGACAGGCCCGCCCGCTCGCCGCATCGCATTTGTAGGATCTCGCCGCTCATGTCCTAGGACACCGCCCTGATCAGCGGGTTTCGGAGTTGTCTCGGGCCGTGTCCAGGCGCTTGTGTCTCAGTTCCGTGGCATCTCTTCAGCAGCGCCTGATGGCGGCGACGATGAGGTCAGCGAGGGCGTCCGCGTAGTGGTGGGCATCGGCCTCGGGATGCTCATGGAGGTAGGTGACCATCGTGTCGATGGCACCCTGGTAGGTGATCGACATGACCCGGGTGTCGAAGTCGCGGAGGCTACCCTCTTCCTGACCGCGACGGAACAGGGCTTCCTGGCCTTGGTAGGTCTCTTCGTAGTCGGTGAGGCCGAGACGTAGGGTCCCATTGGCCTCACGCAGGTTGGTGCTGATCTGTCGCATCGCGGTCAGCTCGGCTTGGTGCGTCGCGCTCAGGCGGGCCACACGGCGAATCGCCGCGCGGATGACCTCGGGAACCGGATCGGTCAGGACGAGAGAGTCGGCAATGGTCTGCCTGAGGGTCGCCAGAGTCGTCCTGGCGACTGTTTCCATCAGGCGATCCTTGTCTGTGAAGTAGTGCGAGACCAGGCCTTTGGAAACATCCGCCTGCTCGGCGATCCGGGCCAGGGAGGCACCCTCGTAGCCGAGTTCGGCAACCACCGCGATCGTGGCCTTGATGATCTGTGTCCGACGCACCTCCTCGCTGAGGCGCTGGCGATTACTCCGACGTGGTCGAGGCTCTCCGTGGGGTGTGTTCACACCAATATTCCTAGCTAGCGCGTTTGTGAGAGACACCAGTCAGCGGCCTGCCGAACGACGGACCAGGATAAGCAGTACCGACATCCACAGGGCGATCGCCACCATCTCGACCCGCATCCACCCCGGGAAGACACCCGGCAGGGCGGCTTCCACCAGGTTCACGACAAGCATCGCCGTGGCAATGATGCCGAGTGCCCGGACTGCCCTCGTGCTGCCTGATCGGGCGGACCGGAGTCGCACCAGAAGGAGGATTGCGAAGAACATGACGAGCAGGGCGTGCCCCCACGCTTCATCGGTCGCCTGTTCCGGGGCCGTGGACGCCATGACCGCCAGCGCCACGACCGTTCCGACCATGGCGGCGACGTAGACCCCGACCAGCACACTGACGGCACCGAGCTGATGAGGTGCGTGAATCCCATCACTATTGACCATGCGGCCAATATTATTGACCGGCCGGTCAATGTCAACCTGGGGTCATCCATCCTTCGGGGCCGACCTCGAAGTAGAACCAGATGTCTTCCTCATCCCAGTAGCAGCGCAAGCTTGTCGTCATCCGCTCATGATGGCGAAGGCGATTGACGGCGGTCGTGGGCTCGGAGGGCCACGTTGTGACTTGCTCCGCCACGGGGGCGGACAGGGATGTTGTGGGCGTGGGCCCAGCGGGCCAGATTCGCGGTGCTCATGCCGGTTTCGCGGGCGAGGTCTGGCAAAGTTCGCCGACGGTGGACGTACTGCTCGATGAGCCAGTCCCGTTCGACGACGCCACGGTGTCTGTAGTTTTGGGGGCCCTTCCTGAGCGGGATTCCATACTCCTTGGCGAGATCGGTCAGCAGTCTGCGGGAGAAGCCGGTGAGGGTGGCGATCTGCTGGAGCGAGCGGTGTTCGTCAAGGTAGAACTGGGTGAAGCGCTCTGCCGGGATGTCTTGCCGGGCTTGCTGCCGGACGCGGCCGGTGGCTCTGGCGGCGTTCTTCGTCAGCGGGAGCGCGGGGGCTGGGTGTTCGTCGAGGACATGCCGGATGGCCTCGACGGTCGTGCCCAGGGCCTGGGCGGCGTACTGAACGGGGTGCCGGCGCTCTCGTACGAGCTGGTTGCAGGTGGAGTAGGGCGATGTGCGCCGGGTCAGGTCCGGGTAGGGAGAGTCCGGCCAGCAAGGTGGTGGGAGGCTGCCAAGCCACGGGCTCGTCGTGGATGTGGGGAGAGGTCAGGAAGCCGAGGGCTTCCTGCTGGAGAGCGTGTGCGAGTTCCGGCGCGGTGAACCGCGCTGATGCCGCCCGGAACTCTGTGCTGTCGAGCCCACCCAGGTCGTCGGCTGGCTGCGGACGATGCGTTCGCGTCGGCCGGTTCCCGGCGGTGTTCCGGTGCAGCGGCAGATCTCCAGCCAGCGGTCGCGGGGAAGCAGACCGGTGTAGTCCAGGCGCCGGCCGTGGTGGATGGGGATGTCATCGGCGTCGAGATGGTCGGCGAGCCGGTCCAGGACGGTGACGATGTCCGGCCATTGCGGAAGGTCGTCGAGTTCCTGGAGGAGGCGTGAGATCTCGAGCCGTCACTGACCTCGTCGACCAGCCTGGCGGCGTGGTCCAAGGGGGTGCGGCTGTTGGGGATCAGCAGCAAGGCGGCCAGAACGGGGGCCAGGGTCCGTGCATGGATTCCTTCAGGCGGTGTGAGCCGGACTGTCCAGGACGGCCAGAACATCGTGGGGATCTTCCTGGCTCGCTGCTCGATGCCCTCTGGGAAGAGATCAAGACGCACGGCTACACCGGCGGCTACGGCGCCGTCCGCACCTACCTCCAGCCGTTCCGCACATCCCCGATCGCACCTGCAGCCCGCCCGCCGTCCCCACGCACGGTCACCGGCTGGATCCTGACTCACCCCGACACCCTGCCGGAGAGCGAGCGCCTGAAGCTCAAATCCGTCCTTGCCGGCTCCCCCGAACTGGATGCCCTCACCAGGCATGTCCGCGCGTTCGGGAAGATGCTCGCCCAGCTCCAGGGCGACCAGCTCCCACCATGAATCAAGGCGGTCCGCGCTGACGACCTGCCCAGCCTCCACACCCTCGTCAACGGCCTCGAACGCGATCTCGCCGCCGTCACCGCTGGCCTAACACTGCCGTGGAGCTCCGGCATCGTCGAAGGCCACATCAACCGGATCAAAATGATCAAGCGCCAGATGTACGGCCGGGCCAGCTTCGGCCTCCTGCGGAAACGAGTACTGCTGGCATCCTGACGGGACAGTCACGAGCTCTGCTGGAGTCGTTCCGCAGCCTGAGCAGGGGTGTCGTAGTAGCCAGGCCGTGCCAGCAAGACCGAGCTGAAGTAGTAGCCCTGCTCTTCCTCCGGCTCATCATCGGCTGCGAACGGACGCCAGAAGCTCAGCAGCAAGTCCGGGGCGATGAATGAAGCATCGTCGTCAGGGTCTTCCTCGATCGAGGTCACCTCACCGACGCGCCGGACAACCTCGCGGGCCGGAAGCGCGAACACGTCCACACCCTGGAACCACACTCGATCCGTCTGGGACGACGGCCTTCCCAGCTCGACGGCTTCAAGCATGTCGCGCACGCAGTGGATGCTAATCATCAGTCCACTGGGACGGAAGATGTGCTGACCCGGCCGGTCGGACTCCGAGATCGCAGAGAGATCGCGGAGCGAGTCCAGCGCTGTGTTGGCCGCGTGCCGAGTCATACCGATCCGCAACGGGCCAACGTTAGTCGGCGGGGCGAGGTCGAGGTCCATGTGGGCATGATCCCAAACAGATCTGTCAACGAGTCACGAAGGGCCATCCAGTCCGGCAGGTTACAGAGCGTGAGAGTTCCACAGAAGTTGGACCAGAACCTGAGATTTGACACCACTTGGGTGCTTGCGGTGGGGCCATCGGAGTGCTTTGCGTGATGAAGGGGCGCCGATGCCACCGAAGTCCAAGGTCGAGCCGCCGCCCAGGACTCGGCCGGGAACTGACCTGTCCGCCATTGCCCACGCCCGCTCAGCGTCATCCGGCACTGACCTCCGGTGACCAGGATGATCGCGTTGCCTGGCTGGACGTACGGTGACGAGCCGTTCGAGGCGCCAGCGTCTCAGGTATGCCGAGACCAGAAGACGGCGAACGTGACGTAGGTGATGGCGGCGGTGGCCACGAACCAGAAGTACGGATCGCCGCTTCGTCCGGATGCCAGCTCACCGATGAAGGCGCTGAGATTCCCCACGGTTAGCACCACGCCCGTGCCGGCCCAGGCTCGTCCTGCGATCCGGGCGAAGCGCTCGTCGGGTTCCTTCTCGGTGAGGCCCTGATAGGTCTCGCTCCGGCGCCCCAGCAGCACTAAGGCGAGACTGCAGACCGCCAGGATCCCGAACGTCACCAGGCCGAGAGCGAGGCGGCCTCCGAACGTCGCGGCCACGAGGCAGGCGCCTCCGAGAACGAGGAAGAAGCCGGGGACGGACCACCTGGCTGTGCTACTGGTCATCTGCTGGGCCCTCATCGGCATGAAACATCTCCTCAACGCTGACCTCGAAGAACTTGGCCATGGACAGGGCGAGCGGCAGGGAAGGTGTGTACCGCTCGGTCTCGATGGCGTTGATCGTCTGCCGGGAGACCCCGAGGGCCGTGCCCAGTTGGCCCTGGGAGAGCCCTCGTGACGACCTCAGTTCCCTGACGCTGTTTCGCACGTGTAAAGCTTACTTGTCACCCCTCGGTGGATGTCAAGCTTGCTTTACAGGAAGGGCAGGGCTCGCAACAGCGCCTCGCGCAGCGAGTTCACAGTGCTGACGGCCAGCCCGGTATGGAAGGCCCGGTTCTCGTATAACTGCCGTAGCCCGACAAGTATCGCTAAGCAACCATCGCTTGACGGCCCGCCTCAGGGCAGCCCCGGGAGGCAAAACAGCCAGCCGGGGCCAGCCCTGAGGACCGGTCACTTTCGCCAGAACAGATGGTGCGTCACCCCGCTCGGGCTGGGAATGACCTCCAGGTGGAACCGGTCGAGCAGCTCATCGGGGGACTCCCAGAGTCGTACTCCGGATCCGAGCTTCAGCGGCGAGACCGCCACGTGCAGGGTGTCGACGAGGTCGGCGTCGAGGAACTGCCGGATGGTGGTAGCCCCACCGCCGAGTCGGACGTCCTTGCCCTGCGCCGCCTCCCGCTGGGGGCTTCGCCGTGCACCCTGAATCTCTGCGAGCCGTCCGCCGACGACCCAACTGCTTTACTCTCTCGGATCACAACTAACAGTCGTAGTTGGGAGTTTGGGTGTCTTCTGCGTCGCCTTCTAACAACAACAATCCGAGCCCGACGCCCAACCCGGGCTCCGCCCCACAGCCACCGCCCCCACCGTCTCGACGGTCAGCCCTGCGCCGCGCCCGGGATTGGTTCGTGGGGCTGAGCGAAACCGGCAAGGTCGCCCTCCTCGTAGCTGTGATCACGACCCTTGGCGGTGGCGTCTTCGGCTTGATCACCGCTGTCGCCCCTGCAGTTCTGACCAGCGCCGGCAAGGACGATAAGCCATCGGTGCAGGCCTCCGAGACGCCAGGCAGGACCGTGCCACCAGTGACTGCTACTCCGCCGACCAATCAGCCCACGGAGTCTGGTTCGGCGGACGACCCTGCACCTAGCGTAAGTTCGAGCTCTGACTCGAAAGCGATCCAGTACACAGGGTCCGTGCGTATTGCGAACGCAGGGCCGGACCTCGACGTCGTCCCTCCGAAGATCGGCATCGCCGACCCTGACCCCGACATTGTCATCGCCCCGTTCGACCCCTCACATATAGATGCTTACAGCGTGGTGAACGAGCCCCGATTGGCACTCTGGACAGGCTCGAAAATGCCCAACAGACGGGACTGTTCCGACCTGCTCTCCACCCAGGGGGGGACAAGAGTGAAGGTGGAGAAAGGAACGGTGGTCTGCGTCCGGACCGATGCTGGGCGCATCGCCGTGCTGACGATCACGTCGACGAGCAATGACTCCGACATCGGTGACACGGCACAGGTGACTGTGTGGTCTGAGGTTTCCGACTAGAACCTTCGCGACCGAAGCCCCCACCAACCGCCCGCTCGCGGAAGACGGGGTGCCGGTAAGAACGCTGTCACCGATCCTGCTGGCGTCGTCCTCCTGGTCGACGGTCCGGCGGGCGGGCGTGCTCGCGTGGGCGGTCACAGGCCGATCCCGACCAGCGGCGAGTTCTTCACGCGGTCGATGTCGTCCATGTGCGGGCGGAAGCCGCGACATCATCCTCCTTCGCCCCCTCGTGTTCAGGAAGTCGCGCACGGAACGGGTGCTGGAGACGGGGGGCAGACGCTGGATCGTGCGGACGTAAGCGGCCATGCGAGCCCTCAGCGTCATACGCCCAGGTGGTTTGGCTGGTGCACCCCACTCGATCGGCCTCATGGCCGCCCTATCTTTAGCGTGTAGTCAAATGGCTACGCTGAGTGAGAGGGGACGCGGATGCGTCCGAAGTCCATGGGTCGACTGGTGGCCCTCGCCTCGACGGCCCTGTTGCTGGTCGGTGCGGTGAGTGCCGGATCAGCCAACGCGAGCGCTGAGCGCGGCCGGGCCGCACAGACGCTGAACTGGGTGGCTCTGGGAGACTCCTACAGTGCGGATGTGATGGTCCCGCCGTGGGACGCTCCCGCCGACAGCGACGGGTGCGGCCGTTCCGGGTACAGCTGGGAGGCGATGCTGAAGCGGGACCTCAACGCGGCGCACCCGGGCTGGGTGAACATGACCGACGTGACGTGCGGCGGAGCCACCGTCGCGCAAGGGGTTCTCGGGCCCCAGCCGGACGGCGTGCTCTTCGGCCCGCCGGCCGACGGCAAGGACCACGGCGGTTGGGTCACCAAGACGCCGCAGATCGACGCGGTGAACGCCGACACCGACATCGTCACCGTCGGCATCGGCGGCAACGACCTCGGCTTCGGGGACATCATGAACAACTGCCTGGCCATTGGGGCCGAGCAGACGCTGCCCGTCAAGTACTGCAAGGCCTACTACGAGTCCGAGCAAGGGCAGCACTGGCTCAACGAGCGCTGGCAGATCGTCGAGGACGGCCTGCAGGCCACTCTGGCGGACATCCACTCCAGGGCCCCCGAGGCGAAGGTGTTCCTGCTCGGGTACCCCGCCATCGTGCCTTCCGCGTTCGGCTGCGCGTACGGCAACTTCCACCAGCTCGGCACGGTCCGGCTGACCAGCGACGCACCGTACCTCGACTCCCTGCAGCAGAGGCTGAACCAGAAGATCGCGGACGCGGCCGACGAGAACCAGGCCACCTACGTCGACACCTACACCTCAAGCGAACAGCACGGCGTGTGTGCCAGCGGCTCCGACCGCTGGATGTATGGCGTCTTCTCCAACCTGGTCATGCCGCCCGGAGTGGACAAGCCCGCCGACCCGGCGCAGTACCAGTGCCCGGCCCGCGAACAGGTACCCGCGCTGCTACCCAAGGGCGAGGCGTGCACCTTCGTCCACCCCAACTACTACGGAGCGCTCAACCAGCGCAACGAAGCCGAAGCCGCCTTCCAGGCCGCCGGCCTTACCCCGTGAAGCAAGGCGGCCCAGCCAATCCGTGACCGGGCCGAGGCCTGGTCACCGCCACGACGACGAGGGCCGGTGCCGGGACGAACCGGGTCGGGGCCGGCCCTCAATGACAGGCGTCGCCAGAAGTACCGACGGACGTTCTCGACCTTCTTGTGCCTCGACTTGGCCATCAGCATCAGCTCGAAGGCGCCCCGCTCCCCGAGGTGGGTCAGCGAGGAGTGCCGGTACTCGTGCAGGTCCCAGCCCGTGCCCGGCCCGGCGAGGGCGATGTGCTGGTCGAGCAGGGCGCGGGCCTGGCCGCAGGAGAGGTGGGCCAGGCCGGTGTCCGGGCAGACGTCGCGCGGGCCGAGGACCTTGCCCGGTCCGGGGCGGCGGTGGGTGACGAACGCCGGCCCGCGGGTGCGGCCCTTGAGCATGACGGCCCGCCTCAGGGCAGCCCCGGGAAGCAAAACAGCCAGCCGGGGCCAGCCCTGAGGACCGGTCACTTTCGCCAGAACAGATGGTGCGTCACCCCGCTCGGGCTGGGAATGACCTCCAGGTGGAACCGGTCGAGCAGCTCATCGGGGGACTCCCAGAGTCGTACTCCGGATCCGAGCTTCAGCGGCGAGACCGCCACGTGCAGGGTGTCGACGAGGTCGGCGTCGAGGAACTGCCGGATGGTGGTAGCCCCACCGCCGAGTCGGACGTCCTTGCCCTGCGCCGCCTCCCGGGCCTGTTCGAGGACCGTGGCAGGGCCGCCGTCGACGAAGTGGAACGTGGTGTCGGAGAGTGTGAACGAAGGGCGCTTGTGGTGGGTCATGACGAACACCGGGGTGCGGAACGGGGGCTCGTCCCCCCACCAGCCGCGCCACTCGTGGTTGTGCCAGGGCCCGCGCTGGGGCCCGAACTTGTTGCGGCCCATGATTTCGGCGCCGATGTTGCGGGCGTAGTCCCGCGTGAGGTAGTCGTCGAGACCTCGGCTGCCCCCGGGGTCGGTGCGCATGGGCCAGCTCGCCGTGGCGCCGGCCCAGGCGAACAGCCTCTCGGGCTCGACATGACCGAATGGCCTCTCGAGGGTCTGGTCCTCACCGGCACCGATTCCGTCACTCGAGACATTGAAGTTCTGGACTCTCAGTAGCTGAGCCACGTGTTCCTCCTGTGATGGCGATAACTGTGGTGAGACTTGGATCGTCACCGTGAGGTCGGAGCCGATCGACGGATCTTGACGCGTACCGGCAGAGTCATCTGATCTGCTGAACCCTCCGCCGGCATGTCAAGAGCGGTCGGCCCGCGACGACTACCCGACGGCCGCGGACAGCTTTTCGTCCCTCGGGTGGGGCCGCGGGTCAGTGGGCTGGCTTGAGCACGCTGGCGAGGCCAGGGTGTACCCGTCCGGGGATGATGGTCGTGATGGTGCACTTCGCGGCGCTGTTGGCGACGAACGGGTCCTGCGCCGTGATCTGTTCGATCGTGGAACGGGCGACGCTGTGGGCGACGATGGCGCCACCGTTCGAGGTGGGATAGGTCTGGCCGGAGACCAGGAACGTTCCGTCGCGGTGGTGCCGCTCCCGGTAGGCGACGTGGTCCTTGATGAAGGGTTTCGCGGCCGGGCTCCGAACCCGTGTAGTGGAGCAACAGCAGGTGCAGCACGGCGTCCTCCTCGGCTTCTTGGGTGGCTGACGTATCACGTCACCCGGTGATCGGCTCAGCTTTGGCCGAGGGGGGACGACGCCTTGACCGCTGGTGGCCTGGGTGAGTCGGACGCGTGGTTGACTGCTGAGGTCGCCAACGACTGGGGAGTGATATGACGCACGACGCAAAGGCCGTTGCTCAGCGCATGTACGAGGCGTTCAACGCTCGTGACGTCGCCGGAGCAGAGACGATCTTCTCCGCCGACTTCGTGAGCCATCCGATGGGCACTGTCGGCGTCGACAGCGTCGTGAAGGCGTGGAGCGGGCTTCACGCCGTGTTCCCCGACATCCAGATCATGGTCGAGGACATGGTCGTGGATGCGGACAAGGTGGCGGTTCGCACGACCCTGCATGGCGTCTTGGGCGGCGCAGGCGTCGATGACCAGCCCCTGCCCTCGATGATGGAGATCTTCCGGGTACACGACGGTCGCATCGCCGAACTTTGGGGCATATCCACGCTCAACCGCCCGGCGGGTAGCAGCGTGACCCCAGGTTGATCACGTGCGAGGTGATTTCGGTGTGCGTAGTGGCGATGGGCTGTTCGAGGTCGAGCCGGGCGAAAGGAAGCAGCCGCAGGCTCGTCCGGCGGGAGGAGACAAGCGGTCGCGGGCCTCGCGCCCTTCTTGGGGCATGACCCAGATACGTCAGAAACCCGCCACGGGATGATCTTGGAGCGTTGAACGCCCCGCCCCGTCACCCGTTCGGCTCGGTGTCGTTGGTGGTGATGTTGAGTTTCGTCTGGGGCGGGGTGGATTGTGACCTCGATCGAGAGGACCGCGTATCCGCGGTTCAAGCGGCTGATCACCGCGCATGAGCTGCATCTCTTCTTCACACCGAGCGGTGACGAGGTCGAGTGGGCTGCTGCCCGTACCGACTGCGCCGAGCACCTGCTGGCCCAGCTGCTCGCGCTGAAGTCGTACCAGCGCATGGGGCGCTTCCCGAAGCTGGACGAGATCCCCGACACGATCGTCGCCTTCGTGCGCCGCGCGGTCGGCCTGCCGGAGGGCACGGTGCCGAGAGCGGCGAACCGTACGGCGGAACGGCAGCGAACCGCCGTACGCCAGCGGACGGGTCTGTCGTACGACAAGGCGAAGGCCCGGAAGATCGCCGAGGCGGTGATGCGGAGTGAGGCGGTGTCGAAGAACCGCCCGGCGGACCTGATCAACATTGCCCTGGAGAAGGTCGTCGAGGCAGGGCTGGAGCTGCCGGGCTTCACCACGTTGGACGCGCTCGCGGCGAGGGTCCGCACCGAGGTGAACGCCGCGATCTGCATGGGCATCTACGACCAGCTCAGCGAGGCGCACCGGGAGCGGCTGCTGGCCCTGCTGTCGGAGAAGGACGAGTCCGGCACCACGAAGTACAACAAGCTGAAGCAGTCGGCCAAGGCCCCGACGTGGTCGCACTTCCGCGACCAGGCCGAGCACCTTGGGTGGGTGGACGAGCTGGGCGAGACCGGGGTGTGGCTGACCGGCATCGCCTCGGGGAAGATCACTGACTTCGCCGGGGAGGCAGAGGCCGCGGACGCGCCGGGGCTGCGGGACTACAGCCTGGTGAAGCGGCTCGCGCTGTTGGTGTGCCTGGTGCACAAGGCGCGGATGCGGGCCCGCGACGACCTGACCACGATGTTCTGCAAGCGGTTCGCGTTGCAGGTCAAGCGCACCAAGGCAGAGCTGGAAAGCATCCGGGAGCAACAGCAGGCCATCGTCGAAGCGTTGATCGGGAACTACCGCACCGTGCTCCAGCACATCGACGCCGATGGCCCCGTCCAGGCCGCGCGGGAGAAGGCGGCAGCGATGACCGTCGAGATCCTGGCGGCGGTCGGGACCTCGACCAAAACGCGGTGCCTGACACCGTCGCCGCGCGGCTCGGCGACGGGCTCGCGCCCGCCCTGCACACGATGGCGAAGGCCCTTCGGGTGCAGGCCGGTGCCCTGGGCGTGCCCGCGGCGGCGGTGGACGACTTCGGTGGGTTCGAGGGGCAGTACGAGAGAATCGAGAAGGTCGCCGCCCACCACGGCAACTACTGGGAGGTGCTGCTGTACGGGCACCTGCTCAAGGACCGCTCCACGATGTACGACCTGACCAGCCGCCTGGAACTCACGGCCACCTCCGAGGACAACCGCGTCCTGGACGCACTCGCGCATGCCCGCCGGTACAAGACCTCCCGCGACTATATCCCGGAACGGCACGAGGACGGTCGCCTGGTCGACATCTCGCCTGCCACGCTGAACTGGCAGAAGGCCGTACGGGACAAGAACCGGCCCGGCGCCTTCGTGCGCAAGCACTTCGAGGCGATGGTCTTCGCCGCGCTCGCCGAGGAACTGCGCACCGGCGACGTCGCGGTGGCCGGCTCCGAGGAGTACGCCGACTGGAGCGAGCAACTGCTCCCCTGGGAGGACGTCGAAGCGAAATCGGGCGATTACCTGGTGGAGGTCGGCCTCGCCGAGCCCGGCGACGCGGTGCCGTACGACGCGGTGACGTTCCGCCAACAGCTGGAGGACAAAATCACCGCGGCCGCCGCGACGGCGGACGCCGGGTACCCGGACAACGAGGGCCTGGTCATCGACCCCGAGGATCTGGCCCACATCTCGCCGTACCTGACCGAGCACATCCGCCGCTTCGGCGAGTACTCCACCCATGAACTCGGCCTCCAGCCCGAGGCGTACGACCCGCACCTGGACATCGAATTCAGCCCGCTCCGCGGGGACGACCCACCCGGTGCCAACGGCTACGGGCAGGCAGCATGATCCCCCGCTCACAGGAGAGCCGGGGCGTGCCGCTGCCTCATCAGGCCCGACGTATGCGGCGTCGTCGGCCCGGCGCATGGCGAAGCCGAGAGATCGGGTCGACGTGCTCGGCAAGGAGGCAGCGGAGGCGCTCCTCGGCGCTGGCGTGGTCGCGGCTCATTGCTCATGCATGTCCAGCGCCGGTGAGATCGTTGCGCCGGCCGACAGCAGTCTCTGCGCCAGCGCACGGCAGCGCGTCCCGAGCTCTGGAGGGTCGAGTATCTCGAAGTCGTGTCCCAGCAGGAGTACGTGCATGAGCACGGCGTCGAGGCGTTCGGCGCCACTGAGCACCTCGCAGAGTTCGCTCCCGCGCTGTCGTACAACGGCCGCCGACGCCGGAAGCTGCGCGCGCACCGTGTCAGCCGACGCGTGCACGAGGAAGCGCGCCTGGTGCGGGTAGACCCGGCTCGCCACGCCCTCTTGCACGTACGTCGCTGCGTCGGGCGCCGCGCGCGGACGGAAGCGCCAGGCCCGTGCAGAGACATCGGTCATCCGGTCGACGCGGAAGCTGCGCCAGTCGGCGCGATCGAGGTCGTAGGCAAGGAGGTACCAGCGCCGGTCGGAAGTGACCAGGCGATAGGGCTCGACCCGTCGCCGTCGCACCTCGCTCCCGGACGGGTAGTCGAAGCCTGCCTCGACCTCGTCGCGGCAGGCTCTGGCCAGCATCATGAGCACCTCGGGGTCGACCGGCGTGCGGCCTCCGTCGAAGGACGCCACCGAGCTGGTGAGAGCGCGCATCTCGTGCCGCAGCCGGGTGGGCAGTACCTGGTCGAGCTTGGTCAGCGCCCGGAGCGCGGCGTCGCCGGCGCCGGCGACCGCGCCGCCCGCGCCGGCGAGCAGCGAGACCGCGGTGGCGATGGCCTCATGGTCGTCGAGAAGCAGCGGCGGCAGGTCCTGCCCTGGGCCGAGCTGGTAGCCGCCGCCGACACCCTGGCTGGCATGCACCGGATAGCCGAGGGCGCGCAACCGCTCGACATCACGCCGTACCGTGCGCGGCGTGACCCCGAGCCGGTCGGCGAGCTCGGGGCCGGTCCAGACCTGACGCTGCTGCAACAGCCCGAGCAGCGTGAGCACCCGCTCCGTCGTACCCCGCTCGTCACCGCTTGCCACATCCATGTCGCCCACCATGCCAGAAATAGCGGACCGATCCTGTCCGCTAGAGGTGTCAGGGTGACTCCATGGACGCAAACGAACTCGACTTGAACCGGACGCTGCGCGAGCAGTTGGAGTTTCACTGGAACCACCAGCTCCGAGCCCGGCTTGAGGGCCTGACCGACGACGAGTACTTCTGGTCGCCGGTGCCGGACGCCTGGAGCGTGCAGCCGCGCGGCAGCTCGACGGCGCCCGTGCGGCTAGGTGCCGGGGACTTCACGATGGACTACGCCTCCCCCCAGCCGGTCCCAGCGGCCTTCACCACGATCGCCTGGCGACTCGGTCACGTCATCGTCGGCGTGCTCGCCGCGCGCAATGCGGCGCACTTCGGCGCGCCGGCGGCGTCGTACGAGACCTGGGAGTACGCCGGCAGCGCGGCCACCGCACTCGACCAGCTCCAGACCCAGCTCGACGTCTGGCTGGCCGGGGTGCGCGGCCTCGGCAACGCCGGGCTCCGGGTACCGGTCGGCGCGAAGGAGCCCTTCCCCGAGATGCCCATGGCTGACCTGGTGCTGCACATCCACCGCGAACTGATCCATCACCTGTCCGAGGTCTGCCTGCTGCGCGACCTCTACCTGCACAGGAAACTTGGCACCTCTAGGGAGAGGCCCATGACCGCAAAGACGACACATCTCGACCCCGAGGAACTCCACAGCAACCCTGCCTTCACGCAGGGTGTGATCGCACCCGCTGCCCGGACGCTCCATGTTGGTGGCCAACTCGGCACCGATAGCGCCGGAAACCTGCTCGACGGTATTGAGGCGCAAACCGCTCAGGCAATGCGAAACGTGCTGACTGTGCTTGCTGCCGCGGGTACCGGTCCTGAGCATGTCGCCAAACTCAACATCTACCTCGTCTATGGGGTCGACGCACAGGTGGGATACGCGGCGTCGCGATCAGTGTGGGGCAATCACCGCACAGCCATCACGGTCGTTTCCACCGCAGGACACGCTCGCCCAGGCGCGCTCGTGGAGATCGACGCAGTAGCGATCATTCCCGAATAGGACGAACCCACGGATCGAGACTGCAAAGGCGCAACTCGCCGCGTGGTCGACGAACAGCGCCGCAGCGCGATCGGCTGTCGGGACGTGTCCGGCCCTGACGTGCGGCCAGAGCAGCTCCTCCGCGGTCAAACGGGAGGGGCAGAGGGCCGACGGCTACTTTGCATCCGCCTTGTCGGGCGGTCGCCAGGGAGCCAAACCCCCCGACGTGTGTTTCGCAGTGAAATTCCCCTGCCGCAGTTCGGACAGCCGGACCCGCTGACGGTGGCAACGCCGGCCCAGCTCGTCGATGCCTTGCGTGCCGTCCGAATCCGGGCGGGTTCACCGTCGCTGCGGGCATTGGCGGCTCGCGGCCGGGGTCGTCTGAGCAAGAGCAGCGTCGGGGCCATGCTCAACTCGGAAGAACTGCCTAAGTGCGACCGGTTCGTGTCCTACCTGTACGCCTGCGGGATCCGGGACAAGAACATGGACGTGTGAGTGTTCACCTGGCGGCGGCTGAAGGCATTGCAAGGGCCTGAATCCCAGTGGATGCCGGGGCTGACGTCTGCCGCGGCGTCGTTCAGCTAGCCCCAGCGGCGCGACGCGCCCCGGGCGGCCCCTCACTTGAGGGGCCGCCCGGCGTTACAGGTATCGGCATAACTGTGACTCCTGAGAGGGCGGCATGTGAGGTCCCAGCCGTTTGCCCTTTGGTTTGGGGTGAGCGGCCCGGTCGCGGGTTCGCGTTGAACCATGCCGCCGTGCTCAGGAACCGGCGAGGCCCCCGTCATCTCGGCGGGGGCCTTCAACTGTTACCAACTGTTCCTGTGGGCGCTGTAGCGATGGCGGGTCGGGGGGATATCGATGTCAGGGTCGTACTTCGTGGCCAGGAGGGCGGCGCGGGTCCTGGACCGTGCGACCCTCTCGTCGCGCTTGGCCAGGTCCCCGATGCATTGGCTGTGCGCGCAGCAGTAGCGGTAGATCGCGAAGCTCCGGCGGATCTTCTGCGGCCTCGGTCGGCGTCCCTCTCCAGAGGCGGTGGCGAGTTCGGCGGTGGAGTACCGCAGGTCGTAGACGACGGCCGCACGGTGCGGTCCGCTGACATGTCGCCAGAAGGCGTACGGGCGGTCGTCCTCGACCCGGCAGGCGCGTTCGTAGCGGCGGGCGCGTTCGTGGGGTGTCTGCTTGTACGGGGTGTGGTGGGCGGTCCGTGCCACAGCGGGCTCCGATCTTCCCTGGAGTGTCCAGGGACTACCGGAAGCCGAAGGCGGTATTGCCTCTGTCAGCCATGCCGACGATTCTATGCAGTGTCAACTGCATGCGGAGACATAAAGAAGCGCCCGCGCAGTCCGGTCAACCGGTTCGACCCCGGTGATGTCGGTCGGCTACGGCCGGAGCTGGGTGAACAAACCTGGCGCGGTCTCGGCCAGGATTCCGCGGCCGGCCAGCCGTTTGAGTTTGAGGCGGACGTTGTTGATGTTGTTGGGCGCGACTGCCACGTCCATCACCTCGCACACCTGCCGGGCCCGCAGCGGATGGTCGGCGGCGGTGAACACCGCCGTGATCTGCTGGTAGGCCGGATGGTCCGGCAGCTTCGGTGCCGGCGGCGCGGGCGGCCCGGGGTCGGGCAGTTCCAGCAGCGTCTTTCGGGTGATCCGGACTCCTTCGGCCGCCCGGCCGAGTTCGTCGAGCCGTGTGGTCAGCTGCGTGATCTTTTCCCGCGTCTCCTCGGCCTGCGCGGTGATCTCCCGTTCCCGCTCCTCCAGCCGTGCCAGCACTGCGCCGAGGGTCAGCTCCCCGCCACTCACGCGGTGCGCCAGGCCGGTGTGGTCGCCGCGGTCAGTCGGCGCAGTACCACCGCGGTCTTCGCCCAGTACACCCGCGACTCCGAGTTGCGGGGCAGGTGCTCGTAATCGCGTACCAGCCTGCGGTGCAGCATCAAGATCCCATAGGCGCGCTCCACGACCCACCGCTTGGCCTGGGGAACGAACCCGGTCCGCGCGGGATTGCGCTCCACGACCCCCACCCCGATGCCCACCTTCTGCCCGTGCGCGACGACGGCGTTCTTGAAGCCCTGGTCGACCAGGGCCTTCTCCACGGTGTCAGTGTCGGCGGCGACCTTGTCCAGCAGCGCGATCCCGACGGCGTTCTCATGCGCCGACGCGGCCACCACGACCACCGCGATCAGCAGCCCCAGAACGTCAACGGCCAAGCCGCGCTTGCGGCCCAGTACTTTTTTGCCGCGTCACGCCCCGTCGACTCAGCAGGCACTCCGGCCGCCGCGTGCACGCTCTGGGTGTCGAGCACCACCAGGCTCGGATCCGCCTTCCGGCGCGCCATTTCCCGCACCTGCCAGCGCAGCAGGTCGTGAATGGTCTGATCGATGCCGTCGTCACGCCAGGTGTAGAAGTAGTACTTCGCCGCGCCGGGCGGCGGAAAGTCGTGCGGGAGCAGCTCCCGCTGGCAACCGGTCCGGCCCTGGTAGAGCAGCGCGTTGACGATCTCCCGCATCGCGTACCGGCCCCGATGGCCACTGACCGAGGGATGCGCGGCCTTCCACGCGGCGATCACCGGCTCGACCAGCGCCCACTGCTCGTCGCTCACGTCGGTCTTGTAGGGCTTGCGCTCACTCACAGCGACCAGCCCAACATGCCCATGGCCGCCGACCGGCCGGGATGCCGCACCGCCACACGTTCAGGTGACGAGAAATCTCCTATGCACTCTCATTCCGCCCTCTGAGAGCCCTGCCGGATGCCTTGAGGCGGGCCCTCAGAGCGGACCGCGCCACGTCGGGCCTATGCCGTTCCTGTCCAGAGCCTCGGGCTTCCGTGCCACTTGCTGAACCTGGGTCGCGATGCCCGGGGCCTCCTACCTGACGGTGTTTGAACTTCTGGTTCAGGTGGGAGAGCGCCAAGTGGACTTCTGCGGGCTGTATTGCTGGCGTGCGACCCACGTTCGGGGTGCCCCTCGATTGTCGGCTCGGAGACGTAAGGCTGGCCTCCCCGGATCAGATTGCGGGGCGACGCAGCACGTCCGTGGGCTCCCAGTCGCTCTTCCAGAATGCTTCAAGCCCGTGCTCGTTGATGAACTGCCGCTCCACCTCGTGGATGGGGTACATCCCTTGGATGTTGATCACGTCGTGACCCTCGTGTCCCGGGACACCGACGTCGATGCCCAGATAGTCCTCTCGGCCGAGGACCGTCGGCGCGAACACGCAGAACGCCGTCATCTCCGACTCGGGCACGATTCGCTCGCCGAAGTCGATGGTGCTGCCATAACTGAATGGGCAGGTGCCACGGAACTGCTCGGCAAGGAATCCCACCGCGTGGGCCCAGATCACGTTGGTCGAGTTCACACTGAGACAAAGTTCCGGCGAGCCGTGCTGCCAGTCCGGATGTTCTGCCAGCGACAAACCGTAAGTGAGCGTCGTGAGAAACCCGTCCGGCATGTCGTCATACACGATCTCCGTCACGCCCCGCAGCCCCTGCTTGGTCGACTCGACAGGGAAGAACCGGGGCTCCCTCCCCCGGAAAGCCGATCAAGATGGGCGAGGTACTTCTCTATGCGACTGGCCATGTGACCAGCCTGCACGATCACTGACACGTAGACGCCATCGGGGGCGTCACCCGTAACGCTCCGCAACAGGTCCACAGAAGTTGCGCCAGAACCCGACTCTCGGCAGCGGTTGTTCACGGCTGCGGAAGGTGCTTGCGGCGCGGCGGGGTCGATGTTCACGGCGATGGGCAGCAGCCCGGTCCGAGGACGGTCACACGGCGACGGCGCGGCCCCCTCCGGCGGCCTACCCCCGTAGCCGGCGCTTCTGTCTTGTACCTGTACGAGCAGCAGGGCACCTCGAACTCCGCTGCGACCATGAAGTGCCCCATCTGCTGCCCGCCGTCGTGAACATCCGATGCGCCCAGATGGTCACAGCGCTGCCGAGAATGCTGTCAGAACGCCCTGCCTGGCCCCTTTCCTGGGCGGCCACCGCCACACCGGCGACGGCAATGGAGCTGTACCTGACGATCCGGCCCGCCGCCTTGTTGGCGGCCGTGACTTCTGGCGGGCGATGCTTCCTTGCCGGGCGCTCTACTGGTCGGGGTGGACGGCCTGGGCGCCGGTTCCTTCGTACAGCTCAGGTGTGAGGGTGAGGAGGAAGCGGCCGGCTGGGAAGTCGGCGCAGGGGCGGGCGGCGTGGATCGCGTGGACGGCCGCCCAGGGGTGTCCGACGTGTAGCAACTCGGTGGCGGTGATCGCGGCGGCGGTGTCGAAGGGCTCGATCGTGATGAATCGCAGACCGTGGATGTAGGCGAGGAGGCTGGGCCGTTCGGTGTCGCCGGCGGTGAGGGAGAGGACCGGGGCGTAAAGGGTGCCCAGGCCGCCGGAGGCCTGGACATAGAAGGCGGCGACGGCCTCGTTGTACGGGTCCTTGGGGTCGTGGAGGGCGGTGGCGGTCGTGTGGTCGAGGACGACCGCGATGGGCCCCACTATGCGGCCGCCGAGTTCTGGCTGGCGCCGAGGCGCTGGAGGAGGCCGCGGGCTTTCGTCTCGGCCTGCTCGCTGGGCACGGTTCCCAGGACGGAGGCGAGTTCGGCGCGGGCCTGTTCGGCTCGCTCCGCGTACTCGGCCTGGGTCGGCCGGCCCTCGGCGAGCTCTTCGACGAGCTGCCGGATCGTGGTGCCGTGCTCGGCTGCCAGCGCGGACACCTCCAGCCGTACTTGAAGGTCAGACGACGATCTTTGAGATCGAGCGGGACTGGCGCCCGCTGGCCCGAGCCCTGCTGCCGGCCCCGCTACCGCCGGTGAAGACACTGCTGGCGGACTTCGCCCGGTACACCACCGAGAACCGCTGGAACCAGAAGGTCCACGAGCCCAGTGCTCGGGTTCTACGAGTGGCCGCCACCTGGCTGGGCGCCGCCGACACCGTCTTCCGCGAGGATGAGCTCCGGGCGCTGCACCGCGTGTTCGGCGGCAAGGGGCGCATTCGCGGGCTTGTCGCCTTCCTGGACCAACGCGGGCAGCTCGTCACCTCGCCGCCGCGGGGCAACCGTGACGAGGCTTTCGTCCAGCGCACCGTTGCCGCCTTCCCTCCACGAATCAGCGACGAACTTGGCACGTGGATCGGGGTCTTGCGTGGCACCATCAGGTCCCACCATCGCGTCATCGACTACGCAACCCTGCGCCGCTACCTCATCTACCTGGCCACGCCGCTCGCTGACTGGACCACCCGCTACACCACCTTGCGCCAGGTGACGGAGGCTGACATCACGACCGCTGTCACCGCGGTCAAAGGCCCACGCGCCCACGAGCGCGCTGTGGCGGTCCGGTCGCTCTTTCGAGCCCTGAAACACGCCAAGCTCGTCTTCGTCGACCCCATTTGTGGCCTCCGCATCACCCGTCAGGAACTGCTGCCCACAACCCTGGCTCCCGACCGGCTGGCCGGGCTCTTGGAGACCAGCTCCAACCCGGCTACCCGCCTGGTTCTCGCCCTGGTCGCCCTCCACGCAACCAGCGGCACCGACCTGCGCAACCTCGTCCTCTCCGACATGCTGCTTCCCCGACGGCAACTTCTGATCCGCCGCCCCCACGGCCGTCACGTCGTCCACCTCGACAACACCACAGCTGCCCTACTGCATGCCTGGCTCCGCTACCGCCATCAGCGTTGGCCACGCACCATCAACGCGCACCTTCTGATCACTCAACAGACCGCCAACGCGTCCGATCCTGCCTCTGCGGACTACATCTACAGGCGCTTCGATGCCGCCGGTCTGACTCTGCGCGCAGTTCGCGCCGACAGAATCCTGGACGAGGCCCGCGAGACCGAAGATCCCGTCCACCTCGTCCGTGTCTTCGGAATCTCCATCACCACTGCCATGAAGTACATACACACGGCCCACCCCCACCGCGCCGGCCCTGTTCCTCGCTGACGCAGAAGGCCGTCCCCGGGAAGCACGTGCACCCCCACAATGCGTCACTCCAGGAACCTGACCTGCCATCACGATGGCGGCAGCTCAGTGTTGAGTCTCTCGGCAGGCACTCGCTCGATGCGAGTCCAGCCCCTCCAGCCCCGCTCCTCCAGAATCGCCAACAGCCGTGCGGCGTGCGGTGAGGACTCGACCATGGTTGAGTCCAGCAGGTCGACAAACTGATCGTCGATGCCGTCATCGGCACCCACCTCGCCGGCCTCCACAGCGCGAACCATCAAGCGCTCCATGATGTCGGCGACCTCAACGATCCGCGGATCGTCGGCCGGCCAGTCGAGTGCCCCGCTGAGAAGGCTGTAGAGCTTCACCATGTCCGGGTCGTCCAGCTCCTCGTGCTTCTTGGCAATCACGGAGTCGATCGAATACGGCACCTTGGCAGCGATCATGATCCAGGCATCCCGCTCCATCTCGATATACCACTCCCCGACGCCGAGACCGCGCAGCCGGTCGAGGTAGCCCACAACGCTCTGCGGAAGCGCCAGGTGCTCTCCGGCGGCAAGCCTGGCGAGCCGACTGCGGGTGCCCTGCAGCCGCCGGATCTCGGCGCGCAAATCCTTGTCGATCTCCTGGACGCCGCCGGCGAACTCCTCCGGGCCGGCGGCGAGGAGTTCCTGAACCCGGGCCAGCGGCACGCCTGCATCAGCCAGGGTACGGATCCGGATCAGTCGCACGACCGCAACAGCGTCGTAGGTCCGGTATCCGGACCGGTCGCGCTCGGGCTCCGGCAGCAACCCGATCCGATGGTAGTGACGTACCGCCCGCACCGTCACCCCGGCGTACGCCGCAAGCTGGCTGATGGTGAGCATAGGTCCCAGCCTGCCTCAGGCGATCTTCCGGCGGTAGGCGGCCATCCCGAAGACGTACGCCACGACGAGGATGCCGAGGCACCACGCGAGGGCGGTCCAGATGTCATCGCCGACCGGCTGCTGGGCGAACAGGTTGCGGATCGTGTTGACGATCGACGTCACCGGCTGATGTTCGGCGAACCAGCGCACCGGGCCGGGCATCGTATTGGTGGGCACGAACGCCGAACTGACGAACGGCAGGAAGATGAGCGGGTAGGCGAACGCGCCCGCTCCCTCGACCGACGACGCGGAGAGCCCGGGAATCACGGCGAGCCAGGTCAGCGCCAGGGTGAACAAGAGCAGGATGCCGGCGACCGCGAGCCATGCCGACACTCCTGCCCCTGAGCGGAAGCCCATGAGCAGAGCGACGCCCACGACGAGCACGAGCGCGATCAGGTTGGCGACCAGCGAGGTGACGACGTGGGCCCACAGCACACCCGAGCGTGCGATCGGCATGGACTGGAATCGCTCGAAGATCCCGCTCTTCACATCGGTGAACAGCCGGTACGCGGTATAGGAGATGCCCGATGCGATGGTCATGAGCAGGATGCCAGGCAGCATGTAGTTCACATACGAAACCGACCCGGTATCAATGGCGCCGCCGAACACGTAGACGAACATCAACATCATGGCGACCGGCGTGATAGCGGTCGTGATGATGGTGTCCATGCTGCGTGTGACGTGGCGCAGGGTCCGCCCCGTGAGGGCGGCAGTGTCGCTGAAGAAGTACGCGGTCATCCTTGTCCCCCGGTCGTCGTGCTGGAGGCTTCGCTCTTGTCGCCGCTGCCGATGACTGCGAGGAAGATCTCCTCCAGAGTCGGCTGCTTCTCGACGTACTCGACCTTGGCGGGCGGGAAGAGCTGCTTGAGCTCGGCAAGGGTGCCGTTCACGATGATCCGACCCTGATGGAGGATCGCGATCCGGTCGGCGAGCTGCTCGGCCTCGTCCAGGTACTGCGTGGTGAGCAGCACCGTCGTGCCGTACTTGGCGAGTTCCTTGACGGCATGCCATACCTCGATACGGGCCTCGGGGTCGAGTCCGGCCGTCGGCTCGTCCAGGAAGATCACGGGCGGATTTCCGATGAGGCTCATCGCGATGTCCAGCCGGCGGCGCATCCCACCCGAATACGTGGACACCTTCCGCGAGCCGGCATCGGTCAGTGAGAAACGCCTCAGCAGGTCATCCGCGATCGCGCCCGGGTCCTTGAGGTGGCGCAGCCTGGCGACGAGGGCGAGGTTCTCCCAGCCGCTGAGGATCTCGTCGACGGCCGCGAACTGTCCGGTGAGGCTGATGGACTCCCGCACATTCGCCGGTTGCGTGGCGACGTCGAAGCCGTGGACACTGGCTGTCCCCGCGTCGGCCTTCAGGAGCGTGGCGAGGATCCGCACGGTCGTGGTCTTGCCTGCCCCGTTGGAGCCGAGCAGGGCGAAGATGTTGCCCCGCGCCACCTCGAAGTCGACGCCGCGTAGCACTTCGAGCTTCCCGTACGCCTTCTCCAAACCCTGCACGCGAATCACCGGACCGGCGATCGATTGGGCCGTCATGATCATCTGCCTCCTTCGTGGAGTTGTTCCCGGCGACTGCGAGGAAGCTCCTGCCGGAAGCATGAAGGGTTGACCTAACGTCAAGGTCAACCCTGTTCCGACCACGACATCCAGATCACCGGTCGATCAGACACATCGCAGCATGACGGACTGCTTGCCTCGAGCTTGGTAGGCCACGAACCCGCCATACTCATAGCTGCCGGTGAACCACTCACGCGTTGGTTCCTGCGACTCACCGGCCAGAAATCAACGAACCCACCTGCTTCCGTCGGCGGCCACGTCGAGCCCGGCGAGGCGTTGCTGGACACCCTCGCCCGCGAAGTCGAAGAGGAGACCGGCTGGCGCCTGCGCCACGTTCGGCGCCTTCTTGGGATCACCACTTGGACCGGCGACGACGGTGCCGGAGAGCGGCACGAGGCCGACTACCTCGTCGAGGTCGACGACGATCTGGACCACCCCGCTCTGGAATGGTCCAAGCACACCGCCTACGACTGGTTCGGACCTTGCGATCTTCCCCGCCTCAAGGAGAACCGGGCGCCCGGTGAGTACCTCATCCACGACCTGATCGTGGGCGGGGAACCAGCTGTCCGCGGACCAGGAAGTGCCGGTGTCCGCTCACATGGCCTTGACCTGCCAGGATGCTACTGATCGGAAACGTGCAGGGCAGGTCCGCCCTGCTCTGCCTCATCTCTCTCCAAGGCGCTGATTGCCCGGCGGCGCCACCGTGTGCCGGCTGCGACGACAATCATGCCGCCCAGCAGGCTGACCGCCGCAACACCCCAGGCTGCGGCCGTAAACAGAGTTCCGAGTGACTCCATGACGCCCCCTCTCGGGGCGAGAGTACTCCGCAGGACCCGGCATTAGGTCCGTGGAGCTGCTCTTGGCCGGACGAGTGCGTGACCCCTTTGACCATGTTCTATGTGGTGATCGCTCGTTGGGCTGTTCATGGGGCGGGATACGTGGAGTTGGATTGTTCCGGACGGGCTGTGGGAGATCGCGAAGCCGTTGATCCCGCCGTCG
>NZ_JBIWOS010000018.1:0-83417 GCF_044767885.1 Streptomyces sp. NPDC101194
TGAAACAACTCCCACAACTCATCCGGCACCAGCCGCTCAACGATCCCCACCATGACCGACAGCCTACCGATCCCACCAAATGAGATGACTTCTTAGAGGCCACGCGGATAGGCACGGTTGGAACCACCAGCAGCACAAGGGGCTCAAGACCTGGTGATCATGGAGTTGAGACGCTCTGTGATCACTGAGGAGACCTGTGCCCGTTCTGCCGTCATGGCTCACCGAACCGCTCTGGGAACAATTCGCGGTCCTGCTGCCCGCGCGGCCCAAGTACCACCCGGACCATCCACTCGGCTGTCACCGTAGGCGCATCAGCGACCGGATCATCTTCGACAAGATGCTGCAACTGCTGCGCTTCGGCTGTTCTTACGAGGCAATCGCTGACACAACGTGCTCTGCCACGACTATCCGCAGTCGCCGCGATGAGTGGATACAACGGGGTGTCTTCGCAGAGCTCAAGCAGATCGCACTCGACTCCTACGACCGCATCGTCGGTCTCATCCTCGATCAGATCGCCGTCGACGGCTCCATCACCAAAGCTCCCGGCGGTGGCGAGGCAGCCGGGCGTTCCCGGGTCGACCGTGGCAAACAGGGCCGGAAACGTTCCGGTATGACGGACGGCTACGGCATTCCGCTGGGCCGCGTCCTGGCCGGAGCCAATCGCCACGACTCCCCGCTGCTGGCCCCGACCCTGGATCTCCTGGACGGCCTCGGGCCGCTGCCCGATGACGTGACCGTCCACCTGGACGCTGGCTACGACTCCGACAAGACCCGCGCCCTGCTGACCGAACGCGGCCTGCACGGCCTGATCGCGCGCAAAGGCGAGAAGGCGCCCATCCAGGCGAGTCAGAGGTGGCATGTGGAGCGAACCCACACCTGGCAGAACGCCTTCGAGCGCCTCGCCCGTTGCTACGAGCGCCGGGCCACCGTCTTCAACGCGTTCTTCGACCTCGCCGACACCATCATCACCGTCCGTAGCCTGATCCGCCGGGCATGGATGACCCACCGCTGGGACGGACGACCGCACCGCCGCCCATGACCGCACACCAACGGTGGCGGGTGATCGTGGTCTCGGTGGGCCGGTGGCTGCGGCTGACCGGCCCCGCCACGGGCCGCCGTATCGGTCCCCTGCTGTCCGGCCGCGCCCGACCGGCCACCATGGTCGCGACAGCCGTGACGGCTGCCCTGTCGCTGTCAGCGGCGGCGGCCGCGGCGGAACAGTACGCGTATGGGACCTGACCACCCACCGGCAGACTGGACCGGCACTGACCTTCCCCGTACCCGTAGGGCTGGCCCGGGGCGGTTCGTCCTGGTCCTGCTCGTGGCCCTGCGCGCGGATCGACGGCGCCGGGGTCCGTATGCGCCCCGGGCGGTTTTATATGGTTCCACACCGTGGGATGCGGCACGGTCGGAAAGGCAGGAACTTGCGGGGCAGGCCGGGCTTGGGGGCCTGGTCGGGTCGTGGTGCGGCTGGCCGGCTGCTCCGGCGGTGAGTGCTGTGGGTGTGTGGCGGTTTCGGGGCCGTGGTTATCAGTAGATGTACGTAACGGGTTACGGATTTTCCGGGTGGGGGTTTACCGGGGCCGGTGGGTGTCGGTGGGGGCGTCTATGGTGCCGGTCATGAGTGACGGTGCGCGTGAGGATGGTTCGGCAATAGCTCTGTCCGGGGCGGGTGCGTGGTGGTCGGATCCGGGGTTGCTGGTGAACGGTGATCCGGATCATGTGTGGGGGTTGCTGGATTCGGGGGTGGGTCCAGGGGCGCGGTTGGCGGCGGCGGTATATCGGGCGTCGGCGCATATGCATCGGGGAGCGACACCTGGGGTGCGGCGGCAGTTGCTGGCGTTGGACGCGGCCCGGTACGGGGACCGGGACCTGTCGGTGCGGATCGGTGCCGTGCCGGTGGAGGGTGAGCCGGCGGCCCGGTGGGGGGTGGACTGGGCCACAGGCGGCCTGGTTACTCCCCACCTCCGGCACACCCTCACCGGCCACACCGGCCCGGTGCGTGCGGCGGCGACGACCGTGGTGGACGGACGAGCCGTCGCTGTCACCGCCAGCGACGACGACACGGTGCGGGCGTGGGACCTGGTCACCCGCCGGCAGATCGGTAAGCCCCTGGAAGGCCACAGCGGCTGGGCGTATGTAGTGGCGGTGGTGGTGATGGACAACCGCACGATTGCCGTCACCGGCGGCGAGGATGGGATGGTGCGGGTGTGGGACCTGGGCACCGGTCAGCAGATCGGCGAACCCCTGATCGGCCACACCGACCGGGTGCAGGCGGTGGCGACAGCGGTACTGGAGGGCCAGCCGGTCGCCGTCACCGGCGGTCGGGACGGCGTGGTACGGGTTTGGGATCTCGCCACTGGCCAGGCCATCGGGGAGCTTCCGACTGGCGACGTCGGCGCGGTGTATGCGGTGGCGACGGCCGTGCTGGACGGCCGCCCCGTGGCCGTCACCAGCAGCTACGAGACAGTGCGGGTTTGGGATCTGACTACCTGCCAACCCCTCGGCGAGCCCCTGCCCGGCCACACCCCTGGGGTACGTGCGGTGGCGACGACGGTGGTGGACGGCCGCTCCGTCGCTGTCACCGGAAACGCCGATGGGACGGTGCGGGTGTGGGACCCGACCACCGGCCAACCCATCGGTGAGCCCCTGACCGGCCACACCGACTACGTGTGTGCGGTGGCGACGGCGGTGGTGGGCGGCCGCCCCGTCGCCGTCACCGGCAGCCACGACAAGACGGTGCGGGTGTGGGACCTGACCACCGGCCAGCAAGTCGGCGAGCCCCGGACCGGACACACCCGTGGGGTGTTGGCGGTGGCGACGGCGGTGGTGGGCGGCCGCCCGGTCGCTGTCACTGGCGGTCTCGACAAGACGGTGCGGGTGTGGGATCTGGCCACCGGTCAGCAGGTCGGCGAGCCCCGGACCGGCCACACCGGTCCGGTGTTGGCGGTGGCGATGGTGGTGGTGGGCGGCCGCCCCGTCGCAGTCACCGGCAGCTGGGATGGGACGGTGCGGGTGTGGGACTTGACGACCGGCCAACCCATCGGCCAACCCTTGACCGGCCACACCGGCCCGGTGTTGGCGGTGGAGACGACGGTGGTGGGCGGCCGCCAAATCGCCATCACCGGCAGCACCGACCGCACGGCGCGGGTGTGGGATCTGGCCACCGGCCAACAGGTCGGCGAACCCCTGACCGGCCACACCGGCCCGGTGTGTGCGGTGGCCACGGTGGTAGTAGGCGGCCGGCTCGTCGCCGTCACCTACAGCACCGATGCCACGGTGCAGGTGTGGGACGTGACCACCGGCCAACCCATCAGTAAGCTGCTGACCGGCCACACCGGCCCGGTGTGGGCGATGGCGGCAGTAACGGTGGACGGCCACCCGATTGCCACTACCACCAGCACCGATGCCACAGTGCGGGTGTGGGACCTGACCACCGGTCAGCAGGTCGGCGAACCCCTGACGGGCCACACTGACCAGGTGAATGCGGTGGTAACGGCGGTGGTGGACGGCCGCCCGGTCGCTGTCACCAGCAGTGCCGACGAAACGGTGCGGGTGTGGGACCTGACCTCCGGTCAGCAGGTTGGCGAACCCCTGATCGGCCACACCAGCCCGGTGTGGGCGGTGGTAACGGCGGTGGTGGACGGCCGCCCGATCGCTGTCACCAGCAGTGCCGACGAGACCGTGCGGGTGTGGGACCTGACCACCGGCCAGCAGCTCGCTTCCCTGCCGTTCCCCTTGCCTGTCCACGCGGTAACGATGACGCCGGACGGAAGACTGACTGCCGGATTCGGCTGGGAAATCGCCGGCTTCTCCCCCTGCTGACAGCACGCGCCGTGCCGGGCCTGCCCGGAGCAGATGCCGTCACACCAATCGGTACTGTTCCGGCGGCTGCAACCGCCTGGCACCGGCCGGACCGGGCGGCGCACGTCACCAGCGGCGGGAACATACGGGCGGCGGCGAAGCGGCCGGCGTGCACCTCGACGCTGGCTACGACTCGGCGAAGTCACACGCCCTGCTCGGCAAGCGCGGGCTGCACGGCCGGATCGCCCAGAAGGGGACCAAAGCACCGGTCCAAGCCACCCAGCGGTGGCATGTCGAGCGCACCCACGCCTGGCAGAACGCCTTTCACCGGCTCACCCGCTGCTACGAACGCCGGATCAACGCCATCGCTGCCTTCTTCGACCTCGCCGGCGCCATCATCACCATCCGTAGCCTCATCCGCCGAGCCTGGACCACCCATCGCTGGGGTACACGCCCCTACCGCCGACCATGACAAGCCGCCTTTACGCGCAGGTTCTTAGTACTCCAGCCGTAGATCGTGATCATGGATGCTGAGGCCACTGGTCGGTAGCCCGCGCATGTGGCTGAGACCTCGGACGAAGTGCAACTGATCGCGGACGGCTTCGAGCATGTGTACGTCGAGTTGGAGTGGTGCAGCGGGCCGCGTGCCGGCCTCGCCGATGTCGACGGCAAGCCCCACCACTTCCAGGGCAACGACTGGGATGACGCCGCCGAAGCCGACGAGTACGGCGTCTGGCCCGCGAGCGACGCGGCGGTCTGGAGCGCAAGCAGTGGGCGATCTTCGCCAGATGGAACGAGCGCCATGAGGCAGGGACGGTTGGGCCGGAGACCCACCCGGGCCAGGGCGGGATCGACGCCCGCTACGACGAGCTGGCCCTCCTACTGGCGCCATACCGTCAGGCGTCGGACGACGCGAGGCGATTGGTTGGCCAGGTGTGCTTCGACGCCGGGGCGCGCTACCGGGTCGAGGGTCTGGCCCACTGGTTCCGGTGGCGTCCAAGCAGGTGAGGCCGCCGTTGATCATTAGGTGTTGTGTGGACAACCAATGATCACGCGGCGACCTCGGACGCCAGCGTAGTGCCTGCTCACTGGCAGGAAGCATTCGAGGGCCTGATGAGCCGGATCGCGGGCCGGTTCGCCCGAGTTGAACCCCGCCGCCGGGTGCGGCGGTTGGTCTCCGGGCTGTTGTCGGACCTGCCGCGCAAGAACTGCTGGACCCTGGCCGAGCACGTCGGCGACGCCACTCCGGACGGCATGCAGCACCTGCTCCACCGCGCGAAGTGGGACGCTGACGCGATCCGAGACGACATACGCACCTACGTGGTAGAGCATCTGCACGACACGGAGGCTGTGCTCGTGGTCGACGAGACGGGCGATCTGAAGAAGGGCACGGCGACCGTCGGGGTCCAGCGCCAGTACACCGGCACCGCCGGCCGCATCGAGAACGCCCAGGTCGCCGTCTATCTCGTGTACTCCGCCGACCGTGGACACGCGACCATCGACCGAACCCTGTACGTGCCGCGCTCATGGGCGGAGGATCCGGACCGCTGCCGGAGCGCGGGCATCCCCGACGGTCTGGCGTTCGCCACCAAGCCCCAGCTCGCGGCCCGCATGGTCGAGCGGGCCCTGGACGCGGGAACGCCGGCCCGCTGGGTCGCGGGAGACGAGGTCTACGGCGACAACCCCCACCTGCGGACCGCCCTGGAACACCGCCGGACCGGCTACGTCCTGGCCGTCTCCAGCACCCATCCCGTCATCACGCACGCCGGGAAGTTCCAGGCGAAGACCCTGGCCGCGCGGATCCCGAAGCGGGCCTGGCAGCGGCTGTCGGCCGGAGCGGGCGCGAAGGGCGAGCGGTACTACGACTGGGCACAGGTCGAGGTTCACGGCCCGGCCGGCGAGTTCGGCCAGTGGTGCCTCCTGGTCCGCCGCGATCGTCGCACCGGCGAACTCGCCTTCTACCGCTGCTTCTCACCCCGTCCGGTGCCGATGTCCGAGCTGGTGCGGGTCGCCGGACGGCGATGGACGGTCGAGGAGACGTTCCAGGCCAGCAAGAGCCTGACCGGCCTGGACGAGCACCAGGTCCGTCGCTGGACATCCTGGCACCGCAGGATCACCCTCGCGATGCTCGCCCACGCCTTCCTCGTCGTCACCGCGGCCGCCGAACGCAGCGACCGACCCACCCCTGATGGCTTGATCCCCTTGACGGGCAACGAGATCCAGTACCTGTTCGCCGCACTGATCAGCCCAATCCACGACCTCGCACACCGTCTGCGCTGGTCCCACTGGCGACGTCGGCATCAAGCCCGCGCACGCCAGTGTCATTGCCGCAGGCAAGCCGCCGCCCAGCCGTGAAGATCAAGATCTACGGTGGCGTACTAGGCAGAAACCGGTCCGGCGTTGATGCCTGAGATGCGGCCGACGGAGTCGAAGGAGACCACCGCGGCGCCCCCGCTGGGCAGAGGCGCGGTGATCTGGTCGGCGGCCTCCTGCACCGGGACGCCGTGCAGGGCGAACCAGCCGTTGACCACCAGCCGCGGCGAGCGTGCGAAAAGCTGAGCGCCAGTGAGCAGATGGCGCGGCATGGCGACCGGGTCCAGCCGCGCGGGCTGGAGTTGCGGGTCTTGCGGCACGAAGTAAACCCGGGTCTCCGGACCGGCCTCCTGGCCGATGTAGCCGGGCGCGCCGAGCACTGCCATGCCGAGGAAGGCCAGCGCCTCAGCGGCGCGGCGCGGATCGGCGAAACGGGCTAGTGCCACGTCCTCCTGCTGCAGCTCCACGATGCCGTGACGACGGCCGAACTCGGGGATTCGCGCGCTGGCGGCGGCCACTTCACTGCCGCGCAGCCCCGGGTTGGCCCAGCCCCACAGCCAGGTCTGCTCGGCCAGGTCGTAGCTGCCTAGCAGTCCCACCCGAAGGCTTCTGCCGCCGGACTCGTAGCGGCACTGGTCCAGATCTGCCGTCCACGGCCCAGCCGGGAAGGCCTGGTCGATCATTTCCAGCTGTTGTACGCCCCAGGCCGCGTGGTATTCGGCGGAGTGCAGGAAGGCGTCGGAGAAGGCCACGGTCATCGGGGCAGCTTAGCCCCTGCCAGGCCGGCGGCCCTCGGAGGCCTCAGCCCCGGGTCAGCAGGGCGAGGCACTCACGAAGATCACGATGTACGGCTGGAGTAATGGGCCGACGCCTCTCGCCCGCGTCCGGACACCTGCTGTCCGTCCCCTCTCCTCACCCGCGCTTCGAGGACCAGCGGGCCAACTCGGCTTGCCCGTAAGGGCAGAGAGCAGCGCCCCTTGATGCTGCCTTCGTGGCCCTTATCCTCCCGCGCCGACTCGTGGAGGCTCAGCTCGGACGCTTCCGCACCATCGCTGACAGGACCGGCCTGCCGTGCACGCTCACGAAAGCGCGCCCGATAAAGACGAGCCGAAAGCCCCGAAGCCACAATCGGAGCCGCGCGAAGAGCAGCGGACTCGGCAGTCCGCGGTACGCGGCGGCATGCCCGACGTCCGGTCTATTCAACGATTGCAGCGAGGCGCGGGAAACGCCGCTGTGTCGCGGCTGCTCACCGCGCAGCGGCCGCCCTCGTCACCGTCACGGCAAGGGCCGCCGGGTGGAACGGCCAGTCCGGCTGGCTCCGCCGGTCCGGCGGGCATGGCCGTGCCGGCCGGTCAGGTGGAGCAGCCGGGACAGACGGGTCAGCCGGGGTACGCGGGGCAGGCGGCGACAGGGGTCGCCGCGCCGCGCTTCGCCACCCCTCGTACAGGCGCACCTGGCACAGCCGATGCTCTCTCGGGCAGCCCATCCGCGGCCAACTCCCCTTCCGTCCGGCGAGCGACGGATGGCGAGAATCCGGGGCGGCCGCAACGGGACGGTCCACCCGCGAGCGCGTCCGCACTGCCCGAGGGGCTCCCCCAGGGCGGTGCCGCCGCTGCCGCCGCCGCGGTGGAAGCGCGCCAGAGCGAGCTACAGGCGACCCGTACGAGGGAGCGTCCCGCCGTATCGCTTCTGAAGAAGCAGCGCGAGGCCCGGAAACAGCAAGGAGAAGGAGGGAAAGGGAAAGAGAAAGGGGGTCAGGACCACGACCCACATGGCGGCCCGTCTCCCCGCCACAGCCCCGGCCGGACCGCCCAGGACGACGCGGTCGGCTCCGGTCACCGTGAGGGCAGCGGGTCGGAGGTCGACTTCGTCGACCTGGACCTGGAGCCGCTGCTTCCGCCGTTGTGGGGGCAGTCGCCACAGCAGCACGAGAGGGAGGTTCAGGGCTACAAGCAGGGACTGGCCCAGGACCGGGGCGTCGCCAAGGAGAAGGTGGCGGCCTTCACCGCGAGCCGCCGGGCCAGATCGGCGGAGTTGGCCGCCCTCGGAACCCAGTTGACGCAGCAGGTCCAGGCGGCCGACGCGGCGGCACTGGCGAAGATCGGATCCGCCGAGGCCTCGAGTGTGGCGATGGTGCAGGCCGCGGTGCAGGGTGCCCGGTCGCGTATCCGAGCACAGGCGCAGACGGCCCGGGGGCAGGTGACGGCCGGTCATGCGGCGACGGTCGCAGCGATGGGTACGGCCGCCTCGGGGGCGCGTACGGCGATGGACGGCGGATTCCGTACGGCGGGAGAGGCCGTCACCGGCAAGCAGCACAACCAGATCACCAAGCTCGGCGAGCTGTACGGCCACACGGAACAGCGGATCCGGGACGCCGCGAAGCATGTGGGGGAACTGGCGGCCGGCGAGGGCAGGAAGCGCGCCGCGCAATACCGCTCCAAGATGATCCACCGCGACGACAACTTCTGGGACGGTCCGCTCACCGACAACCGGTGCAAGGCGCAGGCGGAGGCCGCCACCGCGGTCGGCGATGCCTACAAGGACGAACTGCCCAAGGCGGCGGACGAGCCCATCGCCGACATGCAGAAGGGCAAGCCGGACGCCGAGAAGACGATCGGCAAGATCGCCGATGACGTCCGCGAGAGCCTGAAGACCGTGCTCAAGCAGTGCCAGGAGGGCCTGGCCGACGGGCACAAGCAGGCGTCGCAGGGCGCGGACGGCGCCAAGGCTGCCGCGCTGGCGGCTATCGGGCAGGCGCAGAGTTCGGCCGAGGCGAGCCTGACCCGGCTGCAGAGTGCGCAGATCGCGGCGGTCAGGGCCCAGGCCGCGCAGCAGCGGCAGGCCGTCCAGCGGAACGCGGCCGCGGCCACCGCCGCGATCGGCAAGGGCGTGACGACGGCGCGCGGCGGACTGGACCGCAGCCTGCGGGAGTTCGTACGGATCCTCGGCCAGGACGCGGTGCCCGATCCCCAGCAGCTGGAGGAGGTGCTGCGGGACACCGGCGCGCAGTTCGACGAGCGGCTGGAGGGCGTGGCGGAGCGGTTGCGCGCTCAGGCGGCCGGGGCCGGCAAGGCGCTGGCGACGGCGGCGGAGGGCGCGTCGCAGGGAATGGCGAAGACCGCCGGGGCCGCGACGGAGTCGGCCGGGCGGACCGCGACGTCCGCCGGCGCGGGACTGAGCCGTACCGCTTCGCAGACGGTGAGCGGGCTGCGGCAGGTCCAGCAGTCCTTCGCCGAGACGGCCAAGGCTATGCAGAAGGGCTGTGCGGACGCCGACAAGCAGGTCCTCGAAGGGTTGGACAAGGCGTACACGGAGCTCGCGGGCAAGTTCAAGGAGGGGGCGGACGGGCAGGTCAAGGCCATCGCCGAGGCCTTGGAGAAGGCGGCCACCGGGACGGGCGAGAAGGACATCCATCCCAAGATCACCGAAGAGGCGGACAAGGCGCGCGCCAAGGTCAAGCCGCGCTGGCACACCGTCCTCACCTTCATCGTCGTCATCGTCGTCGTCATCGCGCTGACGATCGCGCTCGGCCCTTTGGTCATCGGCGCCGTGACCGCGGGGGCCACGGCCCTCGGCGCCGGGGCGGCGGCGGCCGCGATCGGGACGATCGTCGGTGGCGCTCTCGTGGGCGCGGCGGCGGGCGCCGTCGGCGCGGTGGTGAGCAACGTGATGAACGGCGCGCCGGTGCTGGAGGGGGTCGGCAAGGCGGCCCTGTTTGGAGCCATCGGCGGAGCGGTCGGAGGCGGCGCGTCGGCCGCCGTCGGCAAGACCGCACTGAGTACGGGTGCCCGGGTCGCGATCGAGATGGCCGTCGAGGTGACAGTCGAGGTCGGCCTGGAGGCCGGGGACGCCGCCCTCAGCGGCCGGGAGTACAGCTGGCAGCAGGCGCTGCTGACCGCGGCCACGACGGTGGCGGTCACTGGGGTGATGGCCCACCCGCGCGTTCACGCGCTGACCGGCCGGGTCCAGACGGGCACGGAGAACCTCCTGGGCAAGATCGGCATCAAGGTCCCGTCGCCGGGGGAGGTCGAGGCCCCCGGGACTCCGGATACCCTCGGCGCTCCCAAGGTCGATGTCCCGTCCCCCGATGCCGCGTCCGCGCCCAAGACCCCGGACGCGTCCGGTCCGTCCCCCGACGGCGCCACCGGCGGAGCCCCTGACGGCAGGCCGCAGCCGGGCCGTGGCCCCGACGGCGTGACGTCCTGGGACGGCTCCCGTATCGACCCGACGGGCGGTCAAGGCAGCGTGGACGGCCCGATACGTCCTCGCGACCAGGACGCGGTCGAGGCGGAACTCCGCAAGGCGCTGGGCCCGTTGGGCGACCAGGTCGACGTCAGGATCGACCCCAAGCTGCCCGGCCGTACCGTGCGCGTCCACTACGACGTCGACGACAACGGCCTGATCACCAACGTCCGCATGGCCGCCGGCCCTTCCGCCACGCCCACCGACATCCGGCTCCACACCCCCACCGCCCGCACGATGATGCGCTACGGCGGGCTGTCCGGGCGCGTACGCCAGATGCTGCGGCAGGTGGGCGCATGGGCCGGCGTCCATGGCTCACCCCCGGTCGGCTCCCGCGCCTGGGAGGCCCGCCTCGAACTCCGCAAGCTCCCCGACATCATCGTCGACCGCGCGCGTGCCTACGCGGACGCCGATCCGGCGGCACGCGCCGAACTCGAATCCGAACTCGACTCCCTCATCCGGCAATTCGAGACCCATGCCGAAACCCTCAAGCAGTGGAACCTGGATTCGGGGCGGGGGTACGTCGCCGCCGAGAGCCCTGAAGTGGCCAACATCAGGAAGAACTGGAGAAATCTTTCCGAATTCGACCAGGCTAAATGGCCGAACGGTTTCCCCACGCCGAAAGAGGGGGAGTTCTATCGTTTCATGTCCAAAGATAATCCACCCCGGCTCGAGTTCCGCGGGAAGGTCACCGCACCGGACGGCAAGGTGACGACAGAGGTGCTCCACCAGTGGAACACAGAGACGGGCGCCGAGATTCCCAAGGGGCAGACCACGTCGCCCAAGAGGTTCGACCCCGATACCTCCCAGGAAGACGCCTTCCAGAAATTGATCGACGAGAGTCCAGGGTTCGAAGGGTACGTCAACGCCCTTGAGGAGCTGGGCATCATCACAGATCGCAGTGAGATGTTCCGCAACATGCCGGACGATCCATCAGGCATGACCTACGATGACGTGCGGCACGCCTTGAAGAAGGACTACAAGGACAAGATGCTCGATGAAATCAAGGATCACAAGACATTCTTGAAGATCAGTCAGCTGCTCGGCGTCAAGGACAAGGGGAATCTCGGAGAGCGTTGGTTCGCGAAGATGGAGGGCTTCGAAGGGCAAAGCGGAGTTCTCAGCGAGGTGCGCATACCGAAAGATGTCGTCGACCCGCCGCTCTCGTCGCCACGAAGGATCGACCACTTCAAGGACGGCACTCTGTACGAGATAAAAAACGTCGAAGCGTACGACTCGGAGATCAAAGCGCAACTGGATGACTACCTCCGGCTTGTCCATACGGATGTTCCCAACCTGGGGAAGCCCAGCCGGCTACAGGTAGTCTTCCTCAATCCGAAGGGGCTGACAGAAAACGCTTCCTGGCTACGGAGATTGCTACGGGACAACGAGGGGAAGCTTGAGGTAGGCGTCTACAACAAAGACGGGAAGAAGTGGCCGGATAAAGATCCCATCACGGATTCCATGCTCGACTTCAAGGGCAAGGGAGGGGAGCTGAACGAAAAAGCTCAAAGACTTTTGAATTTCCTGGATGGCAAGAGCGACACGTAACGCAACCGATCGACCGATGCGAACACGCGGAGAAGGGTAAGTCCCATGCAAGGAATGATCGCGATGGCACTCGAGGGGAAAGATGTCGTCAGCCTGGCGGAGTCCGTACGAGAACGCCACCTCTGGGGACCTGGGGCGACACCGGAGAATGTCGAAGTGGACTCCCTGCCGGCGAAGGCGTCGGAGCGCTGGATCGAGCAGTACTCGGATACAGGAAAGAGAGTTTCCGCGTACTTCGACCAGAATTACGAAAACTACCTCATCATGCATCCCGCAGCGAAAACTGTTCGGGCTTCCTTCAGCTTTTCAGGCGACCTCCCGAAGCTGATCGAACTATTGAGCGATCTACCTTTCGAGGTTGCGTCATTCGCGCCGAGATATCGCGTCTGGTACAACAAGTACAGGGATATCCCGGGTTTCGGCGGATACCACTTCACGCACGGCTGGGCCTGCGCTTTCCGAGGGGACGGACACGCCCGCCTGGCTTCCCGCCGCTGGTTGGATCACGGGCCCTGGCGTCTGTACCGCGGAGCGAACGACACCTCCTTCGTGCAATTCCACGACCTCGAACTCGACGAAGATCTCGCGTACGCCCAGGCGAAATTCGCTCATCAGCGTATGGGCATCACGAACGAGGGTGGGTATCTTCAGCCGGACTATGTATACCAGGACGATATCCGGGGGTTCTACAATTCGGCGCGGCGCGTGCTCGAACTGGTCGTGATCGGCCGGACCGTCTCGGCGCGGGAAATGCGCGACGCGTGTGCGGCACGCCGAGACCAAGTACTCGGCCCGGAGCAGCCGATCGACAATGTCGCCTTCGTCTTCCTCGACCCGTCCGAGGCCGACACGCACGTACCCAGGCTGTGGCCGTACGGGTTGGAGTGCTGGACGATCATCAATGAGGTCAAGACCCGCCTGGACAGCGAAGAACCGCCAGAAGGGACAGGTGCCTGACATGAGCCCCGATCACGTGGGTGACGAGGCTGCGGAGACTGCTCGGTTCCTGGGCTCGCTGCAGGCGCTCGCGGTCGCGGCCACGGCGCGGGGCAGGGATGCCCAGCGGGTACGGGAGGAAGCGGTCGCCGCTCTCTCCGAGTTGGCGGATCCGCCTGGCGAGGAAGCGCCGGCCGTTGACATCTCGCACATTCTGCGCGGCATCACCCCCGGTGACCGAGCGCTGCTCGGCGAAGCCTTGGAGGTGTTCGCCCAGTGGATTCGGGAGCCGGGGGAGGAGAGCGGGCACCAGGTGGACGCCATGGTCCAGCGGTTGCGGAGCGAGTTGGGACCGTTGATCGTGCGGGATCGGGAAGCCGAGAAGACGGCGGAGCGGGAGCGGCTTCGCCGGGAGGTGCGGGAGTCCCTCAGGTTTCGGCTTCGGGAGGCGGGGGTTGTGGGCGCCCAGGGCAGCTCGCGCGAGGGCGATTCGGAATAGTCGCCCGGACACATCCTGGTCGCACAGGTCGGCCTGAACGAACTGCGCACCCGGGGTGCCGTGTGGAGGGGCGCCGGTCCAGGAGGCGCAGCGGCACTCCTCGGTGGCGAGGTCGGCGGTGACGAGGTGCGGTAGGCCGGTTCGTTTGGGTCACTTCCGCTGGCCGAGGTTGTCGTTGATGATGTCCGTGTGACTCACCGCATCAGCGCTCTGATCTCGGCCTTCGGTGTCCTTGCCAGCGTGATACTGCTCGTTTTTGCCGTTCGTGAGTACCGCTCCGGGGCGTCGGTCCTCTGGCTCGTGGCTGGAGCCGCGATCTTCTTCGGCGCTTCGTACACGCTCGCGCGGGACGTGCGGCGGCTCCGCACTGGGCCGACCGCCTGACAGTTACACCGTTCCAACCAGCCCCGCCAGTCGTTGTTCGTGCGTGCCGTTGACTGACGCGCAGTGGGCGCGAATCGAGCCGTTACTCCCAGATCGGACACCGCGGCGGGGTGGCAGGTGGAGAGACCACCGAGAGGTGATCGACGCGATCGCCTGGAAGTTCCAGACAGGATCGCAGTGGATCCACTTCCCCGAGAAGTACGGCAACTGCTCTACAACCGGCTGCGGATGTGGGCCATCGACGGCACCTGGGAGCGGGTGCTCACCGCGTTGGCCGCTCAGGCAGACGCCGACGAAGACCTCAACTGGGCCGTCTCGGTCGACTCGACCGTAGTGCGCGCACACCAGCACGCGGCCGGGGCCCGTAAAAAGTGCCCCTATGGTTTTGGTCAAGCAGCGGCGGTGGGTGCGGGGTCGTAGAACGTGCCGTCTCGGAGCATCGCGAAGAGCACGTCGATGCGGCGCCGGGCCAGGCAGACGATGGCTGCGACGTGGTGTTTGCCTTCCCGGCGCTTCTTGTCGTAGTAGGCGCGTGAGTCCGGCTGCGACAGCGACGCGAAGGCGGCGAGGTAGAAGGCTCTCTTGAGCTGTTTGTTGCCTCGTCGGGAGGGATGTTCACCGCGGATGGACGAGCCGGATCTGCGGGTGGCAGGAGCCAGATCTGCATAGGCAGCCAAGTGTCCGGCGGTCTTGAAGTTGCTGCCGTCGCCGACGTCGATGAGGATCCGGGCTGCGGTCCTGACCCCGATGCCGGGCATGGAGATCAGGACCTGGGAAAGAGGGTGGGCCTCCAGCAGTTCCTCGATCTTGGTAGCGAGGATTTTCCGCTGGTCAAGCACGGACCGTAGGGAGCCGGTGAGGCTGGGCACGATCAGTGCGGCAGCGTCGGTGCCCGGGACGACCACGGTCTGTTCGTCCAGTGCCGCGAAGATGTCCTCGACGAGACGTTCGGCCATGCGCGGAGCCTTGGGTCGCAGTAGGGATTCCAGCCGTCGTCGGCCGGCCTTCCTCAACTGAGCTGGTGAGCCATAGCGTTCAAGGAGAACCAGGACGGCCGGATGGTCGAGCCACGAGCCCAGGACTCGCTCGAGTGAGGGGTGAACCTGGGTGAGGAGCCCGCGCAGACGGTTCTTGGTGCGTGTCACCTCGCCGGCCAGGTCGTCGTCGAAGCCCACGATCATCCCCAGCTCTGCGATCGTCTCGTCGTTCGGTGCGAGGTGGACGGTGCTCCGCCGAACGGCTCCACACAATCCGCCAGAGGTAAAGCCGTATGACCGCCACACCTGCCGGCCGATGCCCGGTGGCAGACCAACAGGAGGACCAATGCGCGCGATGCCGAAGGAAGGCGATCTCGCCCAGGAAGCCGAGGTCGTGTGGCTGGAGAGCACGGAAGGCCTCGACTACGTTCGGCAGGCCCTGGACAAGGTCAACACCCGCAAGGGCAGACCGCGCTACGAACGCGACGGCCGCCTCGTCGGCTACGCCAACCTCGTGCCGACCGCCCCGCGACGCCCTGACAGCGGCCTCTTCGTGCGCCGTACGTTCTACCTGCTGCCGCACGACCGCCCCAACCAGCCCGATGACCCCGAGTGCCCCTACAAGGTGGGCTCGCCACTCGAAGCCGTCGACCCACGGACCATCGAACCAGGGAAGGCCGGAGCAAAAGCCCCACGGTCCCAGGCAACCGCGGAGATGGTGCCTGCCGTCAGCTGAGACGAGCGGCTGTAACTGCCTATATTCACGGGTTTGGGTTCCGGCACACATTCCGTGAAAGATCTTGCTGGCTCCCGCCGGCAGGAGGCGCGCGTAATGTGAGCTGCGCAGCGGTCCACAGCGCCGACTCCGTCCTGGAAGAAGAGCGCGATTGTCACCTCCGGGGTGACCGTCGACATCATCGAGTCGTCCTTCGAGCGCGCCCGCGCCGCCGCCCGAGAGATCCGGGCCCGGGTCGTCGCCGTGGTCGACATAGTGCTGGCGGCCGTCGACGTCACCGCGATGGTGTTCGTGATGAACGGCGGCGGCCGCTTCCGCCGCCGGCACCTGCTCGCCGAAGCCCGCCGCCACCTCGCCCTCGTCCTGCGCGGCCGCCGCCGCGACCCCGGCCCGGACGACCAAATCGTGAACGCCGCAGCCGCCGCGCACTGCCTGGACATCACCGAACCGAAGACCTCACGCGGCCAGGAGCCCGGCTACCGCCTCTACACCGCCCGATGGAGCCTGTTCGACCTCGAACCCACCCGGCGCCCACCCACCGTCGTCCCCGACCCGGACCAGCAACGCCCAGCCAGCCTCGGCGCACCCGCCTCGCACCGACCCCCGGACCCGGGGGAGTGGGAGCGACGCGCTGGAAGCCGTCGACTCCCAGGTGGCCCTGGAACGAGTCGCGCTCTCCATCCGCGACGAGCTGAACGCGGCTACCGCCCCGATGAGTAGCGCGGCCCGGTCCCGAGCCCTCAGCAGCTCCGGTGCTGTGCTCGGTACGACGAGCGCCGTTCTTGCCGCGGTTCCACGTCCGCGGCCCGGCGGAGAAGCTGATTGAGGAGACGGACGACTGGGTGCGGCCGCTCACCGACGACGAATGCCTGCGCCGCAACCTCGTGGGCCTGGACGTCAACATGGCGTTCGCGACGGGCGTGCCCTGGCCGCCAAACACCCCCGCATTGGAGAGCGCCACGTTGACCTACCAGGCCCACGACCTGAACCTGACCGACCCGACGAAGGGCTACCTGAACTTCGTCCTCTACACCGAAGCCCGGCTGGGCGTCGCCTCGGGATCACTGAACGCAGAGTCCGGACATGCACAAAAGGGGTACCGTCACGTCGACGGGGCCCCTTTTGCTTGGTCACCGGCTGTTGAGGCAGCGGACACGAGCCCGGATGTCACTTCCAGATGGTGTGCACGCCCTTGGCCATCTGGGTGCACTTGCCGCTGTTCCCCAGCCCTTCCCGGACCCAGATGTTCCGCACGCTGGACGCATAAGTCCAGGTCTTGCTAGTGGTGTTGTTCACCCCCGCCACATAGATCCACTCGTCCCGGGTGCCGCCGTCGGCGTACGTTGCGTGGAGCTGCGCGCAGGCGCCCTTGCCGTCGGCCTTGGTGTCCTTGATGATGACGTCGATCTGGATCCTGCCGCTGTCCAGTTCGCACTTCTCGCCGTGCGTATAGGCGCCGGCGATGTCCCCAGACGTGCCGGTTGTCCCCCAGCTCCGGCAGTTCGCCGCCGCAGCGGTATTCGCCGGAGCCATGACGAGCACACCACACCCCAGCGCGACTGCGGTGCCGATCGCGGTCGATGCGGCCAAGCGCTTCAACATCTTCTTCTCCCGTCTCTGCAGGACCACCACCCGGCATAAGCCCTCTTGAGAGCCGAGCTCCCGCGACCGGCCGGTGGCCACCTGTTGTATAGGCCGCAAGCCTTGGTGGTGAGGGCGGCGCGGGGGTGGACCGCGCCGCCCGGCTTGCATCACCGACATTGCCGGACAATCCCGCTCTCCAACAGAAATCGCTGCTGATTGAGGTACTCGTGGACCGTCCCATGCGCTGACCTGCTGGGATATCGCCGGGCATGACGAAGCCCTGGGACGCGACCGGGCCCGGTGGGCAGCAAAAAGGCTGGCCGAAACGCGCTCTGTGCAACGAGCGCGCCAAGAACCGCAGTCCGAGAGAGCCGTATAACACATGCCAGGAGGCGAACACCGGGCCTCGAAGAGCTCAACGGGTGTGGGGTGGAACATGCCACGTTGGAAGGAATTGCCGAGTTCGCTGGATGAGCGGGTGCGGAATCTGGTTGTCCAGATGCGCCGGCTGAAGGATCGAAGCGGGCTGAGTCTGGCGTCGCTCCAGACCAAGACGGGCTACAGCAGTTCGTCCTGGGAGCGCTACCTCAACGGGCGGGCGCTGCCGCCGCAGAAGGCCGTGGAGGAACTGGCGCGGGCGGGTGGCGTTGATCCCGCCCGGCTCTTGGTGCTCCACGAAGTGGCCCGGGAAGCGTGGAATCAGGAAGTCGCCACAGCACCAGCTGTGGACACACCGGAACCGAGGAACACGCGGCGAGTGGTGTTGATCGGCGTCTGCACGGCTGTGGTCCTCGGCGTGCTGCTCGCCGGACTGCTGGTCGCGGCGCCCTGGAAGGACGGCGAGCAGGGACAGAACGGCGTGTCCGGAGCGCAGCCGAGCTCAGCCTCGGCGCCTCGTGGAGCCTTTGCATACAAGGCAGGAAAGACCTACCCCTGTACGGTCAACCGGGAGAACGGTCGGCTGTATGCGGGCTACAGCTCCACCCGCACCGCCCTGCTCTCCGGGCCGGGGTGGGATGTCGTGGAGGCGCAGTGCCTGCTGAGGCATCAGGGCTTCGATCCAGGTGGTGTTGACGGCGTCATCGGGCCAAAAACCACGCGGGCCGTCAAACGCCTGCAGCAGAAGGCCGGATTGCCACCCGACGGCCTCGTAGGCGCGCAGACCTGGGAGGCACTGCGGGGATGACGGACACCGCACCGCCAGCTGCCACGCCCGCATGCACGCGGCTGGCCGAGGGATTACAAGATCTCAAGACCCGGACCGGCCTGAGCCTGACCGCACTGGCCGAGCGCACCGCGTACAGCAAGTCTTCCTGGGCGCGCTACCTCAACGGCAAGCAACTCGCCCCGCGCAAAGCCGTAGAGGCACTGTGCGCAATGGCAGGGGAGCCACCAGGGCGCCTGGTGGCGTTGTGGGAACTGGCTGAGCTGGAGTGGAGCGGTCGCCACAGGACATCAGCCGCGGCATCACCACACAATGACCAGCCGGGCAATGGCGGTACGTCTGCGGGCCGCCTCGCAAACCGATGGAGCACCCGGCCGCGAAGGTGGGCGCTTGCAGCAGCGGCATGTGCGGTCGCGCTGGCGACTGCGACATGGGTGACGACCTCACGCGACATAGACGCCATGGACACCGCGAGGCAAACTGCGCCCTCCGCATTGCCTGCACCCGGATGCCGTGCCCAGAAATGTGCGGGCGAGGACCCGGAAATGATGGGCTGCGCGGCTCCCGGGCAAGCCCAGAGACTTGGCTTGCCGTACCAGACCCGTACCGGAGCGCGGCTGTCAGTCACTTTCAGCACGCAGTGCCACACCGCGTGGGCACTGGCGTGGAACACGCATATCGGAGACGTACTCGAAGTGTCGGTTCCCGGCCGCAGACCGGAACGGGTCAAGGTCGCTGACACACTCGAAGCAGGGGAGCCTCTCTTCACGCCCATGGTCGACGGTAGCGACCTCACCGGACTGCAGGCCTGCTTCAAACCGGCAGACGGCAGGCACACGGAATGCGTCCACCGCTGACCGGGGGTCGACCTGGCGTCGGGTGGGGTGGGGCGAGCCTGACGCGGCAACCGTGCAGGTCACCGACCGGTACGGCACCGCACGGGCCATGGCCTGGGACCGGATCCACCCCCGCCTCACCACCCGCTCGGCCTGGATCGACCACGACGGCGAACTGCCCCTCGTCGAAGGCACTCTGGTCCGTCTGGAGGTCGACCACCTGCCCGGTGGCGGGGAACCCCTGCCCGTCTGGCTGTGGTCCTCGGGGACAGGCATGATCGGTGCCGAGGTAGACCTTCGGTGGCAGGCGTTCCTCAGGAGATTCGATCTGGAACATACCTTCCGGATGATCAGGCAGACCCTCGGCTGGACCCGCCCGAAGCTCCGCACCCCGGAGGCGGCGGGCCGCTGGACCTGGCTGATCGTTACCGCGCACACGCGGCTCCGTCTGGCCCGTCCGCTGGCAGAGGACCTCCGCCGTCCCTGGGAGAAGCCCGCTGAGCCCGGCCGGCTCACCCCGCGTCCGGCGGGGGTTTCGGAACCGCCGTGCTCACTTGCCATGCTCGGCCCGTGCACCGCAACCCAACCGGCCCGGCCCCGGCCGCCCGCTCGGCTCGAAGAACCAGCGGCCCGCCACCCGCTACGACGTCGGCACCCGGTCCCAACATCACTGAGGTCCAGCTGCACAAGAATGCTGGGGGTGCGCGTTGCTGCCCCCGCGTAGTGATGGCCGATCGTTGGGGGAGGTCTGGACGGGTGCTGACCATCAGCGTGGCCGTGTTGCTCGCAGTCATCGTCACTATCCGGCTGCGGCGACGCACACATTCCCGCAGCCGCTTCGACGAGAAGCTGACCGTCGTCATCGTCCTGGCGCTGCGTCCTGGTCACTCGCGCCGGTTATCTCGAACGAAGTCCGGTTCGCGGCTGCGGCCGGTCTGCCACTATTGCAACCTTCTGCCAAGGAGGCATTGGAGAGATGTCAAGCACCGACAACCCTCGCTCGGACGGCTTACCGAATCAGCCTGAGCCGACACCTGACGCCCAGCCACCGAACCAGCCCGACCCCACCCCCGACACCCAGCCACTGAACCAGCCCGACCCCACCCCCGACACCCAGCCACTGAACCAGCCCGACCCCACCCCCGACACCCAGCCACTGAACCAACCCGAGCCAGGAAGCTCGCCGGGCGTCGGTCCCGATACGTCCACAGGACCGGAAACCAGGCAGCCCATGGCCCGGCGCATCATCCAAACGCTGCTTCCCGACACTCGGGAAATGTCACGCCACCAGTCCCGTTTTGTGCTGATCGTCACCGTCTGCGCGTCAATCGCTGCCGTTGTCTTGAGCCAGACATGGGAGCTGTTCACTAATCCGCTGGTTAAAGCGATCACTAACGCGCAGGATGACTCACTGGACCGTAAGGAGGACTTCTCATTTCAGATCCGCAAAGACTCGCCCGGCGATTCGGGTTCCAATGTACTGGAGGTCCCCTTTACGGAAGCGGAGACGAATGAACTTTCATCGCTGGATTTGAGTAGCGATGAGGGCTACAGGAGGTATTCCGACCTCCTGAAGAAGCATAAGTCGAAATGGGTCGAAGATTCTGCGGACGGAAAAATCACCCAGCAGGTGGCCAGGTATCAAATGAACCTTTTCAGTGACCGCCAGGCTTCGCTCTCCATTACCAACCTGACGGCAACCGATCTCACATGTAAGCCGACTACGGGAACCGCAGTCATTATCCAGCCGCCCCAGGGAGGGGCCGATTACAAGACTATGCTATTTGACCTTCCGGGCAAGAAACCACCGATGAGCATCGGTGGGAGTAAAAGCGAGTTCAAGAAGCCGTTCTTCCATGGCAATAGAGTAGACCTAGGGGCGAACTCCTCACCGGCGGGGCTGAATATCGAATTCACTTCGAGGGATCAGGACTGCACATTCACCTTGCAGGCTGAATGGATCGATTCCGAGGGCGTACACAAGAAGAATATCGAAAGGATGTCAGTATATGGCGTACCATCCAAACCTCGGCAGATTTTTATAAGGGGTACCGTTTCGACGGTGCGCGCCTGCGATATGAAGGCAAAAGACCCGTGCGAGCGCAAGGAATGCACTCGGGACATGTGTCCATCCACTGAACCCTAAAAGAGCGTTTTGTCCTGGCGGGGGTGTTTGGTAACTGGGGCGATGTCAGCCGCTTGGGGCGGTCCGTGCCGACGTGTGAGGATCCGCCTGTGGAGTGTGACGTGTGTGGACAGTCGATGTGTCGATGGCCGGTGCCGCCGACGGCTTGGGAAAGGGAGATCTGGTCCTGTTCCTGGTGCCATGCCGACCCACGTGGGCGGCGAGTGGTTTGAGATCTCGCGACCGCCTTACCTGCCCATGGAGATGCGCTGGGAGAGGGCCGTCGCGGATGGCCTTCCTGCTGATGCCTCCCACGCCTTCGGCATCTTCGACAGGACGCTGTGCGGGATCGGGGAAACGGGCATGTCGCCGTCCGACCGCTGGTGGCTGCCAGAACGAGAGGACGCCTGTGGTGCCTGCCGGGAAGTGGCGGGTGTCATTGACGACCGCTGGCCGCAGGCGATGAGAGGTGAGGACGCGCGGGTCAGTGTGGCCAGGGGGCTATGAGTCCTTCCAGTTCGGAGTCGACTCCCGGGTGAGCCTGCGGCTCATCAGGTCGATCATTGCGAGGTGGATCATGGCTTCGGAGCGATGCGGGTGGGTCTCGTAATCTCGGGCGAGGCGGCGGTGGTGCATGAGCCAGCCGAAGGTTCGCTCGACGACCCAGCGCCGCGGAATCGCCTTGAAGCCCTTCTGGGCGGGGTCGCGGCGGGTGACTTCGACATCGATGCCCAGGCGGGCGCCGTGGTCGATGACCTTCGTGCGGTAACCGGTGTCGGCCCATGCCTTGGTTATGCGGGGGTGGCCGGCGGCGATGTTCGAGAGTACATGGATGCCGCCAGCGTTGTCGGAGACGCTGGCGGCGGTGACCAGTACTGCCAGGAGAAGCCCGAGCGTGTCGACGCCGATGTGGCGCTTGCGGCCTGCGATCTTCTTGCCCGCGTCGATGCCCTGCCCGGCAGCGGGCGCGTTGGCTGAGGTCTTGATGCTCTGGGCGTCGAGGATGCAGGCGCTCGGCTCGGCATCCCGGCCTTCAGCCTTCCGGACCAGGCGTCGCAGGAAACCGTTGAGCTGGTCGAAGACGCTGTCTTTCTGCCAGGCGGCGAAGTATCCGTAGACGGTTTCCCATGGCGCGAAGTCGTGTGGGAGGTAGCGCCAGGGAATCCCGGTGCGGTCGACGTAGAGGATCGCGTCCATGATCCGGCGCAGGTCGTGCTCAGGTGGCCGGCCTATGTCCAGGCCCTTCCCTCTTCGCTCGGCCCTCCAGGCTGTCAGAGTTGGTTCCAGCAGTTCCCACCGGGCATCGGAAAGGTCACTCGGATACGGTCGCTGTCGGCGAGGCATGTTTCTGTAGTACCGATGCCAGCGGTCCTGCCACAGGGCGCAAACAGGCGTGACCGGGGGCGTGTTGGGATCAGACAGGAGCGAAGGGGTCGAAACGGGCCCTCTGCCGTCGTCACCGGCCGCAGACACCACAGCAATGACCAGCAACCTCTACGGTTTCAGGTAAGTCGACCACGCAGAACACAACCAAACACCCCTACCAGGACAAAACGCTCTTTAACCGGGCGTTTCATCCCCGGTTTTGAGGGTCAAGTTTCGTGCCAGGTGGGGGTGGCTTCGCCGGTGAGTCGGCGGGTCATGAGGTTGATCATCGCGAGATGGATCATGGCTTCGGAGCGGGCGGGGTGCGGGCCGGTGGTTCAGCCCGCCGTTACGGCGCGGCGCGACACCCACGCCGCTTCGACGGCTGATGCGAGGTGAGGGGTTGCGGCGGTCGAGGGTACGTGCGTGCGCTCGCCCGGGTGGGTTCGGTATCCCCGCTTCGCCGCCGGGCCCTCAGGTTCCGGCCGCCGGTGACATGGGCTGTCTGGTCCGGTGCCAGGCGGCTACGGCTACCGCGATAGTGCCGTATGGCACGACGGCAGGCATTCGAGCAGGTCAGTGGGCGACCCATCATTCGATGGGAGCGGTGAGGGCTGCGAAAGGCTATTCGGGGAAGTTCAGTAGCTACGTGAAGGGTCGAGCCTCGCAGTCACCCTTCGGTAGGGCCTCGCACAGCACGAGAACTGCCGCGACGAATACCAGATGACGGGCCGCTCGATCATCCACCACATCCTGGAAGGGCTGGAAGAACCAGACCGACGACCACGACACGACAGACGACCTCCTCCAGCGCAGGACTCCCCACCTCTCGTACGTGTGGGACAGTGCTCCTCGTACCCAGCCCGGCGTGGAGCGGTACCGCCGAGCATCCTGACCTGCAGCATCGTTGTGCGGTGCCCTTCCGCTCCTGCGGGACGGTGCCGATCAGGGTGTGAGCAGTTGAGGGCACAGACGGACGGACGCGAAGGAGAAGCGATGCGTGCGGATGTTCTCGCGAGCCTGCTCCTGAACGAGGAGACCGACAAGTACTCGGTCCACTTCCCGCGAGCAGGCGGTAAAGCTGCCTGTGGCCAGCCACGCTGTTCCGGCCACAGGCAGCGGTAATCAATCAGCGAAAGATGCGAATGGATGAGACCTTGTTGCGGGCGCTACCGAGATCGCTGCTTGCAGATCGTGCGCCAGCAGTGATCGAAGTTCCGGTGCAATTGGCCCCGTAGTAGAGCACTGCGCGGTGGTAGGTGTTGTTGATGTACGACTCCGCCCTGTTGTCGAATCCCCATGACGGGCCCAGGTTCTGACAGCCGTAGTTGCGGAACTTCAGGATCCTTCCCTCGAACCCCTTCGTGTCGAAGAGGCAGAGAGCCGGCGGCGAAGGATGCGGAAACGAGCGCGGGCACTCGCTGGCCACAGCAGATGCGGTGGGGGCCGTCACCATCCCTCCAGCAAGGAGGGCGGCCGCCCCTCCTACGGACAGGGCTGCCTGTGCGAGGCGCTTGCGAATGTTGATCACAGTTCTTCCTACCTACTGGCCGATCTCCGACGCCCGATTGGCAGCCCGACGACTCGGTAATCGAAGCTTGGTCCGGCGCTTGATGACCTGCACCACCCTGGTCGGCCGGTCATCAACCGGTCATCAAGCCCGCAGAGAATCGGAGGGGGTGGGACGGAGAACAGGCAGGGACGGGCGGAGCGTCCGATCAACCCCGACGATGGCCCCTTGGAGGCCTTCGCCGTGCGGCTGCGACAACTGCGGAAGGCGGGCCGTCGACCAGTACGGGAACGTGCTGGACGTCCTGGTCCAGTCCCGTCGGGACGCGAAGGCCGCCAAGCGGTTCCTGGCCAAGCTGATGAAGAAGCAGTGCCGCGTGCCCCGGGTACTGGTCACCGACAAGCTGAAGAGCTGCCCGGTCGCCCACCGCGCGCTGATGAGCTCGGTCGAGCACCGCGCCCACAAGGGGCTGAACAACCGGGCCGAGAACTCCCACCAGCCCGCCCGCCAGCGCGAACGCGCCGGGCTTCGCGGGCGTCGACTTCAAGGACGCCGACCACACCTCGAACCCCATCGAGCGCGGCCACGCCCAGCCGCGCATCACCACCCTGAAGCCCGGCGACGCCGCTGTCTTCAACCTCGCGTACACCATCGACAACACCGGCAACAGCCTCGCGTCCCCGACCAGCATCCTGGTGACGCCCCCGAACGCGACCCACACCGTGAACCTGAAGTGGCCCGCGGGCGCGGGGGCGATCAAGGGTAGACAAGCCGCTGACCTGCGAAAACACCGTTCTTAGTTCAGTTAACATGTCGCCGCGGCGAACGCCGCGCTCATCACCGCCCAGTCCCGCATCGAGCTGGCCCAGATGTGGGGCGGCGGGCTGCTCGCCTCCGTCGACGGCCTGCGCTTCGTCGTCCCCGTCAAAAGCATCAACACCGGTCCCTCGCCCAAGTATTACGGCTACAAACGCGGCGTGACCTGGCTGAACGTGGCAAACGACCAGGTTGCGGGGATCGGTGCGATGGTCGTGCGCGGCACCCCTCGCGACAGCCTCTACACGCTGGACACCCTGCTGAACCTCGACGGCGGGGTGAAGCCGGAGATGGTGGCGACCGACAACGCCTCCTACAGCGACATGGCTTTCGGCCTGTACAAGATGCTCGGCTTCCGCTTCGCCCCGCGCTTCCGGGACCTGGAAGACCAGCGGTTCTGGCGGGCCGACCTGCCCGACGACGGGGAGACGCCGGCCGCCGGGTACGGGCCCCTGGAGGCCCTCGCCCGCAACAAGGTCAACCTCAAGCGGATCGCCACGCACTGGCCGGACATGCTCCGGGTCGCCGGACCTCTGATCACGAACCAGGTCCGGGCCTACGACCTGCTGCGGATGTTCGGCCGCGAGGGCCACCCCACCCCGCTCGGTGCCGCGTTCGCCGAATACGGCGGCATCGACAAGACCATGCACCTGCTCGCCCTGGCCGACCCGGTCGACGACACCTACCGGCGCCTGATGAACCGGCAGCTGACCGTGCAGGAGTCCCGCCACCGCCTCGCCCGCGCGATCTGCCACGGCGGCCGGGGCCAGATCCGGCAGGCGTACCGCGAGGGCCAGGAGGACCAGCTCGCCGCCCTCGGCCTGATCCTCAATGCCGTGGTGCTGTGGAACACGCGCTACCTGGACGCGACTGTCGCCCAGCTCCGCGCCGAGGGCCACGACATCAAGGGCGAGGATGTCGCCCGCCTCTCCCCGCTCAAGGACCGGCAAATCAACTTCCTGGGCCGCTACCTGTTCAACATCAAATCCAGCGGCCCCGGGCATGGCCTGCGCCCGCTGCGCGACCCGGAAACCGCCGAGGACGCCGACGACGAGTAGCCGTGAGGCCGGCCTGCAGGTCAGCGAATGGCCAGGCGGCCACAGGCTCTTTTCTTGAGCGGACGATCCAGATAGGTTACGGTGGGGTCATGGCAAGGACCCGGGAGTTCGATACGGAAGCGGCGGTGAGCCGCGCGATGGAGCTGTTCTGGACGCGCGGCTACGAGGCCACCTCGGTGCGCGACCTGACCGGGCACCTGGGGATCGGGCAGGGGTCCTTGTATGCCGCGTTCGGCGACAAGGACGGCCTGTACCGGGCGGCGCTGGAGCACTACCGCACCACCCTCGCGGCGGCCGCCCTGCGCAGTCTGGAGGAGGGGGCGGGCGCCCGGTCGGCGATCCGCACGATGCTGGTCGAGCGGGTCCGGATCGCCGTGGAGGACAACGGCCGGGGCTGCCTGGTGGTCAATGCCGCCTGCGAGCGCCTGCCGGAGGATGCAGCGACCCGGCGCACCGTGCGCGACATGCAGGACGCCAGCCGGGACGCGCTCGCCGAAGTGCTGCGGGTCGCGGCGGAGCGGGGCGAGATCGCGAAGCGGCACGACCCGTACACCCTCGCCGCTTTCCTCGTCACCTTCCTCAACGGACTGCTGGTCTCCGCGAAGATCACGCCGGACGTCCGCGCCCTCGAACCCCTTGTGGAGGTCGCGCTGGCCGCCCTCGACTGACTTTTTCATGTCCGGAATCTGTATCAAACGATCCAGAAAAATCGCCGGTGCCCGCTCGGACACGGGATCCGGCGACCCCGCCCCGCTTCAATCGAAGACTTCGGAGGACCCATGCCCCGCGCATCCATCCCGGGTACGCCCGCTCTCGGCGGAAGCCGCTGGAACACCTTCCCCGCGGCCGGCACCACCCTGACCGCCCGCGAGTTCTTCACCGCCACCGAGCCGCTGCTCCAGGGCATCATCGACGACAACGCCCTCACCAGCGCCGACAGCGAGGTGCTGGAGGGCCAGATCCGCGCGGCACTCGCCCTCGGCACCCGGGAGACCTCCCTCCCGCTGTCCCTCGGCCCGGACAGTGCCTCGGCAGCGCGCGAACTGGGCGCGCAGGCCGAGACGATCGGCCAGGAGCTTGCCTCCTGGTCGACCGAGGCGCTGGAGAGGCTGCTCACCGATCCGGTACCGCTGCCCGCTGGCCCGCTGGTCGTCCGCAGCCACTGCTACGGCCACCTGCTCACCCCTCCCGCAGCCGATCTGCTCCGCGGACGTCGCGGTGGACCGGTCACGATGCAGCTCTACAACGAGTGGCTCCACCAGATGGTCCTGCTGCGCGACGCCCTGCTGCCCTTCACCAACTGGCAGGGTGTCCCGCTTTTGATCACCCCGACCGGACTGCGGCACACCGAACCGGCCCGCGACGCGTTCCTCACCGAACTCCTGGTGCGGCAGATCCGGCACACCAGCATCGTGGCCTTCGCCCGCAACGTCGTCACCGGCACCTCCGGCCCGGCCGGCTACGGCTTCGAGGCGGGTGGCGGCACCGCCCTGCCCGCCGTCCTCGACCAGCCACCCCTGACCACACCCCGGCACCTGCTGACCTGGCGCCCCGACCCGGCCGTCGGTGAAGCCGCCACGTATGTCCCCGAGGTACAGGACTACTACGCCGCACCCCGCACCCTCGTCGAGGACCTGCCGCCCGCAACCACCGCATCCGGCCCGCTCACCGCCCGTACCGTCACCGCGCCGGTCGCCGACGGGACCCGCACCGCCCGCATCGAGGTCACCCACGACGGCACCACCGCCCACGTCGACCTCGGCCAAGCCCTGCGCGGCCACCGCTTCACCCAGCGTGAGGACCCCGCCGCAGGCGAAGCATCCGGCACCGCCGACGCCTGGTCCGCGCTGCGCGCGCCGGGACTGGTGTGGACGCAGAGCGGCGACGTCACCCTGGACGCCACCGGTCAGGACGACCTCGTCGTACTGGCCCTGCTCGGCCGGCTCTACCCAGAGAACGTCACCCTGCGCCCCGCCGGCCGTTCCGCTGCCCGGACAACCGCGGACGGCATCGGACCGAGCCGCCTGGTGACCCTCGTCGACCCCGCGCAAGCCCACTGACACCCACATCGCGACGCACACCAAGAAGGTTGAAAAACATGATGTTCGACCATGAAGGAACGCCCGTCCGCACGGGCCGAGCCGCCGTGAACGGAACGAGTCTGCACTACCGCACAGCCGGGTCCGGCCCCGCGGTGGTGCTCCTACACGGCGTACCCAAGACCAGCTACCACTGGCGCCACCTCGTTCCCAAGCTGACGCCCCGCTACACCGTCGTCGTGCCGGACCTTCGCGGGCTCGGCGACTCCGCCCGCCCGTCGGACGGCTACGACTCCGCGACCATGAGCGACGACATCGCCGAGCTGATGACCCACCTCGGACACCAGACATACGCCGTGGCGGGCGAGGACTGGGGAGCGGTGATCGGCTACCAACTGGCCGCCCGCCACCGCGACCACGTCACCGCTCTCGTGTTCGCCGAGGCCCTGTTCCCCGGATTCGGCTTCGAGGACCACACCGCACTCACCCCCGAGAACATCTCCAGCGGCATGCACCTGTGGCACCTGGGCTTCTACTTCCAGCCGGACATACCCGAGATGCTGATCGCCGGACGCGAGCGCGAGCTGATCACCTACATGATCAAGTACGAGCGCAGCCGGCCCGACAGCGCCACCCCCGACACGGTCGACGAATACGTGCGCTGCTACTCCATGCCCGGCGGAATCCGCGCGATGCTCTCCATCTACCGGGCCATGCTCGTCGACGCCGAACAGAACCGGCAGACCGCACAGAAGAAACTGGACATCCCGGTCCTGGCCCTCGGCGGATCCGCGTTCATCGGCGACCGCAACGAGTCCCAGATGCGGCTCATGGCCCACGACGTCACCGGACACACCTTCGACGCCGGCCACGACCTCGCAGAGGAAGTACCCGACGAGATGGCCGACGTCCTCCTGCCGTTCCTGGCCACGCACCAGTAACCGCACCCGGCCGCCGAGGTCGGCGATCTGAAGCGGCCCGGCACGGCGAGGGCCTCGTGCCTGAAACGAACGATCTGGTTCCGCACAGCCACGAGGCCCCCTCGGCCCCACCAGCGCCCGGCGGGCGCGCCGGCTTCCTGGGCGGCGTGCCGCTGACGGTCGAACTCGGCTTTGAGGTGTGGGTAGGTGCGGTAGAACGTGGCCCGCGGTACTCCCGCGAGGGTGCACAGAGTCTTGACATCACACTTCAGCCCATCGGGAACGGGGCCAGCAAGGAGTTGTCGCATCGCGTTCCGGATCCTGGCTTCGGGTTCTGCTTGTTGGTTGTGCGTCATGAGCATGGCTCCTCGTCAGGGTGGTTGGCAGCGTCGATCCCGGCGACGACGCGAGTGGCACGGTCGAACGCGGCCTGGGCTCGGGCCCGTTCGGGCCTGGAGAGTCTGGGGTTGCCCAGGAAGACGGCCTGGGTGTTCTCGGCGTGATTGGCCCAGATCTGCCGGTGTTGGGAGTGGTGGGTGGCCTGCGGGCAGCGCGCCGAGTCACACATCCCCATGAGGGGTTCGTCGGCGTCCGGGGTGCCGGCGAGTTTCAGGCAACGCCTTCCCCGGATCGGAGAACCAGCAGTAGTTACCGATGCCGATGTGTAGAGTCTTCGCCTTCGCCTTGAGGACATGCTCGACGCGCCGGTCGTCGATGACGGTGACCGGCCCGGCGTCGTGCCGTTCCAGGATCTGGTCGACGGTCTTGAAGGCGACGATGAGGTCGCGGGCGCCTTGGCCGCTGGGCAGGATCCCGCGCTGGTAGTCCTCGTAGGCGGCGACGGTCAGCCGCGACACACCATGGTGAAAAACTGACAGCCTTGTGAACCCCCGCGCCGTCGGTTGAGCGGAAGCCACCGTCAGTTCCTGCCACGACCCGACGGTCCGGTTCGAGGACCCGTGGGTCAGGTCGGGGACTCTTCCTTGGTACGCAGGCGAAGGCACGCAGGTTCCAGGAATCCTGGGTGCCAAACGACAGGAACCCGTACGCGCGCCCTCGGATTGCAGGGCCCCGCGTACGGGTTGGCAGCCGCTTCCGGGGCAGCAGTAGGTCACGCGTCACTGAGTCAGTCCCCGACCTCCAGGCCGTGTGCTACGAGCCGGGCGAGGATCTCGTGCCCCACCGGCTGTGGCGCGTCACCCAGGCCCTGTCCCGATGACCGCGGCATCCGTGCCGACGGCGGACATCACCGTCGACGGCACCGGCCTGCGCAGCATCGGCCTCCTGCGCCGTCTGCGCAAACAGATCCACAACGCCGAGCCGGGCGCCGTCGTCCACGTCATCGCCACGACCCGGCCGCCCCGCTCGACCTGCCCGCCTGGTGCCACATGGCCGGCCACACCTACCCCCGGAACCGAACAGTCGGTGTACGCGCTACAGCTCACCGCCGGCGCCCTTCGCACGCGGTCCGACGCACCTTGGCACCCAGACGATCCGGGACACGGCCACAGCAAATAGCCTCACGAGCCCAGGCAGAAGGGCTCCCAGGGTTTCAAGATCAACTCATTGCCCCTTTGACGGCATTTCGGCCGCACACTACCGCGGTCCGAACGGCCTGTGGCGGCGAGATCCCGGTGCCGAGAAGCTCGTCACGTAGGAGGCCAACCGGAGAGGAGGGCGGGTCGGCGGCCGGGGATACCGGGCGCATGCGGACCGTCGAAGGTGTCGCAGGCCGAGCCGCCGTCACGTCAGGGCGTCGGCGAGCATGAAGGCGGCCACGGCCAGCAGGACCATTGCGAAGATGCGCTGCAGGTGGGTCGCGGAGACCTTCGCGGCTATGCGCTTGCCGTACCCGGTGCCCAGGATCGCGGTTGCGATGAACGGGCCGATCAGCGCCCAGTCGAGCGAGGCGGCGGTGCCGGAGCGAGTGGCCAGGGAGGACAGTGAGTTGACCGTGATGACCAGCAGGCTGGTGCCGATGGCGACGTCCATCTCGAAGGACAGGACGGTGACCAGGGCGGGGACGGCGAGAAAGCCGCCGCCCACGCCGAGTAGTCCGGTCAGTGTGCCCAGTGCGGCGCCGGCCCCGGCTGCCTTGCCCGGCCGTACACCGCCGTCTTTGGGGCGGGCGGTGGCAGCGGGCTGGAGCATTTTGATGGCGGAGAGGGCGGCTATGGCGGCGAAGGCGACGGTGAGGACGGTTTGGGGGACGTGGGCGGCGGCGGCTCCGGCGGCAGCCGCCGGGAGAATCCCGGCGGCTGCGAACGCTGCTCCGGGCTTCCACCGCACGTGTCCGGCACAGGCGTGCGCGTACAGGGCGGTCAGAGATGTGGCGGTGACGATGATCAGGCTGGCGGTGGTGGCAGCGGCTGGGGTGAAGCCGAGCAGGTAGATCAGCGCGGGCACCGCCAGGACGCTGCCCCCGCCGCCGAGGGCGCCGAGCACCAGGCCGACGACGGCTCCTGCGATCAGGGCCAGGGTCAGGGCGGTCATGCTATTCGCCCGCTGTGTCCGCTGTCGCCGGCCACCGGCTGCCCGGTTCCGGTGACGCGCGGGTGGCCCTGTTCGGGGCCGAGACGGCCAGGACCGTGGCATGTGAAGAACATCGTGTGCCTTCTGTGCAGGTGGAGCAAGGGATTCAGGGCCGGGTGATTCTCAGGCCCGTGTCGGCGGCGGTCTCGAAGCCGTCATCGACGGCGATGACCTTTCGTCCGGTCGAGTCCAGGAGGGAAGCGGCGATCGCCGCGCGCATCCCGCCGGCGCAGTGCACCCACACCGTGCCTTCCGGCACCTCACCGGTCCGGCCGTGCAGCTCGTGGATCGGAATGTGCACGGAGCCCTCGATGAAGCCGTTCGCACGCTCGGACTCCCGGCGCACATCCAGCACCACCACGTCCTCGCCACGATCGAGTGCATAGGCGAGGTCGGCGAAGCCGACGCGGGGGAAGGATGCGAGCTGTTCCCCCTGGCGGACCCAGGTGGCGGGATCCCCGGTGGCGGCGGCAGCCGGGCGGTCGATGCCGACCCGGGTCAACTCCCGCTGCGCGTCGGCAATCTGCTCCGGGGTGTCGCCGAGCAGGGTGACCGGCTTGCCCCATGGGATCAGCCAGGCCAGATAGGTGGCCAGCTTGCCGGTGCCCTCGAAGTTGAACGATCCGGCCACATGGCCGTCGGCGAAGGCGACCCGGTTGCGCAGGTCCACCACCCACTCACCCGCCGCCAGCCGTTCGGCGATCTGTGCGGCGTCGGCGGGCTCGGGCGGGGTCAGGTCGACGGGCGCGGGGCCGGCGGCGTTGGCCGGGCCCATGTGCGTGTAGTAGGCGGGCACGTTCTCCAGCCCGGCCAGGACCTGCTTGACGAAGGCGTCCACATCCAGGGTGAAAGCGTCGTTGCCGGCGCGTTCCTGGCCGATGGTGCTCGCATCGCCCTCGGCCTGGGAGGAGGAGCAGAAGCTGCCGAACCCGTGCGTGGGCAGCACCGGCACCTCGTCGTCGAGTGTCGCCGCCAGCCGTTGGACGGAGGCGTGTTGCGCACGGGCAAGTTGCTCGGTCAGTCGCGGGTCCACCAGGTCCGGACGTCCCACGGAGCCGATCAGCAGCGAGCCGCCCGTGAAAGCAGCCACGGCGCGTCCCTGCTCCTCCAGGACGTAGGAGGTGTGGTGCGGGGTGTGGCCCGGGGTGGCTATCGCTCGCAGCACCAGGTCCTCGTCCACTTCGGACATGTCCCCGTCCGCGACAGGAGTGCGGGAGAAGGAGACCTGGGCGCCGGCCGGGACCAGGTAGCGGGCGCCGGTGAGGCGGGCCAGCTCCAGCCCGCCGGTGACGTAGTCGTTGTGCACGTGCGTCTCCGCCACGTAGGCGATGCGCACTCCTCGCCGCGCGGCGAGGGCGATGACCTGGTCGACGTCCCGCGGCGGATCGACTACGACCGCCGCTCTGTGGCCCCCAGCCAGGTAACTATGGTTGCCCAGCCCCTCGAACTCCAGGGTGTCGATAAAAAACATGGTGTTACTCCTCTACGGGATGACATACCCGGGTAATTCTGTCTTGCTGAAGGGCCGCCGCAGCTCCGGGAAATTCGCGCCGGCCATTGCACAAACGATCACCACATGGAATGGCAGTAGCGAATTTCCCGAAGACTGCGAGCGGACGGCGTACCCGGCCGGCCTCATGCCGCGACGGTTATTTGCAGGTTCTGCTTTCGTTAGCCCTCACGCACCACAGTCGCGGTGCGATCGGCATTGTTGACCGCGCCCTATCGGCCGGGCAGGACGACGGGCAGCCCCGACGCCTCCCACGCCTCAAGGCCGCCTGCCACGCTGTAGACGGAGGGCCGGCCTGCGCGGATCGCCTGCACGCCGCCCTGCGCGCTGCGGTTGCCCGTGCGGCAGACGAAGGCCAGTGGGCCGTCAGGCAGATCCGACAGCGACGCCGGCATTGTGCCGAGCGCGGCGTGGACGGCACCGGCCGGGTGACCCGCTGCCCATTCATCGTCTTCACGGACATCGACCAGCGTGAGTTCCCCGTCCTCGGCACGGCGACGCGCCTCGAGCGGAGACAGCTCAGCGGGCATGCGAGCATCGCTGGAGCCCAGTCCCTGCGCGGGCAGGACCGTCCGGATCGCCTCGTAGTTCGAGGCATGGACGACGGCTATCTGCTGTCCCATCATCGGGCAGACATTCATCGCCTCTTCCCAGTGACCGGTCGACTCCCATTCCGCCACGTTAACGAGAGAGAATTTACTCCCTGGAACGATCGTGCGGAACATATACGTCCGAAGGAAGCCGGGCTGGGCCGCCATCACCTCCGCGGCATCCTGCCATGCGTCGAGATACGATGCCTCCTTCTCCTCGTCGATCTCGATCGGAATGATCACGACGTGGCGATTTTCCATCTGCTGCTCCCTCAAGTATTTCGACTACCGACATGCCGCTCCGGTCCGGAGGAATTCCCAATGAATGCGGGAACACGACCGAGCCCTGGAGACACCGGCTTTCGGTCATGGGCCAGAACCGACTGGACGCAGCCTGCACACACGTGTCGGCAGGCAACGAATCCTCTTGCTGAACTGGCAAGATGGTCGGTGTGGTCCGATAGCCGTCGGCCGATCGGGACACGTCGGCGCCGGGATGCCGGGGCGCTCTTGCCAGGACAGCAAGAACCTTTGCGGCGCCCGTGGCGCCGCCGCACGCTGATGGCATGAGCGAGTTCGAGTTGATACGAGACGGTGAACAGACCTGGGACGTCGTGGTGGTCGGGGGCGGGACCGCCGGCCTGTCCGGGGCTTTGAGTCTGGCCCGGGTGCGCCGGTCGGTTCTGGTAATCGACAAGGGCGAGCCCCGCAATGCTCCGGCTTCCGGCGCCCACGGTGTGCTCGGCCGCGAGGGCATCTCCCCCCTGGAGCTGCTGCGGCTCGGGCGCGAGGAGGTCGCTTCATACGGCGGCCGTGTCGTTACGGGGCGGGTCGCGCAGATCTCCCCGGACGGCGCGGGCTTCCGGGTGGTCACCGAGGACGGGCAGCGCCTACGGACGCGCAGAGTGCTGGTGACCACGGGTTTGGTCGATGCGCTGCCGGACGTGCCGGGGCTGGCCGAACGGTGGGGGCGGGACGTGCTGCACTGCGTGTACTGCCATGGCTGGGAAGTCCGGGACAAGGTCATCGGGGTGCTCGGCAACTTCCACCAGGCACTGCTGTTCCGTCAGATGTCCAAGGACGTCACCCTGTTCCTGCACACTGGAACAGAGCTGACCGAGGAACAGTGGGAGCAGCTGGCGGCTCTCGGTGTCGGCGTGGTCGACGGTGAGGCCACCGGGCTCGAGGTCGACGATCAGGACCAGCTGACGGGCGTGCGGCTGGCGTCGGGAAAGGTGGTGCCGGTCCAGGAACTGGTGGTCGCCCCCCGGTTCCTCGCGCGCGCCGGTTTCCTGGCCGAGTTGGGCGTGACGATGCAGGAGCACCCCATGGGCCTGGGGGAACAGCTCCGGGTGGACGCGTCCGGGTTTACCGGAGTGCGGGGCGTGTGGGCAGCGGGGAACGTCAGCGATGTGCTGGCCGGGGTTCCGGCCGCCGCGGCAGCCGGAACCACCGCGGCTGCCGCGATCCACATGGACCTGCTGAAGGCCGATGCGGAAGCCGCCGCCCTCACGGCGAAGGGCGGCAGTGGTGCGTTCAGCGCGGAGATGGAGGCTGAAGTGTCGCGGCGGGTGCAGGGCAGCCGCGTGCACGGGCTGGGCCCCCTCCCCAGCGGGAAGTGAGCACCGCGCCTCTCACTGCAACCGGGTCAGGTGGCGCGGACCCGGAGGTGGGCCCGCTCTCCCTGGCGTCCCAGCAGGATGAGAAGTTCGACCGCCTGATCGCCATCGGCCCCGATCCAGTGCGGCACATGCGTGTCGAACTCCGCGGCCTCGCCCGGATTGAGGCTCAGGCTCTGCTCGCCCAGCAGCAGCCTGAGCCGTCCCGCGAGCACATAGATCCACTCAAAACCCTCATGCGTCTGCAGCTCCGGCTCGCCGTTGGACGCGGGTGAAATGAGAAGCTTGTAGGCTTGGGCGCCGCCAGGATTGCTGAGCGGCACCAACGTCATGCCGCCCCGGGTCACCGGGCGCAGGTGAATGCGTGGGTCCCCCGTACGGGGCGCGCCTACGAGGTGGTCGAGCGGCACCGCGTACACCTCGGCGAGGGGAAGCAGCAGCTCCAAAGTCGGCTTGCGACTGCCGCTCTCCAGACGAGACAGCGTGCTCTCACTGATTCCGGTCCGCTGGCCGAGCTCAGCCAGCGTGATCCCACGCCGACGCCGCAGCTCCCGCAGACGGGGCCCGACCGCATCCAGAACGTCCTTCTTCGCGCTGTTCACACCCTGATACTGCCCGAAGCGACATGGCCTCTTCCAATTCGAGTTCGAGCAGCAACTGAGCGGTCCGCGACGGTGACGTTCGGCGAGCGGCTCGACCCGGAGGTGCTGGCGCAGGCATGGGAGATCACCAAGGCCTGCGCGGTGTTCCTCGCGGTGGGGACCACCCTTCAGGTGCAGCCGACAGCGATTGCCGCGGACCACGGCTCGGAAGACGGCCGCCCCTGAGCAGTGATCAGTCGCGGGCGGGTTGTCGATGACGGCCGGGACTCGGTCCACGCGTGCGTGGCGTGCAGGGCGAAGACGAAGCGGACTCCGATCACCCAAGCGCAGTCGGCGGCCGAGGGGCTCGAATCCGAAGAGGTGACCTGCCCCCTGCGCTGTGTGCTGGCCTCACCGTGGGAGCTTCGCGGTGCGTTCAGGGTGGGCTGCGGTGATGTACCGCATTGCGGTTTGAGGCGAGATGCCGAACAGGCGCATCAGGTGGAGCGGGTCGTCGACCTCGAACGCCTCATCGCGGATCCGGTCCTGCCGCAGCGTCGGCATTGTAAGTCCGGTAGGCCCGAAGATGGCGGTGAATGTGGTGCCGATGGGCGAGTGAGTGGTGTCTACCGCGGTCCATCGGTTGATCAGCAGATGCGGGTTGGTGGTCACCGGCCAGCGGCGGTGACGTTCACGGAGCCACGCGGAGGCGCAGCGGTAGGTGAGTTCGTCCAGGTAGATGATGTGCCGTTTGCCGGGGCGCCGGACGATGAGGCGCTCACGGGACAGGTCGAGGTCGGCGAGCAGTAGGTGGCGCATGTCGGTGCCGCTGAGCGCGCGGACGCAGACCAGCACCATCACGAAGCGCTGAAAGTCGTTCTGCGCGTGGCTGAGGACGCCGGCCAGCCGGTCCGAGGGCACGGAAGGCGGGACCGTGTTGATTCCTGCGAAGACGAGGCCGCAGGGGGATCGCGGAAGAATACGCCCTCTTATCGAAGGGCCCGGAAGACGTTCCGCAGGACGATGTGGATCGAACGGGCTGGCGTCCCCTTGCGGGTGGCGATGGCCCGCTTGATGTCGTCCTGGGTGATCTCGCGCAGGCTCTCGATGCCGTTCGCAAGCCATCCCTTGAGGATCGGGTCGAGGACATGCCAGTAGCGGGCGATGTTCCGGTAGGTGCGGCCGGTGTGCTCCCACTTGCCCTCTCCGCGCACGGCCTTGATCCAGACCGAGAGCTCCTGTGCGATCGTTGCGGGCAGTGCGGAGAGCTCGGCTTCCAAGCGCTTCTGCTGCGAGTCCTGGCGAAACTCGGCATCCGGGACGAGCAGTCCCCGGTTCTCCAGGAACTGCGTGACCCGACGCCCGCTGAACTTTTGAGAACGGTTATCGGCAAGTGTCCGAATGTCGGACTCCAACAGCGGGGCATCTGCCCCGAGCCAGGACACCAAGACGGCCAAGGTGCGCCGGGTCTTGGTGGCGGCGAACTTGGACCACATCTCCCGCTGCATCACGCTGTCGAGGTCAGCCAGCAGCCGCTCGGCCGAGTCCGTGAGGGTCGGCAGATCCAGCCGCGACAGCTCGACCACCGGGCTCCAGTCTCGCCGGAGCTCGAACAGCCCCTCCTGCCCAGGGACCTTGCCCTGGACGACGAACCGGCCCCACTGGCCGTGCTCCCAGTGAATGTCGCCGATCGTCACCGGGCACAGCTCGGCAGCCCGTACACCGGAGACGTATGCGATCTTCGTCATGACGTAGTCGCGGCAGGCTGCGGCGTACTTCCGGGCGTGAGGCAGTTGCTTCCGCCAGCGGCCGAAGAACTCCTTCGTCGCCGTTTGCGAGGGCGGAATCCGCAGCCCGAAGTCCCCGCGATGGGCGGGTCTGTTGAACGGGTCGACCGGTGATTCCACCATCGCCCCGAACCGCATCGTGATCTCGTGGGTGTAGCGCTGTTCGAGGAAGGCGAAGAACGCGTCGATGTGATTGAGCTGCTGCCGGTGCGTGTTGTGGGCGCGCTTCCCCGGGCCGGCGAAGTACTTGTCGATCTCGCACGGGGTCAGGTGCCACGGCACGGTGCCGTAGAAGTCGCAGACCTCGATGACCGGCTTGATCAGCTGGTCGATCGTCGACGGAGCCAGTCCGGCTGAGTCCCGTGCCCACTGGTACTCGGTGAGCGCGTCGACGAAGAAACCCTCCTCGTCCTGGGCGGACATCCGTGCCTGGCGGCGGCGCTGGAGGGTGACGACATCCGCCAAACCGGTCTCGATCGGACCTGAGCCCTCCTCCGCGGCATGTGGCGGCGGCACGAGAGTGGGGGTGTGATCTTCGGAATCTGACACAGGAGCAGAGTTCACTGCAGTATCAGCGAACTTCTCCGAGTTACTCGTAAATTCCTGGACATTGTGAAACGAGCGTCACGCACACTGCTGACCTGCTGATGTGCACCTTTGTCCCGTCCCTCCCTATGTTGCCGCTGTCCCACCTGAGCTTGTTCAGTTCGCAGTTCGTCCCGGGGCATGTTGTCGTTCGCTTGTACACCAGGGCTTGGTGTCCCAGTCCTTCTTGCCGCTCGCTGTCATTTGTCCCGCTTCGTTTTCGCTCTCAGGGGCGGTTTACCTGCCGATCCGTTGCTGATCTTGAGGGGTGTGGCTCTCTCGTGGGCAGCGCTTGTGCGTTCGCTCTGGTGAGGGGGTCGGGTGGCTGTCGAAGCGTTCGCCGACGTCGGGCACGGTGTTTTCGAGGTCGAGTACGTCGATGAGGACCGCGTACGCCGTCGTGAGCCCCTGCCGGCGGTGTGGACGGCGAGGTTCGAGTCGCTGCCGCCGGTGCGGAAGGTGCGTACGTACGCCGGGCAGCGGTCGGTGACCCGGGATTACTGGTCGACGACGATGCGGAAGTCGTTTGCGTGCGACTCCCGGCTGGAGCGTGATCACGCGATGCTGATGGACTTCGATCCGCAGGTGACGGGGCTGGTGTCGCAGCCGTTCCGGCTGTTCTGGCCCACGCGCCGGGGGCGGCTTGGGCATGTCCCGGACTTCTTCGCCCGTCGTGTCGACGGCACTGGGGTGGTGGTCGATGTCCGTCCGCAGGACCGGATCGAGCCGGACGACGCGGAGGCGTTCGCAGCGACCGAGCGTGTCTGCGAACTGGCTGGCTGGTCGTTTAGGCGGGTGGGTGTGATCAGCCCGGTTCTGCTGGCGAACCTGCGCTGGCTGCGGGGCTACGGCCATCCTCGCTGCTGGCGGCAGGAGACGGCCGGGCGGCTGCTGGATTGTTCGCCGAGCCGAGGCCGTTGTTGTCCGGGGCGGAGGCGGCCGGGGACCGGATCGCGGTGCTGCCGGTGCTCTACCACCTGCTCTGGCGAGGGATGTTGGCCACGGACGTGAAGTCGCAGGTGCTGGGGCCCGACTGCACGGTCCGTCGGCCGCAGAAGGAGGGCGGGCTGTGGTGATGCGCAATCCGTTGGTTGTCCGGCCCGGCGACCGGGTCCGCTTTGACGGCCAAGTGCAGACGGTCGCCGGGCTGTCGGGGATGTTGGTACGCCTGGCGGACGAGGCGGGCGGGACGAGCACGATGCATCTGCCGACGCTGATGATGTCGCCCGGTTTCGAGGTGCTCGGTTCTGGCAGCCGCAGGGTGATGCCCGCGGGACTACTCGACCACGTCCCGGCGGGCCAGGTCGAGGAAGCGTTGTGGTGGCACCGGCACATGGTCGAGTTGCGCACGGGGCTGCCTCCGGACGCCCCGCGAGGGGCCTTGCCGCGGCCTGAGTACGACCCGGCAATGCGGACTCTGGCCGAGCGGGAGGCGTCCAAGGCCACCGAGCTTGCGGTCGAGTTGGGGCGGCCGGTAAGTGCACACACGGTGCGTTGGCGACGGCGGCGCCATCAGGAGCAGGGCATCGCGGGCATGGTGGACGGGCGGCACGCGCCGCGCCGAGCGGTGCACGGAAAGCTCCGGCCGGAAGTCGTCGACGAGTTGCAGCAGCTGATGAGCCAGGCCACGGACGGCTCGACCCGGATGGTCAGCTACTACTTCGAGCGCGTCAGCAAGACGGTCAAGGACAAGTACGGAACGGAGGCGGTGCAGAAACGGTCGGCGTTCTACCGGCTGTTTCAGCGGCTCGAACGCGGCCGTCACACCACCGGTTCGGCGCGGACGCGCCGGTCCCTGGCGAATCAGCCCGAAGGCGTCTTCGACCGGGCGACGGTCTGCCGCCCGGGCGAGTTGATGGAGATCGACTCCACCCCGTTCGACGCGTTGGTGCGCTTGGACCGGGGGGTGGTGGGCAGGGTCGAGCTGACCGGGCTGGTCGATGTCGCCACGCGCACGGTCACTGCGGCGGTGCTGCGGCCGACGACGAAGTCGGTCGACGCAGCCTTGCTGCTGGCCCGCTCGGTGACACCGGCGCCGATGCGCCCGGGGTGGACGGATGCTCTGCGTCTGGAGCGGTCGGTGCTGCCCTACCGGCGGTTGCTCGCGCTGGACGAGCGGCTGCGGCATGCGGCGGCCGTCCCTCTGATCATTCCCGAGGCGATCGTGGTGGACGGCGGCAAAGCGTTCTTGTCGAAGAACTTCCACATGGCCTGCGACGCGTTCGACACCGAGGTGATCCATGCGCCGCCCAGGACGCCGACGCACAAACCACACATCGAGCGGACGCTGGGGTCGGTGTCCACGATGTTCGCTCAGTTCGTCTCGGGTCACACCGGCCGGTCGGCCGAACACCGCGGGCACCGCGTCGAGGACGAGCCGCTGTGGTCGCTGCCGCAGTTGCAGGAACTGCTGGAGGAGTGGATCACTGCCAGGTTTACCGACCGTAGTTTGTGCTGTTCGTGATGCCCGTTCGAGGCTGTGGCGTGGACGTCATGGGCTTGTTTACCGACCGGGTTCAGGACGTTCGTCATGTTCTGGAGTCGGTACGGAGGACGAGTGGTACGGCACCTTGTGGTCGGGGACTTGAGAGTCCAGCGGATCGAGCGGAAGAGCGGATGGAGGTCATGGACCATCGTCTGGCCGGAGGGCACACTCCACGTCGAGGCGGACCGGTTCCTGCGCGTCTATGACGGCTCGGGCACACAGAAGACCTACGCGTACTAACTGGTGGACCACCTGCGATGGCTTGAGCGCGAGTGCCTGGCCTTCGACACAGTCCAACTGCACGACCTGGAAAGGTATATGGGCATCGTCGGCGCCGAGGTCCGTATACCGCTCGGGGAGCCGTGGCGGGTGGGCAAGCGCCCGTACGGCCGGTCCGCGCTGTCGACCGCGGCGTCCTGCCTGAAGGGCTTCTACCTGCGCCAAGCCTCCCTCGGCGTCAACGTGGACCTCGGTGAGGAGCTCGACGGCACGCGGCTGCCCTCGCGGGTGGACCGGCACCGCTCGCTCCTCGGGCATGTGAAGTCCGCGATGCCGGCGAACCCGCTCACGCCGAAGAGACCGCACCGCCGGCACCTGAAGATGCTGCCTGACGGCGCGAGGGAAAAGTTGCTGACGGCGGTGAACTCGGCACGGGACCGGATGGCGGTGACCTGGCTGGCCGACGGGGGCCTGAGGATCGGCGAGCTCTGCGGGCTGCACCTGGTCGACCTGCACCTGCGCGAGAATGCGGCCTGCGGCGAGTGCCGCGCCCCTCACTTGCACGTCTGCCACCGGCCCGGCAATCCGAACCGGGCCGAGGCCAAGACCAAGCACTCCTGGCGGGTCGAGCACGGCACGGTGACCGGCGGGCTGATCAAGAGGGTCAGTCCGGCGATGGTGCACTCCTACTTCGAGTACCTCACCAGCGAGTACCCGCGCGAAGCCGGTCACGGCATGCTCCTGGTCCAGTTGCACGGGGCCTGCGCCGGACAGCCGTGGGCGCCGGTCGGGGCCAGGCGGATGATCGGCCGGGCCGGGAAACGCGCCGGGCTCGGGCTGGTGAAACCCCATGCCTTCCGGCATTCGTTCACTTCCGCGGTCCTCGACGCCGCCGACGGCAACCTGCTGATCGCCCGGGATGCCGGCGGCTGGGCTTCGGCCGCCACCGTCGACGAGGTCTACGGACACGTCGACATCCACGACCCCGCCTTCGACTCCGCTCTGCGCGCGGTCTGGGGTGAGACGCGGTGACCGAGACAGCTCTGACCTCGGTGCGGGACGCCCGGGAGGGACGGGACCGATTCGAGATCATGACCGCGCTGATCAACTCACCGTCCTTCGATCCAGTGTTCCGCTCGGAGATCGTCGAGATCCCACCGGACCACCCTGTCTACCGATGGATCTGCCTGGTCACCGATTGCGAGCGGCCGAGGGCGGGCCGGGGAGATCTCTGCGGCGCCCACGAGGTTGCATGGCGGCGGCTGCGCGCTGAGCAGTCCCGGGCGGACTTCCTACGCACCGCCGACCTGGTCGGGCACGGCGAGGAACTGCGCGAGCGACGGTGCCGGCTCTGCCCCGAGCGGCCGTCACGCCAGTTGACCTTGGAGTTGTGTCACCACCATCAGTTCAGCTGGTATCACTACCGCGACCGACACGGAGACGCCGCCGACTTCGACACCTGGCTGGCCAAACAGCTGCCCCGGCCCGGATACGGCCGCTGCAAAGCCGTGGTCTGCCCTGGCCGGGCGGAATCGCCCCTGGGGCTCTGCTATCGGCACCACCGGCGCTATCGCAGAGAGGGACGGCCGGGCGGAGCCGTGCTGCCAACGCAGTGGGGCAACCGCTACGAGCGAGTTGGTTCGCCAGTCCCGGTCGCCTACGACAACGAATCCGACTTCCGGCGGTGGTGCTCAAGGACAGCACCAATATCCCGACCGGGTCAGATCAACCTCCGCGGCCTGCACCCGCTCCTGAGAGCCGAGATCCAGTGGGGACTGTTCGTCCACGCCCGTGGATCGGGCAGGCGCTGGGAACTCACCCAGATCCAGAGCCTCGCGGACTACTGCCGCGACCACGGATTTCACTCACCGACCTGACTTCCGACAGCCTGGACCCAGACGAGGAAGGTAGTCGGCTGGCCACAGCCGGCCGGGACGCCTCCTACCTCGCCAGGATCCTCATCGACCTGCTCACCCCGCTTTACGTGACGCCGGAGCGGACCCGCGAGCAGGGCTACCTGAACACCGAGCACTTCGGCCGCAGGCTGAACAACCGGTCGCCACGCATCGACCTGACCCCGATATCTCAGCGATGGCTCCGCGACCTGGCCTGGGATCATTTCGCCGCGATACTGCGATCCCCGAGCTGCCCGCGCTCAGGCCACACCTTCGACGGCACCCGGCGAGCCTGCACCGAACTCAGCGCCTTCCTGGAGATCCACGCCCCCGGCGGCGGTCACGACCCAATGCTGCTTCGGCCGCACCACGTCCACGACTTCGCCGCCGACCAACGACTTCGCGAACTGGACGGGCTGCCGTCCCTGGGAGTGAAAGGCCTGCACGGCAAACCGTCCATCGTGACCGCCTACACCCGCCAGATGGTCTTCACCCGCACCCGGCGAATCCTCCTGGAAGCCCTGGAATCCGGCGAAGCCGAACGGCTTGCCTCGACCGGGGTTTCGTCACCGCCATGCCCTCTCCGGGAAGGATCGTCACCCGGACACGAACCCCCTTCTCCGACGCAGTCGCCCGAGCCCTGGCCGCGGAGACGAACCTGAAAGTGCTCGCCTCCTGCCACGACCCGGGCGACCGCGGACTCCGCGATGCCTGGGAGACCATCGTCGTCACCGGACGGCGCTGCAGTGAGGTGATCAAACCGCGTCTGGATTGCCTGGGCCGCTACGGCGGGCTCCCCATGCTCTGGCACGACCAGACGAAGGTCGGCAACTACGACGCCGCGATCCGCATCCCCGAACAGCTCCACCAGCGGTTGGAAGCCCGACAGCGCAAGACCCTGGCGTTGTTCGCCACGCGCCACAATCGGCCGCCGACCCTGGAAGAGCGCGTCCATCTGCCGCTGTTTCCCAGCAATCAGCGCAACAGCGACAGCCGTCGTCCGCTGTCCTACCAGTGGTTCCACCGGGGCTTCAAAGCGTGGATCAACGATCTCGACATCGGCCGGTGGGTGCCCCACCAAGCCCGGCACTCGCTAGCCACCAGCCTGCTGCGAGCCGGAGCGAGCCTGACCCGCCGCTACCTCGGTCAGGTCTCCGAGCGCATGGCTGAGCATTACGTCCACCTCGCCCAGTCCGACCTGGAGAGCGTGCTCCAGCACGTCTGGGTGGCGGGCCCCGGCGCCGCCAACCCCGGCGAAATCCTCACTGAGGACCTCACCCCGCTCACCCGAGAACACGCCATGGCCCTCGCGATCGACCTTGGCCGCCGCAGCACTCCCGCCGAGGGCGGCTTCTGCACCTTCCAGCCCGTCGTCGACGGCGGCGACTGCCCCTGGAGCCTCAACTGCCACTCCTGCGACAAGTTCGTCCTGTCCGGCGCCGACCTGCTGTATCGGCGGCGGAAGCGTGAGCAGTGGCGACTGCTGGCTGAGGGTGCCCCCGATGACTACCTCCATCGTTACTTCGAGCCCACTGCCCGCGCCATCGACGGCCTGGAGAAGGCCCTGGCCGGCCTCGGCCTTCTCGACGACGCCCTTGCCCTGGACCTGCGCAAACCCCAGGACTACTTTCACCGCGTGTGGTCCACCGCCTTCCGCGCCACGGACCTCGTCGAGGCGGGCACCGAGGGGGAGGGCGAGTACAGCGATACGTGCACAGCCGAGGACACCGACCCCGAACAGGACGTCGCATGAACACTGTCCCCGAACCCCGAACCGCAGCTGCCCTGGCCGCCCGCCGCCACAAGACCGAGACCGCCCTGAAGAGGGTCCGCGAGGCCATCACCCGACTCCGGCGTGAGAAGGCCCAGGTCAGTGTCGCCGCCGTCGCCCGTCACGCGGACGTCTCCCGCACCTTCATCTACGACAATCCCGAGGCCAGAGCCGTCATCGCCTCCGCGATGGCCGAGGCCGGAGAGCGCCGGACCCAGGTGCTCGCTGACCAGGACGAGGAACGTGAGGCGACCTGGCGCGAACGCGCCCTGAACGCCGAAGAGGCCCTCAAGACCGCCCTCAGCGAGATCCTCGCTCACCGGACTCGCATCGGTGAACTCCTCGGTCAAGTCCGGGACTTGGAAGCCGAATGGACCGAGGGAGCCATCCAACGGATCACCCCGAGAACACCACCCTCAAACAACGAGTCCGTCAGCTCACGGCCGACAACCGCACCCTCGACGAGCGCCTCAAGGCCGCCCGCTCCAACCTCCGCTTCCAGGACCGCCGCATGGCCGACCTCGAAGCCCAGATCACCGACACCTCACAGGGAGTTCAGCAGTAACGTCGACGGTTCCGACACATCGCGCCTGACGGCACGACTCGGTCTCGGGAGCCCAGCCGCCATAGGCAGTCGGGCTCGGCTCCTGAGATCTCTCCGCCTGCGGCCACGACAGATCGCCGGGTGAGGTGGTCCAGGTCGGCCGCGATGAGGTCGGGGGCTTCTCGTACTGCTTGGAGTGCCGCGATGGCACGTGGGTCGGCGTAGGCAGCACGCGGGTTCATCGAGGGATCGGGGTCGCGCCGGTCGCCGCGACGGACAGTTCCCATAGCCGTGCGGCCGTGTCGGGGTCAATGGCGTACTCGCGGACGCCGCCGTCGTCCATGGGCTCGGCGGGAGCAGAGATGCGCGCGACGTCGCAGTCCTCGAGGTAGAGCCCGCCGCGACCGTCCAGGAGCGGAGACGTGGCTGCCCAGAGACCGGTGGCGGTGCCCTGGGAGGGCGTCTTGAAGCCGGCGCCAATCACGTTGCCGTGCTCGTCCACCCATCCGCGTTCGATCTGCTCCTGGAGCGTCATCTCCCGCTGGAGGCCGGTAATGATCTTTCCCGGATGGAGGGAGAACGCCCGGACTCCGTCGTCGCGCCCGAGGGCGTCGAGCTGCACGGCGAAAAGGGCGTTGGCGGTCTTGGCCTGGCCGTAGGCCAGCCACTTGTCGTAGCCGGTGCGGAAGTGCGGGTCGTACCAGCGGATGTCGGTCAGGGTGTGCCCGGCAGAGCTGTTGATGACGACGCGCGCACCGTCGGCAGCGGCTAGGAGCGGGTAGAGCTCGCAGGCGAGTGTGAAGTGTCCGAAGTGGTTGACGGCGAGCTGGCCTTCCCAGCCGGGTCCGACGCGTCGCTCGGGGGTGGCCATGACGCCGGCGACGGCCATCAGAAGGTCGAGCCTGTTGGTGGAGTCGCTGATCCGTGCGGCGGCGGCACGCACGCTGTCGAGGTCTGCCAGATCCATGGGGATAACTTCGCAGCCATCCACATCCTCAAGTGCGGCGCGGGCCATGCCGGGCCGGCGTGCCGGAACGATGACCTGGGCCCCGGAGGCCGCCAGGCCCCGGGTGGTTTCCAGGCCGAGCCCGGAGTAGCCCCCGGTCACGACGGCGGTCGTGCCGGAAAGGTCGAGGCCGACCATGACGTCCTCGGTGGTGCTGATGGCAGAGAAGGGCGAGCCGAGTGGCTGCTGATCGGTGGTGGTCATGCCGACGACGCTACGAGCTAGAGCAAGGTCTAGATCAAGTCCTAGACTGGGCGGCATGGAGACTACCGCGACCCCTACGGGGCCACTGAGCATCGGCCAGGTGGCCGAGCGGACCGGACTCAGCGTGCATGCACTGCGCTTCTACGAACGCGAGGGCCTGCTCGTCGGACCGGTCCAGCGCACCACGGGCGGCCGCCGGCGATACGCCACTGTCGATGTCGACTGGCTGCTGATCTGCGTCAAACTACGTGAATCCGGCATGCCGCTCGCCGACCTCAAGCACTTCGCCGAGCTGGTACGCCACGGACCGGGCAACGAGGCAGAACGCCTGCAGCTCCTCGATGCCCATCAGCAACGCGTCGAGGCACAGATTCAAGCACTGGAGGAGTGCCGTTCCGTCATTGCCTGGAAGGTCGGCGTCTACGCCGAGCACCTCACCCGCGGCGAGGCCGGAGGACTCTGGGACCCGACAGGCTGAGACAAGGACGGACATGGTCGCGGATGTGACGAACCACGCGCCGACTTTGAGAGCGGAATGCCTGCTTGCCGACACCGTCATCAACATCCTGGCCCGCAACATCTAGCGACATCCGCCAAGGCGAAAACGGCAAAGAACGTTGAGTCACCGTCGCGGACATGTAGTCTATGAATCGCCGCAGTTCAGAGCCGGTTCACGAGCTCCTGCGGTCGGCAAAAGGATCTGGCAGAACCGGCCGCACGACGGCCTGCGGGACCCGCTCGTGCCAGGGCGGACGTTCTCGCCGAACGAGAAGTACGCCGCCCTCGTGGAGACGGCCGGCTACCTGCCGCTGGCGCTTTCGGCCGAGGACTATCTGAAGCTCCTGCCAACACGCTGGCAGGCGGTCAATTCCTACGGAATCAAGATCAAGCACCGGATCTACGACTGCGACGAGATCGACGGGCTGCGGCGGGAGAAGTCCGGGCCCGCCGATCACAAGGACCGGTGGGAAGTACGTCACGACCCCTATGACGTCCGTGTGGTCTGGCTGCACGATCACCGCGAGGACACCTGGATCACCGTCCCCTGGCGGCTGTTGTCGTCCCAGCCTGTCCCGTTCGGGGAGATGGCCTGGGATCACTCCGCCAGGGATCTGCGCGAACAGCAGGGCACCACGGTGACCGAGGAGGCGATCTCCGAGGCGGTGGGCGACCTGCTGGAACGGGCGGGTGCCGGCCCAGTCGAGGCAGAGGAAGCGCCGCCGGTCCGCAAGAAGTCCCGGAATCGTCGATCCGAGCGGGCAGCCGCCCGCACCCGCGCTGCTGCTGATCCGTCCTGGCCTCGACCGGCCCCGCCGCCGGCACCGGCTCCCGACGAGGAGCCGGACGAGGGAGCCGACGACGAGGAAGTCGCCGATGTCGTTCCGCTGCGTGTCTTCGATGCCCGCAAGGAGGCAAAGAAATGGTGGTAGTGCCCGAGCAGTTCGGCATGCCGGACAAGCGACGCATGCCGACGACGACCCTGCCGAACTGGCGGTGTTTCGTGAACGAGGACCCACCCGAGTTCGAGCTGTTGACTGAGGCGGACTGGCGGGCGCTGTCTGAGCCGGATCGGGACGAGTACGACGAGTCCCGCGTCGACTACCACTCCGAGCTGATCATCGTGGAGACCCCGACCATCCGGGAGATCCTTCATCAGGGACGTCTGCTGACACTGGTCAACCGGCACGAGATCAGCGCCCGCCGCGGTCTGATCGTCTCCGGCCCCTGGGCAACGGGGAAGTCCACAGCCATCAAACAGCTCGGCCGGGCCCACGAACTGCGAGTACGGCGGCGCTATCCCGACCATGACCGCATCCCGGTCGTCTACGTCTCTGCCCCGCCCAACGGCTCCCCGAGGAAGCTTGCCACCCGCTTCGCGCACTTCCTCGGGCTTCCCCTCAAGTCCCGTCACAACGAGATGGACACCGCCGACGCGGTCTGCGAGATCCTCACCGAAGCCCGTTGTTACCTGGTCCTGGTCGACGAGATCCACAACATCCAGATGGGCACATCCAACGGCAAGGACATGTCCGACCATCTCAAGTACTTCGCCGAGCACATCCCGGCGACCTTCGTCTATGCCGGCATCAATGTCGAGCGGGAGGGGCTGTTCACCGGGGTCCGCGGCAAGCAGATCGCCGCCCGCTGTGTCATGCGGCACACCGCGAACTTCCCCTACGGCAGTGAATGGCGCTCGGTGATCGCCACGATGGAACATGCACTCCGGCTGCACCGCCACGACTCCGGCACCCTGGCCCGGCAGGCGAAGTATCTCCACGCCCGCACCGGCGGCAGCATCAGCAGCCTGTCCCACCTGATCCGCGCCGCCGCGATCAGCGCGATCGCCGACGGCAGCGAACAGATCACCCGCCGCCTACTCCACACCATCACGGTCGATCACAGCACTCAGTCCGACAGCCCCCGCCCGCCGCGAGAAACTGAGGGCACCATCGAGGACGCGGCGTGACTACTTCTCTCTCTCGCCGACTTCAGCCCCTGCCCCGCACCGTCGCCCCGCTGCACCGCGAATCATGGGATTCCTACGTGAAGCGGCTCGCCAGGGCGAACCGGCTCCCGTTCACACTCCTGCACGAACACCTCGACGACCCCGCTCGCCTTCAGCCAGGGCCCCTGCCCCTGCTGGACGCAATCTGCGATCTGTCCGGCCAGCCTCGCGACCGACTCCTTCGCGCGCTTCCTGATCTGCGGCCACCCGGGCCCGACGACAGCGAGCCCATCGCCAGCCTGCGGCTGGTCCGAAGCGGCTGGAAGCTCCACCCCGCATGCAGCCGCTGCCTGATGAGAAAGGGCATCACAGAAGTACTCCCCAGATGCTGGCACTGGGCTCCGGTCAGCACACGGCTCTGCCTGCGGCACGGACAGTGGACAGCTGACCGTGCCAAGCAATTCGCTCTCCGCCCGGTCCCGGAAGTTCTCCAGGCCCAGCGCCGACACCATCGACTGAGCCGTCAGCATGGCTGGGGTCCGGTCGTCCTCGCCATGCGCGCGGCCACCACCGTGATGAACGGCTGGTTCGAGTACGACGCTCTCGTGCAAACCCGGCACGCACGGATGTCCGCCCTCTGCGGACCCGACTGGCGGGCCTACGACAACGATTCGATGATCATCGCCAGCACCTACCCCGAAACCGTTGCCCTGGGCGGCCTGCTGGCCGCACCCGGCCTGCGAGACCTGCCGTTCACAGGCCACCCAGCAGACATGCGGCGCTTCATCGACGAGGTCCGAATGCGCGTCCTGCCCGGGTACCAGTACGACTACGACGATCAGCAGGACCCGCTGGTGCGCTGGATCGCACAGGAGCACCGCCGGCGCACGCTCCCCAATCCGATGGCCGCTTGCCCATGACGGTGATCCCCGCGTTCACCGGAAAGCGCCTCATCCTCGCACGGCACCGCCGTCGGATGACGCTGGCTGCGCTCGCCCGCGCCGCCAAGCTGACAACGCACAGCATCACTCACTTCGAGAACCGCCTGAAGTACCCGTCACCCCAGTCACTGGACCGGCTGGCTGGCGCTCTGGACGTCACCCCAGAATTCCTCTTGGCACCGCCGCCCCGCCAGATCCTGCCTGAAACGATGAGCCTGCGAAGCCCGACCAGACTGACCGCGCGCAAACGGCACAGCGCCGTCGCTGTCGCCGAGCTCACCGCCGCCTTGGTCTCATGGATAGAAACGCACCTGTGGCTGCCATGCCCCAACCTGCCCTCCTGGCCACAGCACGACCCCGAGAACGCCGCCGAGTGCCTACGGGCCCACTGGCAGATGGGCGACGCCTCCAGCGGCCCGCTGACACCGCTCCTCGAATCACACGGCATCCGCGTCTTCGCTCTCCCGCCCGACTGCGGCGACGTCGGAGCGTTCTCCACACGCCAGACTGGGACAACATTCGTCTTCCTCCCACCCCATCTGGACGGCGAACAGGCACGGCAGCACCTCGCACAGGAACTCGGCCAACTCGTCCTTGGCCACAATCGGCCAGGCCACCGAGACTCGCGCCCAGCGGCCGTCCAGTTCGCCTCCGCGTTCCTCATGCCCCGCACTGCCGTCGTCGCCTCGATGCTCCGCACAGCCACTCCCGAACGCCTGACCGCAGCAGCCAGCGCCTGGGGCGTTCCGACATCCGCCGCCCTCCACCGCCTGCATGACCTGGAACTACTACCGGAGTGGTCCCACAGAACCACCCTGCAGGGACTCGGCGACGAGACGCCCCCCTCCAACCAGCCCGAACCCGCTCACGTTGAACGCAGCCACTTGTTACCCAGAGCCGTGGCTTACCTTCGAGCCCGCGGGCTCCCCGTCGACTCCGTCGCGGAGTTAACCGGCCTTCACCCCGACGACCCTCCATGCTGGCCGACGACGATCGGCCCAGCGGTTTCTTAAGTCCGGGGCCAGTAGGTACAAGCCCTCGGGGGGCGCCTGCCGCCGGGTAGAAGTAGCCGTGCAATACGTCTGCACGGGAGGGACACCCGTGAGGTGCGCAGGGCATCACGGAAGCAGGCGACACCGCGCTGGTAGGCGTGGTCCAGCCATCGCAGTCGCCGGAGGTGATCTGGGAGGCGGTTGCGACGACTTCACCGGCGTCCGAGCCTCCTCAGACGGCCAGGCCGAGATTATGCAGGGTCTCAAACCGAACGGCTGATCGCCCTGGAACATCATCCGCTGGATCGCATCTCCCTCTCGAGGAGGGCTCGGAAGGTGCGTGGGGGCCGACTGGTGAGGCGCTGGACGGTGTCGGTGGTGCGGTCCTCCGCCCCTTCGGCGATGGCACGGTCCATGCCGGCCAGCATTGCGGCGAACTCCACCGGCACCTGCGTCGTGAGGCGGTCGCGCATCTGCTCGTAGGACAGGCGGCGGTGGACGACGGGCCGACCGGTGACCTCGGTGATGATCGTGGCGATGTCGTCGTGGCTGAGTGCCTCGGGTCCGGTGAGGATGAGATCGGTGTTGGGGGCTTGTTCGTCGGTGAGAGCGCGCACGGCGACGGCTGCGATGTCCTCGGCGTCGACGAAGCCGACTCGACCGCTCGCAGTGGCGGTCCAGATGATGCCCTCGTCGCGGATGCTGCGAGCGTGCGCGTGCGTGCCGGTGAAGTTCTGCATGAACCACGAGGGCCGCAGTACCGCCCACTGTTCGAAGAGATCGGGCAGGGCCTGGTGCACCGTTCCCACCGCCGGGCCGCCCTCGGGGATGGCCGAGGAGCTCAGCAGCACCGCGCGGTGCACGCCGGCGGTGCGGGCCTGTTGGAGGAACGGCAGCATGGTCGTCGCGGGGTCGGGGTCGCCCAGGGGCGGTATGAGGTAGACGCGGTCGACGCCGTCGAGGGCGGCCGCGTGGGTGGCGGGGTCGTACCAGTCGAAGGGGAGTGGCTCGGCGCCGGCGACCGGGGTGGCTCGGCGGCTGGCGGCTTTGACGCGGTGACCCGCGGCCGTCAGCTGTGTGGTGGTGCGGCTTCCGGTGGTGCCGGTGGCGCCGATGACCAGGGTGGTGCCGGTGGTGGTCATCGGCTGCTCCTGGTGAAGTCGGTGCCGGGTTCCTGGACGGCGAGGGGGTTCCAGTAGTCGCGGTAGGAGGTGAGGTGCCCGTCTCGAACGGTCACAACGGCGATGTAGGTCATGTCGAAGGGAGCGTTGCTGTCCACCAGGCGACCGATGCCGCGCATTTCGACCACGATGGTCTGTGGATCGGTGGTCTGGTGGATTCGCAGGTCGGGGAAGTCGTGCAGGTCGATGTGGTCGGGGTAGTGGCGCATGTAGGCGGCGATGGCCTCTTTGCCCTCCAGGCGCCGGGGCCAGCTGTCGGGGGCGAAGGGGAACTCCATGAGGCCGTCCTCGGCCCACAGGGCGACCCACGCGGCAATGTCCTTGTTGAGCAGCAGTTGAAGGCTGTGGCGGTATAGATCCGCTGGGGAGGTCGGTGCGGACATGGGTATCCTCCAGTCATAGAATCCGGACCCTGGGTCCGATTCGACGATATGGACCACGGGTCCGTTTTGCAAGTGGAAGGAGTGGCATGCCCGAACGCCAGTCGTCCCGCAAGGACGCCATCCGCAACCGGGAGGCCGTGCTCGCGGCCGCCGACGCCCTCTTCACTCGCCGCGAGAGTCCCGAGGACGTCACCATGGCCGACGTCGCGGCAGCGGCCGGCGTCGGCAAGGGCACGCTCTTCCGGGCCTTCGGCGATCGCGCCGGGCTGCTCCGCGCGCTGTACGAGGCACGGCTCGAACCGATCAGGCAGGCCGTCGAGACCGGCCCACCACCCCTGGGGCCCGCGACCCCACCGCAAGATCGCGTACCCGCCCTGCTCGATGCCATCCTGTGCTTCAAACTCGACAACCGGCGCCTCGCGCTGGCCCTGGAGGAAGGCGGGAGCAGCAGCCCGTACCAGGCGGAGCACTACGAGCGGTGGCACAGCCTGCTGCGAGCCGTACTGGAGCAGATCCCCGGCCTGACCGACAGCGACTTCACCACCCACGCCCTGCTCGCCGCCACACGAGCCGACCTCGTCGAGCACCTGGCCGGAGAAGGGCGCATTCCGCGGGAAAGAATGCGGGCACAGTTGGCGAACTTCGCCACCAGAGTCCTGGCCTGCGGTCCACTGCAAGGGTTGACCGCCGAGGAGTGATCGAGGATCGGGCAAGTCCTTGATCAGCGAAGCCTCGCAAACGACCGGCAACGAAGGTTGGGACAGCTGCACACGCGTAACTCTGGGCGACAACGTCTCCTGGGATTTCGTGAACTGCGGTCTTCACCATGATGTGCCTACCCCCTGGTCACCGAGGCGCGGCGCGAGAATGTCGAACGGGACGGGACAACCTTCTCCGCTTTTGGAAGCCCTCGGGGAACCTGCACGTCATCCACCATCCCCGGGCCGAGAGGCGGTCGAGCCGTTGCTGCTCCGCTGCTGCCCAACGGACTACCCGTTCGGGGTCGAGAGGCGCGCCGTGGCCGACGTGGAGCTTGGTGGGGCCGAGGGCCAGCATTTCGCGCAGGCGCGCCAGGTTGCCGAGCCGATCGTCGTGGAAGGGCGGATTGCTGGGACGCCCCTTGATGACGCCCAGCAACGGATGGCCACGAGATCTCCGGCTACCAGGTCGCCGGTGTCGGTAAGGACGGAGACGGAGCCGGCCGTGTGGCCCGGCGTGGGCATGATGCGGGCCTCGATACCGAAGTCCGCCGAGCGGGTCTCACCACGGATGAGCACGTTCGGTTCGAACGGCTCGGTGGTTTCGCGCGCCCTTGAGGTGCGCACGAACAGACGCCCGAACAGCCCGATAGGCAGGTAGGGCTCACTGACCCCGCCCGCTCGGTAGATGCCGAGGTCGGCGATATGGCCTGCGATAGGTGCACCGGTCAGCCGGCTGAGTTCTGCTGCGGAGCCGAAATGATCGACGGGTCCATGGGTGACGACGACCAGGCGGACGTCCTTGGGGTCGACGCCGTGAGCGACTACCCGGTCGTAGATCAGCTGGCCGCTGCCGGGAGTTCCGGCGTCGACGATGACCGGGTGTCTGCCCAGCAGCAGGTAGGCGTCGACCACGTGCCGACCGAGCACAGGTATGGCAATGACCTTGGTTTGGAGCTTGTTCTTTATCTACCAAGATCGGCCAGGTCTGCCGATGACCTTGAGGGTCTCGGGGCGTTTGACGGTTTTGCCGACGTCGTAGCGGGGAGCGGGACGGCGGTTCTTGGTCCCGGGTGGTCGTCCGGGGCCAGCGCCGCGTGGTTGGGGAACACGGGCAGGACAGAGCAGGTGGGCTCGGATGTTCCTGAACCCCCGGCGGACCCGGGCCGGGGTGAGGCGTTCGGGTCTGGTCGGCTTCTCCCAGGGCCGGCGGAGGTCGGCGTCCAGTGGCCGGGCGAGGCGGAGTTGGGTGTGGGCGACGACCATGAGCCAGGTCCACCGGTCCGCGGCCTCGGGAGTACGGGACCTTCGGGGTGGTCCAGCCGAGGATCTGCTTTCCGAACCTGAAGGTGTGCTCAAGATCGAATCTCCTGAGGAACACCTGCCACCACAGATCCACGTCTGCCGGGATGGCGCCGGTCCTGGAGGATCATAGCCATACCGGCGGTGCTTCCCGTTCCCTGGAGAGGCGCTCGACCTTCAATCGGACCAAGGTGCCCTCGACGACGAGGAGTTCACCGTCGTGCTCCAGCCAGGCTGAGCGGTGGGTCAGCCTCGGGTGGACCCGGTCCCCTGCCTGGGCTTCGGCCTTGCCGTAGTTGGTGGTGTCGGTGACGGTGGTGATCGCCGCCGTCGGCCAGGTCTCGGGTTTGGCGAAGCGGAACTCCTTGCCGTGCTTCGGAGGCCGCCCGCCCTGGGGATAGGCCAGGGCGTACTCCTTGAGCGAGGGCTTCGGCAGCCGCATCACCCGGTCGCGGCGGATCCGTCCGACCAGCTCGACAGGAAGATCCCGCAGGACCCAGGCCAGGCGGGTGACGTCGTAACCCGCGTCCATGACGATCGTGATGTCCGGGTCGCCGGGCGTCCACTGGCCGGCTGAGATGAGCCGCTCGGCCACGGCGCGGAGTTGGGTGGCGGTGACGGCGGTCGCATCGTCTTCGGGTCCGAGCCGGACCACGTCCAGGATCGACGTCCACGAGGTGGCGCCCGGTTCGAGGACAGCGACGAAGGAGTACGGCCAGCCCGGGATGAACTGGGAGGCGGACTTCGCCCGGCCGTAGACGTGGCAGAACAGCCGGTCTGCCGAGCAGGGCGCGTCCGAGCGCAGCCACGGCGACACGTCAACCGCCAGCACCAGACGCCCGCCCTCGAACCGGGGCAACGGCAGCCCGGCGAGCAAGGTCCGCAGCCTCTCGACGTCGATCCGGCCCCGGTTGAGAGCTCCGTACATCGCGCCGTGCCCACGCCGGTGCTCGGGCACCATCGTCAGGTCCACCGGCGAGGTGACCGGCCCGTCGACGCACAACAGCGCGTCGGCCAGTTCGAACAACTCGTCACGCCGGGCGGTCAGACACTCGTAGAACTCTGCTCGGAAGCGTGATGCTTCCGCGAACGCTTCCCGTCGGACATCCGGAGACACCACACTCATGACAATGGCTTTCGACTGGTTCTCCTCGTGACGGAGCACAGGATCAGACGAAGGCCGCCCTCATGTCCGGCGAATGCCCAGGTGAGTGACCTCGTTCGGGACACTGTTCGAGGCCAGAAGAAAAAGAACAAGGTGAGCGAGTGGCATGACGGCTCGTTCGGCGGCTGCAGTGTTGGCACATGATGGTCCATCAACTGTCGATGCAGCCGTACGACGACCGTCGTGACCACCCGCCGCACCCTCGGCATCGGCCCCGAGGCTCCTGCCTACATCATCCGTGCTTCCCAGGCCGACCTTCTCGACTCCATACCAGGCGTTCGCCTGCCCGACCTCTGCGAGTTGAGGGCCCGCAGCGTGGTCGGAGGCAACCAGCCCCCCGAACCACCAGCTCCTCGACGCAGCCTCGGGAACGGACAATCTGAGGCCCCAGTCATCACCCCTACCGGCGCTCAGACAACGGCCCGGCGATAAATCTGCCGTGAGCCGCCTTCCGGACCCGGCGCGGTAGCCTCAGCGGGGGTGAAACCAAGACGCTCGTAGAAGACTCGTGCTCCACTGGCGACGGCGCCCGGGTGGTCGGCCCCGAAGGTGACCACCTCGATGCTGCCCGGGCCCCGCACAAACCTCCGTATCGCGTCCATCATCAGCGCACGACCGACGCCTTTCCCGCGTGCCTTCTCCGCGACAACGAGCCAGTGGACGTGGTAAGTCGGGGCCTTCGCGCCGAACAAGAGACTGCCGAGAAGGTCTGACTCCGAGGAAACGGCGACCAGCGCCGTGGACCGTCGAATGTGTTTACCAACGGCATCCCGGAAACCGGGATCCTCGACCATCGGGCCGAACCAGTGCTCGACCTGGGCTGCCAGGCCAAAAAGGCCGGAGACATCCTGCTCTCGCGCAAGTCTGACGATCATCCGAGCAGTCTGGCAGACGAGGTAAACGTTGCGTGACAGCAGAAGACCGCCCCGGGTCCCAAGGACCAAGGCCGCCCTGCCTGGGCCTCGCAGAGGTCGTGACGGCCGCGGGCACGTGGAAGGAGGCACCTACGGCGAGGTCGTTCGGACGCGGCCGGCTCAGAGCCCTCGGCCTGGTCATCCGCCGCACCCTGCCCGCGATGGCCACCACGTTCGCCCTCTACGCCGCCGTCCAGATCGCGGTGCCGATGTGGATCCGGTCCCACCTGGCCGCCGCGGACCGGACCGTCCTGCCGATCGAGCCCGACGGCGCCCCCATCAGCATCCAGGACGGAGACAGGCAAATCGTCGCGCACCTCGAAGAAGTGCCCGGGGCCTGGGTCACCTCCCAGCAGACACTGAACGCCGCTGGTCAGCCGGCCTCCGTGCCGTCGTCCTTCGCCGATTGCCTGCGTACCCAGTCGGGCCCACCCACCCTGCAGCAGGTCGACCGCTGCATCGCCGACCTCGGCGCCCTGGGCTACAAGCAGCAGGTGACCTACCAGCCCGCCGGGAACTTCTGGGCCCTTCAATGGGCCGAGACCGGGCTCTACCTCAGCCTCGCCCTGGCCCTGACCGGGTTCTGCGCCTGGTGGATCCGCCGCCGAGTGACATGACAGACGCCAGTACCACTACGAGAGCACCCGCGAGGGGCATCCGGGACCGGCTGCCCCTTGCGACGTCAAGGGCCCCCGTTGACCCCCAAGGCTGGTACAGACACCGGCACGGGGGGCACCTCGACTCCGCCAGGGCCTGGCCGGAGGCGTCCGCCGGGGTGCGGGGACGGGGCACCGGGAGAAGCGGCGCGAGGCCGAGCTGCTTTTCCATCTCCGGGCGGAAGGTGCCGTTGATGAGGCTTCACGAAATCCCCACGGCCGGTCTTCGCCTCAGTTCGTCTGCTGGAAAATCGAGTGGGGAGGGTGGGGAGCGAAGAGCGCTTCCTGCCGGTGCTGGCGCGGAAAAGCTGTGGCCCTGGGACCTGTTGGGGCTGATGAACAGGGGTATGGACGACAAGGTCATGCCCCCGGTCGAGCGGATGCTCGCGGAACGCGCCTGCGAGCGCATCATCGTGGACTTCATCCACCGCCTTGACCTTGGTGAGCCAAGTTCGGTGGCCGAGCTGTTCACGCCCGATGGTCTCTGGCACTGGCCTTTCGGGGACCGGCGCATCGAGGGGCGCGAGGCCCTGCGCGCCTACTTCGCCTCTCGCCCGGCGGACAGGCTGTCGCGCCGTCTGATGACGAACATCCTGGTCACGGTCGACTCCGAGGCGACAGCGCGAGCGGTCTCGTATCTGACGACATACCGGGTCGACGGCTACTCAGGTGGAATGATCGAGCCCAGGCTCCCGGCGAACGTCGGCCACTACGAGGACGTCTTCCAAAAGATCGACGGCGCCTGGTTCCTCGCCAGCCGCACTGTCTTCCTTCCCTTCGGCGGTGGAACGGAGCGCCTCCCCGTCGCGAATGCATCACCCGCCTGACGACACCGCTTTGCGGCCCGGTGACCGTCAGGCCGCCGGGCCGCGGTGATCGGTGAGGGTCAGTCGAAGCAGGCGCGAAGGACGTGGTCGATCTCGGGGACCAGTCGTTGATGGTGATGCTGTCGATCCAGCGATGCGGGATGTCGCTGGCTCAGCAGACGCTGTCGGGCTGGTCCACGGCGGTCGAGAAAAACGAAGGTGCGGGTGCCGTCGCTGTGGCTGGGGGTGACCAACTCGTCCACCCGCGCGAACGTGAAGGCCGGTCAGTGGGTCCACCGCAGCGGGACGATGTCGGTGCGGTGGTGCGGCATCGTTGGACGGGCGACCTCGGAGGTGGCCAGCAGGGCGACGATTGTGACGGACTGCTGGCAGTGGGGGCAGTTCCGGGTCGCGGTCGGTTCCAGCGGGTCGCGGACTGCCGCGGACTGCCGGGAGGCGGCACGGACCGGTGGCACGCGTCGCCGCCCGGGATGCGGCCCTGCGCGAGCTGGAGGACTTCCGCGTCCAGGCCGTCTCCCGGCTGGCCGCCCAGCACGAGGAGATCATTCGACTGCGCGCCCAGGGGGCCCGGGGGGGCCGGGCGGCAGAGGCGGGCAACGTGCGGCGTCTTCCGGGCGCCGGTGACCGCACAGCGCCGTTCGGCTCCTGCAGCTGACCGGGCTCGGCGCTGGTTGGTCCGCCCGTTCGCACCGGCGGACCAACCAGCGTCAGGACCCCGACAGCACAGCGGAAAGGTCAGCAGGCGTTTTGGTCGGTCAGGCTGCCTGTCCCTGTATGCGCCAGGCAGCGAGGAGGGCGTCAGCCGAAGCGTGCAGTTCGCGGGCGGGCGTGCCGTCGCACACCTGGGTGGAGACGCCGAGCAGGAAGCTGTGGATCATGGTTGTGATGCCGTCCACGTCTGTTTCCCCGGCGAGTTCTCCTGCGGCAACGCCGCGGACGACACACGCCCTGATACGGGCTCGGTCCACCGCACGGCGTGCCGCCGCCGCCCGGCGCACGGCAGCATCGCGGTCCCCGGGGGCCCGGACAGTACCCGACAGGGCGACGAGGCAGCCGCGGGGGTGGGAGGTGTCGGTCTGCATGTCAATGGATCTGTGCAGCATCTGAGCGACGGCCTCGCGCGGGCTCAGGGCCTCGTCGTCGATGACGTCGTTGACGCTGCCCGGCCCGGCGATGTAATGCTCCATCGCCCGCTCGAACAGGCCCTGCTTCGAGCCGAACGCGCCATACAGGCTCGCCGAGGAAAGCCCCGTGGCCTCCAGGAGTTGGGCCATCGACGTCGCTTCGTAGCCCTGCTCCCAGAACAACCGCATCGCGGCCTCCAGGACCCCCTCCATGTCGAAGATACGGGGACGGCCGATGGGGGCCACGGGACACCTCCTACCATAACGGAACGACTATTCCAGTTTAGCGGGCGCAGCTAGGCGGCGTGGCCGGCGGTCCGTCTTCTCGTGAGCGGCCAGAGCCGGCATCAGGAAGCATCTGTCTCGTCGTTCCAGGGGCGCCAGAGGCCGGAGCTGTCGACGGTTCCCAGCTGTTGGTCGGCGAAGTGGACGCCGAAGCCGTAGACCCCGTCCCGCGCGAGGCGCTCCACGAGTCGGCGTCGCGACTGTTCGGCCTCGTTCCGGTCGGTGTCGAGGACCACTTCCCAGTCCGGGTGCTGGACCTGGACCGGTGAGTGCATGGCGTCGCCGAAGGCCACGACCTCCCGGCCGTCGCCGGTGTCGAGGATCCAGGCGGTGTGCCCTGGGGTGTGCCCGGGAAGGGACCACGCGCGGACACCGTCGGCGATCTCGGTCCCGTCGGTCACGACCACGGCGCGTTCGTCCTGGCCGGCCAGTATCGGGCCGTCCCCGGGCGCGACGCTCTCCAGCTCGCCCTTCCCGACCATCCACCGCGCCTTCGTGAACAGGCTCCGCGGATCCTCGACCGCGTCGGGCCGGGCCCATCCGGTGTGGTCGCCGTGGAGGTGGGTGATGGCGACCATGTCCAGCTCGGCCGGGTCCACGCCGAGGGCGACCAGTGACTCCGGGAGGTCCTGCACATGGCCGAAGGCGTGCTGGAAGTGCTCCAGGTCCTCGCCCGATATGCGGCCATGGCCGGTGTCGATGAGCAGGCGGGTGCCGCCCCTCTCGACGAGCAGTGCCCCGCATCCCATGGGCAGATGGCCCGCCTCGGTCATCTGCGGGCGGTGCGGGTGCCAGTCCTCCTCGACGGAGGCCGGGTAGACCCGGGTCGGGATCATGTCGACGCCCGCGTCGGGAACGTAGCTCAAGGTGAGTTCGCCCAGGGTACGTGTCCAGATGACGGGGAACCGGATCCCGGAGTTCTCGCGGTCCTCGGCGCCGTTCGTCGCGGCGTGCCGCGCATGCGTTGCCATGAGGTCGTGCCTTTCGAGTTCGTGTGTGCGGTAAGCGGTGGTGAGCGGTCTGCTCACGGGGTGAGTACGCGGATCGGTTCACCGGCGGCGTACGCGAGGATGTCTTCCAGTGCGTCGGAGTAGAAAACGTCGTAGGCGCCTGCGGTGACGTAGCCCAGATGCGGGGTGAGTACCGTGCGCGGGGCGCCGCGCCACGGCGAGTCGGCGGGGAGGGGCTCGGTGGAGTACACATCCAGGCCGGCTCCGCCGATGGTCCCGGCGTTCAGGGCCGCGAGCAGCGCCTCCTCGTTGACGATGGGTCCGCGCGAGGTATTGATCAGCAGCGCATCCGGTCGCATGAGCGCGAGGTCGTCGCGGCCCAGGAGTCCGGTGGTGCGGGCGGAGAGCTTGAGGTGGACCGTCACCACGTCGGACGTGGCCAGCAGCTCCCGCTTGGTGACCGGAGTGACCCCGACGGCACGGGCGTGCTCGGCGTCGAGGTGGGCGCTCCAGGCGACGACGTCCATGCCGAAGGCGCGCCCCACGCGGGCCACACGGGTGCCCACGCCGCCGAGCCCGATGACGCCGAGGCGGGCGCCGTGCAGATCGCGCCCGACTGTCCGTTGCCAGGCACCCTCGCGTACGCCGCGGTCCTCGGCGGGGACGGAGCGGGCCAGGGCGTGGATCAGGCTCCAGGTGAGCTCGGCCGTCGAGATCAGCCCGGCCCCGCGCGTGCCCGACACCACGATGCCGCGCTGCTGGGCCGCCGCCACGTCGATGGCTGCGTTGACCGGGCCCGTCGTCACCAGCAGCCGCAGATTCGGCAGCCTGTCGATGACCGCGGCAGGGAAGGCGGTGCGCTCGCGCATGGCCACGATGACGTCGAACGGTTCCAGCGCGGCGATCACGTCCTCGGGGCCGCCCAGGGACTTGGTGAGGACCGTGAGTTCCGTACTGTCCGGCAGGGTGCTCCAGTCGGCGTACTGGAGCGCAACTCCCTGGTAGTCGTCAAGGATCGCCACTCGGCGGATCTCAGGCACAGCCAACCTCCTCACGGCGCGAGCTCACGCGGCCCGCGCCCGCCGGGCGCCCGGCGGGCGCGACGATGTCGTCGGCCGCCGACGGGGCGGCGAGCGGTTCGGCGGGGCTGGGATGGACCAGCTCCAGTATCCAGACCCCGGCCCCGGCCAGCGCGGTGACCAGGCCGAGCACGCTCACGCCCAGCCACCCGGCGAGCGGGTACAGCGCCGTGGTCAGCGCCGAGGCGACGGTGCCCCCGGCGAACGCGGACACCATGAGGGCCGTCGTCACCCGGCTCCGGGCGTGCGGGGCCCGGCGGTAGATCGCACTCTGGTGGCTGATCAACAGCGCCTGCTGGGCGAGGTTGAGGGCGATGATGCCGACGGTGAGCGCGATCAGGCCCACCGGTCCGCCCACACCGGCGACGGCGAGCACCGGCCAGCTGAGCGCCAGCAGGATCAGTCCGCCCGTGGTCACCTGACGGCCGCGCCCGCGATCGGTGAGCCGCCCGGCCTTCGACGCGGCGGCGGCTCCGACGACCCCGGCCAGACCGAACAGGCCGATGACGGCGGGGCCGAACTCGTACGGCCGGCCGGCCAGCAGGAACGACGACGCGGTCCACAGGACGGTGAAACAGCCCATGCCGACCGCGGCCAGAGCCATGCGCCTGCGCAGCAGCGATTCGCTGAGCACCAGCGCCAGCACCGAGCGCAGCAGCTTAGGATAGGCGGTGTTCTCCGACGGGCGGACGGGGCGCAGGACCAGGCGCAGGGTGAGTGCCAGGGCCGCCATCAGGAGCGCGGCGAAGACGAACACCAACTGCCAGTCACCGATCTGGGCGAGCACCCCGGCGACGGTACGCGCGATCATGATCCCGATCAGCAGCCCGCTCATCACCGTGCCCACCGCCGACCCGCGCTGGTGGTCAGGCACCAGCGTCGCAGCCATGGGTACCACGATCTGCGCCACTGCGGAGGTCACCCCGACCACCGCGATCGCGATGAGCAGAAGCCCCAGCGACGGGGACGCCGCCGCACCGAGGACGGCGAGCGCACTCAGGCCTAGCAGCGCAGTCACCAGACGGCGCCGCTCCAGCACGTCGCCCAGGGGCACCAGCAGGGCCAGCGACAGCGCATAGCCGACCTGCGAGACGGTGACCACCAGGCCGACGGCTCCCTGGGACACTCCGAGCGCCCGCGATATCACGGGCAGCAACGGCTGGGCGTAGTAGATGTTCGCCACCGCCGCACCGCACACCGTGGCCAGCAGCAGCACCATCGCCCGGCTCAGGGGGGGAGGGTTGACGCTGGGCTTGTCCGCAGGTGTGGCAGGCGCTGTGCGAGTCCGCACACCGCCGTCTCTGCTAAATTCTGGATCGTTCATGCCGTAAGTCTTGCTGGGGCTGTGCGCGCACGTCAAACGATTTACGGATGGATCGATCCGAAAGTGAGGAAGCCCACCTCGGAATACGGGCGGGCGGCGGGAGGCGCCGCGCAAAGATCGGCCGACTCCGTCGCCTTGGGCGCTCAACCCTCGTCCGCCGCCGATCGGGCTGCACGCGAAGAACGGCACCCAGGCAACGCAGCAGCCTCCGGGCCAGGACGCCGCCCCACTGGCGCCCGCAGGCATGGTCGCCCGGGCCCGCCGGGCTATGGAGACCGCCCACGCCTGGGACGGAACCCTCCGCCAGTACACAGCCATCCACTACGCGGCCCTGTATGCGGCTGACGCTGTGCTCGCCGTCAGGAAACGGCCAGAGCATCGGCACGGACGCCGCGCACGTGTCCTGAACAAGTGGAAGGTTCACGCAGCCGGTCGTGCAGTTCGGCAGCCAGGCCCGTGTCCCGCCAGCGGGCGAAGAAGGCGTACACGCGCGGCCGGGGCGGGAAGTCCGCGGGCATCGCCCGCCACTTGATCCCGTTGTCGACCAGGTAGCGCACCGCGTCGATCATCTGACGGTGGCAGTAGCCCTCCGGCCGCCCGCCCCGGCCCGTCATCCAGGCCGGAAGCGGCAGCAGGTCCCGCACCAGCACCCACTCGGCGTCGCTCATGTCCGACCCGTACCGGGGCCGGCGCCCCGGCCGGTCGGCCGCGTTCCCGAACCTGTGGGCGAGACAGTCACACCCAGGAGTGGACGGACTGGACCCGGCAACCGTCACCACGCGACACTTCGACAACAGGGCCTCTTGCTCCTCGCGGGACTCGACATCCGCGAGCTACCAAGAGGCCCTTCTTCTATGCACCAGCAGACTCACCCAGACCAGGCCGCCGTTCGAATCCCGCCGACCACCCGAGCGGTTGGAGAACAGCCAGTGAGGCATTGAGGAACTCCTCAGCAGTCACGAGGTGGGGATGTCCGGGCCGCCAGGCGATGGCATTGATTCGCATGCCCTCTGTCCTTGGGAGGGGCGGCCTGTGAGTCTGTGCGCAGGCCGCCCGAGAGGGTCAGACGAAGAACGGGTCGTCCACGACGTGGACCCAGCCTCCGTCCGGCTGGCGTCGAAGGATCTCGGTGGTGGTGGAGATCACCGGTTCCGGTCCGGCTCCGGTGAGGGTGGCGTGGTTCGACACCAGGGCGACATCGTCGACCTGTCGGATGTCGCGCAGTTCGAGCTTGAGGCGGGCGCCGTTGTCGACCATCTGCTGCATGGCCGCGCGGATGGCGTCCGTGCCCTCCAGGTGGGTTCCGGGGGCGGGGACGAAGTGGGCGTTCGGCTCGTAGAGCGACACCAGGCCCTCTACGTCGCCTGCCTCCAGGTACTCCATGAACAGGGTGGCCACCTGCTCGGGCGTTTCGGCGCGGCGCCGGGCGGTGGCGCCGACCGGCTTGTCGCCCCAGCCGGCCGCGGCGAGCAGGTCGTACCAGCCGGGATAGGCGCCGTAGGGCAGATGGCGGCGCAGAAGGTCGCCCGGGAAGGTCATCGGTGATGCCTTCTGGGGTTTGGTCTTGGCCTGGGTGAGGATGGCGTCGCTGAGCGCGTAGCCCAGGTCCTGACGCGGGAGCAGGGCGTGCACATCGTCGGCGAGGCCGGAGGGAAGGCTCTCCCGCTGGACTCCGAGGATGTCGGTGCCGATGCCCGCCTGGGCCAGCGCCACCTCTGTGCCCTTCCGTTCGGCGATACCGTCCGATGTGTGCAGGGCGATGGCGTCCCAGGCGATGGCGATACGCCGTTCCTCGACACCGCGTTCGCGCAGGAATGCCGCTGCGGCGTCTGCGCCGTCGACTTCGAAACGGTGGTCGCCGTTGCCCTCCTCGCTCAGTCCGATGTCGTGCAGGACACAGCTGAGGAACAGCAGCTCGTCGTCGTAGTCGGTGCCGGCGCGCAGGCCCTGGTTCTGGGCATGGGCGCGGGCGAAGACGTAGCTGCGGACGCTGTGATGGAGCAGGAAGGTGGGCGTGAGCCGTTCCACATGGGCGTATGCGTCCTGGGCGAGGCTCGTGTCGGGGAGACCGAGCCGCTCGAATATGGACGGGCGGGTGTCGGTGGTCATGATGTGTCTCTTTCTGCGGTGGCCGGGCGCGCTGCCGCGTGCCGGGTATGGAGGGCGATCGCATGGCACGTGGGGGTGATGGCACGGCCGATCGCCCCTGCCGGGGGATGTGCGGCTGGAGTGCTGTGCCGGTTTACAGCTGGGCGACGAAGGCGCTGATGTGCGCGGCCACCTGGTCGGGCACTTCAAGGGGCGAGAGGTGCCCGGTGTCCTTCAGGACGGTCAGTGAGGCGGTCGGGATCAGCGGCAGCAGGTGGTCGGAGAGCACGTTCGGCGGGTCGACCTTGTCGTGGCTGCCCGCGAGAACCAGCACCGGCACCTCGATGGCGCCGACGCCGGCCGACACGTCCTGGACCAGGCCATGGCGCGGCCATGCGAGACGGGCCTGGTCGACGCCGCGCAGACTGTCCTCGGCCACCTGCCGGCGCAGCTCGGGAGTCAGCCCGCCGTGGGTGAGCATCAGGTCGATGCTCTGAAGAACCGCCTCCTCGTTGTCGTAGGCGTGGGAGACCGTCTCCTGCGCTTGCTCGGTCACCCCGACCGGCGCGGGCGGGGCGGGTGCCACCAGGACGACTCCGGCCAGGCCCTCGGGCTTGCGTGCGGCTAGCATCTGGGCCACCTTGCCGCCCATGGAGTGCCCGACGAGTACATAGCGGGAGTGTCCGAGCGCGTCGATGACCCGCTGCGCGTCGTCCGCGAGCTGTTCCAGGTCGTAAGGTCCCGGCACGCTCGTGGAGTCGCCCCATCCGCGATGGTCGTAGGCCACGAAGCCCTGCTCGGGGTCCAGAAGCTGCAGCACCGGGATCCAGGTGCGCCGTGACCCTCCCCAGTAGTGCAGGAAGATCAACGCCGGGCCGTCGCCCTCGCGGACGTGGGCGTACACCTTGCCGCCCTGCACGTCGAAGAAGCGGCCCACCACGTTCTGTGAAGTCATTGTCGGTTCCTCATCCACGGCCGGGGCTCTCGGACCGCTCTACCGGTGTGTCGAGCCGGTTGCCCCGCGCTCTGCATTCGATACTTCTTCGAAACCTTCCTTCCGGGCCATGGCTCATATGCCGAGATGCGCATTTTTTGGGCCAGGGTGGCACGGACGGGCCATCGTTTTCCGGCCGCACGAACTGCCGAGTGAGCAGCGGGGATCTTCTTGAGGAAGCCTTGGAGCCGATGGCAGGGAGGTCGCTGGCCCTGCCTGCAGAATCAGCGACGGTCGTAATATTGCAGCCATGAGCAAGCATCGAGTCACGGTTCTGGCGGTGGACGGTGTGCTGCCCATGGACCTGGGCATTCCCACGCAGATCTTCAACGCCCGTCCGAACACCCCCTACGAGCTCACCGTGTGCGGCGACACGGAGGACTCCGTGACCACGAGCGCCGGTTTCACTCTCGGGCTGACCGCGGGACTCGAAGCACTCGCCGAAGCGGACACGATCATCGTTCCGGGCTTCGAGGACTACCGGCGCCCTCCCCACCCACGGGTGAGGGGTGCTCTCAAGCTCGCCGGCCGCGCCGGGATACGCATCGTCTCCATCTGCACCGGCGCCTTCGCCCTCGCCGCGGCCGGACTGCTCGACGGCCGCACCGTCACCACCCACTGGGCCAGCGCCGACGACCTCGAAGAGCTCTATCCCCGGCTGCGCGTGGACCGCAGCGTCCTCTACATCGACAACGACACCATCCTGACCTCCGCGGGCGTCACGGCCGGCATCGACCTGTGCCTGTACCTGGTCCGCAAAGATCTCGGTGCGGCCGTCGCCAACGACATCGCCAGGGAACTCGTCGCCGCCCCGCACCGTGACGGCGGACAGGCCCAATACATCTCCAGGAGCCTGCCTGCGCCCCAGGCCACCACACTCGCCGACACCCGCGAATGGGCCCTGCGCGGCCTCGAGGAAGACCTCACCCTCCCCGAACTCGCCGACCACGCCGGCGTCTCCCCACGCACCCTGACCCGCCTGTGGCGCCAGGAAACCGGCATCAGCCCCCACCAATGGCTCGTGACAGCCCGAGTCAACCGAGCGCGCGAACTCCTGGAGACCACCGACCTCCAGGTGGAACAGATCGCCACCCGGTGCGGACTCGGCAGCGGCGCCAACCTACGCGCCCGATTCCGCGACGCCCTCGGCACCACGCCCACCGCATATCGCCGCGCCTTTCAACACCCAGTTACCTGACAGGGCGGGCCACCTTCTTACGGGCGCCGGGGCAGTCGATGTGAGCGAAGGCGGCGGTCTTGAGCCGGCGGATCTCGTCGCGGTGGTGGGCGTGGTCGCGAGTGCGGTGCCCGAGCGGGATGTCACGCCAGGGCAGCTTCCTGACCTGGGCGTACAGGCCCGGATGGTTCTTCTTCACGACGGCCACGCAGTGCGCGCCGCGACTGGTCAGATAGGCCCCGTGGTCGTGCTGGGTGTGCAGGGCGTCGGCGGTCATCACCGTGTTCTCCAGCTCGAGACCGTCCAGCAACGGCGCGAAGGAGGGGATCTCGTTGCTGTTGGAAGCGACCTGCCGCTGGGCCAGGACCACGCCGTGGTGGTCCATCGCCGCCAGCAGCTGGATCGCCGCAGCCGCCCGGGTTCGCGATCCGCGGACCACCTTGCCGTCGACCGCGATCACCCGTCGCACCGGCCCTTTCTCCGCCTCCGGCTCGATTGAGGGCGGCGGCGTTCTGGCCTGCAGATACGCGCTGATCGCCGCGTCCAGGGCGTCACCGTCCACACGCTGCAGCAGGCGGCGCACGGTTGCGGCGTGCGGCACCGGTCGCAGACCGGTAAGTGGATCGGCGGCGAAGCCGAGGACGCCCAGCACATGCTGCGGGACATCCGTGATCCACTCGCTGACAGCGATGAGCGAGCGAGCCCCGGTCAGTACCGCCGAGACGGCTGCGCACAGCAACGCGAGGGCCGGATACCGCAGTCCGCGCGCATCGCGGGGATCGGCGACCAGGATCAGGAAAGGCCGCAGGTCAGCGACATCGCTTGAGGCGAGGGGATCAGTCGGGGAGCCCAGTTGCTCCAGTGCTGAAGGGATGGGCGATGATGTTCGGGCAGGCACGGTCTCGCTCGGTTCTCATGGGCCTCGACAACCACATGATCACCAGCACCGTGCCTGCTCCGCTCTCCCGGGCCCCTTGTCACACAACGGACATGACGCCACGTCACTCATGAGACCGGCGAATCGGACCAATCCTAATCACGCAATGCCCCTGCTCAGCGGGCACCTGTCATATCGAGCCGGTCACCAATGAGATGCCTGCATGCGCCCTCGATCGAGCCGGTCGCGATGGGCCAGCCGTTGTCCAGGGCGGTGTCGTAGTGGAGTTGGTCGAGGTGTCCGGTGAGGTAGTGCACGCAGGTGGCGACGGTGTCGCGCCGGGATCCGGTGAGGTGTTCCCGTTCGGCCTGCAGGGTCATCTCGTCGGCGACGCGGGCGTCCTGTCTGTGCAGGATCGCGGTGAGCTTCTCCGCACGAACGTTTCCGCCGCCGGGCCGGCGATCGGATGGAACGCGTGGGAGGCCGTCCAGGCGTACTCGGCAACGTGCGCGAAGTCGATCAAGGCATTGATCTTCACCCTGTGGCGAGCCGCTTCGGCCTCGATGGGGTCGAACTGGTGGCGGGCGCCGCCGACCAGGACGAACCAGGGCCGACGGCGGCCAGGGCCGCGGTCGCTTGCCTGGGTGAAGGCCTGGGCGATCACATCGGCCGGGTCGTGGATCAGCGAGGCGGTGCACCAGCGGTCCGCGGCCTTGGGCCCGGGGACCGCCTTGCGGCGTCCGCTGCGACCGCCGGGCGGACGGGCGATGTCGTGCGGGCGGCGTGCTGCTCATATCTAGTGGCTCGGCTCACATCGTTGGCCGGGTATTCGACGGGTTGTCCGGCAGTCGGCAGGCCAGGGCGACCAGATGCGCCGCCGGTTGTCGTACGCGATTCACGCCGCCTGAAGTCGTGCGGTTCCAGGGGCTGTGCGTGGACCGATGTCGACGTGTGGTGCGCGTGAGCGTCAGCGTCCCTGTGCGCCCCAGTTCGCGAGCACGGCGTCGGCCGCGGCGTGCAGATGTCGTGCTGAGGTGCCGTCACACACCTGTGTCGAAATACCGAGCAAGAAGCCGTGGATCATTGATGTGACGCCGTCCACGTCGGTGTCTTCGGCGAGTTCCCCGGAGGCGATGCCGCGTACGATGCACGCCCTGATGCGTGCTCGGTCCGCTGCGCGGCGCGCCGCTACGACCTTTCGCGCTCCGGCCTCGCCCGCTCCCGGTGCCCGGACCGTCCCCGAGAGGGCGACGAGGCATCCACGAGGGTGGGACGTGTCGGTCTGCATGTTGATCGACCCGTGGAGGAGTTGGGTGATGGCCTCGCGGGGACTTACCGCCTCGTCGGCCACGACATCGGTGACGCTGCCCGGCCCGGCGATGTAGTGCTCAACGGCCTTCTCGAACAGTCCCTCCTTCGAGCCGAAGGCGCCGTACAGACTCGCGGAGGACAGCCCTGTGGTCTCGCGGAGCTGGGCCAGCGATGTCGCTTCGTAGCCCTGTTCCCAGAACAGCAGCATGGCGGCCTTCAGGACGGCCTCCATGTCGAAGGTGCGGGGGCGGCCGACGGGGGGCACGGTGGACCTCCTCTATTACGGACTGACTGATCCAGTTTGACGCGCACAGCACCCCCTGTCAATATCGGATCGTTCAATCCATAACTAGTGGAGGTGTCCGCCCCGATGACCACAACGTGCCCCACGCCGGTCAGCGAGCGAGCGCACGAGTCGTTCCCCATTCCGGCGCTGGTGGTGATGGCGTGTACCGGATTCATCGTGATCATGACCGAGACGCTGCCGGCGGGGCTGCTCCCGCAGCTCGCTGTTGGACTCGACGTCTCCGAAGGCGGCGCCGGCCAGCTCGTGAGCGCCTACGCGATCGGAACGGTCCTTGCGGCGATGCCCGCGATCACGCTGACGCGCGGGGCACGGCGCAAGCCGCTCCTCCTCGCGGGCCTGCTCGGGTTCCTCGTCGCGAACGCCGTCACCGCGGTATCGCCGTCGTTCGCCGTAGCTCTTGTCGCCCGGTTCGTCGGGGGAGCTTTCTCCGGTCTGCTGTGGGGCATGCTCGCCGGATACGCCCGGCGTATCGCCGCACCTGAGCACGCCGGGCGTGCCCTTGCCATCGCCATGACCGGAACCCCGGTCGCGCTCTGCGTCGGAACCCCCCTTGGCGCCTGGCTGGGTTCGACGGTCGGGTGGCGCTGGTCCTTCGCCGCGATGTCACTGCTCAGCGTCATAGTCATGGTCTTCGCGAAGTTCCTCGTGCCCGACGCCCCGGGGCAGTCGTCGCAGACACGCGTTCCGCTCAGCCGAGTGCTGGGCATTCCCGGCGTGGCGACCATCCTCGCCGTCGTATTCGTCTGGATGCTCGCGCACAACCTGCTCTACACCTACATCGCTTCCTATCTGCAGCAGATGCGTCTCGCGCTCCGGCCCGACATCACGCTTCTCGTCTTTGGCGTCGCCGCGCTCGGAGGGATATGGATCACCGGCGTGTTCATCGACCGCGCACTTCGCAAGCTCACCCTGGCGAGCGTGACCCTGTTCATCGTCGCCGGCGCGTTTCTCGCCGCCGCGCAGCAGTCCACTGTGCTCGCGCTACTCGCGATCATCCTGTGGGGCCTCGCGTTCGGCGGCTCGGCAACGCAGTTGCAGACCGCCATGGGGGAGGCCGCGGGCGAGAACGCCGATGCAGCGAACGCGATGCTGACGACATCCTTCAACATGGCGATCTTTGCGGGCGGTGCTGTGGGGGCTGTGGTCGTCGACGGCGTGGGCGCACCAGTTCTTCCAGCCGGGATGATCGCTCTCACACTCATGGCGCTCGTCACGGTCGGCTTCGGCCGACGCTCGGCATTCCCCGCAGGGCGTTGATCGAGAACTGACCGGGCCACTCGTCGTGGCTTGTCATGCGGCCTTGGACGGGTATTCGGTCCACTGGCGGATTGGCGAGTCGGGGGCGAAGCTGGTCTTGGGCTCGGCGCGGGCGTTGCGCCAGCGGATGTAAGCGGCGATGGAGGCGTTCTGCTCCTCGTGGGTGCGGCGGTCGGTGCCGTTGAGGGCGAAGCATCGCAGGGCCGCGAACTCCGATTCGATCCAGTTCAGCCAGGATCCGCAGGTAGGCAAGAAGACCAGCTCGACGTCGTTGGCAGCGGCCCAGCTGCAGACCGCGGTGTGTTTGTGGGGGAGGAGTTGTCCAGGACGACGTACAGCTTCTCCCCAGGCCAGCGGGAGCGCAGGGTCTGGAGCAGACCGAGGAACTCTCGCCACCGTTTGCGCTGCCGGATCCTGTAGTAGATCTTGCCAGTGGCCAGGTCGAGGGCGGCAAGCATGTGCATCACGCCGCCGTACCGGTTGTAGGTGGCCCGCAGCCGACGGGGCTTGCCTACTGGACGCCAGGCCCTGCCCTTGCGTGGCTGAAGGTTGAGAGGGCCGCGCTCGTCGACGCATATCACCCGGCCGTCGGCCGGCGGGGTGTCGTACAGGGCCAGGACCCGGTGCATCTTGGCGATGAAGTTCGGATCGGTAGAGGCTTTCCACGTAGTCGTGGCCTGCCAGGAGACCTTGCCGGAGCGCAGGATGCGACGCAAGGTCTCCCGGCTAATCTTCGGTACCACGTGCCGTTGGATCAGGTGGTCGGCGAGCTTGGACAGGCTCCAGGTGGCAAAGCCAGTGATGCCCCAGTCGGCGGGGGACGTCCGAGCGATCAGGTAGATGTGCTCGCGCACCCGCTCACTGATCGTCCTACTGATCTTTTCGTGAGTTCGGTGGGTGTGGTGGGTGTGTGGGTGGGAGGCTGTCGGGGTGGCTTATGCACCTTCTCCTTCAGTTGGTGGTTCCTGTCTTCCTCCTTTGTCGCGGCCTGAGTTGGCGGAGGCGCGTCGTGTTCGTGCGGTTGAGTTGTTCGAGGGCGGTGTCTCGAATGCGGAGATCGCGCGGGCGGTGGGGGTGTGTGCGGAGAGTGTGCGGCGTTGGCGGCGGGTGTGGGAGCAGGGCGGTGCTTCGGCCCTGCGGCGGCGGGCGGCCACCGGTCGTCCGCCGAAGCTGGACGACGCCCGGGTCGAGATGGTCCGGGCCGCGTTGGAGGAAGGTGCCCAGGCTCATGGTTTCGAGGTCGACCTGTGGTCCCTGGAACGCGTCGGTGCGGTCGTCACCCGGGTGACGGGGGTGGTGTTGTCGAGGGCATCGGTGTGGCGGCTGCTGACCGGCCGGCTCGGATGGAGCCTGCAACGGCCCGAGCGGCGGGCGGTCGAGCGGGACGAGTCGGAGATCGCCGGCTGGATCGCGCACGAGTGGCCGCGCATCAAAAAGGGGCCGTGAACACACGTGCCTGGATCGTCTTCCTCGACGAATCAGGCGTCTCTCTGCTCCCTCAGATCCGCCGCACCTACGCACCCCGAGGTCGGACCCCGCTCCTGCGGCACCGTCTGAACCGGAAGCGCGCGTCGATGGCCGGGGCTCTGGGCTACCACTCCACCGACCCCGGTCGCGGGGCCCGCCTCTGCTTCCATCTCAAGCCCGGCAGCTACGACACCGCCACCCTCATCGAGGTCCTGGAGCAGATGAAGGTGTTCTACCGCGGCGAGCGTGTGGTCCTGGTCTGGGACGGCCTGTCCGCCCACTGGAGCCGGGCGATGCGGGCCTGGGTCGCCGAACAGGACTGGCTCACCCTGGAACGATTACCCGCCTACGCTCCCGAGCTGAACCCGGTGGAACTGCTGTGGTCCTCGCTCAAGAAGCGTGAACTCGCCAACCTCGCCGGCGACCACCTCGCCAACCTCGCCGGCGACCACCTCGCCAACCTCGCCGGCGACCACCTCGCCGATGTCGCCGACGCCACCGAGCAAGGCATCCACCGCATCAACACCAATCCCCGACTTCCCTGGTCATACCTCGCCCATACGGGCCTGACCATCCACCCACCACACCCACCGAACTTACGAAAAGATCAGTAGGGTGCGTTTCAAAAGTGCTGGTCACAGCCATTCGTTGATGGCTGCGACCAGCACGGTCGCCTCGTAGCGGACCGCCAACTTGTCGTACCTTGTGGCCACCGCTCGGTGCCTCTTGAGGCGAGTCGCTGGTTCAGCTGAAGGTGCGTCGGTAGGTTTGTGGGCTGACGCCGGTGGTGCGTTTGAAGCGGTCGCGGAATGTGGTAGGTGAGCCAAAGCCGACCTGGCCGCCGATGCGTTCCACGGAGTGATCTGTGGTTTCCAGCAGGTGCTGTGCCTGGCGGATGCGGGCCCGGTGGAGCCACTGGAGCGGGGTGGTGCCGGTCTGGTCGCGGAACCGCCGGATCAGGGTCCGGGTGCTGGTCCCGGACTGGGCGGCGATGTCGCCCAGTGTGAGGTCGCGGGCCAGGTTTTCTCTCAGCCAGGTGAGCAACGTTTCCAGTTCGGAGCCCTGCGGTGCGGGGGTGTGGTCGTGGACGATGAACTGCGCCTGGCCGCCTTCGCGTTCGAGGGGCATCACCGATAGGCGGGCGGCGTCGGCGGCGACCGCTGAGCCGTAGTCACGGCGGATCATGTGCAGACACAGGTCCAAGCCCGCGGCCGCGCCAGCGGACGTGAGGAACTGGCCGTTGTCGACGTAGAGGACGTCCGGGTCGACGTCGACGTCTGGGTGGAGGGTGGCCAGGAGCCCGGCCGCGCGCCAGTGGGTCGTGGCGCGCAGCCCGTTGAGGAGCCCGGTGGCGGCCAGGGGGAAGGTGCCCGTGCAGACGGAGGCGATCCGGGTGCCGTCGTCTGCGGCCGCCCGCACTGCGTCGTGTACAACCGGGGAGAGCGGGGCCGTGGGATTTGTGACGCCCGGCACGATGATCGTGTCCGCGTCGCGGAGACCCTCCATGCCCCAGGGGGCACGCAGGGCGAAGGCTCCAGCGTCGACATCGTCGCGCTCGGCGCACACACGGACCTGGTAGCCGGGCCGCCCGTCGGGTAGGCGAGTCCGCGAGAAGACCTCGATCGGTGTGGTCAGGTCGAACGGGATCACCTGGTCTAGCGCGAGAACAGCGACTGTGTGCATGGCAAGAATTTACCTCCTCACCGCTCAGTGCAGTAGGGCTGAAGTCTGGGAATCCCCAGTTCAAAGCGCACCCAGGGCCTTAGAAGTTGCGTGGCAATTTTCCGTTGAAGATTGTCGCTCATGCCACTGGGTGGACCGAGCGAGAGGAGGTTGACTTCGAGGCATCGGAGAGAAAACGATCCCGAAGGAACGTCAGTGCACATCCAAGTTGTCTTGTTCGACGGTTTCGACCCGCTCGACGTCATCGCCCCCTACGAGGTGCTGTACGCCGGCGGCATGGCATCGGAGGGCGCAGTGACCGTTGAGCTGGTCTCCGCAGAGGGCCCCCGAGAGGTGATCAGTGGCACCGGAGGGCTGGCGCTGCGCGCTGCAGGCGCCATCGACCTGGAACGGGCGGACATGCTTCTGGTGCCCGGCGCCTCCGGCCGCGTAGGCGAACCCGGTGAAGTTCCGGATCAGGAGATAGGCGGCGGCGAGCGGAAGCAGGACGAGTTCATCCCGGTACTGCTGGGCCGCACACTGACCACCGAACTCCCCGCACTCCTCAAGCAGGCGATGGACGACCCGGACATCACGGTCGCCACCGTCTGCGGTGGCTCCCTCGTCTTGGCCATGGCGGGATTCCTGGAGGGACGTCACGCCACCACCCATCACCTGGGCTTGGACATGCTGGACGCCACCGGCGCCTACGCGATTAGCGCCCGTCTCGTTGACGACGGGGACCTGATCACCGGTTCCAGCGTGACCTCCGGCCTTGATCTGGGCCTGTACCTGCTGGAGCGCGAGGTCGGCCCTCGCATCGCCCACGCCGTTGAGGAGCTGTTCGCCCACGAGCGGCGTGGCACCGTCTGGCGCGCTCAGGGAACCGTCCCCGCCGCTCTCTGACCCTCCCCCCGCCTCTCACCACCAATCCGCACAGCACAGTCAGGAAGAACATGTCCGTCGAAGGCACCTGGGACCTGTCCATCTCCACCCCCATCGGCAAGATGAAGGCCGTCGTCGAACTACGCGGGCAGGATGCTGTTTTGACCGGCGTCGCCCATGGAGCCGGCGAGGAAGTGCCGCTCGGCGACATCGCTCTCGATGGCGACCGCCTCACCTGGAAGCAGACCATCACCAGGCCCATGCGGCTCAACTTGGCGTTCGACGTCACGGTCGACGGCGACACCCTCCGAGGCACCTCCAAGGCCGGCCGTCTTCCGTCCTCGAAGGTCACCGGCGAGCGCCGAACCACCCCGGTGCGCCAGGCGTGAACAAGGTCCTCCTGTCCTTGCACGTCCTGGCCGCCATTATTGCGATTGGCCCTGTCACCGTCGCCGCGAGCATGTTCCCCGCGACGCTGCGCCGCGCCCTCGGCGATGTCGGTGCCGGCGACGCTCCGACGACCCTGCGGACACTGCACCGCATCTGCCGGGTCTACGCCGGCATCGGTATCGCTGTCCCCGTCTTCGGCTTCGCCACGGCCAGCAGCCTCGGTGTCCTCGGCGACGCGTGGCTGATCACCTCGATCCTGCTGACCGTGCTCGCCGCGTGCGTCCTTGCCCTGCTCATCCTGCCCGGCCAGGACCGCGCCCTGGCCGAAGTGACCGGTTCCCCCGAGCCATCGACGCCGCCTCTGCGACCGGGCCGACTCGCCATGCTCACCGGCGTCTTCAACCTGCTGTGGGCCTCCGTCACCGTACTGATGATCATCCGCCCTGGCTCCACCACGGGAGTGTGACCATGCGCCTTCGGTCTCCGCGTCATCTGCGCATCGCCGCTCACACTGAGCTGGTCTCACTGATCGTGCTGCTGGCCAACGTGTTCACCGTCCACCTCAAACCCATCTCGTCCCTGATGGGCCCCGCTCACGGCTGTGCCTACCTGTTCGTCGTGACCGCGACATGCCGCATCAAGCAGGCCCCGGCCGCCGCGAAGGTCCTGGCCCTTGTCCCAGGGGTCGGCGGGCTGCTCGCGCTACGACAGCTCGACCGCGTCGACACGACCCGCGCCCAAAGAGAAGAAGTCCTCTCCTCATGAATCTTGTGTCACCGGTGATCACCGGCATCATCTACTGCCTGCTGATGTCCCTGATCAAAGAACCGCACCGACGCCGCTTCAACGCGATGATGGTGGGCGGAGCCGGCGCTGCCTATCTGAGCGGGGGCGGATTCGGCCCGTGGGAACTCCCCTTCGTCGCGTTCATGACCTACGTCGCCTACCGCGGTCTGGAGTCCTGGACTTTCATCGGCATCGGCTGGCTGCTCCACACGACCTGGGACGTGGCACATCACCTGAAGGGCAATCCGATCCTGCCCTTCTTCCACGACTCGTCTCTGGGATGTGCCATCTGTGATCCGGTCATTGCCCTGTGGTGCTTGCGCGGAGGACCTTCCCTCATCGCACCCGTCCGCCGGTGGTTCAGGCCCAGCCGGACAGGGCACCCGGCGCACCACCCCCTGCCCCCCGCGACCGGACCACACCGGTTTGATGGGCAGGCTGGGATTCGGAAGACCTGATCTACGTCTGGACGCGGCTCGACGACACGAGAGGATACGGAAGAAGTCCGGGGGGACATCTACCGCGAGCGCTGTTGGCAGTCAGGGTGGATGCTCTCTGAACCAGGCGCCGGGGCTGTAGCCCACTGCCAGTGGCCGCCGACGAAATCGTCGGCGGCCACTGGCATCCGCGCGCTCGCTGGCTTTCCCTCAGCAGGGCCGCGGACGCCGTCGACGCCGAGCGCGAAGACTTCGCGACCCAGGAGTGCCCGGCAATGCCGGCCCGGTCCGCAGCCGACGTCGAGAACGGGGCCGACGCAGCGATTGAGCACTGATTCGTCGGCCACGGTGGGATGCGCGTACCAGCGATGCACAGGCATCCGGATCCGGCATCCGTCCGCCAGCCGCAGGTACACCGGCCCGTGGCCGGTCCGCAGGGCGAGCGCATAGAGGTCTCCCTCGGCGCAGGGCGAGCCGTCCTTGTCGGTCGTCACGATGCAGCGTCGTGACCTGGTGCAGGTCGTTCCTCGTCGGCGCGGGCGATCCGGCGTACGCGGCGGAGCTTGAGAGCGAAGGTCACGGCGGAGGCGGCGAAGAGCACGGCGGTGATGGCCAGCCACCGGCCGAGGTAGACATCCATGGACAACCCTGTGGCACTCGGGTAGGGGGTCGGCAAGGCGAAGATGAGGGGGAACCAGACGAGCAGGAGCACACCGCAGAGAAAGGTGGGCACGCGCAGGTAGTTGATCCACGGTGGTTGTGGCATGCGGGTGGCACGATGCCGCAGGACAGCATGTGCCGACAGGTCAGCGAGCGAGTACAGGGGCAGCAGGATCAGGTCGTGGAGGATCGCCGCGCCGACGAACCAGATCGCGACCTCGAGCGGGCGGACGGCGAACAGGCGCACCATGGCGTAGCCGGTGATCGCGAACGAGGCGATCAGGACGAGAAGGTGGAGGGGGCCGGAGCCGTACCAGCGGACGAAGCGTGCCATGGTCACGTCCTGAAGGTGAGCCGTTGTACCCACTTGGTGTTGTTCACGCCGGGGTTGGCCGGGACGATGACGCGGGCTGGGTAGCCGTGGTCGAGCGAGAGGTCCGCGCCGTTGACGTGCAGGGCGAGCAGCGATCGAGGGTCGTGGATCTGGTTGCCTCGCAGCACCACCGAGGTGTAGGGGCCGCGTGGTTGGACGGACTCCACCAGGACGCTTCCGACGGCGGGGAGGCCCGCCAGGGCGGCGAGGTCGGCCAGCCGAAGGCCGCTCCACTGCTGGGTGGGGGTGGATCATTCTTCCACGCAGGCGATCGGCAGTGCGGCGGCATGCTGGGGCATCGCGAGGAGTTGTGCGCGGGTGAAGACGAGTATCGGACCGGGGCCGTGGATCTCCAGCCGCCAGCCGGGGCCGACGTGCGCGGGGGTGACGCCGACGGAAGCTGCCGTCTTGTTGATCTGGGAGCTGTTCGGGCCGCTGCCCGGAGTACGGTTGTGCGGCGCGAGAAGGGCGGTGCTGCGCAGTCGGCCGCCGATGCTTTGTCCTGCGGTGACCACAAGGAGGAGCAGCGATCCGCCCCCCACCATGGCGAGCGCGCCTCGCCGGGTCATCGTCGGCGGCGCGGGAGCGGTCGGGACCAGGCCGTCGCGGTCGGGGGGTTCGGGCCGTGTGTGGGCGAGGTCGGTGCGCAGTTCCGCGGCCAGGCTGCGGGAGCGCAGGGCACGGGTCATCCGTCCGAGTCTGAGGCTCACGTGAACGACGAAGGCGGCGATGAACACCCAGGCGCCGTAGAAGTGCAGGGTGTAGAAGGAGCCGGGGAAGACGTAGAAAAGCTGGATGTTGATGATGTCGGTGACGAATTCGAAGATCACCCCGCCGACCAGCATGAGCAGGGACAACCGTTCCAGTCCGTGGGCGACGGAGCGGACCGGCAGCCACTCGAACAGCTTCGGGATCACTGACCACAACTTGGCCAGCAGTACGGGCACGAGGACCACGCCGAGCGTCACGTGCACGCCCTGGGTCAGTCGGTACAGCCAGTAGGGACGGGTGGGCCAGGCGAAGAGGTAGAAGCCCAGCAGGCCCTTGTCCGGGGTCTGGTCGTTGGTGCGGCCGAGTCCCGGGTTGTAGGAGGAGTAGGAGAGCATCCCGGTGACGAAGATCAGCGGGATGCCGATGCCGACCAGGTCGCCGACCTGGTGGCGGGTGACGGCGGAGCCGGTTTCGGTGACGCGGCCGACGATCTCGTGCCCGGGCACGAGCGGGCTGATCGGGAGCGGGCCGAAGGAGCCGTCGACGAAGTTCATGTCGGAGTGGCAGATCCCGCAGTACAGGATGTCGAGCCTGACGTCGTGGGGGCCGACGTCACGGCGCTCGATGGTGACGGGGGCGAGCGGCTGGCCGGCCTCGTGGGCGCCGAACGCGCTGACGGTGGTGGGCACTGTGGTTCCTTCGTGCAGGTCGTACGGGGTGAAGGTCAGGCTTCGGGGATGGCGCGGCCGTAGGCGGCGAGGGTGACGTTCTCGGGCTCGGGACCGCCGCGCCGGCCGGTCTCCAGCGCGTCCAGCGCGGTGAGCTCGTCTGCCGTGAGCTCGAAGTCGAAGACGTCGATGTTCTCGGCGATCCGTGCGCGCCGGGTGGACTTGGGGATGACCGAGCGGCCCTGCTGGAGGCCCCAGCGCAGGAGCACCTGGGCGGGGCTCTTGCCGTGCGTCTCGGCGATGGCAGTGACGGCCGGGTCCTGAAGGACGCTTCGGCGGTCCTCGCCGTAGCCCGGGTAGAAGGTGATGCCCCCGATGGGGGACCACGCCTGGTTGAGGATGTGGTGCCGGTCGTCGAAGTCGAGCACCTCGCGCTGCTGGAAGTAGGGGTGGATCTCCAGCTGGTTGACCGCCGGCACGACGGACGTCGCATCGAGCAGCGTGGTCAGGTGGTCGACCATGAAGTTGCTGACGCCGATCGCGCGGACCTTGCCGTCGGCCAGGAGCTTCTCCAGGGCGCGGTAGGCGGCGAGGGTCTTGTCGAACTCGGACGGCAGCGCCTGGTGCAGGATCAGCAGGTCGATCTGGTCGACGCCGAGCTTTGCGGCGCTCTTGTCGAAGCCGTGCAGGGTCTCGTCGTAGCCGTAGTCGCTGATCCAGATCTTGGTCTCTACGAAGATCTCGTCGCGGGGCACCCCGGAGTCGCGGATGGCCTGGCCGACCTTGCGTTCGTTGCCGTAGGCGGCGGCGGTGTCGATGTGCCGGTAGCCCAGCTTCAGCGCGGCCGTGACCGCGGCGATCGTCTCGTCGGGCGGGGTCTGGAAGACACCGAGTCCCAGGGCGGGCATCTCGACGCCGTTGTTGAGGGTGAGGGTCTGCAGCACGTAGTCCTTTACTTGCGGGACGCCCGTGCGGGCACGATCAGGGTGAGGACGGCGGCGACGGCCAGGGCGAGCAGGACGGCAGAGCCTGTCAGCGCGGTGGCGGAGCGGGCCGCGATGTCGGCGGCCGCGTGACCGGTGGATACGGTGGCGGCCACGGCCGTCAGGATGCTCAGGGCCAGTGCGCTGCCGATCTGGTGCACGGTGTTGACCAGGCCCGAGCTGGCCCCTGCGTCCTCAGGGGAGACGCCGTCGACGCCGCTGGAGGTCATCGGGGCCAGCGCCAGGCCCTGGCCGGCGCCGATGATCACCATGGGCAGGGCCACGCCGGTCAGGTAGGGGGTGTGCAGGTCCAGGCGGCTCAGCCAGGCCATGCCCACGGTTGTCAGCACGACCCCCGCGGCCAGGACCCGGGGCCTGCCGAACCCCTCCAGCAGCCGGGGCACGCGGACGGCGAAGACGAAGTTGACCAGCGTCATCGGCAGGAACGCGAGGCCAGCCTGCAGAGGCGTCCAGTGGTAGACGCTCTGCACGAACTGCGCGGTGAAGAAGAAGAACCCGATCATCGCGCCCATGTAGAGCATCCGGGTGACGTAGGCGCCGGACCGCTCGCGGCTCGCGAACAGCCGCAGCGGCACGATCGGCTGCGCGGCCCGCCGCTCCACCGAGACGAACAAGGCCAGCAGTACCGCGCCCGTTGCGAGGGGGAGCAGGGTGGCCGGTGCCGTCCAGCCGTGGTCGGCCGCGTCGACGATGCCCAGCACCAGCGCGGTCGATCCCAGCGTCGCCAGCAGCGCCCCGGCCACGTCGAACCGGCCGCCGCGACGCTCGGTTTCGGGCAGGAACCGCACCGCCACCACCATCATCACGATGCCGATGGGGACGTTCAGGAAGAACCCGGCCCGCCACGAGATCAGGTCCGCGACCAGACCTCCGACGACCAGCCCGAACGCCGCGCCGAGGCCGGCCACTGCGCTGTAGGCGGCCATGGCCCGGTTGCGGGCTTGGCCTTCCGCGAAGCTGCGCGTGAGCAGGGAGAGCGCGGACGGGGCAAGAACGGCGGCGCCGACGCCCTGCAGCGCCCGGGCCGCGATCAGCCACCAGGCGCTCTGGGCGGCGCCCACCAGCAGCGAGGCCAGCGAGAAGACCACCAGCGAGTACAGGAAGACCTTGCGGTGGCCGAAGAGATCACCGGCGCGCGCTCCCAGGAGCAGCAGCCCACCGAAGACAAGTACGTAGGCGTTGGTGATCCACGACAGGCCCGTCTCGGAGAACCCCATGTCGGAGCGGATCTGCGGCAGCCCGGTGAACACGATCGAGTTGTCCAGGATGACCATGAAGTAGCTGATGCAGATGATCGCCAGGATCAGCGTCGAACGGGCCGGGCCCCCAGAGGAACGCCGCGCCTGGCGGCGCGGGGCAGTGGTCCTGCCGCCGCTCGGCCCGCCCGGACGGCTTGAGTCGGCGACATCCCCGGCGGGGGCGCCGGGGATGTCGTGGGTGGCTGCTGTGCGCACGGTCTTCCTCGCGTCGATCGGGAGTGCGGCCCGATCCCGGGCCGCCCGTCTGTGGGCTTCTCCCAGGTAACGGCACCTCGAGGGGGCAGTGGGAGTCACTGCTCTTCCAGGTACTGGCAGTACCTCGCAGGCCTGTCCAGGCCGACCTACCGTGGAGGAGCCGGCACACCGAGCAGACCGACCGGGAGGAGTGCGCCGTGCCCCTCTACTCGAGGTCAGGTCCGGCCCGGCGGCCGACGCGACCAGCCCGGTCAGAGCCGGGCCCCCACACCAGGAAATGAGCATGACCGACCACACCAAGAAGGACGTGGCCGCCGAGGTGCGGGAGTTCCTCAGCACCCGGCGAGCCAGGATCACCCCCGAGCAGGCCGGGCTGCCGGTCTACGGCGGGAACCGTCGTGTCGCGGGGCTGCGGCGTGAAGAGGTCGCCCTGCTGTCAGGCATGAGCGTGGATTATTACGTTCGTCTGGAGCGCGGCAACCTCGCCGGCGCCTCGGACTCGGTCCTCGAAGCGCTCGCGCACGCCCTGCAGCTCAACGAGGCCGAACGCACCCACCTCTACGATTTGGCCCGCGCCGCCAGCCCGTCCGGCCGGCGGCCGGCGGTGACCTCCTCGCGCGTCCGGCCGACGATCCTGCGGCTACTCGACTCGATGACCGGCGTGCCGGCGTTCGTCCGCAACGCCCGCTTCGACATCATGGCCGCCAACGCCCTGGGACGAGCGCTGTACGCGCCTTTGTTCGACTCACCGCTGTTCGCGCAGCGCGGGCCGGTCAACAGCGCCCGCTTCCTCTTCCTCGACCCCGCCAGCCAGGATTTCTGGGTCGACTGGGACAAGGGCGCCGACGATGCCGTCGCCTTCCTGCGCACCGAGACGGGCCGCGCGCCGCACGACAAGGCCCTCACCGACCTGATCGGCGAACTGACCACCCGCAGCAGCGACTTCGCCCGCAGGTGGGCACGGCACGACGTGAAGTTCCACCGCTCCGGGTTGAAGAACCTCCATCACCCGCTCGTCGGCGATCTCTCACTGCCCTACGAGGCGATGGAACTGCCCTCCGACCCCGGCCTGCGCCTCAACTTCTACACACCCGAGCCGGACTCACCCGAACAGCAGGCCCTGAACCTGCTCGCGAGCTGGACGACCACCGGCACGGTCGTGCCCTCCGGCAACGACTGACCCCCATGAAAGAGGAGAACCACTCCATGCAGTACCGACCGCTGGGCCGTACCGGCGTCCAGGTCGGCCCGCTGTGCCTGGGCGCGATGATGTTCGGCCCCTGGGGCAACGAGGACGAGACCGGCTCCATCCGGGTCATCCACCGCGCCCTTGACGCGGGCATCAACTTCGTCGATTAGAGCCATCGCGGTGGCCCGTTCCATCTCGGTCTGGCGGTTGCGGATGAGCCAGTAGGCCAGACGCTGCAGTAGCTGGACGCTCTGGTGTTCGGTGAGCTGAACGCCATCCGGTACATCGATGCTGCGCTCAAGGTCGCGGCGCACCCGTCCTGCGCAAAGCCCGCGCCGGCACCACCCGCACCCACCTGCCGCTCACCGTCCTCGACCCGCCGCGGACCAACCCCCGATGACCCCCCACGGAAATCCGGCCCCGCTGGCACAGGCCCGCCGCCGCGACAGCATAGACAAACGACGCCGCGTCCTGACCGCCATCGAACGCCTTGAACACGACGGCACCCCCATCACCCACACCGCCGTTGCCCGCACCGCCGGCGTATCCACCTGGCTCACCTACGCCGAAGGCCTCCGCGAACACGTCCGAGCCGCACAAACCCGCCGCGACCACTACCGCGAAGCGCTGGAGGAGCTCATCGCCGCGAAGGCTGAGGGCAAGGCCCCACCCGAGCCAGCCGAGGAAGGGGAAGGTGCGCCCGGCGGTGTCATCGACCTGATGGCCGCTCTGAACGCCTCAGTGAAGAAGGCCAGGGAATCCCGCGGCGAGGGCGAGCACATCCACGAGATGAAGCCCCGCAAGAAGGCGGCCGCGAAGAAGGCCCCGGACAAAAAGACCGCAGCCAAGAAAACGTCGTCAACGAGCAAGACCGCGGCGAAGAAGGCCGGCGCCCGAAAGCCGAAAAGTGCTTAGGCGAGCCCCGCATCGGGTTTGCAGATCTGGCACGCCTCAATGTCCGGTTCTTTCAGGGCGATGATCGCCTCCTGCCGGTTGATGAACCCGAGCTGGGCGCTGTACAAGGCGCAGCCTCCGCGGTGCAGCATCGCCGTCTCACCCGACCGCTTCGGCTGGATCTTCCACGACTGCTCAGCCCGCGCCCGCTCCCGGACACGTTGCTCCTGCAGTTCCTTGACCTCAAGCTCCCGTTGCTGGAAGTGAACGAAGCCAGGGAGTGCGTGGTCGTTGTGGTCGCTGCGGCCCGGGCAGAGTGCCGGGGCCGCAGTGAGGGCTTGCGGCGACGGGTGTTACTGCTTGGCGGTGGG
>NZ_JBIWOS010000019.1:0-70278 GCF_044767885.1 Streptomyces sp. NPDC101194
GCTACGAGCGCAAAGCCGACCATTTCCTCGCCTTCACGAGTATCGCCTGCACCCTCATCTGCTACCGAAGACTCACCAATTGAGATGACTTCTAAAGCGCGGCGCTGTTTCTCGGATCTCCGGACGTGGGTGGGGTGTTGGGGGCAGGCTGGCTTCATGGGCCGTGGAGATCTGACGAATGCGGAGTGGGATCGGCTGGAGTCGTTCTTGCCTCCTGGTGGTGCGCGTGGGGGACGGTGGAGCGATCACCGGCGGGTGATCAACGGGGTTCTCTACAGGGTGCGGACGGGTGTGCAGTGGCGGGATCTGCCGGAGCGGTTCGGGCCGTGGGAAACGGTCTATAAACGGCATCGTCGCTGGTCAGCTGATGGAACCTGGAAGATGCTGCTGTCTCGCATCCAGGCAGCCGAGGATGCCGCGGGCGGGATCGACTGGGACGTGTCGGTGGACTCGACAGCGGTGCGGGCCCACCAGCACGCCGCCGGCGCGAGGAAAGCGCCCCCGGCCGCCGTTCCTCAAAAGGGGGCCGCCCGGGGGACGAACCAGGTCGATCCGGTGCTTCGGAAACTGGCCATCCGGCTGGAGGAGGTGGTCAGATCGGCGAATGTCTGGGACGTTCCCGCGGAGGCTTCACCACCAAGATCCACCTCGCCGCCGAAGGACGATGCCGCCCCCTCGCGTTCGTCCTGACACCCGGACACTACGGTGACGGCCCTCAACTCGAGCGCGTGTTGGAGCAGGTCTCCGTGCCCCGCACCGGAGTCGGCCGACCCCGCACCAAGCCCGACCGCGTCCTGGCGGACAAGGCCTACACATCCCGGGGAAACCGCCGTTACCTGCGACGACGCGGAATCCCACACACCATCCCCGAACGTCTCGACCAGCAGAGACACCGGCGGAACCGAGGTTCTCGAGGCGGCCGGCCCACCAGGTTCGACAGCGAGCACTACAAGAAACGCAACACCGTCGAACGCGCCATCAACCGGTTGAAGGGCTTCCGCGCAGTCGCCACCCGCTACGAGAAACGCGCCTACATCTACCTCGGCACCGTCACCCTCGCAGCCCTCATGATCTGGCTCCGAACATGATCCGAGAAACAGCGCCTAACACCACCAGGCACCAAACTGATCAACCCCGGCCAACCACCTACTGATCAGGAACCTGCACCAAGCCGACTGAAGGCCCAGCGCAACACCTCTTGGTCTACATGGTCCCGGCCGGTGCGCAAATCATCAGGCAGGCGGTCCCAGAACGAGCAGTGGTGTGCGGAATCCGCATCGACGGGGTGGATTCCGCCTGGTCCGGGAGCCAACGACTGCACCGACCGCGCGAGAGGTGACGAAGGGCGGAGGACAGGCCAGAGCGGGGCGTCCGGGGTGTTCGGGTTGCCGGTGTGCGCGAAGTTCGTCCAGTAGTCGACCATCCGGTCCGACAGGGCGCGCTGGGCGTCGGTCAGCGGTCGCTCGGTGGGGAAGGAGGAGAACAAGAACGGCATCTCGAAGCCGTGCGCCGCACCGTAGGGGAAGCCCGGGTTCGCTGGCAGACCGGTGAGGACAGGAGCGTCCGGATCGCTGAACTCGTAGCCGTAGAGGGGGAGGCCGCGGGCATGAGCGGCGATAGCCCGGCTGGCTGCCAGTGTGGTGCACGTGAGGGATCGATCGGTCAGTACCGCGGCCCAGGCCAGTGCGGGCGTGGGGTGGTGTGCTGCCGGATACTGCGCCTCGACGGCTGGGGCTGCAAGCCCGAAGGCGTCCACCAGACGGGCGCGATAGTCGTTCTCGGTGCGGATCGGGAACGCGGCGAGCGACAGGCCGACGAACATCCGCATCTCATCGTGGTTGGTGCCCTGGATGACCGGCACGCGGTGGAAGCGTCCCGACGCCAACGCCTGGTCCGGCGCCACGGGCAGCAGCGAATTGCCGAAGGCGGGCCGGTTGAAGGACTGCATCAGCTGCGCGGTGGCGAGGCGATCCGTGCTCTGCCCTCGCAGGCACGCCAGCACCTCATTTCCGCCGCCCGCTGTGCAGCCCAGTTGCCGGGCGGCTTCCGCACCGGCCGCTTGGACATCGCGCTGTGAGGCGAACGGCTCGTACGCCGGTATTCCGGGTCCGAGGGCGCCGCGTGGGAAGGACATGAAGCAGGAGCCGCTCTGCAGTACGGCCCGCTGGAAGAGTCCGACGGCCGTCGGCGAGGTGAGGTGCGCACAGATGCTGAGGGCGCCTGCGGACTCACCGAACAGCGTGACACTGCCCGGATCACCGCCGAAGCGCTCCGCGTTCGTCCGCACCCAGCGCAGGGCGGCCTGCTGGTCCGCCAGGCCGAACGGTGGGGCAGAGCCCAACCCGGGGTGGCCGAAGTAACCGAAGATCCCCAACCGGTAGTTGACCGTGACGACGACCGTGTCACCCCGGACCGCCAGTTGTTCGGTGCTGTAGTCACTGCCGGAACCGCCCAAGAACGCACCGCCGTGCATCCACACCAGCACGGGCCGCTTCTGCCCGGCCGGCTTTGGCGTCGGCATCGTGACGTTGAGGTAGAGGCAGTCCTCCGACCCGAGGACCGCGCCCGCACCTGATGTCGGCATCTGCACACAGCGTTGAGCCGCCGTCGTCGCATCCCGGACACCATGCCACGTGGCGGCGGGCACCGGGGCGCGCCAGCGCAGCGGTCCGGTCGGCGGCACAGCGTAGGGAACGCCGCTGAAGGTGGTGTACGAGCCGTGTGACACGCCGCGTACCAGGCCGTGGTCGGTCCGTACGACGGTACCGCTCTGCCTCGCGGAGTGCGGGGAACCGGGTTGTGCGCCGGCCGCCGGTACGGCGGTGACTGTGAGTAGTGCCATCGCGCAGAGCAAAGGGAAGAGCACCGTACGGAGCCTGTCTCTTCGGCATGGACGCGGTGCTGTCATGGTCGGGGACATACGTACCCACTGTTCTTGGTCGGACGGGATCGGACGAGGCCGGTCAGGCCGGAACGAGGCCTGAGCGGTGGGGAACGGTGCGGGCCGACGCGGTCAGTGCTCAATACGCTAGGACCTCCCGCGCGCTGGAGGTTCAAGAGACTGTGACGCAAGACACGTGGAGCATCGGTGAACTCGCGGCCGGAACGGGAGTCCCGGTGAAGACCCTCCGCTACTACTCCGACAGCGGTCTGCTGCCCGTGGCCAGCCGTAGCACCGGTGGTCATCGGCGCTACGGTCCTGAGGCGTGGGAGCGGATCCGTCTCATCAGACGCCTACGGGCGCTGGACACTCCGATCGCGACCATCACGCAGGTGGTCACCGGTGAGTGCTCCTTCGACGAGCTGGTGGCAACCGAGCTCGAAGTGGTGCAGGAACGACTGATCGAACTGCGGTGGCGCCAGGCCACACTCAAGTCCCTGGACGACTGCCCGAGCGAGGAACGGCTCCGGCGTCTGGAGATCCTCTCGCGCGTGCAGCGACTCCCGCAGGCGCATCGCACTCTCACCGATCACTGGTATCGCGAGCTGTCCGCGGCCATGCCCAAGCGACGGCTCGACATCATGATCGCCATGCTGTCCCCCGACCCTCCACAGGACCCCGATCCCGCTATGGCCCTGGCCTACGCCGAGCTTCATCTGCTCATCTCCACACCCAGTTTCACCCGCTGGACCCAGGACCACGACGAAGAGATGAGGGACGCCCCGGCCTTTTACGGGGAGATCGACGATGCTGCCGTTCTGACAGCCGCCGCTTTGGCCCAGGGTCTGCCGCCCAGCGCCGGGGATGCGGTGAACGCTTTCGTATCCGCCCATGCACGAGCCCGGCGGGAGTCGGACACCCCCGCCTTCCGCGAATACCTGCATGAGCTGGTGTCGAGGTCATCCGGCTTCGACCCCCGCCTGGAACGCTATTGGGCCCTGGTCGGCATCGCCACCGGCGGGCGCGTGATGAATATGACCGTGGCTCATAAATGGCTGACCGACGGACTATCGATCTCGATAGCGGCCAGTGCACCTTCGACTTCGAGGGCCTGACCGACACTGCCACGTTGGCTGACCGGGTGGGATGATCTTCGGGTTGGTCATGCTGGGAGGGGCGTCCGTGGACAGCGCGTCGCCGTCATACAAGGGACACCGATACCCGGTGGGGATCATCTCCCACTGCGTATAGCCGGCACCGACAACCGACGGCGGGATGTTCCAACCTCCTCAGCCTGGTCAAGCACCTGTCGATCTGGGAGTCCAGGTACTTCGGGGAGGTCTTCGACCGACCGTTCCTCGAGCTGCTGCCCCGGTGGGACGACGCCGGGGAGCGCGGCGCCGACATGTGGGCAACCGAGCACGAGACGCGCGAGGAGATCACTGACCGCTACCGTCGCGTCTGGGAGCACTCAGACGCAACAATCACCGCCCTCGCCATCGACTCCCCTGGCCACGTGCCCTGGTGGCCTCGGCCCAAGGTGAAGCTTTTCAACGTCCTTGGCCCACGTGCTCACTTTCAGTGATACGTGCCGACTTCGACCACATGATCCGGCTCGAATGGGTCCGCTCCCCGCAGTCGATCGAGGTGCGCTTCGGCACAAGCCGGGCCGGGGCAGCCAACGTCGCGCTCTACACCACGGCGTCCGTCGACGCGGTCATCCCCGCCCACCCCGAGGTCGGCTGGAAGCAGCTGCGCGGGGTGGAGAAAGGCCGAGTTCTCCGCTCGCGTCGCTGCGCCCGGCGTGTACCCGGGAACGTCGCCGGCCGTGGTGATGACGGTCGTCGGGGCGGGCGGCTCGGGCAGTACACGCGGCTGCACGGCCCGAACCGAGGCCAGGTTGAGGGCGTGCCGCTTCGCGACGGACGCGGACGCCGCCACATCCGAGGCAAGCGTGTCCTGCGGCTCCGGGGCGGGCGCATCCTGCGGCTCCACGGCGGACGGCTCCACGGCAGCGGCCGCCGCCGGGTCCTCGCCCCGAACCTTCGCGGCAAGCTGCTCGGTCTTCGCAGCAGTGGCCTTCGCGGCGTTGATCCGGTCGTGCTGCTCCTGCCGCATCGCCTCGATCCCGGAGGTGAGGTCGCGCAGCGCCGTGATGTCGTCGGCGGTGACGAGGTTCGACTTCGCCTTGGCGTCGAACACTTCGACAGCGCCCGCCAGGGCGGCAGCAAGCTGCTCGTCGTCCAGTGCGCTGAGGTCTGCTGGGAGCTCGAACGGCTCGGGCATGACCGGTGCCTCCTGTGGGATCAAGGAGAATCGGCCCTAAACCAGCAGTCGGAAAGAATCTTAGCTGCACGGGCAGTAGACGCAGACGTCAAGACCGCCCTGCCCACCCAGGCTGTTACGCGAGCTCGGCTCGGAGCCATGCCCGGGCCGCGCCCAGCCGATCTACGAAGAGAACGCCCCTGCAAGCCGGATCCCGTGCCCCGTCGGGCTGGCTGCAACCGCCGACCTCAGTGCCTAGTCTTCATCGTCATGGCATCCGACCAAGGGGCACCGCCCCCAAATGAACGGGAGTTGCGGTTGTGGAAGGTCGGCCGGGCGCTGACCCTCACCTTCGCTGCTGCGGTCCTGGTCGCGGGCGGCATCTTCTACGGGCTGGTGGTGCTACTCGACTTCAAGGAGATCGACACCGCCGCCGAACTCGACGCCAGGACACTCTTCGACCTGGTCAAACTCTCCTTCGGGGTCGTCGCCGGGGCCGCCGCGCTCGTCGCCCTGGTCGTCGCCTACCGCCGCCAGCGCGTCGACGAGGCCGGCGCCCACCGCGAAGCCACCAAGCTGCACACAGAGCGGTTCTCCCAGGCCGTCGACAAACTCGGATCCGATTCACCCGCGGTTCGGCTCGGCGGGGTCCTCGCCCTGGCCGGCCTTGCCGACGACGCCCCCACACATGACCTGCGCCAGACCTGCGTAGACGTCCTGTGTGCCTACCTCCGGCTTCCTTTCGCCCCCGACCCGGGCGAGGACCCCGCTCACCAGGAGGAGCACCACCGGTACCTGGCCCTGCGTGCGGTGCGGCACACAATCCTGCGTCTCATCGGCGACCACTACCGACGCCCCCAGGGAACCCACCGCTCCTGGCAGGGCTACGATCTCGACCTCACCGGCGTCACCATCGACTTCAGCGGCGCAGAGTTCTCCGGCGGCACGGTGGACTTCCGGGGCGCGACGTCCTTCGACGACACGGTGCACGTCCTTGACGCGACGGGTCCGGCTCCCCATGGGCTTCTCGCCGCCGTCGGTACTCCTGGTTCTGCGACGATCGTCCTCCCCTCCGCTTGGGTGCCCCCAGTTACATGACGTTGGTGGGCGGCGGTGGACCGCGCGCCGGACTGCTCGCGAGGTCCACAGCCGCCACACCCCATGAGGTTCTCCCCTCTTGAGGGCTACTTCTTGGGGGCTTCGCGGACGATGCGGCCTTCACTGCGCTTGGCTACCGCTCGATCTGGACCAGACCCGCCTCTTTGAGCATCGCGACGGCGTGCGGGCCCGAGACACGACAGTCAGGCTGGTCGGCGACCATAGCCTCCCACTCGTTCAGCTCTCAGTGCTGCGCTTCGCGTTGACGGACGACGCCCCGAGGCGGTTATCCCAATAGAGAAGCGAGCCTGCGCCATTCCTCCCTCGGGAGCTTGCCCGCGTGGGTGCCGGTGAGCACCTGGAGGGCCACGTGGTCCCCGCCTGCTTGGTGAAAGGTGTCGATGCGGTCGCGGATGCGGTCCTCGTCGCCCCAAGCGAAGACCGCGTCGATCAGGCGGTCGCTGCCGCCCTCGGCCAGGTCGGCCTCGGTGAAGCCGTGCCGTAGGAAGTTGTTGGTGTAGTTCGGCAGGGTGAGGTACATGGCGAGGGCGTCGCGGGCCAGGGCGCGGGCCCTGGCCGGGTCGGTCTCCAGGACCACCTTCAGCTCCGGGGCGAGCAGTGGGCCCTCGCCGAGGATCTCGCGGGCCTGGGCGGTGTGTTCGGGCGTGACTAGATAGGGGATGGCGCCGGCCGCCCGCCTGCCGGACAGCTTCAGCATCTTCGGGCCCAGCGCGGCCAGCACCCTGCTGTCGGCGGCGACGCCGGCCTCGTCCAGCTCATCGAGGTAGCCGGTCATCGCCTCGTACGGGCGGCTGTAGTCCTTCACCAGCGGGCCGTGGCTCACGCCGAGACCCACCAGGTAGCGGCCGGGGTGCGCCGATTCCACCTCGGCGAAGCCGGCCGCGGTCGTGGCGGCCTCCTGCTGCCAGATGTTCAGGACGCTGGTGCCGACGACGATGCGGCGCGTCGCCCCGATCAGCGGGGCGGCGTGGTCGGCGGTGCTGTTGTTGCCGAGCCAGATGGCGCCGTACCCGAGTTCCTCCAACTCGGCTGCAGCCTCGTCCAGTTCGCAGCGCCGGGCCGGGTCCTCCGAGCGCAGTTCGACGCTCCAGGTGCCGTACCGGCCGACTCGCTGCTTCAGGGGGACTGTGGTGTCGCTCATCGGGTGTTCCCTCCGGGTGGTGGGCTGTGCCGTGATCATCACGTCTCCAGCCACTGTCGACCGGAGGGCGTCCCGGGTCGATTCCCGTCGTTCCCTCAGTTGGTCGAACGGACCACGAGACGTCGAACACGCACGAGCCCGCCACTGGTGGCGGGCTCGTGCGTGTGGTCGGGCTGGTCGTCTACGGTCCGGCGATCAACCACAGGACGAGCGCGGCGTCCAGATCTCGCGAGTAGCGGTACACGACTGAGATTCCGCGGCCGCCGGTCTCCGGCACGTGAAGAAGAACGGCCAGATCTTCCGCAACCCCATGATCCGCATCCGTGTCCCCCGGCAGACCGAAGGCGTCCTCCAAGCCATTCGACCAGGCGGACATCGACGAAACCATCGCCGCGGCCGCTAGCCCAGACATGCGGCTCATCGTCGCCTTGGCCTGCCGTCCACGCGGCACGGCCGAAGATGATTCGGACGATGCGGCTGGAGGACGTCGACCTGGGCAACCGGCGCATCACCGTCAGCAGCCAACGTCCGCCCACTCGACGACCTCGCCCTCCAGGCTGTCCTGGACTGGCTCGACCACCGCCGCAACCGCTGGCCGAACACGGCCAACCCCCACCTGCTGATCACCCAGAAGACCGCTGTCGAACTCGGCCCGGCCGGCAAACTCTGGACCACCCGGGCCACCCGCAACCTCACCGCCACCCTCGAACGGCTCCGCGTCGACCGCCAGCTCGAAGAGGCCCTCACCCACGGCGCCGACCCCCTCCACCTCGCCCCCGTTTTCGGCATCGACGAGGAGACCGCCATCCGCTACGTGGACTCCGCGCGGGCCTTTCTGAACCAGGCCGCTGAACAGCCACCTCGGTGAAGTTTGCTCAACCGGTACACGCCTTTGATGGGGGAAAGCATGCCATCAGGGCAGAGTCAGCAGCCCGGGTTGATCGGCGGAGACGCTGTCAGGGCGAGCGCGGCGATCCGCAGCTCCGCCGCCCACGTTCGCTGGTCAAGCCCCAACGTGTACTCAAAGCAGCACTCGCATTGCGGGATCAGCGATTCGAACGATCGCTCCTCAACGGTTTCGACCTCCGTCTCCCACCAGTCATCCGTCGCCAGGTCGGCGGGACCGATTTCCCCATTGATCAGCCTCGCCGCCAGCCGACGCAGCGCGTGGCGCCGTGCCAGGCCCGGATCAGGCAACTCGATTCGGCCTCGGAGAGAGCTTGCTCTAACGCGTCGCGGATATCGCGAGCATCCGCTTTGCAAGGCAACCCGGCGAGCTCGCACAACGTCGGGGTGTCCAGCCCGGCCGCGACTGCCTCGGCAGCAATCATCGGCAGGTTCTCCTACTTGTAGACGCTCGCCAGGTCGAGAACTGGTGGCCGGCCACCGGCACCACGCCGGAGCGCACCGAGACGGAAGAAGCGCTGACGCTGTTCGCCGACTGGAAGCCGGACACGTACAACCGGCTGGACTGAACCCCACGCGTTCTCGCTCAGGCTGTCCGTGCGCGCTGCCAGACTGGCCAGAAAAAAACCGCACTCCGCATTCGCCGCCTACGCCACCACTCTGGGCCACGCCTTGGTCGACCACGAGGTCTACCTGCCCAAGTCCTGGACCGACGAAGCAGAACGCTGCCGCGCTGCCAACATCCCCAGCGAGCGTGGCTTCGCGACGAAGAACGACCTGGCCCGCACGATGGTCCTGCGAGCACTTGCCTCCCCGCTGCCCGGCTGCCGGCTGTCTGGGAATTCGACGGTGACGAGCCCACCCACCAGCGATGGATGCTCGCCCGCCACAGCATCACCAAGCCGGACGAGCTGGCCTACTTCCTGGCCTCGGCACCCCCGCAGGCAACCCTCGCCGACCTGGTGCGGATCGCCGGCTGCCGCTGGAAGATCGAGGAGTGCTTCCAGAGCGCGAAGAACGAGTGCGGCCTGGACCAGTACGAAGTCCGCGGCTACACCGGCTGGCACCGGCACATCACTCTCGCCATGCTCGCCCACGCGTTCCTGGCCGTCACCGCCGCCCGCGCGTCAGAAAGAGGGGAACCGAACGGGACACGCCCGACATCGTGGACCTCACACCAGCCGAGATTCGCCGTCTGCTGGCAGCTGCCCACCGACATCCTGCGACACAGGGCGACCACTCGATGAACTGGTCACGATAGCGCCGTCGGCACCAGGCCGGAGCCCGCCGATGTCACTACACACGGCGAGGGCACTCGTTCGCGAGACGGGCACAGCAAACCCGCCCCGCTTCCAGCACCACCCCGATACGCTCCCCAATCCCAAGCCGTTGACCAGGCAAAACATCAAAGTCCGGCTGGAGCACTAGGGCCTGTTGCGAAAGTGGATCAAGGTCATGGATGATCACTGGCCGTGGATCGTGGTGACCTGACCAGCAGCCAGTGGGCACGGTTGGAGCCGTTGTTGCCGCGGGGTAAGAAGCCTGGGCGTCCGCCGACGTGGTCACGGAGGCAGTTGATCGACGGCATACGATGGCGGACACGGACCGGGGCGCCGTGGCGCGATGTGCTGGAACGATACGGGCCTTGGGACCGGGCCTACGACCTGTTCCGGCGGTGGCAGCGCGACGGCACCTGGCAGCGCATCTTCGTGCGGCTACAGGCCGAGGCCGACGCGAAGGGCCTGATCACGTGGGATGTCAGCGTGGACTCAACAGTCGCCCGGGCCCACCGGCACGCCGCCGGGGCGCGTAAAGCGGGGCTTTGCAGAAGGAGCCTCCCGGTGTGTCTTCGCCGAACCGGACGACCATGGCCTTGGGCGGTCGCGTGGCGGGCTGACCACCAAGCTGCATCTGGCCGTGGAGCGGGGGCAGAAGCCGCTGTCTCTGCTTGTCACCGCTGGCCAGTGCCATGACGGTCCGCAGTTTCAGCCGGTCCTGGAGGGCATCCAGGTTCCCCGCATCGGCTGGGGTCGGACGCGCACCAGGCCAGACAAGGTTCGGGCGGACAGGGCGTACGGCTCCCGCGCGAACCGGGCGTACCTGCGTAGACGCGGGATCAGTTGCACGGTCCCGGAGAAGGCTGACCAGGTGCGCAACCGCAAGAGGCTCGGTTCCCGTGGCGGGCGCCCGCCCAAGTTCGACAGAAACGACTACAAGGATCGCCACGCGGTGGAGTGCGGAATCAACCGCCGCAAGCGTCATCGGGCAGTGGCGACGCGATATGACAAGCTGGCCGTCCGCTACGAAGCGACCGTTCTGGTCGCAGCCGTCAACAAGTGGCTCTGATCAGCATGTTTTCAACAGAATCCAGTCAGGAGAGCCCCGCGTGGCCCTACGGCTTAATCTCCCGAATCATCCGGAATTCGGGGTGCCGCAGCCAGGCAACAAGAAACTCGCGGTCGCCGATGTGGCTATAGCTGTGGCCTCCTCCGTACGTGGCGTACTGCGTCTCCCAGACGCGGCCCGGGAGTGACGTCACCAGTGCGCGGGCCTCGATCAGGCGGGCTGGCCCTTCCTCTTCGGAGAGGTCATGGAAGGAGCCGTATCCGAGCAGGCCGTAAAAGTTGATCAGAGCGTTGAAGCGCTCGGCAAGGAACAAGGCGAGATGCCCGAGCAACAAATGGTCATCTTGGCTGGAGCAGTACGCGACCAGGGCCAATTCAGCGACGGGTGGCCGATCGATCCCTGGAAACCCCAGCTCTTGGAAATCGTCCAGGGAATCCAGCCCCAGGTGGAAGGGACCTGATGACAAGTTTCCGAGACCGTAGAGACCGAGTGCCGACGGCTCGCGGACACGGAACTCAAGACACCCGTCTGACGTCTGCACCTGACAAAAACTGCCCAGCCACGGCACAGCGTCGAGCGCGCTGCGCTCCTCCGGTAACCAGAGTCCTACGGCCGGCCCGCCCATCACACCTCCAGAACCGGTCGCGGTCTCAGCGGAGCTGCTGCCCGGTCAGATTGAGGGTCCGCCCCGGTCTCTTACAGGCCACACCCGCAGTTCCGGTTCAGACCTACTGATCGTTCGCCAGATTACGCCGACCCGCCTTGTGTGACCATTCCACGGTCGAGACCCGCTCGCAACAGGCCCTAGTGCGCCGCCGTCCTCGGTGAGGAAGAGCAGGGTGGCCCATGTCCGATCGGCAGCATTGATCAGCCCTGTGCGCACGGGCTGGCCATGTTCGCGGATGAGCTGCACTGCTCGTTCCAGCCCAAGAGGTTCGAGTTCGTGCATCCGCATGCGCTGAAGTCGGCGATTGAAGACTCCGGCATGTGTGGTCAGTGTGTCCTCGGCTGCCGGCACCCGGTGGTTCCGGCAGCGTGGGGGCATGCCGTCGTTCGATCTTGCTCCGCTCGCGGGGCGGTATCTGTCGTTTCATGAGCGTGAAGAGATAGCCCTGCTGCGGGTACAAGGAGCCGGAGTCCATGAGATCGGGCGCCGGTTGGGCCGTGCTCCGTCGACGATCTCCCGCGAGCTTCGTCGCAACGCGGCGACCCGTGGAGGCAAGCTGGACTACCGGGCCTCGGTTGCGCAGTGGAAAGCGGACCTGCTGGTGCTTCGCCCGAAGGAGGCGAAGCTCGTCACGCATCAACGGCTGCGCGAGTATGGGCTCACGTCTCGCCGGAGGTCCTGATCAGCAAGCGTCTGGCCGAGGCTGAAGACCGTGCCGTCCCCGGGCACTGGGAGGAAGACTGTGCGACACGAGGTTGCACGAATTCGAGTGGACTGACCGATTGGAGAGGCGGCTGATGTGGGGCCGTAGGTGCAGTCACGGGTCCGTGTCCGTATGACCCGTCCCCGCCCTTGACGTGCGATGCCGGTTACGTGGTCCCCGGATTGGGGATGAACACCTGCTTGACGGGCTTGAAGATCCACGGTCGGGCGCGGTGCTGAACCCAGTCGGCCAGCGCGGCCTTGGACTGGGACATCAGCAACCCCGTTGGGGGTCCGGGCCTTCGCGGCCCGGTCGGCCGACCGCGACGAAGGCTCAACTCCCCAGCGGGAACAGGACTGGACTGGTGATCGAGCCCGCTGCGAGGTGGCGCATGTCCCGGCCGAGCGAAGGCCAGCCCGCCGGTCATGCGGCGGTGGCACCCAGCAGGAGGTCGAAGGCGTCATTCGCCTCGCGGAGCACCGCCGTCGCGTCGTGGCTGCCGAGGCGCCAAGCTGCCTGGTAGCAGGCCAAGGTCAACTGGGCGGCGAGGACGGCGGTGGCCGACGGGGTGCCGTGGTCCATCAGGTGTTTCTCGAGGAGGTCGGCGTAGTGCCGGGTCTTGCGGGTGTGGCGGTCTTCGAGCTCGGGGTGCTGCTTGACCAGACGGTGGTAGACCGCGTAGTGGCCGGGGTTGCGGGCGGCCTCGGTGCAGATCGCGAGCAGCAGCAGCCGAGATGTGGCCAGTGCCTGCGCGAGATCCTGGAGCGGCTCGGCGGGCGCATCGTGCATGGCCGCGGTGAGCGCGCTCAGGAAGTCGTCCTCGGTGGAGAAGACGACTTCCTGCTTGTCGCCGAAGTAGCGGAAGAAGGTGGTGCGGCCGATCTCGGCCCGCTGGGCGATCTCGTCCACGGTGACGACATCGAACCCCCGCTCAATGAAGAGCGCGAAGGCCGTCTCGATGATCCGTTCCCGGGTCTGGCGGCGTTTGCGGTCCCGCAACGACTCCACCGGAACCTTGTTCGTGCTCATTCGGCCAGGATATCCGCCCGTCCCGCCCGGCGGTCAGCGTCGACGAGGCGGGCGGCCTCGCGCCACAGCTCCTCCTCGCGGGCCTCGTCGTGCGACTCCGGCGACGACGGGACGTTGCGGCCGCGATCGAGGTAGGAGCCGGTCCGGGCGGTCAGCCCGGTCAGGATCGTCTCAGCGAGCCGGGCGCCCGCCTGCTGCGGCGTCATGCCCCGGCCGACGAATCGCTGAAGCTGGAAGAATCCGTTGAGTACGCCCCGCACGGGCCCAGGGGCGTGGCGGAAGAAATCGGTGCCCGCGACGAGCGCCGGGTTGTAGGAGTAGACGCCGACGCTCTCAGGCAGGCGGCGGGCCAGCGCGTGGGTCAGGTAGATGACGCCGAGTTTGCTGGTCGCGTACGCCCGCCCGGCCTCCCGCGCGCCACCGGCACGAGGCGTGGCCAGTCGTTCCGGCGTCTCCCAGCGCGGCGGCGGCGTGGCGCCGAGCGTATAGCGGAACTGCCCGAAGTGGCAGTCGCTCGAGGTGAGCACGATCCAGCCCGGGCCGGTAAACCGGGGCAGCAGCTCCCTGACGAGCAGGTAGTGGGATAGCACATTGACCCCGAAGGTCATCTCGTACCCGTCCGTGGTGCCTTTCTCGGTCGTCGTGACCGTCAGGCCGGCGTTGCCGAGATAGCCACCGAGCGGCGGCAGGTGCCTGGTCTCGAGCCCACGCAGAATCTCCTCCACCGCCCGCCTGATCTCGGCGAGCGAAGCGAGGTCACAGTCCACGCCTGTGACCCCGGAAGCACCGGTGGCCTCGGCGAGTTCCGCAGCGAGGCGTTCGCCGCCGCGGCGAGCCAGCACGACGTAGTGGTCCTGCGGCCGTTCCCGGATCAGCAACTCGACGGACTCGCGGCCGAAACCGCGGGTCACTCCAGTCAACACGATGGTCCGGCTGCCCATGGCAGACTCCTCGGTATCGAGTTCCAAGTGGTACTCAGTACCGTAACATGTGGTTCACTTCCGCATCGAGCGCCGAAACCACAGCTGACACGCCGGCTGATCGACACCACGGCGGCAACTAGGGGCTGTCCGATGAGTCGTGTGAGCTGATCAGGGCCGTGGCTTAGGCGCAGATGGGCTTCTCTGAAGGCGCCGTCGTCGGGCTCGCTGGCACTGAGCGCTCGTCGCCAGTCCGCCCACCGTTTCCTGCGTTGGCCGGTTGAGGAAATTGGTTGCGGTGGATTAGGCGGATGCGGTGATACTCCGGCATGAGTAGAGATGCCGAGGTCATCGTGCTCGCCCGCTGGTCGGACGAGGTCATGGAACCGCTGACCCAGGAAGATCCGGAACGCATGTGGCGAGGCCGCTTCGTCCCGATAGCGGGGCAATGGGGCTACGAGTTCGGGTGGGCCCTGGAGTTCGAGAAAATGCGTGCCCGCAAGGGCCTGCTCAAGCAGCTGGAGTCGCTGCCGTGGCCGCATCCGCATACGGTGCAAGTTTTGCTTCGCGACCAGGACGACGACTGCTTCGGGCTATGGATGTTCCAGGAGGGCCGGCTGGTGGAAGTCACCATTCCGCGCACCGAGCGATTCCACCAGCCTGCACCGCCCAATGAGGACTTCGAGCCCGACCCGGGCATGCTGCTGCGCACCGACCAAGACACGACCCTGCCCGAGCAGACCCCGGAAGCACGCCGCGACACCCGCCCACCCTGGTAGACCGAGTTCGACAGCTGCTCTTGGGACGTCAGGGCTGTCGACGAGCGCGTGCTCAGCGAACTGCGCCACCACTACCCGGGTGCCGATGAGCTCTGAACGGGGCGTTTCAGTAGGGACGGAGCCATAGGCGGATAGCAGCCACGGTAACGGTCCCGTGAAAGACGTACGCCCGCTTGTCGAAGCGTGTGGCGACGGCTCGGAAATTCTTGAGCCGGTTGATGGTCCGCTCGACTTCGTTGCGTCGGCGGTAGATCGTCTTGTCGAACGCTGCGGGTCGGCCGCCTTGGCTGCCGCGCCGCCGGCGGTTGGCCCGCTGGTCCCTCGGTTCGGGGATGGTGTGTTTGATCTGGCGTCTGCGCAGGTGGCGCCGGTTACTACGTGATGAGTACGCCTTGTCTCCCCCGACGTGGCCGGGCCGAGTGCGCGGTCGTCCACCAGCCTGCCGGGGGCACGCGGATCTCTTCCAGAACGGGAATCATCTGTGGTGCGTCCCCCCACTGGCCGGGCGTGATGACAAACCCGAGCGGGCGGAGCCCGCCCTCTCCCGCAAGGTGGATCTTGCTTGTGAGCCCACCTCGCGAGCGCCCCAGGGCCTCATCGGAGCGGTGGCGCGCCGGGCTCTTGCGCCGTCCCTGGGTCTTCGGGGCGCGGGTGGAGGCTCCAGCCGCGTGCTGATGAGCGCGGCAGGTCGTGGAATCGACGCTGACCATGCTCCAGTCGATCCGGCCCTCGGCATCGGCGTTGGTCTGGACGGCCCGCAGGATTTTCTCCCACGTGCCGTCCGCCGACCACCTGCGATGACGGTCGTGAACCGTCTTCCAGCTACCGAAGCAGGGAGGCAGGTCCCGCCAGGGGAGGCCGATCCGCTGCCGGAACAGAATCCCGTTGATCACACGACGGTGGCATTGCCAGCGTCCGCCCCGCCCATGATTCGTTGGCAAGTGCGGCTCCAGCCGAGCCCACTCTTCATCCGAAAGATCTCCCCGCCCCATGCCCCACAGAACGAGTACCCAGCGGGAGCGTCACGCGAGCCATCTGACACGACCTAGGTGTATTGATCACGAGCGTTGTTAACGCTGACTGGTCTTGATCATGGCGAAGGCCTCCGGTGTGGTGGAGGTGTCTAGGCTTCACCGCACGGAGGTCTTCGTGTCCCACCGTAATGCCCGGCTGACCGTCCACGGCAGACGGATCCTGGTCGAACGTGTCCTGGCGGGCCGTCCGGTCGCGCATGTGGCCGCGGAGATGGGCATATCCCGGCCCACCGCCCACAAATGGGTCCGCCGCTGGCGAACCGAAGGAGATGCGGGCCTGCACGACCGTTCCAGCCGGCCCCGCACCACCCCGCACCGCACGTCTGCCGCTGTCGAAGCACGCGTCTGCCACCTGCGGACCAGCCGCAAACTCGGCCCGGCACGGATCGGCCCGATCCTGGGCATGCCGGCCTTGACCGTGCACCGCATCCTTCTCCGCCACGGCATGAACCGTCTGGCCTGGCTGGACCGACCCACCGGCGAGCCGGTCCGCCGCTATGAACGGGCCAGGCCGGGCGAGCTGGTCCACGTCGACATCAAGAAGCTGGGCAACATCCCCGACGGCGGCGGATGGCGAACCGTCGGCCGCACAGCCGGCGACCGCAATCGCCAGGCCACCACCACCGAGCGCAAGAGCTCCACACCGGTGATCGGCTACAGCTACATCCACTCTGCCGTCGACGACCACTCCCGCCCGGCCTACAGCGAAGTCCTGCCCGACGAACGCCAGCACACCGCCATCGCCTTCTGGCAGCGGGACAACGCGTTCTTCGCCGCCCACGGCATCACCGTCGAACGCGTCCTGACCGACAACGGCGCCTGCTACAAGTCCAAGCTCTTCACCCAGACCCTGACGACGGCGGGCATCGCCCACAAAAAGATCCGGCCCTACCGTCCGCAGGCGAACGGCAAGGTCGAACGCTTCAACCGCACCCTGCTCGACGAATGGGCCTACCTGCGGCCCTACACCTCAAACACCCAGCGGACCGAAGCCCTGGCAGACTTCCTCCACACCTACAACCACCACCGCTGCCACACCGCACTCGACGGGCACCCGCCCATCACCCGCGTTAACAACGATGCGGGTCAATACACCAGGCCGTGTCTCCCAACTCCGGCGGGCGTGAGGGACTTCGCCAACTCGCAGGCTCATGACGTGGCATTCATGTGCATCCCGCACTGCTGCTTCCTGTGATCGGAAGACGTTGAGGGCGACGCCGTCCGGCGTCGCCCTCCTTGGTGTGCCTGCTGCGTGAACCACGCCTTGGGCGCTGCCCGTTCCTTTGCGGGGCAGTGAGTTCTGAGCGCGCCGCACGGTCTCTTCCCTTCACCCTTGCCAGGAGTGCCTTGTGCCCGTGTCGCTTCCCCCCACCCTCGAACTACTGCGCTGCCCGACGCGCCGCACACACCGCCTGCACCCCGACCGCGGAGCCCGCCGCCTACGCCTGCGGATCGCCGCCACCTGGCCCTGGCACCACGAACTGGCCGCGGCGTTCAGCCGCCTCATCGCACTGCCCCGACCCGCCACCTGACCGACTACGTCGCCGCGGACCACCCACGACCCGAGCACCCAGGAGCACCCGGCCCCAGCGCCGGGACCTCGCCATGCCCAACGTCCGTAGACAGCCCCGCGACCCCGGCACATGGATCACCCGGATCAGCCGACGCCAACCGAAACAGCGAGGCTAGCCCCCCAACCGGGACGGGCCCGCCTTCAACGGGGCGGTCCTGGCACAGGCGTCGGGGTGCTTCTGCTCGCCGCACCCCAGCTGCCCTCCGTGAAGCCAAAGCCGGGCGCTGCTCGGACAACGGGTCGTCCGGCCCGCTCAGCCCGGGGTCAGAGCTTGCAGGTGCGCAGGAAGGGAACGATGCGGGCGGCGGTGCAGGCGGCGGTGAGATGGGAGCGGGCCAGCCAACGACAGCGGCCCAGGGTGTGGACCAGGGCGGCGGCGCGGGCGTAGGCACCTTCGCAGACGGGGGTATCGAGCAGCTCGCCGTGATGGCGGGCGACGGCGGCGATGGGCACGCCGTAGTCGTCGGCAGCCGGATCGCGGCGGCCGGCCCGTTGTGCTACTTCGAGGACCCAGGATTCGTCGACGCGCAGGATCACGTGGCGACGCCCGGCTGCGGGTCGGTGTACCGGGCGTCGCGCTGCTGCTACAGATCGTCGAGGAACGGGCCGTGCACGTCGATGAACCGCTGGGCCGCTGCCATGCCGGCGGCGCGGGCGCCGGTGGTGTCCTCGATGATGAGTCGCTCCACGTACTTGTTGAAGTCCAGTCAGCGGGCACGCGCGGCCGCCTTGCCGGCCCCCAGGACGTCCTCTTCCAGCCGGACCTGTGTCTGCTTCTTCGCGGCATGACGTCGGCCGGCCTGAAGACGCTCGCTGCTTCGGTCGGGACTGCAGAACCGCAGGAGGGCGCTGAACTATGCGCTTGGGCGGCCCAGGGTCGTCCACGTGTTCCGCAGTGCCGCGCACCGTCCCGCCGCCATCGGGCGGGCAGAGGACGTGGCCCCGTGCGGACGGTGACTCCACTTGCAGCTAGACTGTAAGCGGCTTCTACGAAGAGGCACGCACGAAGGGTCGAATCAGATGCACGAACTCGCAGGACGGCCGGTATTTGTATGCCGTCGCCCTCTTCTCCGCCGGATCTGGGCCTACGTGGAGCTCATGAAGCCGCGCGTCTTGGAGCTGCTGCTCCTGACGACAGCTCCCGTGATGGTGCTTGCGCAGCGAGCGATTCCCGATCTGTGGTTGATTGCTGCGACCGTGACTGGCGGGATACTCAGTGGAGGGTCGGCTGCGGCGTTCAACATGTATCTCGACCGGGACCTGGACGCGCGGATGAAGCGGACGGCGAAGCGTCCTCTCGTGACCGGTGAGGTGTCGCCTCGCGCTGGGCTTACATTCGCATGGGCTCTCGCCGTCGCATCGACTGCATGGTTCCTCATCACGGTCAACCTGCTGTCGGCTGCGTTGTCTGCGTTCGCGATCTTCTTCTATGTGGTGGTGTACACGGTGCTGCTCAAGCGCCGGACTGAGCAGAACATCGTCTGGGGAGGAATCGCGGGCTGCTTTCCCACGCTCATCGGGTGGAGCGCGGTGACCGACACGCTCGCCTGGCCGGCGGTCGTGCTCTTCGTGCTGGTGTTTCTCTGGACGCCCGCTCACTACTGGCCGCTCTCAGTGAACTACCGCGACGACTATCGCGCCGCGAACGTACCGATGCTCGGAGCTATGCGGGGCACACGCCTTGTCGCCGCCCGAGTGGTCGCCTATGCGTTCGCGACAGTGCTGTGCTCGATGGTGCTCATCCCGGCCGCCGGGATGGGGCTGCTGTATTCGGCGGTCATCGTCGCATCGGGTAGCTGGTTCCTCTACGACGCCTGCCGCTTCTATTGGCAAACCCGGACATCCGACACAGCGAGTGACCGGTCCATGCGCGTCTTCCACAGTTCGATCACCTATCTCACCCTCGTCTTCATGGCGGTTGCCATAGACCCTTTGTTCCATCTGACGCTCTGAGTCAAGGACTTCATTGGCGCGAGCCGACTGGCCCTTGTTTGAGCGATCCCCAGCCCTCGGCAGACTCCTGCTGCTTTGGGACGTGCGCCGCTCCCAGGACTGAGCGAGCCGCTCGGGGCCGGCAGCTCTCCGCCAAGCTGCTTGTCACTCAACTGAAGGCCCCAATGGGCGCGAGCGTAAGCCTCCAGCGCCGTGCGGTCTCCCGGTCAGCCGTACCCGGAATCTTCGGGAGCCTGCGGGAACGGACCGTTGTCGGATGCCTCGGCCAAGGGGTCGAGGGCTTGGTCTACCCAGGTCGCAGAAGAGCCGCCCAGCGCGCCGAGTGTTGTTCGGATGAGAAGGTCGACCTTCATCTCGGTCTCGTCGGTGGTCGATGAGGTGAGGGCCGGAGAGTCTGCGGGCAGGTCGTGGACCTCATGGAGAAGAGCCGGACAGACACGCCGACACCAGGCCGCGTCCGGGGCGGTGATGGCCCTTGCGTCCCGCAGGCGAGCGAAGAGCGGGAGCTACCAAGGTCGTCTGAACGCGCTCCTCGATCCGGGGCCATCCTGTACTGCCGAGCATGCAGCACTCGGCTAACAGACAGCGCGCCGAGCCAGTGCGGTCTCGGTCGCTACAGCGTGTGGACGCCCGACAATCAGCGTGCAACGCTGCGCATCAGTCCCGCAAGGTTGCGTTCGCCGGCCGGTGGTGATGTGGTCCGTTTCAACCGGTGGGCAGACATCATTTTCCCGAACCGGCCACCTAACCAGCGTTGCCGGCACCCCACCCTTCGATCACGTAGAAGGGACGAAAGCGATGCAATCGTGCCCCGATTCACAGGATCGCGATCCCCGAACGACGTCGGCTGGTGAGGTGGTGCCTACTTGTTTCCTGATCGAGACGAGGCAATGCGCTGACGCCACAGCGCCTCTCCAAGCCGAGTGAGGGCAGCACCGAGATCCTTCCACTCATCCTCGGCAAACACGTCGCGGTCATACTCGGCGAGGAGCTGGTTTGCGCGCTCTAGCGCTTCGACGCCTTGGTCCGTCAGCTCAATCACCGCCGCACGGCCTTGGCCCACGCCACCGACCGTATTGACATAGCCTTCGGCGATCAGCGCTTCGACAATCGGGTGCAGGCTCTGCACTTTGATCCCTGCACGCCGTGCCAGCGCGCTGAACGAAATTCCTGGATCCGCCCGCAGATGCCCAAGGAGACCCAGTCGACGTAGGGACAGGCCCATCGCCTTCAGCCCGTCCTCAACTCGGGCTTCCAAGGATCGCGCCTGTAGGATCATGATCATCGTTGGACTCATCGGATACCCCGTCGAGCCGCTATGTCTCGCTTCTGCCACGCACGTCTCCTTGTCGGCCTCCCTGGCCCCACCGTGCCAGAACCTGCAGGTGGACTGTATACCGTTGTCCACATACCGGCTCTCCTCCAGCATCCCGCTCGGCCTCGTTGTTACGCTCGCCGACTACTCAGACGACGAACTGCGGGACCTGAGTCCGGCGCTTACCGTGCCGCGACGGCGCCCCGTGAAGTGGTTCTCGACGTAATAGGGTCCGTCCGTCGAGAGCGAGCCCCGTCCCGGCTAGGCCGTTTCCTTCGGATCACCTCGCGGACCAGATGAAGGTGCCGGCGAGGTGGAGCTCCGCGAGGTGGATGGTGGCGGTCTTGTCGTACCGAATGGCCAGGCCCCGCCATTGCCTGAGCTTACTGATGCGCCGCTCGACCGTGTTCCGCTGCTTGTAGGCCTCGTGGTCGAAGGTCTGGGGCCGGTCGCGGACCTGGGATGCGGCCCCGGCCGTGTGACGGCGCACCTGGCCGGGCTGGGAGTGTCCGCCTTCGGCCGAGCTTCTTCACGTCGACGTGGACCATGCCGCCGGGGCGCTCATGCTCGTACCGGACGACTTCGCGCAGGTCCTTGCCGATCGGCAGGTCCGGATCACGCAGCCGGCTCAGGCCACGTCGGACGAGGATGCGGTGCACGGCGGCCGGCACCACGGTGATGCCGTGCAGCCGCTCCAGTTCGGCAGCAAGCCGGGCGGGCCCGTACTTTCGTCCGCCGTCGGAGTGCCTCGACCAGGTCCGCGATATCCCTTCTCGTGCGGGTGGGACTGGCCGCCGGTCGGGAGGGTTGGTCGAGGATGCCGTCGTCGCCGTGCTCGCGCCATCGGGCGTACCACTTCGCCAGGCAGCGGCGGGAGATCCCGGCTTCAGCGGCGACGTGGGCGATCGGCCGCCCGACGGCCACGCGGAGGCACAGGCGCAGTCGACCCTCGGGCGTGAGTGAGGCATTGCGGTGTTCGGTCATGGTTGTACGCACAGGCAACAGTCATCGGCGCACCGAGGACAGAGAGTTCCACGCGATTGAGATTCGGCGCCGTGTGTCCCCCTTCCCACGTGGCGGCTCTACTGACCGCACGATTATGGCCGTTGCCACCAGCAGCCTCTTGGGAATTACGAGGCGGCCCACTGTCGCAACGGCGCTTCAGGCTGTTCCCGCAGCGGCTCCCTGAAGAAGGGACAGGCACCCGCACACGTCCCCCTCGCCGGGCTTTGGGGGCCAAGTCGATCAGGACCAGATCCAGGGTGTCCGGCGACATGTCGCCAAGCTGAGCCGTGATCAGTGTGCTCCCGGCGCTCGCTCCGGCCACGATCACGTTGCACCGCTCGCGGACTTCGGTCACGAGCCATCCATGCGTGCTGGTCCGACAGCGCCTGTCGGACTGCCCGAGTGACAGCGAGTTCCACGTCCGCGGGATCGAGGACACCGAAGGGCACGATACGGCTGGCGCCCCAGAGCCTCGTTCACCCACGCAATTGCGCCAGCCTACAGAGAGGTTGAGCAGCAACGGAGTTCAGCCCCCTCTGCTCTTGAGTCGCAGAGTCATGCTAGGTTTCAGTTGCCCTGCAAGTAGGGAGGCGATGGCATCCCTTCGTCACCACAACGGGCACTCCGCCGATGGCTTCGAACGCAAGCGCAGGACACCGAGTGGTGCCCTTCCATGGCCGGCGGAGGCGCGTCCACATACCTGCACCAAGGAACCTTCATGCTCACCGAAGACACCCTGAACTCCGCAAAGTGCAACCAGCCATGACCAAGATCCTCCTCTCTCTCCATGTCCTGGCCGCCATCATTGCGATCGGCCCTGTCAGTGTCGCCGCCAGCATGTTCCCGCCAGCCGCCCGTCGTGCGGTAGCCAACGGCCCAGATCCGTCCGGGACCGCAACCGTCCAGCTCTTGCACCGCATCTGCCGCGTCTATGCAGGCATCGGCCTGACCGTACCCGTCCTCGGCTTCGCCACCGCCTCCTACATGAACGCCCTGGGTAGCGGTTGGTTGATCACGTCCATCTTCCTGACCGCAGCCGCGGCCGGCATCCTCGTCGCTTTCGTGCTGCCCCGCCAGGACAAACTCCTCGATGACATCACCAACCACAACCCCATCGAACAGTCACGCACGGCTCGGCTAGCCATGTTCACCGGTTTCTTCAACCTGTTGTGGGCGATTGTCACCGTCCTGATGATCGTTCGCCCCGGCTCCACCACTGGAGCATGACCATGGGCCGCAACCGCACTCATCTAAAAATCGCGGCCGTGGTCGAGTTCGCCTCCCTGGCTGTCCTCCTGATCAACCTGGCCACCCTGCACTATCCCGCCGTTGCCTCGCTGACCGGCCCCATCCACGGCTGCGCGTACCTCGTCGCCATCCTCAGCGTCCTACGCGACCCAATGAAACGAGGCACGACCATCGTCCTGGCCCTCATCCCAGGCGCTGGAGCCGCCCTCGCCCTACGCCAACTCGCCTCCGCCAACGAAGAACCAACAGCAGCTGCGCGGGCCTGACCTGACTGCGCAAAAACACACCCTCAGTCCATGAACCCTGGACATGAACCTCGGCTCCTTGTGTCTTCCCCCGGACCACAAACCACGCGGGAACTGAAACTCTGAGGTTCCAAGCAGGATGTTGGGTACTCTGCCCGACTCCGCCGACGGTCGCGTCGTCACTTATCACGGTTGGCCGCTCTACCGATACGCCGCTGACAAGGCGCCGGGGCAACACCGCGGACAGGACGTCTTCCTGAACGGCGGCGAGTGGTACGTCATGACACCCGACGGTAAACCTCTCATCCCGTGAATTACGAACCCGGTAATAGGCGAACAAGCATCCGGTACAGAGTCTGCACTGAATATCAGGAGAATAAGGAACATGAGTGACGACACCCCCGCCACCGAGGCCGGCCGGATCCCGAACAAGGGCAAGCTGGCCAAGGACCTCAACGAGGTCATCCGCTACACCCTCTGGTCAGTCTTCAAGCTCCGCGACGTCCTGCCCGCGGACCGCGCCGGGTACGCCGAGGAGGTCCAGGAGCTGTTCGACCAGCTTGCCGACGAGGATGTCACGATCCGCGGCACCTACGACGTGTCGGGCCTGCGCGCGGACGCCGACCTCATGATCTGGTGGCACGCCGAGACCGCCGACCAGCTCCAGGAGGCGTACAACCTCTTCCGCCGCACCCGGCTGGGCCTGGCGCTCGAGCCGGTCTGGTCGAACATGGCGCTGCACCGCCCCGCCGAGTTCAACAAGTCGCACATCCCGGCGTTCCTCGCCGACGAGACGCCGCGCAACTACATCAGCGTCTACCCCTTCGTGCGCTCCTACGACTGGTACCTGCTGCCCGACGAGGACCGCCGCCGCATGCTCGCGGACCACGGCAAGATGGCCCGCGGCTACCCCGACGTCCGGGCCAACACCGTTGCCTCCTTCTCGCTCGGCGACTACGAGTGGATCCTCGCCTTCGAGGCCGACGAGCTGTACCGGATCGTCGACCTGATGCGCCACCTGCGGGCCTCCGAGGCGCGGATGCACGTCCGTGAGGAGGTTCCGTTCTACACGGGACGCCGCAAGGACATCGCCGAGCTGATCGCCAAGCTCGCCTGAGCGGAAGAGAAATGACCGGCTGACAGTACGGGTGTCCCAGGCCGGCCCGCCCTCGACGACTGCTGGCGGCGCTCACCGCACGCCGCCGGGCAGAGGATGCCGGCGCTCGGCGGCTCCGGTCCGCTGTGCTGCACACGTGTGTCGCCCGCAGGGGGCCGCCCGCGGTGGTCTTGGCGGCCTGGCCCTTCCCGCGTACCCGAGCCCGCGGGGATGTACACGGCTGCTCAGGTGCCATGGGCGAGAGTCCTCCGACTTTCTCCCTCTCGCTGGACACGGTCTGTCCGGTGACGGGTGCTGTGTCATGCCTGTCGAGCGCTCGGTGCCCTTGGCGATTCCGCTTCTGGCACCCGCACCGCCGGGCCGTAGCCACGCACTCGCCACCGACGGGCTCCGGCCCGGGGTGCTTCCGTGCGTGCACGGCGTTCGGCCGACGGGGGCGCGAGCGGATCGGGCCGGCTTGCCCCTCTCCCGGCATACGTGCCGCGCCGTTCAGCGGAGCGGACGGAATGCCCCACCGTTTCGTACGCAGGAGCCTTCCATGCACACCACCTCCACGCGCCGCGATCGCCGCCCTGCTGTTCGGCAGCACAACACTGACCGGCTGTTCCTCCTCGTCCCCGGTGGCACAGTCCACGTCGTCCTCACCCACGGAGTCCGTGGCCCACATCGAGCCGATGCTGAAGGTGACCGGCGCCTGCATACGCCAGCCGGTGACCGCCGAGATGGCCGCCGGCTACTTCACCATCACCAACACCGGCGGTCAGCCCGACGAGCTGACCAGTGTGACCAGCGACATCGCCTCGATGGTGACGATGCATCGCACCACGGTCGAGAACGAGAACCAGATGGAGCCGGTGGAGTCGTTCACCATCCCCGCGGGCGGCACCCTGGCCCTGCGCACTGGCGGCAACCACCTGATGCTGATGGGCCTGAAGCAGAAGCCGACAGCCGACGAGACGGTCACCTTGCACCTGCGATTCGCCGTATCCGACTCCATCACGGTCCAGGTCCCGGTCAAGCCGACGAAGTACCAGCCGTCGAACTGAGCCGAGGCGAGAGCCCGCGTGGAAACCGCCGCAAGCCTGAGGCCGCTATGCCGGGCCCTCGCCACCACCTCCACGGACTTCACAAGGCTGCCAACCCTGACATGTCAGACCACGGCACACGGCACCACGACGCCGGACATCCACACGACGACCACCACCGGCGAGCCGCCATCTCCCGCGCTGCTGACCACCGCGGACACCACCGGGGCCCTGGCCTCGTCGCCGGAACGGCGGCCGGCGCCGCCGCATACACGGCCCGAGACCACCTCACCCGCCACAAGCCCCAGTGCCGCCTTCACTGTTCCGGGCGGCACCACACCGGGCAAGCACGTCGGCCAATACCTGCTGGAGGGACGACATGGACGGCATGAATCACACGGACATGAATATGGATGGGCACATGACCGGGCCGATGTGGATGCCGATGGCACCACCGACCCTGGGACGGATGCTGGCCTGGCACCCCCAACCGTTGCCGGTCGAACCCCTCGCCTGCCTTCTGGCCCTGGCCCTCTACGGCCTGGCCGTATGGCGGCTGCGGCGCCGCGGCGACCGCTGGCCGCTGCACCGCACCCTGCTGTGGACCGCAGGCGTCCTCAGCCTCGCAGCGGTGACCTGCACCGGCATCAACGGCTACGGCATGATGCTGTTCAGCGTGCACATGGTCCAGCACATGGTGCTGTCCATGCTCTCGCCGATCCTGCTGCTGCTCGGCGCACCCGTCACCCTGGCCCTGCGGGCCCTGCCCACCGCCGGGAAGGGCCGCACCGGGCCCAGGGAGGTGATCACCTGGTTCCTGCACAGCCGCCTGGCCCGGGTGATCGCCTCCCCGCTGTTCACCTTGCCGCTGTTCATCGCCAGCCTCTACGTCCTGTACTTCACGCCGTTGTTCGATCTGTCCATGCGCAGCTGGCTCGGTCACGAATGGATGCTGGTGCACTTCCTGGCCACCGGCCTGCTGTTCTTCTGGCCCATCATGGGCGTCGACCCCGCCCCCCCGGCGCCCGTCCCATGTACTGCGGATGCTGGAGCTGTTCATCGGCATGCCGTTCCACGCCTTCTTCGGCATCGCCGTGATGATGTCCAGCGGCCTGATCGTCGGCTTCTACGCCCACCCACCGCCTTCCTGGCACGTCGCCCCGCTCGACGACCAGAACATGGGCGGCGGAATCGCCTGGGCGTTCAGCGAGATCCCCACCGTGCTGGTGCTGATCGCACTGCTCGTCCAGTGGGCCGCCAGCGACCGCCGCGCCGCCCTTCGCAGCGACCGCAAGGCCGACCGCGACGACGACGCCGAACTCGCCGCCTACAACGCCTACCTGGCCCAGGTCGCCGCCCGGGACAGGACGGCAACCACGACCCGGCCAGCTTGATCCTTTCAAGTCCCACCTGGACAAACGCTGGGTCCTTCTCCAGACCGGTGGCGAAGGAGTGGAGGCCAAAAAGCTCCTCGGCTTGCACGCTGACGACCCAGTCCTTCGGAAGCTGGCGCACTCATGCGACGGAGGCTGGTCAGCGGCGTGCGAAGCAGCGCCCAGTACCGCGTTCGTAAGGCCTCTCGTAGTGTTTGAAGACCTCTTCTTCCCGCTCGACCGGCGAGACGTCATCCATGCCCATGGACGGCGCCTTCCTCACCAGCCCTCTCCCGTGCGCGCCGGTTGGACGGGCGGATCAGCGCAGTCCGGCGAAGAGATCGTTCTCGGGTATGGCCGCGCCGGTGGCGTCCTGGACACGTACGAAGGTCTCCATGCCCATCAACTCGCCGAACCTCTCCTTGCCCATCTTGAGGAAGAAGATGTTCTCGCCCTGACTGGTGTGCGCGGCCAACGCGTCGAACTTCTGACCGCTGAACCCCGTCGTGTCCACCCACGTGGTGATCTCATCGTCGGGGAGGCCGATCTCGGCCATCGCAGCGGCCTCTGCAGGATCCGGCTCCGGCATGTCCTCATGAAACTCGCGCATGACCTCGCCGAACCGCTGCATCATCGAGCGGGGCATCGTCGTCCAGTACACCTTCGGTGTCAGCGCGGTCATCTCCAGCGCCGCCATCGTGATGCGGTGGGCCTGGATGTGGTCGGGGTGGCCGTAGAAGCCGTTCTCGTCGTAGGTGACGACGACATCGGGCCGGTAGTGCCGCATGAGTTCCGCGAGTCGGGCCGCGCCTTCCTGCACGGGGGTCTGCCAGAAGGATCCGGGGGCGTCGTTGCTTGGCCAGCCCGTCATCCCGGAGTCGGCATAGTCCAGCATCTCCAGATCGCTGACCTTCAGGACGTCACAGCTCGCCTCAAGTTCCTGGCGGCGCATCAAGGCGACCGCCGCCGGATCGTGCCCGGGATCGCCCGGCTTGACACCTCCCGGACCGTCACCGCAACCGCCGTCGGTACACGTCACCAGAACCGTGCGGATGCCTTCCGCCGCGTACCGCGCAAGGACCCCTCCGGTTCCGGTGGCCTCGTCGTCGGGGTGGGCGTGTACTGCCATGAGCGTCAAGGGCCGTTCAGTCATGAAACAGTTCCTCCTGCAGAAATACGTCTTGGTCCGAGTGCGCGGCGTGCGTACCGCGATCCTGGGGCCCGGATCCTGGTGGGGCGGACGACCTTGTGGTCTCCGTGTTCCCTGCCCGTGCGGCGCCGGTTCCTCGGTCGATGCAACCATGCCGGCGGGCTGGCTGTTCCCTGCGCGTCCGCTTGGGCCGAATCGGCAAGCTCCGCGAACGCCCCCGCGGCAAGTCGTACCAGCCCGGCGAGGCATGGTTCGCCACCGGCAAGTCCATCGTCGACGACAAAGCCGCCCAGTCCGCCGTCACCGAAATCCTCAACTGAACCAAGGACGCAGGTTCACCAGGCGGATTGGCTGCCGAGTCGCCGAAGGGCCGCTTCAGACCGCGCAAAGGAGACAGAGACCGCCGATAGTCGTCATGTCGGATCATTTGAGCAGTCCAGGGAGCAAGGAGAAGCCAATGCAGTTACGCAACGTCCAGCTTGATGACGTCGATGCATACGTCAGAATGCGGTGCGATCCCGCCATGATGACCGACCTCGGCGGACCACTGCCACGCGAAGGCATGGAGGACAAAGTCCGACGCGACGTCCACAAGGCAGCGGCAGATCGCGACTGGACCAAGATGATCATCCCTGACCCTGCCGCACCTGAAGTCGTGGCAGGAACGGTGACCATATGGTCTCACGACACCGAGGACGGGCCCATGTCGGAGATCGGATGGATGGTCCTGCCGGAATTCCAGGGACGCGGACTGGCCAAACTCGCGGTCCGCACCTTGCTCGAACAGGCACGGGACGAGGACCGCTGGGGGCTCGTGCACGCATTTCCAGCAACGGGCAACGGACCTTCGAACGGCATCTGCCGATCTCTCGGCTTCCAGTTCATCGACGAACGCAATGTGACATTCGCGGACCGAGTTCTACAAGCCAACCACTGGGCCATCAACGCCAGCACTGCCCTCACACGAAGGTGACCTCCAGTCATCTGGTGCCAGGTGACGCGCAAAGCCCACATGAACCACCCCGACACCTTGCCGACCAAAACGACACCTCACCGACAACCGCCCCGTTGGGACCACTCCCAGCGGGGCATTTCGTCTCGTTCGTCGGCATCCTCAGCGCCGCACCGTCGGCATTTTCAGTGTCGCTCAACAACCTGTTCCGTGTACGAGACGCCGAGCTGCTGCCCGCGCCGCGCACCCAGCTCGCCGCCGAGCGCCTCCCCGCAACCCCGGCCGCAGAGCAGAAACCGCGTCCGACGGCCGGGCGCCGCGCGCTCGGGGCCGGCCCCGCCTCACCCAACGGCGACGCAACTGTCACAGATGCGGTGACACCGAGGCTATGACAGCCAGGGCGCGCCCCCTGAAGACAGACCGTGTCCGGATCGTCGAGGGGATCATCGAGCCGGTGACACCGACCTGGGACCACGAACGCGCCGCGAAAGCGGTCCGGCGGCAGATCGAGGACCGGGTCGACGAGCTCGGCTGCGTCGAAGGATCCGGGAACCTCGATCTGCCCGGGACATCGAACCGGTACGTCCCCGACATTGCCGTCGTTCCCGAGGACCTCGCGAAGGGCGGCGGCGCGCTCCTCCCCGACCAGACGCACCTCATCGTCGAGGTGACGTCGGAGTCGAACGCCGAAACGAACCAGGTCGTGAAGCGCCGCCGGTCGGCCGAGTACGGGGCTGCCCTGTACCTGCTCTTCGACCGGATCGAGGGAAGCGTCACCCTGTTCTCCGAGCCCGGCCGACTCGGCTGCACCCTCATTGATGGCCCCCACCCGTTCGGGACGGCCATCCGCCTGCCCGAACCGTTCGACCTGGACCTGGACACCAGCCGCCTCGCATCCTGACCGCAGAACCCGCCTGACGATGGCCGAAGTGCGGTCACCCAGAGGAAGTCTCCGAGCCATTTCCGAACGGTCACGCGGTCGACACCTGTCTGCGGGGCGAACCCTGACTCGGTGGCATCACCGGCGCTCGACGAGGGTGCAGGCGAGGCTGGTGAAGGCGAGGAAGTGCTCGGCCTTGCGTTCGTAGCGGCAGTGCAGGCGGCGGCAGCCTGCGAGCCCCGGCGGGGAGGGGGACCAGCCGCCGTCGATGACGGTCTGGGCCATCTCCGCGCGCGGTCGGCCGGCCTCGGCCCGTTCACCCGGCACGGGCGGGTGAACGGCGGCGATCGCGTAGGAGACGGCGGGCGGCAGGCCGGGAATGACGCCGGGCCACACGTCGTCCAGCGCGTGCGCGGCCGACGTGAACACGTCCCCGACTGGTGAAGAGGCAGTGTTCCAACCCTGCACTGTTCTTGCCCGCGTGCCGTGTTCCTCGCGTTCAGGCCCCCCGCCGCTGCGGCCACGGATAACCAAGCTGTCTGGCGTACTCCGGAGATCCGCCGCAGACCTCGGCTGTCTGACGTGGGTCACCCGCCACGAGTTGCCCAGCAAGTCTCTCGGCCTGACTTTCAGGGTCGTCATTGGAGACGTCAAGCACCATCCGGAACTGCAGCCATGGGCGATCTTCCCCGATGGCCGAGCGGCCCGGATGGAAGAGGAAGAGGTTGATCTGGTCAGGCTCCCAAAGCCAGGCGGACACACCGCCGAGTTCACATTCCCATTGTGCTGGCCATCTGGCGCGCTCTCTGAGATCCAGCTCCAACAGCCGCGCAACGGTGCGTGCTGGCCACTCCCAGCTGTGGTCCGCAACGGCTCGCTCTACCTCTGTCTGGTACTCCCGAGCATCGAACCAGAACTCAGGCAGGTCAACGTTGTCCTCGTCGGGGTTCCGCCACTCGCTCCAGATCACGTGGTCGCCGTCGCGCCGGATGGTCACGTAGAGAGCGCCGCAGCACCCTTCGGTGCACGTTGCCTCGGCCAGCCGTACCTCGTGAGGCTCAGGACCAGCCATGAGAGGGCCATCCGGCAGCAAGAGGTACTTGGGATCTTCGCCCGGCCCTTCCGTGAACACCTCAGCCAAGATGTCCTCACTGTCGACCACCGGTCGGACCTCGACGCCTGCGCCCCTCTGCGGAAGATCAGGAACGACAACATGGAGGGTGAGGCAACGCTTCTTGGTCGTCATCGAGCGATTTTCGGGCCTGCCACATCAAGGTGTCGCAGCATTTCTCGCGGATGGTCCCGTCACTGGTCCTTCAAGATCTCTCCGGCGGCTTAGCGGCACCCGTCTCGGGTTCGTGCTCGAATCGCTGGAACTCGTCCAGGGGATCGGTGCTCCCCGCTGCGTACAACTCGTACGCGACCTCGTCCCGCGCTTCAAAGACCATCCGGTGGCCCAAGGCGTTCCAGAACTCCTGCAGCGCGTTGCTTGAGTGGGCCGCCGTTGACCGCACGCTTCAGTTCAGCGCGGCGGGATATGACGCCCGGCCGGGGATCGATCCGGACGGGGTCGCCCCGATCCGTAGCGCGCCCATCACGAGGTAGAAGGGTTCCGCGTTCGGTCGGCACCGATGGTGAGTCGTGCGAAGCCGAAGCGGCGGGCCTGCGTCATGGTGTGCTCGAACAAGAGCCGGCCGATGCCCCGGCCCAGCGCGTCCGGGGCGACGAACCTCATGCCGAGGCCGCCCTGGGGGCGGGGCGCCGTCCAGGGTGGTGAAGCCCAGGAAGCGGCGGTCCTCCTCGGCGACGGCGGTCGAGGTCGGCCGGGTGCAGAGTGAGTTCGTCACGGCAGGAGGCGAGGAACGCCTCGTCGTAGCCCCAGTGGGCCTTCGAGGCCATCGCCAGCTCGGTCAGCTCCCCGGCCTCGGATCGCTGTGCCGCTCATACCTCCATGTCCGCCGGACTCCCTTCCCTCGGTGTGCGGTTCGCCGCTCGCACAGCTCCCATCCGCTCAAGCACAGTGCGAGGACGAGCAGGGCGCCCCAACGGAGGGCGGCGACGCCCGCGTTCGGAGCACCCGGTGCGGGGAACAGGGCGAACCGGTCCGGCAGCAGGAGCGCCGTCGCGAGCAGCAGGACCAGTGCCGGGGCCGCGAGTGGGCTGCCCGATCCGGAGGCCGAGAGCCGCAGCCCCAGCAGGGCCAGGGCCAGCGTGAGCACGGCGAGTGCGGCACCCTCCGTAGCAAGGGCGCCGAGCGGGAAGGCCTCCCGCCCCCTGGCCGCCACCCCGAGCCGGGCGAGACCGGCCGAGGCACCCCAGAAGACCCCGAAGGCCATGAGCCCCAAGGCCATCCGCAGGCCCTTGCGCAGTGCCTTCGTCACCGGCAGCACCTCGGTCGTACGGGCGGCGGGATCGTCCAGCAGGAAGGCGAGTCCGAGGGCGCCGAGCACGGTGGCGAACCGCAGCAGCAGCGCAGCCGAGGCCGGTTCGATGTGGGTGTGGAACGCGGCGGGGCCGGCCGTGACGGCCAGCCCCGCCGTTCCGGCTGCCAGCAGGGGGCGGGTGCGGGCCGCGCGCAGGTCGGGGCGCAGGAGCGCGCAGAGCACCGCGACGGGGGCGGCAGGGGTGGCGGGGCTCATACGGCGCACACCCCTTCGTCCTCCCTGGGCGCGGGCGGGGGTGCGGGGACACCGAGGAGGGCTGCCGCCCGGTCGGTGGTGGTGGACGGTGCGCTGAGTTCGGCCCAGGACCGCTGCACCCTGGCACCGATGTCGGCGGCGTCTCGTCCCAACAGCTCGTCCACGAGGCCCTGTTCGCGGCGGTTGAAGCCGAGTCCGGTGTCCGCGTCGAAGCTGTTGAGCATGATGCCACCGAAGGACCGCCCGGCCAGGGAGTCGTAGGCGGCCCGGGTATCGGTGGTCGACCGGACGGCGAGCCAGAGCGTGAGCACTCCCCTGGAGCGGCAGACCACGCCGTGTTCGGGGGCGGGTGAGGACTCCCGGGTCACCGACCGGTGAGCGAGGCTTGCGGCGAAGGCGAGCATCCGGTCGCCCGCCACGTCGCTGTGCGTGCCCCAGTCCGTGCCGACCGGCAGGGCGTCGGGCGTCCGGGCCGCACGGTCGTCGGCCGCCCAGCTCTCCAGTGGCAGCGGGGGTACGAGACCGCCGGCGGGCAGGTCCGGAACGAGGTGCTGACGTACGACGTACCTCTTCTCCCGCGCACCCTTTGGCACCCACCGCCGTATCCCCTCGGCAACCTGCGCCCACTGCTGGGAGCGGTCCGCGAACTCGGGGAACGCGCAGTAGTCGACGGGTCCGCGCATACCGCACACCTGCTGCGAGGACGGAGCCCGTTCGGCCGCCGAGCGGGCCCTGGAGACCTCGTCCGGGACACCGCGCAGCTGCACGCATCCCGCGACGAGCGCGAGGGCCAGGGCGAGGCCGGTCACGGCCCCGAGGCCGGGGGTGACACGGCGGCCGGAGCGCAGCAGGGCCACGGCCGCCACCAGGGCCAGCAGCGCGGCCAGATAGAGCAGGTGCCAGCCCGCCGGACGGTGCATGAGGGAGCTGGGCAGCGGCGCCCGGTTCTCGTCCTCCACGGCGACGAGACCCCACCAGCGCCAGTCCGACCGCGGCTGGAGGGCACCGGCCACCGTCACGATGCCGAGCCCGGCCACCATGAGCGGCCCGGCCGCCACGGACCGTACGAGACGGGCGGCGAGGACGCCGATCGCACCGGAAAGCAGGACGACGAACGGTCCAGTGGCGAGTTCGGCCCCGGAGGGACTGCCGACCGCCCCGTCCTGCATCACCGCGTAACCGGTACGGGCCCCGGCAACGGCCGCCGACAGTGCGGCGAGCGGCAGCAGGGAGAGCAGGTGGGCGCAGGTGCGCCGCCAAGGCGGGAGCACCAGGAGGTCGAACATCGCGTCGGTGCCGTGCCGGTGGGGGCGCAGCGCGGCGAGGTTGGCCGCGAGGAGTGTTCCCGCCGCGATCAGTAGGAGCGGTGGTTGGGTGTAGCGGTCCTCGTCCTGCAGCACCGGGTAGCGGTCGTGTCCCGCGTACGCGCTGTACGCCCACTGTGCCGCGTACAGCGCGAACGCGACGAGCACGGCGGGGTGCCGCAGCAGCCGCACCGCTTCGGTACGGGCCAGTGACCGCGTGGCGGATCGCGCCGCGGAGTCCGTACCGTCGCCGCCGGGCCGTGCAGGGGCCTCGGTCGTCGTGGCGGTCATGCCGTGACCCCCCGTCCTGCCGTTCGGGTCGTGGCGTCGAGGAGCAGCAGATAACCGTCCTCCAACGCCGGAGCCACTGTCTCGGCATCCGGGGGCGGGCTGCCGATGTTGCGGAACGTCCCCGCGCCGGTGCGCCAGCCCGCGAGTGCGTGAGGGTCGCGTTCGGCGCTGCTCCACACCCGGCCCTCGGCAACGGCGCTCAGCCCCGCCGGGTCGCCGTCGAACTTCACGGCCCCGTGGTCGAGGACCACCACACGGTGACAGAGCGCGGAGACGTCCTCCGTCTGGTGGGTGGAGAGCAGAACCGTACGCCCCTCACCGGCTTCGGCGATCAACTCACGGAATCTCAGGCGCTGTTCGGGGTCGAGTCCGACGGTCGGCTCGTCCAGGACGAGGAGTTCGGGCGCACCCGTGAGCGCGGCGGCCAGCGCCACCCGCTGCCGCATCCCGCCGGAGAGGGCTTTCATGCGCCGGCCCCGGTGCTCGCTCATCCCGACGGCGTCGAGCACTCGGCGGACCTCGTCGTGCCTGCGTGCCCGGTGGGTCATCTCCTTGAGGATCGCCACGTAGTCCACGAACTCGAAGACGGTGAAGTGCGGATGGAAGCCTGGGTCCTGCGGCAGGAATCCGAGCCGCCGCCGGATCTCGGTCCGCTCCCGGGGGTCGCGGGGGTCGCGGCCGAGCACGCTGATCTCCCCGCTGTCGGGGACGAGTGCGGTGGCCACGGTGCGCAGCAGGGTGGTCTTGCCCGCGCCGTTGGGCCCGAGCAGACCGGTGACTCCGGCCCGCAGCACCAGAGTCACCGAGTCGAGCGCCACGGAACGGCGGTACCGCACACCCAACTCTCTTGTCCGAATGGTGTGTTCGATCGTCATCGGGCAGTCCTCCATCGGTGGGCGGGCCGGTCGAACGCGGTACGGGAGAGCAGGACGACCGTCGAGGCCGCGGCAAGCACCGCGGCCGAGGCGAGCTGCCCCTGGGCGGTGAAGACGGCATGCGAGTCACGGGTGACGGCCAGGAGCGCCAGCCAGCCCGCCCCGGCCGCTGCCGCCGCCGTCGTGGATTCCATCCGGACGGCGAGGGCGAGGCTCACCGCGGTGAGCGCGCATCCCGGCAGCAGCCAGCCGAGGGTGACGCGTGCGGGCCCGGGCAGCACCGTGCTCGCGGCAGCGGTGAGCGCGACGCAGGTGGCGAGCACGACCGCGGTGCGCAGCAGGACGAGCCGGAAGGCCCGCACCGGGGTGACCAGACCCATGTCGTGCGCGGGATCCCAGCGTCTGCCGTACGAGACGGCCACGCCGGTCACGGGCAGCAGCGGGGCGAGGCCGAGGAAGACCAGAGGGGTGCCGGACGGTTCCGCGAGCCGTGCGACCAAGGCGGCCAGCAGCAGTGTCAGGGCTGCCCCGCCTACCCAGGACGCGCGCAGTGCCGGGGTGGCGGCCAGCAGCCTGGCCAGGTGGTCCGGCACCCCGCCACGCAGCAGCAGCCGCTCTCCCGGGCCCGGCACGGGCGCGTCGATCGCCGCGTCGAGTCGTCCCCAGCCACGGTCCGCGGCGGCCGGGTCGAGGTGGTCGGCGAGCCTCGCACGGCAGAGTCGGCAGCCGTCGAGGTGAGGTTCGACGGTGCGCAGGGCGACGGTCGCCGTCTCGCCGCGTGCGTAGCTGTGGAGCAAGGGGTCGGGCGGGTGTGGGTCGCCGCTCCGGTACGTCGTCATCGTCGTCTCCTCGCGCGCCCGGGCATCGGGCTCGGTCCTGGTTCCGGTTCGGGCCCTGGTTCCGGGCCCCCGAGTTCCCGCTTCAGCAGTGTGCGGGCGCGCATCGCGCGGGTTTTCACGGTGCCGGGTGGCAGTGCCAGCAGGCTCGCCGTCTGCCGTACGGTCAGGCCGTCCACGACCAGGGTCTGCATGACCTGCCGCAACTCGGTGGGCAGCCTGGCCAGCGCGTCGGCCAGATCACCGTGTTCGGCGCTGTCGAGCACCCGTTCCTCGGCGGACCGCTCAACGCGCGGGCGCGCCCGTCGCAGCGCCTGCCACAGCCGTGCGCGGGCACCGCCCGCACGGGCCTGGTCCACGAGCCGCCGGGAGGCGACGCGCCACAGCCAGCCCGCCATGTCGTCGATCCGCGGTGGCGGCCGGCCGGGCGAGGAACAGCTGCGCCAGAGGCCCAGGAACGTCTCCTGAACCATGTCGTCGAGCAGCGATTCGTCGGCACAGCGGTGGCGCAGCCTGGCGGTCAGCCAGGGGGCGTAGTGACGGTAGAGCAGCTCGAAGGCGACGCGGTCCCCGTCGGCGACCGCCGCCACGAGGTCCGCTTCGGTATCCGCGTCCAGGGGCTCTCTGTTCACACCCCTTCGTCGTCCGGGGTGGGCCGACCGGTTCACCATCGAGACGTGACGCGCGCCACATCGATCAGGGAGTGCCTTCAGGCCCGCCCGACTGTCAGACCCCTCCGGAGGTGCTGCACCACATGGACACCACGGACTTCTGGAATCTGATCGACGACGCCCGCGCACAGGTCACCGACCCGACGGACGCCGAGGCCGTCGTCGAGCGGGCCCGTGAACTGCTCGCCGCCCGGCCCGTGGAGGAGATCGTCGCCGCGCAGCAGCTGCTCCGGGACCTGTTGGCCGCTTCCTACCGGGCACCGCTCTGGGCGGCGGCGTACACGATCAACGGAGGCTGTTCCGACGACGGCTTCGACTACTTCCGGGGCTGGCTGACAGCGCAGGGGCGTGAGGTGTTCGAGCGGGTCGTCGCCGATCCGGACACGCTGGCCGAGCTGCCGGTGATCAGGGCCGCGGCGGCGGAGAGGGAGGAGGAGGTGGAGTGCGAGCGGATGCTCGCGGTGGCCTGGGAGGCGCACCGGGCGGCGACCGGCGAGAACCTGCCCGGAGGCTCGTTCTCGATCAGATACCCCGCGCTGGACCCGGAGTGGGACTTCGACTTCGACGACGCAGAGCGGGTGGCGCTGCGGCTGCCGAAGCTGGCCGCACTGTACGCGTGAGAGGCGGGGCGCGGGGGGGGGGGGCCGGGCGGCCCCCCCCCCCCCCCGCGGCACCGTGGCCGGCTCGTCCTCGCCGAAACCCCCGTCCGCCTGCCCGAACCCGTCGCGCTCCTCCTGGCCGAACTCGCCGCCCAGTCGCCGCCCTCCGGCTGGGCGACGAACTCACCGCGCCACTGGCTCTTCCCCGGCACCCACCCCGGCCAGCACGTCTCCTCCGCCGCCCTCGCCCAGCGCCTGGCCGCCCACCACATCCCCATCCGGCCAGCCCGCACCACCGCACCGGTCCAGCTCGCCGAGGACCTGCCGCCGGCCGTCCTAGCACCCCTGCTCCGTCCCCACGCCGTCACCGCCGAGTACTGGCGGCACCGCGCGGCCACCGACTGGACCGCCTACCTCGAAGCCCGTATGTCCACCCGGGACGGTGGAGCACCGGTGCTGGTTGTCGTCAACCGCGAGGCCCCACCAACCATCGGGTGATGGGCCGTCATCACCGACACTCGATCAGGGCTTCAGAGTGGTGGCTCGTCGGACCACAGGTGTGTCGTCGGCAGGAGCGGTGGCGGGGGGCTTCTGTGCAGCAGGATGGCCAGGGCCTCCTCAACGCGGCCGAGGTCGAAGAGGTAGCCAGCGAGGTCGTGGCTGTTCCTGTGGTCGTGCTGCTGGAGGACGGAAACGGCTTCCTCGGTGCGCCCGGCATCGGCAAGGAGGCGGGCGATGTGCTCCGCCGCGTACCAGGTGGCGCCTTCGGGGTGGGCACGGGCCTGTTCAACCGCCTCGTCGACCCCACTGCAGGCGGCGATCAACGGCAACCGCATCCAGTACAACTCCCACTCGTCCTCACCCCCGCGCTGGACGTCGAGGGCGTCGAGGTGGGCCAGGCCGTCGGCGGGGCGGCCCTGGTCGAGGCACAGCTCGGACAAGGCGTGGAGAATCCAGTTGTCGCCAGGATGGACGTCGGCCTGGGCGCGCATCACAGCGATCGCCTCTCCGCCCCGTCCGTGTCGGGCCAAGAGCTGCGCGAGTTCGTAGGCCGAGTTCGGGTTCCGGGCCGCGGGGCCGTCGGCGTGCCCGTATACGGCGATCGCGCCCTCCACATCGTCACCCTTCTCCAGCAGCTCCGCCAGCTGCTGTACGGCCTCCTCATGTCCGTCCAGCGCGGCGTAGGCGCGCAGTTCCTCGATTCGGTCGTGCCGGGCCAACAGTTCGGCAAGTTGGTCTCGGCTGTTGATTGAGGTGATCTGTCGGCGGCGGAGCAGAGCGACGGCCTCATCGATGTAGCCCTGGCGCTCGCGGATCGTCGCGAGCAGGCCGAGCGCCATGTCGGAATCGAGGCCGCGGCAGCACCACGGGCCGTCGCAGCAGTGGTCGGCCCGGATCCGGCCGGCGAGCAGCGTGGCCGCCTCCTCGTCGCGGCCGGCAACAGAGGCGACGTCGACGAGGGCGGTGGCGAGCACCCAGTCGTCGACGTGCGGCACGAGCAGATCGAACGCCTCCTCGGCGCGGCCGTGCCGGGCGAGCAGCCTCGCGTAGGCCTCCAAAGCCATCGGGTGCCCGACTTCCATGCGGGTCCGGGTGATTTCGATCGCCTCGTCGATGCGGTCCCAGACCTCCAGCAACTCCGCCGCGGCAACAACAGCCGTCCACCAGCCCGTCGCCACGTACGGGGCGAGCGCCTCCAACGCGTCGGCCTCTCGGCCCTGATGACCCAGCACCCGAGCCCACGCCAGCGCGCAGAACCACTCCCCGCGTCCGGCCTGCAACTCCACCACGTCGGCATGGCCTCGTTCGAGCAGCCGCGAGACCAGCTCCGGCGGGATGCAGCCGGACCGTGTCCGGGCCCGGTAATCAAGATCAGTAGCGTCCACGGCCAAGTACCTTAGCGCTCGCCCCTGACACCAGGCAGACACCATCAACAGCTTCGACTACAGCACAGTTGGAATGACGCTCCCCGCCACTCGGGGCCTCGAAGTGGACGGCAGAGCGGCGTGAGCAGTACGCAATCGACCTCGACGCCGACAGGTCGCTGGTCGCTGTCACCGCGAAGACGAACCGGTCCAAGGCAGACCGGGACCCGGCTGAATGGCTCCCGTCGGCCGCGTCCGCACAGTGCACCTACGCCTCCGACCGGGTAGCCACGAAGCTGCGGTGGAAGCTGACCGCGGACGACAAGGAGCGGGCCGCGCTGGAGAAGCTGGCCGCGGGCTGCAAGGACACGGTCGTGAAGTACGAGGTCGCACCGTAGCCACTCGCGGGCCCGCACTGGCCCGGTAGGTTCTGCTTGCCGGGCCACCTGCGGGCCGGCCGCATCACCAGCCGCACCAAGGCACTGGTGCTGATCAACCCGAACAATCCCACCGGCGCGGTCTACTCCGAACAGACCGTCCGCGGCTTCGCCGACCTCGCCACCCGGCACGACCTCGTCCTGCTGTGCGACGAGATCTACGAGAAGATCCTCTACGACGGCGCACGCCACCACCACGCCGCGGCCTTCGCCCACGACAGCCTCTGCCTGACCTTCAGCGGCCTTTCCAAGGCATACCGCATCGCCGGGTTCCGCTCCGGCTGGGTCGTGGTCGGCGGCACCCGCGACCGCGCTACCGCGCGTAGTCGACCTACGCATGGACGAGTGGCGGACGCTTCCCTCTGCACTGGGAGTGGAAGTCCAGCCGGTGCCACCTTGGGACGTCGTCGTGGCCGGGACCGTCAGGACTACGAGGAATTCACGAGCACTCCCCCAGGCATCTCACTCGATTCCATCGTCTCTACGCTTGAATCGAGCGTCATAGTCCGGCACTGTACTTGAAGCAAGCGTGATACCTGCAGATCGTGTAGGGGCGAGAGGTTCATGGACGAGACTGACCGGGCCATCCTGCGGGAGCTGCAGGTCGACGGCCGGATCCCGTACGCCGATCTGGGGCCGAAGGTGGGGTTGTCACCCTCCGCCGCGAGACTCCGGTTGCAGCGGCTGATCGACACCAAGGCGGTCCAGGTCGTGGGAGTGACCGACCCGATGACCATGGGCCAGCAGACGATGGCGCTTTTGGGCTTGCGTATCGACGGCGATCCCCGGGCGGTCGCCGATGAGCTGTCCAGGCATGACGAAGTGGTGTACACGGTCCTGACCGCCGGCGGCTTCGACCTGTTCGCGGAGGTGGTGTGCGGTCGGCCTCGGGATCTTCTGGACTTCATCAACGACGTCGTGCGGCCCGTCGAGGGGGTCGCATCCGTGGAGAACTTCCCCTACTTCGGGATCCACACGCATCGCTTCTTGTGGCATGTCGACTGACGCGTCCGAGCGTCTCAGCCCTGTTTGCCCGCACCAGCCGAGGAACCGCATGCTGCCCGACAAGTACCGTACGGTCGACTTCTTCGCCGAGGACGCCCTTCCGGCACCCCGCGTGGCGGGGGCCGAGGCGGAGCTGATCGCTGCCGAACATCTCGGCATCACTGCTCACGCGGAAGCACTGGGCAGTCAGCAGGACGCCAACTTCCTGCTGCACAGCGACGACGGGACGCCCGCGGCGGTTCTGAAGATCGCCAACCCTGCCTTCGGCGCCGCGGAGATCGACGCCCAGGACGTGGCAGCCGACCTGATCGCCTCGGCCTGCCCGGAACTGCGCATCGCCACGGTCCTGCGCCGCCCCGACGGCTCCCCGCGTCGCACGACGGTAGACACCGAGACCGGTCCGGCCGTCGCGCGCCTGCTGCGCTACCTGCCCGGCGGCACGCTCTCAGGGCCCCGACACCTGTCACCAACCACGGTGGCGGCCATGGGCACGATGGTCGCAAAGGTGAGCACTGCCCTGCGCGGCTTCCGGCACCCGGGCCTCGACCGCGTGCTCCAGTGGGACCCGCAGCACGCCGATCGCGTCGTCGCCAAGCTTGCCAGGCACATCGACGAGCCCGAGCGGCGTGCCGCCGTCCAGAACTCGACCGCCGAGGCCTGGGCACACGTCCAGAAGCTCGCCGCCGCACTGCCGTTGCAGGCCGTGCACCTGGATCTGACCGACGACAATCTGATCCGCTGTCCCGACAACCGGCCGCCCATGCCTGACGGGGTCATCGACTTCGGTGACGTGACCACGAGCTGGGCGGTCGGCGAACTCGCCGTGTCGCTGTCCTCGCTGCTCCACCACGACGGAATCGAGCCGCACCACCTGCTTCCGGCCGTCCGCGCCTTCCATGCCGTTCGGCCGCTCTCCCGAGAGGAGGCGGAGGCGTTGTGGCCGCTGGTGATCCTGCGCGCCGCCGTCCTGGTGGCCAGTGGGCGCCAGCAGGCCGCCGTCGACGAGGACAATGCCTACGCCAAGGCCGCACTCGACCGTGAATGGCGCATGTTCGAACAGGCCACCTCGCTCCCCATGCCGGTGATGATCCGTCTCGTCAGGGATGCGATCGGCATGGCCGACGTGCCTGCCCGGACCGCACAGACCGACACACAGGTGCGCCGTCTCCTACGAGACCTCGCAGCCGACGACATCGCCCTCCTCGACCTGTCCACCGACGCCGAGTGCATGGACCACGGAGCCTGGAGCGAGGCCGGCAGTGAGGACCACCTGGCGGCCGCCGCGCTCGCGGAAGGAATGGCTGCAGCCGCCACCCGTTACGCCCGTGCGCGTCTCACTCGGACGCAGGTGCTGTCGGCAGTGTCGACCTCCACGGTGCCCACTGGAATCGACCTCTGGCTCGGCCGGGATGCCGTGCTCCAGGCGCCCGCCGCGGGCAGGGTCCTCGGCGCGACACCGGGCCACATAGAGCTCACCTACGGCGCACAAGTGCTGTCGTTGTCCTTCGCCCACCCGGTCCAGCCCGTGTCCGGCACCGGTGCGACGGTGCAGGCGGGCGAGGACATCGCCCGCCTCAGCTCCGGCGCCATCGTCCACGTGGCGCTGCGCGACGCCGACGGCCCCACCGTTCCGCGCCTGGTCCGGCCCGAGTACGCAGCCGGCTGGCTCGCTCTCACCGCCGACCCCGCCCCCCTCCTCGGCCTTGCGGCCGGCTCCGATTGTGCGCGTGAGAGGGACCTGCTGGACCGGCGCGACGCCGCGTTCGCCACCGTGCAGGGGCACTACTACGCCAACCCTCCTCGTATCGAGCGTGGTTGGCGCCATCATCTGCTGTCCACCGAGGGCCGCTCGTACCTGGATATCGTCAACAACGTCACCCCGTTGGGCCACGCCCACCCCCGTGTCGAGGAGGCGGTTTCCCGGCAGCTGCGGCGGCTCAACACCAACTCGCGATTCCACTACGCCTCGGTGGTGGAATTCACCGAACGCCTCGCTGGACTGCTTCCCGAGCCTTTGGACACGGTGTTCCTCGTCAACTCCGGTTCCGAGGCGGTGGATCTGAGCCTACGGCTGGCCATAGGGGCCTCAGGGCAGCACGACGTCGTCGCACTGCGCGAGGCGTACCACGGCTGGACCTACGCCTCCGACGCTGTCTCCACCTCGCTGCAGGACAACCCGAACGCCCTCGCCACCCGCCCGAGCTGGGTGCACACTGTGGACTCTCCTAATTCCTACCGAGGCCGGCACCGCGGGACGGACGCCGTGCGCTACGGGCCCGAGGCCGTCGCGATGATCGACGAACTGGCCGCTTCCGGCCGCCCGGCGGGAGCGTTCGTCGGCGAGACCTACTACGGCAACGCCGGAGGCGTCGCCCTTCCCGACGGCTACCTTGCCCAGGTGTACGCGGCGGTGCGTCGCCATGGCGGGCTTGCCGTCGCCGACGAGGTCCAAGTCGGCTACGGCCGCCTGGGGCACTGGTTCTGGGGCTTCGAGCAGCAGGGGGTCGTGCCCGACATCGTCTGTGTCGCCAAGGCCATGGGCAACGGACATCCTCTCGGTGCCGTCATCACCTCCAAGGAGGTCGCCGACCGGTACCGCGAGCAGGGCTATTTCTTTTCCTCCACTGGTGGCAGCCCGGTCTCCAGCATCGTCGGCCTCACTGTCCTGGACACCCTGCGCGACGAGGATCTCCAGGGCAACGCGGTGCGCGTCGGCAGCCATCTGAAACGCCGACTCGCGGCACTGGCCGACCGCCACGGCATCATCGGTGCCGTCCACGGCTCGGGCCTCTACCTCGGCCTCGAACTCGTCCGGGACCACACCACCCTGGAGCCCGCCGCCGAAGAGACCGCCGAACTCTGCGACCGCATGCTCGACCTCGGCGTCATCGTCCAGCCCACCGGCGACCACCTCAACATCCTCAAAATCAAGCCGCCACTGTGCATCGACTCCACCGCGGCGGACTTCTTCGCCGACATGCTCGACCTGGCCCTCAGCCAACTCGGCCACGGCCACACCGGGTGACACCTGGTCTCGGCGTCAGCGCCGCGCGATTCGGCGCCGAGGTGATGCTCGGTCGGCAGTGGCCTCGCCTGGCGCTCCATCGGACGCGACCACAGTCAGGGCCGCCGGGGACCTGCGGCTGCGGGCCCTCGACCGCCTGGGCCTCCGCTTCGGTCCCACTCGAGGCGGAGGGCGGGGCGAGGGCAAACACCAAATGGTGCCCGGCTGGCCGTACTCGGTGGTGGCCGCGCTGGAGACCGGCCGCACGTCCTGGACGGCGGCGCTGGACGCGCTCCGCCTGGAGCCCGGCGCCGACGTCGCTGCGGTGACCACCGCGCAGATCCGCGAGGTCGTCGAGCGGTTGGTCGCCGCCGGCCAGTGGCAGCCAGGCGACCCGAAGGTCCTGGTCGTGCTGGATGTCGGATACGACGCCCGCGCATCGCCCACCTCCTGGCTGGCCTGCCAGTCGAGATCCTTGGTCGGCTCCGTTCAGATCGGGTGATGCGGCGTCCGGTCCCCTCTCGCAGGGAGTTCAGCCTGGCCAACCCCGAGGGCGGCCGGCCGCCCAAGCACGGCGGCAAGTTCGTCTTCGATGACCCCGCCACGTGGGGTGTCGAGCAGGTGGTGACGGCCGCGGACCCCCGGCTCTGCGGGACCAGTGCCGCGCTGACGGCCGCGGCCGTCACCTTGGCGATACCGCGGCGGACGGCCTCGCGTTCGTCCCGGTGACCCCCTGGCCCTGCGGTCGGGGAACAAGCCGGGCTGCGCGCGAGGCCGGGGAGACCTTCAGGTCAGCGGGTGGTGAATCCGCCGTCGATCGCCAGGGCCGCGCCGGTTATGAACGAGGCTTCATCGCTCAGCAGGAACGCCACGAGCGGGGCGATTTCCTCGGGCCGGGCAATGCGGTTCACCGGGTGCATCGCTGAGATCTGCGCGACGGCCTCGTCGCTGGTCATCATGGAACCGCGGGACAGCGGCGTGTCGACACCGCCGGTGGTGATGGCGTTGATCCGCACGCCCTGCTCGGCGACTTCGAGCGCGGTGGCCCGGGTCAGGCCCACGACCGCATGCTTGGCGGCGACGTACGGGGCAACGCCGGGCAGCGCGACAACGCCCATGTTGGAGGCGTTGTTGACGATCGCACCACGGGTCTTGAGGACCTCCGGGATCTGGTGCTTGAGGCAGTTGAAGACGCTGGTGACGTTCTGCGCGATCTCGGCGTTCCACGCGGCACCGTCGATGCTGGACACCGGGCCGGAGGCGTTGACGCCGCCGGCATTGTTGAACGCCCCGTCCAGGCGGCCGAACTCGGAGAGCGCCGCCGCGACCAGGGCGGCGGCGTCGGCCTCGACGGAGACGTCCGCGGGAACGAAGAGCGCCCGACCACTCGTAGCACGGATGCTCTCGGCGGCCTCCTCACCGACGTCCTTGCGGCGGGCGCCGATGACGACGGCGGCGCCTTCCGAGGCGAGCCGCTGGGCGACCGCGAGACCGATGCCGGAGGAGCCGCCGGTGACGACGAAAACCTTGGAGTCCAGACGGGAAGACATGGAGAAGCCTTTCGAAAAGAAGTGGTTCTGGGTGGTCGGCCGGGCCCGGCATCTGATCACCTCCATCAGACTGCGGCAGGGTGGAAGTCGGTGCTGGCGGGTATCGGACCTCGCGTTGCCAGCGGAACCCGGCGGCTCGCGGCCCTCACGCCGGTGCGGCCGGACCAAGATGCTGCCCCATTCCTCCTGCGCAGCCGGCCGACTGCGACACCCCCGTCGCCGCCGCCATTGACCTGGTCGACCAGTGGGTCGCGTTCTTCGGCGTCTCCTCGAGCGTCTTGACGGTCACCGCCCGACATCGGCATCGGTGATCTTCCGCGGCACGCCTGGACGCGGGTCGTCACACAAGCCGTCCGGGCCCCGTTCGAGGAAACGGCATCGCCAGGTGCGGACCGTGTCCGGAGCAGTCCGCAGCCGGCGAGACACCTCCATGATCGAGTGGCCCTCAGCGCACTCCAGCACGATCCGCGACCGCTGGGCGAGCGCCTGGGCCGTCGTCCGCCGCCGCACCCAGCCCTCCAGAACAGCCCGTTGGGCAGCAGTCACCGGCGGAATCTTCGGGCCCGGACGACTCATACCTATCCAATGACGAATCTCCGGCTCAGGTCACTGGACGAGGGCGCCGGGCACTTCGACGCCGACGTGGTCCTGGACTCCGCGCACGGTGCTGTCGGAGCCCTGGCCGGGCACCTCGGCACCGTGCGGATCTGCCGGGCCCGCCCGCTGCCCTTCTTCGCCGGGCACACACCCGACCCCGTCCCCAGGCCCCAGGCCGAGCAGACCGCCCGCAGACTCCTGGAGCAGGAGCCCGGGCCGACGCCGCTGGCGATGACGGACGGCGACGGCGACCGGCTCGTCCTGGTTACCCGGCGCTCCGGCATCGGCAGCCCCGAACAGGCCGCCACCCTGATGTACGCGGGCTTGCCGGTCGACCGGCTGATCACCACGGCGGTCGCGCCCCGGATGGCGGTGCGGGCGGCCAAACGGGCCCGGCCCGGACTCAGGGTCACGGAGACTGCGGTCGGGTTCAAGCACATCGTCACCACCTGGCAGAGCGACCTGAAGCCCGCGCTCGGCCTGGAACCAACGGCGCCCTCGTCCACGTCAACGGCGCGCGCGGCTACTTCGAGCGCGACAGCCTCGCCGCTCTGACCACGGTCCTCCGCACTTTCCCGACACTGGAAGCTCTCGACGACGCGGTCGCCGATGTGCGGCGGGCGCACCCGCACACGCAGCTCGTACACACCGTGCCGCAATCACTGACCGCGGTACTGCAGCGACTGCCGAAGCTGCTCCCGGACTGGCGAGCCGACCACTCCGGCGATCCGGTCATCTACGACGACGGCGCGCACGGCCGGATCGCCGTGCGCGCCTCGGGAACCGAACCCGCAACCCGCCTTTACATCGAGGCGCCGGTCCTCGTCGTCGAACGCCTCACCCAGGCCCTGGGGGCCCGGGGTTCAACCTGTCTGCTTGAGCAGGCCTGCCGCAACGAGCCCGGCCAGTCCCAAGTCCGCGTCGGTGTACTGACCTCCGAGAAGATGAGCCACGTACTCGTCCTGAGGCAGGGTCACCGGCTCGACGAACTCCTCCGCGTCCGGGGTGGGTTCGGCGACCTTGCGGCAGTCCCGGGCCAGCACCGCGTACCGGACGTGGGTGGCGTAGGACGCCAGGTAGGTCCGCATGACGACCTCGGCCGACCCCGCCTGGAAGCCGGTCTCCTCCAGCAGCTCACGGATCGCAGCGGCCACCACGTTCTCCTCGGGCCCGACGAGGCCCCCGGGGAGCTCGGCCAGTACCTTGCCCGGCCCGGGCCGGTACTGGCGGACGAGAATGCCCCGGCCGTCTTCCGTGAAGGCCACCAGGGCCACGGTCCGCGGGCCCTTGAGGATGTCCCAGTCCGAGTCCTTGCCGTCGGGCTGCGTGTAGGTGCGGCAGTGCACCTTCAGGTAGCCGGCGGGCTCTGGACGCTCGCTCTTCAGCACCCAGGTCAACACATCACGCTCTTCGCTCACGGCTTACACCGTATCCAACTCGCAGTACGACAAATGGTTTTCGAGTGTGTGGCTACGCGCGCCCGTGAAGGGTGCCAACCAAGCCGCGGAGCGGCGTGGCGCCCCTTGGACGGTGTCCTATGCGGTGAGGCGGACGAGTCGCTTGTAGCAGTAGAGGGCGGCGGCGAGGCCGAGGAAGGCCAGGTAGTTGCGGAGGTGGCGTTCGTACACCAGCTCGTAAGAAGCCGTTGCCGTTCCGCGAAGTTCGCCTGGGCATCGAACTGGGGTTCCCTATTGCGTGATCTTCCCGGGGAGGAGCATGAGGGCAGGGCCTCCTGACCTAACGGAAGCGCGAGTAGGGATTCGGCGCCAAAGCCGCAGCGCGGACTGGGCGTAGCGTCGTACCCGGGTCAGCTCCAATCGGTCTGGTAGCCAGGAGGGCGCAAAAGACTCAGAAGTTCGTCGTCCGTCGGGCGGTGCGTGTGGGCGAGGACGTCGCGGAGAAGGCTCACGTCCACAGGACCGTCGTAGCCTCGTACGGTGATCAGGCGGCTTCCCACATCCTGGTACAGGGCGAGTGCCGGGTCGCTGTTGTCGGTGTCGTGCGTGACCACTTGGCGCAGACCGTGGCCGAGACCCGTGCAGGTCACAATATTCGTGGCGCCGCAGCTCACGACGTCCGGCGGTTCCGAGCCGTCTTCCTCCTTTCGATGCATGGTGTACTCGATCATCGGGCCTTGGTGCCCGACCTCAGGTCCCTTACGGAAGGTCACCTTGAAGCTGCCTGTGTTTGCCCAGGCCATCGCATCTGTCTCGTGCCGGACGGCGTCCGGGACCAGCAGAGTTTCGTTGGCCCAGGGCAGAGAGCGGGCGAGGTCGTGGAGGTCCCGCCGGTCTTTCGCTTGTCGGAATTCGGACGCAAGCCACTGGCAGGTCCCCCAGCATGCCGCGAGCACGACGAGGAGGGTTACGGCCGAGCGACGGGTGCGGGTGGACACGGCACAAGGATGCCAAGCAAGCGTGAGCAGCTTGGGGTCGGGTGCCGGCAGCAGCGCCGCCCGCTGCTTTCCGCCCGGAGGTCGGCCATGACGGGCCAGTCCCCATTACCGAGCCGTCGTCCTCAGAAGCCTTGTTCAATCGAGTAGTTCGCCTGGCATCAGAACAAGGTTTCCGACCGGGTGGTTTCCCGGTGGCCGGGCATGAAGGCAGGCCTCCTGCATAACTCGTGGGTGTCGAATCCATCCGAGCAACAGGAGGCCCCGTTGTCGCAGTCTTCCGTGCCGATGTCCGGGCACTCCAACTCGGTCGCCCGGGAGTGTGACTGTCTGGCTCACCGGTTCGGGAACTTGGTCGGTCTGGCGTCGGCCCGGAGGCCGTGGTGGTCCTGCGCGCGGAGACGGCGGCCGGCCCGGAGTTGTCTGTCCGCCTGTTCGAGGGGACCGCCGTCTTCACCGCGGGCGCCGACGTTCCGCTGGACGAGCTGCTCGCCGCCCACGACAACTGGCCGATGGTGCTCGCGTCCCAGCCCGAGGTACAGCGCATAGGCGGCACACGACAGCCGGTCCGCACAGCGGCGATCCGCCAACTCGTCCTCCAGCCCCCGCCCCGGTGGTCGCCCGGATACTCGGCTACAACGACGAAATCACAGCCCGGCTCGCCGAAGAGGCCGGAGGAACCTGGCGTCACTATGCCCCTGGTGACCACTCACAATGACCACGAGCAGCAGCTGACGAATATGCGACTCAGAAATTCGCGAGGCCGGTAGTTCAACCGGCTGATCGCCGACCACCCGGCACTGTGAGCACTGTGCCGTCATGGTCGAGGCGTGAGGTCGTCGGAGCGCCCGGCCTCGATTCGGGACCACTGGGGGATGGGGCGCCCGTTACTCCGCAGGCCGACGTGGTCGGCGGGTGTGCCCCGGCCACGCGGCCAGCCGGGGGGCGAGTCCTCCCACCGCTCCTGGCGTCCGTACACAGTGAGGTCCATGAGTGCGTAGCTGTAGTCCATCGCCTCCACGCCGCGCAGCGTCGTCCAGTACGTCTCGTAGACGCGGTCGCCGTCGCGCAGATAGCAGACCAGGTGCATCATGCCGACGTGGCGTCCGACCAGGAGCTCGTCTTGCGACGGGAGGGCCGAGTACCACGGCACCTCCCAGCCCATGAATTCCTGGTAGCGGCGGCTTTCCTCGTACGGGCCCTGGCAGAAGACCGCGTAGGTGATGTCGCGGGAGTGCAGGTAGGACAGCTCCTGGACCTGGGTGGTGACCCAGGTGCAGCCTTCGCACTGCCCGGCCGCGTCGTGGCCGTCGTGCCACATGAGGTAGTAGGCGATGAGCTGTCGGCGCCCTTCGAACGCGTCGAGCAGGGCGACTGGTCCGTCCGGCCCAGTCAGTTCGAGGTCGGCGGCCACCTCGACCATGGGCAGCCGGCGCCGGGCCGCGGCGATCGCGTCGCTTTCCCGGGTGTGTGCTTTCTCGCGGGCCCGCAGTTTGTCCAATTCGGCCTGGAAGGCGGCCCGGTCGGCCACCGGCGGCAGCGCCGACGCGCGGTCGGGGTCCACCGTCCTGCTGTCGTGCTCGGTCACGATCGTGTCCAATCGTCGTAAGTCGTCCGTCGTCTTCCGTCAGTCGGAGGCTTCTGGGGTGTCCGGGCCGGGGTGCTCCGCCAGTTCCTTGATGCGCAGCAGGCGCGTCTCCCAGGAGCGGCCGATCCGGTCCAGTTCCCGGGCCAGCACGCCGAGCCGGGCGCCGACGGCGAGGTAGACGACCTCGCGCCCACGCTGCTCGGGCTCGACCAGCCCGACCTCGCGCAGCACCTCCAGGTGCTTGCCGATCGCCTGACGGCTTACCGGCAACACCCTGGCCAGCGCGGACGCCGACATCGGGCCCTTGCCGAGCCGGGTGAGGATCTCCCAGCGCATCGGATCGCCGAGCGCGGCACACACGACGGGGAGGGTGACGGTCACGGCTGCGTCGTCGGGGTCGGCGCGGACTTCTCGACGAACACCTTCGCGGCCTTCAGCTCGGCGAACCACCCCTTGTCGTTGCCCTCGCGCTCCTTCAGCCACGTGGCCGGGTCGTCGGCGAGGCCGGAGAACCCGCTCTCGACGACGCGCAGCGTCACCCCGCCGCCGTCCCGTTCGTCGATCCAGAACTCCACGAGGGTCGAGGGCGTCGACTCATTCCGGAACGGGGTGCCGATCCAGCGGAACGCGGCGTAGCGGGGCTTGTCCAGCGTCACCGTCCGGAACCGGTACTCGCCCAGCCTCGGATGGCGCAACACAGCCACGTCGCCCTCCCAGTGCAGGTCCGGGTCGGCCTCGACGGCACCGTCGTTGACATACCAGCCGGGGCGCGAGATCAGCTCCCAGACCCGCTCGACCGGGGCGTCGATGTCGATCTGCCGGGCGATCCGGTCGAGCTCGGCGAGTTCGGTGTCGGTGGAGGTGGTGTCGTTCATGGCTTCCTTCCCCGGGTGATGCCCACGTAATGATCTGCAACTCAACAGTTGCACATCAGAACCCATAACTGCAACCGGCCGATTGCAGTTGTATCGCTCCGTTGAGCGCCGCCCCACGCTCCACCCCCGAGGCGGGCAAGCGCTCGCCCTGGCGCTCGGTGAGCATGGTCCCGAAGGACCGAACGTGCCGGGTGAGTGCGTCGAGTTCGGAGCAGTGCGTCCGGACAGTCTTGAGATGGAGCTGCTCGGTCTCGGTGAGGGTTTCCGGACGGCGGAGGATCCATCCGGCGACGCTCCGGGGCGAGGGCCGCCGGGCGGTCACTGGCTGCGGTGAGGTGCGCCCTTCGTGCAGGTAGGCGCGAACGCGCTGGTAGCTGCCCTTGCAGCCGATTGGCACGATCTCTTCCCAGAGCTTCCAGGCGTTGGTGCAGCCCTCGTTCCAGCGGTCATCCCGGTGGGGCTTGTAGCCGTCGAGGACGGAGGGCCGGTTCTGCCATTGGCCGGTGAACAGCTCCCCCGGCGTTGCGGCGTCGGCGAACTGCTTGACGGTGCGGTAGGTCATCCCGAGCTGCCGCTGGACCGAGCGCCGACCGTGTCCTACCGCCAGCAGTGCGTGGACGGCGGCATGCCGGGCCCGGGTTCGATCAGCGAATCGGTGCCCGCGCGGCCAAGGAGAACCGGATGCATCCGCGGCCGGAACAGCCTCGGCTCCGGGCTCGGAGACCGTGGGGACCGGAGCGCGACGGCAGCGACGCTCCGCTCGGCGACCTCGCTCAGGTTGTGCCAGAGATGACCGGTCCGCGACCTGGACGGCGTGCGGCGCACCGGCGGTAGCACCCTCAGCGAAGAACGGTGCCCGGTCCCGGCACACGACCTCGACGCCGGGCCGATCGGCGAACCAGGCAGCCAGGCTCGATGCCTCCCGGTCCGGCAGCAGGTCGACAGGGCGGCGGCTTTCGACGTCGACGAGAACGGTGTCGTAGTGGCGGCCCTTGCGGCTGGCGTACTCGTCAACGCCGACCACACGCGGGGCGGGCACTTCCGGCCCGGGAAGGGCGTCGACCGAGCGCAGGACGGTACTCCGGCTGACGGAGACCCCGAGCACGGAGCTCAACCGGGCGCCGGCACGGCCCGCCGAGGAGAGACCGACCGCAGCCGGCATCGCGCGCAACCGCTCGGTCCGCTGACCGTGCCGACGGGTCAGGCCGGGTATCTGCTCGACGAAGGTGCGGCGGGCGCACCCCGAACTCCCGCAGGCGAACCGGCGGACCCTCAGCTGAAGAACACCACTTCGTCCAGCGCTGGGCACATCAGCGGGAAACCGCAGGTAGGAACGAACCATGCATCCGGTTCGACCAGACCCCGGACGCCGGGCAAGCGGCGCCGTTCGCAGTGCATTGCGCGTCGACCCGCACCATCGCGATGCTCGCGTCCACCGACAGCACCGCAACGTCCGCGATCGACGGGCACAACAGCTCCTTCAACCGGAGCACGATCTCTTCCACGGCCCCGAACTGTCACTCCGACCGCCTTGGACGGACACCGCCTGGGTCCGGCGCCGGTCGGCGTGTCCACCTGGGCCGGCTGCACCCTGGTCGATCCGGACCCGCCCGAAGTCGGTGGGGCCTACAGATACAGCTCGAGATCGCGCACGTGGAGTTCGGCGCGGACGACGTACCGGCCCTGGCCCACCGTCGCGGCCGCTACGCCACGGTCTGAATCATCCACTCGCCGGCTCCGGTGCCGATTGACGTCCTTGGCTAATGGCAATAGCCTCTGGGCTATGGTTACTAAAAGGTCGCTGACGCCTGCCGCCGTGGTCGATGTGGCGCTCGGCATCGTGGACGAGCACGGGCCGGACGGCCTCACGCTCGCCGCCGTGGCGCACGGCTGCGGGGTCGCCACGCCGTCGCTCTACAAGCACGTGGCGAGCCTCGGCGAACTGAAGACGCTCGTCGGAGTGCGGGTGCTGGAGGATATGACCGACCGGTTCACGACGACCGTCTTGGGCACCGGTGGCAATGAGGCGGTCACTGGGTTGATGCACGCCTACCGTGCGTACGTCGCCGCGCACCCGAAGCGGTACGCCGCGCTGCCGATGGACCCGCTGCACGACCCGATCCAGGAGGCGGCCGGCGCGAAGCTCGTCGGCGTCATGTACGCCACGCTGCGCGGCTACGGACTCGAGGGCTCGGCGGCCGTGCACGCGACCCGGCGCCTGCGGGTGCTCGTGCACGGCTTCGCGTCCATCGAATCCGCAGGCGGCTTCGGCCTGTCGGAAGACCTCGACGACACCTACGACCAACTCATCCAGATGTATCTCGCCAGCCTGAGGAGCGAATCATGAGGATCCCGCTGTCCGTCGCAGGCATACTGTTCCTGCTCTACCCCGCCCTCCGCCCATGGGAGGACGAGTCCACCACCTCGGGTGCCGCCGCCGCGATGGGCTCCACCGCGTGGATCGTCGCGCACCTGTGCGCGATGATCGGGTTCATCCTGGTCTCGATTGCACTGCTGCCGATCAATCGCGTGGCGGCGATCGTGTTCTGGATCGGCGCCGGCCTGACGCTGCCGTACTACGGCGCCGAGGTCTTCGGCCTGCATGCGATGGCCAACCAGTCGAACGTCCTCGACCTGGCCGAGGACGTGCGCTACAACCCGTTCGCGATGACGATGTTCGGGCTCGGGCTGCTGGCCATGGCGGCGGGCGCGATCCTCGTCGCAGCCCGGATGCGCACGGTGCCGGCGATCCTGTTCGCGGTCGGGTTCGGGCTGTTCCTGCCACAGTTCTTCGGTCCGCCCGCGCTGCGGATCGCGCACGGCGTACTGCTCGCGACCGCCTGCGTGTGGCTGGCCTGGGACGCGAAGCGGATCCAGCCCGCGCCGGTGCCGGCCTGACTTAAGGTCATTGCCTCCTGCATCTGCGGCTCCGACCTGTGGCGCGCCGTTCGTGCGTCGGTACCGGACAGTCGATGAACACCGCGATCAAGGTGTTGCTCAGGCCCTGATTCTGCGCACGGCGAGTGCGCGCGGAGGCCGTTCGGGCATGCGCTGCCGTAGTCCAAGTCGCGCTGAAGAACGGGTGTCATCTACCTCGAAAGGTCGCAGGAGCGTGAAGTTCGCGCCCTTGCTGGAGCATGTCGGCGCTCGCTCGTACGGTGAACCGCAGGTCGTTCTCCAGGGAGTCGACCCTGTTGTCCAGGTCCCGGATCTCGCGAGCAGCCGCGCCCGGTCCCCTCGGCGAAGCCGCGGAGAAGTGCGCCTCCCGGCACCGAGCTTGCCTGCGGCCCGCATTGACACCGCTGGAGGAGCCGCAGCCGGCGCCGGAAGTGACCGGGGTGTCGCCCTGGCCGACCGGCCACCGGTTCGCTGAATGCACTCGCGCCAAGCACGCCACCGTCCACGCGCTCCTGGCCGCCGGCCGTAGCAAGCGGGCCATCGCCCGGCAGCTCGGCATGGGACTCAACACTGTCCTCCGCCACTCCCGCGCCACCGAGCCGGAGCAGCTGTTCACCGGACAGTGGCAAAGCCGCCCCACCAAGCTCGATGCCTTCAAGCCCTACCTCGACCAGCAATGGCAGGAGGGCTGCACCAACGCCTGGAAGCTGTGGGAGGAGTTCAAGAAACAGGGTTACCCGGACGGCTATGGCAACGTTCGCGCCTACGTCAGTCGGAATCTACGTGGGAAGCCCCAGCCGGTCGGCCCCGACCGCCATCCGCTCGCGCCGATACCCGCTGGATCCTGACCCACCCCGAGGCCCTGACCGAGGGAGACCGGCTCCAGCTCGAAGTCGTACTGGCGAACTGCCCCGAACTGGACGCACTCGCAGGGCACGTCCGTTCCTTCGTCCACATGCTTGCTCAGTTGCAAGGTCATCAACTACCGGCATGGATCGAGGCCGCGACCACCGCCGACCTGCCCGGCCATCAGCGATTCGCCCGGCATCTGAAGCGCGACCTCGACGCCGTCACCGCCGGGCTCTCGCAGCCGTGGAACTCCGGGGTCGTCGAGGGCCACGTCAACCGGATCAAGATGCTGAAGCTCCAGATGCTCGGCCGAGCAGGCTTCGAACTCCTCCGCAAGCCTGTCCTGCTATACACGTGACACCCGGGCATAACTCTGGCTCGTCGACGACATAGCCTCGGCCTGTGACCTACAGCCGCAGCCAGACCGAGCAGCCTCGCCCCGCCGCGCTCCCTCCCTTTCAGGCACTGCTGGACAGCACAGACTGGGCGTCGCTCGCCACGGCCTGCGGCACGGGTGAATCCCTGCCGGCGGCGCTGACACTCCTGACCAGCCCTAACCCACTCATCAGGGAGTCCGCTCTCCAGGATGCGCTGGGGCCCGTGACTCACCAGAACAGCATCTACGAGGCCACGGTGCCCGTGGCGCTCTACGTCGCGGCGATCCTCAACCATCCGGCTGTCACGGCTGGCGACTACAGTCAGGACGCCAAGACGCCCCCGAACCGTCCAACTCTCGTGCGGCTGCTCGAGTGGCTCGGCAACACCACCTACGACGCCAACGATGAGTGCGTTGCCATTGACGAACGTCTCTGCGGTGAGGGATTTCTTGATGAGTACGAGGAGATGCGTGCGTTTCGGGACGCGCGCCCGGCATTCTTCTCCGCTGTTCGTGCCCTCCTTGGTCATGACAACGCCGATGTGCGCCACACCGCCCTTGTCGCTGCCATCCCCCTCATGGAGCACCCCCTCCTCGCCCAGCACCAGGCCGCTCTGGCCAGCCACGCCCGACGTCTACTGGCCACCAGCACTGACCGGCACCACCGAGACCGCGTCCTGGACGCGCTGAAGGCCTGGGGTCACGACACCAGCGGCCTGGAGAACGCGTCAGACATTGCAGCCCGTGAGCACTACACCCTCCTCAGAGCCGCACGCGCTTCTTGGGAAGGCGGCTGCAGCGAAGACCCGCCGTTCTGACTAAAGGTCCAAAACGCTCCGAATCATCCACTGATCACCCTGCGTTGTCGCACCACAAGAAGTGGGCCAGAGCCGGACAACGGAGAGCGTTTGTCGGCAGATACGGAGAGCGGCCGCTTCGTCCAGGACGCTCAAATGTTGCCGAGTTCTGAGTGGGCGTTTGACGTTGATTCGTGATGGGTATTTCGACCCGCTTTGCCGTATTCATCGCCAACGTGCACAGCCTGAAATGCTGGAAGCTCCGCACTGGCGGGAATCTTCCGCCCCATTGCCAAACCAGACGGAACCCAGCGCCGAGAAGCGGATTAAACGGACACACAGGTCGGCGCCCGGAAGGCTGTGAAGGCGCACGTAAGGCGTGAATCAGCCCGAAGATCGTTGGCCGCAGGAGCGAATTTGCACCACAATCCATCCCTAAACGCCCCGGGTGTGGCTGAGCGCTGTGGGTGGCCGGTCTGAGCACTCTCGTCGGCGACTGCCCGCTGTCGGCGTCGCTCGCGCTGACCTCGGCCGCCACTGTCGCCGTCGAGCTCGCCCCGACACCCGCCCTCCCGTCTACCGAGCCGCCCACGCCGCCCTGATCCGGGGCCGTGCGGGGCGCGCGGCGTTCCATGTCCGCCGCGGCCGCGGGAAAGGGGAGCTGATCGCTGTATTCGGCGTACCTGTGATCAGTGAAACGCACCCGTTCCATTAGTATGTTCGAGCTCGCAACGATCACATTGGAATATGACAAAGCAGCTGAAAATTGATATCTACGGTAACGCGAATGTTTTCGCGAATAGACGGCAGAACTAGGTTCGCTGCATGGCGTCGACCACGCTTCATGCTGTGGGTCGCGGTGAGTGTGGCGGCCCTCGGATTCCTCATTGCACTGGAGGTCGCCGCGCGTCGGTACGGCGAGCCGGGGCCGATCACCGACCAGGCGCGAGAGGTGATATTCGCTCCCAAATCAGGGACGGTGTTGTACGTCAGTATGGCGTTGATGATGGTGGTGCTCACCTGGCGGCAGCGGTTCATCGCAGCCGGCGCCGCGATCGGCATCGACGTCGTCTTCTGGCTCGTGCGGTGGGCGGTCGACGCCGAGATGATGTACGGCAACGGCGCATTGTGGGTGACTTTGGCCTGTGCCGTCATCGCTGTCACGCGCCGCACCGACCGGGACCGCGTCCTGCTGCTGAAAGGCGTCGGACTGGCCCTGCTGCTGGTGGCCGGCCGCAAGACCGGCTACACCTGGCTGCTGATCACGTCGAAGACCCGCCCGGCGGTGCTCGACCAGTACGTGGCAACCGCCGACCACGCGCTGGGCAACCCGTCGTGGCTGGTAGGCCGGATCGTTGCGGCCACCGGCACGGTCGGCGCCCACGTTCTCGACTGGGTCTACGTTCAGCTCGCGGTGGCCGCGGTCGTCGTCGCGCTGTACCAGCTGCGCAACGTGGCGGTCGAGCGCCGCTTCCCAGGCCATCATCTGGTGCGTACCTTTTTGGTCATCGGCCTGCTCGGGCCGGGCATCTACATGATCTTCCCGGTGGTCGGACCGATCTTCGCCTATGGCGCGGACGGGGGGCACTGGGCGGTGGCCAACCTGTGGCCGGACACGCCGCCGCCGGTCAATACCCCGCACCCGATGCTCTTCGACGAGATCACCCCGCGCAATTGCATGCCCAGTCTGCACACGGCGTGGGCTACCGCGATCTTCCTCCATTCCCGCAAGGGCCCGCGGGTTCTGCGATTCGCAGGCACGTTCTGGCTGGTCGCCACGCTCGGTGCAACGCTGGGCTTCGGCTACCACTACGGCGCGGACATCGTCGCCGGTGTGGTGTTCACGCTCACGATCGAGACGGCGCTGCGCTCGCTCGACCGCGGCTGGGACCGGTCGGGAATCCAGCTGGTCGTCCACGGCGCCGCAGTCTTCGCTGGGCTCTTGACGTCGTATCGCTATCTGTCGGTGGAGATGGCCGGACATCCGTGGGTGTTCGGGCCGCTGCTCATTCTGGCGATGACCTCAGTGGTCTACGGCTACGTACGGACCACCAAACTGTGGGACCGGAAGGCCGCGTCGGCTCATCTGCCGGAACCACGACGCGAACCGCAGCCCGAACTGGTTTGAGTCAGGTTGCAGCGGGTCGTGGGCTGAGCGCCTCCCGGGTGGGGCCAGGAGTGTGGCTGAGCGCTCTGGTCGGCCAGCCGAGCGCTTGCGTCGGCGACTGTCCGCTGTCGGCGTCGCTCGCGCTGCCTTCGGCATCGCCACGGTCGCCGTCGATGGAGGCCCGGACGCATGGGGCATGGGGCTGGTGGTGGGGACCCGTCCGGGTGCTCCTGTTGCCGGCCTGTGTGAGGTCAGCACGCGGCGGGCTCGGTCGCGGCCTGTTTCCGGGCCGGGATCAGGCGGGGGACGGGGCTCGGTTGAGCTGCCCTTGCCGGCGATTCCCCGACCTTGTTCCGGCGCCCCTTCGTCACGCGGCCGGTGAAGGGCTTCATCTCGAAGATGAAGTCCGCCGGCGTCCGCGCCGGGTACTGGTCGCTCGACCAGTACCAGCCGGAAGCCGGTACGGACCATCTCCTGGTCATCGGCGATGAGCACACGGGCGGCCACAGCCGCGGAGGGTGGCGGCGAGCATGAGTTGCTCGCGGGCGGGTGGACAGTGGTCACCGAAACAGCGCGTGCCCCCGATTGGAGCAGCTGTCCAGCCACCGCCAGCCGCCCGAACGTAGCGTGAATCCGTGCGACGCGAGTGAAGGGTGGCGCAGGATGCGGATCGTCGTCGATCTCAACCGCTGTCAGGGCTATGCGCAGTGCGTGTTCTTCGCCCCTGATGTGTTCGAGTTGCACGGTGAGGAGGCGCTTCTGTACAACCCGGCCGTCCCCGAGGACCGGTGGGAGGCCGTTTGGCAGGCGGCGGCAGCGTGTCCGGTGCAGGCGATCCTCGCTGGGGAGGAGGCGAGCAGCCGTGTCCGTTGACCTGCGCGAGGGCCGGATCGTCGTCGTCGGCGCGTCGCTCGCCGGTCTGCGGGCCGCCGAGACGCTCCGCGAGGAGGGCTTCACCGGATCGCTGACTATGGTCGGCGATGAGCCCCACCCGCCGTACGACCGGCCGCCGCTGTCCAAGCAGGTGCTACTGGGCAAGGCGGCGGCCACCGCCGTGGGGCTGCCGATGCGCCGTGACCCGGAGGCGGAGTGGCGGCTCGGGGTACGCGCGACCGGTCTTGACACGGTGGAGAAGCGGGTACTGCTGGCTGACGGAGAGACCCTGCCCTACGACCGGCTGCTGATTGCCACCGGGACCCGGGCCCGGCCGTGGCCGGATACGGAGCAGGGCGCCCTGGAGGGGGTGTTCACCTTGCGGACCATCGACGACGCCGGGCGCCTGGCCGAGCGGCTGGACGCCGGAGCGAGCCGGGTGCTGGTGATCGGCGGCGGATTCACCGGCTCCGAGATCGCCTCCGCCTGTCGGGAGCGCGGCATCGAGGTCACCCTCGCCGAGCGCGGTGCGGCGCCCCTGGTGGGCGCGCTCGGCGGGACGCTGGGCATACTCGCCGACAGGCTGCAGCGCCACCACGGTGTGGACCTGCGCTGCGGGGTGACGGTCACCGCTCTGCGCGGGGACGGCCATGGCCGATTCACCGGCGCGGACCTGTCCGACGGCAGCCAGGTCCAGGCCGACATCGCCGTGGTCGCTCTGGGAGCGGTGCGCAACACCGAATGGCTGGCGGACTCCGGTCTCGCCGCGGGCCCGCGCGGGCTCGCGTGCGACGCGGGATGCCGCGCCTTCAACATGTACGGGATCGTCACCGACGACGTCTTCGTGGCCGGCGATGTGGCCCGCTTCCCACATCCGCTGTACGAATACCAGATGATGTCCCTGGAGCACTGGGGCAACGCGGTGGCGCAAGCGGAGGTGGCGGCCCACAACATGGTCACCCCGGGGCCGCGGCGGCGCCCGCACCTGTCGGTCCCGACCTTTTGGTCGAGCCAGTTCGGGCTCAACATCAAGTCCGTCGGCGTACCCACCTTCTCCGACCATCTGGTCATCGCCCAGGGTTCGCTCGAACAGTGCCGCCTGGTGGCGGTGTACGGCTACCGGGGCCGCATCACGGCCGCGGTCACCATCAACATGGCCAAGTGGCTGGAGTACTACCAGCACCTGATCGAGACGGCCGCCCCGTTCCCGCCCACGCCTGACGCGGCCGACCGCTCGGCGGCGGCGAGCTTCCCGATCCATTCCGACGTGCCCGACCCGCGGGTGCTCTCGCACGGCCCCACCGTCGCCCTCACCGGGCACCTGCCGGACCGCCGGCTGACCAGAGTCTGGCCCACCGGCTGATCCCGCCATCCGTCGACGAGGAGCCCCACGCATGACCACAGAATCCCTGTTGGAACGGATCACCGACTACGCCAGCCGGCCCAACCCCTTCCCGTTGTACCAGGAGTTGCGCGAGGCGGGCGGTGTGGCGCGGCAGACGGACGGCAGCTATCTGGTCGGTACGTACGACGAGATCAACGCGCTGCTGCACAACCCGCGAATCAGCTCCGATCGCCGCAACCTCGCCGTGCCCTACGGCGGTGCCGTGGGGGTGGAGCAGCCGTCCTTCATCCGGTTCGACGACCCCGAGCACCACCGGCTGCGCAGCATCGCGATGCGGCCATTCGGCCCGCCGCACAGCCCCGGCCGGGTCGCCGGCATGCGGGACGAGATCGCCGAGATCACTGAGGAACTGATCGACGCCTTCGGGGACCGCAGGCAGATCGACATCGTGGACGACTTCGCCTACCCGCTCCCCGTCACAGTCATCTGCCGACTGCTGGGCGTGCCGCGCGAGGACGAACCCCGCTTCCACCAGTGGTCTCAGAGCATCATCAGCGGCGTCGACATCAGGGTCGGCGAGGACCCCACCGAGCGCGTCCGGGCGGGCGAGCAGGCCCGGAAGGCGATGGGCAGCTACCTGCTGGACCTCGCCGAGCAGCGCCGCGGCCACCCGGTGGACGACATGCTCTCCGCGTTCGTCAACGAGAAGGACCCGGCCGCCCGCCTCACCCCCGAGGAACTTATGGGCACAGCCGCGATCCTGCTGGTCGCCGGACACGAGACCACCGTCAACCTGATCAGCAATGGTGTGCTGACCCTGCTGCGCCACCCCGACAAGCTGGAACGCCTGCGCCGCGAACCCGACCTGATGCCCCGGGTGGTGGAGGAGCTGCTGCGCTACGAGTCGCCGGTCCAGATGCTGCCGCAGCGCACTCCTCTCGCCGACGTGGAGGTCGCCGGCATCACCATCCCCAAGGGGGCACGCTTGCTGCTGGTGCTGGCCTCCGGCAACCGCGACCCTCAGCGCTTTTGCGCCCCGGACCGGTTCGACCCGGCACGGGAGGACAACCAGCACTTCGGCTTCGGCGGTGGCGTCCACATCTGCTACGGCGCGGCGCTGGCTCGGCTGGAGGCGCAGATCGCGCTGGGCGCCCTGGTCCGCCGCCTCGGCAGCCCCCGCCTGGTCGAGGACCCGCCCCCGTACCGGAGCAGTGCTGTCCTGCGCGGTCCCCGGCATCTTCCCGTGGAACTGTAAGAGGGCGTTGTCACGTCGGCTGAGCGCGTGGAATGATCTTGCGGTTGGTCGTGCCGGGAGGGGGCGTTCGTTTCGTCCGTGCCGCCGTCGCACAAGGGCCACCGGTGCCCGGTGGAGATCACCTCGCACTGCGTGTGGCTGTACTTCCGCTTCCCGCTCAGCTTCCGCGAGGCCGAGGAGCTGATGCTCGAGCGCGGCGTGATCGTCTCCTACGAGACGGTCCGCCGCTGGTGCGGCACGTTCGGACAGACCTACAACAACGTGACAACGCTCTCGAGGGTTTTGTCGCGGATGCAGTCGCGTTCGGACTCGGCCATGGTGGCGAAGAACGCGAACAGGGCGGTGCCGTGACCGGCCGGGTCGTGCTTGCCGGCGAGGGGGCCGGTGAGGGGGCCGGTGAGGAACTCCAGCTCGGTCCCGGTGTCGCGCAGTTCCTCGGCGACCTTGAGGAGTTCGAGGGCGCCGCGTCCGAGCCGCTTCATCGGCATCGTCCACCGAGTATCGTTTCCGCAACTCGGGCTCAGCGAGACCCGGCGAACAAGTGACGGGTCGTTGGTGGTGGCTGGATCTCCCTGACCGTTGTTGCGACAACGGTCTACGACAGTCGGGCCCGGCCCTCCCACTGGAGAACCGGGCCCGAGGTGTGACGGGCAGGCGTCAGCCGACGCTGCGGTCACCCGCCGTCAGAGCTTGCCGGTGATGTGCTGCTCCCACCGGTTCAGCGAGCCCTCTCGGTAACGCAGGCACTTCCAGGTCGCGGGGCCGACGATCCCGTCCCGCGTGGTGTTGCACCAGGACTGCGCCTGAACCGCCTGCACGGCTGCCTTGGTCGCAGGGCCGAACTGGCCGTCCATTGCGCCGCTCCACCCGTTGGGAAGCGAGTAGTCGATCAGGCACTGAATCTCCTTGACCACGTTGCCGCTGGCGCCCTCCTTGACGATCGCCTGCGCCGGTCGGGCGGAGTGCTGCTGGGCAACGTTGACCGCTGCAGTCGCGTAAGGGGCGGAGGCGTGTCGAGCCGGTCGCGCCGGCCAGCACCAATCCGCTGCCAAGGACGGCTGCGGAGGTGGCCAGAGCGATGTGCCTGCGGATGTTCACGAGTGGGCTCCTTCTCCATGGTGACTGATGAGGGCAGCACGAGGTGAACTGCGCAGCCCGTCTTGCACCCCGAGAATGCGGTCAACCTTCCCGTCAGTCCATGAGGTTCGGTCGGTTGCAGAAGTCTCGGGACGTCCCATCCCCTGAGCTGCAGGGACGTCGTATCGTGAGACAAATCGCTGTGCCGGCAAACAATGCCGAATTGGCGCCGGGCCGGTGAGCCACGGCGGCTGGGCAAGGCCGATAGCGGTCATCGTGGCGGTCGCCGGGACGCACGCATCCGAACAGCATGCCTCCTTCCGCTCAAGACGTTCGGCTTCAGCCAAAGAGCCGACGCGTGACGCTGTCGATTCGACGCACTGCCCGAGATGACGGACTTTCAGGCCGATCCGATCCTGGACGGTGTTGCCGTGCATCGGGTCGCACCTCCACAGCACGGGGTGACCGGCCGGCCGCACCGCGCGCACCAGGGCGCCGAGCCCGTCGATCTCCGTCACGCCGAAACGAGCGATGAGGGTGAGCCGGCCGGGGGTGCGTTCCGGGTCGAGGAGCGCGCACAGGCGCAGCACCTCGGTGACGGTCGTGCGCGGTCCCACCTTGCACGCCACGGGTTCTCCAGGCGTGCCAGCAGCCGTACGTGCGCGTCGTCGGCCTGTCGGGTGCGTTCGCCGATCCACGGCCAGTGCGTGGAGGCGAGGTAGCGCCCGCCGTCGCCGGTCGGCCGCACCAACGGTGCCTCGTAATCCAGGAGCAGGGCCTCGTGGCCGGTCCACACCCGGTCCAGCGGTGCGGCGTCGGCGCCCCGGCCGATGGCGTCGAGCGAGCGGAGGACCTCGCGCGCGGCCCGGTAGCCGCCGATCATCCGGCCGGGGTCGGCCCGCCATGCCCGGTGGGTCGGCTTCGGTCCGCTGACCACGGGGCCCCGGTAGACCGGCACACTGCCGCCGCCGACGCATTCATACGCCTGCGACCTGGGCTTGGCGAACTGCCCCGCCAGGCGGCCGGCCGGCGCCCACTCTCATGATGTCGCCGAGGACGTCCAGCATCTCGGCCTTGGGCGCGGCATCGGCGACCGAAGACTCGGCGGGGTCCTCGGCGCGGTCGCCGGCCATCAGCACGCACAGCTCGCCCTCGGCCGCCCGTGCCAGCAGGCCGCCGAGTTGTCGCACGTCGTTCCACCGCACCAGCGGGTCGCTCCCGGCCAGGGTCACCCGAACCGCGACGGCGGCCGGCTGGCCCCCGGGTACGCGGGAGCGGCCGGGGCCGCCTTCGGCGGAGGCGTGTGATCACACGGGGGAAAGGGCCAAGACCGGCAGGCGCGGAGCATGCCCGGAAAGACGCCCAGCGACTTGGCGATCGAGCTGATGGAGCGGCCCGGGTCGGGCAGCAGGTCACGGGTGGCGCGGATGACCAGCTACTTGTCACCTGGTTCGCCACTCGTTACGACACCCCAAGGGGGCGGAGTTGTTATGAGTGCATCGACATCGCGCAGTGCGGGCAAGGCGGTGACCTGGTCGATCGTCGTCGATCGGTAGTTCATTCAGGTGATGCCGACGCATCTGGCCTCGGGTCATGGCGGCCTGACGCCATGATGTCGCATCGAGTGCAGCCGTGGGACTGTCTGTAGGGAGCGAAACATGCGTGACCGGAAGCGGGCGACCCCGCTGGACCGTGCCATTCAGGCATACCCGGTCCACGGTACCGACGCGCACGCGCACTTCGGATGCGTGCTTCACCTGCGTGGGACGCCGCCAAGCCTTCATGATCTGCGTCGTCACCTGGAGGCGCGGATCAGCCGGCTCCCCGGTCTGTGCACCGTTCTGGACGCCCGGACCGGCAGCTGGCGCACGAAGCATCCCGACCTCGCTGCGCATGTACAGGAGCGAGCACTTCCGCCGGGAGACGGCGCCTTGCACGGTGCCGCGCGAGAAATCCTCCGAGCCCCACTCTCCGAGGATGCGCCTCCTTGGCAGCTGACCCTCCTTCACGATGACAAGTCCGGCCGGCATGCCCTGGTGTACCGGGTTCACCATGCCCTCCAGGACGGTGCCGGCATGCTGCACACGCTGGAGGCACTGTTCTCCCCGTCACCCATCGCGCCACACGAGTCGTCGGCCCCGTACAGGAAGGGGGAAGGGGTCCGGCTGTCACGGCCGGGGGACTGGTTCCGGGCTGGAGCCCTGATGCTGCGGCTCCTCAGGCCGAGCCGGGCGTGGCAGGCCCCGGGGCATCACTTCTCCAGCACACGGGATCTCGAGTGCGTCGCCGTCCCGTCCGCCTGGCTCCGCCCACCCGCTGGTGACGGCAGCACCCGCAACGACGTGTTCCTCGCCGCGACGACACGCGCGGTACGGGACTGGGCGGCCGAGTTCGGTACGGGATCGGCGCGGCAGGACGAGGTCTGCATGCTGGTGCCGGCCAACGTGCGGACGAGTCGGCAACTCTCCATGCCCGGGAACCATCTGGTGCTCTCCCCGGTGCGCGTGCCCGCGCTCCCCGCGACTCCCGCCGAACACCTGGCACAAGTGCGTTCCTCCACCAAGGTGTTGAGCAACCCCGCCATGCGGCTCGTACTCGACCGGCTCGGCCGGAGCATGCCTCATCGGCTCGCCGGCCTGCAGCTCAGGTCGCTCGGGACGCCGTCCCGGACCATGCCGATCGTGTCCAACCTGACGCTACGTCACCCACTGGCCGTTCTTGGCGCCGAGGTGGTACGGCTCGACCCCCTGATGTGTCTCCCGGAGGGGTTTCCCTTCACCGTACTGATCATCACCCACGGCGAAACCTCGGTGGCGTGCTTCGTGACGGACTCCTCCCTTCCCGGTCTGTCCACGCTCCCCCAGCGTTGGCACGACGCGCTGAAGAATCTCCAGATGTCCGGCCACAGCACAGCCCCGAGCAGGTAGACCTGCTTCTTCACAGACACAGCCGCCCTCGGGGCCTTCGCCGGCCCGGGGCGGACCGGCCGTCACACTGCCCGCTCCGTGCCCTGCCGCACAGCTGCAGAGGGGGGGCTGATCCCGGCTCTCTCGGAAGACATCCGCTTCCCGGGAACGAGCCGGCATGATCGGACAGGTTCTCGCACATCGGTATCGCGCGCGACAACACGCATGAGGGCGCTGTCACGTTGCCTGGCGGGGTGGGGGGATGCTCGGGCTTTCGCAGCGTCGGCGCCGCGCAGCGGTTCCTGTCCGCGTTCAGCGGCATCTCACCCCACTTCCGGCCCCGCCGCCACCTGATGACCGGCACCCACCACCGCGCCGAATTGACCGTCCGCTTCACCATCTGGGAGCAGATCACCGGCGTCACCAGCCGGCCCACCGCGGCCTGAGCCCAGGGCAAGCACCCGGCCCCACCACACCTCGACACACGTCAGACACCCACACACCCAACAACGTGACAACGCCTCGCGGCCTACAGCGGCCCGTGGGCCGGCGCCGCCAGCAGCATGCGCAGCGCCTCGACGGTCGGGCGGGTCATGCGAAGTCCACTCACGTCACCAACCCACCGTGTTCGGCGGCGCGGCGAGCACGGTCTTCTCTGCGGTCTGCGGTTGTTGTCGCATCGTGCGGTGCTGTGTGATCGGAATGCCGAAAACAACCCGCACCTCTTCGGGACCCACATCGTCCGCAATAGGGTGAGGCCTCCGGCCGCGGTGCCGGAGAGCGGTCTTCAGGGAGCGATCGGGGGCCGTACCGCCGTGACCAGGCCGCTCTCGTACGCGACGATGACCAACTGCGCGCGGTCGCGGCAGTCAAGCTTGGTGAGCAGATGGCCGACGTGGGTCTTCACGGTGGCGATTCCAAGGTAAAGCCGTTCGGCGATCTCGGTGTTGGACAGGCCGCGGGCGATGAGGGTGAGGACATCGCGCTCGCGCCCGGTCACACCGTCCAGGGTGTGCGGCAGGGGTTGCGAGGGCTGTGGGCGATGGGCGAACTCCGCGATCAGGCGCCGCGTCACGGCCGGTGCCAGCAGCGCATCGCCTCCGGCGACGACCCGTATCGCGGCGATCAGTTCGCTGGGCGGCGTGTCCTTGAGCAGGAAGCCGCTGGCGCCGGCCCGCAGCGCGGCGTAGACGTACTCGTCCAGGTCGAACATCGTCAGCATCAGCACCTTGACGTTCGCGGTGCTCTGAGAACTGCAGATCTGCCGGGTCGCCTCGATGCCGTCCGTCCCGGGCATCCGTACGTCCATCAGGACCACGTCCGGCAGATCCTGCCGGGCGCAGTACACCGCTTCCGCCCCGTTCGCCGCCTCCGATGTGGTCACCAGGCCGGGTTCGGCATCGACGAGCACCCGGAGGCTGCCGCGCAGCAGCGCCTGGTCGTCGGCGATCAGGACCCGGACCGGAGTGCCGGACGGGTCGGCAAACGGGTCGGCGGCGGGCCGGGTCATGTGCTCTCCTCGTACGGCAGGGACGCGTGTACCGCGAAGCCGCCCTCCGGGCGCGGTCCGGCGGTGAGGGTGCCGCCGTACATGGCGACGCGTTCGCGCATACCGACGATGCCATGGCCGCCGGTCGTCTTCGTCGGGGGCACCCGGCCGCCACCGTCGTCGGTGATGTCGATCCGGACGTCGCGGCCGTTCGCCGCGACCACCACCCTGCAACGGGATTCCGGTCCGGCGTGCTTGGCGACGTTGGTGAGCGCCTCCTGGACTATCCGGTAGACGGCCAGCGCGACTCCGTCGGGCAGGTTCTCGACACCGTGCGTCGTCAGCTGCGCACCGGCCTGCCCGACGAGTTCGAAAAGTGCGACGGCGCCGGGAACCGGGCCGAGGGAGGCCGGCTGCCGCTCGCCCTCGGGGGTGCGCAGCACACCGAGCATCCGGCGCATGTCGTTCAGCGCGGTGCGGCTCGTGCGTTCGATGACCTGCAACGCGTCGTGCGCCTCCTGCGGCCTGACGTGCAGCACGTGGTTGGCGACACCGGCCTTGACCGCGATCAGGCCCATGCTGTGGGTGACGACGTCGTGCAGTTCGCGGGCGACTCGCAGGCGTTCCTCCGTGACGGCTCGCTGCGCGAGCTGCTCCGCCGCCCGGATGGCGAACGCGCGCCGCTGCCGTGCGGCCCGCCCCAGCTGCCAGGCGCCGAGCAGCGCGGTGAAACCGAGCAGCAGCAGCCCCGGGCCGCCGCGCCACCAGTACGCGTCGTCCGCGTGCGTCGCTCCGGCGGCACCGGCCAGGGCCAAGGCCGCCAGCGCCAGTCCGGGCAGCCATCTCTGCCACCAACGGTGCGACGGCACCGTGAGGGCAACGGTGTACATGGCGAACGCCGCTGCCAGGAACGGGTCCCAGGTGGCGTCCCGTACGACGGCGACGACGGTCACCGCCAGCACAAACACGAACACGGGCAACGGCCAGATCCGCCGTACGGCGACGGGCGCGGTGGCCGCGGCAATGAGCACGAGCCGCTCCCACGGCACCGGGGCCGGGGAGGGTGCCGTGGACGACGGCGCGTCGGCTGTCGAACCGGTCAGCAGCAGCGCGGCCGCGTAGAGGAAAACGAACGCGCAGTCCAGGGCGATGTGTTGGCGCCGGCTCAGCCGCCGGGCCAGGATCGGATGGTCGTCCGGGTCCACCTCAGGAGTACCTGCTCGCACCACTCGACCCTATCCAGGCGTACGGCGCGCCACCTCCGCCCGGCGGTTGAACCCGGCGCTCCCCCCACGGTCGGAGGCGCGGACTCCTGTGCCGGCCCGTCTCCACCCGGGGGTGGAGGAAAGACGGTCGGCCCCGGGCCGGATGTGGCGGGGGCCCCGCTTCCCGGACCATCGCCGACATGATCGAAGTGACCGAACTGACCAAGCGTTACGGGAACACCACGGCGGTGGACGGGCTCAGCTTCCGGGTACGGCCCGGCCTGGTGACCGGGTTCCTGGGCCCGAACGGCGCCGGAAAGTCCACCACGATGCGCATGATGCTGGGCCTGGACCGGCCGACGTCCGGCGAGGTGCGGATCGACGGCGCACCGTACCGACAGCTGCGCGAGCCGCTGCGTACGGTGGGCGCTCTGCTCGACGCCGGAGCCGTGCACCCCGGCCGGACCGCGCTGAACCATCTGCGGTGCCTGGCTCGGAGCAACCGGATCCCGGCGCGCCGCGTGCAGGAGGTGATCGAGCTGGCGGGGCTGGAGGGCGTCGCGCGTCGGCGGACGGGGACGTTCTCGCTGGGTATGCGCCAACGGCTGGGAATCGCGGCGGCTTTGCTCGGCGAACCAGCCGTCGTGGTGCTCGACGAGCCGGTCAACGGACTCGATCCGGAGGGCGTCCTGTGGATCCGCCGCCTCCTGCGGGACCTGGCGGCCGAGGGGCGCACCGTGCTGATCTCCAGCCATCTGATGAGCGAGGCGGCGCTCACCGTCGATCACCTGGTCGTGATCGGCCGTGGTCGGCTCCTCACGGACACCGGCATGAGCGCGTTCATCGACAAGCATACGAAAGCGGGTGTGCGGGTGCGTACGCCGGAGCCACAGCGGCTCCGCCACGTGCTGGCCGGCGCGGGGATCGAGGTCACCGACTGCGCGGACGGGAGCCTGAACGCGGCTGCCGGCCCGGAGCGGATCGGCGAACTCGTGGCGGCCCACGCGGTGCCGGTACACGAGGTGACACGGAGTCACGCGTCGCTGGAAGAGGCGTTCATGCGGCTGACCGCCGACGCGGTCGAGTACCGGGCGGAGCGGCCAGGAGGAACACAGTGATGGCCAGCAACTCGCCCCGGGCGGTTCTCGCCGCCGAATGGACCAGGGTGTGGACCGTGCGCTCGACCGGTTTCACGCTGCTGCTCGCTTTCGCGCTCAGCACCGGCATCGGCACGCTCATCGCGTTCAACTGGCGCAACAACATCGAGCATGTCGTCAACTTCGATCCGCTGGTCGCCGCCCTGTACAGCGTGACCCTCGGGCAGCTCGCTCTCGTCGTGCTCGGTTCCCTGCTCGTCGGTGCCGAGTACTCGTCCGGATCGATCCGGACCTCGCTGACCGCGATGCCGGGACGTGGTCTGCTCTACGGCGGCACGGTGGTGGCCGGCACCCTGACCGCCCTCGCCGCCTCGACGGTGATCGTCCTCGTCACGTTCGTCGCGGCACAGGCGGCGCTCGGCCCGTACGGCACCGGCCTCACCACGGACGGAGTCCCGGCCGCGCTCGCCGGGGCCGTCGTCTACCTGACCCTGATCTGCGCCTTCTCCATGGGGATCGCGACCGTCGTGCGGAGCTCGGCGATCTCGATGGGCATCCTGCTCCCGCTGCTGTTCCTCGGCTCCCAGGGACTCGGCAATATCCCCGCCCTGAGACCCGCCCTGCAGTACCTGCCCGACCAGGCCGGCCTGGAACTGATGCACATCGCCGGCCCGCCCAGCGACGGACGCTACGGACCCGGCTACGGATCGGGGGCGGCGCTCGCCATCCTGCTGGCCTGGACCGCCGCCGCCCTGATCGGCGGCTACCTGGTCCTGCGCCGACGGGACGCCTGACGGGACAAACAGACGGTCCCACATGGCCAGTGACCTGAGTCGGAGATTCGTCGGCAGTAGGCGGCGACTTTGTCGAGAATCTCGTCGGCTGTCTTCGTCCGGACGAACGGTCGGGGATGCTCATTCCAGTCGGCGAGCCGGGCCCGGATGTCGTGTTCGAGGGCTTGGACGGAGCGGTGGACGCCGCGTTCGAGCTTCTTCTGGGTGAGCTCGGCGAACCACCGTTCCGCCAGGTTCAGCCAGGACGCGCCGGTCGGCGGGAAGTGCAGGTGGAACCGTGGGTGCGCCAGCGGCCACCGCTTGATGTCGGGCATCTTGCGGGCCTGGTAGTTGTCCAGGATCAGGTGGACTTCGAGGCTCTCGGGGACTTCCTTGTCGAGCTTGGCGAGGAACTGCTTGAACTCCACCAACCTATGGCGGCGGTGGAGGGATCCGATGACCTTGCCGGAGGCGACCTCAAGGACGGCCAACAGGGTCGTCGTGCTGGCCCGGACGTAATCGTGACTGCGGCGTTCGGGAACACCGGGCACCATCGGCAGGTCCGGCTGGGACCGGTCCAGGGCCTGGATCTACGACTTCTCGTCCACGCAGAGGACGAGCGCTCTCTCGGGCGGTCCAGGTAAAGGCCCACCACGTCGCGGGCCCGGTCGTCACTGGCGAACGACACCTGGGCGATCTCCGCGACCGACATGCCCTGGGCGGACAGCAGCATCATCTGCGCGCGCCGCCAGGCCACCGCTGACCCGATGCCCCTTCGGATGATCCGCAGTAGCCGTCGGCCCTCGTCGTCGTCGATCTCGCGAACACGCACCCGTTCCTCCGTCCGCATGGCCTGGCGGCCCGATGCCGCCGGAACGGCAGGTTCAGGAGGAGTCGTTGGAGTCGGCCGCGAGCGCCTGATGCGGCACCAGCAGAGGCAGCGTCGTGGTCGCCACAATGATCCGGTAACCCATGTCCGTTAAGAAGTCATCTCATTTGGTGGGATCGGTAGGCTGCCGGTCATGGTGGGGATCGTTGAGCGGCTGGTGCCGGATGAGTTGTGGGAGTTGTTTCAGC
>NZ_JBIWOS010000020.1:0-55296 GCF_044767885.1 Streptomyces sp. NPDC101194
AAGGGTCAGATCTTCGTGAAGGGCGAGGTCATCAAGACCGTGCCGGAGTCGAAGATCGTCGAGACGCTGATCGAGGAAGCCCTGAAGATCGCCGAACAGATGGAGAAGGACGGCGTCGCCTCGGGCGAGCCCGAGGTCTCCGTCAGCTGAACCACGATGTGCCCCACCGCGCCCCGCCGGACGAACACCGCCCGGCGGGGCGCGGTCGTGAGCGACCTCACGGTGCCCCGCAAACGCTCTTCCCGGGCACGGGCGGCGCCACCCAGCCTCTTTGGGTACAGTGCGGAAATCAGCAGACCGCATGGTGAGGCCCCCTCGTGTTGACGCAGACCACCACCCGGGTCCTCGAACCCAGCGACCTCGGCGCCGCTCTCGCCGTCCTGGAGAGCGAACCGGTCGCCAACGCGTTCGTGACGTCCAGGGTCCAGATCGCAGGTCTCGATCCGTGGCGCCTCGGCGGCGAGATGTGGGGCTGGTACGCCGACGGCCGGCTGCGCTCACTGTGCTACTCCGGCGCCAACCTCGTACCGATCTGCGCCACCCCCGAGGCGGTCAGGGCCTTCGCCGACCGTGCCCGCCGGGCCGGCCGCCGCTGCTCCTCGATCGTCGGCCCCGCGGAGCCCACGGCCCAACTGTGGCGGCTCCTCGAACCCGGCTGGGGTCCCGCCCGCGAGGTCCGGGCCCATCAGCCGCTCATGGTCACCGAGAGCCCGTCCGCCGACATCGCCCCCGACCCCTTGGTCCGCCGGATCCGCAAGGACGAGATGGACGTCCTGATGCCGGCGTGCGTGGCGATGTTCACCGAGGAGGTCGGCATCTCCCCGCTCGCGGGCGACGGCGGACTCCTCTACCAGGCACGCGTCGCCGAACTCATCGGCGCCGGCCGCTCCTTCGCCCGGATCGAGGACGGCCGGGTCGTCTTCAAGGCGGAGATCGGCGCGGCGACCCCGCAGGCCTGCCAGATCCAGGGCGTCTGGGTCGCCCCCGAACACCGTGGCCGGGGACTCTCCGAAACCGGCATGGCGGCTGTCCTGCGCTACGCACTGGCCGACGTCGCACCCGTCGTCAGCCTGTACGTGAACGACTACAACACCCCCGCGCGCAAGGCGTACGCCAGGGTCGGCTTCCGTGAGACCGGCGCTTTCATGAGCGTGCTGTTCTGACCGGTCGACGACCGGCTCCACCACCCCGTACCACCCGCCCCGTCCGGGCCAGTAGGGTCGGCCCATGGCAGCACTTCCCGAGGGCGGTACCCACACTCCCAGCGTCCGGATCGGACCGATCGATCTCGCCGCCCGCGTGGACGAGGCGCTCGCCGTGCAGGCCGTCGCCTTCGGCCTGGCCCCGGAGGAGATCGAGGTACGGCGCCACATCGTTCTCAGACACCTCGAACACCCCCACGCCCGCGCGCTGGGCGCCACCACCCCCGGTGGCCGGCTCGTCGGCTTCGTCTACGGCATGCCGAACGAACGCCACCAGTGGTGGTCCACCGTCGTCGAGCCCTACCTGCGCGCCACCGGCTCCGCACACTGGCTCGACGACTCGTTCGTCATCACCGAACTGCACGTCCTCCCGGATTTCCAGAACCGGGGCATCGGCCGCTCGCTGATCACCGCCCTCACGGACGCCGCCGACCAGTCACGGTCCATCCTCTCCGCGATCGACACGGAGAGTCCGGCACGTGGTCTGTATCGCAGCCTCGGATACCAGGACCTGGCCCGGCAGGTGCTCTTCCCCAGCGCTCCCAAGCCGTACGCGGTGATGGGAGCTCCGCTTCCGCTGCGTCGCAGGGGCTGAGGGCTGTCCGCTCGTACGGCGCAAGAGCCCGAGGCCGGAGCAATCGATTTCCGCCCACCGGGGCCGCCCGGCTAACCTCCTGCTCATCACCCTTCCGAGCAGGAGTTCATCATGGCCCAGGTCCAGCGCATGTCCCGATTGATGATCAAGACACTGCGCGACGACCCGGCGGACGCCGAGACGCTCAACCACAAGCTGCTCGTCCGGGCCGGATACGTACGCCGCACGGCTGCCGGAATCTGGACCTGGCTGCCGCTGGGCAAGAAGGTCCTGGAGAACATCACCCGCGTCGTGCGCGAGGAGATGGACGCCATCGGCGGCCAGGAAGTACTGCTGCCCGCGCTGCTCCCGAAGGAGTCGTACGACGCCAGCGGCCGCTACGTCGAGTACGGCGATCTGCTCTTCAAGCTCAAGGACCGCAAGGGCGCGGAGTACCTCCTCGGCCCGACCCACGAAGAGATCTTCACGCAGGTCGTCAAGGACCAGATCACGTCCTACAAGGACCTGCCCGTGATCCTGTACCAGATCCAGACCAAGTACCGGGACGAGGCCCGCCCGCGCGCCGGTGTGCTGCGCGGCCGCGAGTTCCAGATGAAGGACTCGTACTCCTTCGACACCACGGACGAGGGGCTCGTCGAGGCGTACCAGCTGCACCGCGCCGCCTACATCCGGATCTTCGAGCGGCTCGGCCTCGACCACCGCATCGTCTCCGCCGTCTCCGGCGCGATGGGCGGCTCGGCCTCCGAGGAGTTCCTGGCCCCCGCCCCGGCCGGTGAGGACACCTTCGTCGACTGCCCCGCCTGCGACTACGCCGCCAACACCGAGGCGGTCACCTTCAAGGCCACTGCCGTGGACGGCTCGGCGCACGGCTCCGTCGAGGAGCTGGACACCCCCGACACCCCGACCATCGAGACGCTCGCCGCGCACCTGGGCGTCCCGGCCTCCGTGACCCTGAAGAACCTGCTGGTCAAGGTCGACGGCGAGATCGTCGCCGTGGGCGTGCCCGGCGACCGCGAGGTCGACCTCGGCAAGCTGGGCGAGCACCTCGCGCCCGCCGTCGTCGAGCTGGTCACCGCGGAGGACTTCGAGGGCCGCACCGACCTGGTCCGCGGCTACGTCGGCCCGCAGGGCCTGGAGAAGGTCCGCTACATCGCCGACCCGCGCATCGCCGCCGGTACCGCCTGGATCACCGGTGCGAACAAGCCCGGCACCCACGCGAAGAACGTCGTCGCCGGGCGTGACTTCGAGGTCGACGAGTACCTTGACGTCGTCGTCGTCCAGGAGGGCGACCCGTGCCCCAAGTGCGGCACCGGCCTCAAGCTGGACCGCGCCATCGAGATCGGCCACATCTTCCAGCTGGGCCGCAAGTTCGCGGACGCCTTCCAGCTCGACGTGCTGGGTCAGAACGGCAAGCCGGTCCGGGTCACCATGGGCTCGTACGGCATCGGCGTCTCCCGCGCCGTCGCCGCGCTCGCCGAGCAGACCGCCGACGAGCAGGGGCTGTGCTGGCCCCGCGAGATCGCCCCGGCCGACGTCCACGTCGTCGCGGCGGGCAAGGCCCTTCAGACGGAGCTGGCCCTCGATGTCGCCGACAAGCTCGCCGCCGCCGGTGTGCGGGTCATGGTCGACGACCGCGCGGGTGTGTCGCCCGGTGTGAAGTTCACCGACGCCGAGCTCATCGGCATCCCGAAGATCCTGGTCGCGGGCCGCCGCTCGGCCGAGGGCGTCCTGGAGCTCAAGGACCGCCGTACGGGCGAGCGCGAGGAGCTCACCGTCGACGAGGCGATCGCCCGTCTCGCCGCCCAGGGCTGACACCGGACGAAGCCGCAGGCCCCCGCGCACCGCGCGGGGGCCTGCGGCCTGCCGTGCCCGCTACAGCCAGCTCGCGAACTCCAGCGTCAGCTCGCCCTCCTGGCGACGGCCGACCGCCAGTGCCCGGGTTCCCGACTCCACCGCGCGGAACAGCGTCCAGCCGTGCAGCCGTTCCCGGTCCACGTCCAGCGAATCGGCGAGCTTCTTGATCCGGCGCCGGGCCGTCACCGCACCGCCGGGGGAGGCGATCAGGTCCTCGACACGGTCGCGCACCAGGCGCGCCAGGTCGTAGGCCCGCTCACCGACCAGCGGCTCCGGCCCGACCGTCAGCCAGGGCGCCCGCTCGCCCGCGAGCACCTTGCTCTGGCGGAAGTTGCCGTGCAGCAGCAGGAGTTCGCAGGAGTCGGCGACCAGCTCCGCACGCGCCGCGAGCGCCGCGGAGACCAGTGGCTCCAGACCCGGGTCCGCCGCGGCGAAGGCCCGCATCGGCTCCGTACGGCGCGCGGTCCGCTCGGTGACCGTCTCGAACCCATGGCCGGCCGGGGGCTCGACCCACAGCCGACGCACCGTCCCCGCCGCCTCCAGCAACGCCTTCGCCTCCGGCAGTGAGCGCAGTGACACCTCGGGGTGCAGCCGTTCGAGCAGCAGCGCGCCGGGGCCGGTGGAGACGAGTCGCACCGCGCCCCAGCCGTTCCAGTGCGCCAGCGCCGCCTGCTCCAGCTCGGGCGCGGCTTCGGACGGGGCGATCTTCAGCGCCGCCGGGGTGCCGTCGGAGCATGTCACCAACAGGACCAGACTGCTGCGGCCGCCGGGGGCGGCCACCCGGTCCACGGTCACCTTCTGCCCGGTCGAGGCCAGCGCTCGTTCGGTCAGCGCGGGAAGGTGCGCGAGCCAGTCGGCGGCGGAATCCCCGTACGACTCGCCGAGCGCTCGCACCAGACGCTGCGGCGGTTCGAAACCCATACGTGCCTTGTTCCCTTTCAGAGCTTCTTCAGTGCGTCGCGCCGGTCCCGTTCCTCACACCGGACCCGGCCTTCGCCTCGGACCCCGCCGTCGCGCCGGACCCGTCGGCGGTCCGCTCGGCGAGCCCGGGAAAGGGTACGCCGCTGCCCCGCCAGCGGACCGCGCGCACCGCGGCCTCCCGCAGCGCGTCCGCCGCCTCCCGCCGGAGCGGCCCTTCGGCGGCCCGTACGAGATCGGAGTAGACGTCCGCCACCCGGTCCTCCAGCAGAGCGGCCAGCCGCACCGCCGCGGCCGGGTCCGGCACCGCGAACGGCAGAGCGTACGCGGCCTGCGCGGCCACCGGTTCACCGCCCAGGCCACGCACGGTCCGCTGCAGCGCGTCGCGCCGGGCGCGGTGCGCGTGGTAGGCCGCCGCGGCCTCGGCCCGGCGGCCGTCGGCGACCCGGCCGCCGACGACTCCGTACCCGTACACCGCCGCGTGTTCGGCGGCCAGGGCGGCCTGCGCCGCCTTGCGTGTCCCGGCGGTCATGACGAGGTCTCCTTGGCCAGTTCGGTCAGCAGATAGGCGTGCGCCGCGCCCGCCGCCGCGATCGACGCCAGCAGCCGGGCCAGCTCGGGCGGGGCCTTCAGGAGCGTCGCCGTGTGGGCGTCCGAGGCGCTGCGCTCCGCCTCGGCCAGTTCCTTGACGGCGGCCCCGGCGCCGGTCGCGCGGATCGGTGCGGACACCGGCGTCCCGCCGCCGTCGGGTGCCAGCGCCTCGGCGTGGGCCCGCACGGCGTCCCGCAGCGGCGAGAGCCCGGCGGCGGTCGCCGGGTGGGTCCTGACCACCAGTTCGTACCGGGCGAGCAGATCCCTGCTGGTACGGGCGGCAGCCGCCCGGAGCGTCCGCTCCGCCCGCGCGGCCGCGGCCTGCTCGGCCGGGGTCATCCCGTCGGGCCGGGCCGAGCCCTCCCGCCGGCCGGAACCGTCACCGCAGCCGGCCAGCACCGCCCCCAAGGCGATCGCCCCCGTCGCGGTGAACGCACCTCTGCGCGTCGTCCCCGTGCGCCGCACTTGTTCTCCTTCGGGCTTGCACCTGTCTTGACTGGATCTGTCCTGAAGTGATCACCGCAGGCGAGCGTACCCGCGGTCGCGGAGTACGCGGACGGCAACACCCCTCGGGACCGGATACCCTTTGACCTGACACGCGAGATCCCCACAACAGCACACGCGGCCGAGGAGTCACCCGGATGAGCACCACCCAGAGCGAGAGGCTGCGCGGACTGCTCGAACCGCTCGTCAGCGCCGAGCAGCTGGATCTCGAAGAGATCGAGGTGTCCCGGGCCGGCCGCCGCCGGGTGCTGCGGATCGTCGTGGACTCCGACGAGGGCGTGGAGCTGGACGCCTGCGCACAACTGAGCCGCGCGATCTCCGAGAGGCTCGACGAGACCGACGCGATGGGCGACGACGAGTACGTCCTCGAGGTCAGCTCGCCCGGTGCCGACCGTCCGCTGACGGAGCACCGCCACTACGTACGCGCCACGGGCCGTCTGGCCAAGCTGCAGCTGCGCGAGGGCGGGGAGCTGGTGGCCCGCATCCTCGCCGTGGACGAGGAGGGGCTCGACCTCGAGGTCCCGGGCGTCAAGGGCCGCAAGCCCACGTCCCGCCGGGTCGCCTTCGACGAGATCGCCAAGGCGCGCGTGGAGATCGAATTCAGCCGCAAGGACAAGAAGGAAGAGGAGGCGTAGCCGTGGACATCGATGTGAAGCTCTTGAAGGGCTTGGCACAGGACAAGGAGATCCCCTTCGACGTGCTCGTCGAGGCGATCGAGTCGGCCCTCCTCATCGCCTACCACCGTACGGACGGAAGCCACCGCCGCGCGCGCGTGGAGCTCGACGAGCGCGGCCATGTGACGGTGTGGGCGAAGGAGGACCCGGCCGACCTCGAACCGGGCCAGGAGGCCAAGGAGTTCGACGACACCCCGACCGGCTTCGGCCGGATCGCCGCGACCACCGCCAAGCAGGTCATCCTGCAGCGGCTGCGCGACGCCGAGGACGACCGGACGTTCGGGGAGTACGCGGGCCACGAGGGCGATGTCGTCACCGGTGTCGTCCAGCAGGGCAAGGACCCGAAGAACGTCCTGGTCGACATCGGCAAGCTGGAAGCGATCCTGCCGGTGCAGGAGCAGGTGCCGGGCGAGGAGTACACCCACGGCCTGCGCCTGCGCACCTATGTCGTACGCGTGGCCAAGGGCGTGCGCGGTCCGTCCGTGACGCTGTCGCGGACCCACCCCAACCTGGTCAAGAAGCTCTTCGCGCTGGAGGTCCCGGAGATCGCGGACGGTTCCGTCGAGATCTGCGCGATCGCCCGCGAGGCAGGTCACCGCACCAAGATCGCGGTCCGTTCGACCCGCTCCGGGCTGAACGCCAAGGGCGCCTGCATCGGTCCGATGGGCGGCCGGGTGCGCAACGTCATGGCGGAGCTGCACGGCGAGAAGATCGACATCGTGGACTGGTCGGACGACCCGGCCGAGATGGTCGCCAACGCCCTGTCGCCCGCGCGGGTGAGCCAGGTCGAGGTCGTGGACCTCGGCGCACGGTCCGCCCGGGTCACCGTTCCCGACTACCAGCTGTCGCTGGCGATCGGCAAGGAGGGGCAGAACGCCCGTCTCGCCGCCCGCCTCACCGGCTGGCGCATCGACATCCGTCCGGACACCGAGACCGACGCCGAACGCGATGTCGCCGACCGCGAGCGGGCCGAGCGGGCCCGTGAGCGTTCCGAGCGCGGCTGACCCGGCGACGAGGACGGCCGGCCCGCGCCGGACCACCGGACACCGTCGACGACGGGCGTCCGGGGGCGGTGGTGCGGGCCCGGGGGAATACATCTGAGCGGCACGCCGCTGAGAACACGACAACATCCGTTCGATTTTTGCCCCAAAGGGGTGGGGTCGGTGCGGGGAGGTAGACTTAACCGTGTCTGGCCGGACGCACGCCCGCGCTTGCCCTGAGCGAACCTGTGTGGGATGCCGGGAGCGGGCGGCCAAGAGCGAGCTGCTGCGCATCGTCGCGGACGGGGACGCCTGTGTTCCCGATCCTCGCGGTACGCTGCCCGGCCGGGGTGCCTATGTACACCCCGTCCCCGTCTGTCTGGACCTGGCGGTTCGCCGCCGGGCATTCCCCCGGGCCTTCAAGGCCAAGGGGCCGTTCGACCCCGCCGCGGTGCAGCGGTTCGTCGAGCGGGTGACACCGTAAGAAATGAACGGCACGGGACCCCGTGCGGTCAGGTACCTCGCGAGTTGGAAGTAGGTCGAGATTGCGATGAGCACTCGATGAGTACGCGATGAGTACGCCCATGAAGTAGCGACGGTCCGGCGGTAACCCGGACCTAAAAGGAGCGAAGTGGCTAAGGTCCGGGTATACGAACTCGCCAAGGAGTTCGGCGTCGAGAGCAAGGTCGTCATGGCCAAGCTCCAAGAGCTCGGTGAATTCGTCCGTTCGGCGTCCTCGACGATCGAGGCGCCGGTTGTACGCAAGTTGACTGACGCACTGCAGGGACCCGGCGGCAACGCCGGCAAGTCCGCTGCCAAGCCTGGGGCGCCCCGCAAGGCGACGCCCGCCAAGCCCGCAGCGCCCTCCCCGGCCGCTGCGGCACGTCCCGCTGCCCCGAAGCCCGGCGCTCCGGCCCCCAAGCCGGCCCCCGCCGCACCGGCGAGCAGCACCCCCGTGGCGCCTTCCGCGCCGTCCGCCGGACCGCGGCCGGGCCCGAAGCCCGCGCCCAAGCCCGCTCCGGTGACTCCGGTCCCCGCTGCCGAGTTCTCGGCTCCGGCCCCGGCCCAGCCCGCTGCCCCGCAGCAGCAGGGCCCCCGTCCCACCGGCGCCACCCCCGGCCCGCGTCCCGCCCGTCCGGCTCCGTCCGGCGGTCAGCGTGACGGCGGTCGCGGTGGCGAGCGCGGTGACCGTCCCGCGCGTCCCGCGGGTCAGGGCGCCCCGCGCCCCGGCGCCCGTCCGGCCGGTCCCCGTCCGGGCAACAACCCCTTCACCTCCGGTGGCTCGACGGGCATGGCCCGTCCGCAGGCGCCCCGTCCCGGTGGCGCTCCGCGTCCCGGTGGCGGTCAGGACCGTCCGGGCGCCCCGCGTCCGCAGGGCGGCCCCGGTGGCGCCCCGCGTCCCCAGGGTCAGGGCGGTGCCCGTCCCACTCCGGGCGGCATGCCCCGTCCGCAGGCTCCCCGTCCGGGCGGTGCCCCCGGTGGTAACCGTCCGAACCCGGGCATGATGCCGCAGCGTCCCGCTGCCGGCCCGCGTCCCGGTGGTGGCCCCGGTGGTGGCCGCGGTCCCGGTGGCGGCGGTCGTCCCGGTGGCGGCGCCGGTCGTCCCGGTGGCGGCGGCTTCGCCGGCCGTCCGGCCGGTCCCGGCGGCGGTGGCGGCGGTTTCGCCGGCCGTCCCGGTGGCGGCGGTGGCGGTGCCGGTCGTCCCGGTGGTGGTGGCGGCTTCGGCGGTCGTCCCGGCTTCGGTGGACGTCCCGGCGGCCCCGGTGGTCGTGGTGGCACGCAGGGCGCGTTCGGCCGTCCCGGCGGTCCCGCGCGTCGTGGCCGCAAGTCGAAGCGGCAGAGGCGCCAGGAGTACGAGGCCATGCAGGCCCCGTCGGTGGGCGGCGTCATGCTGCCTCGCGGCAACGGACAGTCCGTCCGTCTGTCGCGCGGTGCCTCCCTCACCGACTTCGCGGAGAAGATCAACGCCAACCCGGCGTCGCTCGTCGCCGTGATGATGAACCTCGGCGAGATGGTCACGGCGACGCAGTCCGTCTCCGACGACACCCTCAAGCTGCTCGCGGACGAGATGAACTACGTCCTCGAGATCGTCAGCCCCGAGGAGGAGGACCGCGAGCTGCTCGAGTCCTTCGACATCGAGTTCGGCGAGGACGAGGGCGGCGAAGAGGCGCTCATCCCGCGTCCGCCGGTCGTGACCGTCATGGGTCACGTCGACCACGGTAAGACCCGACTGCTGGACGCGATCCGCAAGACGAACGTCGTCGCGGGCGAGGCCGGCGGCATCACGCAGCACATCGGTGCGTACCAGGTCTCCTCCGAGGTCAACGGCGAGGACCGGAAGATCACCTTCATCGACACCCCGGGTCACGAGGCGTTCACCGCCATGCGTGCCCGTGGTGCGAAGTCCACCGACATCGCGATCCTCGTGGTGGCGGCGAACGACGGTGTGATGCCCCAGACGATCGAGGCGCTGAACCACGCCAAGGCGGCCGACGTGCCGATCGTGGTCGCGGTCAACAAGATCGATGTCGAGGGCGCCGACCCGACCAAGGTGCGCGGTCAGCTCACCGAGTTCGGTCTGGTGGCCGAGGAGTACGGCGGCGACACGATGTTCGTCGACATCTCCGCCAAGCAGGGTCTGCACATCGACCAGCTGCTGGAGGCCGTGGTCCTGACCGCGGACGCCTCGCTCGACCTGCGGGCCAACCCGGAGCAGGACGCGCAGGGTATTGCGATCGAGTCCCACCTCGACCGCGGCCGCGGTGCCGTTTCGACCGTCCTGGTCCAGCGCGGCACGCTGCGCATCGGTGACACGATGGTGGTCGGCGACGCGTACGGCCGTGTCCGGGCGATGCTCGACGACAACGGCAACAACGTCGAGGAAGCGGGTCCGTCGACCCCCGTCCTCGTGCTCGGTCTCACCAACGTCCCGGGTGCCGGCGACAACTTCCTGGTGGTCGACGAGGACCGTACGGCCCGTCAGATCGCCGAGAAGCGTGCCGCCCGTGAGCGCAACGCCAACTTCGCCCGCAAGGGTGTCCGGTTCTCCCTGGAGAACCTGGACGAGGCGCTCAAGGCCGGTCTGGTCCAGGAGCTCAACCTCATCATCAAGGGCGACGCGTCCGGTTCGGTGGAGGCCCTCGAGTCCTCGCTGCTCCAGCTCGACGTCGGCGACGAGGTCGACATCCGGGTCCTGCACCGCGGTGTGGGTGCGGTCACCGAGTCGGACATCGACCTGGCGACCGGCTCCGACGCCATCGTCATCGGCTTCAACGTCCGGGCTGCCGGGCGTGCCCAGCAGATGGCGGAGCGCGAGGGTGTCGACGTCCGCTACTACTCGGTGATCTACCAGGCCATCGAGGAGATCGAGGCGGCCCTCAAGGGCATGCTCAAGCCGGAGTACGAAGAGGTCGAGCTCGGCACGGCGGAGATCCGCGAGATCTTCCGCTCGTCCAAGCTGGGCAACATCGCCGGTGTGCTGGTCCGGTCCGGCGAGGTCAAGCGCAACACCAAGGCGCGCCTGCTCCGCGACGGCAAGGTCATCGCGGAGAACCTCAACATCTCCGGTCTGCGCCGCTTCAAGGACGACGTCACCGAGATCCGCGAAGGCTTCGAGGGCGGTATCAACCTCGGAAACTTCAACGACATCAAGATCGACGACGTCATCGCGACGTACGAGATGCGCGAGAAGCCGCGAGGCTGATCCGCGGGGATTTCCGGGGGAGACCCCGGACCTCTCTTCAAGAGTCGGGGCCGGTCGGCGGGTCATATTTCCGTCGATCGGCCCCGGCCGTTCCGTGTACGGTTCTTGTGTCCCTGCCAAGCGATGGCGGGGCACGAACCCGAACCGGCGGGACATCCGGACATACATGTATGTGGGGACACTGTCCTTCGATCTGCTTCTCGGCGACGTACGGTCGTTGAAGGAGAAGCGCTCCGTCGTCCGCCCGATCGTCGCCGAACTCCAGCGCAAATTCGCGGTGAGCGCGGCGGAGGTGGGCGGCCAGGATCTCCATCGCAGGGCCGAGATCGGCCTTGCCGTGGTCTCCGGGGACACCGGACACCTCACAGACGTTCTGGACCGGTGCGAGCGGCTGGTGGCCGCCCGGCCGGAAGTGGAGCTGCTGTCCGTACGACGGCGGTTGCACAGCGACGAAGACGATTGAGCAAGGCTGAGAAGGAGACGGACCAGTGGCCGACAACGCGCGGGCGAAGAAGCTGGCGGACCTCATCCAGGAGGTGGTCGCCGAGAAACTGCAGCGCGGTATCAAGGACCCCCGTCTGGGTACGCACGTGACGATCACGGACACCCGGGTCACCGGTGACCTGCGGGAGGCCACGGTCTTCTACACGGTCTACGGCGACGACGAGGAGCGCGCGAGCGCGGCGGCCGGCCTGGAGAGCGCCAAGGGCATTCTGCGTTCGGCGGTCGGAGCGGCGGCGGGGACGAAGTTCACCCCCACGCTGGCCTTCGTGGCCGACGCCCTTCCGGAGAACGCCAAGGCGATCGAGGACCTCCTCGACCGGGCGCGGGCCTCGGACGCGCGGGTGCGCGAGGCGTCCTCGGGCGCCACGTACGCCGGTGGCGCGGACCCGTACCGCAAGGCGGATGACGAGAACGACGAGGACAACGCCTCCGAATGACATCGCAGAACAGGACACCCGGTCAGGGGCGCGTCGGCGCGGCGGCCTCCGGCAAGGGTGGTGGTGGGCCCCGGGAGGACGGCCTTGTCATCGTCGACAAGCCGTCCGGCTTCACTTCGCACGACGTCGTCGCCAAGATGCGCGGCATCGCCAGGACCCGCCGTGTCGGCCACGCCGGCACGCTGGACCCGATGGCGACGGGCGTTCTGGTGCTCGGTGTCGAGAAGGCCACCAAGCTGCTGGGCCATCTCGCACTGACCGAGAAGGAGTACCTCGGCACGATCCGGCTCGGCCAGAACACCGTCACCGACGACGCGGAGGGCGAGATCACCTCGTCCACCGACGCCTCCGGTGTGACCCGTGACGGCATCGATGCCGGGGTCGCGGCTCTGACCGGACCGATCATGCAGGTGCCGTCCAAGGTCAGTGCCATCAAGATCGACGGCAAGCGGTCCTACGCCAGGGTGCGCGGCGGCGAGGAGTTCGAGATCCCGGCCCGGCCGGTGACGATCTCGTCCTTCAACGTCTACGACGTCCGCCAGGAGGTCGCCGAGGACGGCACGCCGGTCGTCGACCTGGTCGTCTCCGTCGTCTGCTCCTCCGGCACGTACATCCGCGCGATCGCCCGCGACCTCGGCGCCGGGCTCGGCGTCGGCGGGCATCTGACGGCGCTGCGCCGCACCCGGGTCGGGCCGTACGGTCTCGACGTGGCGCGGACGCTCGACCAGCATCAGCAGGAGCTGACCGTGATGCCGGTGGCCGAGGCCGCCGCCTCGGCGTTCCCCCGCTGGGACGTGGACGAGAAGCGCGCCAAACTGCTGCTGAACGGGGTGCGGCTGGACATGCCCGCCTTCCCGCCGGGACCGGTCGGGGTCTTCGGGCCCGACGGACGTTTCCTGGTCCTCGTCGAGGAGCAGAAGGGCAAGGCCAAGAGCCTCGCCGTCTTCGCCTGACGGGCGGCCCGGGGCCGGAGAGCCTCATCGTGGAGCGGGCGGAGCCCCCGCGCCCGCTCCACGATCCCCCAACGGTTTCTGTCCACTCGACGCCAGGGATTCACCCCGATGAGCAGGCGCTCGGAGTGAATCGGGGGTGCATTCAGGGGCGCTTTTACTCCCAGTGGTACACGTGCCGGTGATCACCGCCCTAACGTCGGACCATGGGAAGCGGGGACCGGGCAGCGCTGGTACGTATCTGCGATCGGACCGGTCGGCCACGGGGGACCGGGTTCGTCGCGGACGACCGGGGCACGGTGGTGACCAGTCATGAAGCGGTCGACGGGCTCACGCGGCTCGTCCTGTACGGGGCGGACGGCCGCAGCTGCCCCGTCGGGGCCGCCGATGTCACCGCGCTGCCCGAACGGGACCTGGCCCTGCTGCGTACCGGGGGACCCTTCGCGCTCGGCGTGGAGCCGGCCCCGATCGCGTCACGGGACCGTATCGACGCCGGCACGTATGTGACGGTCGCCGCCCACGGCTGGCGCGAGGCGCGGGTGCTCGGCACCGCCCCGGTGACGTACACCGCGAACGGCCGCGCCCATCGGATCGGTGCCGCGCTGGAACTGGCGCTGGGCACGGAAGGTTCGGACGCCCTGCGGCTCGGCGGCGCCGCCGTGGGCGGGCCCGTCCTCGACCCGGACAGCGGCGCGGTCCTCGCCGTGCTGGGCACCGCGCTGCGCGCCGGGCATCCCGCCGCAGGTTTCGCGGTGCCGCTCGGGAGCGCGGACGCCGACGGCCCGCTGGGCGCGTTGCTGTGGCGCAACGCAAGGAGCGTTCCCGGATACGGACGCGATCTGAATCTCGCGGGCGCCCTGCACCTCACCGCGACGTCGCTCGGCTCGGCGGGCGGTCCGGCCGCCTGTCCCGACCCGGTCGAACGCCTGGACGTGATCGCGGAGTTGGCGGCCTTCTCGATGCCGGGCGGCCCCTCGTCCGCGCTGCCCGGTCCCGCCGTGGTCCTCGGTCTCGTCGGAGCGCCCGGCACCGGCCGTACCACCGAACTGGCCGCACTCGCCGCTCGCCGGGCCCGCGGCTCCGTGCCCGCGCCCACGCTCCGGCTCCGCGGTGCCGATCTGCTGGCCGACGACTCCTCGGTCGCCGACGCGATCGCCCGAGCGCTCCGGCGGTCCTGCCGGATCGTCACCGCCGCCGGGACGAGGGGGGACATGACGGCCGTCACCGCCGAGGGGGTGGCCCGGCTGGCCGCGGAGTCCGGGAACCCGCTGCTCGTCCTGCTGGACGGCCCCGAGGAGATGCCGCCCGTACTGGCCCAGAGGGCGGCCCGGTGGACCGCGGGCACCGTCGACTGGCTGCGGGGGAACGGGGCGCGGCTCGTGATGGCCTGCACGCCCGAGCACTGGGAGACGGCCGGCGCGCTCTGCCCGGCCGGTGCGCTGCACCGTCCCGCCGGGCCGGCCGGACGGCTGCCGTCCGCGGTCCGGCTCGGCGAGCTCACCGCGCGCCAGGCCGAACAGGCCCGGGACCGGTACGCCATTCCCTCCGGTGCGCTCGCCCCCGGCCACGACCGGCACCCGCTCACCCTGCGCCTGCTCGCGGAGGTCCGCGAGGCGCTGCCCGGGGACGTTCCCGGGCGGCCCGACGCGGAGGACGTCTTCGGCGCCCACCTGGATCTGATGTGCCTGCGGATCGCGGTCCGCATCGCGGCGCTGTCGGGCCCGATGCCCAAGGGCACCGCGGTCCGGCGGCTCGCCGCGCGGGTGGCCGGGCAGGTCCACGAGGCGGCGCGGCGCTGTCTGGGCCCCGGACAGGGGGAGCTGGACCGGGTCGCGTTCGAGGAGGTGTTCCCCCGGCGCACCGGCTGGGCGTCGGCGGTCCTCGCCGAGGGCCTGTTCGTGCCGGCGGGAGCGGGCTACCGCTTCGCGCACGAGGAGCTGGGGGACCGGGTGCAGGGCGCCCACCTGGACCTGGACGCGGCGCTGGACGCGCTGGTCCACCGCAGGCGGGGGAGAGAGAACGCGGCAGGGGCGGTGGAGGCCCGTGTCCCGCAGCCGCGGAGCCCGCGTACCGGGCGCGGCCGGGGGCCCGCGCAGGACGTCGTGGCGGTGCCTCGGGGGCCGAACGGGCCGCGAGCGGCGCTCAGCCGCGTCCCCGTGCCGGGAGCCGCCGGGGCAGCCGCACCGGCGACCGTGCCGCGCACCCTGCCCGTGCCGCGCCATCGGTCCGGCCCGGTCATCCAGGCCCTGCTGCTCCTGGGCCGCAGGCAGGGGCCCGTCGCGCTGGCGCACCGGCTGGCCGGCCTCATCGAGGCCCTCGACCGGTCGGCGCCGGGGCCGGGATCGCCCGCCGAGGCCCGCAACGACGCCCGCTGGTGGTCGGCCCACCTGCTCTCGGAGACCCTGCTCCGGGTGCCCGACGCCCGGACCCAGCTCGGGGTGCTGCGGCTGCTGGCCGACCGCGTCGTGGGAGGCGCCGCCGCGGGAGGGCCGGCGGACACGAGGCCCTACGCGGAGTTCGGTCCGTGGTTCTGGCAGCGTCTGAGGCTGCCCGAGGCGGACCGGCTCGATCTGTTCCGGCGCCTGGTCCCCGCCGACGGCCCGCACCGGGGAGCCTCCCGCGGTGACGGGGACCACGGCTGTGACCCGCATCCCGACGGCGACGGCGGCGAACGCTTCCTGGACGCCGTCGCGCGGCGGCTCGCCGCCCGGCCCCGGGCCGTGCAGCCGCTGCTCTGCGGCTGGTTCACCGACGAGCGCCCGCTGCCCGCCGAGGAGGGGGAGGAGGGCGCGATGCGCCCGACCGTGGCCGCGGCCGCCCAGGCGCTGCTCTACGCCCGTCGGGATCTGGCCGTCGACGACCTGACCGAGGCACTCGTCTCTACCGCCCACCCCCGTGCCGAGGAACTGCTCGCCGCGCTGGCAGAGGACGAGCCCGCCGCGCTGTGCCGCGCCGTGGACCGCTGGGCGCGCGACGAGGAAAGGCCCGGCCGCCGGGCCGCCGCCGCCTCGTACGCCCTGCCCACCGCCGTGCACGCGACGGGCGACGCCGACCGCGAACTGCTGCGCGGGGCCGCCCTCGCCCTGCTGGCCCGCCCGGCCGACGCCCCCCTGCACGGGGCCGCGCTCACGCTCCTCGTACAGGATCCACGGAGCCGGGGCCGCCACCTCCCGCAGGCTCTGCGGGCCTTCGTCGCGGGCGAGCCGCGGCTGTCCGCCGAGGCGCTGGCCGTCGCGCTGTCCTCCCACCCGGAGCCGGTGCTCGCCGCGTTCCGGGAGCGGCTGACCCGGCCCGGCGACGGGGCGGGCGAGGCGCTGTGCGCGCTCGCCGGGATCGACGCGCCCGAGCTGGCCCTGCACGCCGCCGGGCTCGTGCGGGCGTACATCGACAGCCACCCGGACGACGCCGTGCACGCCGCCTCGTACATCGACCGGAGGCTGGAGCACGGACCCGCCGCCCGCGCCCTGCTGCTGCCCCTGGTGACCGGGCTGCTGCGGGACCGGCCGGTGCCACCGCCCGTGCGCGGCGCGCTCGCCGGGGTGCTCGCCGCGCCGGGCAGCCCCGCCTCCGGACAGCTCAGGGGCGAGCTGCTGGAGGTCCTGCTGGACTTCGAGCAGGAGGCCGCACGCGATCCGGCCGTGCTCGACGCGCTGCTGCGGGCCGCCGCGGCCGGCTCCGGCGCCCGCGCGCCGGCGCGTACCCGCGCGCTGGTCCACCGCACCGGGATGCTCCTGGTCCGCACGCCCGAGGGTGCGGTCCGCTTCGACGGCCGACTGGTCGAACTGGCTCGTGAGGAGCCCGGATTCGCCGCCCTGGTGACCGGGTGGCTGGCCGACGCCCCGCAGGAGTGGGCGGCGCTCGTCGGCCCCAGCGCACGGCGGACGATGGAGGCCCTGGCGAGCCCGAAGACGATGCCGATGCGGGCCGCGGGGCGTGAGCATGGCAGTCTTAGACCTGCGTAACAGGCAATCTCACGTACACGGGTTCGGGCGAGGAGCGGTCACAGTGCAGCGCTGGCGTGGCTTGGAGGACATCCCCCAGGACTGGGGACGCAGCGTCGTCACCATCGGCTCCTATGACGGGGTGCACCGCGGGCACCAGCTGATCATCGGGCGGGCCGTGGAGCGCGCCCGCGAGCTGGGCGTGCCCTCGGTCGTGGTGACCTTCGACCCGCATCCCAGCGAGGTCGTGCGGCCCGGCAGCCACCCGCCGCTGCTCGCCCCGCACCACCGGCGCGCCGAGCTGATGGCGGAGCTGGGGGTGGACGCGGTGCTGATCCTCCCGTTCACCACGGAGTTCTCGAAGCTGGCACCGGCCGACTTCATCGTGAAGGTGCTCGTCGACAAGCTGCACGCCCAGCTGGTCATCGAGGGCCCCAACTTCCGCTTCGGCCACAAGGCGGCCGGGAACGTGCGGCTGCTCACCGAATTCGGTGAGACCTACGACTACCGCGTCGAGGTCATCGACCTGTATGTGAGCGGTGAGGCGGGCGGCGGTGAGCCGTTCTCCTCCACGCTCACCCGGCGACTGGTCGCCGAGGGCGACGTCGCGGGCGCCGCCGAGATCCTGGGCCGGCCGCACCGGGTCGAGGGCATCGTGGTCCGCGGCGCGCAGCGCGGCCGTGACATGGGCTTCCCCACGGCCAACGTGGAGACCCTGCCGCACACCGCCATCCCCGCCGACGGCGTCTACGCGGGCTGGCTCAACGTGGACGGCGAGGCGATGCCCGCCGCGATCTCGGTCGGCACGAACCCGCAGTTCGACGGCACGGAGCGGACGGTGGAGGCGTACGCGATCGACCGCGTCGGCCTGGACCTGTACGGGCTCCACGTCTCGGTGGACTTCCTCGCGTACGTACGCGGGATGCTGAAGTTCGACTCGATCGACGAACTGCTCGTGGCGATGGCCGCCGATGTGAAGCGGTGCAGCGAGCTGGTGGCCGCGTACGAGCGCGGCTGACCCCTGCGCCGCACGCGACCGGGCCGGGACCGTCCTCGACGGTCCCGGCCCGGTCGCGTGACATCGGCGGTTCAGCTCCTCCGGGGGTGCGCCGTGGTCTCCACGGCGCACCATGCGATCACGGCACCGGACCCGCCCGCTGATCCGGCCCGATCCGAACGGAAGGCCCCCAGGGCCGCCTCTCGTTCGGTCAGGCCGGGCTCGCGTGCCCCGGCGGCGCGCTACGCCCGCGCCTTCGCCGCCGCGGTCGCCCAGTGGCACGCCACCTGGGTCTGCCCGCCGCCCGCGAGCACCGGCAGATCCTTCGTACGGCACGCGTCCGCGACACCCGCCCGCTCCGCCTCGCCCGAGGCCAGTACCTGGCAGCGCACGTGGAACCGGCACCCGGACGGCACCTTCGACGGGTCCGGCGGTTCGCCGGTCAGAATCACCGGATCGTCCCCCGACTCCGGCAGCACCGACAGCAACGCCTGGGTGTACGGGTGCTGCGGAGAGGTGAGGATCTGCTCCACCTCGCCCGTCTCCACGATCCGCCCGAGGTACATCACCGCGACCCGGTCGGCGATGTTCCACGCCAGGCCGAGGTCGTGCGTGACCACCAGTGCGGACAGGCCCAGCTCGTCCCGCAACCGCAGCAGCAGGGCCAGGATCTCGCCGCGCACCGAAGCGTCCAGCGAGGCCACCGGCTCGTCGGCCACGATGAGTTCGGGCTCCAGCACGAGCGCGCCCGCGATCACGACCCGCTGGCGCTGGCCGCCCGACAGCTCGTGCGGATAACGCAGGAAGAACCGCTCCGGAGGGCGCAGCCCCGCCCGCGACAGCGCCTCGGCGACCGCGGCCCGTTCGTCGCCCGCGTAGCCGTGGATCCGCAGGCCCTCCGCGACGGCGTCGTACACCGTGTGCCGCGGATTGAGCGAACCGCTGGGGTCCTGGAGCACCAGCTGGACCCGCTTGCGGTACGCCTTCAGCGCACGGCTCGCATAGTCGAGCGGCTGCCCGCCGAAGGTCACCCGCCCGGACGTCGGCGGGACCAGACCCAGCAGCGAGCGCGCCAGCGTCGTCTTGCCGCAGCCCGACTCGCCGACCAGCGCGACGATCTCGCCGGGCCGGATGTCCAGATCGACGCTGTCCACGGCCCGCGCCGGGGCGGCTCCGCGCCGGCCGGGGAAGGTGACCTTCAGATCCTCCGCGCTGAGCAGGGGAGTGGTGGTGGTCATGATGTGCTCCTTGCTTCCTCGGCATCCGGCCGGGCCGGGGACGCGGCCGTCGCCCCCGCCTCCACCAGCACACAGGCGGCCCGCCGCTCCGGCCCCGCCTCGCGCAGCTCCTGGTCCTGCGTCGTGCAGGACTCCAGGGCCACCGGGCAGCGCGGATGGAACGTGCAGCCGCCGGGCAGCGCCGACGGGTCCGGCGGGTCACCGGGCAGCCCGCGGGGCGCGAACCGGGAGGCGGGGTCGCCGATGCGCGGAAACGCGCCGGACAGGGCCTTGCCGTACGGGTGGTGCGCGTTCTCGTAGACCTCGGCCGCCGGGCCCTCCTCCACGACCCGGCCCGCGTACATCACCGCGAGCCGGTCACAGGTGTCCGAGAGCACCGCGAGGTCATGGCTGATCATGATCAGGCCGAGGTCCTGCTCGGCCACCAACTGCTCGATCAGCCGCAGGATCTGGGCCTGGATCATCACATCGAGAGCCGTGGTCGGCTCGTCCGCGATGATCAGCCCGGGATCGCAGGCGAGCGCCATCGCGATCATCACGCGCTGCCGCTGCCCGCCGGAGAGCTCGTGCGGATAGGCGCTCGCACGGGCGGCCGGCAGCCCCACCTGTTCCAGGAGCTCGCCGACCTTCTTCGCCGCCCCCGCCTGCGTCGCCTTACGGTGCAGCAGGATCGGCTCGGCGATCTGGTCCCCGATGCGGTGCACCGCGTTCAGCGAGTGCATCGCGCCCTGGAACACGATCGACGCCCCCGCCCAGCGCACCGCCCTGACCTGGCCCCACTTCATGGTGAGGACGTCCTCGCCGTTCAGCAGAATCTCGCCGGAGACCTTCGTCCCGGCGGGCAGCAGCCGCAGCAGGGCGAGCGCCAGCGTCGACTTCCCGCAGCCCGACTCACCTGCGATGCCGAGCTTCTGCCCCGCGTCGACGGTGAGGTTCACGCCGCGGACCGCCTGTGCCCCACCGGCGTACGTCACCGTGAGGTCCCGTACGTCGAGAAGCGGCGGCTTGTGGATGCTCGTCGTACTCAACGGGTCACCCCCAGCTTGGGATTGAGGACGGACTCGATGGCGCGGCCGCACAGCGTGAACGCCAGGGCCACCAGGGCGATGGCGATGCCGGGAGGCGCCAGGTACCACCAGTCGCCCGCGCTCACCGCACCCGCCTCGCGGGCGTCCTGGAGCATGCCGCCCCAGGAGGTGATGGTCGGGTCGCTGAGGCCGAGGAAGGCCAGGGTGGCCTCCGTGAGGATCGCGCTGGAGATCACCAGCGTGGTCTGCGCGAGCACCAGCGGCATCACGTTCGGCAGGACGTGCCGGATCATGATGTGCCCGTGGCCGCCGCCCAGGGCACGGGCGCGCTCGATGTACGGGCGGGACTCCACGGCAAGGGTCTGGGCACGGACCAGCCGGGCCGTCGTCGGCCAGGTCGTCACGCCGATCGCGATGATGACCGTCCACATCGAACGGTCCATCACGGTGGCGAGGGCGATCGCGAGGACCAGGGTCGGCATCACCAGGAACCAGTCGGTGATCCGCATCAGGACCGTCGAGTACCAGCCGTGGAAGTGTCCCGCGACGATGCCGACGACCGTGCCGATGGCGACGCACAGGAACGCCGCGAGCAGGCCCACCGTCAATGAGACACGGGTGCCCCACACCAGCAGGGCCAGCACGCTGCGTCCGAACTGGTCGGTGCCGAGCGGGAATTCGCCGCTCGGCGACTCCAGCGCGCCACCGGGGGCGCCGGTGACGCTCTGCGAATCGGCGCCGACGAGCTGCGGCGCGAAGACGGCGATCAGGGCGATCAGGATGAGCGCGCCCAGACCCCACAGTCCGCCCCTGTGTGTGCGGTACTCCCGCCAGAACCGGGCGGCGGACTGCCGCTTGCGGGCGCGGGCGAGCGCGCGCGGATTCCCGGCCGGTTCGGCCTTCGTCGGCGTGGGCACGGATTCGGTCGTCATCGGCCCACCCGGGGATCGAGCAGCGGATACAGTACGTCGGCAAGGGTGTTCGCCAGGATCACCGCGGTGGCGAAGGTGAAGAACAGCCCTTGCACAAGGGGGAGATCGGGCACACTCAGCGCCTGGTAGAAGAGACCGCCGAGGCCCGGCCAGGAGAACACCGTCTCGACCAGGATCTGCCCGGCGACCACATGGCCGAGGTTCACGAACATCAGCGTGAACGTCGGCAGCATCGCGTTCGGCACGGCGTGCTTGCGGCGTACGACATCGTCCCGCAGCCCCTTCGCGCGGGCCGTCGTCAGATAGTCGCTGCCCATCTCGTCGAGCAGCGAGGAACGCATCACCAGCAGCGTCTGCGCGTACCCGACCGCGACCAGCGTGACCACCGGGAGGACCAGGTGATGCGCCACATCGATGATGTACGCGAATCCGCTCTCGCCGCCCGATTGCATTCCACCGGTCGGGAACATCCCGGGGATCGGTCCGATGCCCACCGCGAAGACGATGATCAGGAGCAGGCCCAGCCAGAACGCCGGCACCGAGTACAGCGTGAGCGCGAACGCGGTGTGGAACCGGTCGCTGACGGAGCCGTTGCGCCACGCGGAACGGGTGCCGAGCCAGATGCCGAGCGCGGTGTACAGGACGTACGACGTGCCGGTGAGGAGCAGGGTCGCGGGGAGTGCCTCGGTGATCTTGTCGATGACGGGCGCGTGGAACTGGAACGAAGTGCCGAAGTCGCCCGTGAGGGCGTCGCCGACGTAGCTGGTGAACTGCCGCCACATCGGCTGGTCGAGGCCGAACTGATGACGCAGCGACTGGAGCTGTTCGGCGGAGACGGGACGGCCGCCCGTCATCTGCTTCACCGGGTCGCTGGGAATGAGTCGGAAGAGGAAGAAGCTGGTGACCAGGACCGCGAACAGGGAGACGGCCGCTCCCACGATCTTGGCCGCCACGTACTGGAGGTAGGCCTTGGTGTTGCGCGCCCGTGGGCCGCGGGTGGCCGACGGCCCGGCCTGAGCCGGACCTTCGGTGTCCGCGTCCGCGACCTGCACGAGCGCCGGAGTGCTTTCAGCTGTCATGGGGAACTCTCGTTACTCGTGCTGCACGTGGAGGAACCGGCGGGGCGGCTTCCGCGCCGCCCCGGCCGGCCTCTCTCAACCCTTCCGTGTGATTACTCGCGGTCGTCCGCGGTGGTACGACGGCGCTTCGCGATGAACAACCCGCCACCGGCGAGTACCACGACCGCCACGATGATGCCGACGACGACTCCGGTGGAGCCGGACCCGCCGGAGCTGTCCGAACCGCTGCTGCCCGCCGGAACGGCCGACCACCAGCTCCAGTACCCGTCCTGGCCGTAGATGTTGCCTGCCGCCTCGGGCATGGTCTTGATCGACTTGATCTGGTCGGTGCGGTAGGCCTCGACCGCGTTCGGATACGCGATGATGTTCATGTACCCCGAGTCGTACATCCACGACTGCATCTGCTTGACGATGTCCGCGCGCTTGGCCGGGTCGTACTCGGCGAGTTGCTTCTTGTAGAGCTCGTCGTACGTCTTGTCGCAGATGAAGTTGTCGGTGGTGGCGCTGTCCTTGGCCTTGACGGGCAGCGCGGCGCAGGTGTGGATGCCGAGGACGAAGTCCGGGTCCGGGTTGACGGACCAGCCGTCGAAGGCGAGGTCGTACTCGCCCGCGTACCAGGGCACGGAGACGTCGTCGCGGCAATCGACCTTGAGGCCGATCCCGAGCTTGCCCCACCACTCCTGGAGGTACTTGCCGATCGCCTTGTCGTTCGGGTCCGTGGCGTGGCAGAGGATGCGCAGGTCGAGCGGCTTGCCGTCCTTGCCGACGCGCTGGTCGCCCTTGAGCGGGTAGCCCGCCTCGTCGAGGAGCTTGGCGGCCTCGGCCGGGTCGTACGCGAGGCTCTGGTCGGCGGAGGGCTGCCAGAAGTACGTGGAGAAGCGCGGCGGGATGTAGCCCTGGCCCTCGACGGCGTGGCCCTGGAAGACCTTGTCGATGATGGTCTTGCGGTCGATGGACAGGAAGAGGGCCTGGCGCACCTTCTGGTCGAGAAGGGCCTTGTTGCCGTTGCCGAACTTCTTGCCGTCCTTGGTCTGCGCGCCGGGATTGACGGCCAGAGCGAAGAAGCGGCGGCCCGGACCCTCGTTGACCTTGATGTCCTTCTCGCCCTTGAGGGACGCGGCCTGGGCGGGCGTCAGGGCCGGGGAGCCGGCGACGAAGGAGACCTCGCCCTTGCGCAGCGCGGCGACCGCGGCGTCCTGGTCCTTGTACGTCTTGAAGACCAGCTCGTCGAACTTCGGCTTACCGCGCCAGAAGTCCTTGTTGGCCTTGAGCTTCACATACTGGTCGACCTTGTAGTCGGTCAGGATGAACGGCCCGTTGCCGACGATCGGGAACTTCGTGTCGTTGTTGAACTTGGAGAAGTCACCGACCTTCTCCCAGACGTGCTTCGGGACTATCGGCACGTCCAGCGCGGCCATGGTGGCCTGCGGCTCCTTGAGCTCGATGACCAGCTGTGTCGGGCTCGGAGCCGTCACCTTCTTGAAGTTCGCGACGAAGTTGCCGTTGGCCTGCGCGGCGCCCTCGTCGGTCATCATCTTGTTGAACGTCCACGCCGCGTCCTCGGCGGTGGCCTGCTGGCCGTCCGACCACTTGGAGTCGGACCGGATGGTGTACGTCCAGGTCAACTTGTCCGCGGACGGTTCCCACTTGGTGGCGAGGGCGGGGACCGCGTGGTTGTCCTTGGGGTCGTAGTTCGTCAGGAAGTCGTACATGAGCCGACTGACGCTCGTGCTCATCAGCTTCTGAGCGAGGAACGGGCTCAGGGAGTCGACGCTCTGTGCGACGGCGACGGTCAGCGTCGATGTGCCACTGTCGGCGGCCTGGGCCTGCTGCGGCGCGGCACCGAGGGGCACACCCGGCACGACGGACCCGGCTGCGAGCGCCAGGGCGGCGGCGCCGGAAGCCAGCAGGACACGCAGGCGTGAGCGTGGCTGGGCGGAGGGTGGTGGAACTCTTTCGACCATGGTCAGGGACCTCGCGTCATGACTCGCACGGAGAAGGCGGGTTGATCTGTGGTTCGCCAGCTGGTGAAGCGAAGGTTTATCAGCGGGGGTCGAGCCGCGTCAACGGTCATCGAAACGGCGTGTGGTCTGCGGGAATGCACAGAGGGCCCGCACCGTGGAGACGGTGCGGGCCCTCATTGGTTCAGACCTCTGTTGCCTTACTGCTGAGGCGCTGGCGGCGGCTGCTGCTGCCAACCGGCGGGCGGGAGGGGACCCTGCGGCTCGGGCGGGATCGGCTGGCCCGGCTGTCCGGGCTGCTGGTGCGGCTGCGGCTGCGGCTGCGGCGGGCCGGCCGGGCTCGCCGCGGACTGCGCCTGGGAGGGCAACGACTGCTGCCAGCCGTTCTGTTGCACTCCGGGGCCGGGGTGCGGCGGATAGGGCTGCTGGGGCTGCGGGCCGCCGTACGGCTGCTGCGGCGGGTAGGGCTGCTGCTGAGGCGCGTACTGCTGTTGCTGGCCGGGCATCGGCGGGGCGTACTGCGGGGGCGGGTTGGAACCGTTCGACGTCCACAGTCCCTGTTGCTGCTGGGCGCGTGCGAAGTCCTCGGCCACCATGGCGGACAGGTTGAAGTACGCCTCGCGGGTCTTGGGGCGCATCATGTCGAGGTCGACCTCGGCGCCCGCCGCCAGATGCTCGTCGAACGGTACGACGACCACGCCGCGGCAGCGTGTCTCGAAGTGCTGCACGATGTCATCGACCTTGATCATCTTGCCGGTCTCCCGGACGCCGGAGATCACGGTGATGGAACGCTGCACGAGTTCCGCGTACCCGTGCGCCGACAGCCAGTCCAGCGTGGTGGACGCGCTGGACGCGCCGTCGACCGAAGGCGTCGAGATGATGATCAACTGGTCGGCGAGGTCCAGCACTCCACGCATCGCGCTGTAGAGCAGACCGGTGCCCGAGTCGGTGAGGATGATCGGGTACTGCTTGCCCAGCACATCGATGGCGCGCCGGTAGTCCTCGTCGTTGAACGTCGTGGAGACCGCCGGGTCCACGTCGTTGGCGATGATCTCCAGACCGGAGGGCGCCTGGGAGGTGAAGCGGCGGATGTCCATGTACGAGTTGAGGTACGGGATCGCCTGGACCAGGTCACGGATGGTGGCCCCGGTCTCCCGGCGCACCCGGCGGCCGAGCGTGCCCGCGTCCGGGTTGGCGTCGATGGCGAGGATCTTGTCCTGGCGCTCGGTGGCCAGGGTCGCGCCGAGCGCGGTGGTCGTCGTGGTCTTGCCGACGCCGCCCTTGAGACTGATGACCGCGATCCGGTAGCAGGACAGCACGGGCGTACGGATCAGGTCGAGCTTGCGCTGCCGCTCGGCCTCCTCCTTCTTGCCGCCCAGCTTGAAGCGGGCCGCGCCGGACGGCGTACGGCTGCTCTTCGCCTTCTGCTTGCCCCGGACGAGCCGGTCGGAGGAGAGCTCCACCGCCGCCGTGTAGCCGAGCGGGGCGCCGGGCACGGACCGCTCGCGCTGGTCGTGGGTGACCGGCGTCGGCCAGGCTGCTCCGGTACGCGGGTCGACGGGCTGTCCCTGCGCGGGGGCCTGCTGCTGTTGCTGCGGCGCAGGGGGGCCGGGCTGCTGCGCGGGCGCCTGCGGGGCGACCTGTGCGGGCAGATTGGGCGGCGCGCCCTGGGCCGGCTGCTGGGGGGCCTGCGGGGGCAGGGGAGCGCCCTGCTGCGCGGGCCACTGGGGTGCCCGAGAACCCTGGGACGGCTGCGACTGCTGGGGCATCTGCGGGGCCTGAGGGGGCAGCGCCGTCTGAGGCTGCTGGGGGAACCCGTAGCCGCCCTGTGGCGGTGTCTGTTGCGCCGGGGGTGCGGGCTGCTGGGGGAACCCGTAGCCGCCCTGCGGCGGCTGTGGCGCCGGGGGTGCGGGCTGTTGAGGGAACCCGTAGCCGCCCTGCGGCGGCTGTGGTGCCTGAGGCGTTGCTGCGTTGGGGAATCCGTAGCCGCCGGGCTGCCCCTGGCCTGCAGGGCCGGAGGCGGGCCACTGCTGCGCCGGCTGGGGCGCGACGGGCTGCGGCGCGGCGGGCTGGAAAGCGGGCGGCAGCGGCGGCAGACCGGCCTGCGGCGGACCCGGGGCCCAGGGGGTCGGCGCGGCGGGAGCCGGGGCGTCCCGCGGTGCGACGGGGGGCGGGGCGTCCTGCGGCACGGCGTCCGTGACGGCGTCGGAGGGCGCGGAGCCCTCGGGCCCGTCGGTGGTGGCGTCGCCCGCGCCATCGGCCGCGGTCCCGGCGGTCGCCGCGGCGTCGGCACCGGAATCCACGACGGCGGCGTCCGGCTCATCGGCGCTCGCGTCCGTCACCGGTGCGGAGTCGGAAACGGACTCGGAAACGGACGCTCCGCTCGCGCCCGTCCCCTCGGCATCGTGGGCTCCGGCACCGACGCCCACGGAGCCCGTACCCGCGTCCGAACCCGAGCCGTCCGTGTCCGCGTTCGTCGACGCCTCCTCGCGCTCCGCGATCTCGCGCTTCAGCGCGGCCGGGGAGAAGCGCATGGTCGCGCCGCTCTCCACATCGCCGCCCCCGAACGGGTCCGTCATCCCGTCGGGAGCCGCCGCCGCGGTCCCCTCGGCAGGAGCCGGGGCCTGGCTGGGCGCGGAGTCCTCCGCCGCGGACCGGACCGGAGCCGGCGCGGGTGGTGCCGGAGCCCAGTCGGGGTCGAAGCCGCCTCCGGCCGGCGGCGGGGGCACGGACAACGGTGCCCCGTTGGGCGGCGGAGGCGGCGCCAGGTGTGTTCCGACACCGCCCGACGAGTCCCCCGGCGCGTTCTGCGTGTACCAGGCGGGCGGGGTGTAGTCGATGGTGAACTCACCCGTCATCTCGGCGGGCTCCGCGTCGGACGACTCGTCGACGGGCTTGTTCCAGCCCCCGCGGATCTCGTCCCGATCGCCGTTCACTTTGCCTCCTGGTGTGGTCGAGCACCCTTGTGCCGTGGTGGGTGGGGGCGACCGTTTCCGACTTCGAGACCGCCCGGCTCTCCCCCCGGGCCCCGCATCGCCTGCCCGCAGGTTCTTCTGCCGCGCCCGGACCCACCCTAATCGTCATGGGGCCCGCTCCGGCAGGCCGTACGGCACCGCAAGAGCTGTCCCGTACATCACGCACTGCCCCCAAGTGAACCGAGTACGGCACAGCGTGAAGGGTGAAACGGTCAAACTCGTGCAACTACGCATGGAATGCCGAACGCTCCGTGCCTGCCGGGCAGAAGCCGGACCCCGTCAGTCCATCCGGCGCGCGCCGCCCAGCAGTCCTGTCTCGGCATCGGTCGCCTGGGTCATCACGAACTGCCGGTCCTGGCCCGAGCACCAGAGGGTGACCCCGTCCGCCAGGGTGGACAGCGCCTGGGTCTCGGCGGCCGGAAGACTCAGGATCCGACCGAGTTGTGCCGCCTCGTCCGGAGACACCCGTTGAATGCCGACCAGGGCCGACTTCTCGATCAGTCTCGGCGCCACCGGACTCAGATACGGCAGGAGCGTCAGTACCGACTGCCACGGTCCGGACACCACGCGCCCGCGCGGCGGCCGCATGCCGCAGTCCCGCACCACGACCACCGGCGCACCGGCCGACGGCCCCTGCGGCGGCACCCGGCCCACGTCGTGCAACGTGATGCATGGCTGACCGCCGCCCGCCGCGTGCGCAAGTCCCGTCCACGTCTGGGCCCGCCCGGTCTCCACGACGATCCGCGCACCGGTCGCGGCGGCCCGCAGCGCGAACACCTGCGCCGTCCACAGCCCGCCGATCAGCGTGATGTCGTACGGGGTCGGCCGGTTGACGCCGAGCACGGCGGGCCGGCCGTGGGCATCCACACCGATCACCATGCCGTCGTCACCGACCGGCAGGGCCAGTGACGCCAACTGGTCGAGCGAGACCGACTGCCGTCCGCGACGCGGACCGATCAGCCCGAAGCCGAGCCGGGCACGGGCATGCGTGGGTACGGACATCAGCGGGTACCCCCGAGCGGCAGCGTGGCGAGCACACCCGGCAGCTGCTCGCGGTCGAGCCGGACCAGCGAGGTCCGGACGCCGCGCGCGGTGCGCTCCAACTCATGGCGGGCACCCAGCAGTTCCTCGTCGCTGCGCCCGGTGATCCGGATGTGCCCGGTGATCGAGACGCCCTGCCGTTCGCCGTGCCCCAGCGTGAGACTGAACGTCGTGGCGAGCGCGGGCATCGAGGTGAGCAGGGCGACGAGCTGCGGCATCGCCGCGCCTGTGCCGCCGAACTGTGGCCAGCGGGCCACCCAGTAGGTGGTGTGCCACCGGTCGTCGCAGCGCCACGTCCGCGAGGTCTCCTCGGTACGGCGCGAGGGCGCCCCGGTCCGGCCGGCCTGCGCCATGGCCGGCGCGCTGGCACAGACCGAGGTCGCGATGGCGGACGTCAGCTCCTGCTCGGTCAGCACCGTTGCGCGGAAACCCGCCCCGGTCAGCCTGCTGGACAGCTGGTCGGCCGCGCGCACCACACACTTCTGCGCGCCCGTCATGCCGCCGCCGCGCGCCTGTACCGCCTCGGGGCACAGCTCCGGGGCCAGCTTCAGCGCGATCCAGGTGATCCTGACAGCTGGTGAACCCGTCTGCGCCTGCAGCGGAGCGTAGTTGCGCGCGGCGACGGACTGCGGGGGCAGATGCGGGGCGGGTGCGGGCTGGGTGTGCTGCACGATCTGCGCCGACTCCAGCCGGATGCCGTCGACTTCGAGGACGTCCCTCACGAGTGCCAGGGGCAGCGGCTGCGCGGACCGGTCCGGCCTGAGCGCCGTGGCGTCCGACTCCACCTGGAGCACGGCCGTGACGAACGTGCCGTCACCGATCATGCCCACGGGTCGCCGGTCACGGTCGCTGAAGGAGGACGTACGCAGCGCCGGATCGCACTCGACGACGGGCGCGATCCCCGGCTCCGTGCCCGCGGGAAGCTCCAGCGAACCGGCCCTGCGGGAGCGCGCGCGCAACGAGAGCACGGTGCCCAGCCACTCCGGAAGCGAGCGGCGGTGTCTGCGCACGACGGCCAACAGCACGAGCAGCGCGGCGAGAACGGCGGCCGGGGCCAGCAACAGGGGGTCGATCACCCATGCGGTGAGCAGCAGCGCGGCCGCGATCTCCAGCAGTACGAGCTGTTGCAATCGGAACGAACCGAACAACCCGGGAAGTCTGTCGAGCCGGCCGGCGGCCCGTCCGCGCGAGCCCCGGGCGGGGCCGCGGGAGGCCGGTGGTCCACCGGCCGGGGGAGCAGCGGGGGCATGTGCGTTCCCGGTCGGACGCGTCCGTGTCGCGGAAGCCGTCATTCCGGCATTCCCCCCGTTCATCAGTCCCCAACTCCGCCCGTATTCCGCCTGCCCCATACGGGTCTTCGGCGGCTGGAACACCCTACCCGCCCCACCGTCACCGACGGTCAGCAGGCATAGTAGGGGCCGGTCCGGCACCGAGGTCCGGCATCGCGGGCCCGGCACGGGGGCCGGAAGCGACCGCTCCTGGTGCCGCGCGGGGAGACACGGGAGAAGAACGACTCATGGCATCACGGCGGGATGAGCTCAACGCATACACCTTTGCGAAGAAACGCACGGTGGCGGCATTCCTCCAACCCTCGCCCACCGGAACCGAGGAGGGCGCTCCGCGACCGCTGCGCGCGGTCCTTCCCGGCATGGTCGTCGGCGCGCTGATCCTCGCGGGCTTCGGCGCCTTCGGCATGTTCAAGCCCACCGCGCCCAAGGACTGGGACAAGCCCGGCACCAAGGTGATCGTCGGCAAGAAGTCCACCACCCGCTATGTCGTGCTCACCACCGGTCAGGGCGGCAAGAAGAAGACCCTCCTGCACCCCGTGCTGAACCTCGCCTCGGCCCGGCTGCTCCTCAATCCGCAGAACTACGACGTCATCCAGGTCGCCGACGAGGTCCTGGACGCGGGCGAACCCCCGCGCGGACCGATCCTCGGCATCCCCTACGCCCCCGACCGACTGCCCGAGGCGAAGGACGCCGGCACGGCCAAGCGGTGGGCCGTCTGCGTACAGCCCGGCGGCAAGGGCAGCACCGTGCAGAAGGCCGCCTTCGTCTTCGGTGAACGCGACACCAAGCTGACCGAGGGCAGGAAGAGGCTCGTCGACGGCCAGGTGCTGTACGTGCAGGGACAGGACGGGGCCCGCTATCTCGTCGACGCGGGCGGCACCAAGTACCGCATCAAGGAGACCGCCGCCGACAACGGCCATCTGACCAACGCCCTGGTCGGCAGCGGGCAGCCGCAGTCCGTCACCGACGACTGGCTGGCCACCCTGCACGACGGCAGCCCGATCGTCTTTCCGCGCATCCCGGGCACCGTCGGCGCCCCGGCACATGTCGAAGGGCAGCTCTCCGCCGAGGAGAACCGGGTCGGCATGGTCCTCAAGACCAAGACCGGCGCAGGCACCAGCCACTACGTCGTGCTCGACGGAAAGGTGCAGCCGGTCTCCGAGTTCACCGCCTGGCTGCTCATCAACTCCCCGCAGACGGCCGAGCTCAACCTGGACAGCGAGGCACGCGCCGTCGGCCTGCAGAACTTCGTGCCCGACACCGCGGTCTTCGCCGGTCAGGCCGCACACTGGCCGGACCGCCGCAAGACCGAACAGGTGAACTCCACCGGGGGCGGCAGTGGCAGCCGCGACACCATCTGCAGCGTGCTGCGCAAGGTCGACAGCTCGGGACGTACCACCCTGAGCACCTGGGCGGGCACCGCCTACCCCGCCACCATCGGCGCCGGAGGCACCAGCACCTATGTGACGCCCGGCAGCGGGCTGCTCTACACCCAGGTCCGGGGCCGGCAGACCAGCCCCGACGGATCGCTCTTCCTGGTGACCGACACCGGACTGCGGTACGCGGTCCAGGCGAACGGCGACAGCGATGCCCGGCGCTCCGACATCGGCACCGGCGACGGGCAGAAGCAGTCGGACGGCCGCCCCGAGCCCAGCCAGGCGCAGAGCAGGCTCGGATACGAGAAGGTGACACCCGCACTCGTACCGATCGCGTGGTCGGACTTCCTGTCCAAGGGCCCCCGGCTCGACACCAACAGCGCGCGCCAGCCCCAGGGTTCATGACGTTCCGGAGCGCCGCGGACATCGCGGATCCCGGGGGAGAGGAACAGATGTCGTACCGCAGGACGGTCCTGCCGACGGCGGTCGTCGCCATGCTGCTCGCAGTGGCGGCGCCGACGGCCGCGTACGCCGCCGACGGAGCCCGGGACCCCGGCGCGCTGGGCGTGGACGGCAGCGGCGAATGCACCTTCCCGATGAAGCGGCAGTACGAGGGCCGACCCTGGTCGCTGCAGCGTGTCCTGCTGGACGAACTGTGGCAGGACACCAAGGGCAAGGGCATACGCGTCGCGGTCATCGACACCGGCGTCGACAACGTCAATCCCCAGCTCAAGCCGGCCGTCGACACCTCCGCGGGCGCCGACTACCTCAAGGGCGGCAAGAGCGACGGCACGGTCGACGAGGTCGGACACGGCACCAAGGTCGCGGGCATCATCGCCGCCCGCCCCCGGAAGGGCACCGGATTCGTCGGACTGGCCCCCGAGGCCACCATCATCCCGATCCGCCAGAACGACGAGAAGAACAGCGGCAAGGACACCACGATGGCCACCGCGATCGACCACGCGATCGCCAAGGGGGCCCACGTCATCAACATCTCCCAGGACACGGCCAAACCCCTGACGGAGACGTCCGCCCTCGGCCGGGCCGTGGCCAGGGCGCTCGCCAAGAACATCGTCGTGGTCGCCTCCGCGGGCAATGACGGCATGGACGGAAAACTGAAGCTCACCTATCCCGCGGCCTTCGACGGGGTCCTCGCCGTCGCCTCCTCCGACCGCAACAACGAACGCGCCCCCTTCTCCCAGGCCGGTGAGTTCGTCGGGGTCGCCGCTCCGGGCGTCGACATCGTCTCCACCGTCCCGGGCAACGGCCAGTGCACCGACAACGGCACGAGCTTCTCCGCCCCGTACGTCGCCGGGGTCGCCGCCCTGATGCGCGCCAAGTACCCGAAGTGGACGGCGGCCCAGATCGTCGCCCGGATCGAGCAGACCGCCGAACGCTCCGTCACCGGCCACGACGCCTACGTCGGCTGGGGCGTGATCGACCCGGTGCGTGCCCTGTCCGGCGACGACGCCCCGCAGGACGCCCCGCACCCCGATCCGGCACCGCCCAGGGCCGCCGCTCCCGAGCCCGCGCAGCTCTCCCTCTCGGAGACCCCGCAGGAGCGCGACGAGCGGTACGCCACCTACGCGCTCGCCGTGGCCGCCGTCGTGGTCAGTGTGATCGCCGGGACCGCGACGGTCGTCCGGGACGTCCGCCGAAGGCGCGCGCCGCGGTGACACCGCCCGCCCGATGCGGTGACTCGGCCCTCGCGAACCACAGTTGGGGAGAGCCGACGAAATGACTAGGGTGGTACCAGACTTCACGTGTGTGACGGGGGAACGAGAAGTGGCCGAGTCCGATTTCGGAGCGCGGAAATGCCGAAGGCGCGCTGCCCGGTCCCGTGCTTTCCCCACCCCTTTGCCGGAGCACACGGGGGCAGGAAGAAGCCTGACCGCGACACGCGGGCAGGCCCGGGAACTGAGAGATAGGACCTCCGGATGACCAATCCCGCAGGCGGTTTCGGACTCGCCGACGATCCGATCGTCCAGGCGAAGAACAAGATCATCGAGACGGCCCAGGGGGTGTCCCGGCAGTCCAGGGAACTGGCGGACATCCTCGCGACGGCCGCCGCCGGATGGACGGGTGTCGGCGCCTCGGGGTTCACCTCCGCGCAGATCATGATCAACGAGGACCACGACGAGATCCGTCGGCTCCTCAACGTCCTGCTCAACGCTGTGGGCAGCACCAAGAACCTCAGCAACGCCAACGACGAGGAGGTCCGTGCGGCCTTCAACGCGGTCAAGGACCAGGCTCCGTCGGCCAACACCTCCGGTCTGAACTCCGTCTGAACCGCGCCGCACCACCCCTTCCGCACACGCTGAGCACCGAGGAGAAGACACGACATGGGGCACGACCCGAACACCAAGGTCAGGTACGAGAGCGTCCAGGAGATGGCGAACCGTATCCGCAAGGTCTCGCAGGACATCGTCAACGACCTCACGGAGATGGACGCCTCGCTCAAGGTCGTCACCGACACCTGGGACGGTGAGGCGCACCGGGAGTACGTGAACCTCCAGCGCAAGTACAAGGAGAAGGCGGACCACATGAAGAACCGCCTGGAGCAGGTCGCGAAGATCATCGAGTCCGGCAAGGACAGCTACCGCGCCACGGACCTCAAGGCCTCGCGCACCTTCACCGAGGCGTACTGACCGTCCGCGTCAGCACACGAAGAGGGGCACGCTCCGACGGGCGTGCCCCTCTTCGTGCCGTGCCACGGCGACTACTTCAGGTCGAACTCGCCGTCCCGCGCGCCCAGGACGAAGGCGGTCCACTCGGCCTTGGTGTACCGCAGCACGGTCCCGGGATCCAACGAGGACCGCATCGCCACCGCGCCGCCCGGCAGATGCGCGATCTCGACACGCTCCTCGGCCTCCTCGGTACCGGGCGCACTCAGCCACTCCACTCCCGAGATGTCGAGTGCGTACAGCTCGTCCTTCTCCGCTTGCGTGCCCATCAGGTGCCTTCCCTCTCCCGTGGCGGAACGTGTTCGTCGCCCGCGAGCAGACTATCCCCGCCACCGCGCACCACTTCCGGGAATGGACAGCTTCCGCACCGCGGTGGTACCCGCGCGTTGCACACACGTGGCGGATCTCGCCGGAGCACGCCTCCCGAGAGCCGACCGCTGGTCGCGGCGCCGCCGACAGGTCACCGGCAGTCAGCCTCCCGGACGGCGAGGCGAGCTGAGCCGCCCTCGCGCTCCGTCTGCGCGCAGCGCGCTCGAAGCCTTGGTGCCCGCCGCTTCTCTGCCCCAATGGCAGCGACCACCCGCCCGGACGGCGATCTCAACGAAGCATCTGCTCGGCACGGGTGCGGTTGCCGGCGGCGTTGCCGAGGCACTGGTTCACCGCGGCATCGGATCGGCTCCGGGCGGTGTGCACGCCCTCGGCCCACAGATTGAGCATCCGGGCACACTGCTGCTCGACGGCGCTGGCGCGTTCCGCCACCGGTACGGCCGCCAGCCCCTGGCGCCAGCCCCGTTCGAGGTGGGAGGCCAGGTCAGCCTTCGCGTCGGGGACCGGTGAGGCCCCGGCGGCAAGACGCTCCGACATGGTCGCGTTCCACGCCTCAGCCTCGCCCTTGGACAGCCCGCGCCGTACGTCGGCGGCGACGCCGTCGAGCTTGCCCAGCGCGCGGGCACCGACACTCAGCTGCACCGGCTCGGCCCCGGCCGACAGCCCGGCGAGACGTTCCGCCTCCCAACGCGTCTGCGCACCGCGCACGGTGGCATAGGCCTCGGGATCGTCGGAGACGGCCCGCAGGACGCGGACCAGGGACTCGGGTGCTACGGACAGGTGATAGCCGTCCTTCTTCTTCCACGGAGCACTGTGTGGAAGGCTCTTGTCCAGATAGACGGAGTCCGTCGGGTCGCTGAGGACGACATTGACGTCGGTGTACTGCGCGAGAGCCTCGGCCAGTGGCGCACGGAGACCGGGGTCGACGTAGGGAGTCCCGCGCTTCTCGATGTCGTTGTCGACCGCCAGCAGGACGTTCTTCATGGCGGACGCCTGCAGCAGCGTGTGCACGCCGCCACCCCCCACCGTGGCCTTCACCACCGCGCCGCCGAGTTCCGGACAACTCAGATCGGACCGGTATGTGCCGCCCAGTGCCTGCTTCGTCAGCTTGTCCGCGAGTATCCCGCCGCAGCCCGCCCGGTCTCCCGAGGAGTCGGTTCCGACGGCGAGCCGGACGGCGGTCCCGGCCGCCGCCGCGGCCAGGACCGCGCCGACGACGATCCCAGTGGTGCGGAGCCGTTTGCTCCGGGGGCGGGGCGACGGCGTCATGTCGTTCATCAGCACTTCACTCTTCTACGCTTGCTTCGCCGGACAACGCTAGTTCGTCGTATCGGTCAGGTACTTGTGCGCAAGGTTGCTGCCCCGGTCCTGACCGTTGTAGATGTTGTTCTTCAGGTCCTCGGTCTTGATGTTCGCACCGCCCTCCCGGCCAGCCACCCAGCCGTCGACGGTATCGCTCGTCTGCACCTGAGCGTTCAGGTAGTGCTCCGCGATCTTTCCGTTCGCCTCGGTGTCCGCCTCGGCCTTCATGCTGTTGCCCCACTCCCATGCCCAGGTGTCCACACCGCGCTGCAGCGCGTCACCGATCGGCAAGGCCCGGCCGCCGACCGGCAGGGTGAGAGGTGTGATAGCCCCGCCGACCACGTGGTAGGCGATCTTCGACTTCCAGTCCGCCGCGCTGTACTCGCTCATACGGTTGTCGTTGATGACGTCCTCACGGATGGCGCTGTAGGTGCCCAGCACCGAGCCCGCCTTCCCCCACTTCCCGTCGTTCTCGAAACCGGTGGTGCCTTCCGGTACCTGATCAAGCAGATGGTTGAGGTGGCGTGCCTCAGCCTTGTGCAGTGCTCCGTAGGCGTCGGGGTCCTCCGAGAGGCCCCGCATCACCTGGATCAGCGATTCCTGTGAGGTTGCGAGATGAGCACCCTTGCCGTCGACGAAGTACCCGTCGTGATCGGGGTGGATGTAACGGGAGTCCATCGTGCCGATGATCTCGTGTGTGTCCGAGGCGTACTCGGCCAGGGCGTTGGCGACGGACCGCCTGAGGTTGTCCGGGACGGGCGCGTCCGTGCCGTTGCCCTCACCCGGTGCGAACTGGTCGATGATGCCGTTCATGACCCGTGCCTGCGCCTCGTTGTGCGTGGCTTCCGGCCACGGGTCCTGCCCCACGCCCAGCGGGACGTGACCAGTGGCGGCGGCTTCGAGCGCGGCGCCCAGACCCATGCGGTTCAACGGATCGTCCATCGTGGTCACGGCTACGCCCGTGATGGTGTGGCGGGGCCACTCGCGGGAGCCGTCGCCGTTGCCCGCGAGGTACTTGAGGTGGTTGTTGTCGACGTGGTTGTTCTGACCGTTCGCGTCGACTCCGTTCCCGTCCGGGTCGAAGAACGCGGTGGCGGCGTCGGGGTTCTTGCTCATGACGCCGAGCAGCCCGTCGACCGCGTCGGCCCGGATGCCGTCGTGACCGGGGCCCCATTCCTGGAAGATGCCGCTGTGGTCCTTCTCGGCCTGGATGAGCCGGTCGCCCATGTCGTAGAGGAACTGGTCGTCGAACTTGGTGTCCGCCTGCTGCATCATGCTGACGAAGGTCTGGTAGCCGTACAACGGATTAGTGTTCTTGGCGTAGTTGTGCGTACCCGACTCGTCCAGGCCCTTGGTGAACTCGCGGTAGAACTTGCCCTCGTCGCTGTTCACCCACTTCTTGAACGCGTCCGATCCGGGCGGAGCGTCTTTCACGCTGCCGGGCACTCTGGTCGCGGTGGCGACCGTGTTGGCCAGGCCCTTCTCGATCTCCAGGTATTGGCTCTTGTGCTTCTTGTCGGAGTCGTAGGCACGGTGGTTCAGCTGGTTGGTGACCTTGATCAGGCCCTCCGGTCCCAGGCTGTTCAGCAGCGTCTGCGAGAACGCCTTGTCCTGGGAGTTGTCCCGCACCGCGCGCTGGAACTCGGCCATGTCGGCGGCGGAGACCTTCTCGCCGTTGTTGAGCCGGGTGGCGATGTCCGCGGCGTTCTCTGCTTCGTACTTCTCGATGTCACCCTGTGCGTGGGCGTTGAAGCCGACGCCGAACGTCTCGTCGTTCTTGTCCCCATATCCGTCCTTGGTGACGGCGTCGAGCGCGATCTTCACGCCCTGGTCCGCATCGTCCACCGCCTTGACACCGGCGTCTATCGCCTCGCTCCACGACGACACCGCAGTGCGGACAGTCTCCGCGAAGTCCGGGTCGTGGCGCATCGCGGCGCGTTCGCCTTCCGTGAGCTTGTCGTAGTCGTAGCTGACCACACCGCCCTCTGAGACCCGCATGCCTGCCTTGACGGCCTCCGCGCGCTTGGACTCCAGGTTCTTCCTCAGCCGCACGAAGTCGGCGTGCGCGTCGCGGAGCAGCGAGGCGATGGCCTTGGCCTGCGTCTGGGCGGCCGCGTACTCGTACCGGGTGGCGGCGAAGTTGGTGTGAGCGGTCCCGGCGCTCACACCCGACCAGGAGGGTCCGAGAGTGATGCTCTGGACGCTCTCCTTGTACCGGTCCTCCACCTTCTTGATCTCGGCGGCCATGTCGTCCCACTTGCTGGCCGCCGTCGTCAACTGGCTCAGATCGGTGGTCATGACATCGTGATACGTGAGCATGCGGTCCCCCATGAATTCTCTGCTTCGTCGTGCGGCCTGCGGGCACGCGTCCGGACTGCCCGGTCCGGCGGCCGTCAGCCCGTCTGTGCGTAGAGCGCCCGTGTCAGCGCCGTCATCTGCTGGGCCGTGAGCCCGGTGCGGCCGCCGTCCCCGGCCGTCACCAGCAGGGCGGCGTCACCGGCCCCGACGGGCTTCACCCGCACAACGGCGCAGGCGCCCGAGTCGGTGACCACGGGCTCGCCCGGCGCACTGGCCGCCGTGCGCTTCAGGTACGCGGTCAGGCCGTCGAGCGACAGCCGGCCGGCGCTCATGATCACCGGTGCCAGCGGGCTCTCCGCCCGCGGCTTCCGCGTTGCGATGGTGTGGACCTCGACGGCCTCGTCCCCGATGTGGAAGGCACAGCTGACCAGAGCCCCCGGATTGTCGGCGAGCCCCTCGCCCGGCCTCGCCATCCGCTCGTTCTCCGCGGTCGCCACGGGCGCGTCCGTGTCACCCTCCGATGCGGCCCTCGTCCCCACGCGTCCGGACAGCCCGACCGCGTCGGCGGCCTTCTTCATGTCGTACGGGAGGGGACAGCGATCCGCGCCGTCCGGGCCGACCCGGTCCGCCGCTTTCGTCAGCCCGTCGACACTCACGGGAACACCGGACTTCCGGGCCCCGGTGCCGCCGTTCGTGTCCTTCTCCGTCCAGTCGTCCTGCTTGCCGCAGCCGGCCAGGAGCGCCAGCGTGAGGAGCGCGGCCGAGGCCACACCGCCCCCGCGTCGGAACCGCTTCACGGTCTTCGAATCCTTTCTTCGGCACCCAAGGACGTTGCCGGGCTCAACGCGGTCCGTCAGGCCCCCAGCCCTACAGTCCGTCGAGACCGGAGGCGTACGGGCCCGGCTGCGGCTTGAGCAGCGGGGTGAACTGGGACTTGATCAGCTGGTCGTTGCCGGCGAAGAGAGTGGACGCACCGCGCAGCGCTCCCTTCTCCGTGGACAGCCGGCCCATCAGGACCTTCACCTGCTTGTCCCAGGTCTCCATCACCTTCTTGAGGCCGGCCCCGGTGTCCCAGCCGTCGAACTCCTTGACCGCCGTGGTGGACGTCTCGTCCGCCCAGTCGGTGGCCTTCTTGGTGTTCGGCTCCAGCTCGGTCTCGATCGTGTTCGCCGCGGCGTTCTTCTGTGCCGGCGTCGACGCGAAGTCCTTGCCGCCAGGGCCGGACAACGGGCCGTCGCCCGTACCGTTCAGCTGCATGTGGGTGCTCTGCCGCTCCGCGGCCTGCCCGCGCAGCAGGCCCCATTCCTCGTCAAAACCCATGAGATCCCCCGAACCAGCGACTGTCGTAGACCTGATGACCCTCGCCCGCACGGGTGAAGATCACATCGGGAGACGCTAGTACACCTGTGCCCACCGAGGGAGCCGGGGTGCGGGAGGTGTCCCGCCCCGGCTCCCCGTCGGCTCAGTGCTGTTCCGGCAGCCGACCGATCTGCACCAGCGGATTCCCCCGGCGCCGTGAGGCGAAGTACCCGCGTCCCGGCGGCATCGCGTGCCCGCGCACCGAACCGATCAGGTCGCCCTCGGACGGATCACCGGAGAGCACCACGCCCTGCGCCCCCAGCTCCTTGATGCGCTGCATGAACGCCTCGTACATCGACCGCGACGCCCCGGCGGAGTTCCGCGCGATGATGAAGCGGACCCCGGTGTCCCGCGCGAACGGCAGATACTCCGCCAGCGGGGCCAGCGGATTGCCCGCGTTCGTCGCCACCAGGTCGTAGTCGTCGACGATGATGAAGATCTGCGGACCGGTCCACCAACTGCGGTCCCGCAACTGCTGCGGGGTGACGTCCGTCGGCGGCTGCCGGCGCGCGAACACCCCCGCCAGCGCCTCCATGTGCATCTGCATCGAGCTCGCCATCGGCGCGTACTCCAGCAGATGGCTCTCCGGCAGCGCACCGAGCAGCGCCCGCCGGTAGTCGCCGACGACGAGCTTCGCCTCGTCGGGGGAGTAGCGCTCCGCGATCTGCTTCGCGATCAGCCGCAGCAGGTTGGTCTTCCCCGATTCGCTCTCCCCGAAGACGAGGAAGAACGGATCGGTCTCGAAGTCGACGAACACCGGCTCCAGATCGGTCTCGTCGATGCCGATCGCGATGCCCCGTTGGGGGAACTCGAAGCCCTTCGGCAGATGATCGGCCGGCAGCTTGCGCGGCAGCAGCCGTACGGCCGGCGCCGCGGGCCCCGCCCAGTTGGCCTTCACCGACCCGACGAGCGCAGCCGTGCCGTCGGAGAGATCCGCGGCGCTGCTGGAGGAGTCGATACGCGGCAGCGCCCCCATGAAGTGCAGTTTCTGCGCCACCTGTCCTCGGCCGGGGACCCCCGCGGGGACATTGGCCGCGACCTTGCGGTCGAACTCGGAGTCCATGACGTCACCGAGCCGCAGCTCCAGCCGGCCGAGGATCTGGTCCTTCAGCGCGGCCCGCACCTCCATGTAGCGGGCGGCCGTGATGACGACATGGATGCCGTAGCCGAGCCCGCGTGCGGCGATGTCGGTGACGACCTGCTCCAGCATCTCGTACTCGGACCGGAATCCGCCCCAGCCGTCGACCACCAGGAAGACGTCGCCCCAGGCCTCGCCGGGCAGTTCGCCCAGGGCGCGCCTGCGCCGGTACGTGGCGATGGAGTCGATGGAGTGGGCGCGGAAGAACTCCTCACGCCGGTTCAGTACACCGGCGACCTCGGCGACCGTACGCCGCACCCGCTCCGGGTCCAGTCGGGAGGCCATACCGCCGACGTGCGGCAGCTCCGCCAGCGAGACCAGGCCGCCGCCACCGAAGTCCAGCCCGTAGAACTGCACCTCGTGCGGGGTGTGGGTGAGGGCGAACGACGAGACGAGCGTCCGTACCAGCGTCGACTTGCCGGACTGCGGCCCGCCGACGACCAGCATGTGGCCCGCCGCGCCGGAGAAGTCCCGGTACAGCACCTCGCGCCGCTGCTCGAAGGGCTTGTCGATGAGCCCGAGCGGCACGGTCAGCCCGCCCGGACGCGTGTACTCCGTGGCCGTGAACCCCCGCTCGGCGGTGGGCGCGAGCCCCGGCAGCAACTGGTCCAGCGTCGGCGCCCGGTCCAGCGGCGGCAGCCACACCTGATGCGCGGGCACCCCCTGCCCTTCGAGCCGGCGCACGATCACATCGAGCACCGTGTCGGCGAGCGCCTCGTCCTCGGCGCTCGCCCGCGCGGCCACCAGGTGCGCGGGGTCGGGTGCCGCGTACACCACCGGCACGGGAAGGGCGCTGAACACCGCGGCCCGCCGCTCGATCGGCAGCGCCCCCACCGACAGATCGGGACCACCGGTGCGGTACGTCCCCGACACGTACGCCGCCTTGAACCGTGTCATCTCGTCCGTACCGAACTTGAGATATCCGGAGCCGGGCACCGACGGCAGGTGGTACGCGTCGGGAACACCCAGCGCCGTACGCGACTCGGCGGCGGAGAAGGTCCGCAGGCCGATCCGGTACGAGAGATACGTGTCGAGACCGCGCAGCTTGCCCTCCTCCAGACGTTGGGAGGCGAGCAGCAGATGCACACCCAGCGAACGGCCGATCCGGCCGATCTGGATGAACATGTCGATGAAGTCAGGTTTGGCGGTGAGGAGTTCGGAGAACTCGTCGATCACCAGGACGAGCGAGGCCAGCGGCTCCAGCGCCGCCCCCGCCGCCCGCGCCTTCTCGTAGTCGTGGATGTTGGCGTAGTTGCCCGCGGAGCGCAGCAGCTCCTGCCTGCGCTGGAGTTCACCGCGGATCGCGTCCCCCATGCGGTCGACCAGCGTCAGGTCGTCCGCGAGGTTGGTGATGACGGCCGCCACATGCGGCATGTGGGACATCCCGGCGAACGTCGCACCGCCCTTGAAGTCCGCCAGCACGAAGTTCAGCGTCTCCGAGGAGTGCGTGACCGCGAGCCCGAGCACCAGCGTCCGCAGCAGCTCCGACTTGCCGGACCCCGTCGCGCCCACGCACAGACCGTGCGGCCCCATGCCGTCCTGGGCGGCCTCCTTCAGGTCCAGCATCACCGGCTGGCCGTCCTCACCGACCCCGATCGGCACCCGCAGCCGTTCGGAGATCGACCGGGGCCGCCAGGTCCGTGCCACGTCGACCGAAGCCGCATCGCCCAGATTCAGCAGATCCGTGAAGTCCAGATTGGCCAGCAGCGGTTCGTCGCCGTCGCCCCCGCCCATCCGCAGCGGCGCGAGCTGCCGGGCCAGTGCCTCGGCCGCCGGCAGCGAGATCCCGTCCGGCACCCCCTCGTACACCAGCCCCGCCCCCGACTCCAGCCGGAGCAGCCCCGGCCGCACCACCACCGAGAGACCGCCGCGCGGCTCGTCGAGCTCGCCCGGCACCACCTCGACGATCGTCACCCCCTGCATGCCCTCGGCCGCCGCGAACAACGAGTCCGGTGGCACCATCGCACCGTCCAGCACCACCACGACGTGCGGCTGGTCCAGCAACGGCTGACCCTCCCGGCCGAACCGCGGCCGCCCGTCGAGCCGGCTCGCCAGCAGCTGCTCCAGCTCGCCCAGGTCGTCCCCGAACAGCCGCTTCGTGCCGGCCCCGTCGATCTGTCCGGGCACCTGCAGATGCGGAAGCCACTTCGTCCACTCCCAGCGCGGCACCGCGCCCCGTGCCGCCACGACGGCGACCATCAGATCCTCGGGGGAGTGCAGCGTCACCAGCTGCGCGACGAGCGCGCGCGCCGCCGACTGCGCCGCCTCCGGCTGACCGGAGACCGTCACGTGGTAGAACGCCCGCATCGACACGGCCATCGGCAGTCCGTCCAACGACCCGTGCACGGCGAGGAACCGCTGCATCGCACCCGCGCACAACGGCTCCAGCTCGTCCACCGGAGCGGTGTCGGGAGCGATCAGCGGCGTGGCCAGCTGCTGCACTCCCAGCCCGACCCGCACCTGCCCGAAGTCGTCGTCACCGACGCGCCGTTCCCACACCCGGCTGCCCTCGGCGACCACCGACCACAACTGCTCGGGAGCCGGCTGCAGATACAACTGCACATCCCGCTGCCGACGCGCGGTCCGGCGTACCGTACGCCGCGTCTGCGCCAGGTATTTGAGGTAGTCGCGCCTGACATCTGCCATTTGCCCCTGCGTACCGCGGCGATGACGGACCAGCTGCGCGACCACCATCCCGACGGTCGAGACAAGCATCAGAACGCCCATGATCCGCATGAACGGAGGCGCCTGGGGCGAGAAGAAGAAGACCACCGACGAACCCATGCCGAGCACCGGCAGGATCTGCATCAGCATGCCCTCCTGCTGCCCGCGGGGCAGTTCGGGAGGGGACTCCAACGTCAACTCGTCCATGGGGACTTCCGGCGGCAGGGACCGCGGAGGTCGTTTCACGACGATCTGGCTCACCGAAACATCAATCCCTCGGTACGGACGGACGGAAGGCCGGCCGGACGTGCACCGAAGCCCCCGTGGCTGCCTGTGCTTGCGGACGTCCCCCCGCGAGACGGCGATCCTACTTGCAGATGACCTGCCCTCCTCCCGGTAGGGTGGCGCGCGCACCGTGCGCAACCGCGAATCAGGGGGACCAGACACGTGAGTTCGACCGCAGCGACGGGCTTCTGCCGCGTGACTGTCGTGGCACCCGACAGCCGGATCGACGTGGCCCTGCCGGAGGACATCGCCGTCGCCGACGTCTATCCGGAGATCCTCCGTCTCACCGGCCAGACCCAGGAGGCCGGAAGTCCCACCGGGTATCACCTCGTACGCCGCGACGGCACGGTCCTCGACGGTGCGCGCACCCTCGCCGCCCAGCAGGTTCTCGACGGCGAACTCCTCAGTCTGCGCCCCTTCGCCCAGTCCTTGCCGCCCGCCGTCTTCGACGACGTCTCGGACGCCGTCGCCTCGGCCGTCACCCGCGACCGACACCTGTGGAGCGACGAACTGCTGCGCGGCGCGGGCCTCGTCGGCGGTGTACTGCTGCTCGTCCTGCTGGGCTTCGTGCTCTGGTTCGCCGATCCGGTCCGCCACGACATGCACAGCCTGCCCGGCATCATCGCCGGCTCCGCCGGACTCCTGCTGACCGCGTTCGCAGGGGTGCGCGCCCGGGTCTACACGGACCGGGCGACCGCCGTCGCGCTCGGCCTCGGCGCGCTGCCCCTCGTGCTCATCGCCGGCTCCGGCATCATCGGCCCGGACGCCGGCCAGGGGCCCGGCAGGCTCCAGTTCCTCCTCGGCTGCGTCGCGGTCCTGGTCGCCTCGGTCACGCTGGTCGCCCTCACCCCGAGCGGCGACGCCCCGTTCGTCGCGGCGACCTTCCTCGCCGCCGTCGGCACCCTGGCGACCTTCGTCGCGATCCTCACCGACGCGTCCGCCACCGAGACCGCCGCGGTCTGCGCTCCCGTCGCACTCGGTCTCGCCGCCTTCCTGCCCGGCCTCTCCGCCCGGTTCGCCCGGTTGCCCATCGGCTACGCCTCGCCGCACACCGCCCCCGGCGGCTACGACGACGACTTCGCCGACCCGAACGCGGAACCCCGGGCCCAGACCAGCCCCGTCGACGCCGACCGCATCGCGGCCCAGGCCCGCCGCGGCCACGAGATGCTGCTGGGCCTGGTCGGGGGCTGCGCCGCGGTCGTCGTGGGCTGTGCGGCCGTCCTCGGCTTCTCGGACAACGTCTGGGGGCAGTTCCTGGCGCTGGCCGCCGGACTCGCGATGCTGCTGCGCGCCCGCCTCTTCCGCTACACCTCGCAGGTCGCCTGCGTGCTGGTGGCGGGCCTCGGCGCAGTCGCCCTGCTCGTCCTCGGCCTCTCCCTCAACCCGCCGACGGACCTGTTGTTCGACCTGGTCCGGTACGGGGACCGCAGCTCCCTGGACATCCGGACGATCTGGCTCTCCACGGCCGTGGCCGCCGGGGCCGCGCTGCTCACCGCGATCGGCCTGATCATTCCCCGCAAGGGCCTCTCGCCGTTCTGGGGACGTCTTCTCGATCTGGCCGAGAGCACCGTCCTCCTCTCCCTGGTCCCGCTCTGCCTGGCGGTACTGGACGTCTTCGCCAGGGCCAGGTCCCTGACCGGCTGAGCCGGGCCGGGCTCAGCCGCGCCCGAACCGGGCCGACCGGGCGCGATCGGGCTCTTCGACGAAGGAGAACGGAGCGGGACGGACCGTTCCCGGACCACCGGACCCGGCCCCCACGCGGCCCGCCCCGCAGGGGCTGGTACGCTGTGTGACGGCCGTTTGTGTACGCGCTTTTGGAACATCCTGGAAGCTGCGCCCATCGGACCCTCGCCCACGAGTAACGGAAGACCCCCTGAGAACAAGACCAGGGGCACTCGTGGACGCATCGGACATCAAAGAGGAGTACCGCGTGTCGCTCGACGCCGCTACGAAGAAGCAGATCATGGCCGAGTTCGCCACCAAGGAGGGTGACACCGGTTCCCCCGAGGTCCAGGTCGCGATGCTCTCCCGTCGCATCTCGGACCTGACGGAGCACCTCAAGACGCACAAGCACGACCACCACTCCCGTCGTGGTCTGCTGATCCTGGTCGGCCAGCGCCGCCGCCTTCTGCAGTACCTGGCCAAGAAGGACATCCAGCGCTTCCGTGCCCTGGTCGACCGCCTCGGCATCCGCCGCGGTGCGGCCGGCGGCGCCAAGTAGTACGCCGTGAAGGGAGCGGTTCCCACCACTGAGGGGGCCGCTCCCTTTGCTGTACGCACAGGAATGCGTACGTACGCAGGTGCGGGATGTGGCGCGTCCGCCCGCACCACCGGAATGCCAAGCTGAGCCGAATCTCAGTAACCTGGTCGCAGAACGACCGGACGAGCGAGAAGCAGACCTCCCCGCCGCCGGTCCTCGGTAGTGGCCCCCGGACTCATCGACCCGGGTGCTTCGATCGAAGACCGGCCCCCCGATGGAGGGCTTCTCCGCTACCGTCCCCCGCCACACGGGCGTGGGGGCGAGAAGACGATATGTATCGGAGAAAACGCTAGTGGAGAACGAGACCCACTACGCCGAGGCCGTTATCGACAACGGAACCTTCGGCACCCGCACCATCCGCTTCGAGACGGGCCGCCTGGCCAAGCAGGCCGCAGGCTCCGCCGTCGCGTACCTGGACGACGACACCATGGTGCTGTCGGCCACCACCGCTTCCAAGAAGCCCAAGGACCAGCTCGACTTCTTCCCCCTCACGGTGGACGTCGAGGAGCGGCAGTACGCCGCGGGCAAGATCCCCGGCTCCTTCTTCCGTCGTGAGGGCCGGCCCTCCGAGGACGCGATCCTCACCTGCCGCCTGATCGACCGACCGCTGCGCCCCTCCTTCAAGAAGGGCCTGCGCAACGAGATCCAGATCGTCGAGACGATCATGGCGCTCAACCCCGACCACCTGTACGACGTGGTCGCGATCAACGCCGCCTCCTGCTCCACGCAGCTGGCCGGCCTGCCCTTCTCCGGCCCGGTCGGCGGCACCCGTGTCGCCCTGATCAAGGGCCAGTGGGTCGCCTTCCCGACGCACACCGAGCTCGAGGACGCCGTCTTCGACATGGTCGTCGCCGGTCGCGTCCTGGAGGACGGCGACGTCGCGATCATGATGGTCGAGGCCGAGGCCACCGAGAAGACCATCCAGCTGGTCAAGGACGGCGCCGAGGCCCCGACCGAAGAGGTCGTCGCCGCCGGTCTCGAAGCCGCGAAGCCCTTCATCAAGGTCCTCTGCAAGGCCCAGTCGGACCTCGCCGCCAAGGCCGCCAAGCCCACCGGCGACTTCCCGGTCTTCCTGGACTACCAGGACGACGTCTTCGAGGCGCTCGCCGCCGCCGTCACGTCCGAGCTGGCCCAGGCGCTCACCATCGCCGGCAAGCAGGACCGCGAGACCGAGCTGGACCGCGTCAAGGAGATCGCCGCCGAGAAGCTCCTCCCGGCCTTCGAGGGCCGCGAGAAGGAGATCTCCGCCGCGTACCGTGCGCTGACCAAGAAGCTGGTCCGCGAGCGCGTCATCAAGGACAAGGTCCGCATCGACGGCCGTGGCGTCACGGACATCCGTACGCTCGCCGCCGAGGTCGAGGCCATCCCGCGCGTGCACGGTTCGGCGCTGTTCGAGCGTGGCGAGACCCAGATCCTGGGCGTCACCACCCTCAACATGCTCCGTATGGAGCAGCAGCTGGACACCCTCTCCCCGGTGACCCGCAAGCGCTACATGCACAACTACAACTTCCCGCCGTACTCCGTCGGTGAGACCGGCCGCGTGGGCTCGCCCAAGCGCCGCGAGATCGGCCACGGCGCGCTCGCCGAGCGCGCCATCGTGCCGGTGCTGCCGACGCGCGAGGAGTTCCCCTACGCGATCCGCCAGGTCTCCGAGGCGCTGGGCTCCAACGGCTCGACGTCCATGGGCTCGGTCTGCGCCTCCACCATGTCGCTGCTGAACGCCGGTGTGCCGCTCAAGGCCGCCGTCGCCGGTATCGCCATGGGCCTGATCTCCCAGGAGATCGACGGCAAGACCCACTACGTCGCCCTCACCGACATCCTCGGTGCGGAGGACGCCTTCGGTGACATGGACTTCAAGGTCGCCGGAACGAAGCAGTTCGTGACCGCGCTGCAGCTCGACACCAAGCTCGACGGCATCCCCGCCTCGGTCCTGGCAGCCGCGCTGAAGCAGGCCCGTGACGCCCGCCTCCACATCCTCGACGTGATGAACGAGGCCATCGACGTCCCGGACGAGATGTCCCCGAACGCCCCGCGGATCATCACCGTCAAGATCCCGGTGGACAAGATCGGTGAGGTCATCGGCCCCAAGGGCAAGATGATCAACCAGATCCAGGAGGACACCGGCGCCGACATCACGATCGAGGACGACGGCACCATCTACATCGGTGCCGCCGACGGACCGGCCGCCGAGGCCGCCCGCGCCACGATCAACTCGATCGCCAACCCGACCATGCCGGAGGTCGGCGAGCGCTACCTGGGTACGGTCGTCAAGACCACCACCTTCGGTGCCTTCGTCTCCCTCATGCCGGGCAAGGACGGCCTGCTGCACATCTCGCAGATCCGCAAGCTCGCCGGTGGCAAGCGTGTGGAGAACGTCGAGGACGTGGTCGGTGTCGGCACCAAGGTCCAGGTCGAGATCGCCGAGATCGACTCCCGCGGCAAGCTCTCCCTGATCCCGGTCATCGAGGGTGAAGAGGACGAGAAGAAGGACGACGCCGCCAAGTGACGTCCCGTAGTTCCGCGACGACGGCCCGTGCCTCCTCGAAGGCGCGGGCCGTCGCCCGTACCCAAACGCTCCTCAAGGGCAGCAACGGCATCGGTACGGTCCGCCGCACCGTCCTCCCCGGCGGTCTCCGGGTCGTCACGGAGACCCTGCCCTCCGTCCGCTCCGCCACCTTCGGGATCTGGGCCAATGTCGGATCACGCGACGAGACCCCCACCCTGAACGGTGCGACGCACTACCTCGAACACCTCCTCTTCAAGGGCACCGCCAAGCGCAGCGCCCTCGACATCTCCGCCGCCATCGACGCGGTCGGCGGCGAGATGAACGCCTTCACGGCGAAGGAGTACACCTGCTACTACGCGCGGGTCCTCGACACGGACCTGCCGCTGGCCATCGATGTCGTCTGCGACATGCTGACCGGCTCGCTGATCACCGCCGAGGACGTCGACGCCGAGCGCGGCGTCATCCTCGAAGAGATCGCCATGACCGAGGACGACCCGGGCGACTGCGTGCACGACCTGTTCGCGCACACGCTGCTCGGCGACACCCCCCTCGGCCGCCCGGTCCTCGGCACCGTCGACACCATCAACGCGCTCGACCGCGGCCGGATCGCCCGCTTCTACAAGAAGCACTACGACCCCACCCATCTGGTCGTCGCCGCCGCGGGCAACATCGACCACGCCACGGTCGTGCGCCAGGTCCGCAAGGCCTTCGAGCGGGCGGGCGCGCTGTCCCGCACCGACGCCGTCCCGGTCGCTCCGCGCGCGGGCTCCCGCACCCTGCGCACCGCGGGCCGCGTCGAGCTGCTGAACCGCAGGACCGAGCAGGCCCACGTCGTCCTCGGCGTCCCCGGTCTGGCCCGCACCGACGACCGCCGCTGGGCGCTCGGCGTTCTCAACACCGCCCTCGGCGGCGGCATGAGCTCGCGCCTCTTCCAGGAGGTACGGGAGAAGCGCGGCCTCGCCTACAGCGTCTACTCGTACACCTCGGGCTTCGCCGACTGCGGTCTCTTCGGCGTGTACGCGGGCTGCCGACCCAGCCAGGTCCACGACGTCCTCAAGATCTGCCGTGACGAGCTGGACCGAGTGGCGTCCGAAGGACTGAGCGACGAGGAGATCGGCCGCGCCATCGGGCAGCTGTCCGGCTCCACGGTCCTCGGCCTGGAGGACACCGGCGCGCTGATGAACCGTATCGGCAAGAGCGAACTGTGCTGGGGCGACCAGATGTCGGTCGACGACATGCTGGCCCGGATGGCGCAGGTCACCCCCGATGACGTCCGCGCGGTGGCGGGCGAGGTCCTCGGACACCGCCCCTCGCTCTCCGTCATCGGCCCGCTCAAGGACAAGCAGGCCGACCGCCTCGACGAAGCGGTCTCCTAACTCCTCGTAAGGAAGCAGAGCAATGAGCAAGCTGCGCGTGGCCGTTCTCGGCGCCAAGGGCCGCATCGGGTCCGAGGCGGTACGGGCGGTCGAGGCCGCCGACGACATGGAGCTGGTGGCCGCCCTGGGCCGCGGCGACAAGCTGGAGACCCTCGTGGACTCCGGCGCCCAGGTCGTCGTCGAGCTCACCCATCCCGCGTCGGTGATGGGCAACCTCGACTTCTGCGTCCGGCACGGCATCCACGCCGTCGTCGGTACGACGGGCTGGTCCGAAGAGCGGCTCGCGCAGCTGAACACCTGGCTCGCCGGCTCCCCGGAGACCGGTGTGCTCATCGCGCCGAACTTCTCCATCGGCGCCGTCCTCACGATGAAGTTCGCGGAGCAGGCCGCCCGGTACTTCGAGTCCGTCGAGGTCGTCGAACTGCATCACCCGAACAAGGCCGACGCCCCCTCGGGCACCGCCACCCGCACCGCCCAGCTGATCGCCGAGGCCCGGCGGAAGGCCGGCTGCGCCCCGCAGCCGGACGCCACCGCCACGGCCCTCGACGGTGCCCGCGGCGCGGATGTCGACGGGGTTCCGGTCCACTCGATCCGGCTGCGGGGTCTCCTCGCCCACCAGGAAGTGCTGCTCGGCGGCGAGGGCGAGACGCTCACCATCCGCCACGACTCCCTGCACCACAGCAGCTTCATGCCGGGCATCCTGCTCGGCGCGCGCCGTGTGGTGACCACTCCGGGTCTCACGTTCGGCCTGGAACACTTCCTCGACCTGAACTGACTGAGCCCCGCCATGCGCGCAAAGATCACCTACTTCGTCACCGCTGCCGTCCTGGTCTTCTACTTCGCCCTGGTCGGCAGCCGTGGCGTCCTGCTCATCCGGCACGGCACACTGCTGACGGTCGCCTTCGGGGTCGCGGTGCTGATCCTGCCGGTGATCGGTGTCTGGTTCCTCTGGAAGAACACCCAGTTCGTGGCGCGGGCCAACGCGCTGGCCGCGGAACTCGACGCGGAGGGCGGTCTGCCGGTCGACGAACTGGTCCGTACCCCGTCCGGTCGCATCGACCGCGCCTCGGCCGACGCCGTGTTCGAACGCCGCCGTGAGGAGACGGAGGACGCTCCGGACGACTGGCGCTGCTGGTTCCGCCTGGCCGTCGCTTATCAGGACGCCAGGGACACCCCTCGGGCCCGCAAGGCCATGCAGCGGGCCATCGCCCTGCACACGAAGGCCACCCGGCCCAGCACGCCCTGATCCGGACGGACGGGGCCGACCGGCCGCCCGATCCGGACGCATCGGCCCGGATCAGGCGGCGGGTCGGTGGTCGAGGACATCCTGCGAGCCCGCCCGGCGACGGAGGACGAACCGGTCACCGACCGGCCCCGCCGCCCCGTGCCTCAGTCCCGCCGGTACTCGTCGCCCCACGCCTCGACCGTGTCGGCAGCACGGTCGAACGCCTCGCCCCGTGTCAGGAAATCCGCGTTGCTGTCGGTGAGCAGCGGCGGAATCGCCTCGCCTCCACGGCGTACGACGATCAGCGCCTGGCCCTGTACCGTGCGCGGAAAACCGAGCCACTTCACCGGCTGCTGCACCGTACGGACGGCCGTGACCCGGTTCCACGGCACGGTCGTCGTCGTGAAGAAGCCCACCCGGCGCACGCCGTGCCGACTCACCCAGGCGCCGACCCGCAGCAGCCGCAGGGCACAGGCGATGACCAGGAGGGCCAGTCCCAGGCAGACGGCGGCGCCCGGCAGCGCCCCGGCGAACGCGGTGATCATCCCTGCGAACAGGATGAACGAGGCGAACAGCAGCAGGAAGGCCGCGGCCGCGACCCGCCAGGGCCCGGGGCGGTAGGGACGCCGCCAGTCGTCGTGGTCGTCGAACGGCAGCGCGATGTCCTCGGCGCTCGCGTCAAACGCGCGGTCGGCCGTCAGAAAGGGCAGGGGCACGACTGATCCTCACTCACAAGCACGCTCGATTGCTGTGCCCGGTGAGGCTATCGAGGAGATCACCGACGGGACCACCCCAGGGGGTCCGCTCGAGTCAGCTCCCCTGCGAGGCCTGGGTCTGCTGGGTGTCCGACGGGCCCTGGGCGGGACTCAGGGCGGGCAGGCCGAGGATCAGCGACCCCACGAGGCCCGCGACGACCGTCAGCCCGATGAGGGAGCGGCCTGCCAGCTGGGAGACGCTGCTGCGCTCCCGCGGGGGCGGGGTGACGTTACTGCGGAATCGGTCGGCCTCGGCTACGAACGAGAACGGGACGGATTCACGCCGGCGGAACATGAGGTAACTCTCCTTGAACTCTGTAGCGGATGCTGCTACTGAGTCAGACGCGCGACAGGCCCGTTCGGTGCCCTGAATCGCCGAATTCGTCGAAGAAATCCCTGGGCAGCCCTTCCTGCCCTCGTTGTCAGTGGCGGCCCGTAGAGTGGGCGCCGCCCGAGCGACGCAATTGGAAGGACCCCGCCGGTGACCGAGACCCCCGAGCCCGCAAAGCCCAGCTTCCGCAGCGATGTCACCGTCGAACTGGTGAAACACGCCGCAGGCGACTCCGACGTGCTGTTCGCGGCCCGTGTCTCCACGGCCGGTGAGCAGTCCTTGGAGGAGGTCACGAAGGACCCTGAGCGCTCCAAGGGACTCATCAACTTCCTGATGCGTGACCGGCACGGCAGCCCGTTCGAGCACAACTCGATGACCTTCTTCATCAGCGCCCCGATCTTCGTGTTCCGCGAGTTCATGCGCCACCGTGTCGGCTGGTCGTACAACGAGGAATCGGGCCGTTACAGGGAGCTGGAACCGGTCTTCTACGTTCCGGGGGAGTCTCGCAAGCTCGTCCAGCAGGGCCGCCCCGGCAAGTACGAGTTCGTCGAGGGCACCCAGGCCCAGCAGGAGCTCACCGGCCGCATCATGGAGGACTCCTACCGCCAGGCGTACGAGGCGTACCAGGAGATGCTCGCCGCGGGAGTGGCCCGCGAGGTCGCCCGCGCGGTGCTCCCCGTGGGCCTGTTCTCCTCGATGTATGCCACATGCAACGCCCGCTCCCTGATGCACTTCCTCGGCCTGCGCACTCAGCACGAGCTGGCGAAGGTGCCGTCCTTCCCGCAGCGCGAGATCGAGATGGTCGGCCAGCAGATGGAAGAGCACTGGGCCCGGCTCATGCCGCTCACCCATGCAGCCTTCAACAAGAACGGACGTGTGGCCCCGTAAGCGGTGTCCGTATTGCGGCGTTTCGTGAAGTTCATCTAGGCTGATCAAACGGACCCGGCACTGCTTGAACCCCCGAGCAGGCAGTGCCGGGCTCCTCTTGCGTGTCCCCCCGAGGGGGCACTCGGCGTCGAGCAACGAGTAGCGTGTTACCCATGGCTCCGATCTCCACTCCGCAGACCCCCTTCGGGCGGGTCCTCACCGCTATGGTCACGCCCTTCACGGCGGACGGTGCACTCGACCTCGACGGCGCCCAGCGGCTCGCCACCCATCTGGTGGACGCAGGCAATGACGGCCTGATCGTCAACGGCACCACCGGCGAGTCCCCGACCACCAGCGACGCGGAGAAAGACCAGCTCGTACGGGCGGTACTGGAGGCGGTGGGAGACCGGGCCCACATCGTCGCCGGCATCGGTACCAACGACACCCGGCACAGCATCGAACTCGCCCGCACGGCCGAACGCTCGGGTGCCCACGGCCTCCTCGCCGTGACGCCGTACTACAACAAGCCGCCGCAGGAAGGTCTCTTCCGCCACTTCACGGCCGTCGCCGACGCCACCGGTCTCCCGGTGATGCTCTACGACATTCCCGGCCGCAGCGGTGTGCCGATCGACACAGAGACGCTGGTGAGGCTCGCCGAGCACCCGCGCATCGTCGCCAACAAGGACGCCAAGGGCGACCTCGGCCGCGCCAGCTGGGCGATCACCCGGTCCGGCCTCGCCTGGTACTCCGGCGACGACATGCTGAACCTGCCGCTCCTGTCGGTCGGCGCCGTCGGCTTCGTCTCCGTCGTCGGCCATGTCGTCACTCCCGACCTGCGCGCCCTCATCGAGGCGTACCTCGGCGGCGACGTCCAGAAGGCCACGGAGATCCACCAGAAGCTCCTGCCTGTCTTCACCGGCATGTTCCGCACCCAGGGCGTGATCACCACCAAGGCCGCGCTGGCGCTCCAGGGTCTCCCCGCGGGCCCGCTGCGCCTCCCCCTGGTGGAACTCACCCCGCAGGAAACGGCGCAGCTCAAGATCGATCTCGCCGCCGGTGGGGTAGAGCTGTAACCACAGACTTCACAACTGAATAAGCGAAGAACACTCGCAAGAGCGACATACAGACAACAGCAAGTGCACGAATGACATGCGCGCCACGTGCCCAAGCGGTACGTGGCGCGCGTGGTAAGGAGAGTCTTTTGAGTCATCCGCACCCCGAACTCGGCACCCCGCCGAAGCTCCCGAAGGGCGGCCTCCGCGTCACCCCACTGGGCGGCCTCGGTGAAATCGGCCGCAACATGACGGTATTCGAATACGGCGGCCGCCTGCTCATCGTCGACTGCGGAGTTCTCTTCCCCGAGGAGGAGCAGCCCGGCATCGACCTGATCCTGCCGGACTTCACCACGATCCGGGACCGTCTCGACGACATCGAGGGCATCGTCCTCACGCACGGCCACGAGGACCACATCGGTGGTGTCCCGTATCTGCTGCGCCTGAAGCCGGACATCCCCCTCATCGGCTCCAAGCTGACCCTCGCGCTGATCGAGGCGAAGCTGCAGGAGCACCGCATCCGCCCCTACACCCTCGAAGTCGCGGAGGGTCAGCGCGAGCGCATCGGCGTCTTCGACTGCGAGTTCGTCGCGGTCAACCACTCGATCCCGGACGCGCTCGCGGTCGCCATCCGCACGCCGGCGGGCATGGCCGTCGCGACCGGCGACTTCAAGATGGACCAGCTCCCGCTGGACGGCCGACTCACCGACCTGCACGCGTTCGCCCGGCTGAGCGAGGAAGGCATCGACCTCCTCCTCTCCGACTCGACCAACGCGGAGGTCCCCGGCTTCGTGCCGCCCGAGCGGGACATCTCCAACGTCCTGCGCACGGTCTTCGCCAACGCCCAGAAGCGCATCATCGTGGCGAGCTTCGCCAGCCACGTGCACCGCATCCAGCAGATCCTCGACGCGGCCCACGAATACGGCCGCAGGGTCGCCTTCGTCGGCCGTTCCATGGTGCGCAACATGGGCATCGCCCGTGATCTGGGCTATCTGAAGGTCCCCGCGGGCCTGGTGGTCGACGTCAAGACCCTGGACGACCTGCCGGACGACGAGGTCGTGCTCGTCTGTACGGGATCCCAGGGCGAGCCGATGGCGGCACTCTCCCGCATGGCCAACCGCGACCATCAGATCCGGATCGTGCAGGGCGACACGGTGATCCTGGCGTCGTCCCTGATCCCGGGCAACGAGAACGCGGTCTACCGCGTGATCAACGGCCTGACGCGCTGGGGGGCCAATGTCGTCCACAAGGGCAACGCAAAGGTCCATGTCTCGGGCCACGCCTCGGCCGGCGAGCTGCTGTACTTCTACAACATCTGCAAGCCGAAGAACCTGATGCCGGTCCACGGCGAATGGCGCCACCTGAGGGCCAACGCCGAACTGGGTGCGCTCACCGGCGTGCCCAAGGACCACATCGTCATCGCCGAGGACGGCGTCGTCGTCGACCTCGTCGACGGCAAGGCCAAGATCGTCGGCAAGGTCCAGGCGGGCTACGTGTACGTCGACGGCCTCTCGGTCGGCGATGTCACCGAGACCTCCCTCAAGGACCGCCGGATCCTCGGTGAGGAGGGCATCATCTCCGTCTTCATCGTGGTCGACAGCTCCTCCGGCAAGATCACGGGCGGCCCGGACATCCATGCCCGTGGCTCCGGCATCGACGACTCGGCGTTCAGCGCCGTCGTGCCGAAGATCGAGGAAGCGATCAACAGGTCCGCCCAGGACGGTGTGATGGAGCCCCACCAGCTCCAGCAGTTGGTCCGCCGCACGCTGGGCAAGTGGGTCTCCGACACCTACCGTCGGCGACCGATGATCCTTCCCGTCGTCGTCGAGGTCTGACCCCGACAGGCGCGAACTCCGGAGCGGGGCCCCCGATTTGCATCGGGGCGCCCCGCTCCAGTACGTTTACGGCTCCGCCTGACCGGGAAGCACCGCGCACACTCGTGTGCAGTGGTCGCCCCGAACGGGGCGGAAATTCCGACCGAGAAGTTCTGATAAAGTCGGGTCCGCCGAAAGGCAAGGCCATTCCAATCGGCCACCGGAATTCAAATTCGAACCGGAAACGGTGAGAAAAGAGTCTGGTAAGGTTGGAACCGCCGGAA
>NZ_JBIWOS010000021.1:0-18087 GCF_044767885.1 Streptomyces sp. NPDC101194
CGCAGACTCAACCACCGCTACGAACGCCACCCCCGCAACTACCTGGCCTTCCTCGGCCTCGCCGCCACCCTCTGCTGCTACAAACGACTCCTCCGACTCACCACATAGGACACCGTCTAAGGCCAGGGCGAGGCCGACGAGGTGGGAGCCGCCGAGGACGGTCTTGGCGGTGGCGCCAGTGAGGTCCTGGTCGTGGGTGATGATCTGGCCGGTGGCATAGGAGGCGCCCCAGACGATCACGGGTGCCGGGAGGACTCGTGCAACTCGGTACACGCGATTGAGTTCGCCCAGCTCAGCGGCGCCCTATTGATCGGTGGGGAGATGACTGACGGCGTCTTCGAGATCGGCGTGGGTGGGGAGGGTGTACCGCCGGGTGGTGTCGAGCTGGGCATGACCGAGGATTTCGGCGACGACGACGATGTCGACGCCGACGCGGAGCAGGTTGGTGGCCGGTGTGCCGGAGGATGTGGGCGGTCAGGGCGAGGTTGCCTGCTTCGTCGACGATGTCGGCGTCGATGGCGAGTTCGTCCATGAGCCGGTCGACGGCCCGGGTGGTGAGCCGCCCGCCGCGTCGGTTGAGGAACAGCGCGGGGCTGTCTGCGCCGGACCAGGAGGCGGGTTCGGTCCGCCGTTCGGTGAGGTCCAGGCAGCGGTGTCGATGAGCGGGACCTCGCGGGATCCCTCGCCCTTGACGGACCGGACGATGACCTTTCCCTTGTGCGTGGAAAGGGGGACGTCGGTGTCGTTCAGGGCGACGAGTTCGGCAATGCGTAACCCGGAGCAGAACAGCAGCCGGCCGATGGCGCGGTCGCGGGCGGGTGGGCGGCGTTCGACGGCGGGCGGGTAGCACTTTTGTTGGCCGGCGTCCAGGAGCGGGGTGCGAGTTTGGAGGCGCCGTCGCGGCCGACGACGGCGGGGCTGAGTCCGAGCTGGGTGAAGAAGCATATGTCGGCGATATGCCGCGCTGCTTAGGCTCCAGGTATGCGCGTGTTGATCGTGGAGGACGAGCCCTACCTGGCCGAAGCCGTCCGGGACGGTCTCCGGCTGGAAGCGATCGCCGCCGACATCGCCGGCGACGGCCACTCCGCTCTGGAACTGCTCAGCGTCAACTCCTACGACCTCGCGGTCCTCGACCGCGACATCCCCGGCCCCTCCGGCGACGAGATCGCCCGACGAATCGTCGCCTCCGGCAGCGGCATCCCGATCCTCATGCTCACCGCTGCCGACCGGATCGACGACAAGGCGTCCGGGTTCGAGCTCGGCGCCGATGACTACCTCACCAAACCGTTCGAGCTCCGGGAGCTCGTCATGCGGCTGCGGGCGCTGGACCGCAGACGCGCGCACGCCCGACCCCCGGTCAGCGAGATCGCGGGCCTGCGGCTGGACCCCTTCCGCCGGGAGGTCTTCCGCGACGGACGCTACGTCGCGCTCACCCGGAAGCAGTTCGCCGTGCTCGAAGTCCTCGTCGCCGCCGACGGCGGTGTCGTCAGCGCCGAAGAACTCTTGGAGCGGGCCTGGGACGCCAACGCCGACCCCTTCACCAACGCCGTCCGCATCACCGTCTCCGCCCTGCGCAAACGACTCGGCGAACCATGGCTCATCGCCACGGTGCCCGGCGTCGGCTACCGAATCGACACCACCCGCCCTGGCAGCACTCATGAATAGGCGCCCAGGGCTCAGCGCCCGCCTGAAACTCACCATCAGCTACGCCGGATTCCTCCTCATCGCCGGCACTCTCCTGCTGGCCGTGGTTTGGGTGTTCCTGCTGCGCTACGTACCCGACAGCCCCCAGGGCCTTCTCGGGGTCGCACCCAACCGCTACCTCCTCGTGCGCATGTTCGCCCCCGCTGCCGCGATAGCACTGGCCTTCCTGCTGGCGTTCGGCCTCCTGGGAGGATGGATCCTCGCCGGCCGGATGCTCGCACCACTCACACGGATCGCAGACGCGGCACGGATGGCCGCGAACGGATCACTGTCCCACCGGGTCCGCATGCAAGGTCCCCAAGACGAATTCCGCGAACTCGCCGACGTCTTCGACATCATGCTCGAACAACTCGAATCCCACGTCACCGAACAGCAACGATTCGCCGCGAACGCCTCCCACGAACTGCGCACCCCGCTGGCGATCTCGAAGACACTCCTCGACCTCGCCCGCAACGACCCCACGTGGGACCAGGGCGAACTCATCGAACGCCTCCACACCGTCAACACGCGGGCGATCGACCTCACCGAGGCCCTCCTGCTGCTCAGCCGCGCCGACCGCAAGAGCTTCACCCGCGAGCCCGTCGACCTGTCCCTCATCGCCGAAGAAGCCACCGAAACCCTGCTTCCCCTCGCCGAAAAGCGCCAGATCACGCTCGACGTCATCGGCGAGAAGGCACAGACTCTCGGCTCCGCGGCGCTCATTCTGCGGATGGTGACCAACCTCGTCCAAAACGCCATCGTCCATAACCTCCCCTCCGGCGGTACCGTCACGGTCCACACCGAATCGCAGCACGACGCGAGCGTGCTGCGGGTCGAGAACACTGGCCATCGGGTCCCAGCGGAACTCCTTCCGACCCTCACCGAACCCTTCCAACGCGGACCAGAACGCACACGCACCGACGAACATGTCGGGGTCGGCCTCGGGCTGGCCATCGTGCACAGCGTCGTCCGAGCACACGACGGGACCATCGACCTCGCGCCCCGCCCCACCGGCGGTCTCCTCGTCACGATTCGACTTCCCGGCACGCCGCAGGCATCGTCCCCGAGCGAGGCCCACTAGATCGTTGATCGGCTCCGCGAGGCAGACTTCGCCGGTGGCGCAGCAGCGGCGGATCGTCCGCTGCGCGGATTCGGGGAGTTTGGGCTGCCTGCTTGAGCTTGCCCTGGCGCTTGGCCAGGGCCTTGCCCTCGCGGATGCGCAGGTGCCCCAGGTTGGCCTCGAACTCGAAGCAACCATGGCCAGGGTTCGCAGGAAAAGGCGGCCGAACGGCCCGTCGACTCCTTCAGGGACTCCAGCGACGACTGCTATGTGGCCGGCCCCGCCATCCACATACGAGCTGGTGCGTGATAGCGGGTGATGTGTTCTTGCTGGTGGGTGGCATGATCCGGATGTGGTGATCACGGTCAATCGGGCGGTCCTGGCTCATCAGTTGTTCACGGGTATCCCCCCGGAGGCATCTGAGCAGTCTGGCTGAGGAGTTGGCCTTGCCCTGGCAGTCCGCGGTCGAAGGACGTCGTCACGATGCACGGGGCGGTCCGAGGAGGCGGGCCGCCGGTGCCGGGGCCCGGCACCGGCTGGTCTTCGCCGACAGGCTGGTGGCCACTCCCATCCATCTGCGGCACGACCTTCCGCACTCGGTGCCGGGGCTGCTGTTCGGTGTCGACCGCTCGACCATCCCCCGGGCTGTCGGGGAGATACGCAGCCTCCTGGCACAGCGGGGCTGCGCGGTCCCTGACCGGCCCGGCCTGCGCTCGAAGACTCTGGCAGACGTGTTCGCCCACGCCCGGGCCGAGGGTGTCGAGCTCCGCCTGGACGCCACCGAGATCCAGGTCCGCCGGCCTGTGGCCGGCCGCGGCGGACGCCGCGCGTTCGTCTCGGGCAAGAAGAAGCAGAACACCATGAAGGCCACTGTGATCGCGGACGACCGGGGTCGCGCGTTATGGATCGATGACCTGCCGCCTGGACGGATGCACGATGCGACCGCCGCACGCAACGAAGGCGTCGGGGTCTGCTTTCAGTACTTTCCCGACGCGGAAATCCTCCTGGACGACGGCTACCTCGGTCTGCGACGCGACCACCGCGGTCAGGCCATCGCACCGCCCAGGAAGCCGAACAAAATCGCGCTCCCGCATGTCCACGCAGCCGGAGAACGACTCCGCCACCAGCACTCCTCCAAGCGCATCACCGTCGAACACGCCCTCACCGATCACAAGCGCTGCAAGCAACTCACCCACTGGACGCACCGACAAGACCGGCTGCCTTCCATCTACCAGGCCATCGCCGCCCTCGTCTCCGACCGCACCGCGGCCATCTGAACAACGACCCTCAACAGGCGAACACGACCCACCCGCTATCACGCACCAACTCGTAAGGCGGACCTGTCTAGACCTTCCGGTGGATGCGCGTGCCGCCGCCGCGGTTCCTAGGCGTTCACGGTGGGGGCAGGTGGGCGGGCGTGACGGCGAACTCGTCCTGCAAGCCCCGGCACCCGTCCTCGCCTGCATGCTCGGCCACCACGACGAGAACGTCGTCGACATCGCCGCTCAAGCGGCCGGCACCTGGAGCCGCTACGCCTCCGGCGACCACACACGGTGAGTAAATACACCCTCTACCCAAGAAATACACGCCAGACAGTTACGGGACTTCACCGGTTCTGGACCCGGATGTGCAGCGACGAGTCGTCCAGCACCTGCAGTAACCGGGCTGTCGCGATCACCAGCGGCAGGACCATCCCACTGTCGGCATGCGCGAGTTCCTTGATGCCGGGGATTCGGTGTATCGCGGGCGTATCGAAAATCGCATACGCCACCGCAACAGTCTTCCGTCTTCAGTGGGGTCACGGACCGCATGGGTGGGTGATCGGTTGCCGATAGACCCGCAACGGTCGATTTGTCGATCAGGAAAGGACAATGGTCATGGACTCGGATTCCGTACGTGGTATCAATCGGCGGCGGCTGCTCGGGTGGGGCGGGTTGGCGGCCGTCGGCGGGTTGGCGGCCGGCGCGCCACTGGCGGGCGCCCGACCCGGCCACGCCGCCCCGGCCCCAACCGGCTCCGACATCCCACCGGCCACCCGTCCCGGCGGAGCCTACGACCAGTACGTGGCGAAGCTGGCCGCCGAGGGGAAGTTCTCCGGCGTGGTGCTGTTGTCGCACCGGGGTCAGACGGTGCTGTCCCGCAGCTACGGCATGGCCGACAGGGAAAAGGGGATCCGCAATCACGAAGGAATCGCGTTCAGTCTCAGCTCGGCGGGCAAGCCGTTCGGCGCGGTGGCCATCTTGCAGCTGGCACAGCAGGGCGAGCTGAGCCTGTCGGACACGGTGGGAACCCACCTGAAGGGCTACGCCAAGGACGTCGCCGAGCAGGTGACCATCCACCACCTGCTCTCCGGCACCTCCGGGCTGAACACCCCGGATGAGGACGTGCAACGCATCTTCCGGAGCCAGGAAGAGGTGCACGAGTACTACGAGCAGTGGGTCCGGCAGTCCAAGCTGGTGGCCGCCCCCGGCACTCGCACCAGCCACTCCGGCGCCGATGTCGGCATCCCCGCGTTGATCGTGGAGGCCGTGAGCGGCATGACGTACTGGGACTACGTGCAGGAGAACATCTTCGGGCGCTGCGGCATGACCGGCTCGGCGTTCTACACCAGGCCGCAGTGGCTCACCGACGAGCACATCGCGCACCCGTACATGACGCTGGCCGACGGCAGCCAGGTGGACGCGGTCCGCAATCTGGACCAGGGCAGCCCGTCCCCGGACGTACCAGGCAGGAACCCGGGCCGCAGCTTCATCGATGCTCCCGGGGACGGCGGCTTCGCCACCGCGCCGGATCTGGTCCGCTTCGCGCGCGCGCTGGGTGACGGCACGGTGCTGGACCGACCCTGGGCCGAGTTGCTCACCGGGGCCAAGATCCCCCACAGCGGTTCGTCGTTCGGGGCCTACGACATGCCGGTCCATATCGTCAACGGCCAGTGGGTGTTCGGGCGCGGCGGTGGCAACCCCGGTGTCAGCGCCAACTGGAACATCTACCCGTACACCGGCTGGGTCGGCGTAGTCCTCGGCAACTGCGACGGCCTGCCGCTGCAGGAGATCACCGGGCGGGAGATGCAGGCCATCACCGGGGCTTCGCCCGGCGACGGGGGTGGCGGCTGAAACGGTCCGGCGGCAGACACGGAGAGACGGGATCTCCTCCAGCCCGGTGTGCCGGGTACGCGCAGGGTGCCATCGGCGGGCGCTGACACCGCCCGTTGGCCCTGAGGAACTCCAACGGACAACCGTCACATCTGTTGGATCATCGAAGAAATCGCTCTGACCTGCGGGAAGATTGCGCGGTCGGACGGAAGCGGAGGTAGCGTGATCATCAAGGGGTGGCACGGCTGGTTCGGTACGTTCACTGGCGTGGCCCTCATCGCAGTGGCCGTGCTGCCGTTGGCCGCGCTGGCGGTGTGGGCTCTGGCAGGCCGTCGACGTGTCACCGGCACCACGCCGGCGTGGGCGTGGCGCACGTCGCTGGCCGAGATCGGCATCGTCTACGGGACGGTGCCGTGGGTATGGATGATCATGTTGCCGGGCGGCCGGGCCGGCGCCGTTCCCGCTCGGGTGAGCCTGGTCCCGCTGCGGGACCTGCTCACGATCCTCGCAGGCGATCCGGTGACGGCGATGGGTCAGGTCATCGGCAACCTGCTGGTGTTCGCGGCGCTGGGGTTCTTCGCCCCTCTGCGGTTCGCGGCGCTGGCGTCGGTACCGCGGATCCTGGCGCTCGCGGCGAGCTGCTCGGTCCTGGTCGAGACCGCGCAGTACGTCCTGCGGCTGGACCGGGTGTCCTCTGTGGACGACGTGCTGCTCAACACCGCCGGCGCCGGGCTGGCTGCGCTGGCGTCGCGCCGCTGGTGGCGCGCTACAGCCAGGAGGTCGTCCGTCGGCCAACCACAGCAATGCCCACGACCACCAAGCCGTCGAGGTGATCCGGTCCAATCGGCCGCTGGCCGGGCAGATCGACCTGCTCGCCCCCCAGGAGCGTGACGAAACTCCGGACCGAGAGGGCCCTGGCTGCGCCTACTGGGCCCTGTTCTCGTAAAGCTACGGCGAACGGACTTGTAGCGCTGCACGATGCTCGGGGCCGCATTCATCGTGAGGGCCGGCGGTGCAGCAAACAGCGGGTAGCAGCGGTTCCGCTTCGAGGTCGGCATACCGGACTTCCCACGCTTGATGGTTCGTCAGGATAGTGCCGCAGTGAATGCCGGATCTACTACGGCGGTGCCGATACGGTCCCCTCGACACCCCACCGGCGACCTCGCGTGTTCGACCGAGCGTGATCACGAGCGCTGGGTGCGAGGTATACGCATTTCCTGCGGCAGAGCCGGAAGGAGTCGACGGGGTGGCAATCGAACGGGCGGCCGCGCCGGAGAGCGGGGGCGCATTGCGGGTGCCGCACGCCCGGGTCGTACCACTGGGCCAGCCCACCTCGCGAAAGCGCGAGGCTAACGTCGGACTGGGTACCTCAGGTGAAGGGCACGGCGCCCCTGGATGACGATCAGGTCGTCGAGGAGTTGGTGGCCCCGGTCCAGCTTCGTGAAGTAGGGGATCCCCTCGCCGAACAGCACCGGCACGAGGCTGACACATACCTCATCCACCAGACCGACGTCGAGTGCCTGCTGGGTGATCGTCGTGCTCGCGATAGCAACATCCTGATCGTCGGCGATTTGTCTGGCCCGGGTGATCGCGGCCTCGACTCCATCAACGAACGTCGTTGTGGGCCACTTCGTGGCGGCGTCCTCCGGCTTGCGACGAGTGACCACGACGACGGCGGCGCCTGCCGGGTGCTTGTCACCCCAGCCACGAGCAATGTCGAACAGGCGTCGGCCGGCGACGAGCGCACCGCAGTTGCCGGTCAACTCTCGTAGCGCCTGCGCACTGGCGTCGTCGACCTGGAACGAAACGGTCTCACTCGGGTTCGGCACGGTCACCTCCCCCGCTTCGTACCACTCGAACAGTTCGCCGACCTGGTCATTCGGATCCGCAACGAACCCATCCAGCGACATCGTCATGTGAGTGAACGCTTTGCCCATCGTGGGCCTCCCTCTACTTGTCGGCTGTCACCCGTATTGACCTCTTATGACCGTGAAACTCATCGGCATCGCAACCCCGGTCTGATGTGTCCTTCATCGAGATATGACGCGCGAGAGACCTACGGCGGCGTCGGCTCACCCCGGGAAGGCGGGCTGGAAGCGAACGAGCGGCCTGAAGGTGATCAAGGTTGCTGAGACCAATCGACCACGAATTGGGGTCGCGCTCGCATGCCCAGTTCCCTGCTCGATGCCCTTGTCGCACTGCGAGGACGTGTTCGAAGCGGACCTGCGGGCGCCGATGGCGTTGCCGTGTGGGGCCGACGGGCTGCCGGGGGTCGTTGAGTTACTGGATCGGGTGCCTGACCGGCCGTCTCGGCCGGGCCCCCGAGACGCGTTCCGCCCGGTGCTGAAACGGGATGCGCGGATCGTCGCCTCCACCCCAGGGCCGGGCAGCACGGAACTGGCCTGCGTCGCCACGCCACGACCGTCGCCCTCGACACGGCCGCACGGTATGACCCGATACGCTTCTTCACCGGACGAGTGCCGCCTTCCCTCCAACGAAGAGGGCACTCTACAGGTCCCATCATCCCAGGTCAGCGGCACTCTTCGCCTATTCGATCAAGCTTCGGACACTCACCCTCTTAAAAGCTCGAGGCCAACCCACTACCTCGCCCCTCGACTGCTACCGGGTCATCGCAGTGCGGAGTTCGGCCGCCAGCCCGGCCATCGCCCGCAACCGCTCGTAGTACTCGACTGCGTCGCCCCCATCACCGAGCGACGGCAGCACCTTCTCTACGGCAGCGAGGCATCCGAGCAGGGTTCTGCGGCGCTTCTCGTCAAGGGGCCCAGACAGCGACGAGGAGACACAGCCAGCGATGCCCGCATCCAGCAACACCAGGTCTTCGCCGTTGATCTCTCGACCGCGAAGGCGCGGTCGGAACTGCGCACGCATGTGCTCTTCCCACAGCCGCGAGAGTAGGTCCAGTTGCGGTTTACTCATGTACGAGATCCTGCCTCAAGAGCCGGCGTCGAGGTCTCGGAGCAGGTGGAGGGCGAATCCGGTGAGCCCGGGCAGTTGGCTGGCGTCGACGGCGTCGATCCAGGCAGGGAGCGTGGCACCGAGGCGGCCGGTGAGCATCTCGCCGAATTCGCGGACGTGTCCGGCGGCTGTGTCCAGTTCGGGACAGCGGGTCAGGACGTTCTTGAGGCCGACGCGGTCTTCCTCGTTCAGGGCGGTGGGGTGGCGGGTGATCCAGCCGGTCACCTGCCGTACCGTCGGTGGCCGTGGCGGTGCGGCGGACGGAGCCTCGCGCAAGGTAGCGATGTGGGCTCGGACCATGCCGTAGGTGACGGGAGCTTGTTCGGCGACCAGCTCGCCGTGGAGTCGGGTGACGCTGGTGCATCCCTCCGTAAATCGTCGTTCCAGGTAGGGCTTGTAGGGGTCAAGCCTGCTCGGTCGCGGACGGTTGTCGCGGATGGTGTCCTGCCAGCGCGTGGCGTTCGCGTACCGGAGCACGGTGTTCAGGCCCCAGCCCAGGTGCCGGGCGATCGCCCGGCGCGAGTGGCCTTGGGCGAGCATCTCGTGGACCAGGGTGTGCGCAGCTTTCTTACGCTCGGCCCGCCGGCCGACGGGCTCCGCTTCGTTCCGCGACCGATCGGAAGCCGGTGGGGTGCCCTGCGGCAGGAGGCCGCTGGGCGTCGGGCTGCGCAGGCAGTCGCGGTGGGCGGCGACGCAGGTCTCCACGGCCCGGCCCAAGCCCTGCCACAGATGGAACCGGTCAGCGACCTGCAGAGCATCGGGGGCGCCGCGCCGGGCACCCTCGGCGTAGGCGCCGGCACGGTCTCGGCAGATGATCTCCACGCCGGGGTGGCGGTTCAGCCAGGCGGCCAGCGGCCCGGCTTCACGCGTCGGGAGCACATCGACCACGCGACGGTCTTCGACGCTGGTCAGAACGGTGGAGTAGGTCTGGCCGCGACGGATCGCGAAGCCGTCCACGCCCAGCACCCGCGGAGTACTGAACCGAGGGGCGGGCAGTGCCATGACCCTGCGTATCAAGGTCATCCGTCCCGCACCGAAACCTAGCTGGGCCGCCAGCCGAGCGCCGGCCCGCCCCGCCAGGGCGAGCCCCACCCGTTCCAGGGCGCGGTTGAGCCGAGTGGTGAACCGCGAGTGCGGGACAGTCAGCCGGGAGAAAGGCTCGGCGAACGTCCGGCGTGGGCAGTTCGCCGACCCGCAGATGAAGCGTCGGACCCTCAGCCGGATTACAAAGCCTTGGTCAGCCAGAGGAAGGTCCTTCAGCCTGCGCAAATAGCGGTCGTGGACTCGGCCCGAGAAGCGGCCGCAGTCCGGACATGAAGCTCCGCCTGCACGACCTCTCGCCACCACCTCGACCGTGCCGAACCCGGCCGTGACCGCCTCGACCTCCACATCGTCGATCCCCTCGAACACCAGCGAGCCCCAGAACAGCGCGTCGGTCTGCATGACCAGCACCATCACCGTCCACCGCCAACCACAGCAGTGAACGGAAGGAACCTGAGGGAGCGTCAGTTACGACTGTCAGACGGCAAGGTGTACGCCGTCTCGCACGAGCCCGGCTCCTCGCAATCGAACACCGAGGTAACGCTCCGCGACGGCTCCCCAAGATCTGCGCCAGAACCCGGATCTCACCTACGCAGCCACTCAAGCCCCTTGGAATTGAACATCTAAGGGCTGTCCCGCAATCCCTGGTGGATCAGCGCGCGGCGTCGGATGCGGTGCATCGCAAGGCGGAGGGGCGTCCGCATACTGGATGTATATGGACGTTCCGACAACGCGGCGAGGTGCCGTAGCCGACGTCGCACGCCCGCCAGGGATTACGGGACACCCCTTAGGCTGGCGCGGTGACTGATGAGCAGGAGCGGGTGCAGCCGTCGGGAGTGTGGGCCACGGCGGTGGGGGTGGCCAGAGTGCGGGCGCTGGAGACCGAGCGGGAGAACGCGCTGTTCCGCGACCCACTGGCACAGGCCTTCGCCGCCGCCGGCGGCCTGTGGCCCTCCTCGCCGCGGCTGCCCGATGACGAGGCCACGCGACGCCGCCGGCTGGCCGTGTCGCTCTCCATCGTCGTCAGGACAAAGTTCCTCGACGACCTGTTGCAGCAGGCCTCCGCGTCCGGGGTCCGGCAGGTCGTGCTGCTCGGCGCCGGCATGGACAGCCGGGCCTTCCGGCTGGACTGGCCCGAGGGCACCCGGCTGTTCGAGGTCGACACCGCCGCGCCACTGAACTTCAAGGCATCGGTGCTGCGTCAGGAGCGGGCCGTCGCACGCTGCGAGCGAATCACCGTCGCGGTGGATCTGCGTGAGGACTGGCCAGGCGCGCTGGCCGCCGCAGGGCATGACCCGGCCGTGCCGACCGCGTGGATCGCCGAAGGACTACTGATCTATCTGCCCGAGGACGCGGTGGAGCTACTGCTGGCCCGGATCAGCACGCAGTCGGCGGCAGGCAGTCGGATGGGGCTGACATTGGGCTCGCGCGGCGTGATCGAGCGCTTCGGCGCGGACGCCGCGCCAGGATCGGCGGCGTCCATGTGGATCTCGGAGATGCCCGACGACCCGGTGGGCTGGCTGGCCGGGCACGGCTGGGAGGCCGACAGCCACACCCTGCGCGAGCGCGCTGCCGCCTACGGCCGCCCGATCAGCACCCCGCCACGACACGAGGAACGGACCGGCGGACTGATCTCGGCGGTCCGCCGGTAAAGCGCCTCCCGGTTCCTAGATGATCGATTCCAAGAAGGCCTGATGAGTGGAGCCAGGTTCATGCGCGGCCAGCCAGTGATTTCGCACTTGTCAACCTGACTGAGCCTTTTCCAACCTCAGTTTGAGCAGGTCACGTAGCGGGACGGCTGGCCGGAGAGTACGACGCTGCCTCGCCGAGCTCTGCTGTCGGCGGCGAGCGCTTGGCTCGCGGACATGGACGACGAACGGCTTCTGACCGCCGTGGTCGAGATCCTGTGGCCGGATCTACGTGACCTGGCCTGCCGTGAGCACGGGCATGCGCCAGGTCATGTCTGCCTGATGGCACTCTTTGAAATTGGCTCTGACCGGAGTTTCGTGAATCCGCAGGTCAGCGGAGGACTGCGGGAACGATTCGTCAGGGGAACTCTTCGGCATGGGGGTCTGCTCGCTGGATGATGTGCTGTTCCCGGGGATGGATGTCCGATTGGACAAGGCGGTGTTCACTGCGGAGGCGCTGTTGGTGTCCGCGGTGGCGTGTGGTCCGCCGCCACCCTGTCCGGGCTGTCGGGCGAGAGCCCGGCGGGTGCACTCCACCTACGAACGCGACCTGGCAGAGAGGCCGTTGACCGGCAGGAAACTGCAGATCAGGCTTCGTGTGAGGCGGTTCTTCTGCGATCGGGCGTCCTGCCGCCGCAGGACCTTCGTCGAGCAGGTCGACGGGCTGAGCGAACGCTACCGTCGCTCAAGTTTGGGTACGAAGCAGTGGCTGCGGGCGGTCGCCGACGAGCTGGGCGGTCGAGCCGGTGAACGGCTCTGCCGCCGACTGCACTTGGCTGCGGGCCGCAGCAAGCTGCTCAGCCTGCTTGAACCTCCGCCGGTCCCCGAGCACGCACCACGCGTGCTCGGGGTGGACGAGTTCGCCTTCCGGAAGGGCTGCACCTACGGCACCGTGCTGGTGGACGTCGAGGCCGGAAGGGTGGTGGACGTGCTGCCCGATCGCACCGCGGAGACCTTCGCCGATTGGCTGCGGGCTCATCCCGGCGTCGAGATCATCTGCCGAGATCGGGCCACCGCCTACACGCGAGCAATCAGGGAGGCCGCACCACAAGCTCTGGAGGTTGCCGACCGCTGGCACCTGCTGCAGAACCTCGCCGCGGCCGTCGAGAAGACCTGCCACCAACACCGCAACTGCCTGCGCAAACACGCCCAGGACGAAGCCCCCGCAGCGCCGGAGCCTGTGCTCCTGGAGCTGCCGCCTCCCGACTTGCCCCGGACTCAGATCATCGAGCGGACCCGACACCGGCATGCTGACGTGTGTCGGCTGGTCGAGGCGGGCTGGACTATCAGTGCCACCGGCCGCCGGTTGAACCTGGACCGCAAGACCGTGCGCCGTTTCCGCGACACCGACATCGAACAGCTCCTGGCCTCCGCCCAGGAACGGCGGCCGGCCGGGGTGCTGGAGCCGTTCAAGTCCTACCTCAACACCCGCTTCACCGAGACAGAAGGACAGGTCAGCGGCAACCGTCTGTTCCTGGAGATCCGTGAACGCGGTTATCAAGGCAGCCGTCAGGTCGTTCGCCGACACCTTGCCGCCCTGCGTGCCGGCACTGCCCAACCGGTCCGTGCCGACATCCCGAGCCCCCGCAAGATCACTTCATGGATCATGCGACCACGCGAAGCACTCACCGACAGCCAGGAACAACGGCTCCTCGAAGTCCGCCTCGCCTGCCCGGACATCACCCGCGCCTGCGACCTCGCCCGAGCCTTCGCCGACCTCGTTCGACACCAGCGCGGATATCTGCTGCTGGAATGGATCCGCCAGGCCGAGACCGATGCTCCGAAACCGGTGAGCGGCTTCGCCGGCTTCCTCCGCCGCGACCTGGACGCCGTCACCGCCGGACTGACCCTCACCTGGAGCTCAGGCGTCGTCGAAGGACACGTCAACAGAGTGAAAACACTCAAGAGAGCAATGTACGGACGGGCGTCCTTCGACCTCCTCCGCACCCGCATCCTCACTCAGTCATGAGCTTCACGAAACTCCGGTCAGAGCCAAAATCGAAGATCCTCATCATGCCTTTCCGTCTCCGGTCATGCTGACCTGGGCAAGCTCGTCGAGACGCTTTCTGACCGGTGTGGTGAGCCATCCGTCGGCGCCGGCCGGCTGCCGCCGCTGCCCTTGTCCGGGCAGGTCGACTGGAGGTACGCCTGGCCGTTCAGTAACCGATGGGTCGCCTTCGGCCGGACCGGTCGAGGCGAGGGTGCCGGACCCGCAGTGGTGATCGCCCTGCGCAGCACGCCGGTCGCGGAGCAAGTGCCTGCGGAGGCCTCCTGGCTGGAAAGGCTCGTCGCCGCGACCGGTTGGGTGCCGAGGACTGCGGGCCAGGTCTACTGGGCGGCAGTCGAGTCCCGCCTGGGAATGTCTCTGCCGAGCGACTACGAGGCGCTCGTCGCGGCGTTCGGCAATGGGATGGTCGACGGCATTCACTGCGTTTTCATGCTGGACGACCTGGTCAAGAGCGCCGAGTCGTCGGCGAGGATGGGCCAGACGCCCTGGGAGCCGCATCTGCCGTTCCCGGCCTTTGGCGGGCTGCTGCCCCGGATGAGCAACGAGCACGAGCAGTGGTTCCAGCGGACCCCAAATCCTTCGGCGAGGCGAAGACGATCACGCGGCGAGCCCAGACAGGGGGTGGGCTGCGGATGCGTGATCAGTTCATGGATGCCGTCGAGCGGAACGACGAACACGATGAACAATGAGGAAGATTCCTCGCCTGCTGAGCCGGCAGCCCGCCGCCGACGGGGCGGACTCCGAAATCGGACCGGCGAACCCGGTGCAGGCACGACCTGTGTGTCGTTGAGACAACTGCCTGGTGCCTGTGCCTGGTCTTCGATTTATCGCTCGGGGCAGGCACCGGGGCATCGCCTGCGAAGCGGGACTTTCCCGGCAGGTCGGATGCTGTACAGGCAGCCCGCCCGTTCGATGTCCCCTGTCCAATCCTTTCGGCACTGCCGCAGTAAGGCAGTGATTTTGCTCCCCGTCGCACGCGATCAAGCTCACTCGAGGCCCGTCGTGCAGCGCTGCGGGCCGAACCCACGGCGACCGGTCACAGAGTTCCGGAGTCCGGCCAGTTGGACCAGTGGGTATTGGGTGAAAGGCTCGGTCGGTAGCGCCCGACGTCACCAGATGCCAGGACTTCCGCGATCTGCCGGTAGGTCTCACTCGTGCTGGGAGGTGTCTCGATATCCTCCGGCTGGTGCCATTCCTCCAGTTGTAGAACCTTAGGCAGGTCCCCGGGAATCCTCGACTCCACTTCGGCTTCGTCGGCAAGGATCAGATCCCGGAACTCCGGCACCAGCCTGCGGAAAACGACTTCGAGCGGCTCGCCAGGCTCCGCCTCCACGGCCAGCGTTCGGCCCCTGACAACCATGGGAATACCGCCTGCGTAGGCCTCCTGGTCGTCGATCTCCTCCATGTTCTCGACGCGATAGTGGAAGCTCTCGTGCTCCCAACCCGGTTCACCACTGATCAGGCAATTCCCGTAAGTGCCCACTACATTGACGAGGTTGCCCATGCGCGGGTTGTATCCGACGGTCTCGATGATCAGGGCCCAGCGCCCCGGGTCATGGTAGAGGTGCATCCGCACATCCACTGCGTAGAAGTAACCGTTGTCGGGATGAGGGAGCTTGAACTCGGCTGCACATTCGTCCAGTTGGGCGACAATGTCGTTCGCTTCGATCACGTCGCGGACGCTACCAGGACTGGCTGGCCGGCTGGCCGGCTGTGGAGCTTGCCTCACTTCGTTTGGAAGAAGCCCTCAATGTCCGCGGCGACTTCCTGCGGCAGCTCGGCGCCGAGAAAGTGCGCGTCACCGTTGAGCCGCATGTACTCGAACCACGGATTCTGCGCACGGAACCGCTTGTGCAGGGTCTCGTAGCTCTCCGACTTCGGATGTGCGAACACACGCGGGACCGACCGTGACTCGTCGTCCGGGATGGGCTTGCCCACCAGGGTTGACCTGCGGGAACGGGCAGTCTCCAGTTTGGGGGTTGCAATCCCGGTCCCACCTTCGCTCCCCCGCTGGGGCAACCGTCCAGCCAACGGTTCAGCCGCCGCTCGGTGCAACCCTCTCCGGGACGAGCGCGGCCTCCAGCCGGTCCAGGCGTTCATGGAGGGGCGGACGAGACGGGCGCGGTTCTGGACGCAGCGCACGGTGCCCTCCAGCGGTACGGACAGACGGCCTTCGGCCCGAGGTAGATCGCTTCGTGCGAGATCTGCATGGCTGCGTCACCAGGAAACTGACATCGCAGCCACCCTGCGATCTGCTCGGGAGACCAGCACAGAGCCAGCTTGGCCTCCACCAGGGCGCGCAGAGCCGGCCGTTGGGCGAGCTCGGCCCGCTTGGGCCGGCGCCCGCGCTCGTAGGCGGCCGCATCGGCCGACGCGGCTCGGTAGCGGTCCCGGCCGCCGTTGCGGGAGATCTCGCGAGAGATGGTCGAAGGGCATCGGCCCAGCCGCCTGGCTGGTTGGCGGGCCGATTCCCCGGCGGCGATGCCGCGGGACATCTCCTCGCGCTCGCTGCCGCTCAGATGCCGCTCTGACCGCGTCTGCGGGGTGAGGCGGACGCCGCCACTCCGGCACAGGAAGCGACAGGCGTGCTGCATCGGTGCCCCAGGTGCCCGCCCGATCAGGCTGAACGACTGCCCCTCGCGCCGGCGTCGCCAGATCTCGTCCTGCTGAGCCGGCGAAATCCCGTAGTCACGCACCTGTGCCTCCACGGTCACGTGATCATCCGTGGGTGGTGCGTTGATCACTTGAGGGTGCCATCGTTTGACGACAGAAATGCGGCCCGCCCGGCACCCGGGCCGCGGGCTGGCGGGTGGGCATTCATGAGGAGTCGATCCCGCAGCCCGATGGCACAGCGGCGCGAAGCGCCTATTTGAGGGGCGGTGGTCGGGCTGCCGGGTGGGAGCGCTGAGGTTCTGCTGCACGCGCCGCTACACACATCACTTCCAGACAGAACACCTAGCGCGTGGGTGCTGATGCTCAGCGCCTCGTCTCGTACCTGGTCAGGACCACGCCGCCGGGCAACGTCCGCGTCTCCACCAGGTTCAGGTTCACCCAGCTGTCCAGCGCGGTGAAGAACGGCGTGCCGCGGCCCACCAGGACCGGATGGACGGCGATCGCGTACTCGTCGATCAGCCCGGCGCGCATGGCCGCCCCGGCGAGCGCTGCGCCGCCGATGTTCATTGGTCCGCCGTCCTCGGCCTTGAGCCGGGTGATCTCGGCGATCGCGTCGCCGGTGACCAGGCGGGTGTTCCAGTCGACGTTGTCGATCGTCGAGGAGAACACCACCTTCGGCGTGTCCCGCCAGTTCCGCGCGAACTCGATCTCCGCAGGGGTGGCGTTGGGCTGCTGGTCGCCGGTCGGCCAGTAGGAGCTCATCGTCTCCCATAGCTTGCGCCCGTACAGCGACAGACCGCTCGCCTGCTCGTGGTCGAGCCACCACTGGAACAGCTCGTCGCTCGGCGGTCCGCTCCAGCCGATGTCGTCGCCGGCCGCGGCGATGTAGCCGTCCAGGGTCAGGTTCATGCCGTAGATCAGTTTCCGCATGGCTCAGCCTTCCGTCCGTGGGTGTACGGCGTACAGACCAGCGCGGCGCGGGAAACTCATCGGTGCGCGATCTGGGCTCGCCGGTAGTCCTCGTTCTCGGGGCTCAGCGTGGTGTACTCGGCCGACTCGGGCAAGCCGCCTGATCTCGACCTCGCCCTCGCGAGGAAATGCCACGGATTTGAGACTGATCACGGGTGACAAGGCCGTGAGACAGCCAAGAACGCCCAGGTCACGCAAGATCGACATGTCACGCGCGGGGCCTGGTAGAGGGTCAGGCCCTGGCAGGGGCTTTTGGGCAGGTCCTCTGTTCGGTCACGGTGGGTTGCGGTCACGAGGGTGACGTGCCGGTGCCGGCCGGTGAACGAGCGTCCTTCGAAGTGGTCGAGTCCCAGGGTGGTCTTGAGCTCGGGGTAGTCGTGCTCGACGCGCCACCGCAGCTTCGCGAGGCGGACCAGATCCCGGCCGGGGATGTCGGCCGGCAGTTGGGATATCCAGTACTTGACCGGTTCGTCCGAACGTCCGGGCCATTGAGCGATCAGCCAGGTCGGGCCGATGACACCGTCGGGGGTGGGCTTCGGACGGCGCCCGGCGGGACGGATGCGCAGGCACACGAAACGCGAGGTCTTCGCAGCTTTGGAGCCTCTGCGCCAGGTGACGCCCATCGCCCTGCGACGTCCGGCGGCCAGGACGTGTTCGCGGAGGCTGAGGGGCCGGGTGCGGTATCGGGACAGCGGCCTGGGGCCGAGCCCGCCATACGCCGGCCGATGGGGCTCAGCGCTTTCGGCGTGCGCAGTCATCTCACCCTTGACCTGCAGCGCGCAGGCCAGTCCCCGGTCCTCCAGGCCGTGACGGAAGTCGGCGTTCGCCCCGTAACCGGCATCCGCGACCAGTACCGCAGGCCGCAGGCCGCAGGCCGCAGGCCGCAGGCCGCAGGCCGCAGGCCGCAGGCCGCAGGCCGCAGGCCGCAGGCCGCAGGCCGCAGGCCGCAGGCCGCAG
>NZ_JBIWOS010000021.1:18184-40308 GCF_044767885.1 Streptomyces sp. NPDC101194
CAGGCCAAGCGTGGCGAGCTCGTCGAGCATGTCCAGCGCGAGCTGCCATGTCGGCCGGTGGTGTTCCTCGTCGGGGACCCGGCAGCGGCCCCGCCGCTCCAGCGCTTCGGGACCGTCCCAGCCGCGGGGCAGGAGCAGTCGCCACGACAGCGGACACGACGCGGTGTCGGACGCGGCATGGACACTGAAGCCGATCTGACAGTTGCCGACCTTGCCCAGCGTGCCGGAGCGCATCCCCTCGTCCCAGTCGGGTGCACTGAGCACGGCGCCTCCACTCGCGGGCCGCCGGCCCTGACGGCTGCTCAGTCGGGTGGGGCGGCTGGGTCGATGATCCGATACCCCACGCCGGGTGCGGTGGCGATGGCCGGGGGGTCGCCGAGTTTGCGGCGCAGGCGGCTGATGGTCACCGTGACGGTGTTGGTGAACGGGTCGGCGTGTTCGTCCCAGACCTGTTCGAGGAGGTTCTCCGTGCTGAGGAAGGCTGGGCTCGCGTTCAGGAGGGCTTCGAGTACCGCGAATTCCTTTACGGAAAGGTCGAGTTGGTGGCCGTCACGGCTGACGGTGCGGCGTATCGGGTCGAGTTCGATGCCCGCCGTGCTCAGGGTGCGGGGCCGGGCGGCTGGGCGGCGGCGGGCCAGGGCGCGGATGCGTAGGACGAGTTCGGGGAAGTGGAAGGGCTTGGAGAGGTAGTCGTCGGCGCCCAGAGTCAGGCCGCTGACGCGGTCGCCTGGTGAGTCGGCGGCGGTCAGCATCAGGACCATCACGCGGCCTTCCCGCTCGGTGATCATCTGGCAGAGGGTGTCGCCGTGGATGCCTGGCAGGTCGCGGTCGAGCACGACGACGTCGTACGCGTTGACGTCCAGCTTGGCTGCGGCGTGGAGCCCGTCGTGGGCCACGTCTACGGCCATGCCCTGGTCGCGGAGTCCCTCTGCGATGACTTCGGCGAGGGGGCGGGCGTCCTCGACCACCAGGACTCTCAATGCGCCACGCCCGTCTCTGTGTCCGGGAATTCCGCCGTCGCCCTGCCGTCCGTTCGGGGGAGGGTGATGGTGACGCGCAGGCCGCCGTCGGGGCGGGCGCGCATGTCCAGGGTGCCGTGGTGGGCCCTGGTGATGGCCGCGACGATGGAGAGGCCGAGGCCGCTGCCCTGGCCGGTGCCGGTCCGGTCGGCGCCAAGGCGGCGGAAGGGCTGCGCGAGTTCCGCCACCCGCTGCTGGTCGAGGACCGGTCCGCTGGACTCGACAACGAGGGACACTGCACCTGCCTCCTCTCCTTCAGCCCCTACCGCGACACTGATCCAGCCCCCGGGCTCGTTGTGCGCGATCGCGTTGTCGATCACGTTGTCGACCACGCGGCGCAATAGCGTCTGACTGCCCCACACCCACGCGGAGTCGTCGATCCGGTTTTCACGCATGTCCAGGTCCTTGGCCGCGATGTCCTTTACCCGTCCGGTCAGGGCGGTCAGCGCGAGTTGGCCGAGGGCGAGCCGCGCCGAGTCGGTGAACTCACCGTGCTGGGTGCGAGCCAGGACGAGGAAACTCTCCAGCAGCCGGTCCACCTGGTCGAGTTCGGCGCGCATCCGGACGGCCAGCGTGGCCGTGGTCTCGGGTACCGGGCCCGGCTTGGCGAGGGCCACGTCCAGGGAGGCCCGCATCGTGGTGAGCGGGGTGCGCAGCTCGTGGGAGGCGTTGGCGACGAAGAGGCGCTGGGCGTCGAAGGAGCCCTCCAGACGGCCGAGGAGGTCGTCGATGGTGTCGGCGAGGTCCTTCACCTCGTCGCCGGGGCCGCCGATGGCCAGACGTTCGTGCAGGCTGTCGGCGGTGATCCGGCGGGTGGCCGCTGTCATTACGCGCAGCGGGCGCAGCACCCGGCCGGCGACGAACCAGCCGAGGCCGACCGAGATCACCGTCATGACGCCGAGGGCGATGGCGGAGCCGATCAGGATCTGCCGGGACTGGGTGTCGTGCGCCTGGGCCAGCTGCTGCTGCAGCTCGGCGATGCGGCCCTGGGCCTGTTCCGCCGTGACGGGCTGATCAGTGCCGCCCTCGGGGGCGGTCTGGCTGGAGCGCGATCCGCCGGATGCCACCACGGCCGCGATGACGAGCAACGCCGTTCCCGACAGCAGGAACAGAGTCACGTACAGGGCGGTGAAGCGGGTGCGGGCAGTGCCACGGCGCAGACCGAGCCAGGCGGTCGAGCCCGAGAGCCGTCGGGGCGGACCCCATTTCATCCGCATGCTCTCCTCTCGCCACCGCACCAGGACACGTACGAGGCCAGGCTATGCCGAGGCGCCTAACAGCGAGATGACAGCGGCCGTTCGGCCCCTGTAACCCGCTCCGTCACAGGGTGGGGGCCATGAGCGATGAGAGTACGAAGGCGACGATCGAGGTCATCGGTCTGCGTAAACGCTTCGGGCCACAGTTGGCTCTGGACGGGATGACGTTCACTGTGCGGCCCGGACGGGTGACCGGCTTCGTCGGCCCGAACGGAGCGGGCAAGTCCACCACGATGCGCGTGATCCTGGGCCTTGACGCGGCCGAGGAGGGAATGGCCATGGTCGGCGGAGTGCCGTACCGCACCCTGCGTCGCCCGCTTCGGCATCTGGGGGCACTGCTCGACGCCTCCGCGCTGCAGCCGAGCCGCACTGCCCGTAACCACCTGCTGTGGCTGGCCCACTCACAGGGCGTGCCGGCCCGGCGGGTGGACGAGGTCATTGATCAGGCCGGCCTCGGCGCGGCGGCCCGGCGCAGAGCCGGCGGCTTCTCGCTGGGCATGCGCCAGCGTTTGGGGATCGCGGCGGCGCTTCTCGGTGACCCGCCGGTCGTCATGCTGGATGAGCCGTTCAACGGTCTCGACCCCGACGGCATTGTGTGGATGCGCGGCTTTCTGTCGTCTCTGGCCGGGCAGGGCCGCGCCGTCCTGGTTTCCAGTCACCTGATGAGCGAACTCGAAGACACCGCGGACCATCTCGTGGTGATCGGCCGCGGCCGGGTCGTCGCGGACACCAGTGTCTCCGAGCTGCTCGCCAAGGCGTCCGGCGGCCGGGTCACCCTGCGTACCCCCGCGGCTCCGCGCGCCGCCGAGGTCCTGCAAGGCGCGGGCGCGACCGTTCTCGCGACCGGCCCTGGCACCCTCGGCGTCACGGGCCTGCCCGACGAGGAGATCGTGGCCCTGCTTGCCCGGAACGGGGTGCCGTTCTCCCAGGTGTCCAGGCACCGGGCGACGCTCGAAGAGGCGTACATGGAGCTCACCCGGGACGCAGTGGAGTACCGGGGCATCCCGGCGGGTGAGGCCACGCGATGACCGCCACCCTCACCCCTCGTCCCACGGCCACGAGGTGCACTGAGCGGGGCGGGTTCCCCCGGACGCTGCACGCCGAGTGGACGAAGTTCCGTACGGTACGCGGCTGGGTCCTCGCCATGACGGGGGCGCTCCTGGTGACGATCGTGGTCGGCCTGCTCGGCACGGCCGCCCCCGCCCCCGGCGGTCGCGGCGCCGACTCCGCCTCGTACCCGCAGGGCCCCGGCGGCGAGGCCGTCAACGACAGCTTCTACTTCGCCCACAAGACGCTCACCGGCGACGGGACCCTCACCGTTCCCCTGCGGTCGCTGACCGGTGTGGCCGGCATCGGGACCAGCAAGACGACCCAGGGCGCCCAGCCCTGGGCGAAGGCCGGGATCATCGTGAAGGAAAGCCTTGCTCAGGGCTCCCCGTACGCGGCGGTCATGGCCACCGGCGGCCACGGCGTCCGCATGCAGTACGACTACACGCACGACACGGCGGCCCCTTCCGGCAAGGTTGCCAAGGAGTCCCCGCGCTGGCTGCGCCTGGTCCGCTCCGGTGACACTCTCACCGGTTCCACCTCCACCGACGCCTCCCACTGGACCAAGGTCGGCCAAGCGAAGCTGCCGGGGCTGGCGCGCACCGTGCAGGCCGGACTCTTCGCGACGTCACCGGAGGCGAAGCAGGACACCGCGGCGGGCACGGGCTTCAGCCCTGCCGCGGCCACCGGCACCTTCGGCCGCCCCGCCCTCACCGGCGACTGGTCCCAGGGGGCGTGGCGCGGCACACAGGTGGGCGGCGACGCGGGCACCTCCGGCAGCTACACGAACACAACCAAGGGCGGCTTCAACCAGACCGACGGCGGCGGGTTCACCGTGACCGGGGCCGGTGACATCGCACCGGTCGTCGGCGGGCCCGTCATGGGCGTCGGCTTCTCCGTCGAGAACTTCCTCGTCGGCACCTTCGCCGGGCTGATCGTGGTGATCGCCGTGGGCACGGCGTTCATCACCGGCGAGTACCGACGCGGACTGCTACGTACGACGATGACGGCAACTCCCCTGCGGGGCCGGATACTTGGTGCCAAGGCGCTGGTGGCCGGGGGCGTCTCGTTCGCCATCGGCCTGGTCGCCGCCGCGATCACCATGCCCATCGGGGAACGCAGCGCGCGCGGCAGGGGCTTCCATGTCTTCCCCGTCACGTCGGCGACCGAAGTGCGCGTCATGGTCGGCACCGGCCTGCTCTGCGCAGCCGCCGCCGTGCTCGCTCTCGGCGTCGGCGCCCTGCTGCGGCGCAGCGGCACGGCGGTCGCCCTGGTCATCGCGTCGATCGTGCTGCCCTTCCTGCTCGCCACCTCCGGCGTACTGCCCCCGGGCGTCTCGGATTGGCTGCTGCGGGTGACCCCGGCCGCGGGCTTCGCCATCCAGCAGACCCTGCCGCAGTACGCGCAGGTGCTCAGCGTGTACGAGCCGTCGACCGGCTACTTCCCGCTGGCGCCATGGGTCGGCCTCGCCGTGCTGTGCGGATACGCCGCGCTCGCCTCCGGTCTGGCCGTGGTACGGCTGCGTGGGAGGGACGTATGAGTCTCCTGAGCGGTGCACGACTCACGAGCACGGCGGACGGTGCGTGGCGAGGGGACTTCGGCCGCGCCCTGCGCGCGGAGTGGACGAAGCTGCGCACCGCAGGGGACATGGGCAGGTTGCTCCTGCTCGCCGTCGCGCTGACCGTGGCCATCGGCTGCGGCACCGTCAAGGCCGTGAAGTGCCCGGACGCAGGGTGCGGTCAGGACGCCGTCAAGCTCGCCCTGACCGGCGTCACCGTCGGGCAGGCGGTCATCGCCGTCCTCGCGGTACTGGCCTTCAGCGGCGAGTACGGCACCGGGATGATCCGCACCACGCTCACGGCGGTACCGAATCGGCTCACCGTCCTCACCGCCAAAGCGACGGTCCTCACCACGGTCGTCCTGGCCTCCGGAACGGCCGCTGTCCTGGCCTCGCTCCTTACCGGCCGCTACATCCTGCCCGGCAGCGGATTCACCGAGGCGCACGGCTATGCCCCGCTGTCCCTGGCGGACGGCCCGGCCCTGCGCGCGGCCGTCGGATCGGTCCTCTACCTCGTCCTGATCGCCCTGCTCGGCCTCGGCGTGGCGACGGCGGTACGGGAGGCGGCGACCGCTATCGGGACCGTGCTCGGGCTGCTCTATCTCTTCCCGGTCGTCACCCAGGTGGTCGACGACCCGGAGTGGCAGCGCCACCTCCAGCAGATCTCACCCATGACCGCCGGACTTGCAGTCCAATCCACCGTCCATCTGCGCGAGTTGCCCATCGGCCCATGGGCCGGGCTGGGCGTGCTCGCCACGTGGGCCGCGGCCGCGCTGCTCGTCGGCAGCCTGCTGCTGCACAGGCGCGACGCGTAGCCGAATCGAGCCGACCGCGAGCACGGTGGCTTCGGGCCCCAACGACTCTGGGAACGGACCGATAGCAGGTGTGCGACGGCCACCCCGGCCGGCCGCGACTTCGAGCGCACCCACCAACCAGAAGGCTGAGCCAGCGGGCCCGCAGGCAAGCACCCCTCGGTCGCCTCGCTGTACCGGGCGCTCGCCGAGGCCGAAGCCGCCGCCGGCTCCGACGACCCACGGGTCATCGGCCCCCGTCGCCCAGGGCCGCGCCCGCATCACCGAGTCCGGCAGCGGAGTCGACCCGGCGCTGATGGAACGGTTCACCGCACAGGTCCTCGACGGCGACACCGTGCTGGACGACCTGGCCCGCCAGGCCACAGGCAGCTCCGACGCCGCGGGCGCCACCTCTACTCGGTCGTGTGCGTGGGGTAGACCTCGACGTCGGTGTAGGCGCCCTTGATCGCTCCCGCGCCCGCGGGCCACTTCAGGTTCACGGTGTGGGTCTCGTTCGGGGGCGTCACCAGGATGTTGATCGGGGACGCGAGGCTGTTGCCGGTGTTGTCGATGGTGTACGCGAGGTTGAAGACGGCGGCGTCGCCGGGCTTCAGGGTGGTGATGCGCGGCTGGGCGTGGCCGCGCTCGATGGGGTTCGAGGTGTGGTCGGCGTCCTTGATGTCGACGCCCGCGAAGCCCGTCGCCGAGCAGGTGGTCGAACCGCGGTTGACCATGGTGATGTCGATCCTGCCGGAGTCCTTGTCGGGCGCGGCGTCCCTGGCGTCGATGGCCAGGTCCTGCGTCTTGCAGAACGTGACCTTCCCGCCGGTCCTCGTCGCACTGTTCGCGGATGCCCCTGCCTTGGTGTCCTCGCCGGAACCCGACTGTGCGTCGCCGGCCCCCGAGCCGCCGGATCCCGACTTCGCGTTGCCGGCCCCCGAGCCGCCGGAGCCCGAGCTGCCCTCCGGCTTCGAGCCACCGTCCGAGGACGAAGAGGACGAGGACGAGGAGCCCTTGGAGGACGAGTCCTTCTGGGAGCTGTCACTGCCACAGGCGGTGAGCGAGAGGGTGGCGGCGACGCCGATGGCGGCGAGAGCAGTGATACGGGTGTACTTCACGGTGTTCCCCCGGGAGTAACGCAGGTGCATGCGGTCGGAAGTATTTGTATCCCGCACCGAGTCACAGGCCGTCCTCCGCGACGTCTTCGTTCTGTCACAGGCGCATCGACCTCACGGTTCGCCAAGGCGTCACCGCACGGTCACCAGCCTGGTCCGAGCTCGACCACCCGGACCTTGTGCTCCGAGGTGAACGTGCTCGCCACCGCCGGTCGCCGCATCAGATCACCGGACACCTCGGCCGCGACCTCACCGACCAGGGCGAACGGGCGGATCGCCGAGATCATCCCTGCTACGAGACAGGGGTGCCCACCACACGGCAGACCGGTGACGGTGTCTGCGTACTCCTTTAGGCGGCTCTGGCAAGATTCTCGTAACCGGAGATCATCTCGGTGTGAGGGTTGGCCGGTCCGCATAGCAACATGCCCTCCGGAGCACGCATGGCTACGCCTCGTCCCCGGACTGCTCGTGCACGCACGTGAGCACCATGCGGGCGTCGACCAGATCAGGACCGCTCAGGGAATCCCAGAATGGATGCGTGACAACCTCGGCACTCAGCCGGCGCAACCCCTCCTGGGGGCGCCGGACTTCCGAGGCCTGCTCCTCCGTGTGCCCGGGAGAGTCCTCCTTGTGGGACCGGTAGGAGGAGTGGAGTTACTTGTTCCCTTCCCAGCAGGGTGCGGCCAGCGTCATGGCCGCCCTGAACGGGTTACTGCGTCAGCCGCAGAAACGTCGCAGCGTCCGTGCGTCACTCCTGCGAGGGATTTTCCCCTTGTGCGCGCGTTGCCACAATCGAGATCACACGCAATGGATCTTGTCTGCGCACTCGCGCAGCGCACCCGTGAAGGAAACTGGATGAACAAGATCTGGTCTGCCCTGGCTGGAGCAGTGATGGGCTCTGTCCTGCTGTCCGTCGGCGTGGCGGACGCGGCACCCGCAAAGTACGCCCGACACAACGACGCAGCGGCTCAGTTCCGTAAGGCGGGTGTCTCCTGGGCATCGAGCAAGGGCTGCGCCGACTGGAACAAGAGGGGATGCACCTCCTTCACCAACATCAACAAAACGACCGTGACAGGCGTGATCGCCTTCAAGAATCTCAGCAAGTGCCGAGTGATCATCACCGCCGGAACCGAGATGGGCCACAGCGCGGGCACGTACTCCCACCGCAACGGCTACAAGGTGGACATGTCCAAGCAGGATGGGTGCCTGGACCGATACGTCCCCGGCCACTTCAAGCGGGCCGGCGCCCGTAAGGACGGCACGAAGCTCTACAAGTCACCAGCGGGCAACGTGTATGCACGCGAGAAGAGCCACTGGGACGTCCTCTACTACAACGGCCGCGCCTGACCGGGCAGCAACAGCACGCAGGCGCACTCTCTCAAGGCGCGCCTGTCGCGTCTTCCGACCACCCCACATCCGAACACGCGGCAACCGCCCTGCCGTCAGCGATCTCGCTCGTAGCGACGCTCGAACCAGGCCCCGAGGACCACTGTGTTGATGAACCCGTTCTCCTGAACATCGATCCTGACGACTGCATGTTCTTCGTCGGGTAGAAGCCGCAGGAGCCACCGAACTCCCCGCCCTTGCCGCCGGAGGAGATGCCGGTGGCGATGGCCCGCTGCTGGGTGCTGGCCCCGCACCTGCACAACGGAGTGATGCTGAAGGCAGCCGCAGCCGCAGGCCACGTGCCCTACCGCGCCGCGCAGCGGTGGCTGGCCGCGTACCGCCGCGGCAGGCTTGCAGCACTGGGCCAGACGCCACGCCGCGACAAGGGGCGAAGAATCCCCGCCCCCGGCGGCCTGCGCCCGCTGCGCGATGCGGGCGCCGCCGAGGCGTGAGGGTGCAGGAACCCGTCGCGTGGGGGGTCCCAGAACGCTGTGCTCCGCACTACCGGGCCCTGCGGCCGAGGGCCGGGGTGCGCGGTCGTAGGCGCTCGCCCTGCGGTCCGAACATGATCAGGTACTCGACCGGTCCGCCGGGTCCGGCGTTTGCAACTCCGTGGGCGGTGCGGGTGTCGAACTCGGCGACGTCCCCGGCGCTCAGGACAAGGTCCTGCTCGCCGAGCGCCAGCCACAGCCGCCCGTAGAGGACGCACAGCCATTCGTACCCGTCGTGGGAGACCTGCCGCGGCCGCGTGGACGGCACGTCGACGGCGGGCAGGACGTGCTTGTGGGCGTGCAGGCCCCCCACGTACCGGGTCAGCGGCAGCACCGCCTTGTCGTCGCCGGGACGCTGCGGCATCGGGGTGCGCGGTCCGGCCGCGGCGACGGGTTCGGTACCGGCCAGTTCGTCCAGGGAGATGTCGTACGCCTTCGCGAGCTGCAGCAGCACCTCCAGGGTCGGCTTGCGCCGGCCGGTCTCGATCCGCGACAGCGTGCTCAGCGAGATGCCGGTCGCGCAGCTGACGCCGGTGAGTGTGGCGCCGCGCTGCTCGCGCGCGGTCCGCAACCGGGGGCCCATGGCCGCCAGCGTGTCCGCTATGCCGTCGTTCGTCACCGTCGCCCCGCTCTCTCCGGCCGTGGCACCTCCACCGCCCTGTTCTGCAAGTTTGCCAGGATGGCAAGGGTACTCGCGTCGGGCGGCCACAGCGCCGCATGATCGGTGGGCAACCGCGGCCGCCCGTGAACCAAGGAGAAGCCATGCACCAGCCCGCGCCGTCCGCCGACCTGCGCCACCACACCATCGAGGCACCCGCCGGGCGCCTGCATCTGGTCGAGCAGGGCACCGGGCCACTGGTCCTGCTCGTCCACGGCTTCCCCGAGTCCTGGTACTCCTGGCGCCGCCAGCTCCCGGCCCTCGCGGCAGCGGGGTACCGGGCCGTGGCGCTCGATGTGCGCGGCTACGGCCGCTCCTCCAAGCCGGCCACGACGGACGCCTACCGGATGCTCGACCTGGTGGAGGACAACGTCGCCCTGGTGCGCGCCCTGGGCGAGGAGAGGGCGGTGGTCGTCGGGCACGACTGGGGCTCCAACATCGCGGCGGCCTCCGCCTTGCTCCACCCCGAGGTCTTTCGCGCCGTCGGACTGCTGAGCGTCCCCTATGCGCCGCCCGGCGGCCCCCGCCCCACCGACGTCTTCGCGCAGATGGGCGGCGACCAGGAGTTCTACGTCTCGTACTTCCAGGAGCCCGGCCGGGCCGAAGCGGAGATGGAGCCCGACCTCCGGGGCTGGCTCGCGGGCTTCTACGCGGCCCTGTCCGCCGACACCATGCCCACTCATGGCGAGCCCGACCCGCACTTTGTGGCCCGCACCGGCGGCCGACTGCGCGACCGCTTCCCCAGCGGCAAGCTGCCCGCCTGGCTGACCGAGGACGACCTCGACGTGTACGCAGGGGAGTTCGAGCGCACCGGCATGACCGGGGCCCTCAACCGCTACCGCAACATGGACCGCGACTGGGAGGACCTCGCCCAGTACGGCGGCGCCCCGATCAAGCAGCCGTCCCTGTTCATCGGCGGCGCCCTGGACGCCTCCACGACCTGGATGGCCGACGCGATCGACGCCTACCCAGCCACCCTCCCCGGCCTGGCCTCCACCCACATCCTGGACGGCTGCGGGCACTGGATCCAGCAGGAGCGTCCCGAGGAGGTCAACCGCCTGCTGACCGCCTGGCTCGCCTCCCTCCAGGGCTGAATCGTCGGGCGTGCCGCGACCGGGCTCCGTCGCAGGAGAAACACGGCCGGCACACCCGAGGGCAGCACCCGAAACTCGACCTCGTCATGCAGTTGTTGCGCGACGGCGACGCCTTGAAGGTGACCCGGCCCGAGCGGCTCCCCCGCTCGGCGCACCACCTGCCCTGTCTCGGTGAAGTTCGATCTGCCGCGCCAAAGCTCCCAGCGCCGGCACCACACGGTCCGGCCCGTGTTCTCACTGCATATCCATCGGCGAGGGAACCCACCGACCGTCTGGTTCGACAGGTGAATTGCGCTGCCGCGCTCTGGGGCTGCCGGTCTCTTCATGCTTGTCGGGTGATGCCTCCCAGCGGGCCGACGGTGCTGCGCCACGGTCGTCGCGGGCCTCGCCAACCGGGTACCCGTCCTGGCGGTCAGCACGGGCCGCGACCGGCAGAGGATCGGCTGGGAAAGTCCCGGTCGAGGTCAGGGTGCGCTATAGTTGATCTTGTCACTTCGCCGCAACTCGCGGTGAATGATGTTGCGTTGGTGGTCCAAGGAAAGACGCCCCGCTTCCCGCGGGGAAATGCAGGTGCAAGGCCTGCCCAGCGCTCACCCACGAAGCCCTTCCCTCCACCCGGGAAGGGCTTCGTCATGTACCCCTGATACGACGTCCGGCGAGGCGGGTACTTGGCCCAGGACGCGGATGAACGCGTCCGCGCTCGACACCCCCGAGCGCGGCTCCCCGTGGTCTGCGCGTTCACCTCGCCGCCCACTCGGCCACTGGGCGGCCTCCCGGCCGTCGTAGCGGCGAGGCGGCGTCGCTCGCCGCAGCTCGTCGGGGCCGGCTCGGCCGGGCCGCGCTCCAGGGGCGTCCACACAAGGTTGCTCGTGACCGTAGTTGCCGGCGCCCGGCCACCGCTGCGGTCCCATCGGCCATGTTCGGCAGCCGGGAAGCTAGCCGAAGAGTCGACATCAACCTGCCGACCGGTGAACAGTGGCGGAACGGACGTGCGGCGACCATCGGGGAGAAAGCCAGGCCCGGCGTGCGGCCCTGGCCATACAGGGTGGGAGCTGTTACGCCCTCTGGCCAAGAACCCCAGCGCGTCTTTGATTTGCTGGAACATCGGCAACGCTCAAGTGAAGGGACATGGACGTGCGCGCACGGGGCATCAACTACGACACCGGGTTCCTCCCAGGGGAAGAACTCTCTCGCAAGAGCTTCACCCCTGAGGCGGTCCGGCACGACATGGCGGTGATCTCAGGGGATCTCCACTGTGACGCCGTTCGTATCTCCGGGCGAGAACCCGAACGGTTGAGCATCGCTGCCCGGCATGCTGCGGACGTGGGCCTTGAGGTCTGGTTCGCCCCCTTTCCTGTGGACCTTCCACGCGCCCAGTTGCTCCCGTTCTTCGTCGACTGCGCCCAGCGGGCCGAAGCCCTAAGGGAGGCCGAAGCCGATGTGGTGTTCGTCGCCGGCTGCGAGGTCAGCGCGTTCTGCAGCGGTTTCCTACCTGGTGACACCTATGGCGACCGCCTGCGGGCCATGGCCGGCGCCGACTTGGAGTGGTGGTCCTCCCTCGGACCGGTGCAAGAACGCCTCAATGACTTCCTCTCCCAGATCGCCGCGACCGTCCGTACGCACTTCGGCGGACAAGTCACCTACGCCTCGGCCCCCTGGGAGTTCGTCGACTGGGATGTGTTCGATCTCGTCGGCATCGATGCCTACCGGGCCGCCTACAACGCCGAGAGCTTCCGGGACGAGTTGCGTGGGCACCTGGCCCACGGCAAGCCCGTCGTGGTGACCGAGTACGGAACCTGTGCGTACCAGGGCGCAGGAGAACGTGGCAGCATGGCCTGGCAGGTGCCGCACGGCGCGGTCCCGGACGAGGACGAGCAGGCGCGCTACCTCACCGAATTGCTCGGCATCTTCGAGGAGGAAGGCGTGGACACCGCGCTCTGGTTCACCTTCGCCGGTTACAGCAGGCTCGGGGAGCATGACCTTGGCTCCTATGGCGTCGTCCGTATGCTCAACGAGACGCGCTGGGAACCGAAGAAGGTATTCCACGCGATGGCAGCCAGATATCAACGCAACTGAAGTACCAAGACCTCCAAGGCCTGTCTCGGACGTGGATCTTCGATAGGGGAGGATCTCGGTTTCGGTGGACCACCGCCACGCATATCTGGTGATCGGCGCCGGGGCGGCGCTTGCCAGGGCAGGTGCGCAGGGCTTTGCCGTGGTGGACGGCGTCCGCGACCACGTGTAGCGGCCGGTTCAGGCATACGGCCAGCAGCCTCGTCACGGATGCCGCGAGTTCGACCTTGGACACGCCGGTCTTCGGCCGCCACAGCCGGGCCACGACCGGCAAGGCGACCGGCCTGGTGAGGAACGCCGACTCGGCCACGATCACGACCACCACAAAGCAGGTGCCGCGCCCGACCGGGTGGCTTCCGGCCGCCGCGCCGTCGTGCTGCCAGGCGGCACCGAACACCTTCTTGCCGCGCCGCTTGAACAGTCTGTCTGTGTGCTGACGCCCGGTACAGCGCCGCGGCCACCCGCGGCGTCGCTTTCTCCGACTCCACCACACACCGTTCTCTGGCCGGCCTGTCAGAACAGCGAAAGCCGAGACTCGGTTCGTGGTGCGTGGAGATCTGATGGACGCGCAGTGCACGCTCGAAGCACGCTCTGGGAGGTTCCCGCAGGGTGCCGTATCTTCCTCAAGCGCCGGGACCAACGGAAGCTACTTGGGGGAGTCGCTGTGGGAGACCAAGACAGGAATCCGGGATCCGCGGGGCAGGACGGAATCGGCGAAGAGGCTGGATCCGGCAACTCGAAGCCCTCGCCACGGCAGCAAACCCCAGGCGACGTCCCACCGATACCGCAGGCACCCCCCGCTCCGCCGGGCCCTCCCCCGGCGGTCCCTCCCCCCTCCGGCGAATCAGCGCGCCCTACCACAGCGTTACCCGTGCCGCCCGCGGTGCCTCCGCCGCCGGTCCAGCCGCCCGCGGTGCCTCCGCTGCCGGTACAGCCGCCCGCGGTGCCTCCGCTGCCGCCCTCGCGGCCGACCACCGCATGGCTCCGACGAGGGCGTACCCGGCCGTTCATCGCCATAGGTGTCGCCTTGGCGGTGCTCGCGAGCCTCGTGTACGTGCTGTGGCCAAGCGGGTCCGGCTCCCACCAGGAAGCCTCGGTCCCTCGTGTGTCACCGGCCCATCGGGGGGCGTCGGCCGCTCGGGCGCTGGGTGCCCTTCAGGCCGTGAACATATCGACGGCCTATGCCCCCGTCCAGCACGCGCCGACGACCCACGCGGATCTGACGGTTACCGCCTCGGGACAGGCGTCGGGAATCCTGAGCGAACCTGTGGCAGGCAAGTCCGCCATGGCGTGGTCCGGTGACCAGCTCTACCTGAAGGGCGACTCGGACTTCTGGGCACAGCAGGGCCCGTCGTACGGCAGGGATCTGACCAGCACCGGCCACTGGGTGGCGCCGAAGAAGCGCTCCGGCTACTACATGTTCAACAACTTCGCCGTGAACGCCGGTTCCCTGACACCGAAGTCACTTGCCTCGGTGGTCACACACGTCACCTCCGACCCCGAAGCCGTGGAGCAGAACGCGGGAACGATCGAGGGGCACAAGGCGATCTCGTACACGGCACAGGGCTGGACCGTCGTCCTCGCCGATGCCTCTCCCTACACCGTGCTCGCCATCGGCGGGGATCCCAGCCACCAAAGCCCGGTCAAACCCGCTGCCTGGCACGCGCCCCGGCGCGCCAAGGGCAAAGCGGAGCTGTCCGCTCCCCGCGCTACGGTCACGCCCGTCGACTACACGAACAGTGACTACAGCTCGTACCTGTTGATGGTTCCGAAGCCGGCGAGCGCCGAGCAGGCGACTGCGGTCCGGTCGGCCGCCACTTCCGCCGCGGCCACCGCTGTCGCCCCCGCCACGTCGTCGGAGGTGGTCTCCAAGTCCATGGGGCCGGACTTCACCATCACCAACAACAGCGGGTACCTGTGCACGAGCAATCCGTGCCCGTACTCCTTCACGGTCACGAACAGCGGGGACCAAGCGGGCGCGGCCACCCTCTATCTCAGCCTCCCGCGCGTGCCGGACCAGCCCCATCCCCTGGGCACTCTGAAGCCCAAGCAGTCCAAGAATGTCAGCGGATCCCGGCCCAACATCGCGTGGGGCACCAGGCGGACCGTGAAGCACACGGACTACGCCTGGGTGTACTCGTCCGCCGAGTACGGATCGGACCCAAAGGTGGGCAGCCGTCTGCACGCGCGCAACCTGCGACCGGACGACATCTCGGTCGCCACTCCGCTGAAGCCCACCGTGGCGAAGCTGCTGGACCTGATGACGAAGGACAGACCGACCAGTGACACGACAGCCGGTGACAAGGCAGTCGATGCGCTCGAGAAGAGCCTCAGCCAGGGCGTGATGCCCGATCTGGGGACGATCGTCGATTCCCGCCGCCTGGAGAACCCCGAGGACCTGCGCGAGATCCTCCCCACCACCGACAAGGTCGAGAACCGACGCGTCCTGCAGCAGGTCGCGCGGCTGTTGCGCACCGATCCGAAGGCGAAGGTCACGTGGGCCGGACCCTACAAGGCCGGCGGTAAGACCTACCAGGCCGACTACTTCTACACGACCACCCGCCAGGGCCAGGAGGCCAAGCGCGCCGTGCGGGCGAAGACCGTGCGGAGCCCGGGGCAGCTCGGGTCGCAGATGAGTCTCGGCGCCGAGCAGCTCAACGGTGAACGGCAGGGTTCCGCGGACGCCGGGCGCGAGAAGGCACCGCCCGGGTTCGAACGGGTGCTGCAGGTCAGCCTCGAACCGGGCGTGGGCCCGGTCTTGGCACTGGCCACCACGACCGGCCTGGAGCAACTCCTGTCGACCGGACAGCAGTTCCGGCAGGCGCGGGAGAGCCTGTGCGAGCCGAACGGCGGCGGCCCCCGGGTCGACCGCCTCGTCATCGTCAACGAGTCGGGCACCCACCAGTGGACGGACCTGCGCAGGGTCGGCGCGCGCTGTTCCGGCAGCGGCACCGGCGGGGGTCCGGCTCCGAGCGCGTCGAGCGCCAGCCAGGACCGGTGCGACACCCAGTCCCGCGAACAGCGCTACAGCTACCAGCCCCTGCAGGACGGCGCGCCCACCGGCGTGACCGCGCTGATCTGCCCGTCGGACCTGAAGCCGCCGAACTCGCGGGGCAGCAGGTCCGGTACATGGGAGCCGCCGGGCTATGTCTCCAAGCGGGACCGCAATCGGCAGTGGATCTTCAACCGCTCCCACATCCTCGGTGACCGCTTCAATGGATCCTGGGTGAGGGAGAACATCTTCACCGGCTTCCGCGAGATGAACGATCCCGCCATGAAGAGGTGTGAGAACAAAATGGCGAGCGCCCTTCAGTCGGGGCAGCCGGTCACCTACTCCGGGCAGCTCGAGTACGGTAACGGGCGGAACAATATCCCGACGGGCATCAGAATGACCGCCTCGACATCCAACGGGGTGCTCTTCGATGCGCCCGTCTCCAATACCCCCGGAAGCCAGGTGACCTGTTGAGTCTGCGAGAACTGGAGGAGGCCGTACCAGCGTTGCTGGACATTCGGTCGGCCGAGCGCCGGAGCGTCGACTGGGAGTTCGTCCGGCGCGAGATTGGTGTCGTACTGCCCCCGGACTTCGTCGCCCTCGCGGAGGCATACCCCCCTTTCACGGTGGACGACTTCCTGGGGCTGCACATCCCATCCCCCGGCGAGGAGAAGTATTTCGTCGCCGGCGTGCAGGGGCTCCTCGGTAACCTGGCGGAGCTTCGTGACGCCGGAATGTCGCATGGCCATGTTCCGTTCCCCGAGCCGGGTGGGCTCCTCCCATGGGGCGATTCCTCGGAGGGAGACGTCTTCTACTGGAAGACATCGGAAGCGGACAGCGCGTCGTGGTCCATTCTGGTCAGTGGTCACAACGACGACTGGTGCGCGTACGCGGGAGACCTGACCTCCTATCTTGCAGGGTTGGTGCGCGGGACCGTTCCTCCGGACGGTCTGCCGCCGGAGTTCCCGGGCTCGACGCCGGTCATCGAGGCCGACTGAGGTCTTCTCGGCAACGTGATGGCTGCGGTGCGTGGCCGCGTGCGGGTGTCGGGGCGGTGACCGGAGGTCAGATGCGCGTGAAGCCCCTGGCAGGGACGAGTCTGCGGAGATCAAGTCCCGGCCGAGAGGCTTCGCGTGCCGTCCAGTACTACCTACACCGGCTCGCTGCTGCTCAGGGCGCTGCCACCAAGCCGCCTTCCGTCGCCGCACAGCAGTCGAAGACAGCTGACGAACAGAACTCCGCCCGGGCCGGGGTCCCGGCCTCAGCCGTTCGCCACCGCCCCGGCAGATCCTTTCCCTGGCCCGACCGGCGTCCTCGGACACGAAGTCGGCGTAGGGCTACTCAGAACCGGGGCTGAGAAACACGCACTCAAGGATGGCGTGCCGAGCCAGTGCGGGCCAGCCGCCCGCATTCACTGCTCGGCCGACCTGGGCGAGGGCTGGTCATCCGCGACCACCAGAGGATCACGAGGCGAGCTGCTGTTTCATGGGAAGAAAACCCCGATGCCCCGCAAGTCTCCGGCCCGCGAGCCGATGCCTGGCCCCGAGCGTGACCGGATCGCCGCCGAACTCGAATCGAGGTACGAGGCAGATCCCTCGACCCGGGAGCCGGCCAGGGAGACGGACCGCTCCCACACCGGCGTGCACCGGCTGTCGGCCGACGGCGAGCAGTGACCCGCTCGCACGTCGGCGGCCTCCGAACAGGTCAGTCGACCAGGGTGAGGACGACCTCGTCGACCTCCTCACCCCGTGCGTTCGCGAATCCGCGCTCATGGCCCGTCACCACACATCCGCACTTCTCCAGCACCCGGATCGGGCCGCGGTCAGCTCCCTCAAGGCGTAGGCGGTCGGCCACATGGCGCCGTCGTCGAGTGCCGCCTGGTCGCTGAAGCCGAGCGTGGCATACCTCGACTTGAACTTCTGCGCGCTCTGGAAGTGGCAGAGGACCTTGCCGTCTCTGGCGTACGCAGCTTGGGCGTGAGGCCTGGAGCGGCGGTCCTGATGATGTCGTGGATCCGCTCGGCGAGGACCCGGTCCGCTTCCGGCATCTCAGCGATCTTCGCGAGAACGTCCCGCTCGGCTGCCGCTCCCTCTCCGCGCGGGACGAACCGCGCCGCGCCGCCGCCTTCTTCTGCTCCCGCGCGTGCTCCTTACATCGCGGCCCGCTCCTCGGCGGTGAATCCGTCGTACTGCTCAGCGCTCGTGCCGGAGCTGTCGGCGGACGACTTCGTGGACTGCATGGCAGGTTTCCTGTCGTACGGGGATGAGGCGGGCCGGGGCGGGAGTGCGGGGCCGTGAGTCAGGACAGTGGTGGCGCCGTGGACAGCGCGGGAGCGTGCTACCCGGCGGCTTCCCAGGCGAATCCGTCCGGGTCGGTGAAGGGGCCGGCGGTGCCGCCGAGAACGATGCGGTGCGATCCGGTGCCGTCGGCGGGAACGCCGAGGTCCTTGGCCAGGCCGCGGCGCTTGTACAACGCCAGCTTGACGGGGCTGAACTCGTCGGAGGTGAACTCTGCGTACTTGCCGCCGAAGCTCCTGGCCACGGTGAGGCCCCGGCCGACGTAGAACTGCTTGCTGGCCTTCACGTCCTCGACGCCCAGCAGGAGGACGATCTCGTCGATCTCGCAGATGGCGGGGCCGGTGTCCTTCTTCGCCGAGGTCGCAATCTTCCAGATCGTCCCGTCCGGGGCCTGGACGACGCCGCCGTAGCCCCACAGCGACTTCACGGCGGGCTTCAGTACCGTGGCGCCGGCGTCCTCGGCGGCGCCGAGGAAGCTGTCGACGGTGGTCGGCCGGGACACCGTGAGCGCCAGGGTGAAGCCGCGGAATCCGGTGGAGTGTGCCTCGGACGCCCGCAGGTGTATGCGCGTGTCCACTCCGAAGGCGGTGTAGAAGCGGTGGGCGGCCTCGGTGTCGGCCACCTCGAGGGTGACGGATGCGATGGACGTGCGGGATGCGGTGGAAGTGGTGGTTGCCATGGCCATCACGCTAGGGGCTGCTCGGCGCCCGGGGCTTCTCGATTCCTGACCAGTCTTGTCACTTGCATCGCCACACACGCCGGCATCCCCCTCTACCGCAATCGCGGAGCCCGCATCGTGGGCGGCACTCACAGCTCCTGACTGGTTCCTGAACACGGCGGCGTCCATCCCAGCCACCAAGGGCGAAGACGAGGTGTGCTGAGGCTGCTGAGCGACGACGACCTCGGCCAGCACCCCGCCCCGACGGCCGTCCTGCAGTCCTGGCTCGACTCCCTCCGCAGTCGATGAGATCCTCACCCGCTCCGAGGTCTACCGGGCTGTCGTCAAATCCCGCCATCACACCTTGAAACACGTGCGCCAGATCCCGGCCGACGAGATCCTCTCCCGCCGCGAACCCGAGGTCACACCGAAGATCCTGCTGGACCACTGCGGACACAGCACCGACCGGTGGGCGGTGCTCGCCGCCGCCATGACCTTCGCGTACGACAAAGAAAAGATCACCTTCGGAGAGCTCCTCGACTCCCCGGACGGCGCTCCTGCCCGAGCGCAGACGTCCTGACCTTGCTGCTTCGCGAGTCACGCGGCCCGCTCCAACTGCGGGTCGCCCCTGACCGCTCCGGTACGCTCGGTTCGGGCCCGGCGCAGGGCGGCGGCCTCGATCGCCGTGACCAGGCGGCGCCGCTGTGCACGGACCGCCTCGATCGGGGCCGGCGCATCCGGGACGACGTCGGGCCCGGGGAACGCCTGGCGGGACAGCTCCTGCATCGCCAGGTCCTGCCCTTTCCCCGCTTCCGCAACGGCCGGGTCCGCACGGGATGGCGGCGTGGCAGCACGATGGGCTTCGAGGGCGAGGCGGTAGCCGTCCGGCGGGGTCCGGCACCGAACCGGCGCGGTCGGCGGGATCTGCTCCGGGGCCGGGTCTGCAGCCCCCGCGGCGGGGCCGGCCTTCACGGGTGCGGGCGCCAGGACATGCAGGGGCGCGGGCGTTCGCACCAGACATCTTCGCGTTGGCCGCCGCGACCGGCTTCGGCGCGTTCCGATACAGCTTCGTGCCGTACGCGGGAGCGTCGGGGGCGACGCTTGCGGCCGGTGTCCCCGTCGAAGCCCACGGCCTGGACCTGCTCGGCGAGCTCGGTCGCGGTCGCGGTCGCGGTCGCGGTCGCGGTCGCGGTCGCGGTGGGATGCCGCCCCACCGAGCGAGGACGCTGTCGTCGGCGGACCCCTCGAAGGGGCGATGAGGGGCGGCGTAGTTCCCGGCAAGAACGCCCCTCGCGGTAACGACGAAGGGCCCGGCCTGCCGGGCCCTTCGGTTCGCTCGCCACCGCGCGCTGCGCGACTACTTCACGTCGACGAAGTCACCGGTGGCGTTGACTGCGGGGGTCGAGGCCGTACCGGCGAAAGTCCAGCGCCAGTAGCCGTCCCCCACCGCCTTGACCGTGGTCTTCAGCGTGCCGGTGTTGGAGCCCTTCACCGTTTTGACGGTGGTGTATGTGCTGCTGTTCTTCTTCCGGAACTGGAGTTTGACCGGCTGGGACGCGTAACCCGCGTACTTACGGGTGTCCCAGTTGGCCCGGTCCAGCTTGCCCGTGACCGTGATGGTGCCGCCCTTCTTCACGGGCTCCGGGGAGGCGTTGACCGTCAGCCGCGACAGCCGCTGGAACCTGATCGAGGAGAACGTGTCCTTCTCGGTGAAATTCCCGTCCTTGCCCCATGCGCCGGCGTAGACCCGCCAGATCGTGGCGTTGGTGTTCCACAGGTATCCGGGATCGACCGTGATGGTGAGGGTGCAGGTCGAGGTTGTGGCGTTCGCGGCCTTGCACTTGGCCCTTTCCGCGTCCGGGTGGAACCCGAAGCCGTACAGGTTCGGGTCGCTGTCGCGGCCCCTCCAGATGTAGGAGAGAGCGTCGTCGATGCCCGAGGAGTGGGATGCGGTGACGGAGACCGTCACCTTCTTGGTGGCGGTGGTACCGAGCACGATCGGCTTTCCACCGTTCACAACGACCTTGCTGATCACCGGGGCGGCGTCCGCCCGCGTCAGCGCGAACGAAGGGCTGCTCGCCTGTGAGACCGGCACGGCGAGGGAGGACAGGGCCAGGGCGCCGGAGACAGCGGCAACAGTGGCACGAATACGCAAGTGTTTCCCAAGTCTGTCTGGGGGTCTGCTGACCCGACAGAGCAGACCTGGGGCAAAGGTGAAAGGTTGTACACGAAGATGAAATCTTCGCGAAGATCGATTTGAGACGGCCGACACCCCGCTCCGCCCCGTCGGTCGCACCAGCTGTCCCTGGCCGGCTCCACCGTCCGCGACGGATCTGTCGGGTGCTTGCCGTGCCGCTCGATGTGGCCGTGGAGGACCTGCCGTCGGCGGCAGTGCGGTTACGTCGGTCCAGGACCTGCTCCCGAGTGAGGCCCTCGAGGACGGACCAACTCCTGGTCGACGTCGACGAGCTCCCGCTCCGGTGCCGCGGCGACGGGGGCCGGGCGCGGCGCGGGCAGCACGACCGGGGCCACCGGCGCGGTCGGGACGTGTGCGGCCGGTTGCGCGGCCGCGGCTTCAGTGGCGGCCGCGACCTCTGGGCGCGACGGTCGACCAGCCGCGGCTGCGGACTTCACGCTCACGCGTTGGCGGCCGCGACCGGATTCCGTGCACTCCAGCGGCCTCCCGTGCTCGCCGCGAGCAGCAGCGCCGCAACCGCGAGCTCCTGGTCCTCGCGCAGCGCACCCCCCGACCCAGCTTCCCTCGCGCCACCGGGACCCTGGCGGAGGCCGGCCGATGACCCCGACGACACACCATCCGGCCACGGACGGCCACGCCGACGCCATCCCTGTCCCCGGCACCAACTGGGGCACCGCCGGCTTCGACCTGATGTGCCACACGGAGCCGACGGCTCATCGACTCTCGGACGAGGATGTCGACGTGCGACGCTCTTGCAGCCAACGCTCGCTCAGGTGCGCCCACACACCCTGGTATGTGTCGAAGAAAGGCCGGAGCCGATCGTAAGTGAGATCGTCAGCGGGAGTTGAGGCAATGAGGTACTCGAGGTCATCAGCGAGACGCTGAAACCGGTACTGCGTCTCCTCCATCAACACCCATCGTGACCTCCAGTTGAAGAACGACTCAACGGCTCCCAGCAGGGTGACCAGCGCCACGAGCGCGAAGGCCAAGTCGGCCCAGAAGTTCAGGTTCTGCAGGCCGAGGATGATTGTTGAGGCAGCGGACATCGAGAGCGTCAGCACCTTCAGAGCCGAAGAGGCCAGACGGAAATGCTTCTTCTTCCTTCGGGCGTACACGTTGCCCTGCTGAATCCTCTCCAAAAGGTGACCAGCGGTCTCCACCGGAGCCAGCCCCGCGCCTGTAGGCCCGCCAGATCCCATTTCGCGCCTCTCGCTTCCACTTCACGACGTCTCCTGCGACTCCCGACCGAAGGGTCTCACGCTGCAGGACTGCGCGGTCAACAGCGCTCGTGCACCCACCTTCAGGCATGGAACGCAGGCTCGTCCGCCCTACGAGTTGGTGGGTGATAAAGGGTGAGGGTGCATCAGTTCTTCACGGGTATTCCCCGGAGGCATCTAAGAAGTCATCTCAATTGGTGAGTCTTCGGTAGCAGATGAGGGTGCAGGCGATACTCGTGAAGGCGAGGAAATGGTCGGCTTTGCGCTCGTAGCGT
>NZ_JBIWOS010000022.1:0-28443 GCF_044767885.1 Streptomyces sp. NPDC101194
AAGCGCCGACACAGGTGTACTGATCTGCGTGCGCGCCCTTGGTTTTGCTGGCGCCGTGAACGGTCGGGCACATTCCGCTGTGCCGGTTTCTCACGTATCCCACCATGAAGCCCGCGACTTCGCTGACAGTCCGTGAGAAGCGGACTGAGGTACGGTCGAGGCCGCTGTGGTCGTCCCCCTCAGACTTGCTGCGGCCCACGCAATGGCTGCCGCGGATGCTGTAACCTTGATCATTTCTACCCCGCCGTGTTCCACTTCCGGTTGGTCCACCCGTTGCAGGACCACTGGGTGATCGGTGCGTTGTTGATGGTCGACCCGCCCTATGCCCTGAGATGGTCGCACCGCCGCCGACGCCACCAAGCCATCGCCCAACGATGCCACTACGTGAAATGAGTCAGCTCAGGACACGAAATCTGACGGAGTGCTCAGTAAGGTCGCCGCATGCGACTCACCGTCCTCGGCGGCTGCGGAGCCTGGCCGACCGCACAACAGGCCTGCAGCGGCTATCTCCTTGACCACGACGGCTTCCGGCTACTGATTGACCCGGGGTACGCGACCTTTCCCCGGCTCCTCGACCATGTCACCCCCGACGGGGTCGACGCCGTGCTCGTCAGTCACGGCCACCCCGACCACTGCGCCGACCTCAACCCGCTGCTCCGGGCCCGTGGCCTGAGCGACACTCCGCCGCCCGCGCTGCCGCTGCACGCCCCGCACGGGGCACTCGACGCAGTGCTGGCGTTGGACAAGCCGAGCATGCTGGCCGCCGCGTACACACTGTGCCCGTTCCGGCCGGGGGAGAAGTTCGGGATCGGCCCGTTCGCCGTCGACACCTGGGAGCTGCCGCACTTCGTGCCCAACGCGGGCCTGCGGCTGACCGCCAACGGCACCACCTTCGCGTACACCGGCGACACCGGACCGAGCCCCGAGATCGTCCGGCTCGCCCGCGGCGCCGACCTCTTCCTGTCCGAGGCCACGTATCTGCACGAAGTGCCCGACCCGGGCGATGCCCCGTACCTGCTCACCGCGCGCGGCGCCGGACAGTACGCCGCCGAGGCCGCCGCCGGACGGCTGCTGCTCACCCATCTGTGGCCCGGAACCGACGCCCACGCCGCGACCGGGGTGGCGGGGAAGGCATACGACGGTCCGGTGGCCGTCGCGACCACCGGTCTCGCCGTCGAGCTCTAACTGCTGCCCCGGGCCGGACCGGGAAACTGCCGGCCCTACGCCGCCTCCACGCCGCCGTCCTGCTCCGCACGGGTGAGCCCACCATCCGCGGCCCACGGCCCCGACGCCGAGGCGCTGTGCACGGCGATCGCCGGGCTCCCTGACCAGAACGCCACCGCGGCGCTCATCCGCGTGCGCGGCAAGGGGAGTTGGCGCGGGGCGGTCGGGGTGCGGGACATTCGGACGGGGGTGCCGGCGCTGGAGAACGCTCGCTTCCGTGCAGGTTCGGTGACGAAGGTCGGTCACCGCGTCCATCGTGCTGCAACTCGCCGCAGAGGGGTGCATCAGCCTCGATGGCACCGTGCAGCACTATCTGCCGGAGCTGCTCACCAAAGGGCTGTCCCGTAATCCCTGGCGGGCGCGCGACGACAGCTACGGCACCTCGCCGCGTTGTCGGAACATCCGCATACATCCAGTATGCGGACGTCCCTCCGCCTTGCGATGTACCGCATCCGACGCCGCGCGCTGATCCACCAGGGATTACGGGACAGCCCTAAGGACTTCCGTAGTCCCATCACCGTACGGCAGTTGCTGAACTGCACCAGTGGCCTGGCCTCCGGCGCCTACCTCGGCGACACGGTCAAGGAGGACTATCCACACCGCTTCGAAACGCTGACGCCGCAACAGGTCGTGGCAGCCTCCGTCGCCCAGGGCCCGCAGTACGACCCTGGCACCCGGCAGGAGTACGGCAACATCCACTACACCGTCCTCGGCATGCTGATCGAGAAGGTCGCCGGCGACTCGTACGCCCACCAGGCGGCCGTGCGGATCTTCCGGCCACTCGGCATGCGCGACACCTCGTTCCCGAAGGGCTCCGACCCGCGCATCCACGGCCCGCACAACCGCGGATACGACAAGTTCGACGGTACTTTGGCGGACGTGACCGACTGGAAAATGTCCGACCGGTGGGCGGCCAGCGACGTGATCTCGACGACCGCCGACCTCGAGCGACTGCTGGTGGAACTGTCCGCGGCCGGGTGGTGCCCAGGCCACAATTGAAGGAGATGTTCACGCTCCCGGCGGACGTGCCCGGGGCGAGGTACGCCGCGGGACTGGAGCGGTTCGAGCTGAACGGCAAGGTGCTCTGGGGCAAGACGGGCTCGCACCCCGGTTGCGCCACAGTGATCGCCGCCACCCGGATCCTGTTCCGGACACTGGTGTACTCCGTGAACGCGACCGACGCGACGGGCGACGGCATGCCCATCGTCCAGCGGTTCGGGTTCCTGGCGTTCAACCGCTGACGATCGCGTTGCGGTGCCGGATCGCGTTGGCCTGTGCGGCGGGCGAGTCAAATACCCTGTTTGGTGCGGAGGTTGGGGCACGTCCGGCCGCGGTAGCCAAGTGAGCAGGCGGTTCGCGTCCGATCGGCTGCAGGGCCTGTCGGACGAGCCGAGCCCGGGGCCGCCTCGCACGGTGAGCGACGAGTAGGTCGAGGAGGTGGTCGTGTGCACGTTGGAGTCCACCCCGAACGTCACCCACTGGTCAACGAGGGAGATGGCCGAAGCCAGCGGCCTGTCACCCTTCGGTCTCAAACCGCACCTGGTGGACACCTTAGAGCGCCGACGAGATCTTCGAACGCCTCGCCGGATATCTGAACAGAATCAAAGACTCATGACGCCAGCGAAGAACGAAGAACGAAGAACGAAGAGGGCAAAGGACAACATGGGCATGCATGACGATCAGGTGGAAGTGACGACGGAGACCGTCGCCACATTGGTCCAGGAGCAGTTCCCGCAGTGGAGCGGCAAGGAGATCCAGCTCCTGAAGTCCTCCGGGACGGTCAACACGATCTTCCGCATCGGCAACGACCTGTCGGCACGTTTCCCCCTGCGCCTCGTCGATGCCGCCGACAAGCGGACAGTCCTCCAGCGGGAGGCCGAAGCGAGCGCGGAGCTGGCGCAGGTGTCTCCGTTCCCCATCCCGCAGCCCGTGGCCCTGGGAGAGCCTGGAGTGGGCTATCCCATGCCGTGGTCGGTGCAGACGTGGCTGCCGGGAACCGTCGCGTCGGACGCCGACCCGAGCGGGTCGCACGCCTTCGCTCAGGACCTCGCAGACTTCATCGAAGCCCTTCGGAAAGCCGATATGCGAGGGCGGCGCTTCAACGGCCAGGGGCGTGGCGGGGTTCTCAGCGACCATGACGCGTTCATGGAGAAGTCCTTCACGGAGAGCGAGGGGCTGCTGGACGTGCCGCGGGTGCGCCGGATGTGGGGCCGCTTTCGGGAGCTGCCGCGCGAGAGCGATGACGTGATGAGCCACGGCGACCTGATTCCGGGCAATGTGCTTGTCTCCGGCGACCGGCTCAGTGGCGTACTGGACGGCGGCGGCTTCGGTCCGGCCGACCCCGCGCTGGATCTGGTCGCCGCGTGGCACCTGCTGCAAGAGGGACCGCGTGACGTGCTTCGACAGGCCCTGGACTGTGACGAACTGGAGTGGGAGCGCGGGAAGGCATGGGCTTTCGCACAGGCGATGGGGCTCGTGTGGTACTACGTTGACAGCAATTTGACGATGAGCAGGACAGGGAAGCAGACGCTCGACCGCATCCTGGAGTCGACGCAGTGACGTCCTCCCTGCGCGAGGCCATCGGAGTCCGTTGCCCGGTATGACCTTCTACAGTGTGCGCGGATGACTTGGAGTGGCGTCATCTGGGCCTCGATCCGCCGGTCTGTTTCTGAAGTGATCTTTTGAGGCTTCGAGGGTCGGGGTGGCGGGGTTGTGACCGGGCCGGGCAGGCGGTACTTGCTGGTCTGCCAAGCTTTTCCGCTGTTCTGCTCCGGTGGGGCCCTGGCGGGGCGGGATGGTCGGGGCGCCAGGGCGCTTCGGGTGGGGCGTGGGCGGTGTCGAGCAGTTGTGTCCAGGCATGCCGCCAGGACCATTGCCGGGGTAGGCGCAGGGTGATGCGCCGCGCGGAGCGGGCGATCCGGGCCGGGACGTGGATCAGGTGGGTACGAAGGGATAATTCACCCTGCTCTCCCACGACGGCGGGTTTGACCAGGTCACGGGCCCGATGCACGATCAGTTGGGCGGTGACCCGCTGGGCTTTCTTGCGGTTGCGACAGGCGAACGCGGTGGGGGCGGGTATCTCGGCGACTTCGGCGGCCGAGATGAGTTCTCCGGTGTCCGGTCGGGTACGTAATCTGCTGCCATGCCGTGCCCGGGATGCTCAGGACGGCTCGTTTGATGGAGGGGTTCATACCGGTCGTGATCGAGAAGTGGGCGCCGGCCCGGCGGCAGGCAGCGATCACCCCGGCGTTGTAGAACCGGGAGTCCGCCCGCAGGATGCGGGTGCCGGTGCACCTGGTCTGCCCGGCGGTGGCCAGAGCTTCACTGACGAACTTCGGGGCGCCGCGGGAGTCGGTTGCTCGGCCAGCCGCATCACCGGGACCAGCCTGGCCTGCGTGATCAGATTCAGGTCATCGAACGCAGCGGAGACCGCCGTCGACGTATGGGAAACCAGCATCTCGGAAGTGCCTTGCTGATTGCGCGTGCCGGAAGCGCGAGGAACTCCCATCATCGCAGGGCACAAGGCACTCCTTCATTTTCCCAGACGTCATCTACAGGCATCAGCCGTGGCTCGAGGTCTAAGGGCTGTCCCGTAATCCCTGGTGGGTCAGCGCGCGGCGTCGGATGCGGTGCATCGCAAGGCGGAGGGATGTCCACATACTGGATGTATGCGGATGTTCCGACAACGCAGCGAGGTGCCGTAGCCGTCGTCGCGCACCCGCCAGGGATTACGGGAGAGCCCTTAGGCTCAGGGAGTTGATGTGCCTCAGCTTCGGGAGGGTGACCTATGGCCGTGCACGTGACCGTGTGGGATGACAGCGATCGGGTCGGAGGAGGCCGGGCCCCGACAGCTTCGATGGTTCCGGTGACCCCGGAGGCCGCTGCTGCCCCCGCCCTCTTCATCCACAACATCTTCACCTGGGGCAGCGACTCCACGTACGGGTTTGCCGGACAGCGGCCCCTCGCGGACAGCCGGCGGCTCCTCCTGATGGATCGCCGGGGTTACGGCGACAGCCCGGACACCGCGCGCAGCGACTTCGAGGTCGACGCCGAGGACGTCGTGGAGGTTCTCGACGACGGTGCCTCCGCCGTGAGGCCCGGCGGTGCCCACCTCGTGGGGCACGGGAACGGCGCCGTCGCCGCTCTCATCGCCGCCGCGCGCCGACCCGACCTCGTCCGCTCCCTTGCCCTCATCCAGCCCTCCGCCTTCACCGCCGCCGCGCACCATCCAGTCGTCGCCGATCTTCTCGACCGGGTGCGCGACGGCGCCCCGGGCATCCCGGACAGCGTCACGCCGGAGCAGTATCTGCGTGCGTCCACCGAGGGGTTGGGGATGGCTATGCCCGAGCCCACGTCGCGCCGGCTCCGTGCCGTTGCCACCTCCATGAGAGAGCGGCCCATCTGGGAGGCGGAAGTCCCGCTGGAGGTGATCCGGGGCGCCGCCCTGCCGATTCTGGTGATCTGCGGAACCTGGGAGCGTGCGCCGGCCGCGTACCGCGAGCACGTGGGGCTCCCTCTCATGGCCGTGGCCGAGTCCCTCACGGACTCCCTCGGGGGCCGCCTCCTGCGGGTACCCGGTTACTACCCCCACACCCAGGAGCCTGCCGTCGTCAACGCCGTCCTGCGGGAGTTCTGGGGCTGACCCGGTTCGGTACGGGCTGCCAGTCCCGCGCGGCCGCCCCTTGCCTGGCGGTCCGTCTCATCAGGTGCAAACCGCATGTGGGGCATGGACTATTTGATGCCCGGACAGATCGTCTCGGTGAGAGGCTGGGATGTGGATGCCGCAGAGGTTTCCGCTGGTGCGGCTGCTCTACGGGATGCAACTGCCCGCCCAGTCGCAGAGCCCCCTATGCGGAGGGGTGAGAGGCGGACGCCACCGCCGAGGACCTCGCCGCGATCGCCCGCACCTGGTGACCTTCGCGTCCGCCGCCGCACGCAACGAAGGCGTCGGGGTCTGCTTTCAGTACTTTCCCGACGTGGAAGTCCTCCTGGACGACGGCTACCTCGGTCTGCGACGCGACCACCGCGGTCAGGCCATCGCACCGCCCAGGAAGCCGAACAAAATCGCCCTCACTCATGTCCACGCAGCCGGAGAACGACTCCGTCACCAGCACTCCTCCAAGCGCATCACCGTCGAACACGCCCTCGCCGATCACAAGCGCTGCAAGCAACTCACCCGCTGGACGCACCGACAAGACCGGCTGCCTTCCACCTACCAGGCCATCGCCGGCCTCGTCTCCGACCACGCCGCGGCCATCTGAACAACGACCCTCAACAGGCGAACACGACCCACCCGCTATCACGCACCAACTCGTAGGGCGTGTTGCAGAAAAGCTGTGCGAGCGGGGTGTTGCGGGCTGATTCGTTGTGGGTTGAACGTTCACCGGGCCGCGGGTGAGGCAGTGCGACCGGCCGCTGAAGGTCGTGCGTGAACGGGGTGGAACGGGCCCGGCGGGGGCCGGCGGCGGTGCCTGCCGCCGGTGGACCGGGTTCTCCTGGTGGTCGTCTGCTGCCGACCGTCGTCCCCCACCGCGAACGACCCGGCCGCCCACTCCTGCCCGGCCAGGAATCGGACAACGCGGAACATCGACACGTGGGGGCCCGCGTGGAACACGCCCTCGCCCGCATGAAGCACTACACCATCCTCCGCGACTGCCGACAGCGCGGAAACGGCCTCCACTACGCAGTCCCAGCCGTCGCCACCCCGCACAACCACGCCCTGACGGCGTGATCCGCAAAAGCGCAGAAGCCGGTTCAGCCTGCCCGGCCCGGCCTTCTGCAGCACGCTTCAGGGCGTGTATCGAAAGTGCCCGGTGAGGATGGCGGGGAGCCCATTTGTGATCCAGAATGATTGAATGGTCAGGCTTGAGACTCCCCGTTTGATTCTGCGTCGCTGGCGCGAGGAAGACATCGCGCCCATGGCTGCCGTCAATGCCGACCCCGAGGTCATGCGGTGGATCCGTGACGGCAGCGTCCGTGACGAACAGCAGACTCGCGACGGGGTCCAGGCATGGGAGAGCGAGTGGGAGTCACAGGGCTTTGGCCTGTTCGCGGTGGAGATCCGGTCCACTGGCCGACTCGCCGGGTTCACCGGCCTTTCGGTGCCCGACTTCTTGCCGGAGATACTGCCGGCGGTTGAGGTCGGTTGGCGGCTGGGACGTTCCCACTGGGGGCAGGGCTTGGCCACCGAGGCCGCTGCGGCCGCTGTACGGTTCGCGTTCGAAGAGCGAGGGCTGGAGCGGATCGTCAGCATCACTCAAGTGGGCAACGACGCCTCCGCACGGATCATGACCAAACTGGGGATGCACCCGGTCCGTGAGACCGTCAATCCCACCTGCGGTCGGCGAGTACGGGTGTTCGAGTTGTCGTCGGATCAGTACGTCACAACCACTCGTTGATGGCCGCGATGCGTGCCGTCACCTCGTAGCGGACCGCGGGTTTGATGCCAGGATGTCAAGCAGCAGCTGGTGGGGGACCACTCACTTCTGGGCGAACGATTATTTGGTCGATCTCTCGTGCGACGTAGCGCTTGAGGCAGCGGATGGCTTTGCGACGCGTATTTCCCTCGCTGATGTTCCGCTCCACGTAGTCACGGGTGCGGGTGTCCCAGCGCAGGCGTGCCAGGACGATCCTTGTGGGTGTCCACACCGAGCGCGACGTCATCGGCCGGTTGGGATACGTGGCGACGGGGATGAGTGGTCTGAGTCACGCTGGGCACGGTTGCCTGCCTCCTGAGCGCATCGGGAACACCGGTGGCAGACGCCGGGCAGGGTGAGGCGGTCACCATCAGCCCGGCGGCGAGCGTCCAGGACTCCGTCGTCGGCATCGACCTGATCGACCAGGTGGACGGCGGCTACCGTCAGCGCCTGGTGGAGCCCGCCCCCCCGCCTCGGTAGCGACACGGAAACCGTCCGACGCACACCCGGGACCGGGGGACTCACCCCGCTGCCCGAGCGCTGGACCGTGGAGCGGGCCTACGTATCACTATTGCTCCACCGCCGCCTGGCGCGCGACGACGAATCCCCGCCGTGATCGACCTGACGACCCGCCGCCTCACCGGCGAAGCCGCCATCTCCTGGCGCGACCCGGCACCACAGGGCCAAACGCCTACTCCGGGATGAAACATCGGGAGAATACGACCTCCCAGAGGGTCCGCTATCAGGGAGTTGCCGGACCCTCTATGTTTCGAGTCGGTGATCGGTGAAGTGGCTTCCTGCGGGCGACGGTCTGTTATGTGTCTGCTGGCTGCAGCGAGGTGAGGCGTGCCATCTCCTCGTTCGAGAGCCGCAGTGTGCCGGCCGCCATGTTTTGCGCGAGGTGTTCTGGATCACCGGTCCCTGGAATCGCCAGCACATGCGGTCCTTGCTGCAAGGTCCAGGCCAGCCGGACTTGCGCGACGGACACGCCATGTGCGCGGGCGACTGCGCACACCACCTCGCTGTCGTCGGCGGCCGGACCCGCCTCGCGCCCGCGACCGGCGATCGCGAAGAACGGGACGAAGGCGAGGCCGAGTTCACCGCAGAGTTGCAGGAGTGCCTGGTCCTCACTCGACGCACCGATCCCGTAAGGGTTCTGTACGCAGACGACCGGGGCGATGGCCCGGGCCTCGTTCAGTTGCTCGGACGTAACGTTCGAGATGCCGAGGTGGCGGATCAGCCCGGCATCGCGCAGCTTGGCCAACGCACCGAAGTGCTCGCCGATCGAGCCGGTTCGTCGGCTGGGTGGCACGCGCAGGTTCACCACGTCCAGGTGATCGCGACCCAGTTGGCGAAGGTTCTCCTCGACCTGGCCGCGCAACTGCTCCGGCGTGGCCCACCACCACGCGCCCGAGGGATCACGGCTCGGCCAGACCTTGGTGGTGATGACCAGATCCTCCGGGTAGGGCGTCAGTGCCCGGTTGATCAGCTCGTTTGCAGAACGCGTCGCCGAGAAGTAGAACGCAGCGGTGTCGATATGGTTCACGCCGAGCTCGATTGCCTGCCGAAGCACGCCGATCGACTGCTCGCTGTCACGCGGCCTGCCGCGGTCGAAGGGCGCGGTGCCCGTCAGGCGCATTGCGCCGAACCCGATGCGGTTGACGGGCAGGTCGCCAAGCAGCCAAGTATCCGTGGCTGCCGCAGTGTTCGTTCGTGGATTCATGACATGGATCTCCTCTTGCTGACTGGGAAGGGGAACCGGCGGGCGGGCGCAGCGTGTTCAGGCCGCTCGGAAGGTCGAGCACCCCGTAGCAGGTCCACCAGTGCCGGGGTGGGTGGGCCCCGGGCATGAAAAAAAGCCTCCCCGGCGGATGGGGATCCGCACCGGGAAGGCTCACGCGATGACCAGCATTCTAGCAGGGCGGCAAGGGCGTCCGTCAGCAGGCCATCGGACAAGGGGGCTTCGGGCACGGTCGTCCCGGCGATAGAGGGGCCAGGCACGTCGGATGAGGCAGCGACCGTCCAGCACCCGCACCGACTGGCGGATGTCCTCGTCCCGCTTGTTGGCCTCGTCCTCAGCCCGGGCGGTGAGGCACTCGGCTCAGTCCCTGCGGGCGTAGGCGAGCAGCGGAGTGCGGTGTGGCGTTGCATCCCGGTCACGCTCTCATTGGGCAATCCATGTGAAATCCAAGGAGCGTTTCAATATGTAATTGGTGTAGGGTGTGGCATGGAGGTGAGCTCTGTGCCCACTGAGGACGAGCTGTTCAGCGCGGTGGACGCGCTGCTGGACCATGTCGCCCAGGACGATCTTCCGCCGCCTCGGGAGCGCAGGCGTCTGCGGGAGGCATCCGGGCTGAGTCAGGAGCAGATCGCGAAGGCTTTGAAGAGTAGACGCGAGACGATCGGGAACTGGGAGTCCGGCGAGACCGAGCCCAGGCCGCCGAAGCGCGCCGCCTACGCCCGGCTGCTCGAGGGCCTCGCTGAGCGCTTCCCCGCCCCGGATGCCGACGCGCCCGCCGCTGCCCCGGAAGCGTTCACCGGCCCGGACCCGAAGCCGGCCCCGGCGCCCGCCGTCGTACCACCGTCCCGCGTGGTGGCGAGCAGCGCCGAAAGGCCGGCCGCGGCGTCGCGGCGCCCGGGTGCGAAGAAGGCGGTGGCGAAGAAGACCGCGGCGGCTGCTGTCGATCCGCGCTTCGAGAACGGACCGCTCGCCGTGATCGACTGCGAGGACGGGCAGGTGTCGGCGTACTGTGTCGGCGGCCTGGTCCTGGACGTGTCGGCCAAGACGATGTCGGCGCTGATCGATTGGACGCTGGCCGAAGCCCGGCTCGGGCAGGCCCGGCTGCACCGCAACGGCCGCGACGCCGACCCGATCCTCGTCCTCACCCCGTCCGCGCTGGAGCGCTATGGCCTGCCTGTCGTCCTGTCGGAGGAGGAGCGGCGCCATGGGCGGCTCGGGGACGGTCACAAGGTGGTCAGGCAGCTCGCCAAGGCAGACTGGCAGTTGACCCGGCGTGGGTTCGGGCCGTGGGCCCGCGTCTACCGCGAGCCCGAGGGGGCCAGACGCCGTTGTGTCCAGCTGTGCATCCTGTCGTGGAACGCGCTGGATGCCCGGGAGTGGGACAAGAAGGATGATCCGCAGCTGCCGACGATGGACCCGGCTGATCTCGCCCGGTATCTCGGTCTGTATGCGGAACGGGTGATGACGCCGCGCGGCACGACCGCGACGACCGGCCTGGAGCTGATGGTCGCGTTGCGCCCGCCGACTCGTGCGGAGAAGGACGAGCGCACCGGCGAGTTCAAGCGCGCGTTCAACACTGACGCGCTCACCGCCGTGTATGACGTGGTGGAGTGTGAGGTCCCGGATGAGCACCCGTTGCTGAAGGGGAGGTTCGCCCGGCACCATCTGCGCGGCCCGGCCGAGATGTTGATGGAGGAGCCCTACGACTGGTGTCGGCCACTGACCGATCAGGAGTGCATGAACCAGTTCCTGGTCACGGTCGACATCAACATGTCGTTCGCCGCGGCCGCGAATGGGCTCACGGTGGGGCTGAACGGGCCGACCCATCTGAGGAACAACCCGAAGTTCGACGGGGCGCTGCCCGGCTCGTGGCTGGTGGACCTCTCGCGCGTGGACCTGTCCCGGGTGGAGATCAACGGCCGCACCGTCGACGGCGACCGGCTCCCGAGCCCGTTCACGCCGAAGGGCGACCGTCCCACCGGCCCGGCCTGGTACACCACTCCGACCCTCGCCTACGCGGTGGAGCTCGGTTTCGAGGTCGTGCCGGTCGAGGCGTACGTGCGCACGCAGACCGGCCGCTACCTGGACGCCTGGTACAAGCGGCTGCGCGACGCGTACGTGGCCACGATGGCCGACCTCGGGGTCACCACAGACCTCGGGGGGCAGGAGTTCCTGGACGCGATGGCCCGTTCCAGGAGCGTCGATCCGACGATGGCGCTGCTGGCGGGCGCGATCAAGGCGACGGCGAAGGGCGGCATCGGCAAGCTCCGGCAGCGCAGCCGGGGCCAGGTGCCGTACTACGAGCCGTGGCCGGCCCTTGCTCGGGAGACGTGGCGCCCGGACATCCGGGCCGCTGTGCTGGCGAGCCAGCGGATCGGCCTGCATCGCAAGTTGATGAAGACCGCCGCGGCGGCCGAGCTGTATCCGGTCGCGATCGGCACCGACGCGATCGTCTATCCCTCGCCCGGCCCGTCGCCGCTGGACGTCCTGCCGCACACCGACGAGGGCAAGCCGGTGCCGGGCACGTTCCGGCTCGGGGTCTCGCCGGGGATGGTGAAGCACCAGGGCACCCAGACCGTCCTGTGGGCAGAGCAGTTGTTCGAGGAACGCGGCGGCGTGTTCAACATCGCCAACCTGATCAAGACCGACCAGAGCGCCGGACAAGGGGAGTAACCGATGGTCGACTCGCTCGGGGACAGCCTGGACCGCGCGCTGGAGGGGGCGTTCACCCGCCGTATCCCGCAGAGCGCGCAGGCGCAGATGAAGTACCTGGTCAAGCAGCTCAAAGGCACCAAGGCCGTGGCGCAGGTGCTCGGGATCTCCCAGCGCACCGTGGAGCGGTACGTCGCGGGCAAGCTCAAGCGGCCCCGCCGGGAGCTGCGAGGCCGCATGGAGCGCGAGGTCAAGAGGCGGTGGCAGCCGCAGGTGCGCGCGAGGGCGAGAGAGAAAGCGGCCTCCACCGACGGTCTGGTCGTCTCCACCCGGGCGCGGTTCGGGTTCACCGCGGCGCCGGGCACGACCGACGACGCCCGGATCCGCGACATCACCCAGGCCCTGCCACCCGAGTTCGCAGACCGGCTGTTCACCGCGCGGGAGCAGGGCGTCAACGAGCAGCAGCTCCAGCAGATCGCGGCCGACGGCCTCGCGCAGATGTACTTCCGCGCGAACAACAGCCGCGCGCACGGCCTGGGGGTGGAATTCACCGACGTGGAACACATCCAGGTCGAGCTGTGAGCGGAGAGAGGCATGACCCAGATACGCCAGGGACCGCCACGGGATGATCTTGGCGGGCTCCGGCTGTTCAGTGCCGGGCGTCAGCCACGAGGGTGTTGACACGGTTCTCGTGCTCCCGGTGATTCTTGTGCTGTGCTGTGCTGTGCTGTGCTGTGCTGGGATGGCTGGGGTGCTCTGGGTGCTGTCGGGAGGCTGGTGGTGGGCTGTGGGCGTGGTGGTGACGCGTAGTGCGTAGGCCTGGCCGTGCCGTGCGGTCATGCCCTGGTTGAGCGCGGCTCGTTCGGCGGATTCCAGGTCGGCGGCGCGGATGAGGTCGGTGGCTACGCCTCCGCTGGTTTGCGGGCTCAATCAAGGCCTCCGGTACGCTTGTCAAGGTCCTGCCGCCATGAACGGGTGGCGGTGATGCGCCCAGGGTGACGGGGGCAAAGATGCGTCGCAGCGGGCTTGCCGGGGCCGGGTTGGTTGTGGTGTTGCTTCTTATGACCGGCTGCGGAGGAGGCGGCAGGGGCGGGACCGGCCCCTCGGTGACCACAGCACCGGCCAAGGGGGTGAACACGGGCTGCGGCCACTACCTGAAGCCGGAAACGGTCGCCGCGGCGCTCGGTGACAACAAGTTCGCCGACGTCAACGGGCATTTCCAGGGCGGCAAGGGGTCCTGCCTGGTCAATATCTCGGTCAGGGAGGCGGGCCGCAGCGGGAGCGGGCCGCTCCACACCGTCGCGAAGCCCTCGCTGGAGATCCTCGACTGGAAGGACCCCGCCCAGGTGGCCGAGTACGTCGGCGGGAAGTGTCACGCCACGTCGGCCGACGGAGCCACCAGGACCTTCAAGGGGCCCGAGGGGGCGTGCGGCACCTACTGGGCCGACCCTCCCGAGGAGTTTTTGGTCGGCGGCAGGGTGGACGCCTGCGCGGGCGAGGGTGGGAAGCTGCTCACAGTCACCGTCGACGGAGTCGACGGCACGCTGAAGCAGGATCGCGAGCACGCTTTCCGACTGCTGGCCGATGCCCGTGCCAAGTTCGCCGGACGGTGAGCCGCGGAGCACAGGGCGCGTAGCGGGGACATGAACCGTCGGGACTCGCTGCCCCGGAACAAGAGCAGGCCCCGCGAACGGCCCGGGCGCGGGTGGGTGCGTCCCGAGAGGTGTGGCCCCCTGATTACCAGCCGACGACGGATGGTTCCGAGCGCGGTCGCGCGAACAACGCTCTGTCCCGGCCAGATCAACGAGATCGTCCACTACTGGTCCCTCGAAGACGATTTCGCCCTCACCGCAGACCACGTCCACGGGGCATTCATGGCGTCCGAGGGTCATGCCGGCAACCCGTGCATCCTCTGCCGAGACAACGGCGCCGACCCGACCGGGGAGTCCCCGGACGCCGGGGTCGCCCCCTTCAGTGGAATCGGAAACAACAACAGAGGCCACCACCCCGAACCGGGTGGTGGCCTTCCAAGTCATGGTCAACGCGCATACGCAGTGTGGCCCGACAAGTCGTCACACCAGTCGCAGTTGGGAGGGGGGGCTTGCGCCCGTGCTTCCGCGCGCCCTGTTCCGGCCCGCCGACGCAGTGGACAATAGGTACATGAGTGGTGAGCGCGACTGGGACCGGGCCGACGTCGCTGAACCGGCGTGGCCCGCGCCCGGGAGGTCACGGCGCTCGCCGCTCGCGTCCGGGCGCGCTCGGTCACGGCAGCCGGGTGGCGTACCGCGAGGCGGAGTTCGGCATCTCCCGCGCGCAGGTGCCGGTTCGTGGACGTCGCCCGCGCCTTGGCCGCCGTCCGCGACGCCCTCGCCGCCGGCACCGAGACGTCTCGCATGCTCTCCGGCCGAGAGCGCCCCTGGAGCGGCTGTGTGAACCTGGGCAGGAACATAGCGAACATGTTCGCGATGTGGATGGACAACCGCCTCCTGGGAGGCCCGATCGAGCGAGACACAGCGGGTCCGCCTTTCGAGTGTTGAGGATCGCCGGAACGAACGGCTGCCTTGCGCCGAGTGGATTGCGCAGCGCACCCGCACCCCGGAGGCCGAGTCGGCGCCGTTGCCCCCCAGCCGCACCAGTTGCACGGCCCGGCCGCCAATGACCGACTACTGAGAGGAACTGCACGTGGAAGTGTCAACTCGACCGTTACGGCGAAAGGTCACCCTGTTCAAAGGCGTGGCTGTCGCTCTGGCTTCTCTTGCCGCCCTGATTGTTCAGGCGTCCCCGGCGGCCGCGGACAACGTCTGCGGCAAGGAGGTCGGCGGAGCGATTCTCGTCAAGTACACCGAGCTGAGCCGCGAGGCGGGGCCGCTGGGTTGCCCGAAGAGCATCGAGCTGGACAACTCCGACGGGCACGGAAAGCGCCAGGAGTTCGCGGGCGGCACCATCTACTGGTCCGCCGCCAGCGGTGCGCACTCCGTATGGGGCGCGATCGGCGGCAAGTGGGGTGCGCTCGGCTGGGAGGGTGGGAAGCTCGGCTATCCGGTCGATGACGAACGCACCAACCCCGACGGCTCCGGCAAGCGGCAGCAGTTCCAAGGCGGCACTGTCTACTGGCATCCGACGCTGTCGAACGGCGCGCACCCCGTCTGGGGGAAGATCGGCCAGTTGTGGGGGGAGTACGGGTACGAAGGCGGCCCGTTCGGCTACCCGACGTCCGACGAGTTCCACGACGACGAGTACAAGTCGATCGACCAGAAGTTCTCCAACGGCCGCACCCTTTATTGGAGTGCCGGAAATGGTGTCGAAGGATGCCACGGCGAATGCGTGGGTTACTTCGGCACTCATGGGACCGATCTGTTCAAGCAGGTCAGGGTCGAGATCCCCTACGGGACCAGTAACGTTGTGGTCCGCCCCTTTCCCACGGACAAGGGGTTCACTGTCGCCCGTACGGACTTCACGAAGTCCTGGAGCCAACTGTGGCAGGTAGTTCCGTACCCGACCGGAGTGGATGACACCGAACACAACTCCATGTATGAGCAGTTCGCCTGTCACTCGAAGTTCGTCTTCCCGGATCCCACCGACGACAGCGGATGGAGCACAGGAGCGACATGGGACCTGGAGTCCTGGCACAGCTCCGTCGGCATGGGCAATGCCACGAGTCAGGTCTACTTTCTGCAACACCAGTGCAACTGGGACTGAACGTCACTGCCCCAGGCCCCGACGACCGCTGCCCGACGTCGCAGCGACCTCGTGAACGCTCTCTGCCGTGAGCACCCCGGTCGGGCCGCGACCACCACCTACTACCCGCACCCCGAGGACCGAGTCGGAACGGCCTGACAGCCGGTTTTCAAGGAGTGCCCTCAGACATTCAGGCTGAGGGCATTCCGCGCCGTCGCCCGTTCTATCAGTGAGAGATCCGGGCAGCCTTGGTTTGTTTGACCGGGTTCGACCGGTTGTCCGTTCCCTGCGCGTCTCTGAGCGTGATCGAGGCATGACGCTCTCAGGCGCCATCAGCAGAGGCGGAACCACCTCGGCGAGCACACCCGATCACGGTCAATGACGGGACTGAGGGATGTGCGGGTGCATGCCCGTCAGCTCTACATCGTCGACCCGGACCTCGGCGCCGACCAGGCACCGGACATCGCGGATGCCGGCAACGGGCTGATCGCCGCCGAGGAGGACGGGGCCAGCATCCTGACCGGTCTGACCGGACTGACCGGTCGAGGTCACTGTCACCACACACGCTTCCGAGCCACCGCTCCAAGAGGTTGACCGGGACGAGAGGCGGTGGAGGCGTCATCCATTTCCACCACCGGCTCGTCCCTTGTCACCCCCTGGGAGGACGGCGAAGTCAAGGACCTGCCCGATCTGCCCCTCAACAGACCGGGAAGCCACCGCGTGCGTGTCCATGCCCGCGGCCGCGACGAGGGGCGCGCCAAGGACAGTCCCGCCCCGGACGACAACCCGGTCGAGTTGTGCCTGCTTCAGGTGTGGCCCGCTCCCGCGGCCGGAGATCCGCAGGTTCCACGCCGTGCCGGGAGAAGCAGCAGGGAGCCACGGCGGAGCTCCCGTTCTGGCCGGGCTGACGTCGATGCCGGGGAACCGTGATTCACCGGTTCGGGTATTCGCCCGCCAGGTTTGGTCGGGCTGGGGCAAGGCCGTGGGGGAGCTGGCCGGGCCCGCGACTGAGGCGCTGTTTCGGGTGCGCCGTTGCCGGGCCGGTCTTTGAGCGTCATCGGTGTTCCGGCCAGTGAGGGAGGGGCGGAGTATCTGGGAGACCGAGGAGTTCGGCAGTGAGCATGAGGGCCGGCCCGGTGTCCTGTCGGCTGATGGTACGGAGCCGGGCCCGGTGTACTTCGATGCGGCAACGGACTGCTTCCGCTGCCTGACGGTCCGACAGGCCGAGCGGGAACTGCAGCACGCAGACGGTTGCCAGTGGGGCGGGCGGGATGCCGGGGCGTCCGTCACGCGGGTACCAGCCCGCAAAATCCTCGTCGGACCACAGCCTGTCCAGCCGGTCTCTCACCCACATCGTGGGAAAGAGGCGATCCACATCGAGATGGTGTAGACCCATGGCTGTTTGGAGGTACCAAGCCGCCCGAGCGTGAAATCCGCTTGTACAAGACGGGCCACTACTACCTTCGGGTGATACGCGGCTACGAGCCTTGCTCCTCAAATCTTCCTGTGGGTCACTGAAACGGTGAACGGACGGGGTGCATATCCCAAGCCGAGGAAGTTGAGAACAGACGACGCTTGCCTGTTCTTTTCCGTGCTTGAGAAGAAGTTCCGGCAGCTGAGGCCCGGGGCCGGGTCCCAGTATTATGTGCCCCCGGATCCTCGGCAGCGCCAACAATTGCGTGCTGCCACACGTGGCGTCACTTGACTTCGTCGGCAACCGACCTTTCCGGCGGAAGCCGAACACTTTGGCCGGGCGCTCCGCCGGTCCCCTTATATTCCATCGGAGAAAAAGGAGCGTCGTACATGCCTCTCTCCCAAGCAGGGCTCCACCGGCGGCGGAACCATGGTGACCAGCACGGGAACGAACCTGCCCAATACGAGCAAGGCGAAATTCGGCAGCAAACTGGCCACCGGTATCACCCAGCTATCCCCGACCGGGGTCACGGCGGTCTCCCCCTCGGGCATGGGCACGGTCGAAGCCACCGTCACCGCCCCATATCCCGGCGCAACTCCTCCCGGATCAGGAATGCAGCACTCGCACGCTGCACGGCGAGACCCACGCGCAACTCATCGCCGTCCCGCCGGGCAGCATCCTGTGCGAGGAGTGAAACGGGAGGGCCACTGCTGGGCCATGCGACCGAGTTCGAGTGGCAGCCCGACAGCGGACAGCCAAGACCGAGGCAGCGGTTCGGGATCCGGACAGCAGAACCCGACCTCATGATTCCCGGACCACTCGCTCCAGCCATCGAAAACCGCGAGTACGGAGCGCCCACCGTAATGGCGAAGGTACTCGAAAGTTCCTCAAGGAGCTCTGCATGGAGGAGAAATCCCAAGACGTCTTGACGCCCGGACCTGATGAATCCGCAATCGGTACAAGCAGGTTCACCAGTCCGGAGACCGGCATCGAGAAAAACCTCGCCGAGGTGCTGGCCGACGTCATGTGCCTCGAACGGGTGTCGATCGACAGCCATTTCTTCGACGACCTCGGCGCCAACTCATTGGTGATGGCTCATTTCTGCGCACGAGTCAGAAAGCGAGCGGACCTTCCCTCGGCGTCGATGAAGGACATCTACCGGCACCCGACGATCCGCAGTCTGGCGACGGGGCTCGCGAACGCCACCCCCGTCGAGCCGTCGGTCCCGGCGCCGTCCGAGGCGGTGACCCCAGTCGGCACGGCGCGGTACGTCCTCTGCGGCACCCTGCAGTTCCTGCTCTTCCTGGGATACTTATTCCTCGCCGGACTTGTTGCCAACCGAGGCTACGCATGGGTCTCCGCCGGGTCGGGTGTGATCGATATCTACCTGCGATCGTTCGTCTTCGGAGGCGTCGGCTTCGTCGGTCTGTGCACTTTCCCCATCGCAGCCAAATGGCTCCTCATCGGCCGGTGGACATCACGAAGTTTCCCGGTCTGGGGTCTGACCTATCTGCGCTTCTGGACCGTCAAAGTGCTGATCCACGCCAACCCGATGATCTTCTTCGTCGGTAATCCCTTGTACGTGCTGTACCTGCGAGCGCTGGGCGCACGGATCGGTAAAGGGGTCACGATCCTCTCCCATAACATTCCGGTATGCACCGACCTCCTCACGGTCGGCGCCGGCACCGTGATCCGCAAAGACTCGTTCTTCCTCTGCTACCGGGCACACGCCGGGCGTATCCAGACTGGCCGGGTCACCCTCGGCCGGGACGTGTTCATCGGCGAGAAGACCGTGCTCGACATCGACACGTCGATGGGCGACGGGGCCCAACTCGGCCACACGTCCGCGCTGTACAGCGGCCAGGCGGTCCCGGACGGTCAGAGTTGGCACGGATCCCCGGCACAGCTCACGCAGCACGATTACCTGAGGATCGGGCCGGCCGCATGCGGCACGCTGCGCCGGGCCGGCTTCGGCCTGATCACCGTGCTTCAGCTGTTCTTCCTCTACGTGCCACTGTCTGTCGGGGGCGCGTACATGCTGGTGACCCTTGTCCCGGCGCCGCACAACCGGCTGGGCACGGTGGAGCTCACGTCACTGGATCTCTACATCGACGCGCTGCTCCTTTCCCTGCTGCTGTTCTTCGGCTTCGTCGTCGTGGGCCTGACCGTGATGTTCGCCGTTCCCCGCCTGCTGAACATGGTTGTCAAGCCGAACAAGATCTATCCGCTGTACGGGTTCCATTACTCGGCACACCGGGCGATCGGGCGCATGACCAACATCAAGTTCTTCACCTGGCTGTTGGGTGACAGCTCCTACATCGTCCACTACTTGCGCGGCATCGGATACGACTTGTCCCAGGTCGAGCAGACGGGGTCGAACTTCGGCACGGAAGTGCAGCACGAAACCCCGTTTCTGTGCTCGGTCGGGAACGGAACGATGGTCGCCGACGGGCTCTCCATCATCAACGCCGACTATTCGAGCACGTCCTTCCGGGTGTCCCGGGCCTCGATCGGGTCACACAACTTCCTCGGGAACAACATCGCCTATCCCTCGGGGGCCAGGACAGGTGAGAACTGTCTCCTCGCGACGAAGGTGATGGTTCCGCTCGAAGGCGAGGTGCGTGAGGGGGTGGGCCTGCTCGGCTCGCCGTGCTTCGAGATTCCCCGGTCGGTCGAGCGCGATTCCCGGTTCGATCATCTTCGCGCCGGCGACGAGCTGCACCGCAACCTCGCCGCGAAGAACCACTACAACATCCGCTCGATGGTCTTCTTCCTGCTCGTGCGGTGGCTGCACTTCTTCGTGCTGACGATGCTCGGCCTGGCGAACGCCGAGCTGTACGACTCCTACGGGCATGTGCTGATCGCCGCGTTCCTGGTGCTCAGCCTCGGGTTCACCGCCCTCTACTTCGTACTGGTGGAGCGCGGCATCGCGGCATTCCGCGTGTTGCAACCGCAGGTGTGCTCCATCTACGACCCATACTTCTGGTGGCATGAGCGTCTCTGGAAGGTGCCCGACACCTACCTCGACATCTTCAATGGCACCCCATTCAAGAATGTGATCTGGCGGATGTTGGGGGTTCGGATCGGCAGCAGGGTCTTCGATGACGGCTGCTATGTGACGGAGCGGACACTCACCACCATCGGGAACGACTGCACGCTCAATGCGGGAAGCAAGATCCAGTGCCATTCGCAGGAGGACGGCACCTTCAAATCCGATCGCAGCACCCTCGGCGCCGGTTGCACCATCGGCGTGGGAGCCCACGTCCATTACGGCGTGACGATGGGCACGGGCGCGATGCTCGCACCCGACTCCTTCCTCATGAAGGGCGAGGAGGTGCCGCAGCACGGACGCTGGGGAGGAAACCCCGCCACGGAGATGCGAGACGCCCCTGATCAGCCCCAGGCGCCGAAGCGGACGGGATAGCAGCGCCGCCCTTGTCGGCGCTGAACAGCACGATGGCGAAGGCGAATGGAGAGGGACGACCAGATGGGAATGCAAGCGCAGGCCGGCCGGGAGTTCTGGCGCGCTGTGCTCGGCGCCGGTGGATTCACCGAAATCCCGCGGTGGACGCTCAATCCTGAGAACGGCATCGGCGAACACGAGGCGCCGGTCCCGGACGACGTCGTCGCGGCGTTGGTCCGACTGGCCGAGGACCTGGCGGTGCCACTCGACTCGGTGCTGCTGGCAGCGCACTCCAAGGTGCTCGCCGCGCTGTCCGGCGAGCACGAGGTCGCAACCGGATACGTCACCGCTGAGGGCGGCCGACCGCTGCTCTGCCGGCTGACGACCGAGCCCGACTCGTGGCGAACGCTGCTGCTGGACGTTCATCGAGTCAAGTCGGACCTGCTGTGGCACAAGGACTACCCGGCCGATGAGCTCAGGTGCGAACTGGGCCTGGCGGAGCCGTCGATCGAGGCTGTGTTCGATCCGCACGGCGTGGGCGGCGAAGTCGCCGGTAGCACCATGCTGTGGGTGGGTTTTTCGCAACGCGGCCGCCACCTTGTCCTGCGGCTGCGCTATCGGACCGACGCGCTCGACGAGGACTGCGCCGTCAGGATCGCCGGTTATCACCTCACCGCACTCGCGCTGATCGCCGCCGATCCGGACGCCGAGCACGGGCGGCAGAACCTGCTCTCCGCCGAGGAACTCCATTTCCAGCTCGAATCACTCGCCGGCCCACGCCGGGAACTGCCGGACCATCGGTTCCACGAACTGTTCGAGCAGCGGGTGGCGGCACACCCGGACGCCGTTGCCGCGGTGCATGGGGAGCGGCAACTGACGTATCGGGAACTCAACGCACGCGCCAACCGGGTGGGACGAGCCCTGCTGGCGCGGGGGCTGCGCCCCGAAGGTGTCGTCGCCGTGGTGACCGAGCGCAACCTGGATTGGATGGCCGCCGTGCTCGCGGTTTTCAAGGCCGGCGGCGTGTATCTGCCCATCGAGCCGCATTTCCCGGCCGACCGTCTCGCGACCATGCTCTCCCGTGCCGCATGCGGGCTCGTGCTGACCGAACCCGGCAGCACTACCACGCTCGACCAGGCCCTCGACTCGCTGTTCGGGGTCCAAAAGCTCTTCGTCCGCGGAGCCTACGAGGAAGACCACGCCGACGATGATCTGGGCCTCCGCATCGCACCGGACCAGCTCGCCTACATCTACTTCACCTCCGGCTCCACAGGCGAGCCCAAGGGTGCGATGTGCGAGCACGCGGGCATGCTGAACCACCTCTACGCCAAGATCGACGACCTGGAGATCGGCGAGGGACAGGTGATCGCCCAGACCGCTCCCCAATGCTTCGACATCTCGCTGTGGCAGTTGGTGTCCGGGCTCCTGGTCGGGGGACGGACCCTACTGGTGGAGCAGGAGGTGATCCTGAACATCCAGCGGTTCGTCGACAAGATCGTCGACGGCAGGGTCGCCGTCCTCCAGGTCGTACCCTCCTACCTGGATGTGGTCGTGTCCTGGCTGAAGCAGCACCCCCGCGAGCTGCCGGACCTGCGGTGCGTGTCGGTCACGGGCGAGGCGCTGAAGAAGGAGCTCGTGCAGCGCTGGTTCGCCGCCCAGCCCGGGATCAAGCTGGTCAACGCCTACGGGCTGACCGAGACCTCGGACGACACCAACCACGAGGTCATGGAATGCGCGCCCGACGGAGACCGGGTCCTGCTGGGTTCCGCGGTCAACAACGTGCACGTCTATGTCGTCGACGAGCACCTCATCCCGGTGCCGCTCGGTGCCCCCGGCCTGATTGTCTTCTCCGGCGTCTGCGTCGGCCGCGGATACGTCAACGACCCCGAGCGCACCCGGCAGGCCTACCTGGCCGATCCGCACCGTGAGGGCGCCCGCCTCTACCGGGGCGGCGACTACGGCCGCTGGACGCCCGAGGGAAAGCTGGAGTTCCTCGGCCGCCGCGACACCCAGGTGAAGATCCGTGGCTTCCGGATCGAGATCGGCGAGATCGAGAACACTCTGTTGCAGGTGCCCGGTGTTCGCGACGGTGCGGTCGTGGTCACCGAGCGGGCCGACCGGAGCAAGCACCTGGTGGCGTTCTACTCCGGTCGGCGGCCGCTCGAGGTCGACGTCCTGCAGGACCGGCTCGGTGAGTCGCTGCCCGCGTACATGGTCCCGTCGGCCTTTCACTGGCGGGAGGTTCTGCCGCTGACGGCCAACAGCAAGATCGACAGAAGGACCCTGCAGGCACTCGCCGGGGAACTCGAGGTCGTCCGGGACGACTACCGCGCGCCGGATACGCCGACCGAACAGCGGTTGGCAGCCGCATGGGCGAAGGTCCTCGGCATCCCGCAGGACCAGGTCGGACGGCGGGACCACTTCTTCGACCGGGGCGGCACATCGCTGTCGGCGGTAAAGCTGGCCATCGTCCTGGACCGTGCGGTGTCCCTCAAGGATGTCACCGGTCACCCGATCCTCGCCGATCTGGCCGGGCTGATCGACGGCAGGTCCGTGCGGCGTGCCGGGCTGCTTCAGCCGCTGTCGGAACCGGACGGTGCGCAGACCGCAGCCCTGGTGTGCTTCCCCTACGCCGGCGGCAACGCGGTGAACTTCCAGCCGATGGCCGGAGCGCTGCCGGACGGTGGACCGGCGGTCTACGCCGTCGAGCTGCCCGGTCACGACGTGGCCGCCGACGGCGAGTCGCTCGTGCCGATGACGCAAGTGGTCGAGCAGGTCGTCGACGAGATCACCGGGCGTGGCCTGACCGGGGTCCTGCTGTGGGGCCACTCCTCGGGAACCGCGCTGGCCGTGGAGACGGCCAGAAAACTGCGAGAGCGCGGAGTGGACGTCCAACGGGTGTTCCTCGGCGCACAACTGCTCGGGGACGCCGACGACCGGCGCGCCACCATCACCGAGCTGACCGGACGGAGCAGCGCTGAGATCGCCGCGAGCCTGAGCACGCACGGTGGCCACACCTCGCTCGGTGAGCTGAGTGCGCAGCACGCCGAGCACGTCGGCGCCGCCTACCGGCACGACTGCGTGTCCGCGCACCACTACTTCGCCGACGTCCTGGAGCACCCGCCGACGCAGAAGCTCACCGCGCCGGTCACCGTGGTCGTTGCCGCGGACGACCCGAGCACGGCGGAGTACCCGCGCCGGTACCTCGACTGGCAGCTTCTGGCTGAGCAGGTCGACCTGCACGAGCTCCCCGACGGCGGCCACTACTTCCTGCGCACCCGTCCGGCCGAGGCAGCAAAGGCCGTGCTGCACGCCGCCGGATTGTCCGTTTCTTCCTGAGTATCGGCTGAAAGGAAAACGAGATGTCGTTCACATCCACGGCGTTGCTGGTCGACGGGGGACTGAATTCCGGCGCACCCCCACGGGTGCGGGCCGAGGTCACTGACGACGCGCCGGCCTGGGCGGCCGAGCACCGGGACGCGCTGCGCGCAGTCGTCGCCGAGCATGGTTCGGTTCTGGTCCGTGGCCTCGGGCTGCGCGATGCGGCCGAGACCGGAGCCGTCTTCTCGAAGCTGGCCACCGTTCTGATGACCGAGCGGGAGGCCTTCGCGCCCCGGCAGGCCTACTCCGAAGGGCTGTACTCCTCATCGAAGTGGCCGCCGAACCAGCCCATGTGCATGCACCACGAACTGAGCTACACGCTTGAGTTCCCCGGCCTGATGATGTTCGCTTGTCTCAGCGCGCCCACCGACGGCGGGGCGACCGCGGTGGCCGACTCACCGACCGTGCTGGACGCGCTGCCCACCGAGTTGACCGAGCGGTTCGAGCGCGAGGGCTGGCTGCTCACGCGCAGCTACAACGACGAGATCGGCGCGTCCATCGCCGAGGCCTTCGGCACTGACGACCGGGGCGCCATCGAGCGCTACTGCCGCGCGAACGCAATCGCGTTCGAGTGGCAGCCCGACGGTGGACTGCGAACCAGACAGCGCCGTAGCGCCGTGGTACGCCACCCGGTCACCGGACGACGCTGCTGGTTCAACCAGATCGCGTTCCTCAACGAGTGGACGATGGCCCCCGAGGTGCACGAGTACTTGGTGGACGTCTACGGCGCCGACGGTTTGCCGTTCAACACCCGATTCGGCAATGGCGACCCGATCGGCGAGGACGTCGTCCAGCTGCTCAACAGCGTCTACGAGGCGAACACCGCACGCGAACCGTGGCAGGCCGGCGACCTGATGCTCGTCGACAACATCCGCACCGCGCACAGCAGGGAGCCCTTCGAGGGACCGCGTGAGGTGCTCGTCGCCATGGCCGAACCGGTGCGCCTGGCCGACTGCTCACCGACCGTGGAGGTGACCACGCGATGACCACTGTCGATTCCACCGCGAGAGAGTCCGCAAGCGTCGCACCGATCACCGTGCCACCGTTCGCGGTGATCTCCGGTGCCCAGGTCCGGCGCACGCTGTACGGATGCGAGAAGCGGATCACGGAGTTGGTCGAGACCACCTATCGGGTGCACGGCGCCGGTGATTCGGTGAACCCGCCGTCGTACTTCCTGCGTTTCCCCGACCGCCCGTCCTCCCGGATCATCGCGCTGCCCGCCTCGATCGGTGGGGACACGCGGGTGGACGGCCTGAAGTGGATCTCCAGCTTCCCGAAGAACGTGACGGCCGGCATCCCAAGGGCGTCGGCCGTGCTGATCCTCAACGATCACGACACCGGCTACCCGTTCGCCTGCCTGGAGGGTTCGATCATCAGCGCCACCCGGACGGCCGCGTCGGCGGCGTCGGCGGCCGACTGGCTCTGCCGCGACCGATCGCGACCGACACGCGTCGGGTTCTTCGGGGTGGGCCTGATCGCCCGCTACATCCACACCTTCCTGGCCGGTACCGGTTGGTCGTTCGACGAGATCGGCGTACACGACCTGTGCGCCGACAGCGCGGCAGGCTTCCGCTGCTACCTGGAGCAGTCGGGCACCAGCGGCCGAATCACTGTGCACGACAGCGCCGAACAGTTGATCCGAAACAGCGACCTGGTGGTCTTCGCCACGGTCGCCGGTCAGCCGCACGTCAGTGACCCGTCATGGTTCGCACACAACCCGCTGGTGCTGCATGTGTCGCTGCGCGACCTTGCGCCGGAGATCCTGCTTGCCTCGACCAACATCGTCGATGACGTCGAGCACTGCCTCAAGGCCGACACGTCGCCGCATCTGGCCGAGCAACTCACGGGCAACCGGGACTTCCTGCACGGCACGTTGGACGACGTGATGGCCGGGCGGGTGACGGTGCCGACGGACCGGCCGGTGGTGTTCTCGCCCTTCGGCCTCGGGGTGCTCGACCTCGCGGTGGGCAAGTACGTGTACACCGAAGTGGCTCGCCGCGGAGAGTTGCACGTCGTCGACAGCTTCTTCCACGAACTGAGCCGGTACTGATGAGCAGGCCGAGGGTCCAGGAGGCTCCTTCAAGGCTGATCTCAGGGGAGACCAGCGGTCACGTCGCAGCAGGTCGTGACACATGAGACAGCGGCCGTTGACGCAGGGCCCTTTCCCGTCTGGTTGGACACGGGGTCTCGCCCGCACAAGCGAGGAACGCGCCCACGGCCGGGTGGAAGTCCCGATAGTGCTCTGCTCCAGACAGAGGAGACCATCGTGCCCGTCATTTCCGCTCCCTACGCCTTCAACGAAGAGGATCTCTATGTCGACCTCCGGTCGATCCTCGGGCACCCGCTCTTCCTGAAGTGTGAGGGCTTCAACTTCGCCGGCTCGATCAAGTTGAAGGCCGCGACCGAAATGGTGGAGGACGCTGAGCGCGATGGAATCCTGACGCCGAATTCGATCCTGGTCGAGTCCTCGTCCGGAAACCTCGGCGTGGCGCTGAGCGTGATCGCGGCAAGCAAGGGCTACCGGTTCCTGTGTGTGACGGACGCCCGCGTCAATCATTCCAACAGAATGATGATGGAGGCGTTGGGCAGCCAGGTACACGTGATCGTCGAACAGGAGGCCCACGGCGGTTTTCTCGGCGCACGGCTGGACTACGTCCGCGCGCTGTGCGCCTCCGACGACCGGTATGTGTGGCTCAGCCAGTACACCAATCCGAGCAATTGGAAGGCGCACTACCGCACGACCGCGCCGGAGATCGCCCGTCAGTTCCCACGGCTGGACGTGCTGTTCGTCGGAGCCGGCACCACAGGGACCCTGATGGGCTGTGCGCGCTACTTCCGGAGATGGCACCGCCGGGTGCGGATCATTGCGGTGGACAGCGTCGGTTCGGCATCCTTCGGCGGTTCGCCGGGCCGCCGGATGATCCCCGGTCTGGGCACGAGCATGCGCCCGCCGCTGCTCGACGAGTCCTATGTCGACGAGGTGATTCGTGTCGAGGAGGCGGACACCGTACGTGCCTGCCATCGTCTGGCCAGGCACGGATTCCTGTTCGGCGGCTCCACTGGCACGGTGATCAGCGCCGCAACGGACTGGATGGCCCAGCATGACGCGCACGAGCTCACCGCGGTGGCCATCGGTCCGGACCTCGGCGAGCGCTACCTCGACACCATCTACCAGACCAAATGGCTGCAGGATTTCTACGGCGAGGACGTGCTCGACTCCGACAAGGAGGCCGCCGATTCCTGGGCAGCCGCCCCCTCGCCGGTGACACCTTAGGGCCGTCGGCCGGACCCTGCCGGCTTGATCTTCAACGTCCGTCGTCGAATGGTGGTCGAACTTGATCACTCGGTTCGATAACCGCCGTACGCGGAGGCGGCCTTCGTCTGAACATGTGCTCCGACCAAGGAACACACACGTCCAGTACGAAGGCCGTGAGGATGAACCTGCTGCGTCGCGATGCCCGGCAAGAGCCGTTGGCGGAACTGTCATGCTTCCGGAACGAGTTCTACGCCTGCCTCACAGCTCGTTCGGACGACCGCGTTCGCGATCGTCTCCGATCTCTGTGCCGCGCCCTCCGGATGATCACGGCTCGGTGGAGCCACGCGTGGTTTCCGCCATGGCGGTGTCGCCGCCGCCGACCACGACAATGTCGTGGTCGTGGAAGAAGAAGAACCCGTCGCAGGCCGCGCACCAGGACATGCCGCGGCCGGACGGCTCGTCCTTGTTCGGGAGGCTGAGCTTGCGGTATCCGGAGCCGGTCGCGAAGATCACTGTCTTCGCGCGGTGGACGGTGCCCGTGGAGTCGGCAGGAGCTTGATTTCGCCGGTGAGGTCGACGGAGATGATGTCGTCGTCGATCATTCTTGCGCCGAACTTCTCGGCCTGGGCCGCATGTTCTCCACGAGGACGGGGCCGTCGACGCCGTCGGGGACCGCCCTTGCCGGGATCCGCGTCGGGAGCATCCTCGACCGGCACGGCCCACGCGCTTTCATGACCGCTGGTTCTGTGCTCGGCTTCATCAGCGTGCTGATCGTGGCCGCAGCCCCCGGCCTTCCGGTGTTCATCGTTGGTTGGGCGCTCGCCGGAATCGCGATGGCGGCCACCTTCTACCAGCCGGCGTTCGCCGCCCTGACCTGTTGGTGGGCCCCCGACCACGTGCGGGTCCACGCGAGCCCTCGCGCGCCGCACCACCGCACCGGCCCGCACAACGATCCTGGTCGCATTCGGCGGCCTTACCACCGCCGCCTTCGCCGCCGTGCCCGGCCCTTACGCTTTGCTCATCGCCGTGTCAGTCGCAGCCTGCATGGTCCGCGGCAACCTCACCCTTAGACGGTGTCCTATGTGGCGCGTCGGAGGAGTCGTTTGTAGCAGCAGAGTGCGGCGGCGAGGCCGAGGAAGGCCAGGTAGTTGCGGGGGTGGCGTTCGTAGCGGTGGTTGAGTCTGCGGTAGCCGGACAGCCAGGACATGGTGCGTTCGATGACCCACCTTCGGCGTCCGAGTCGTTCACTGGATTCGATTCCCTTGCGGGCGATACGGA
>NZ_JBIWOS010000023.1:0-26256 GCF_044767885.1 Streptomyces sp. NPDC101194
AAGCGCCGACACAGGTGTACTGATCTGCGTGCGCGCCCTTGGTTTTGCTGGCGCCGTGAACGGTCGGGCACATTCCGCTGTGCCGGTTTCTCACGGTTCCCACCATTGAAGCCCGCGACGCGCTGTCGTCGCTGACAGCTCGTGAGAAGCGGGCTGAGGCATGGTCGAGGCTGCTGTGGTCGCCCCACTCAGAGCCTGCTGACAAAGGGATCTCAAGTGCGTTTGATGATGGCGTGCAACGCCTCGACATGTGCGGTGAACGCGTGGCGGCCCTGGGCGGTGAGCGATAGCCAGGTTCGTGGGCGCTTGCCGACGTACCCCTTGGTGACCTTGACATAGCCGGCCTTCTCCAGCGTGGCGGTCTGTTTGGACAGCGCCGAGTCGCTTACCTCGACGGCGTCGCGTACGTACGCGAACTCCGCCTTCTCGGCCGCCGCGAGCGTCGCCATGATCGAGAACCGGACAGGGGAATGGACGACCTCGTCCAGCGCGTGCCGGGGATGGCTCATACCCGAACCCGCCGAGCCGTCACGCAGGCCGCCCCGAATCCGGGCAGCGCGACCAGCGCCGCACCCGGCAGCCACCAGGCCAGGTCGCCGTGGAAGGACGTGATGCCGACGCCGAGCACGAGCCCGTACAGCACGGCCCAGATGCCGATCATTGCACCGTGCGTCACCGCCATCCCGCGGTGCGCGACTGGCTGCCGCGCCGCGTACACGCTCAGCACGCCGATCGCCGGCATCCAGATGGCCATGCTGACCGCGATACCCAGCGGGCCCTTCAACAGCCCGAGCGCGAGCACCATCGCGAATGACATAGTCCCGTAAGCCAGTTGATAACGGACCACCCAGCGTGAGCGCCGGTCCACTGATCTCTTCAGCCGTTGCGCCTGCGCCAGTGCGGCCGCTGGATCCAGTTCGTTCGTCGCCATGCCGATACTGTGGCAAGTACTTTCCAGATTGGCAAGTAGTTTCCTCCAGATCGTGATTCAGAGTTGGCATGGAGGCGACAGGGGAGCTCGCCTTGAGTGTCGCGTTCTGGGTCGGGAGATCGTTGAGTAATGGTCAGGGCTGATCAATAGCCGGGGAGACAGGAGCGGGCTCCTGATAGCTGAGATGGTGTTCAAGCAGCTCAGCGGCCAGGAGCCCGCAGGTGACCGTCTACTCCCTTGCGGCGGTGAACACGACCGTTTGCGGTTCGGATGGGTGTGGGTGTGCGTGTTGGGATCGGACGCCTCGGTATCCGTCGGATCTGACCGACGCCGAATGCCCGCGGCCGCGTCGGCGGCCGGCCCTCCGTTGTCAACGACAAGCTGCTGCGCGCCGCCCGCGACATGCTCCCCAACCCCGAGAACAGCATCGAGACCATCGCCGCTTTGCTCGGCGTCTCGGTCGGTACCCTCTACAACTACATCCCCGATCTCAAGGAACTACGGACCTCCCGCGTCCCCGCCCAACTCCCGGGCGAGGATCGGTGACGCTCACGCCGGGCCGGCGGGCCTGATCAGGCCCGCCGGCCCGCTGCTGCGTACGCAACGCCTCAGCTGCCGCAGGCGCAGCCCGCAGCCGTCGGCGCGGCCTCGGCCGCATCCAGTTGACCAGCACAGCAGGCGTCACCGCCGAGCGCGGCGCTCTTGCCCAGCTGGTCGGCGTCGGCCTTGACGACGTAGACCTCCCACGGCTCCTTGCCGGGGCCGTGCACCCAAACCTTGTCCTGGAGGGCGTAGCAGCAGGAGGTGTCGTTCTCCTCGAAGGTCGCGAGCCCGGCGTCCTTGAGGCGGGTGGTGGCGGCCGTGACTTCGTCGGTGGTCTCCACCTCGACGCCGAGGTGGTCCAGGCGGGTTTCCTGTCCCGGCTCGCCCTCGATGAGGACGAGCTTGAGCGGAGGTGTGGTGATCGCGAAGTTCGCGTAGCCGGGGCGGCGCTTGGCGGGCTCGACGCCGAAGAGCTTGGAGTAGAAGGTGACCGACGCTTCGAGGTCGGCGACGTTGAGCGCGAGCTGGGCACGGGACATGGCGGTCTCCTCGGATCGGTTGCATCGACTTCTGTCGATACAACCTTGCGCGCTGGATCGATAAACGTCAACATAGAAGCATGTCGAAACAAGAGCTTGTGGTGCTCGGCCAGGACGGCACCGAGGGGTGCTGCCCCGCCCTGCTGACCGCCCCGCTGGACGAAGGCCAGGCCGAGACGCTGGCGAAGGTGTTCAAGGCGCTGGGCGATCCGGTCCGGCTGCGGCTGCTGTCGATGATCGCCTCCCGAGCGGGCGGGGAGGTCTGCGTCTGTGACCTCACCCCGGCCTTCGACCTGTCGCAGCCGACGATCTCCCACCACCTCAAGCTGCTGAAGCAGGCCGGGCTCATCGACTCCGAGCGGCGCGGGACGTGGGTGTACTACCGGCTGCTGCCGCAGATGACCGACCGCCTCGCGGCGATCCTCACCCGGCCCGCCGGACAGCCCCTGCCCGAGACCACCCCTGCCGGGGCCGCCTCGTGAGCGGCGAAGCGACCAGCACGGTGGCGTCCGCGGGGCCGGTCGCCCGGCGGCTGTCGTTCCTGGACCGGTTCCTCGCCGTGTGGATTCTGACCGCGATGGTGGCCGGCCTCGGCCTGGGCCGCCTCGTGCCCGGCCTCGGGGACACGCTCGCGAAGGTCACCGTCACCGGCGTCTCACTGCCGATCGCACTCGGCCTGCTCGTGATGATGTACCCCGTGCTCGCCAAGGTCCGCTACGACCGGCTCGACACCGTCACCCGCGACCGGCGCCTGCTCATCCCGTCCCTGGTCCTGAACTGGATCGTCGGCCCGGCCCTGATGTTCGCCCTGGCCTGGATCTTCCTACCGGACCTGCCCGAGTACCGCACCGGCCTGGTCATCGTCGGCCTCGCCCGCTGCATCGCCATGGTCATCATCTGGAACGACCTCGCCTGCGGCGACCGCGAAGCCGCCGCTGTACTCGTCGCCCTGAACTCCGTCTTCCAGGTGATCTCGTTCAGTCTGCTCGGCTGGTTCTACCTCTCCGTACTCCCCGGCTGGCTCGGCCTGGAGCAGGCCGCGCTCAACGTGTCCATCTGGGAGATCGCCCGCAGCGTCCTGATCTTCCTCGGCATCCCGCTGCTGGCCGGGTTCCTCACCCGCCGCCTCGGCGAGAAAGCCAAGGGACGCACCTGGTACGAGACGAAACTGATCCCCCGTATCGGGCCGTTCGCCCTGTACGGCCTGCTGTTCACGATCGTGGTGCTCTTCGCCCTCCAGGGCGACGCCATCACCTCGAAGCCGCTCGACGTCGCCCGGATCGCGCTGCCGCTGCTGGTGTACTTCGCCGTGATGTGGGCCGGGTCCATGGCCGTCGGCCGCGCGGTCGGACTGGACTACCCGAAGGCCACCACGCTGGCGTTCACCGCGGCGGGCAACAACTTCGAGCTCGCTATCGCGGTCGCCATCGCCACCTTCGGCGCCACCTCCGGCCAGGCCCTCGCCGGAGTCGTCGGCCCCCTCATCGAGGTCCCCGTCCTGATCGGCCTGGTCTACGTCGCCCTGGCCGCCCGCCGCTTCTTCCCCCAGCCCACCCCGACGGGCGGTCCGGTCGCCGCCCCGGAAGGTTCCGCTCGTGTCTGAGACCTCAAGGCTGTCCGTGCTGTTCGTATGCATCCACAACGCCGGACGCTCCCAGATGGCGGCCGCCTTCCTCACCCACTTCGCGGGCGACCGCATCGAGGTCCGCTCCGCCGGGTCCGCACCGGCCGACGCCGTGAACCCGGCCGCCGTCCAGGCGATGGCGGAGGTCGGCATCGACATGTCCGCCGAGACGCCGAAGGTGCTGACCATGGACGCCGTGCAGGCGTCCGACGTGGTGATCACCATGGGCTGCGGCGACACCTGCCCTGTCTTCCCCGGCAAGACCTACCTCGACTGGAAGCTCGACGACCCGGCCGGTCACGGCATCGAGGCCGTCCGCCCGATCCGAGACGAGATCGAACAGCGCATCCGCGGCCTGCTCACCGAACTCCAGTCTCACTGACACTTCCCGTGGCAGAACGACTGACGTTGGCGTGGCAGACGACAGTCGGATTGTCAGTCGGAGGCCACGCGAGAGCCTGAGTTCGAGATGCCGCTGGGGGCTGGCGCCGGCGGCGCAGGCCGATGGCATAGCTCCCAGCTGCACGGTGAACCAGGTGACTTACCGGCGCGGACCGGCAGATCAGAGCCGCCTGGGTCGTCACAGCCCCGTCGAGTTAGGGGAGCGAGGAGTCGGCTTACATGACGACGAGCTGAAAATTCTTCAGCGATGTTTCGCTGTCCGTTGGCCGACGGCCCCTCTCCGCCGGCCAACAGGAGGGTTCAGCGGTTGTCGGCCGACGGAGGAACAGAGTTTGCAGCCCCCCTTCTTCTCCAGCTACCGCTCGCCCCTTCGGCTTCGGCCTGCGACTCGTCAAAACGCATGGGGACAGGAGACAGCCCCATGATGGGGTAGTCGTGGGCCTCGATCACCGCCTGGTCAAATCCGCTCATGACCAGTTCCTCAGAAATTTTGAGGACCTCTGCGTAGTCAGCAGGAGTCGGTCCACCCCGTATGTGCTCCAGGGGTCCTCCCCTGTAGTTCGCCACGCGCATGAGCTCCGCGATTCGACTGGGCGTCAAACCCCCTGCGTACTGAATCGGCTCCGTCTGCCTTCTGCGGTAGGCCATTACAGATAGCAGCACGATGGCACCGCCAACTGGCACCAGCAACCACATCAGGGCAAAACGATAGTTTTCGATAGCCTCGAAAATCTTGGCCCCCGCGTTACCCAGTGGGGCCAGCCTGCTACTCCCATGGAAGGCCAACCAGCCCAGCAGCCCCCCACAGACAATCGTCGCTGACACTGCGGCAAGGAGAGACGCGAGCGTTCTCGTCGCTCGCGCAACGTGACTGGCCACTGTGCCCCGACCAAGGCCGGTCATCTCGGCAAGCTGGGCGTGTGTGAAGCCGTAACCCTTGGCCAGCATCACGAGCCTTCTCTGCTGCGGTGACAGCGAGGCAAGCCCGTTCATCACGTCCAGGCGGCCGTCGACATCCTCACTGACCACCTCAGAGACTCGGATGAACTGCATCGGGTCGAAGGGACGAGCGACTCCCACACGCCGGCTCTCGTCACGGACCCTTCCGGAGATGACCTTGTATGCATACCCAGCCAAGTTCCGGATGGGTGTCTTCTCATGGTTGGCCAACGTGACGACAAAAGCGTCCTGCACAACGTCCTCAGCGCTGAGGCGCGACTCCGGAATGCTCTCCTTTGCCAGGCAGCGGCGCGCATGACCGAGCAGCTCCGGCTTCTTCTCCAGGTACATCGCCGACACCACGTCGGCTGCTGCCTGCCGTCCTTCAGACATGGTTCTTGTTTCCCCCCTTCCGTCCGGCGCCGTGGGTCTGAGTCTGAGATTGAACGAGAACTTCGCTGCCGCGCCGACCTTCTACGGTCTTGGCCTTGATAATTTCGGCCTTGCCACGTGCGCGGGCGCCGTCGGCCCAGCCCTGAGCAATGATCAAGGCGGCCTCTCCCTTGGCGCAATTCCGAGAAGCCGCACTCTTCACCAACTTCTTGACCGATGGTGCTACCACCAACAGAACCATCAGAACAGCGAACTCCATCACTGAACCCCTTTTCTGCAGCAGTCCTGCCGTCCCCCGCGGATCGGGAGCCATGTCCAGGCCCACAACCAAGAAGGGGAGTCGGGGCGCCCTCTGCATGACGCACCTCGTCGTACGCTCAGACAGAAGCGACCCCCGGCAGTTTCCCGACACCGTTGGCGAATGCCCTGTGCCAACAGAGGTTGGTGATCACTAGGTTTGTGCCATCAAAGTTGAACGGCTGCTCGGAGGGATGAACGTGGAGGACTCGCAGGTCACCTTCCGCTTGGAGCTGGGCGTAACCGGGTTCCGCGACCGGGGTGACCCGCCCCTGCCGAGTACCGATCCCAGGACATGCCGTGCCGCCTGGTATGCCGCGGCGCGGGCTGCGGGCGGACAGGTCGAGGACTTCACGGAACAGGAGTACCCGCAGAACTTCCACAGCGCCACGATCAGCGATCGGGACGGCACACACATCGCGCTGTTCCACGCTCACTACCCGCTGATCGCCTTCGTCGGAGACCGGCGCTACTGGTACACCGACGAGTTCCAGAAGCCTCCCACTTGGGCCACCGTCCTCACTGACGTCGGCTTTGCCGCCTTGAGCGCAGCACAGCTCCTGTCGCCGCTGACGGAGTCGGACACCTCTGCTCTGTCTGCGACGGAGTGGCGCCAGATCAAGCACTGGCGGCCGGAGACCCTTGGCGCAACACTCTTCAACTCATGGGACTGACGGTCAGCCCGCGTTGGACGCGGTCCTGCCGCGTTCTACCGGGCAGGCCGGAGGGCTGCCAGATGCGACGTGCGAGTGCAGGCTCTTGGGGTGTCGGTCCACCATGCATTGAGGTGGTGGAAGTTCATCGCGGCCGCGGTGAGCTGATGCTGTAGCCGCGTCTTGGCCAGGCCGTGATACCGGCATTCCCGCAGACCGAAGGCTCGAACAGCTTGGGAGATGGTGCCTTCGACCACAGCCTGGTGTGCGTACTGCTCTTTCCACTCCTGAGTGTCCTCCTGGGTTCGTGCCTGCTGACTCGCCTCATACTCCGCTTGTGGGCGGAGGGTGATCCGACGACCCATGTCCCACTTGCTGTTGGAGCGGGTGCACTGCTCCCAGGACTTGCAGGGACGGCAGGCAGCCGTCGGGAAGCGTGCTCGGACCACGGCCGTCCCCTCCTGCGAGCGGTCTTCGATCCAACGACTGCTGATCGCGCCTTTGGGACAGGTCACCTGCCGGTTCACCCAGTCGATGGCGAAGTCGGCCTGGGAGAAGCCGCCATCCCTGGTTTGCCAGCTGGTAGAGGCGAGGATCGGACCCATCAGGTTCACTTTGTGCATTCGGCGAGCGGTGACCACTTCCCTGGCTGTCGCGTAGCCCGCGTCGACCAGGTGGCAATCGGGCTGCAGGCCCCGCTCGGCGAGGTGGGCGTGGATCGGGGCGACCAGCCGCACATCATGGACCGTGGAGTCGGTCGTGGCGACGTGGTGATCAGGTTCGGACAGTCCGGTTCGCAGGTCTCGGTGAGGTGGACCTTGTAGCCGTCCCAGAAAACACCGCGCTTCACGCTCCCTCGCGTAGGAGCTTGACGGTGCCCCGGGGTTGCGCCGGTTGAGCCCGGGGGGCGTAAACCTGGAGGCGTCAGTCTCGCCGTTTTCGGCGTACTGTTTGAGCGGGTAAATCAGTGCGTCCAGGGTCTCGCGCACGCCAGCAGTTCGAGGGAAGCTCGCGGCAGCCCAGACCAGCTGTTCTGCACCTGCATCCAGTTGCCCGTTGCCTCAGCGGCGTGGCGTTCGAAAGATGCCTCATGTCGCCCCAGGTCGCTACGCACGGTGGTGAGCATCGCGTCGACCGCGGCTCGCGCGGGCTCGGCCCCCGTGACGACCAGTTCGGTGTAGGCCTCCGCCAGAGCCGTGCGCAGTTCCCGCAGAGATTTGAAGACAGCTCTCCACATCTCGAAATATAGGTCGTCGTGGAGCACTCCCTTACTGAGCATCATCGCCAGGACGCGCTCCACCGCACGCCGGGTGACCGTTCGGTCGTCGCGCGCATGCTGCAACGCGGCCAAAGCCTGCGCGATCTTGGATGTGGATGCGTCATCCAGCACCGGCAGTCGCTGATTGGCATCAACGATCTGGCGCAGCATCCGCTGGGCATCGCCGGGATCTGCCGAGGACCTGAGCCAGGCATTGCTCCGCAATCGCACCCAGGCCACTAGGTGCGGGTCGTCGGCAAAGGCCCTCGCCGGCAGCGCCCACAGCTCTCTTGCCTCGGGATGACCAGGGGCCTTGTCCGATTCAGTGATCCCGATGAAAAGACCGTCGGCGAACAACGCCGCGCCCGACATACCAGCCCAGACACTGCTGCCACCGGGCCGCGCAAGACGGGCTCCGCCTTCGATCTGGACAACCCACCGGTCGCTCTTCACTCCCGACAACGGCGTGAGAAGCCCCTTGACCTGACGAGACTCACGTACCCGTCCGTCCACGTCGCTGTCCGGGAACCCACTGCGGTGACCTCAACCGGATCCGTACCAGTCACATCCGCCCATGTGGGCGAACTGCGCGAAGCGGGACCGTCGAGCAGGATGTGCCTCCTCCTGGTGGTCTCAGTGACGACCAGCAGGGCCACATCGAACTGCGGTGACCACCACACAACGACGGCATCGACGAAAGTTGCTTGCCCGCCGCGACGCAGCTGTCGGATGCGGCAATGCGGGCGGTCCCGCGCAAGTCCCCCCAACCTCTCCTGCCAGTTCTCTGGTGATGGCGGCGCGAGCGGACCATCATCTGGCAGCGCTCCCTCGACGACGTGCCGCGCCGTCAGCACTGTGTCCTCGCTGATCAGATAGCCGGAACCAACTGAGCCCGTTTGAGGCTCATAGATTTCGATGACCAGATCCTCATTCAGCACCGATGCAGTCCTTCGTCTCGACGTCCGTCACTCCGAAGCGTCAGTCCGGCTCACCCGCCGCTTGGGCGTTGACCTTGACTGATGCGGTTTGACCGTTGCCATCGACGGTGACCGGCGTGACTGACAGCGACAGCTGGTGGGTGGCCTGGTCGCCGATCTGCCCCTTCGTTCCGAAGGACACAACGCCGAACACCGCACCCCGCCGTCCCCCGTGGCTTCTCGGGTGATCGCCAGTGTGACGTTCAACTCCACGGCCCCAGCTCGAACCGCAAAGCCTCGTCGCGCCCACTGCCCATCGCCGCGGTGAGCTCCGCGCGGAGCGCCTGGATCGTCTCTGCCAGTCCGGCGGCAATCCGATCACCATTACTGTCCTCCCTGGTTGACATCGCAATCTTCCTGGTACTCACGCTTCAGAGGTCCTCAGTCAGGCGTCCTCGTCTTCCTCGGCATCGGTCGTAGCCGCAGGGGGCACAGGCCACCATCATGGAGCCGGGATGCCTGGAAGCCATAGCGGTCAAGGCAGTTGAGATCGGCAAGACTTGAGAGGGACAACCGCGCGACGTCCTCGTCCAGCACCGACGGCCCGCAGATGTCAGTCCTCCGCGCCATCCTCGTCATCGTCGAGCTCAACGGCGTCCGGGTTGCGCAGGGGCCGCAGGTCCCCACCCGCCGGGACGCTGGCGGTGAAGCTGTAACGGCCTAGGAAGTTCAAAGTCCTGTGCTTGAGTGGGGAAAGCCTCCCCACGCCCTCCCTCTTCGATCACCAGGTCAGGGGGAACGTAGCGGCCCGGCACCAGCGCCAACCAGGGCGTCCTCACTCGCAGGGGTGAAGATCAGCCGCCGTTGATGCCGTCGAAGCCGCACAGCACCGGGGCCCTCTCCTGCGCTGCGCCGCACAGAACGGACACCCGGGTGCCGGGCGAGCTGCCAGTGTTCTTCGGCGAACATCTGCAGCTCGGGCCTGCCCCGCGGGGTGTCCAGACCTTCCAGGCACCGACGGCCAGGACGGAGGTTCCGACCGCGAGCGGGCTGAGGAGGCTGTCGCGTTCGTGCACTGGGATGACCCCGATCCGTGGACCGCGATCATCAGTGACTACGGCCAGTACCCCGGCGGGCAGTCCCTCTACAGCCCGGATACCGGGAGGACTTGGCGGTGGGTCCGTGACCTGCGCCCGGACGAGATGTGACATCTCCTCCGTGTCGGGGCGGAACACGAGGGCGCTATCGGCAGTCATGCTCGGCCTGCCCATCGGCACGCGGGCCCCGCCTTGCGGTCTTCTGCAGAGGGAGTCCTACACGGCGTGGGGCAGGTCGGTGAGCAGGGTACGGACGCGGGGGTGGTTGCCGTGGTGGTGGCGCAGGCTGGTGGTGACGGTGTCCAGGTGGTGGTGGACGCGGTGGGAGCCGACGTGCTGGGCCAGGGTGAGTGCGTGGCGGGCGGCGGTGCAGGCTCCGTTGATGTCGCCGGTCTGCAGGCGGGCGTCGGCGAGTTCGCTGGCGAAGAGCGTCCGGTCGCGGGGGTAGCCGTCGCCGGTGAGTACTGTGCGGCCGGCGAGGTAGGGCTCGGCGAGGTCGGGGTGGTGGGCGGCGAGCAGGGCCCGGCCGGTCTGGGCGTCGATCGCGGAAGAGTCCAGCCACAGAGTCCACCAGGGTTCTTCGCTGTCGTGGGCGGCGGCGAGGTGGGTGCGTGCCTGGCCGTCGGCGCGGTGCAGCGCCTCGGTGTCTCCTTGCTGGCCAGCGAGTGCGATGCGGCGCATCTCCAGTACGGCGTGCAAGCGCGGGGTGAGGGCATGCGGTCTGCGGTTCTCTGCGACTTCCAGCAGGGTGGCGGCTTCGTGGTACTGGCCGAGCCAGGATTCCTGGTAGGCGGCTGAGGCAAGCAGGTTGACGGTGGCGTGGTCGATGCCGGGGGCGTCTGGGGCTGTGCGGGCAAGGCGCAGGCCGGTCTGGTAAACGCGTTGGGCCTGCGGGTGGTGTCCGGCGTCGAAGAGCATCCACCCGTAGGTTTCGCTCATCTCGATGTAGGCGGTGTGCAGGCGTATGCCTTCGGCGGTGTTGTAGCGACTCTCGGCGATGAGTTTGCCGACGTTCTGCCAGATGCCGCCGGCCCAGAGCAGAGTGGAGGCGCTGCCTTCACTGTCGTCGTGTTCCCGCGCTTCCCGGACGGCGTGCTCGACCGTCCCGGCCAGCTTCGGGGACACTTTGTCTCCGTCCTGGGCTGCGGCGAGTGCGGGCGCTCCTCTCATGAGCAGGTCCAGGTCCAGGGCCGGTGCGGTGGCGGCGGCTCCGGACAGCAGGATGAAGGAGCGTCGGTGCATGGGGGTGTCTCCCTGGGTCTCGCGCAGCAGTTCTTCGGCGGTGGCTTCCCTGGAGCGCGTGGTGTTCGTCCTGATGACGCAGTCGCAGCTCTCGGCGTTCAGCGGTGGGCGAGTTGATGCACTCCTGTCGCATCGGACAGGGCCGGCAGTCGAGCACGGAGAACCGCACCCGCAGCACGGGCTGTCCCCCTCTGGGAGAGCCGTTCACTCCAGGTGATGCTGGTCTTGGCACCGGGGCAGACGGCCTGCTTGCTGTTCCAGTCGGTGGTGAACGCGTCCTGGCCGAAGCCGCTGTTCGCGGTGGCCTGCGCGCTGTTGTCAACACCGACACCAGCGCCAGCCCGGCCGGTGACCAGGCAGGACGTCCCCGGACAGGGAAGAGATCAACGAACTCCTCGTCCGTGAACAGCGGCCCCGACTCATCCCGCAGCCGGATCGCCAGGCTCCCCTGGCCACTCGTGACCTGGACGGCGCCCTGGACGCCGCGAACGTTGGCCTGGAGTTGCTGGAGAACCGAGTCCGCTCGGACCGGGCATGCGTCCGGCTGACGAAGTTCAGCCGCTACCTCGAACCGCACTCCACGGTGCCGTCCGTACGAGAGTTCCGCGACCGCCTCCGAGCACTCTCTGTAGATGTCTGATGGCGGGGCCTGACTGCCCGGACGCCAGGCAATTGCGCTGGGACGCGAGTCCGGCGCAACCACCGTTGCTGCCTCAGCTGGACGACGCAGGTCTGCGTGATCGCCTGCGGCCAGACGGTGGCGACGGCATCGGGCAGGCCCTTGAGGCCGTCGCAGACGACCATGCAGACGTCTTCGACGCCGCGGTTCTTGATCTCGGTCAGCAACTGGAGCCAGTACTTGGCGTCCTCGCCGCCGTCGCCGGCCCAGAGCACGAGGATGTCTCGGGTGCCGTCCACGGTCACCGCGAGGGCCACGTAGATCGGACGGTTCGCCACCTGTCCGTCGCGCACCTTCACGTGGATGCAGTCGATACATGGGCTTCGTTGATGGCCTGTTCCCACCACGCAGCGAGCTGGTGGAACTCGGGGAGGGCAGCGTCGGTGAGGAAGTATGCGCTGGTGGTGCCGTTGTAGCTGCACGCGATGACTGAGGCGGGGTGGTTGCGGGGAAGCCACGTGGTCATCTGGATGTGGGTGACCGGGTCGCCTTGGTAGTGCAGGAGGCGGTGGAAGGCGACGTGGGAGGTGTTGATGACAGCTCGCGGCGGTGTGGTGAGTTGGGCGGCGAGGCCGCGGCCGATGTACGTAGGGGTCTTGTCGAGGATGGTGCGTGTGGCCGTGCGTGCCATGGGACTCTTCGGTTCGCGGGTAGCTGCGATGATCGAGTCGAGGCGGTCCTGGTGGGTGGGCTGGTGGCTGGGCAGCAGGAGTGTGGCGTAGGCGAACAGGTTTCCGGGGTGATCCGCCTCGTGGGCGCGGCGCACGTCAACCATCATGACCGCGGGGACCGCTCGGTCGGCTCCCCGTGACCAGTGTGAACGGGTCCAGGTCCGCACGGCCGTGGCCAGTGCGGCCAGGAAGGCGTCATTGCTGCTGCCGCCGCGGGCTGCTGCGATGTCGCGCAGTACGTGGGTCGGGGCGCTGGCCCAGGTGCCGATGCGGGAGTTGTGCAGTGGGCGGGCGGGGTCGTTCCAAATGTCGTTGCGGGCGAGGGCGCTGAGCATTCCTTTGAATGTCTGGGCGCGTACGCGTAGTCCGGCCCGGGGCTCCGGTTGTGCAGGGGTGATTGCGGGGGCGGCGTTGAAGAGTGTGTAGAGGACATTGCGCAGTGCTGCGCCGTCTTGGCAGGCATGGTGGAAGCGGTAGCACAGCGTGTACTGGTCTGCGGAGTGGCCGTGCAGCAGCCACAGGTCCCATGGTGGGCTGTTGCGCGGGAGCGGGTGGGGGAGCAGGTCCTGCAGGGTGGCGTCGAGATGCGCCTGGCCGGGTGCGATCGTCCGTTCCCTGATGCGTTGTTCCAGGTCTGGCCGAGGGTCGTGGGCCCAGCGGGCTCTCAGCCCGGGGCCGTGGAGGTAGTGAGTCAAGCAGGGCAGCCGGGGAAGATGGCTGGCTACGTGCTTGCGGAGGCCTGAGAGTGCAGGCGGCCGGCCGGCCAGGTGGAGAACGACTTCCATCGTCTGGGACAGCCAGGGCTGCTTCTGGGCCATGTCGTGCATGGTCAGGTCCATGAGGCTGGGCCGGGTGGCGGTGAGCATGAGGATGCCTTGTCGAGAGTGGTCGAGGTGTCGGTGCGAAGAGGACGTGTGACCAGCATTGCGATCTTGAGGGGCTGGGTTCGCGGGTGAAGGGACGTGTGGTCGGCGGTTATCGCAGAAGAGCAAAGACCAAGCCGCCGAGGACAGTTCCCAGCACGGCTCCTACGATGGTCTGACCGGGGGTATGGGCGTTCAGACGGACTCGGGACCAGCCGAGTAGGGGGATCAGGGGAGCCAGCACAAGTGTGGGCGGCCCGTAGGCCAGTGTGAGGACGGCGAGTGTTCCTGCGGCTACGGATGTGTGGAGGGACACCTTCCACACTGTGGTGATGCCCAGCACCACTGCCGCGCAGCAGAGCATCGCGATCAACAGTGCGGTCATCTCCGTGGGGGCGTGGATGGCGAACATCGTGGCGAGGCCGACGGCGACGGACGCCATGCTGGCGGGCAGCAGCAGGAGACGGTCCTTGAGGCGGGGCAGATGACGGCTGTCCCAGTAGCCAAGGCGTCGACCGGCCGTGTTCAGGGCAAGGGGGATGGCTACGGTGAACAGGGCGGCGAACAGGCCCCATCTGATGCCGTTAACGCGTTCGGCGTGCCAGCCGGTCAGGACCGTGACGAGGGCCAGGCAGGGCACCGGATCCAGCAGGCCACTGACGCGGCGAGCGGTACGCAAGGACGCTTCCTGGGAGGGGGCTGGAACAGTGGTCATGGGTGCTCCGTGACGGATGCTGTAAGCCGGTGGACGGCATCAGCTGATGCCGTCGGCGGTGGCAGGGGGGTGGACAGGTGCAGGAATGGTCAGCCCTGGTGACGTGGGCGGGTGTTCGCGTGGGCCAATGCGGTCGTGGAGGCGCCGCATCCACGGCGGCGCCCACCAGTTGGCGGGTCCGAAGAGGGCCAGCGCGGCGGGAACGAGGATCGGCCGGATGACAAAGGCGTCGACCAGGACGCTCAGAGCGCTTCCGATGCCCGCCATCTTCAGCGTGGTGAGCGCAGAGGTGGCCAGCGTCAGTAGCACGGTGATCAGGATGACGGCGGACCAGGAGATCGTGCCGGCGGTCTGCCGCGCGGCTTCGATGGCGGCGATGCGCATGTCGCCAGTGAGGAGGTAATACTCACGGAGGCGGGAGAGGAGGAACATCTCGTAGTCGGTGGCGAGCCCGAAGCACACGCAAATGATCAGGATGACGACAGAGGGATCGAGGTACCCGGGGGCGCTGACATCGCCGAGCAGGAACGCCGCGTTTCCGTCCTGGAAGACAGTCACCAGCACGCCCATGCTGGCGGTCAACCCAAGGCCCGCCAGGGCCAGGGCCTTGACGGGCATCAGCACGCTGCCGGTGAACAAGAACAGCAGCACGAAGGTACTGGCAGCCATGAAGCCCAGCGCCCAGGGAAGCTGTCCGGACAGAGCGGCGAGAGTGTTGACTCTGTCTGCCGTGCCGCCCACTGCGGTGACCGGCCCTGGCGAGGTGAGCGCCCGTAGGCGGGCCAACGTTGCCGCGGCCTCGTCGCTGCTCGGCGCGTCGGTGGTCACCACCCGAACCACATTGCGGCCCGCCGGGCCGGAGGCGGTCAGTACCGTGGCCTGTGCCACGCCCCGGGTGCGGGCCGCAGCCTGGGCATAAGCGACGGCCTTGCCGTCGCCGGCGGAACCGGGAGGCAGCAGGAGCCATACGGGATCAATTTGACGCAGGTCGAACCGCGTTCGCATCTGCTCTGTCGCGGCCCGCACGGCCGAGGTGTCGCGCAGCATCCGCTCGTCAGAGGTGGTGAACGTGGCGTGGGCGAAGGGCGCGGCGAGCGCGCACAGCAGCGTTACCAGCGGAATGGACCACAGCCAGGGGCGGTCGGTGGCCAAGGCAGCCAGTCTTCCCCAGCCCTCCCCGCGGGGGCGGGGGCGTGGTGGAGGCTCACCGGGCAGGAGAAGCCGGTCGCCGCGGCGCCCCAGCAGGGTGATCGTGCACACCACCACGATCACGGCGCTCACCGCGGCGATGGCGATCACGCTCAGCGCCGCGTAGGCCAGCGATGACAGCGCATAGACCGGGAAGAACAGCAATGCCAGCAGGGCGGCGCAGACAGCGAGCGCGGAGTAGATGACCGTGCGGGCGGCGGTGCGGGCGGTGACGTCCAGGGCCTGGTTGCGGTCGTGCCCGGCGGCGCGTTCGCTGCGGTAGCGGGTGATGAGGACGAGGCTGTAGTCCACGGCGAGACCGAAGCCGAGTGCGGTGGTGAGGTTGAGGGCGAATACACCGACCGGGACGACCAGCGTGAGCAGCCGCAGCAGGGCCAAGGTCGTGGTGACGGCCACCATGCCGACAGCGACGGGAAGCAGCGCCGCAGTCAGGGACCGGAAGGCCAGCAGCAGGGCGAGGAAAGTCAGAGGGACAGCCAGGAGTTCCGCGCGCAGCAGCGCGTCCTGCGCATCGCGGGTCAGCTCACCCTGGACCAGCGCCCTTCCGGCCGCCCCCACGTGCAGTCCCTCGGTGCGCGTCACCTGGTCAGCCAGGTTCCGGGCGGTCGCAGCGGAGACGCGTTCCGACCCGGAGATGTGCACCAGCACCAGGGCGGTGCGGCCGTCCGCGCTGAAGAGGGGGGAGCCGGGGGGAGACGTCCACGGATCGGCTGCAACCGTCACTTCCGGGTGCGCGCGGATCCGGGCCACCAGGGCCTGGCCGGCGCCGGCCGCCGGCCCTGACCGCACACCGCTGCGCTCATGCACGGTTACGACGAAGTTCGCATCGGCGGGGAGCTGGAACTCGGACGCGAGGACATCCACCGCCCGCCGGGTTGCCGTGTCCCGGTACTGGTACCCGCCCGCTGACAGACGGTGGGAGACATCCGCTCCGAATGCCGCCGACACCACCAGCATGACGCCGAGCCCGGCCAGGATCCGTCCGGCATGACGCTGAAGGGCTTGCGGCCACGCAGATGGGCAGCGCCCAGCCAGGTCACGGTGCCTGATTGAGCTCCTGCTCACGCGCTCGTGCTGACAGCGGCAGCCTGCGCTGCGGGCTGAGAAACATCGCCGAAGCGGCGCTGGCGCCGATGGTACAGATCCACCGCCTGGCGAAAGTGCTCAGCGCGGAAGTCGGGCCACAGCACGTCAAGGAATACCAGCTCGGCGTAGGCGGCCTGCCACAGCATGAAGTTCGATAGCCGGTGCTCGGCGGAGGTACGCACCAGCAGGTCGACGTCGGGCAGGTCCGGGAACTGCATGTGCCCGGCGAGGGTCTCCTCGGTGATCTGATCGGCCGGTACGCCGTGTGCAACGATCGAGCGCGCCGCGCGTGCCAAGTCACGCCGGCCACCGTGGTCGAGGGCCACTGTCAGGGTCAAGGTTCTATTGTTGCGGGTCAGGTCCTCAGCGAAGGCGATGTCCTCGTAAACACACTTCGGGATGCGTGCATCGGCTACACCCAGGTAGCGCATACGGACATCCATATCGTTCCAGGCGCGGAGGTTGTTACGGATCACTCGCTGGTTGAGCCGCATGATGAAGTCGACCTCGGGCTGTGGGCGGCGCCAATTCTCGGTGGAGAACGCGAACAACGTCAGCCAGGAAACCCCACTGTCCACGGCGGCCCGCACGCTCGCCACGACGCCCTCCTCGCCAGCCGAATGGCCGTCAGCACGCTCACATCCCCGCTGCTCGGCCCAACGGCCATTACCATCCATGATCAAAGCGACATGACGCGGCGGTGTGTGCACAAGCTGCTCCTCAAATGCGGTGGCTGACCTGTAGTTTGCTGCCACCCCAGGGCGCCGGACGCGCAAGGCCACCCCTCCGTGCTGCAATCCTCAGCACTTCGAGTCACCCCGAGCTCAACCGTTGACACCGCCCCGAACACGCCCAGGCACGGGGATGAGACCGGCCTCGGTTGCGCTTTTCGCTGGCCGAGCGCGCGGACCGAGGGAAATGTCGACGTCTGCGCGCCGCGATTGTGCGCACAGCCAGCCCTGCCGCAGGACGGCAGGGTTTCCAGACCCTCGGGACCCTCCTTTATGCGCGCGCCGTGTACGCGCAAGGCTCCGGAGCCCCCGACTACGTGCTGCTTTTGTCCCCGAGCAGCATGGACGGCGTCGTGCGCGGGCGACCTGCCCCAGTCCTCGGGATGCGCAGGTCGCCCAGCAGCAACGGCAGGATTGCCCGTCGTGCGCCTGCCCGGGTGTCACAACCACAGCCAGGGGGCGGCCCCGGCCGTCGACGGCGTGGTGGATCTTCGTGGTCAACCCGCCACGAGAGCGCCCGATCGCGTGCCTGACAGGCTCGCAGTGGGCACCGGGACCGTGGGCGTGGGCCGCAGCCCGGCACGATTCAGGACGGTGGGTGTTCGTGGCGTGCTGGTGGGCCCTGCTGATCGTGGAGTCCACCGCGACCCGCCAGTCGAGCTGCCCGGCAGCGTCCGCATCAGCGAGCAGCACGCCCAGGATTCGGTCCCAGGTCCCGTCCCCGGCCCACCGGCGGTGGCGGGCCCACACGGTCTTCCACGACCCGAACCTGCTCGGGAGGTCTCGCCAGGGGATGCCGGTGCGGTACCGGTAGACGATCGCCTCCACCACACGGCGGTGATCAGTCCAGGGTCGGCCCCGCCTCCCGTTGCTGGTCGGCAGCAGCGGACGAATGCGGTCCCACTGCTGGTCGGCCAGCCAGGCGTGATGGGGCATCAGGATCAGAGTGCTGACGTGCTGTTCGCCCCGGACCGGCGGCCCGGCCGGGCTCAGTCAATCGTCTTGATGGCCTGGGCGGGAACTCCCGCGACCAGGGTGCGGGCAGGCACATCACGAGTGACCACCGCGCCGGCAGCGACCACCGCGCCAGCACCGATGGTCACTCCCTGCGTGATCGTTGCTCCCGCACCGATCCAGACGTCGTCTTCGATGACGATCGGGGCGAGGGAGAGGTACTCGCAGCGCTCGGCGAGGGGCAGAGGGTGCCCCCCGGTGATGAGATTGACCTTCGGGGCGATCATGACACCGTTGCCGATGCGGATCCCGCCCTTGTCCATGAACGTGCATCCCTGGTTGACGAAGACGTTCTCCCCGAACGTCGTGTTCAGCCCGCACTCGGTGAAGAACGGCGGGTAGATCGTCACCGACTCCGGGAGCGGACCACCGAACACAACAGAAAGCAGTTCAGCACGACCTTCGCCGTCGCTGAACGGCAGCACGTTCAGCCGAGACGTCGCGTCGGTCACCTCCACGACTCGCTCCATATGACGTGCGAACTCGGGCTTCTGGACATACATGATCTGATCTGTGCGAGTAGACATGCGCTAATCCCACCACCCTGAAGAACCTACGATCAAACAACCTCGAGACCAACCAGCGACAACCAATCGTTGTGAAATTAGGGTGGGCATGTGGATGTTGAAGCGATGCGGACGTTCGTGGCCGTCGCCGAGACCGGCCAGTTCCAGGCGGCGGCGGACGAGCTCGGGATCAGCCAGCAGGCGGTCTCCAAGCGGATCGCGACCCTGGAGAAGCACCTCGAGGTCACGCTCCTGGTGCGCACCTCCCGCGGCTCCCGGATGAGCCTGGACGGGCAGGTCTTCCTGCCGCACGCCAAGAAGGTCCTGATTACCGTCGAGCAGGCCGAGCAGGCCGTGCGCCCCGGCGGCCGGCCCTTGCGCGTCGACGTCCTCAACCGGCGCATCGCTCCTGCCCAGGCCGTCTACCGGTTCTACCGCTCCCACCCCGAGATGAACCTCGACGCCGTCACACTGAGCGAGGAGAACGCCGCCCAGGCCACCCACGCGGTGCTCGATGGAACTGTCGACGCGTCCTTCCGTGCTCTGCCGGCAGGCCAGGTCCCGGCCGGGATCAGCGCCGAACGACTCCTGGACGGAGCCCTGGAGCTCCTGGTCGGCCCCGGCCACCCGTTGGCGGACGCGCCCTGGGTCAGGCCTGCGGACCTGGCCGGCCACCGCATCTGGATCCCCGGGATCAGGCCCGGCACGGAGTGGGCGGCGTTTTACCAGGCGCTGTCCGAGGCCTTCGGTCTGAGCATCGACGCGCTCGGCCCCCACTTCGGTGACGAGGCCCTGATGGACGCGCTGGCCGACTCGGCCTCGCTGGCCACCCTCGTCGGCAGCGGGGACCGGTACGTGTGGCCCCAGACCCACGACCTGCGGCGCATCCCGTTGCGCGAACCGACCCCGGTGTACACGCACGTGCTGCTGTCCCGCACCGGAGACCAGCACCCCGTGCTGACCGCGCTACGCGACCATCTGCGCACCTCAAGGCTGCGCACCCCGGACGACGTGTGGGCGCCGGCCTGGATAGACCGCTGACCAGACGACCGATTTAGCGGACACGCCCTGACGCCGAGGAGGCACCCGGTATGCCGGAAGGACGCGGGAGTACCCGTGTGTGGGTGTATGCCCGTCAGTTCTACATCGTCGACCCGGACCTCGGTACCGACCAGGCACCGGACATCGCGGACGCCGGCAACGGGCTGATCGCCGTCGGCGAGGACGGCGCAAGCGTCCTGACCGGACTGACTCTCGGACCGGTCGAGGTCACCGTCACCACGCACGTGTCCGAGCCACCGCTCCACGAGGGTGACTGGGACGAGGTGGTGCAGACGTCGTTCATCTCCACCACCGGCTCGGCTCTTGTCACCTCCTGGGAGGACGGCGAAGCCGAGGACCTGCCCGACCTTGCCCCCGACGGACCGGGTAGCTACCGCGTGCGTGTCCATGCCCGCGGCCGTGACGAGGGACGTGTCAAGGACAGTCTCGGCCCGGACGACGACCCGGTCGAGGTCTACCTGCTTCAGGTGTGGCCCGCTCCCGCGGCCGGAGAACGGATCATCCGCCAGACCGACCAGGCCGGCGACGCATGGCGCCAGATCTAGAAGAACAACGGGTCCGCCGCCACACAGCGGCGGACCCGTCACTGAAAGACCAAGGCCAGAGACAATCAGGCCCCACACCGTGCCGAAATAGGCAGCAGGAAGCCACGGCTGAGCTCCAGACCGTCCCGGCCAGGCTGACGTCGATGCCAGGGAGCCGTGATTCACCCGTGCGGGTATTCGCCCGCCGGACCCGGCCGGGCTCGGGCAAGGTGATGGGTGAGGCAGCCGGGCCCATGAACGAGACGGCGCTGCAGCGCGCCGCCCGGTCGGCCGGCCTTTGAGGTGTCACCGGCGTTCCGGTGGGGGAGGGGCGAGCATGTGGGAGGCCGAGGAGTTCGGCAGCGAGCACGAGGGCCGGCCCGGCATCCTGTTGGCTGATGGCACGGAGCCGGGCCCGGTGTATTGCGATGCCGGCAGCGGGTCGATAGTGCACCAGAGCGTTGACTGGTGGGCCTATGACGGCACGCTCGGCGCCCCGCTCGCCACCGAGCTGCGCGGTGCGTGCTCATGTGGCTGGCACGGCAGCACCCGCTACTCGCTCGACTGGGAAGCCGTCGACCGTCGGCGCCCGTACCTGGCCGACACCAACGGACCGGAAGACGACTGGGACACCCACATCACCGAAGTACAGGCCCGCACCGCGCCCGTGCCCGCCGACCTCACCGCCCTCCTCGACCAAGTCGAGGAACGCCTCACTGCCCTGCTCGCTGACGAACCACTGCCCGCATTCCGCGCCGTCGCCGCCCTGTGGCGCCTCACCGATCGTATGGCAACTGACGCCGCGTTCAGTGTCGACAGCACGGACGGGCCACAGTGGGACGCCGTCGTCCAGGCGCTCGGGATCAGCGACAGGCCGCCCGCTCCCGCCTGACCCATTACGCCCTCCGCCGCTGACCCTGGGGATCGGGCCTCCCGATCCCCAGCACGCGGCCGCTGATTCATGCGGAGGTGGCGGGGCTGCGGCGTCGGATGTCCGCGTACACGCGGGCCTTCACACCCGGCATTCCGGGCTCGCGTTGTACGGGGTGATGCCGGAGGTGGCCCACCACTGCTCCAGCCCGGCCATTACGGCGTGGGCGGTTTGCTCGTCGGCGGCGGTGATGTCGAGACCCACGAGGCCGAGCTCATCAATGTGCTGGGCGTCGATCTTCATGCCGACTCTGACGCGGCCATCGCCCGGCCGGGTTCGCCGGCGCCGCGCACGCCATCCGTACGAGCGAGGTGAGGCCCCACCCCGCGGGGCGGTGGTTGACGGCGCCGCCTGCCTCACGTTTGGTGGCGGGGTGCGGAGCGGCGCTGGCCACGTGCCGCGAGCGGGTCGGTCTGTCCAGCACCGGCTCCGTCGCCTACCAGCTCGGCCGCCTCGAAGCTCGCGGACTGATCAGCCGCACCGGCCACCGTTGGCGCTCCTGCCGCCTCAGCACCTGACCCCGGGCGCGGTACCGCGCGGCGGACTACTTCACTCAGCAGTTCGTCCGTGCAGGGGCGGCGCTTTTTGGTGGTGCGCGCGTCATGGTGCTTGGCGGCGTTGCCCGGTGTTCCAGGCCTGCCAGCCCAGCTACCACATGACGCAGGGCCGTGACAGGCGCTGGCAGCTCAAAGCGGTGCTGTCCGTACCGAACCCTGCGCACTCCTCGCCGCTCAACGCCACCGCTGTCATTGACCGGGCCAACCTGGCGCTGACCGCCGCCGCGGCAGTCATCGCCGATCCCACCAGCACACCGGAGCCGGAACCTCAGGTCCAGCGCCCGGGTCAGCTCGGTCACGCTCTCAGGCGACAACGACCCGGCCACCGACACGAGCGTCTCCCTTCACACCTTTCACCATCGAAGCAGCCAAAGGCGCCACATGCCCGCCGGGCACGGCACGCGAGGCAGCCTCTCCCGCCACTGGCTGGCCGGACTGCGACTGTGGCGTCCGTTCGCAGGTCACGTGCCGTACGGGTGGGGGGATCCACTGAGCAGGTGTGGAGTCACCCCCGAGCAGGGGGTGGCCACTTTCACCAGGCGCCGTCCTTCCCGTACCAGGCACCCGGACGGCGCAGCGGGCCGAGCGGACTTGGGCCGGCCCCTAAATCATCTTCATGGGCGGGTTGAGTCCAGCAGCTACCGGCGGTGCCGGCCGGCCTGCCAGAACAAAACGGCGCACTTGTTGACGGAGGCAGTGATGACTGAGGGTCTGCGCAAACGGCTGATCGGCGCCTGGAAGCTGGTGTCGTACCAGGAGATCCCGGTGGACGGTTCCGAGCCGTTCGAGCCGCTGGGCCATGAACCGCAGGGCATCATCATGTACACCCCCGACGGGTACATGTCCGCGCAGCTGTCCAGCCCCGACCGTCCCGTCTTCGCCTCCGGGGACTGGTTCGACGGCACGAGTGAGGAGTACACGGCGGAAGCGACCTCCTACATCGCCTACTCGGGACCGTTCCACGTCGACGAGGAGAAGCAGACCCTCACCCACTCCATGTTCGTGTCCCTGTTCCCCGACTGGACCGGCCAGACGCAACCACGTGTGGTGCAACTCGACGGCGACACGCTGCGCCTGAGCACCGCATCCCCCATCACGTCGAGCGGCAAGACCGTCAACTCGGCCCTCACCTGGCGCCGGGCAGAACCCAACTGACCCCACGCGGCAACCGGGCAGCGCGGCCGCTACGACCGAGGAGGGAACCCTCATGAACACTGGACGACGAGTCGTCGTGACGGCCGGAGCCGCTGGCATCGGACTCGCGACGGCCAGGGCCTTCGCGGCCAACGGCGACCGGGTACACATCTGCGACGTCGACGAACGGGCCCTCGAACGGATCACCGAGTCCGATCCGGTGATCACCGGAACAGTCTGCGACGTGTCCGACCGGCCCGCCGTCGAGACCTTCGTCGAGGCCGCGGCCCACACCCTCGGCGGCATCGACGTACTGGTCAACAACGCAGGCATCTCCGGCCCCACCGCACCAGTGGAAGAGATGGACCCAGATCAGTGGGAGAAGGTGCTGGCCGTCAATCTCACCGGCACCTTCAACGTCACCCGGCTCTCCATCCCCTTCCTGAAGAAGTCCGACTGCGGCGTCCTACTGATCATGTCCTCCGTCGGCGGACGCTACGGCTACCCCAACCGCAGCCCCTACGCGACCACCAAACGCGGACTGATCGCCCTCACCGAGACCCTCGCCATCGAACTCGGGGACGACGGGATCCGCGTCAACGCCATCGCCCCGGGCGCAGTCGCCGGCGACCGCATCCAGCGGGTCCTGCAGGGCCGAGCCGACGCCAGCGGACGCCCCCTGGCGGTGGTCACCGCCGACGCCCTGAGCATCCAGTCCCTCAAACACTTCACCGACCCCGACGACATCGCCGCACTGGCGCTCTTCCTCGCCTCTGACAGCGCCAAGTCCATCACCGGGCAGACCATCCCCGTCGACGGCGGCTCGAAGACCGCACAATGACACACGACGGAAATTCCTGTTGCAGCAAGGGCGTGCCGCGCGAAGGCGCCGGCACCTTCCCAGCCTTGACCACTGCCTGTCGGTCACTACGGGGGGGCCGGAATGCTCGGGCGGGTCTTCCTCGACAGGGTGCGACGGCGACGGAGTTCTCCCTGGCGGCATCCGGTCTCCTGCCACCCAAAGAGCGCCACGCCTTCCTTGAGCGCCCAGGAGCCACTCTTGGACGCCTTCGCGGGCGCTTCCTGCTCCCGCGGGGAAGCGCACCATGCCGAGCTGCCCCAGACGCTCGCGCTGCCCGTCTATCAGCCGCGCGCCATCGCGCCGTGCGACGCCGGCCGGGCAACTTAGAGGCCGCACGAATAGGCACATGATCACCGCCGACGTTGAGGGCGTGTGTCCCAGCGGTGGGTGGCCCAGGCTCGGCGGATGAGGCTACGGACGGTGATGATGGTGTCGGCGAGGTCGAAGAAGGCATCGATGACGGTGGCGCGCCGTTCGTAGCAGCGGGTGAGCCGGTGGAAGGCGTTCTGCCAGGCGCGCGCGCGTTCGACGTGCCATCGCTGGGTGGCCTGGACGGGCGCTTTGATCCCCTTGCGCGCGATCCGGCCGTGCAGTCCGCGCTCGTTGAGGAGGGTGCGGGTGGTGGCAGAGTCGTAGCCGGCGTCGAGGTGCACGGTGATCGCCTCGGGCAACGGCCCAAGCTCTTCCAGGAGGTCCAGGGTAGGGGCGAGGAGGGGAGAGTCGTGGCGGTTGGCGCCGGCCAGGATGCGGCCGAGGGGAATGCCGTAGCCGTCCGTCATACCCGAGCGTTTCATCCCCTGCTTGCCCCGGTCGACGGGTGAACGCCCGGCTGCCTCGCCCCCGCCGGGGGCCTTGGTGATCGCGCCGTCGATCGCGATCCGATCCAGAACGAGACCGACAACGCGATCGTAGGCGTCCAGCGCGATCTGCTTCAGCCGGGCGAAGATCCCCAGGCGTATCCACTCATCCCGGCGGGCCCGGATCGTACTCGCCGAGCACGTGGCATCCGCGATGGCCTGGTAGGAGCAGCCGAATCGCAGGACCTGCAGGAGCTTGTCGAAGACGGTGCGGTCGCTGATACGGCGGCGGTGGCAGCCCAGCGGGTGGGCCGGATCGAAAACGGGCCGTGTTGGGAGCAGGGCAGAGAACTGGTCCCACAATGGTTCGGTCAGCCACGACGGCAGTACGGGCATATCACTCCCCAACGGTCGCACGGCGCCGCGGGGGTGGTGATCGCGGCGCTGGTGGTGGTCTCGCCGGACGGGCGAGCGGCGCCCGTGCCGGCGCGGGGGCGGGGGTATGGGTTGGTGGTTCAGCCTGCCGTTACGGCGTGGCGCGACACCCGCACGGTTTCGACGGCTGATGCAAGGCAAGGGGTTACGGCGGTCTAGGGTACGTGCGTGCGCTCGCCCGGGTGGGTTCGGTATCGCCGCTTCGCCGCCGGGCCCTCAGGTTCCGGCCGCCGGTGACATGGGATGTCTGATTCAGTTCGGTGCCAAGCGGCTACGGCTACCGCAGTAGTGCCGTATGGCACGACGGCATCGGTGCAGGCAGGGCCAGCGCCGTGTGCGGTCAGCGAGGGGACAAGCAAGCGAGTTCCCTGTCGAAGCCGACCAACAGCTCTCCGCCCAGCGCCACCGCCACCGCGGGAACAGACGCGGGGAAGGGCAGGAAGGGAGTGACCTGCTGGCCGGTAGCCAGGTCCCACACCCGCACCGTCTCATCCCAGCCGCCAGTGACGCCGACTGGACGGCCCTCCACCACTCCCATCGCCACCGCCACGACCCGGTCCGTATGGCCGGTCAGGGGCTCGCCGACCTGCTGGCCGGTGGTCAGATCCCACACCCGCACTGTCCTGTCCCAGCCGCCGGTGACAGCAATCGGTCGGCCGTCCACCACCGCCGTTGCCACCGCCTCCACCCCGCCGGTGTGGCCGGTCAGAGGCTCGCCAACGGGCTGGCCGGTGGCCAGGTCCCACACCCGCACCGTGGCATCGGTGCTGCCGGTGACAGCGACCGGTCGGCCGTCCACCACCGCCGTTGCCACCGCCTCCACCCCGCCGGTGTGGCCGGTCAGAGGCTCGCCAACGGGCTGGCCGGTGGCCAGGTCCCACACCCGCACCGTGGCATCGGTGCTGCCGGTGACAGCGACCGGTCGGCCGTCCACCACCGCCGTTGCCACCGCCTCCACCCCGCCGGTGTGGCCGGTCAGAGGCTCGCCAACGGGCTGGCCGGTGGCCAGGTCCCACACCCGCACCGTGGCATCGGTGCTGCCGGTGACAGCGACCGGTCGGCCGTCCACCACTGCCGTCGCCACCGCCTCCACCCCGCCGGTGTGGCCGGTCAGAGGCTCGCCAACGGGCTGGCCGGTGGCCAGGTCCCACACCCGCACCGTGGCATCGGTGCTGCCGGTGACAGCGACCGGTCGGCCGTCCACCACTGCCGTCGCCACCGCCTCCACCCCGCCGGTGTGGCCGGTCAGAGGCTCGCCAACGGGCTGGCCGGTGGCCAGGTCCCACACCCGCACCGTGGCATCGGTGCTGCCGGTGACAGCGACCGGTCGGCCGTCCACCACTGCCGTCGCCACCGCCCCCACCCCGCCGGTGTGGCCGGTCAGAGGCTCGCCAACGGGCTGGCCGGTGGTCAGATCCCACACCCGCACTGTCCCATCGTCGCTGCCGGTGACAGCAATCGGTCGGCCGTCCACCACCGCCGTCGTCACCGCGCACACCTCGCTGGTGTGGCCTTCCAGGGGCTCACCGACCTGCTGGCCGGTGGCCAGGTCCCACACCCGCACTGTCCCATCGTCGCTGCCGGTGACAGCAATCGGTCGGCCGTCCACCACCGCCGTCGTCACCGCGCACACCTCGCTGGTGTG
>NZ_JBIWOS010000023.1:26356-27745 GCF_044767885.1 Streptomyces sp. NPDC101194
GCCTTCCAGGGGCTCACCGACCTGCTGGCCGGTGGTCAGATCCCACACCCACACTGTCCCATCGTCGCTGCCGGTGACAGCGACGGGGCGACCGCCCACCACTACCGTCGCCACCGCGTTCACCGCATCGGTGTGGCCTTCCAGGGGCTCACCGACCTGCTGGCCGGTGGCCAGGTCCCACACCCGCACTGTCCCATCGTCGCTGCCGGTGACAGCGACTGGTCGGCCGTCCACCACTGCCGTCGCCACCGCCCACACCGGGCCGGTGTGGCCTTCCAAGGGCTCACAAACGGGCTGGCCGGTGGCCAGGTCCCACACCCACGCCGTCCCATCGTCGCTGCCGGTGACAGCGACCGGGCGACCGCCCACCACTACCGTCGCCACCGCCGCCACCCCCTCGGTCTGGCCTTCCAGGAGCTCACCGACCTGCCGGCCGGTGGCCAGGTCCCACACCCGCACCGTACGGTCATAGCTACCGGTGACAGCGACTGGTCGGCCGTCCACCACCGCCGTCGCCACCGCCCACACCGGGCCGGTGTGGCCTTCCAGGGGCTCGCCGACGGGCTGGCCGGTGGCCAGGTCCCACACCCACGCCGTCCCATCGTCGCTGCCGGTGACAGCGACCGAGCGGCCGTCAACCACCGTCGTCCCCACCGCGTTCACCTCGTCGCTGTGGCCAGTGAACATATGCCGGAGCCTCGGGGTAACCATGCCACCCGTGGCCCAGTCCACCCCCCACCGCGCCACAGGCTCCCCCTCCACCGGCACCGCCGTAATCCGCCCCGCCAACCCGCGATCGCCATACCGGGCCGCGTCCAACGCCAGCGACTGCCGCCGCACCCCCGCGCCAGCGTCCCGGTGCAGATGCGCCGATGCCCGGTACACCGCCGCCGCCAGCACCTCCTCCCGACCCACCGCACCGTCCAACGCGGACACGACCCGCCCCGGATCGGTGTTCACCAGCCACCCCGGATCGGTCAACCGCCCGCCCGCCACGACACCTTCACGGTACAAGCCACTGCTTTGGAGATCGTCAGACATGACCGCCACGGTAACTGCCCCCACCGACACCAACCCGCCCCCAGCACACACCAGGAACGATATTGCGTACTTCTACGCACGCCCAACGAGCAACCCCAACCTGACGCCCGGGCAAAGTACACGTCTATGCAGACCCCACATCCACCCGAGAACGATCACGGTGAGTAACAACTGCCGGACTGCAGCACGGCCTTGACCGATCCCCGACCCGCGCCTATTCGCGCAAGTTCTTAGACCGTGTCCTATGTGGTGAGTCGGAGGAGTCGTTTGTAGCAGCAGAGTGCGGCGGCGAGGCCGAGGAAGGCCAGGTAGTTGCGGGGGTGGCGTTCGTAGCGGTGGTTGAGTCTG
>NZ_JBIWOS010000024.1:0-12446 GCF_044767885.1 Streptomyces sp. NPDC101194
CGTCGGCAGGGTCAGCAAGGGCGGCACGGACCTGGATCTCCCCGACAGGACCACCGAGCAGGCCGTGGGCCCGCGAGCCGGCGGCCCCCCCCCCCCCCACCGCCACCGCCTCGAGGCGAGTGGGGCCCGCGCCGCCCCCCCCGCGGCCGGCCTCCGGCCGACCCGTGGCCTCCGCTGCGCTCCAGCCACCTGACCCCGCGTCAACTGGCACAGCATCAACACCCGTACAAGTAGGTGGGCCACGCTCCGCGCGGCCCACCTAAGGGCCTGCGGCCCGAGCAGCAGCAAGGGGGGACGGGTGGTCGGTCGAGTGACGGGGGATCAGGCTGGCTGGAAGGGACCGGGGGTGCTGCGTATGCGCTCACTCCCAGGAGCCCGCATGAATTCCCAGGGCGGCCCGTCTGGCAAAAGAGCTGTCGAGCGGAACACCCCAGCGGTGAGCAGCTGCGGTCAGCGCCTCCAGTGCTTCGTCGAAAGGGCCGGCCCAGTGGGTTGAGGAGACCTCTTCCCACACCATCCGGATCCTTATCGCCTGCTCCACCACGTGCAGGACGTCCGCCTTGTCGTGGCCCGGCGCATCTCCCATGCCGTTCCCCTGTCCCTTCCATGCGGTCACGGTCTTCGGCTCATCATCCGGTGCCGGGAGGTCGGAAGCTACCCGTCCACAGGGGTCAGGGGTCAGTCGACCGGCCTGGATCGGTTATGGAGGGCGTACGGCCGATGTGTCGCGTTGCGGTCCAGTGGCTTCCGCTGCGCTCCAGCCACCACCGGCCTCGCATCAACGCCCGACACACAAGGTGGGCATGCTCCGCGCAGCCCACCAACGGACCTGACGGCCCGGCGGCAGACAGGGGTGGCAGTGACGGAAGGAAGGGGTGGACTCAGCCAGGCAACCGGGAGGTCAGTGCGGGCCTATCGGGTGACACCGAATCAAGTCTCCGGTTGGTCCACGGGTTAGCGGTAGACCGGAGGTGGTGGCGGGGCGGGGGGTGCCGGGGCGGGAGGTGCGGGAGGCCAGAAGGGGTCGTTCAGGGGATTGTGCGGCTCGGTCGAGCTTCCGGCGTCAGGGGCGTGGAGGTCGAGCTTTCCTGCTCCCCACAGGACGGCCAGTGTGACCGCTGCGGCTACCGCGATGGCCGCTAGGTGACGAAGGATCCTCTTCGGCACTCTGCACCTGCCTCATCAGGTCGTGCTCGACTTCTTCGGTGCCCGGATGGCATCTGAAGCACCTGAGGGGTAAACGGGCTTCTTTCCTTCTTCCCATCCTCGTTGCCGACTAAAACACCTGACGTCGAGTCGGATACGAGCAATTTTATAGCCCTGCGTGCTTCATTTTCTAACTGAGATAGACTCTGGAATCAGAGAACGCCAGTACAGACCGCTCGGAAGGCTTATCAAGATCCATCACATGGCCTTCCCGGTGCTCCGGGGAGGCGGAGCAGCCATCCAGCCGGGTTGGTCCAACCGTAGAAGCTGTGGCTCCTCTAAGCGCAAGTTTCCCGATTCCCGCCGCTCCAGTCGACCGGACGGCATCCAGGAGAAGGCATACGGATATGTCGACCGCGAGCCGTGGTGATCAGCGCGAGGCCGCCCAGCGAGAAGCCATTGACGCGGTGCTCAGTGCCCTCGAATTTCCTGCAAGATCACTGGTTCCCGAGCGAGGACTCCGTACACAGGTGATCATGGCGACCGGGTCCGGGAAGACCCGGGTGGCGGTCCGCAGCGCGGAGGAGCTCCACGCGGGCCGTGTGCTGGTGCTCGTGCCTTCACTGGACCTGCTCGCCCAGACCGAGGCTGCGTGGCGCGAGGGCGGCCGCCGGGGGCCGATGATCGGGGTGTCCTCGCTGCGGGGCGAGGAGGTGTCCTTCCCCAACACCACGGACGTGGACGAACTGGTGGAGTGGACGCGAGGCATGGGCAAGGTCACCGTGTACGCCACGTACGCCTCCCTCGGGCTGGGCACGCTGGAGCGGGCGCACGCTGCGGGTCTGGCGGCTTGGGACCTGATCGTCGTGGACGAAGCCCACCGCGTTTCCGGCCGGATCGGGAAGCCGTGGGCAGTCGTGCACGACAACCAGAAGATCCCCTCCCTGCGGCGCCTCTACATGACGGCCACACCCCGCCTGTGGCAGTTGGACGAGGATACCGAGGGCGCGCCGGGTGAGCTGGTGGCGAGCATGGACGACGACCCGGACGGCCCCTTCGGCAGCCGCTGCTTCACGCTGACGCTCTCGGAAGCCATCGACAGGGGAATCTGTGCCCCCTACCAGGTCGTATGCGTCGACGTCACCGACACCGCCCTCCAGGCCGCGCAGCTCCTGGGCGCGGAGGGCGGCTCGGCAGAGGTACGCGGGGCGCGGCTCGCCGCCCTGCAGACCGCGCTGGTGAAGGCATCCGCAGAAGAGGGCTTCCGCAGGACGCTGGTGTTCCACCACGTCGTGAAGGAGGCCGAAGCTTACGCAGCCGGCCTTCCCGACGTCGCTGCGCAGCTGCACACCAGCGACCCCGAGCTCTACCCGGCCACGGTCTGGGCGGACTGGCTGTGCGGCGACCACAAGCCGCTCCACCGCCGTCGGGTCCTGGACGAGTTCGCCGCGGCAATCACCACGGACGGCACCGTCGTGGAGAAGGGCTACCTGAGCTCCGTGAAGGTGCTGGGCGAGGGCGTCGACACCCGCAACTGCGACTCCGTCTACTGGGCCGACGTCCGCGGCTCCATGCCCGACCTGGTCCAAGCCGTGGGCCGGGCGCTGCGGATGCACCCGGGCGAGGGCAAGTTGGCCTCGCTCGTGGTGCCGGTCCTGCTCGGGCCCGGCGAGACAGCCGACAACATGCTCACCAGCCGGGCGTACGGCGGGCTGGCCAAACTCCTGGAAGCACTCAGGGCGCACGACGCACGCGTGGTGGAGGCTCTCGCCGAGCAGCAGGCGCAGAGCCGCGTCAGAGGCGTGCAGAGCCGCAGCGGAGGCCCGGAAGGCCGCGGCGAGGGAGAAAGGTCCGGCCTGTCGGCGCCTGCCCGGCAGCTGCTGAAATTCTCCACGCCCCGCGACCCCGCGCAGCTGGCCGCGTTCATCAACCTCCGCGTCCTCAACCCGGAACACGAACACTGGCGGCGCGGCGTGGAAGCCGCCGTGCTGTACGCGCGCCAGGTCGGCGACCTGAAGGTGCCGTTCACGTACCGCGTCCCAGCCGTCGACGACCACGAGGCGGAATCCGAGGGGTGGCCGGCCTCACTCGCAAATTTCCCGCTGGGGCAATGGATCGCCGACGCTCGCCGGTCCTACGCCCGCGGGGACATGGACGAGGGCCGCATCGCGCAGCTGGAGAAGCTGGGCATGGTGTGGTCGCACTTCGATGTCGCGTGGGAGGAGGGCCTGGCCGCCGCACGCGGGTGGGCGGCCGAGGCGGGTCACCTCCTGGCCCCGCTGGACGCCACGCACCAGGGGTACCGGGTGGGCATCTGGCTGAAGAACCAGCGGGCCGCCGCCCGGAAGGCGGCCGAGATCAAGCGGCGGCGTGCCGAGGACCTGCCAGCGGAGTCGCCAGCCGGGGCACTTTCGGACGAGCGGCGTGAGCAGCTGGAGGACATCGACCCCTCCTGGTGCCCGACCTGGCCCGTGGAGTGGCAGCGTGCCTTCCACCTCGTCCGGCTCCACCTGGAGGAGGCCGGCGGCACGCTGCCGACCGAGCCCGGCGACGTGATGCACCAGGGCGAGGACCTCGGGCGGTGGGTGCGGGCGCAGCGGGTGGGCTGGGAGAAGCTGACCGGGGTGCAGCAGTGGATGTGCGAACAAGTCCTCGGGATCGAGCCCGCCAGCGAGGACGAGAAGCCGCAGCCCCGCCGTACGCAAGCCGACAAATGGGCGCTCAACTACCAGGCCGCCCAGCAGTTCTTCGAGCGCGAGGGGCACCTGCGGGTACCGCGCAAGCATATGGAGACGATCACCGTGGGCGGGGACGGTGGCGAGGGCCAGGAGCAGCGGGACGTACAGCTGAAGCTCGGTGCGTGGGTCGGGAACCAGCGCAGCCGGGCCGCGACACTGACCCCGGAACGAGTCGAGCAGCTCTCCAAGGTCGGAATGCGGTGGTCGTGACGGGAACCGTCGTCACCACGGTGGCCGGGCTCGCGGCCGGCTACCTGCTCGGGCGACTACGCCCCTGGCAGCAAGCGGGCAACTGGGCGTCTGGGCGGCCGACGGAAGGGCTTACCCAGGGTGGGGGTTGGCAGGCGGCGCCGGGCGGCAGGCCGTCGTCGTCCTGGTCCACGTCGTCACCGCGCCACGCACCAGCCGCCGCACCATGCCCGCCCCGGCCACCGAGACGAGGACGCCAGCACCCGCACGCGACCCGAACCGGGTCGCCCACCGCACCCGAGAAGGCAAGGGAGGCACCACGTGAGCACCGAGCAACACGACGCCGACGCGTACGGCCAGGAGCTGGCCCGCATCAGTCAGCACCAGCACGGACGGATGGGACGCCGGAGCCCGCAACGTCGCTTCTCTTGGGGTCCCGGGGGGGGTGGCGCCAGACGTTCTAGCAGGTCGGCAAGCTGTTGCTGTCCGCGACATTTGTCGCGGACAGCAACAGCAGCAGCGCTTGACCGGGGAAATGCCGCAGAAGGAACAGGGTGGCCCCAGTGATGAGCTGCACACGACGAATACGTGCTCCCTGCGCGTCCGGCAGCCCCGGATGCGACCTCCTCGGTATAGGCCGGCTGTGAGAACTCGTCGATCGCTGAGTGCATGAAGGGTGGGGTCGTAGAGTCGGCGTAGCCCCACTCCGAGCCGGATCAGATGCCGGGGCACGGTCCGCCGAGAGCGCAAGTAGGCGGTGGGGCCTGGGCGGAGTCGCGGCTGGGCGTGTGTTCATCGGTTCCGCATTTGGTTCAGCGCGGTCCTCGGATGCTGTCGATGATGCGGGTCCAGTTGCCGCTGCCGTGTCCGTTCTCGATCGCGCGCCGGTAGTGGGCCTGCACGGCCAGGGGGAGCGCGAGGTCGAGGCCGAGTGACGTACTGGTCTCGACGATGTGGTCGGACGTCGCTCCCATCATGGTGACCGTGCTGAGGTCGCCGGGATGTTCTCCAGCATCGAGCGCGGTGCCGGGGTTCTCTTCACCAGCCCTCAGGATGTCACCAATCGAGTCGGCGGAGGAGAGCAACTCTGGCAGCGCTTCCTTGGCCTTCATTCCCGCGGTACCTAGCATCGCGGTGGCGTGCATCAGTCCGGACAAGGTGGTGAGGAACACCGCGAGTTGGGCTTGATACATCATCTGCGCGAGGCCCGGGTCTTCGCCCAGATACTTTGGTGTCCCCAGCAGTGCCAACGCCGCCAGGTGGCTCTCCATCACTTGGTCGCGGCCGCTGTAGTAAACATAGGCTGCCTCCGTGCCGACCATCGGCGCGGGAACCATCACACCTCCGGTGAGGAAGGTGGCGTCGTGGCCCGCTGCCCAGGTTGCTGCCTCGCGTGAGCGATCGGGAGTGTCAGAGCTCAGGTTGACCAGCGTCCGGCCGGCGAGCGATGCGGTGGCGCTGTCGAGGATGTCGTACATCGCCCGGTAGTCGGTAAGGCTGAGGATCACGAGGTCACTCGCTTCGACCGCTTCGCTGGGTGTCGCCGCGAGCGTTGCTCCGTCGGTGACGATGCCGTCGGCCCGACTGGCGGTGCGGTTCCAGACGGTGACCGGGTGGCCGACGGTGAGGAGGGTGCGGGTCATCGCCTGGCCCATCGGGCCAAGCCCGATCACGGTGACAGCGCTGTCTTGCCTGGTGGTGTGGTTCTGTTGTTCGTTCACCCCTCCATGCTCGGAGAGTGTCACTACTCTCGGAAGTACCTACTATTTTCTGCGGTACTTACCTTTTCGTAAGGGGATCAGCGATGGCCAAGGCGCCGAGATGCGGGCCTTACATCTGTGGCATCGACGCTGCGCTCGACGTGGTGAGCGGCAAGTGGAAGGGACTGATCCTCTGGGAACTTGACGCCCATCGCGTACGCCGCTTCGCTGAGCTCCGTCGCGGTCTGCCGGGAGTGAGCGAGAAGATGCTGACGCAGCACCTGCGTGAGATGGAGGAGGACGGTCTCGTGCACCGGGAGGTTTATGCCGAGGTGCCGCCGCGGGTGGAGTACTCCCTGACCGAGCACGGGCGCACGCTTAATCAAGCGCTTGGGCCGCTCGGCGCCTGGGGGGTTGAGCGGATGCGTCGCGAAGGCTCCGAAGCGGTCGACGTAGCCGAGACCTGACACGGGTAAGCATCCCTGCCACCAACCCCGTGCGTGCGCGCCACTCCTGAGGGCTGAATGCTGCGGGGCACCGCGCTACATAAAGGCGTCAACAGCGTCCCACGCCGCAACACCTAGCTTTCCGGGATGCCGGATTCTCGGGTCGAACGACTGTTGATCTGGGCCATGAGTTCCCGGTTCGCGGCGCGTGAGGCGGCGAGGTCCTCGCCCCGTTCGACGAGTTCAGCGCGGAGATCGAGGATCTGCTGTTCCAGCTCGGTGACCCGGTGGGTGAGCGTTTCGACGTCTGCCGGGGCGCCGAGGCCGGAGGCTTCCCAAGCCGCCTGCCCCAGGGCCTCGGAGAGGCGTCGTTCGAGCCGGGTGATGTGAGCGGACAGGCGGCTGTTGCGGGCCGTGAGGTTCGCGACGTCGGCCAGCAGCGACTGGCGACTGACCTGCGCTCCCGCCGTTGTGCCGGGCGGGGGCTCGGCCGCGCGGGCGAGAACGGCCGCATGCAGGTCACCGTGGCGGTGGATCAGGCTGCGGTGAACGCCGGCGGCGCGGGCGACCGCGGAGACGCTGATCTCCTCGCCGCTGGCAGCGAGTTGGTCGAGGGCCTTGAGGACTCGGGATCGGCGGCGTTCGGAGTCCGCAGCCCGCGCCTTGGCCAGGTGGTCCAGTGATGTGGTCATGCGTCGCTCTCCAGCTGGGGGTGGACGACCGACCCGTCGCGGCCGAAGCGGAGGAACACCGGTCCCTCCGGGCCGTGCTCGCGCAGGTTCTTCAGGCCGGTCGCGATGATCGGGATCCTGCCGTCGTAGACGTGGAAGCCCTTCTGCCGCTGCCCCTGCCACAGATGACGGGTCAGCTCTTGCAGGCGCGGGATGGTGCGGTTGGGGTTGCGCTCGCCGATGCGGTTGAACACCAGCAGGACGGGCGGGTGCGTCGCATCGCCGGACCAGGTGGCCGGAGCCGTCCAGCAGGTGCGCCACATCGGGCGCTCCTTGCCGTCGGTGTCCTTCGTCTTCCGCCGGAAGAAGCGGGCGTACTTCTCCAGCTTGTCGGCGAGTTCCTCAGCGGTCTCGTGGCAGTTGTCGACTTCGATGAACAGCAGCGGCACCTGGTCCTGCGGGGCGGTGAGAACCAGGTCGGCCTGGGCGCCGCCCTTGCCGGGCGCGTTCCACGTGCCGGTGGCGGGCAGCGGGACCTCGCTCCAGTACGAGGCGATCGTGCCGATGCCGTCCGGTGCGTCGACGGCAGCCTGGACGTGGGGCGGGTCGACGGCGAGCCTGGCCATGTTCGGCTTCGGGCGCAGCATCGCGATCACGGTCTCGTTGACGGCCATCGGGTGGGGTGCGCTGGCGCCGTCGCGATTACCTCGCCCCGTGGATGAACGGCCGGACCGGCACGAAGGTCTCGGTACGACACCTACCCCATCACGACGACACCATCGAAGTCTTCGACGCCGCAACCGGCCGCCACCTCGGCTCGGCGTTCCTGGCCGCTGCGGCGAGCCGGGAGCAGATCCGTTCCGTCCAGGCCGCGCGGACCGCGGCCACCCGGCGGCTCAAGGCCGATCTGAGGGCTGCGGAGAAGCTGCGTCGGCGGCGCTTCGAGGCCTCCACCACCGCGGCCCCGCCTCGTCCACTCGTCGCCCCGACCTCCGCGCAGGCGGAAGAGGAGCTGGGAGCGGCGGCGCAGACGGACCGCCGTGCGCTGGCCCGTCCCGACTTGGTTCCGCACGGTCCCGCGCCCGATACCTGGGCCCGCCCCAGGCCCCCGCGCGCACCTACACCTGATGATGAGGACACGAGCTGATGATCGCTGATCTGGACTACGGGCTGCTGCCCGACGAGAGCGAAGACCACTTCCTGGGCCTGGAGCAGGCCCAGTTGGTCGGCACTGACACGCTGCTGACCACCCGGGACAACATCGAGGCCGTCATCGAGGCAAAGGCCATGATGTGTGTCTACGGGCCGGCCGGATCCGGCAAGACGATGTCGGTGAACTCCGCGCTGCGCCATCTCGCCCCGGACATCACCCACCGCCTGGAACTACGGGCCGGACCGACCCCCAGGGACATCCGCCATGGTCTCTTCCAGGCGCTGGGGCTGCCCGGTGAGCCGCCAACCCGCCCGATCGAGTTCGACACCCTCCTGAAGGAAGCGCTCGCCGAGGAGTTCCGGGTGCTGGTCTGTGACGAGGCGCAGTGGATGAAGAAGACCGGGTTCGAGTTCTGGCGCCACCTGTGGGACGACAAACGCACCAACATCGCCGTGATCTTCGCCGGAGGCGACGGCTGCTACAAGGTCCTGCGCCGCGAACCCATGCTGGCTTCCAGGATCTTCATCTGGCAGGAGTTCACCCGCATGTCCAAAGACGAGGTACGGGCCACGATCCCCGCCTTCCACCCCGTCTGGGCCGACGTCGACACCGCGCTGATCGACGCGATCGACAAGCAGGCCGCCCACGGCAGCTTCCGCAACTGGGCCAACATCACCACCCACATCCTCGCCGGCAGGAAGAAGCTCAACCTCGAACAGGTCGACGAAGACCTCGTGCGCTGGGTCTACAGCAAGATCGGCGGCATGTAGTGACGGCCGTCAGCCTCCCGGCCGTCACCGTCCTCATCGACAAAGACGACCACCCCGCATGGACGGCCGCCGCGCATACCGCGCACGACCCGGCCGTCGGACGCCTGACCGTCGACCCCAGCCCCGCCAACGGCGCGCCCGCCGCCCTCGCCCACGACCTCCTCTACGCCCTGGGCAAGCGCCTCCCCCCCAGGGCGGAGAAACGTACGGGACATGGGCCGACTCCCAGCGCCCCGCCTGGGACGCCGTCGCCGCCTGGATCCTCACCCACGGCATCGGGCACCTCATCGTCTGCCGCACCGACCGCCTCACCACCGCCCGACAGAGACAACTACTCGCCCTGCGCGAGCGATGCGGTATCTGCCTCACCCTCCTCTGGCACCGGCCGGTCACCCCCGCCCTGAGAACACTCCTCGAACAGACCCCATACCGCCTCGCCGACACGCTCCCCCAAGCCCTGATCGCTACGAGCCAGCCGGGGTACCCGCCGACCGACGCCCGAAGCACCGCACAGCGACGGACCGTCGAACCAGCCCCTTACCAGGACGACGGCCAGTGGATCACCTCCCCCGCACCGCCGCACGGCACGGTGACAGACCGTCCGAAACGTGCCCGGTGCCAAGGCGCCCCCGTGCTCGTCTCGACGAACGGCGCTCCACCCGCGCAAGGGTATGACCGCATATCAGCAGACGTCCTCGCCGCACGGCTGAACACCGTGGCGCACCCCCTGCGCGCGACAGCCCTGGCCATCCACGCAGTCACCGGGGCAGACATCAGCAGGCTCGCGCTGATCCGCGGAATCGGCATCAGCGAAACAGCGACCACCGTCAAAGTCCACGACAGCACCGCCCACCGCCGATGCCGGCTCCACCCACTCCCCACCTGGGCGCGCTGCCTCGTACGCGCCGCCGGCATCCACGGACAGCTCAAGGACCGCGCACCAGACAGTCCACTCTTCCCCCTCATCACGGCCCAGGACGGTGAACAACTCCGCCTCACCGCAACAGGAATCCACTACCACCTGAAGTCCGCACCGTAGAAAGCGACACCAGCTGCGCCCATCCCACGCCGCCGGCACCCAGCCACAGCCACCCTGACCACCCGATGCTGTACCGACCGGCAACCGATTGACCCGCATCATCACCAAAAACGTCAGCACCGGATCAGCATTTGTGTCATCACTCGAACCACTCACCGCGACCAGCTGAACAGCAGGGACAGCGCGCCAACGCACTGACATCACGATGCCGAACCACCACCGACAAAAACCCCCAGATCATCACCTACAGCACCCGGATTTTCGTTCTTGGTCTGGCGGAGGCGGTGGAACGGTCGATCCTCGCGGGGTTCGAGATCGACGTGCTGGAGATCCGCGATCCGGACCCGATCCTGGGCCTGTCGGAGGACGCGCTGCGTGGCCGGCGCATGGCCCTGCTGCAGGCGGCGCTGCTGGAGCATGCGGCGCAGCAGAATCTGCACACCACCATGGTGTTCCACCAGCGGGTGGAAGAAGCCGCGGCGTTCGCCGAGCAGATGCCGCGCACGGCCGCCGAGCTGTATACCGCCGAGGCCTCCGCGGCGGCGCTGGCCGAGGCGGAGGAGCTGCCCGCGTCGTCGATCGATGCTGAGCTGTACGAGCTGGAGGAGGGCCGCCACGTGCCTGCGGACCGGGTGTGGGCGGACTGGCTGTGCGGGGACCATCCCGTCGCGCACCGGCGGAAGGTGATCCACCGGTTCGCCAACGGCATCAACACGCAGAACCGGCGGGTGCACCGGGCGTTCCTGTCGTCCGTACGCGCCCTCGGAGTCGGGGTCGACATCACCGGACTACGCGGGGTCGAGGCCGTGTGCATCGTCGGCTCGCGCAGCTCCCAAGTGGATGTCGTCCAGAACATCGGACGCGCCCTGCGCCCCAACCCCGACGGCACGACCAAGACCGCCCGGATCATCATCCCCGTCTTCCTCCAGCCCGGGGAAGACCCGAAAGACATGATCGCCTCGGTCAGCTACCAGCCCTTGGTCGACATCCTCCAAGCCCTGCGCTCGCACTCGGAACGCATGGTCGACCAGCTCGCCTCCCGCGCCCTCACCCGCGGCACCGAACGGCGGCGCATCCACGTCCACCCCGCCCCTGCGGCCGGCCCGGAGAACGGGGACATGCCCACGGAGACCAGCGAGGCGCAAATGGAGGTCGACCGGGTCACCTCGGTCGTGGTCAACTTCGCCTCCCCCCGCAACGCCGCCGACATCGCCGCCCTGACCCGCTGCCGCGTCATCCGGCCCCAGTCCCTGGTCTGGCTCGAGGGCTACCAAGCCCTCATCCGCTGGCGTACCGAGAACGGGGTCACCGGCCTGTACGCCGTCCCCTACGACACCGAGACCACCGTCGGCGTGACGAAGGACTACCCCCTGGGCCGATGGATCCACCAGCAGCGCCGTGCCCTGCGCGCAGGCGAACTCGACCCCCACCGCAAAGAACTGCTCGACGAGGCCGGGATGGTCTGGGAACCCGGCGACGAAGCATGGGAGAACAAACTCGCCGCGCTCCGCTCCTACCACCGGGCCACCGGACACCTCGCACCCCGCCAGAACGCCGTCTGGGGCGAGAGCGAAGCCGAGGGCCTGGTGCCCATCGGGCAGCACATGGCCAACCTCCGACGCAAAGGCCAGAAGAACGGCCTGGGCAAAGACCCGGAACGGGCAACAGAGCGCGCAGCGCAGCTGGCTGCGATCGACCCGGACTGGAACTGCCCCTGGCCACTCGACTGGCAACGCCACTACAAGGTCCTCGCGGACCTGGTCGACGCCGACGGCATACTGCCCGACATCGACCCCGGCGTCACCTTCGACGGCGACGACATCGGACGATGGCTTCAGCGGCAGAAACAGCCGGGCACCTGGGCGCAGCTATCGACCGAACAGCAGGAACGACTGACAACGCTAGGCGTACAGCCGCTTGAGGCACCATCTGTCGCCCCGGCGACAGTCGGTGCGGCGAAGGCGAAGGGCCCGAGCAAGGCGCAGCAGGCATTCCAGCGCGGCCTCGCAGCCCTCGCACAGTACATCGCCCGCGAAGGCAAAACCATGGTCGGCAGGACCTACGTTGAAGAGCTGCCGGACGGCACGACGATCAAGCTGGGTGTGTTTCTGAGTAACCAGAAGGCCAGGCGTGACCGGTTGGATGCGGAGCAGCGAGCCGTCCTCGCCGAGCTGGGTTACACCTGGGCCGCAGAACAGTCCGGGCGCAGCTGACATTCACCAATAGGCCCCCGCGTACCCATTACGGGATGGACCGCACGGCCACAGGGTCCGGGCGCGGCGCAGCCGCCTTCCAGACCGGCATCCAGGCCCTGGCGCAGTACGTCGAACTGGAGGGTGGCGGTCTGCCCGGCCGCCAGCACGCCGAGCACCTGCCGGGGGCGGTCCACGGCACCAGGGTATGGCTGGCCAACCAGCGGCAGCGGCGCGACCGGCTCAACGCCGCACAGCTCGAAGCGCTCGCCGGGCTCGGGGTGGACTGGGCGCGCTGATGCGGTCGGGGGGGGGGGCCCGCGGCACGGTGGGGGGGCCCCCCCCCCCCCCCCCCCCCCGGGGGTGGGCCGGGCGGGGCCCCCGGGGGGGGCCGGGGGGGCG
>NZ_JBIWOS010000024.1:12456-26306 GCF_044767885.1 Streptomyces sp. NPDC101194
AGCCCTGCCGCGGCGGGGCGTGCGGGGGGGGTGGGCGGCCCCGTGGGGGGGCGGCCGCCCCCCCCCACTTCCCGGCCGGCCCCCCCCGACACCGTGCCGACAGCGGTGCTTGCCGCTGTCGGTCACGGGCTTGGAGCAGGTGCTGCGGCGCTTGCCGCGGGTCAGATGCCGGCGGGGCGCGGACGGAACACCCCGCCGGTCGACGGTCCCCCGGCAGGCAGCAGCACGGCCACGAGGCCGACCCAGGTCGCGATGGTGTCGACGTACTCGGGGTCGATGGCCCACAAGACGGCCAGGACCGCGATGACCAGCACGGCGCGCGGCAGGCGGCGACGGGGCGAAAGCGGGTGGTCCAGGTTGATGAGTATGGTGAACATGTTGGTTACCAACGATCTGCCGGCTTGAGGCCGGCGGCTAGGACCGCACCGCCCCTATAAGGTTTGGTCGCCGAGGGCGGTGCGGTCTTCTTTGGCCTCCGGGCTACTGCACGGAGGAGTTCCGCGGTGCGCGGACCCTTGCGATCCCGGGCTGAACGAACGGGTCCGCGAACTGGTAGAGCGGTCGTCGGCCCACACCCGACTTGGTCTGCAGCGTGTCGTACCACTGCTCGCCCGACCGGACGATGACCTCATGCGCGAGAAGGTCGTGGATGCCCTTGGCCACGGTCTGCTTGTTGATGCCGTACCAGTTCTGGATCTGGGCGTGCGCGAGGGAGAACTCGTACTCCCGCTGGCTCAGGGCGATCAGGAGCATCGCCTTGCCCGGCAGGCTCAGTTTGGTGTTGAGGCCTTCGTTCCAGTACGCGAAGGGCAGTTGGAAGTACGCGTCTCCCTGGGCGCCCGGCGGCTCGTAGGCGTCTCCCGTGCCGTCCTCCTTGAGCTTGGTCACCCTGGTCCTGCGCCCCTCGCCCCGCGCGGTCGCGACGATGCGCAGTTCCTTCAGCGCCCTCCAGGCCCGGGACACGGCCGCACCGCCGGTCTTCTCCTCGAAGATCCCCAGCGAGCGCGCCCACGACGTGGACCACTCCGTCACCGCGAAGCCCGACTCCTTCGAGACGGTCACCGCCGCGAGCAGCAGGTACAGGTCAAGGGCCCGCTCCTGCTTGCGGGTCACCAGCACCTGCATCGGCGCCTGCGTCTTCTCGCCCCGCCCCTGCTGCTGAAGGAAGGACCTGCGGATCGGGACGGTGCGGTTCATACGTCGCGACTGCTCAAGGAACAGCGCGATCGTCCTCTCCTGGTTCGGGCCGACGGGGGCACCATTGCCCTCTCCGGCGTCCTCCATCTGGCTGTCCGTCAGCTCCATGCAGCCCAGGGTGTCATGAGTTGCGCCATCCGTCCAACAGACTTTATGGCTTGATACCCCTTGAGTTGATGGTTTGCGGGGTTCCATGGATTTATATTATCCGTCGTGGTGTGGACGGGTTGAAGGCGGCCGGGCAGTGCTTCCGGAGACGGATCAGGCTGCGGCCGGTACACCGTGCCCCGGTACAGGGTGACCACGCCGGCCAGGCCGCCCAGGAACGTCAGGACGAAATCCGCCTGCACCAGTCCGAGGTGGCCCGCCCGCCAGCCCGCCGCGAGCAGCACGCCGACGAGCAGCATGCCTTCGACGGCGATCCGGTCCCGGCCGGGCAGCGCCCACCAGGCTGCCCGCCCCCGCTCCGCGCACGCCCGGATACCCCGCCGTCGGGTGAGTGTGGCCGTCAGTTGTCCCGGCAGATCCGCCACGCGGTCCGGTCCGCCATGCCGGATCCCGCTTTGCGGGCTTCGTCGGCCAGGAAGCGGTAGCCGAACTCCGGATCCTCGCGGTGGGCGTCGAACAATGCGTTCGCGCGTGAGGCCCGCTCGAACTCGGCTTCGGTCACCGGCCGCTCCAGCCAGCGGTAGTAGGGCTGACGGGTGAGCCTCAGAACCCGGCACGTCACCGTGACGGGCACCCCGTCACCGGCCAGCTCTTTCACGAGCGGGTAGATCCTTTTCCCGTCAGATGCGCCTGGGACAGGTAGGCCGCGGCCCGTCGCAGGACCTCGTTCTCCTGCTCCAGCAACTTGATCCGCCGACGCGCTTCCCGCAGCTCCGTACTCTCCTGGGTGGTCGTTCCGGGCCTTGCCCCGTCGCCGATGTCCGCGCGGCGCATCCATTTCCACAGCGTCATCGCGTGGACTCCGAAGTCGGCGGCCACCTGCTCGACGGTCACGCCCGGGCCGCGGTTCCTCGCGACCCGCACGACGTCCTGGCGGAACTCTTCCGGATAAGCCTTGGGCACAGCGACATCCTTCCCACCTGCCCCACAGGGAAAGCCAGTTCAGATGTAACCCGATCGTGCAGCAGACCCCTCCTTCCTCAACTGACGAGGTTTGGATACTGGGTGGCGACAGGTTCAGCCGCCGGCCCCGGCATCGAAGCGCTGGAACAGCGCTGGCAGGAATCGTTCCATGAGGGCATGGGCGTCGTGGGGTTCTTCGAGTTCGTCATGGCCGAAGCGGAAGACCTCGTATCCCCTGAGCCTGAGATCGCGGTCGGCGGCCACCATCTCCGCGTACTTCGCGGTGTCGGGGCGCTGGCCTCGGTCGCGGGTGTAGTGCTGGGATCCGTCGACTTCGAGAACGATGCGCTGTCGGTGCGGGAGCAGGAGCAGAAAGTCCATGCGGGAGCGCAGGAGGGCCTGGGGGCCGCGTTCGCGGACCGTGCTGTGGTCCCAGTGCAGCCACACCTCGGGGAGCAGCACGGGCAGGTCGTAGACCCTGTCGCCGAGGACATGGTGGTAGGCGCCGAAGAAGTTCTGTTGACCCGGCGAGTTGTCGGGCAAGCAGCGGTGGAGCCGTTTGTAGAGGGAGACCTTGGCCTCGGCGTCATCCGGGATCTTGCGTGTGTCCTGCCACCAGGCCTGAAGGTCACGCCAGCGGAGACCGTGGTCTGGTGTCGGGCGGTCGTAGACCAGTTGGTTCTCTGGGTCCCCGACGATGTCGATGTCGTTGTCCATCGCGTTCTTGAAGCGGATGTCGGGCTTGGTGAGGGACGCGAAGATGATGTTCTTCGGCTTCCGGTTCCCGGCGAGCCTGGTGGAGACCAGGGTGAAGCGCGGGTAGCCGCCTTCCGTCCCCGTTTCCCGTAGCTCGATGGCTGCACTGCGGGTGTGCTGGTTGATCGTGTCCACGACGAGCCGTTGTGCGGACTCGTCGAGGAGGACCTCGGCGGAGACCATCGCTTCGAGGAACCGGGCGAACCTGGCGTCGCCGGCCTCGTAGGCGCCCAGGTTCTCCAGGAGGATCTCCGCCGTCCAGTCCCCGGGGTTCCGAAAGACATGCTGCTGGATGTCGCGCCTGAGGCTTGGGCCCTGGGAGCCGAAGAACGTGTCGAGGACGGGGCTCAGCTCGTCGCCGAGCACCCAGTACCGGCTCAGCATCGCCATGAACCTGCTCTCGCTGGGTGTCATGGCGTCCAGGTCGAGGGACCGGGCCAACTCGCGCCGGACCCTCGTGGGTATCTCCGTCGGCGAGGACTCCCCCCAGAGCGCATCCTCGATCCGGAACCTCTGCTGAGGACTCCCCTGGCCCGCCGCCAAGATGCGGTTCGCCACGAGAGGGAGATCGCTGTCGGGAACCTGCGCGAAGCTCCGCTCCACGCGCTCGCCCTTGCTTCCCTCATCAGGAACTGCCGGCATCCCAAGCTCCGCGAACGCCGCGTTCAGCCTGGCGTGCGAGTGCCCTCCGAGCAGAGCGACGATGTCGCCCACCACCTGTCGAAGAATCGAGCGATCCCTGCTGTCGGCCATCCACCGATCCTCGCAGAGGGCACCGACACTCCGTCAGGAATTCCGGGCGCGGTCCTCCGACGCGGCCACCGGTGGACGTCCCGGGCCGGGCCGGTTCATCGGCTGCCTCCTGCGGTGGGCCGTGACCGGACGGAACTCAGTCGTACAGGCGTCCCAGCAGGGCGCCCTGGCCGGACTGCAGCACGTGGGCGGCCTCCAGCGGGATCCAGAAGCACTCGAAGTGGGTGGGCTCCTGCTCGCCGTCGTGGTCCTCTTGGCTGGCCCACCGCTCCGGCGTGGGCTCGGTCAGCTCCAGGTGGAAGACGTGCCGGCGCTGGACCTCGAACCGGTACGGGCTCATGTCGTACTCGGCGAGGCCGAGCTTCCGCACGATCTTGAAGTCCTTGAGACCGGTCTCCTCCCCCGCTTCCCTCAGCGCCGCTGCCTCCGGCGTCTCACCCGCACGGATGCTGCCGGCCGGCACCTGGATGCCGACCTCCTCGTAGCTGTAGTCGGTGTGCCGGAAAACCAGCAGCTTCCCGTCGCGCACGACGTAGCACAGCACCTTGTCCTTGGTGACCTTCTCGGGCACGGGCACCCCTCTTGGTTCGTCGGATGCAGACGCGCCATGGCGTCCGCTTTCGTGGTTCACGGACGCAGGGCGTGACCACGTTCGGGACTTTGGCCCTACTGGACGCCTGTGTGTACAGCGGCCTGCTGACACCCGAGGAACACCTAGTTGTTAAGGCCGAGCTGCTGCGGAACTACTTCGTGGACATCCCGTTCTCCGCCGAGCTCTACCGCGTCGCGGCGCAGACAGACGGCTGGCAGGCGAAGGCGGTGGCCGTCGCCGTCTCGCGGCCCACCGCCTGGTCGGATGCGCAGGCGGCATCGGCTTTCGCTCTAGAGGCTGCTTCCCGGGTCATCGATTCCCTGCCGCACGAGGCCTCGGACTGGCTCAGCGCCGCCTACGCGGGGCTCCACCGTGCCACGCTCCCCTCACACCGGCGGCGCAACCTCCAGGTCCTCATATGGCAGATCCTCACCCAGCCGTGGGTCACGGCGTCTTCACTTCCGTTCGTTCTGACGGGCCTGCGCACGGGTAGGGACTCCGTTGCCGACAGCGACGAGGCCGGCCTCGAGCTGACCCCTCAGCCCAGTGTGAAGGACCTCCCGGTGCTCGCCGACCGTGTCCGCGCGACGGGAACTCCCGTCGCTCTTGATCTGTCAGAGGACGCGGAGAGCATGAGCCCCGGTCTCCAGCTCGCCGCCTACCGCATCGTGCAGGAAGCCGTGACGAACGCGCTCAAGTACGCGGCGGAGGGTGCCCCTCTCTCCATCGCGGTCCGTCGCACGGCCGACAGCGTCGACATCACGGTCACCGACGCCGGCCCGAAAAGCGGTGCCCGCAGGACGGCGCCTGCGACAGGCGGAGGCCACGGGCTAATCGGTATGAAGGAACGCGCCGCCTTGTTCAGCGGACAGGTGAATGCCGGCCCAGCCCCCGGCGGCGGTTGGACCCTGCTTGCCACACTCCACGACGCACCGCACCAGCCCGACGACGAGAGCGAGCCCTCGTGACCACGGTCCTGATCGTCGACGACCAGCCGCTTCAGCGCATGGGTTACACCATGCTGCTGGCCAACCGGCCGGACGTCACCGTGATCGGCGAGGCCGACAGCGGACTCCAGGCCGTCCGAATGGCTGCCGAACTACGGCCCGATGTAGTCCTCATGGACGTCCGGATGCCGGGCATCGACGGTATCGAGGCGACCCGACGCATCATCGCCACCGGATCCCGCAGCCGGGTCATCGTGCTGACGACGTTTGATCTAGACGAGTACGCGTACGACGCGTTGCGGGCCGGAGCCAGCGGGTTCCTGCTTAAGGACGCGCGTCCGGACGAACTGCTCTCCGCCGTCCACGCGGTGTCGGCAGGTGACGCCGTGATCTCACCTCGGATGACCCGCCGGCTCCTCGACACTCACCTGCTGAGCCGCGCCGCCACTCCTGCGGACCAAGAATCGCGGCGGCTCCCGTACGAACTCAGCGGCCGTGAGCGCGACGTCTTCGCCGCCATCGCTCAGGGCATGTCCAACAGCGAGATCGCCGACCATCTCCACCTCACCGAATCGACCGTGAAGAAGCACGTCAGCGGTCTCCTCGCGAAGATCGGCGCTCGCGACCGCGTGCAGGCGGTGATCGCCGCTTACGACCTCGGCCTTGTGACACCGCGCGATCCCTGACGGGGCTTCGACCTCGCAAGCCTGTTCCAGTGTCGACACTCCTCGCTCCGGAGCAGACCGCACCGTCACGCGACCCAGCGGCCTGCCGCTGGGCATCGCGCGTTCGGCGACTGCCGTGATCTCTCGGTCGGCGAGCCTCCACGCCGCGTCGGATCTATCAGCAGGTCTTCGCCCGTGACGCGGAGGAGGCCCGGGCTTTGGAGGCGGGCGGCCTGCGTGCCACGCACATCACCCACTTCGGCCTTGGCGGCCACGAGCCATGCCTGTCCTCCCGGGCTCAGTAAGGACCCGGGCCGGTCCTGGATCGTGGGGCCGGTTGTCAGTGGCACCTGGTATTTCCTGTCCCGTCAGATACGCCGCGAATTACGCCGGATCGCCAGGAGATGCGATTCATGCCTTTCACTGCGCTGCATGCCGGCCACGGTCGCCTCGATGCCACCCTGGCCGACCTGGGACACAGGCTGGACTGGTCCCAGGTCCACAAATCCCGCCCCCGGCCGCCTCTCACCTGCCCGGAGTGTGAATGGGGCCTGCACGCCAAGGTCTCCCGCTACGGGGTCCGGTTCTTCTGCCACGACCCTGGACGACCGCCTTCGTGCGAGTTGTCGAACGAGTCGTGGGAGCACCACATGCTCAAGTTGGAGATGGCGGGCACGATCCGGGCGGCTGGGTGGTTCGCGGCGCTGGAGGTGCCGGCCGAGGACGGGTCGTGGCGGGCGGACGTCGTGGCCTCGTCTGCGGACGGGAGTCGGCGCATGGCCTGGGAGGCGCAGCTGTCGCAGATCACGGTGGACGACATTGCTGATCGCACCGACCGGTACGCCGACGAGGGGATCCGGGTGTGCTGGGTGCACCCGGGCGCGCGGCCGCCGCAGTGGATCAGTTCGGTGCCGGCCGTCCGTGTCCGGGCGCCGAAGGAACGGGAGCAGCCGTGGATGGTGGACGACGGGCTTGCCGGGTTCGTCTACCGGAGCGGGCGGTGGGAGTTCCGGGAGGAGACGCTGGAGCGGTTCGTGCGCTGGGCGCTGGAGGGGCAGTTCGTTCCTGCCGAGGTGCTGCGCCGGTATCGGCGGGTGTACCGGGTGGTCGATGGTGAGCGGCGTCGGTTCAAGCGGGATCAGTGGTGGACCTCGAAGCGGTCGGTCGCCGATCAGGACAAGCACGAGGCGATGCGGCAGCGGCAGGAAGCCGAGCGGGTGGAGCGGGAGGCCCGCCAGCAGGAGCAGGAGGAGGCCGAGGAACGGTGCCGGAAGGAGCTGGAGGAGCAGGAGCGGGTACGGAAGGCCGCGGAGGACGAACGACGGCGGCTGCAACGGGCTGAGGATCACCGCGTCTTCATGGAACAGACGCGGCGGCGGTGGGCGGAGGAGGAAGCACGCCGGGAACAGGAGCGGGTGGAGCGCGAGGAGCGGGAACGCCAGGACCTGGAGACCGCGCGGGCGTGGTGGGGCCGGCTGTCGACGCAGCAGCAGACCGAGCTGTTCGCCGCCGTAGCCGAGTACGCCTGGCGCACGTCGAACCTGCGGGTGGAGATCCCGGAGAAACCGATGATGTGGCCGCAGTACGCCCACGGCGTCCCGGTCCACGTGACCGACAAACGGCGGACACTGTACGGGATCGTGCGGCCCTGCCCCGGCCTGGCCGCTACCTGCTCCAAGCTCGCGGAGGAACTGGTCCTGGCCCGCAGCGCCCAGGAGGCGCGCGAACTCGCCGACGTCCTTCCCCAGAGCCGAATCGTCGACCTCGACCTGCCCGAGCACGAACAGCTCGCCTTGTGCTGAGGCACCCGCCGGGGCCAGCGGCTATCGCACATCCTGGATCGCGGGCACGGCTTCCAGGCGGTCCAGGCGTTCGTAGAGGGCGCGGACGAGGCGGGCGCGGTTCTGGACGCAGCGCACGGTGCCCTCCAGCGTCGCGGACAGCCGGCCTTCCGCCTCGCGCAGGACGACGTCAGCGAGCGCCCGGGGCCCGCTGTCCTTGGGTAGCTGGCTCGCGCGGCGCCGGACGTCGGCGGCAACTGCGCGGGCGTGGCCGGTCAGCTGGAGGCCGATCTGCTCGTAGTCGCGTGTCGCGAGCGTGTCCTCGCCGGTCCACGCGAGGACGGCCTTGACGAGGCCCTCGTACGGATCGCGATCGAGCGGGAGCTCTGCCTCGATCAGCCCGTCGGGGTCGTACAGGACCGTGTGACTGCTGGTGTGCATGGCGCACCTCGCTGCCGGGAGCGTCTCGTGCGGGTGGCCGGCGGTCACCGCTGGGTGTCCTCGCCGCCGTCGGCCCCGTCGTCCTGGTCCTCGGTGCGCTGGGCGAGGAACCGGGCGAATCCCCGGTCCGCGCGGGCCAGCAGGGCCGGGGAGGGGACGCCGTAGGCGGGCGACTGGAGGCCGCGGCCCTCCCGGGCCGGGGTGTCGGTGTGTGCGCGCATGCGGCCCCGCCTCACCGGCCAGCACGATGCGGCACTGGTCGATCTCACTCGCGCCGTCGAACTTAGCCCGGACAACGGGTGGGCTCACTACGAGCGCGCGGTGGCGTTGCACGCCCTGCACAACCCGGATGGCGAGCAAGTCCTCGTGCGTGCCGTTGAGGTCCTGGAGGCCCTGAGAGTGTCATCAGAGGCTCTGCCGCACGTCGTACCGGCGCTGGGCAACCTCTTCCTCGCCCATTGCCTGATGTCCCACCGGGACAAGACGGACTACTACCTGGCTGCCTTTCTCGATGCCCAGCCAGCCCCCGGCCAGCTCTCCGAACTGCTCATCGCAATGAACACGCTGGTAAGCATGCGCCCCAGTATGGACGAGTTCCTAACACCGTTCCGCCGCCTCCTAGCCGATGCCCTCACCGACGCTGCGGGCCGGTATGCCGCAGCTCCGCCACGCTGAACGCTGCGACGTACGGGCACTTGCAGCAGGCCAGGAAGAAGGACGGCTGGCCAGGCAGGCCGCCGCCGACCGACTCCGCGGCACATGGGAGGGCCCCGGCCGGTGTACGGTTCGGGGCCCTTGCCATGGACGGGCGATCACAGGTCGATCTGGATGTGCTCCACGTCGGTGAACTCCACGCCCAGGCCATGCGCGCGGCTGTTGTTGGCGCGGAAGTACATCTGCGCGAGGCCGTTGGCCGCGAACGACTTCCTGGCCCAGGCACTGCGCGAGGCTCTGTGACCATCGGACTGCCCGTATAGCCGGACTCGTTCACCCGGCAGTCTGGGACGCAAGGGCCCTGTCGCAGAACTCGCTTACGAACCCCTGCAACCTATCCAGGGAGTCCATCGTGTCCGCGCCGTTGTCGATCGGGCCATAGCTCAGTTGGAGGTACACCGCTCCTACCAGAGACTGCATTCGGACGTACTTGCCGTTCTCGGAGGGTATCGGACCCGTTCTGTCGAAGGTCATGGCGGTGCTCTTGTCTCCGCACGGTGGCATAGAGATGCGTGTGGCCTCGGGATGCTCTTGCTTGAAGTACCTCAGCCCTTCGTCGTAGAAAGTAACAACCGACGGGAAATCTGCACACGAGGACGTGATGTAGGCCGCCTGAAGGCTGCCGCCGTTCCTCTCCGGGTGCTCGTAGATAGCTGTGCCGCGAGTGCAGCGTTTGGTCTCTTCTGGGCGGAATCCGTTTCGCTTGCTGAAGCTTGCCCATCCCGCTGGCATGTCCTCAAGGTCGGGGACCACGGCGGCGACCTCGGACTCGCTCAGCGCACGAGGTTCAATGGTTGCCTGGCCGCTGGCTCCGTCAGTGGCCGAGTTTCCGCGTGCGTCGGGCGTCGCGGACGTGGGGCCGTGGCTGCTTGGCGGGGAGTCGTCGGTTAGAACCTGCTTTGAGCCGTAGATGGCGAGAGCGATCACACCGACGACCACCAGCACAGCCAGCGCGAGTGCCACCATGCCGGCCGCCGAAGTCGGTTTCGTAAAGTTCAGGGTTCCGTTGCCGACGAGTATCGGAGCGCCTCCTCGTATCCGGCTGCGGTCGATGTGGACACCGTCCGTCACACTCGGCTCGTTTAGGCGAACCGTCAATGCTCGATACAGCTGTGGGTCGGAGCCGACTTCCTCGGCAAGCACCGCTGACGCCGCTGCCTGGGACTCGGGGGAACCGTCGGATTCCTCCAGGTCCGCTAAAGCGGTCCGGCCTCGACTCGACGCCCCCAGTCGATCGCGTACGACCTGCGCGATTGCTGCACCTGTCTGCTCGCCTACCGTGCTTGCTGTCCCCGTGATGGCTGCGGCCACTACTGCAACGGCAGCCGCCGCGACTTCACTGGCCTCCATTACGCCCCCCCGCACAGGCATTTGAACGCTTGTCCTACGCTCAGCATCATGTCAGCGGCGGAGTCGTCGGCGCTGAATTTAGTTGCAATATCGCGTAGTTTTCGACCGGGGGCCATGACAGGGCCCCGGGGAGAGTCGCGTTCGCCCGGTTTGATCATGGAATCCCGTGGAGGGCGAGGGTGGCTGCGGGGTGGGTGTGGGCTCGTCGGCCGCTGGCGATGTTGGCCCATCCGGAGCGGTGGAGGGTGGCGCGGGCGAGGTCGCGCAGGGCGCTCATGACGGCGGGGGCGCGGTGTCGGCGGATCTGACTGGCATCTTCGGCGAAGGTCACGTCTTTCGTCCAGTGGACGGTGTTCTCGATGATCCAGTGCCCGCGTGCCCAGGCAGCGATCTCAGGCTGGTGGGCCGCGAGATCGGTGACGGCGTAGACAGTCTCGGTCTGCCACTTCGATGTGCCGATTCGGCGGCGTTTGCGGTGGATGCGAACAACCTGGCGGGCATGGGGGAACAGCAGACCGTCCACGCTCACCACCTTCACCTCGCGGACTTCCTCACGGCCATGTCCGCGGTCGCGGGATTGATTGAGGACCGGTACCTGCTTCCATGGCAGTTTGGTCAACTGGCGGGCCAGGGTGGGCTGGTTGTTCTTGACCGACAGCAGGTAGTGGGCCTTTCGGTCCTCGACGAGGTAGCGGGCGTGGCCTGTCTGGGCGTGCAGGGCGTCGACGGTGACGACGGAGCCGGTCAGGTCCTGATCATCGAGGGTGTCCAGCAGCGGAGCGAACTCGGGTATCTCGTTCGTCTTCGCACCGATCTCGCGCAGAGCGGCAGTCAACGCATCGTGGTGGCGCACTGCGGACAGGACGAAGACGCGGCTGCCGTCCGCGCGGACCGCTCCGCGCAGGCATTTGCCGTCCACGGCGAAAGCCGCACGACGCGGTTGCGGCGGGTCTGGGCGATGCGGTGGGCGCGGCGCCGTTCGCGCTCGACGGTCCCGTCCGGGGTTGTCGCTCTCACCGGGTGCGGCTGGAGTGTGGTGAGCCTGGTGAAACCGGCGGCGGTGAGTAGCCCGGGGTCGACGCGGGCGAACACATCGCGCAGGGTGCGCTCGCCCGGAGCCTTGAACCGGCCTGCGAAGGGATCGAAGGGGCAGCCCAGCCAGGCCAGGACGTCCTGGTCGCAGCGGCGTACCCACTCGGCAATGCCGGTCAGGGAGTTGTGTCCGGCGCTGGTGAGTGCACACACGCCGACCGCGAGCAGCGTTGCCAGCCGGAACCGCACCCCGCGCGGATTGCGTGGATCGGGTACCCGGGCCAGTGCGTCAAGCAGCCCGGACGGCACCAGCGCCTCGGGCCGTGACGTCGCGGTCTGTGGCAGGTGTGGAGCGCACAGAACAGGTGATGGTGCAACAAGCACGGCGACCTTACCGGGACCGAACTGGTTCACCGGTCGGCGCGGTGAGTTCTTTGGTCAAGAAGACGCGGCTGTTGCCCGGCGGGTCGCAGGGCACCTCGCCCAGCCGCTTCCACCCGTGTTTCTGGTAGAAGCCGGGGGCCTGGAAGGTGATCGTGTAGAGCACGGCCGTGCGGCAGCCACGGGCACGAGCCTCGTCCTCGGCCTGCTGGAGGATCTGTGTTCCCAGCCCGCTGCCACGCAGCCGGGGCGGCAGGTAGAAGAGGTCGAGGAAGAACAGCCCGAGCGAGGTCCGCCCGGTCAGTCCGCCGACCACTTGGCGCGTTGCGGGATCACGGACCAGGACGGCCAGAGGTCTGCGGTCGGCGATTCCCGTGTGCTCGATGTTGAAGCGGTCCAGCGCGTCGGAGATTGCCGCGACGTCCTGCGGGGTGGGGGCGTCGGTGAGCACGAAGCCCGTCCGGGGTTCGGACTGGCGGGAGCCCGTGACGGCGGTGTCGGACGAAGTCATGGTTGCTCCAGTGCGTGAGCGGAGGCGGCGCGGCCTCGCGGGCGGATGCGGGTGCGGAGACGGTGAGCCCGGCGCACGTGCCGACGCTAGGACGTGGACGCTTCGACAGCCGTCGAAGAGACGTCGGCGACAATGGACACCGTGGACGTTCAGCGCGCAGGTCAGGACGTGGGTGTGGACCTGGCGGGGGTGGCCAAACTGCTGGCCGACGGCACCCGGGCCGCCTTCTGCCTCGCGCTGCTCGACGGCCGGGCGTGGACGGCGAACGAGCTCGCGCGTTACGCCGGCATCGCACCGTCCACCGCGACCTCACACCTGAACCTGCTCGTGAACGGCGGACTCCTCGTCGAGGAGCGGCACGGACGCCACCGCTACGTACGGGTGACCGACCGCAGAGTGGTCGAACTCATCGAGAGCCTTGCCGCGCTGGCCCCACAGCACAGCGCCCGGCCACGTTCGTTGTCGGCCTCCGGCCGACAACAGGCACTGGCCCGCGCTCGACTGTGCTACGACCACCTCGCCGGAACCGTCGCACTGGCAATCACCGACGCGATGGTCGAGCGCGGACTATTGGAGTGGGGACCCGAGCCGGCCCTGACCGGCAAGGGCGCCCTCTGGCTTGCCGAGACCGGTATCACGGTGCCCACCGGCTCACGCCGCCCACCAGTACGCGCATGCCTTGACTGGACCGAGCGCCGTCCCCACCTGGCCGGCGCTGTGGGCGCCGCCCTGTGCGCCCACGCACTCGCCACCGGATGGATGACGCGCATCGGCACCACCCGCGCCCTCCTCGTGACACCCACAGGACGCAAGGCATGGCACGACCACCTCGGCCTGCCGCCAGCTGAACTCTGATCCCGAGCCGGATCGGGCCACGCCGACACGTGATCAAGTCGGGCGAACAGGACTCTCCCCGGGGCCCTGCACCAGGGCCCGTCCCAGATACCCGGCTGTGTGCTCTGACTCACCGCACTGATCAGCGGCCGGGCCGGTTCAGCGACGTCGTCCTGGTCGTGCTCGCCCATGCCCCATCATCCTCCGTATCGGCGGACCGAACGGGGCCGCATCCCGGGAAAGCCCGAGGCTGCTGACAGGTGCTCGGAGCGGTGAACAGGGCGGTGTATTAGCGATCAGCAGAGAACCAGCCACCACGCCCTGCAAAAACGACAGTCCCCCATCGGAATCCACTGTCAGAACCCAGCAACCCTCACCACCAGCCAGGACACCCCACCAACCCACTGACAAAACGATGACGAACACCCACCAACAAAACGACACCGATCACCAGATCCCTTTTGGAATCAGCATGGATCACTCCTCAATCTCGCCTGATAAACACGAAAGTCCTCTCCGTAGGAGGGGACTTTCAGCGCACACCCGTCAGGTGGCATCGAGGCGCCGGCGGACAGACTCGACGCGGCGCTGAGCGCTGGACCGTGCGGGCGGATCGTCGGGGTCGATCAGGGCGGCGAGGTCGCCCCAGCTCATCCCGCCGTCGCGGAGCTGGACGAGAAGGGCATCAGCGCGGGCACACAGAGAGCGAACTGGCCACGCTGGTGGCGCATAAGAAGTCATCTCATTTGGTGGGATCGGTAGGCTGTCGGTCATGGTGGGGATCGTTGAGCGGCTGGTGCCGGATGAGTTGTGGGAGTTGTTTCA
>NZ_JBIWOS010000025.1:0-14362 GCF_044767885.1 Streptomyces sp. NPDC101194
ACGCTACGAGCGCAAAGCCGACCATTTCCTCGCCTTCACGAGTATCGCCTGCACCCTCATCTGCTACCGAAGACTCACCAATTGAGATGACTTCTAAGGCGTTCGTCCCCGACGCCCATGAGGCATACGACCACTACCTCGCCCTGCCCACGATCTCAGCCCCGGTGACGTGCACAGCCAGCCGAAGCCCTGCCATATACCAAGGACCAGCGAAACTGCGCACCGCCCAAACAACCTGCACAGTCAGGACCCAATCCAACAACCTGGCAGCTCACATGGCTGACACGCCACACACTCTGCGCAGAATCAGTGAACCAACAGGCCACGCACCCGCTCAATCAACCTGCACAACACCAGGCCACAGGCGTGACAACTACGCAGATCCACTGAGTGACGACACGCGCAAAACCGACACCGACCACCGTGCCGCCGCCCAGCCCTCGAAGGATCAGAAGTGCCGTTCCCATGACAGTGGACCAGAGAAGGGTGTACCGCCCCATGACAGCCGCGCCCGCCGCACACACCACCCCGTGTCAGTGACCCGATCCCCCGAACACGCCACCAACAGCACAAACACAACAATCTGACATACCGTCACTGACACTCACTCACTGACACCGAACCGGCACATCGCACCCAATGGGACCCACTGCAGCCAATTTTGTGCGCGCAGAGAACACTTCGACGGCGCTGCCAGACAAGCATCGTTTACACGAACCTGTAACTTCTGCACGTAAGGGACCTATCTGCAACTGACGGTCCACAAGCTGTATCAAGGGAGTAAGCCATGAGTTCTCAGGTGAAGGCATTCGGGTTCGGCATGCCGTGGGAATCGTTGTACGGGTACAGTCAGGCCACCCAGGTCGGTGACACGGTTTATGTGTCGGGGCAGCTGTCTCATGACCGTCATGGCAACTTCGTGGGTGCCGACGACTTCGAACTGCAGGTCCGCACCACGCTGGAGAATCTGGACCTGATACTGAGGCAGTTCGGGGCCGAGCGTAGCCAGATAGCAGAGACCACGGTTCTGGTGAGAAACCTGCGCGAGAACTTCGACACGACGGCACGCCTCCACGCCGAGTACTTCGGGGAGCACCGGCCCACCAGCACGGTCATGGGCGTTTCCGATTTGGCGCTGCCGGACCAACTCGTCGAGATCGGCGCGCTCGTGCGTCTCGATGTGAAGCCATAGGTGAGGAGTCCGGCTTGATTCCTTCAGTGAGCGTCTTTCATCCTGAATAGTCGCAGGTCAGGAGGGTGTGGATGGCTTGGACGATGGTGCCGATGCGGCGGGTGGAGCATCTGGCCCGCCGGAGTAGTCGCCAGGTCTTCAGCTGTGCGAAGGCACGTTCTCCCGGAGCCCGCAGCCGAGCGTGATCGCGGTTGAACTGCTGTTAGAAATCCTAACGAAATGATCTCCGAGATGGTTGGATCACTCCGGGAGCGTTGATCCGGGGGTGCGGGGTGGCTCGGCCGAAGCCGTGGGAAGTCGACGACGAGTTGTGGGCGGTGATCGAGCCGCTACTGCCCAAGGTTGAGCGTCGGACCCGGCATCCGGGACGCAAGCGGCATCCGGACCGGCTGGTGTTCCAAGGCATCCTGTTCGTGCTGCATACCGGGATCTCCTGGGAACACCTTCCGCAGGAACTCGGCTTCGGTTCGGGCATGACCTGCTGGCGCCGCCTGGCCGAGTGGACCGAGGCCGGCGTGTGGCCCCGGCTGCACGAGGTCCTCCTCACCGAACTCCGCAGCGCGAACGCCCTGGACTTCTCCCTGGCGGCGGTCGACGGCTCCCACATCCGCGCGTTAAAGGGGGATCCAAGACGGGACGAAGTCCTGTCGACCGGGGCAGGACGGGCAGCAAGCACCACCTGATCACCGACGCCAACGGCATCCCGCTCGCCGTCACCCTGACCGGCGGCAACCGCAACGACGTCACCCAACTGATCCCACTCCTCCAGGCCGTGCCGCCAGTGCGGGGCAAACGCGGCCGGCCCCGACGTCGACCGGACACGGTGCTCGGTGACCGCGGCTACGACCACGACAAGTACCGCCGACTCGTCCGCGGCCTCGGCGTGAAGCCGCTGATCGCCCGCCGCGGCACCAAACACGGCTCCGGCCTGGGCACCCAACGCTGGGTCGTGGAACGCGCGTTCGCCCACCTGCACTGGTTCCGCCGCCTGCGGATCCGCTGGGAGATCCGCGACGACATCCACGAAGCCTTCCTCACGCTCGGATGCGCACTCATCTGCTGGCGACGGCTGAAGTCATTCCGACAGGAGTTCTAAATGGTTGCTGTTATCGTGGCCTGCCATGGCTGATGACTTCGATCGCGACTCTGTTGAATACACCTATTTCTATACGTCGCTCACCCGTGAACTCTGCGCGGTCGGCATCGCTGCCGGTGCGCTGCCGTGCGGCCAAGACGCCTACGAGGCGCTGGGGAAGGCAGGGCTCGACGGGGTGACACCGACGAGCTTGCGGACCATCAGTCCTGAGCAGATATCGGCACTGACATCCGCGTTGGGGGTCATTTTTCAAACCCAGGTGGCGGCCGACGACGTACGGAAAGCCCTGGAAATCACCATCTGGCATTGTTCGGGAGAATGAGTGAGGCTTTCTCGGCGGTGATCACTTCCAGACTCCGTCGAGAACGAGGGCGGCGCGGGCGATGCCGCCGATCCGGCTCGGGCTGAGTGTGACATGCTGCAGGGCTCGCCACCGCTGCTTGAGCTCGGTGGCGGTCCGCTCGCCCAGGGCCCGCACGTTCCGCAGCAGCGTGTTGAACATGCGGGTGTCGACGTGAAGTGCCTGTTCGGGCTTTCCCTTTGGACGGCGCACAGGGATGAGGACGCCGATGCCCGCGGCGAATGTGGACCCTGGAGCGAGTCGGCGCCGTCGTGGAGCGGGTGACGGGAATGGTGCTGTCAAGGCGTCGGTGTGGCGGTTGCTGACCGTGTTCCCAGGAGATCCCGGTATGCAGCACGAACAGGATGCCTTGGAACACCAGCCGGTCCGGATGCCGCTTGCGTCCCGGATGCCGGAGCCGACGCTCAACCTTGGGCAGTAGCGGCTCGATCACCGCCCACAACTCGTCGTCGACTTCCCACGGCTTCGACCGAGCCACCCCGCACCCCCGGATCAACGCTCCCGGAGTGATCCAACCATCTCGGAGATCATTTCGTTAGGAGTTCTAAGACGGTCCTCCCCCGCCCGCCGCGTCCCAGCCGTTCGGAAAGGCGGCCAGGGCGCGGCGTTGTTCTCCCTCGCGGGTGATCTGCCGGGCGAGGACAGTGCGGGCTATGTGGCGGCCGGGAGGGGTTCGGTGAGGCGGTCCAGCCGTTGTAGAGGGCCCGCACGAGACGGGCGCGGTTCTGGGCGCCGCCCGGCCCGGCGCCGTGTCGCTCTCCCATCGGGTGGGCGAAGACGCCGTCGATACTCCCATCACCCGATCCATCGATGATCGGAAGACCTCAGCATTCATCAGCTATTTATTGATGCGTGCCACTCTGCTCCTCCGGTCGTGCCGGTGGACGGCATGACCCCGCGCCGTCCTTGCATCCTTCATCGGCAACCAACACGGGAGGAAACATGAGGAAGATCAAATCGCTCGCCGCCTCGATGGCAGCAGCAGCCGCCCTCACCGTCGGCTTCGCCAGCAGCGCTATGGCCGCCGACCAGAGCGCCATCTCCATTCAAAGCAGCAAGTGCTCCACCGTGTGGACCAGCAACAGCAAGGGCTCGATCAACGTCTGCTGGACCTGGTACAAGAGCGCGAGCAGCAATTCCTACTACGGCAGCTTCTGGGGCACCTTCTACGACCACGCCCCCACGGACGGCAAGTGGGTGATCCTCCAAGCCAAGTGGTCGGGCAGGGACTGGACCCCCATCCGCACCGCCGCCAACGGAGGATCGTTCTCTGGCGACTACAGCGGTCTCAACGGGCTCAACTTCCGCGCGTGCCTGACCGGCGGCTACTGCGGTAGCCCCGCGGCCTGACGCAGGATCCCCCTGAGACGGACACGTCAGGGGTTCAGGTCGCCTCGGGAGTTTCTAGCTGTGCTGTCTCATGAGGTTGAGCGCACCGGGCGTGTGTGAGGTCGCATAGGTCGAAGGTGGTCCGGAGCCAGCTCCGGGCCACCTGTCTGCGACAGGCTGTTCCCTTTTCGGCGTCAGTTCATAGCTGTCAGGGCTACGCGTTCTCGGGCTGGACGAGCGTGGCGGCGTACCCGAAGACGGTGGTATGCGGCGGGAAGTCGTGAGGCAGGTAGCGCCAGGGCACCCCAGTTCGATTGAGGAAGAGGATGGCGTTCATGACTTCCCGCAGGTCGGCGACCTTTCCGCCAAGGTTGAGCGAGGTCTTCTGTCGCTCGGTCCGCCAGGCGGTCAAGATCGGCTCCATCAATGCCCAGCGGTCATCGGACAGATCGCTGGGATAGGGCAGGCGGGAGGGCTGCGGGGTCATGTAGACAGTGATGCACGTGCCCTGCAGGGCCGCCATCGCTCGAACGAGCCAGCAGTACCGGCCGGAGCAAGGGGGCAAGCACGGCCGCTGGGGGCGGATCTGTCCTGCCCGACGGGCACGAGACCTCGATGGAAGAACCGCACTGGGGCCGCAATAGCGAGGGCCGGCCGATCGCGTGGGTGGGCAGCGCACCTGACGACTGGTAAGCAGTGGCGGTGAGACCGGCGACAGGACCCCGGGGCGGACGAGCGGCCCGGGGTCCTTCGCTGTCCGGGGCCAGCGGCACCGGCCCTGGGATCTTTGGCCGCTCCCCCAGCGAACTACGTTGCAGCGGGGGCGGGATCGGTGAACGAAATCGGCTTGCCGGTGGCGTGGGCATAGTCGATTTTCCTGCTCGTGGACTCGCCGATGTACCCGCCAGGGTTGACGACCAGAACCCGGTCTGCCAGGTCGATCTTGCGCAGGTGGAGGGCGTCCAGCGCCTTCTTCTGCTTGTCGGTGATCAACTCGTCTGCTTCGCCTGGCGCGACAACAATGACCCCGGCGAGGGTCAGGTCGCGATTCACCGCACGCATCTCGTCCACGAACCGGGTAGAGCCGCAGATGCAGACGATTTCAGGTCGGTCGGGCACAGCTCAGCCCTTCGCTCGAACGGGACACGCCAGCGTGCACGTTGGTACTGCAGTTGTACATCTCCTTGGCCCGCCGGCCGTCCGTGTTCCCGATCGCCGTGGCTAAGTGTTCGTTGCCCAGATCGCGGCCACGATGGGCGTTGACCGGCCGGTCAGCCGTCGGCTCGTTCCTTCTCGATCGCATTCATCCTGCGGACCATGTCGATCTGCGCGCGGATCATCGTGTCGAACAGGGCCTCCGGATCGCCGTCGGGCCCGGCGTTCGCAGCCAGCAGCGAGGCGACTTGGCTAGCGAGGACAGTGACCACGTCGGCCGTCCCCACCGGGCCGCGGACCTCGATCAGTTTGCGCACGGCGTCGTCGATGCGGTCCATGGCCTCCTCGCCCTGGAGGAACAACCCGAGCCGGTCGGCGAGGAACATCCGGACGACCGCCACACCGTCTGCCAGGGCGGTGTCCACGTTGTAGTCGGCGCGGGCCTTCTCCGACTCCTTGAGCACGGCCGGAATCGTGTACGTCCGCTGCTCCGGGATGAGGCCCTCCTTTCGCCACTTCGCGTACGGGATGGGGCCGACGGCGTCACGGCGTGCGCGGTGTTCGTTGGTCGGGCGGCCGCCCGCGGTGCGGCAGGCCCGCCCTGCGGCTGCCTTGCAGGTCGGGCATTCGACACGGCGCATCCACGAGCGCACGAGATCCATCTCGGCATCGGAGCGGAGGTAACGTCGCCACTCGCCGCCCCACGGGATGCTCTGCGATCCGTTCTCCACGCCCATTGCCCCCTGGGTCCGGTGGTGTGTGCTGTCGTCGGTGCCGTGATGATGACCGTACCTGCGGTGGCGCCCCTCAGCGGTCGATCGGGAGAATGCCGTCCAGGCCGCTCTCGGAGAGGATCTGTTGGACCGTGTCGTCCAGGGTGCTGGCCGCGTCGATAACGGTCTCCAGGCCGTTGGGGAGCAGGTCCTTCTCTCGGTACCAGTCGCGCAGGTGCCCCTCGTTGACGTGCGCAAGGTACTCGGCGTCTGGTTTCGTCGCGTGCCGGAGCACCGTCTCCTCGAAGGGCACGTGGAGGTAGTAGCACCGTGTGACGCCCTGGTGGGCGCGCACCAGGTCCTGGAGCATCGTGCCGTAGCGGTCGGCGTACAGGATGCCCTCCAGGACGACGTGGAAGCCGTTGTCGAGGGCGTAGCGGGCGGTGAGGTCGATCAGGCCGATGTTGGCGCCGCCGGGCCGGTCGCGTTCGCGCAGCACGATCCGGCGGAGGTTGTCCTGGGCGACGATGGCGAGGTTGCGGCCGAACTTTTCGCGCAGGCCGGCCGCGACGGACGACTTGCCCGAGGCGCTGTTGCCTCGGAGCACGATCAGGCGCGTGTCGCTGGTCCCCATGGTGCCGTGCGCGGCCTCAGTCACCGCGGCTGACCTGGATGCGGTGCTCGTGGAAGTGCTCCCAGTCCATGACCAGGCGGAAGCGGCGGTGGGCCTCCAGGCGCTCCGCGTCGGCCGGCTCCTCGCCGCGCTGGACACGGGCGTCGCCGGATTTCACGAGTTCCGCGAGAGCGAGCCGGACGTCGTCGACGTCCTGGCCTGTGGCTGCCGCAAGCCGGTCCAGGGAGGTGAGGGTCTCTGTCGGTTCACCCAGATCGTCGGCCAGGTGGTCGATGAGGGTGTCGAGGAGCGGGCCGGTGCGCATCGTCCAGCGGATCCCGTCGAGGCGCTCGGTGAGTTCGGGGTCCAGGGGCAGCAGGTCGCCGGGCAGCGGCAGCGCGGCGGGCATCGACCACCGGGTGCCGTCCGGCGTCTCCTCGCGGCGGGCCAGGCCCCACGTCAAGTCGAGCTCGGACAGGTCCCGCACGGTGGTGGGCACCGGGTAGCCGGCTGTCGTCAGCATGGTGCTGAACTGCTTCCAGCGGGCCGCTTCGCATGCCTCGCGGCCCTCCGGCGCGGCCTCGTAGTCCCATTCCTCATCCGGCCAGGAGAAGGTGAGCGCGCCGTCGAGGTCGCCGCCGATCATGTCCCAGTGCCCGTCGAAGATCTCGTGCACCAGGTCGTCCAGTGAGCCGGTGAACCCGGGCTGGCACGCCGTCCCGATCAGCATGGTCAGCGGGAAGCCTTGACGGGGCAGGACGTGCTCCCAGCCCGACACCCACCAGTCGTTGTGCATTGCCATGTCCCGGCGTGGCCCGGGAACAGACGCCTTCTCAGTCATCCGCAGCTCTTCCTCGAAAACACCTCGATGCTCGCAGCGTACGCAGCGAGACGCGGCAGGTTCTCACGGCCGTCCCACCCACGCCTGGTGGTGCGGGGCGACGCGCAGCTGCTCGCGGAGGCGGCCGCGCAGCACTCCGACGCGGGTGCGGCCCTCCAGGACCTGCAGTCCGCCGCCCACCGGGTCCAGGAGGCGCCGGTCGATGAGGAGCGGCGGGCGCATCCACGTCCCGTGGTCTTCCCAGTGCCGGCCGACTTCCAGGGACCGCACCTTGACCCAGTACACCGGGTCGGCGGCGTAGCTCTCAATGCAGCCGGCGTCGCTCTCGCCGGTCGGCATGGTGGGGAAGGCCGCGGCCGGAATCGTCTCCAGCTTCCAGGTGATGGCGCACAGATCGACCTCTCCGTAGTCGTCCACGAAGTGGCCGTTGTCGCCGTGGTCGAAGAGGAAGTCCCTCAGTACGTCGTCCGGCCATTGCAGGGCGGCCACTCCGGGGTCGGCGCGGAAGCGGTCGAAGTCGAAGCTGAGGCCGCCGCCCCGGCGGCGAGCCATCAGCCGGCCAAGGTCGTTGAGCTTCATGTCAGGCCCCACTCTCCAGCGCGTACAACTCGTAGGGGACGGCCCCGAGTTCGGTGTGCCGGTCTGCCGTGCCGACGCGGGTGAACCCGGCTTTGGCCAGGACGCGGCCGGAGGCGGGGTTGTCGGGGTGGTGCATGGCCTCCAGCCGGTTGAGGCCAGCGGTGGTGAAGGCGACGGTGACGACCTGGTGGGCGGCGTGGGTGGCGTAGCCGTTGCCCCAGCTGTCTTCCCGGAGGATGTAGCTGATGGTGCCCATGGCCGGGGTGCGCCGGCGCAGGGAGATCAGGCCGATCAGGTCGCCCTCGTGGAGGATGCCCCAGCTCCACTGCGCGCGCGGGCTTTCGGCGGCTCGGGCGAGGGCCGTGCGGATCTTGTCGTGAGCCTGGTCGAGGGTGAGGGACCTGCCGGTGGTGTGCCGGACGGAGGCCCCGCTGTAGATGCGGGTGAGGGCGGGGGCGTCGTCGAGGGCCAGGGCGCGCAGGGTCACCATGCGGCGGTCAGCTCCTTCGCGGTGGGCCGGGCTGCGGGGTCGGGTGCCAGGCACGCGGTGATGGCGTCCTCGAACTCAGGGAAGGGCCAGGGCCGGACGTCGCGCAGCGCGGTGGTGGCGCCCCGGGCGATGACGGCCAGCTTCTCCGGCCGGTCGAGGTCGTCGTCGTAGGCGACGGGGCGCTGGCCGGTCCAGCACCAGAACAGCGAGGCGCCCAGGCTCCAGATGTCGCCGGAGGGCTGAGCCTGGATGTTGGGTGTCGTCGGGGGTGTCGAGGATCTGCGTGGCGACCTCGGGGGCCGTGGTGTGGGTGAGCGCGCCCCGGTACGGGACGCGACGGCCGTCGCCGGGACCGCAGGCGAGGGCGTAGTCGATGACGGCGGCGTGGCCGTCGTGGGTGACCAGGGTGTTGGTCGGCTGGACGTCGGCGTGGGACCACCCGGCGGCGTGCATGAGCGCGAGGGGCGTTGTCACGTTGGTGGGGTGTTGATCGGTTGAGGGCGCGTCAGGGCGTGTGGGGGGGTGGGCGGGGGCCTGGGTCACGCTGCGGTGGGCGGGGTGGTGGCGCCGGTGATCTGATCCCAGATCACGAAGCGGACGGTCATCTCGGTGCGGTGGTCGGGGGCGGTCCTGCGGTGCCGGCGTGGCCGGAAGTGGGGTGAGATGCCGCTGAACGCGGACAGGAATCTCTGAGCTCCTCCGACGCTGCGGAAGCCTTTCATGGCGCGTTCGCGCTGCCTCGTTGGCTGGTGGGAGTTCTCGGCCCGGTTGTTCAGGCCTTTGTGGGAGCGGTGCTCGACCGAGGGCATCACCTCGCGGTGGGCCGCGCCGTAGGAACGGAGCTTGTCCGTGACGATCACCCTCGGCACGGCCCCGATTCCTTTGAGGAGCCGACGGAAGAAGCGCCTGGCCGCGGCCTTGTTGCGCCGGTTCTGGACGAGGATGTCCAGCACGTTGCCGTCCTGGTCGACTGCGCGCCAGAGGTACTTCTGCTCGCCGTTGATCGTGATGAAGACCCCGTCGAGATGCCACTTGTCGCCGGGGCGGGGACATCGGCGGCGCAGCACGTTGGCGTAGGGCTGCCCGAACTTCAGACACCACCGGCGGATCGTCTCGTAGGACACGATGACGCCGCGCTGCAGCATCAGCTCCTCCACCTCACGGAATGACAACGGGAAGCGGAAGTACAGCCACACGCAGTGGGAGATCACCTCGACCGGGTACCGGTGCCCCTTGTACGACGGCGGCGTACTGCCCACGGACAACCCCTCCACCGTGATCAACCCGAAGATCACCCCACCCGGTCAGCCAACGTGACAGTGCCCTGTCCGGTGCTGGAGCCCGGGCGTTCATCGGCCGACGTGCACCACCTGGTGGGCAACGTCCAGATCTGGTGCGGCGACGGCCCTGTACATGCCCCGGGCACGCCCGCTCAGCGGCATCTGTTCGGGGCAGCGTGGAACACGCCGGGCACCCAGGACGCCATCGGGGCAGCGCGCTCCCGCTACCTGCTGGGCTCCTCACGCGGGGTCGGCATCCGCCCCGTACGCGACGACCGGACCGCAGCCCGCACAGGAAGGGTGCCGGGCGGGCAGTGTGGGCAGTAGCATCGGTCCGCCGCGCTCCGGGCGTAACTCCGCGGTCGAGGTGCGCTGCGCCACCGGATGTGTCGTGCACAGTCTCATTCCGCCTGGAGCTCGCGCGGCTGAGAGCGAACGCGGCTGGATCTACGACGAACGCGCCCGTCGCACCGGCTTGGCCAGGCGCACCCTCATCGAAATCGAGCAGGGCCTCGCTATCGGATTCGTCGTAGAACTCGTGCGAAGGGTCATTCATGTGATTCCCGCATGGTGCCGACGCGTTTGACGGTCCGGATGATCGGAGCGGTCTCCATCGTGCGGATGCCGGGAAGCATGCCGGCCCGCTCGGCGAGGTAGTCGTACAGGTCGTAGACGTCCGCGCACAAGACCGAGGCGAGGAGGTTCGTGGGGCCGGTGGTGGCGGCGGCGAAGGAGACCTCGGGGTGCTCGGCCAACGCCCGCCCGGCCACCGCTAGTTGGGATGGTTCTACGGAGATCCACAGCAGGGCGGTTCCGGTGTAGCCGAAAAGCCGGTGGTCGATGTCGAGATCGAAGTACAGCGCCCCGCTCGCACGCAGGGAACTGATCCTGCGGCGGACCGTGGCCTCATTCAAACCGGAGACGGCGGCCAACCGCGCGTGGCTGGCGCGACCGTCATACACCAGCTCTGCCAGCAGGACGCGGTCAGCGTCGTCGAGAGCAAGCGAAGCGGGCTGCAGCGTGCCGGGAACGGGTTCGGGCGGCGCGAGCTGGGTCGTCTGATGCTCGGTGAGGGTTGAAGCGGCTCCCCTCCAACCGGTCGGGCCGCCGAAGAAGGTGTGCATCACGCAGTGCGCGCTGATGGCGGTGACCGGGCGGGTGGCGGCGAGCCGGTTCAGCAGCAGCGCGTCGCGCTCCTCTTCGCTTTCGGCTCGGACGTTGCACACCACGTCGGTTCCCCCCGAGGCGAGACGGACCCAGTGCGTGTCGTCGCGCTTGGCAAGCGCTTCGGCGATGGCGATGGCCGCGCCCGGGGCGCATCGCAGGCGGATCACCCACTCCACGTGTCCGAGCCGACGGGCGTCAAGACGACCGCGTACGCGCAGCACGTCCTGTTCGCGCAACCGCCGGTACCGGCGAGCGATCGTCTGATCGGAGACGCCGAGGACGTCGGCGACCCGACTGAACGGCACACGGCCGTCAACGTACAGGGCATGGATGAGCTGGCGGTCGAGGGAATCCATGCGTCAGAACGCTACTGGAGTCGGAATCCGGCGCCGTTGGCCGCCTAGGTGGGGATCGGGCGGTGGACGGGCCACGGTGAACGCGGGCCTGGTCCAGCGACGTTCATCCACCCCCTCCGAAGGAGACGCCCGATGTCTGATCTTCCCCCGACCTGCCGTGAGGTCCGGCTTGCTGCCCGCCCCGCCGGCCTGCCCGGCCCCGAGCACTTCATTCTGGTGGAAGTCCCGCTGCCCCGCCCGGCGGACGGCCAGGTGTTGGTCCGCAACCGCTACTTCCGCGTCGCCGCCTCGATCCGCATGTTGATCAGCCAGGGGGCCGAGGAGGTGCAGGGCGTGCCCTTCCCCGTGCTGAGCCCGGGAGACACCCTGGCCGGAGAGGCAATCGGCGAGGTGATCTCGGCGCCGACGGGCAGCGGGCTGCACCCCGGCGACCTGGTCTCCCACTTCCTGGGATGGCGCGAGTACGCCGCCGTGGACGTGGCCGCGTGCACGCGGCTGGACCCGGTCCTGCCGGACCCGGTCGCTCATCTGGGGCGGGGCGAGGTGGCCTACGCGGCACTGACGCGGGGAGCTAACCTCAAGCCCGGCGATACCGTCTTCGTCTCCGCCGGTGGGAGCGCCATCGGCTCGATGGCCGGCCAGATCGCCCGCCTGCTGGGCGCGGGTCGGGTGATCGGCAGCACCGCCTCGCCTGTCCAGGCCGAGCGTCTCGTGCGCGAGCTTGGATACGACGCGGCCGTGGTCCGCGACGCGGACCAGTCCCTGGACGAACAGCTGGCCAAGGTCGCCCCCGACGGCATCGACGTCTGCCAGGACAACGTCGGCGGCGACCAGCTGCGCGCAGCCGTCACCGTCGCTCGCGAGGGAGCCCGTTTCGTCCTGACCGGCGCGTTGTCGGGGCAGTTGGCGCCCAGCGGCACCGGCCGGACAGCGCCCGTCGAACTGGACTCCTTCCAGATCCTGACCAAGCGGATCACCATCCGGGGCTACAGCGCCGACGACGAACCCGACGCCCACGCCGAGTGGCTGGCGCGGCTCGATGCCTGGCTGCGATCCGGCCACATCACCTTCCCGCACGTCCGCGTCCGCGGCATCGACCGCGCCACAGCCGCGCTACAGCAGGTAGTCGAGGGACGCCACCTGGGAACCGTGGTCATCGAACCGTAGCCGATTCCCGACTCTCGCACGCCTAGTGACTAGGAGAAACCTCCAGTGATCCTCGTGACCGGAGCCACCAGCACCGTTGGCCGCAGCCTGATCGACCAGTTGCTGAACGCCGGCGCGCCAGTACGGGCCGTCACCCGCCATCCCTCGACGGCTCACCTGCCCCCCGGCGTCGACGTGGTCCAGGCGGACCTCGGAGACCCGGCCGGCCTGCCCACCGTTCTTGAAGGCGTAGACCGCGTGTTCCTGCTGTCCAACGGCCCCGCGACCCCCGAACACGACGCCAATCTCACACACGCCGCCGCCCGCGCCGGCGCCACTCACCTCGTAAAGCTCTCTTCCGGTCGGGTCGACGACAGCACCGCCACCGACCCCATCCCCACCTGGCATCGCGCCGGCGAACAGGCCATACGCGACAGCGGACTGGCCTGGACGATGCTGCGCCCGCTCGGGTTCATGTCCAACACCCTGCACTGGGCCGACACCGTCCGGGAGCACGACACCGTCTACGCCCCCCATGGCCAGAGCCGTATCGCTCTCATCGATCCGCGCGACATCGCCGCCGTCGCGGCGGCCGTGCTCACCACCGGCGGCCACGAAGGCAGGGTGTACCGGCTGACTGGCCCCGAAGCACTCTCCCCAGTCGAGCAGGTCGGCATCCTCGCCGAGGTTCTCGGCCGGCCTCTTCGCCACGTCGAGACATCCCCCGCCGCAGCCCGGCAGGCGATCCTCGACCAGGGCGTCCCGGCGGCGATGGCCGACGCGATCATGGCGCTGCGGGCGGCCGCCCTCGAACCGTTCACTTCGGCCCTCCACCCAGACGTCGAGGAGGTCACCGGAACACCGGCGCGCACCTTCCGCGACTGGGCGCTTCGCCACCGTGCCGTTTTCGAGCCGAGCTCAGCAGGAAGTACTGGCGTGACCGGACGCAAACCGGTGCGACTGCTGCCGGGTGAGCCAGGCGTCTTCGATGTTCCGGGCAACCCGTACTCGGTGAAACTCACCGGAGAACAGTCGGCAGGCACCCTCGCGGTGCTGCAATCCACCTTCGCGTCTGGTGAAGGCGCGCCGCTGCACCGGCACCAGGGACACGACGAAACGTTCTACGTTGTCAGCGGAGCATTTCGGTTCCGCTCCGGCGAAGATATCACCGACGCCGGCCCAGGTACGTTCTTCCACATTCCCCGCACGGTTCCGCACGCGTTCACCGGAATCGGTGACGAACCGAACACTCTTCTAGTGATGCTGTCACCCTCCGGGTTCGAGCACTTCTTCATCGAGGCCATGACGCACCCGGACCCCGCCACGATCCAAACCATGCTGGCAAAGTACGACCAGGAATTGCTTCCGGACTGACTGGGTGTGGGAGATGGTGGCGATGGTGAGCAACAACCGACCCGTTACCAATCACCGGCAGAGGTGACAAGACGGCGCGGGCGTGGGACCTGACCGCCGGCGAACCGGTCTGCCTGAGGAGTTCGGGTGCGACATGGTGCGCGAACGACGCAGCGAACACCTGGCCCTCGATGTCTGGATCGCCGACGTCCGCCTCGACGGCCAACGCGAACTCCGCACCCTGGCCAACGGCATGCGACGCGACCACGCAGCTATCCAGGCCGCCCTCACCACCACCTACACATCGGGAGCAGTCGAAGGAAACGTCACCAGGATCAAGCTGCTGAAGAGACAGATGTACGGCCGAGCCAACTTCGATCTTCTACGACGCCGCATCCTGCTCTCACCATGATCAACCAGCCACCACCCCCAAAATGGCGACAGAGCCACTTCTTGTGGTGTGGTGACGGGTTGTCACGAGGTAGGGGCGTGATGGTTCACCGCCGCGGCGACAGGCCACGGTGCCCGAAGCTTCGCAGTGGTCTCCCGGGAGGATGGGGAGCAGGGCTGGGCGCACCGGGCCCGCGTTTTGAGGGGGGAGTGCGTGGTCGTTGTGGTCGCTGCGGCCCGGGCAGAGTGCCGGGGCCGCAGTGAGGGCTTGCGGCGACGGGTGTTACTGCTTGGCGGTGGG
>NZ_JBIWOS010000026.1:0-6362 GCF_044767885.1 Streptomyces sp. NPDC101194
ATCGCCAAGGGCGCCGGCGCCGGCCTCTCCAAGATCGGCGACATCACCAAGGGCATCAAGGGCATCAGCAACATCGAAATCCCCAAACTCCCCGACGACGCGATCACCCTTCCCGAGGGCTCCTTCAAGCTCCCCGACGGCACCGTCCACCTCCCCGAAGGCGCGGCAATCCCCGAAGGCGGGATCAAGCTCCCCGACGGCAACGTGAAGTTCCCCGACGGTGCGCCCGTCCTGCCCGAGGGCACCACGAAGCTGCCCACTGGTCCCGGTGAACCGGCACGCTACTTCGACCAGGACTGCAATCTCCTCGACGAGAACGGAAACGTCCTCCAGAAAGCCGAGAACGCTCCCAGCGGTCACACCCCCGACACCGGCGCGGACACCCCGCACACCGAGCCTCCCTCCCCCGCCAGAGAGCCTGCCCTCGTCGGCGCCGGAGCCCACACCGCCGACAACGGGGCGCACGCCGGTGCCGACGCCGGGAACAACGTCATCCATCTCGGCGACAGCCTCGGCAACGACCTCGGGGACGTCGGCCGCGCCGGAGACGACCTCAACGGCCCCACCCCCCACACCGGCGACAACCTCCCCGGCAGCAACGCGGACAGCCGCCTCCCCCATGGCGGAGTGGGCGACAGCATGCCCACGAATCACGCCGACGACAACCTCCCCGGCGACAGCACCAACCGCGGCCCCGGCGGCCCTGGCGACGGCCACGGCCACGGCCCCATCGCCGGACATGAATCGCCCGCCCACCACACCGGCGGACACGGAGACGGACACGGCGGTCCGCACGACCCGGCGCCCGCTCACCACAGCGATCACACACCAAACAGTCATGCCGACGACGGCGCACACCATGGCGCCCACGACGCTCGTGATCCGCATGCGGAGCACCTTGCCGACGACGGGCTGCCGCATGACGTCGGCGCCCCGCACTCCGATGGCGAGCACAGCTTCGACGGTTCGAATCACCATGACGGCGACGGCCCGGAGAACCAGCCGCAAGGCACGCCTCTGGACCCCCAACCCGGCTGGCACGGTCAAAGCGCGGACCAGATGCGCCACTACCGGCGCCCGGCCCTGGATGTTTCGCACCTGCCTCTGAAGGATCAGCTTTCTGTTCTGGAACGCGAATCAGCTGCGCTCGCCGATGACGCCTTTGACGCCACTTCCGGAGCGGCGCACCCCGGCCAGAACCAGCTCAACTCGGGATGTGCAGGAAGTCTTTTGCACGACAACGTGATCTCCAGCCACAGCAGCACCACGAAAATGCATGGCCAGAAGCTACCGAAAACACATCAAGTCCTTGACGATATCCTGAAGGACGTCGGCAACAAGCTTGATGCTGCCGGAATGAAGAAGGGTCTTGGCCATGGAAAATGCGCGGAAGTATCCCTGATTGGTGACCGCCTGCACCAACTGGACCCGACAGGATCATCAATCCGCACAATCGATGACGCAAGGAAAGCCCTTGAAGGCAGCGTGATGCACACACGTCAAATCGGGAACGTCTACGACCGCGCCACCGGTGAGCTCGAACGCGCGCATGGCGACTTCCTCGCCCCGTGTTACACATGCAGGCATGTGCTGCCGCAGTTGGGTATTCACGTACACTCGTGATGCGTCGGCTCACGGAACGGAATGGATAATGAGCTCCGAAGATTTCACACCCGAAGTACGTGACTGGTTGGCGGTAAACGGCTGGTCACCAGGCCGCGACATCGGAGACCATGCCGAAGAGCTCATTCAAGTCCGGGTACAGGATGCCCAGCGGCAAGGCGTCGCACTGACTCCTGTACCCGCCGCGGTACGCCTCATCCACACATACGGCATGCTGCGCCTCGCCCACCCCAGGGTGCCGGACATGGCCTGGGTCATGAAGCCGACGATCGGATACGACGGCGACGCGGAAGCCATCAAGGAACTGGCATCCGGGCTCGGAACGGAGCTTTTTCCCATCGGCTACGAATCTTCCGAGTACGGAATTCTGCTGGCTGACGAGAAAGGGCGCCTCTTCCACCTCCACCACACCGGAGGGTATTACTTGGGCGAGAACACCTCCGATGCTTTTTCCAGGTTCTTGGGCGGCGTATCCGACCCGGATGCGGAGGATTTCTTTGTCTGAGCAGTTCCCCGCCGTAGCCTCCTCGTTGCTGATCGGCGGCAAGGTCTTCAGCCACACCAGCCTGGCCGGGGAAGGGACCGTCGGACTTCACCCGGCCATCAGGTCGTTCATCGACACACTGCCGGGCGACGTGCCCTTCACCGGACGCTGCGCCGAATCCGCCCTGCTGTCCGACCAGCTGTGGGCGCTCGACTCCGTTCGAAATGACGGCCGGACGACGGCCCTCGAAGAAGCGGCTCCGCACTTCGAAGAGTCCGCCATCGTCTCCAAGATGATCCGCGGCCGCGGGCATCCCGATCACGGCAAGACCACCGAACCGTGCGGCGTCTGCCGACTCCTCCTTCAGAAGCTGGGCGTGCACGTGATCTCCTGACGTTGCAACGCCGCGTCCGACAACTCACCGCACTTGAGCGGCTGCGGAGCAACGTCTGGGACAACCCCGAGCCGGCGTTCGCCCACGGGCACTCGCGCGCCTGATGCGCAAGCACATGCGCCGTGCGGCTCTATGGGGGACCCGCCCGGACCGGAGAACTTGATCTCCTGATGGCACTTCCCCGAATCGACATCGACGACTGGCGCCCGACCTCTCGAACATCAACGAGGTGATGGAGGCTGCCTTCCAGGAGCTCGGTTCGAAGGGACTGGACCTGAAATGACCAAAGAATCGACGCTCGCCCTGCTGGAAAGGGTGTGGGCAGCAGACTGGTCCGGCGACTGGGATCACGCCTTCGAGCACGTGATCTGGGGACGTTGATTCGTCAGTTGGTGCAGGCGGCGGCGCCGTTGGAGGGGAAGTTCCACGGTGCGGGGCGTGTGGCGTTCGATTCGTTCAAGAGTCGTTCGGACGAGATCACGGCCGCGTTGAACGGTTCGCTCTCGGCTCTCCTCGGTGGTCAGTCGGGGATGGAGCAGGCGTTCGGTTCGGGTGACCAGGAGCAGGGTGACAACGCGCGGCAGCAGATGTCGGCGGCGAATTTCGATGCGGCGCGCTTCGGCGGCCGTTGATCACGGGGGGCTGGGTTTCTGATGGCTGGTGACGGTGACCGTCGTGCGTACGACACGGGTGCGTCCGCACGGGCCAACCCAAGCTACGACGGAGGCCCGGTGCGGCTGGTGTCGTGCCATACGGGAACGACAGCAGAAGGCGCGTTGGACATCCCCGCCGCACAAGCCGCCGCCAATGAACTCGGGGTCCCCGTGATGGCCCCGACCAACAAGGTCGGTGTAAATACCAAGCTCGGCCCCAACCAGACCCCGAAGATCTTTGGTGGAGGATACCGGCGAACGTTCCTTCCCATGGCCCGCTAGCAGAGGATCTCCCATGCAGATCGCCGACTTCTTCCAGGAACTCTGGGCACCCTCGTTCGGAACACCGAGGGGAAGTGTGCGGGATTTCCTTGCGCCGGACCCTTACGAAGATGCCAAGCAGATCACTGAGTATCTGCTCGGAGGGCACGAAATCTTCAGCGTCATGGGCTCCTCCGAAGACGTGCTCGGCTCCGGCAAGACCGTGCTCGGCGGCGATTCGATCTTCTCCGACGGAGAGTGGATCTGGAGGGGGGACCTCTGGTTCTACGTCCGGACACACCACGTAGAACTCCCTGAAGAATTCCTTGCGCGGATCAGAGAGCACGACTATCTGGTGCCCGCCGAGAACGAAACCCACATGGTTGAGGTCGCCAAATACGTCGATGCGAATCTCTGAGCAGCCGGCCCAAGCGGCCTCGTCAGGCCGGCCCCGCTCGCTCTCGGCCATGTGCCTGAGAGTCGCCTGACACGCCAGTCGAAGGGAGTGGCACCCGAATGGTGTGCTCGCCGCCGAGGTGGTGCCCTCGGAGAACGGTCTGAGCATGCTGGCGGAACGTCGCTGGAACGAAGAGGGCCGACCAACGAAGAACTGGCGCAAGCGAGGAGCGATGCCTCGTCGGCAGCGAGGAGTGACCAGGAGTGAACAGCGAACCGTCACGGGCCGGCCTTGAGCGGCTGCGTGCCATCGACTGGAGCGACGACTCCGCGGCGTACGAGCACGCGCAGTCCCGCCGCCTGCTGATGCACGAGCACCTTCGACGGTCCGCTCTATGGGCCCAGGCATACGGCGCCGAGGGCGACTGGCCCTTCTTCGACGTCACTCGATACATCGACAAGGAGTTCCGGCTCCCACCGGCACTTGCCACAGAGCTCGACGAGTGCCTCAAGAAGGTCGCGTACAGCGCCCGGAAGACCTGCGGGGCGGCCGTACGACTTGCGGAGCTCCGCGCGCGGGGCGACATCGCGATGCCCGACCTGCCCGACCTCTACGAGCCCCTGATCCTCTTCTACGAGCGGGGTGGCGAGTACCTTCAGGACGGGGCCGGATTCCTCGACCTGACCGGTGTGTCCATCAAGCCCCGCGGCCTTCGCCACCACCTCGTGGACCTGCCCTTCCTCACACTTGACACGCGCACGCTGGACGCCCTGGATGCCAAGGGACGGATCTCCTACCACGCTCCGGCCGACCGTTCGGGGCTCGTCGTGCGGCGGCGCCTCCTCAAGGCCGGAGAGCAGCGCGACGAGGTCTTCACACAGGACTTGCGCTGGGAGCCGACGGACCTGCTCCGGCTCTCCGGCGAGAAGAAGACCGATGCTGTCTACACGCAGATCGGCGACATCGACGCGGCGCAGCTCATCCAGTCGGCCGTCCTGGGTGTCTCCCGCCCTGACGCGTCGCGGCCCGACATGACACGCATCGACATCGACGACCCAGAATTCGAGATGGCCGAAGATGAGGTCGCCCTCTATCGAGGAGGGCGTTTCACCGGCGAGGTGGTCGAATACCAAAGGGGTGCGCTCGTCAGCCTCGTCACCTACAAGGAAGGGGTTGAGGACGGCCCTTCCAAGGAGTGGTACGTGGATGGAACCCTGAGGTCCGATGGAGTGCTGCGGGGAGGGCTCCCGGTCGGTGAGTCCACGGATTGGCATCGCAACGGGAGGCCGGCCGCGCGCGTGCTGATGAGCGCGAACGGACTGCGGCAACTGGAGATCACCGAGTGGGACGACGAGGGGAACCTGACGAAGGAGTGGCGCGCCGAGCGCGGTTGATGCCTGGCCGGGTCGACATCGACGACCCCGGAGTCGACATGGATCAGGGGCAGCGCTTGTTGTACAGGAGGGAACTCTTCACCGGCGAGGTGGAGGAGCGTCTTGGTGATGCCGTGGTCAGTCTGGACTCGTACGTGGCGGGGGTGCAGCACGGTCCCAGCCGCGAGTGGTACGAGGACGGCACGCTCCGGTCCGAGGCGACGGCCCGCGAGGGGCGTCCGGCAGGGGTGTCCAGGGAATGGCATCCGAACGGTCTGCTCGCCTCCGAGGTGGTGTTCTCCGAGGACGGTACGGCCATGCTCGGCGAGCGTCGCTGGAACGAAGAGGGTCGGCCGACGAAGAACTGGAGCGCGAGCGAGGGCTGACTCCGGCCCCGTAGGCAGATGAGTGAACAGCGAACCGTCGCCACATCGAACGCACGCCTGCGGCGCAGAGGAGGGCCGGCCGTACTTCGACGTCCGCGCGTACGTCGATCCGGCTCGCGCCTGACGTGGCGACGGATCTCGGTGAGGGGGCTGAACCTCAAGTGACCGGCGACCGTCCACGCGTGGTGATCGAGCGGCTGCGTGCCATCGACTGGAGCGACGACTCCGCGGCGTACGAACACGCGAAGTAGCAGCCCGCGCGGCATCGTCCGGCACCCGGGTCGACGACGACCGGACGTATGACGAGGCGTTCACGCGCAACCTCCGCTGGGAGCCGACCGAATACCTCCGGTTGTACGCACCCGGGCACAACGAGGTCGACCACGTCCCGATCACCGAGATCGAGGCCGCCGCATTCACCGAATCGACGACGAAGAGGCTCCTCGGATCCTGATGCCCCACCGGTCCGCAGGCGGTCGGCCCGCCCCTCACGATCGTGCGCACGGCGTGAAGATCGACCGAAGATTCTCGGGAGCACCGTCACGCCGGGAGGACGCCCGTTCTCCGCGCTCCGGTCAAGTGCCCCGTTTCCGCACCTCATTGCCCGTGCCGCGCTTCGGAGACCACGTCACAACCTGTTCACGGCCTTGAGGCCCTCGATTGCTTCGGCGCCGCCGAAGTTGATAGGGAGGGTCAGCACATTTGTTTGCTCGGGTTCGGCAGGGGGACTGGATGAAGTTCGACATGGGGGCCCAGGTTCTGACGACTCTGTCGTCGAAGTCGCGTGGGTC
>NZ_JBIWOS010000027.1:0-5980 GCF_044767885.1 Streptomyces sp. NPDC101194
TGTGGTGGTGCGGAACGCTCATGCGGACTTCGCCTTCCGAGAAGTGCCGAAAGTGAGGGAGCGTTCCTGCGGTGGACTGCCATGAGGCGGATGGCTGAAAATGGGTCCGGCCCTCGGATGTCCACGACGCGATGGGCAGGCGTCGGAAGCGGGCCGGAAGGGGTAAATCGCTGGTGACGGAAGAATGTCACCGCGGTTGGCAGGGAACCTACGGCGGGTTATGTCGATCGGTCAAGACCTGAATCCGTCGGAATCCGGCGCGTCACTGTCGGGCGTCCCGTCCTTCGCCTCGTCGACCCAGCCCAGCGAGACGCTGATCCGGCGGGCCGCGTCCCGGACCTGGCCGCCCAGTTCCTGGTAGCGCCAGGCCGGCAGGCCGAGCTTGAGGCCGGTGATGGAGACGGCCCCGGCGCACACCGACCGGTCGTCGAAGACCGGCGCCCCGATGCAGATGATGCCCTCGGCGTCCTCCTCGTCGTCCAGGGCGTAACCGACCCGGGCGATGTCCCGCAGATGCGACAGGAAGGTGGCCGGGTCGGTGATCGTGCGGGAGGTGCGCCGGGGCAGCCCGAACCGCTCGACGACCGCGGCGGCCTCGCTCTGCGGCACGGCGGAGAGCAGGGCCTTGCCCAGGCCCGTGCAGTGCGGCAGCTCGCGCTGGCCCATCCGCAGATCGAGCCGGACACGCTGGTCGAGCTCGACCTGGTCCACGACGACCGCGTGACCGTCCTCGGGCACGGCGAGCCGGGACGCCATGCCGGTGGTCCGGGTGAGCTCGCTCAGAACGGGACGGGCCACCCCGCGCAGGGAGACCTGGGAACGTGCCCGGTCGCCGAGCCGGGCCAGGCTCATGCCGAGCCGGTAGCGGCGGTTCATGCCCTCGCCGTCGTCCGAGACGAGGCCGTAGGCGCGAAGGGTCTGGAGCATGCCGAAAGCGGCGCTCTTGGAGATCGAGCAGGCCTGGCCGACCTCCGTGACGCTCAGGCCGTTGCCCTGCGTGGGGGCGGCGAGCGCTTCGAGGATGTCCGCTGCCCTGGCCACGCTCTTGACCCAGTACTTCGGTTCTTTTGTGGCAGCACTGTTCGTCATAGCAGAACAGCGTAGTGCCTCCGGGGGAAGCGGAAGGCGCTTTCGACGTGAAAAAGCGCGGCTGAGGGCCGTTCGTTGCCAGGAAGGGGGTTGACCGACCCCGGTGCCGCACGTAATATCCAGGCACTGTTCTGCTCTACAGAACAGTGTTCAGAAAAAGCGAGACGCACCACCCAAGCACCACGGATCACCTCTTCCTGCGGCGACTGCCGGGCGGATGGCGCCAGGGACTCACGGGCCGGGCAGGGCCTGCGAAAACCGACGACTTTCGACGCAAGGAGCAAGCGATATGAGTTCAGGCCCGGTAGGCAACGATTCCGGAGCCCGACTCGCCGAGCGCGCCCGCCAGGTCGTACCCGGCGGCGTGAACAGCGGTCAGCGCAGCGTTCCAGGACTGACCGACCTGGTCGTCACCGGGACCGACGGCGCACGGTTCCGTACCGCCGACGGACGCGAGTACACCGACTTCCACTCGGCGTTCGGCCCGCCGCTGCTCGGCCACAACGACCCCGACGTGGCCCGCGCCACCGCCGAGGCCGGTGCCGCCCTCGGCCACATGGGCGTCGGCGTCACCGAGGGCGAGGTCCTCCTCGCCGAACAGCTCACCGAGCTGATCCCGTCGATCGAGAAGGTGCTGCTCACCAGTACCGGCAGCGAGGCGACGTTCCACGCGCTGCGGGTCTCCCGCGCAGCCACGGGCCGCCGTCTGGTCGTCAAGTTCCAGGGCTGCTACCACGGCTGGCACGACGCGGTCAGCCTCAACGTCATCTCCGCCCCCGAGAAGGTCGGCGGCCACGACCCGATCTCGACCGGCATCCTGCCCGAGGTCCTCGAAGCCACCCTCGTCCTGCCGTTCAACGACAGCGAGGCCGTGCGCCGCGCCTTCGCCGAGCACGGCGCCGACATCGCCGCCGTCATCGTCGAACCCGTTCCGCACAACGTCGGCGCGCTCCTGCCGTACCAGGAGTTCCTCACCACGCTGCGCGAGGAGACCACGAAGGCCGGCAGTGTCCTGATCTTCGACGAGGTCATCACCGGCTTCCGCCACGACATCGGCGGCTGGCAGAAGATCTCCGGCGTCACCCCCGACCTCACCACCCTCGGCAAGGCCATCGCCAACGGCGCCCCCGTCGGCGCGATCGGCGGCCGCGCCGACCTGATGGACCTCTTCTCCACCCGCCCCGGTGCCCCCGCCTTCTTCGCCGGCACGTACAACGGCCACCCGTCCGTGGTCGCCGCCGCTCTCGCCACCCTGCGCAAGCTCCGCGAGGAGCCGGTCCACGAGCACGTCTTCCGGCTCGGCGAGCGCGTCCGCACCGAACTGACCGGACTGTACGAGCGCCTCGGCGTCCCCGCCGTCGTCACCGGCTACGGCTCCGTCTTCGTCAGCTACTTCATGCCGGGCGAAGCCCCCCGTACCTATGCGGACCTGCTGAACAACGACGCCTCGCTGTTCGTCGGCTACCGCCGCAAGCTCCTCGACCACGGCCTGTTCGAGCTGCCGCTCAACCTCAAGCGCAGCCACATCAGCTACGCCCACACCGACGCCGACGTGGACCGTCTCATCGAGGGCACCGAGGCCGCGGTGAGGGCCGTGCTCGCCGACGGCGGCGCCCGCGACCTGGAGAACACCTCGACCATGGGCGGAGCGACCCGCTGATGCTGACCGTCAACCGCACCCGCCCCCCAGGCCCCGCCGGACGCATCAGCCGCGTCGAGACGCTGATGCTCGGCACCTCGTGGCGCGACTTCGGCTACGTCCGGGTCCACACCGACGAGGGCCTGACCGGCATCGGCGAGATCACCCATCCCTACCGGGTCCGCGAGGTCTGCGCGCTCACCGAGGCACTGGCGCAGCGCCATCTCATCGGCGCCGACCCCTTCGACATCGAGGAGCTCTGGCTCCGCGTCTACCAGGGCGACTTCCTGCGCGGCGGCGACATGGGCGGCGTCGCCCTGTCCGGCCTCGACCAGGCGATGTACGACCTGATGGGCAAGGCGCTCGGAGTCCCCGCGTACCGGCTGACCGGCGGGGCCTGCCGCGACAGCGTACGTGTGTACGCCAACGGCTGGTACACCGGCGAGCGCGAGCCCGAGACCTTCGCCGCCAAGGCGAAGGAGACCGTGGCGAAGGGCTTCACCGCCCTCAAGTTCGACCCCTTCGGCCCCGGACTGCACGAGCTGGAACGTGCCGAGCTGCGCCGCTCCATCGACCTCGTGGCCGCCGTCCGCGAAGCCATCGGGCCGGACGTCGACCTCTTCATCGAGGGCCACGCGCGGTTCGCCATGCCGACCGCCGCCCGACTGGTGCGCGAGCTGGAGCCGTTCGACATCGGCTGGTTCGAGGAGCCGATGCCCTGGACCCACATCGAGCGGTACGCGGAGCTGCGGCAACGCGCCGCGTTCCCGATCTCCGGCGGCGAGCACTTCCACAACCGCTACGAGTACAAGCAGCTCTTCGCCACCGACGCGGTCGACATCATCCAGCCCGACCTCTCGATGGCCGGCGGCTTCACCGAGGTCAGGAAGCTCGCCGCGATCGCCGACACCCACGGCATGCTGGTGGCCCCGCACAACTCCAACTCGCCGCTCTGCACCACCGTCTCGGTGCACGCGACGCTCGGAATCCCCAACTTCAAGATCCTCGAAACCTTCGACGGGCTCCTGGAGGACTACGTCTTCGACGCACTCAAGGGCACTCTCCCGATCGTCGACGGCCACATCGGCCTGCCGACCGCTCCGGGGCTCGGTGTCGAGCTCGTCGACGAGGTCTTCGAGGAACACCCGCCCAGCCACCGCTTCTGGAACATGTTCGCGGACGGCTGGGAGAAGCGGAACCGGACATGATCGTCGACGTCCACTCGCACCTCTTCCGGCACAGCCACGACTTCACCGACCCGTTCAAGTCCGACTCCGCCCGCGCCCACGCGGGCGAGGTCGACCTCACGGTGAAGTGGGAGGAGTACGCTGCCACGGCCCCCGAGGGCACTCGCACGATCGTCGTCGGCGGCAAGGCGCGACGCAGCGGGCTCTGGGTCGACGACGCGGCCGTCGCCTCGTACGTCGGACAGCACCCCGACCGGCTCATCGGCTACCTCTCCCTCGACCCCACCCAGCCCGGCTGGCAGGACGAACTCCGCCACGGCCACCAGGAACTGGGCCTGCGCGGCATCAAACTGATGCCGATGTACGCGGGCTTCGACCCGGCCGCCGAGGAGTACGACGAGCTGTACGGCTACGCCGAACGGCACGGACTCCCGCTCCTGGTGCACACCGGCACGACCTTCGTGTCCAAGGCGCCCCTGGAGTGGGCGATGCCCCGCCATCTGGACGCGGTCGCCATCCGTCACCCCGAACTGCGGATGGTCCTCGCCCACCTCGGCCACCCCTTCGAGGGCGAGTGCATCGCGGTCATCCGCAAGCACCCGCACGTGTACGCGGACATCAGCGCCCTGCACTACCGGCCCTTCCAGCTCTGGCACAGCCTCCGGCTCGTCCAGGACTACGGGGTCTTCGACAAGCTGATGTTCGGCAGCGACTACCCGTTCACGACGGTCGACGACTCGGTGAAGGGGCTGCGGGAGATCGCCCGCATCCCCGGCATCCCCGGACTGCCGCCGCTCGACGTGGACGCGGTGGAGGAGATCATCCACCGGCCGTCGCTGGATCTGCTGGGTCTGAGCGGCTGACCCGGCCGCTCCCCACGAACCTGTCGGCCGGCGCCCGGGGCCACCCCCCTGTCCGAGGGCGCCGGCCGGCAGCCGGGCCGCCGCGCTCCCACCCCAGTGTCCCTGCGCGGCGGCCCGGACCCCTCCGGCGGGCCAGGGCCGGAACCACCGCACCTCTCTTCGTACCTCTCCGCCTGGAGGAACCCCGTCATGACCGCAGCCGTCCCGCCCCGCGGAACCGACCGCTTCGACCTGACCGGCCGCACCGCGGTCGTGACCGGGGCCGCCCGGGGCCTCGGCCGGTCCTTCGCCGTCGGGCTCGCCGAGGCGGGCGCCGATCTGGTCCTCGTCGACCTGCCCGGTGCCGACGGCGTCACCGAGACCGCGGCGGCCGTCGAGGCGCTCGGCCGCCGGGCCCGCACCTACGGCCAGGACCTCGCGGACATCGACGCGCTGCCCGGCTTCGTCGATGCCGTACGCGCCGAGGCGGGACCGCTGCACATCCTGGTCAACAACGCGGGAACGGCGGCGCTGGAACGCTTCAACGAGATCACCCCCGCGAGCTGGTCGCACATCATGCGGGTCAACGTCGACGCCGTCTTCTTCCTCAGCCAGCGCATCGCCGAACACATGACGGCGGACGCCGTCGCCGGCCGCATCATCACCATCACCTCGAAGAACGCCCTGGTGGCGGAGGCGGGGCTGGCCCACTACAACGCCTCCAAGGCCGCCGCCCAACTGCTCACCGAGACCCTGGCGGTCGAACTCGCCCCGCACGGCATCACCGCCAACACCCTCGCCCCCGGCATGGTCGAGACCCCCATCGACGGAGAGTTCCCCTTCGACCGGGAAGCCTTCGAATCCGCCTACCGCGAGCGCATCCCGCTGGGCAGGTACGCACAGCCCGACGAATGCGTGGGCGCGCTGCTGCTGCTCGCCTCGGACGCCGGGGCGTATCTCACCGGGGCGCGCATCGTCGTCGACGGGGGAGTGCTGGCCGACCAGATGCCGCGCATGCGCTTCATGCCGCCGTACCGCAACACGATCTGACGTCCGCGCCTCGTCCCGCCGCACCACGCCTCCGTCCGACGTGCGCGCCTCGTCCCGCCGTACCGCGACACGATCCGACCGCGACCGACCGGCAGTCGGTCCTCATCGAGCACGCACCGACACAGCGAGGAGCACCTGCGCCATGTCCGTCAATGCATCGTCCCCGAACCCGT
>NZ_JBIWOS010000028.1:0-1580 GCF_044767885.1 Streptomyces sp. NPDC101194
AACACAGTGGACGCGAGCAACTGAGGACAAGCCCTCGGCCTATTAGTACCAGTCAGCTCCACCCGTTACCGGGCTTCCACATCTGGCCTATCAACCCAGTCGTCTACTGGGAGCCTTAACCCCTCAAAGGAGGTGGGAATACTCATCTCGAAGCAGGCTTCCCGCTTAGATGCTTTCAGCGGTTATCCTTTCCGAACGTAGCCAACCAGCCATGCCCTTGGCAGAACAACTGGCACACCAGAGGTTCGTCCGTCCCGGTCCTCTCGTACTAGGGACAGCCCTTCTCAATATTCCTACGCGCACAGCGGATAGGGACCGAACTGTCTCACGACGTTCTAAACCCAGCTCGCGTACCGCTTTAATGGGCGAACAGCCCAACCCTTGGGACCGACTCCAGCCCCAGGATGCGACGAGCCGACATCGAGGTGCCAAACCATCCCGTCGATATGGACTCTTGGGGAAGATCAGCCTGTTATCCCCGGGGTACCTTTTATCCGTTGAGCGACAGCGCTTCCACAAGCCACTGCCGGATCACTAGTCCCGACTTTCGTCCCTGCTCGACCCGTCGGTCTCACAGTCAAGCTCCCTTGTGCACTTACACTCAACACCTGATTGCCAACCAGGCTGAGGGAACCTTTGGGCGCCTCCGTTACTCTTTAGGAGGCAACCGCCCCAGTTAAACTACCCATCAGACACTGTCCCTGATCCGGATCACGGACCCAGGTTAGACATCCAGCACGACCAGAGTGGTATTTCAACGACGACTCCACAACCACTGGCGTGGCCGCTTCAAAGTCTCCCACCTATCCTACACAAGCCGAACCGAACACCAATATCAAACTGTAGTAAAGGTCCCGGGGTCTTTCCGTCCTGCTGCGCGAAACGAGCATCTTTACTCGTAGTGCAATTTCACCGGGCCTATGGTTGAGACAGTCGAGAAGTCGTTACGCCATTCGTGCAGGTCGGAACTTACCCGACAAGGAATTTCGCTACCTTAGGATGGTTATAGTTACCACCGCCGTTTACTGGCGCTTAAGTTCTCAGCTTCGCCGACCCGAAAGTCGGCTAACCGGTCCCCTTAACGTTCCAGCACCGGGCAGGCGTCAGTCCGTATACATCGCCTTACGGCTTCGCACGGACCTGTGTTTTTAGTAAACAGTCGCTTCTCGCTGGTCTCTGCGGCCACCCCCAGCTCAGGACGTAAAGCCCATCACCAGGAATGGCCCCCCTTCTCCCGAAGTTACGGGGGCATTTTGCCGAGTTCCTTAACCATAGTTCACCCGAACGCCTCGGTATTCTCTACCTGACCACCTGAGTCGGTTTAGGGTACGGGCCGCCATGAAACTCGCTAGAGGCTTTTCTCGACAGCATAGGATCATCCACTTCACCACAATCGGCTCGGCATCAGGTCTCAGCCTCAACGTGTGACGGATTTACCTACCACACGGCCTACACCCTTACCCCGGGACAACCACCGCCCGGGCTGGACTACCTTCCTGCGTCACCCCATCGCTTACCTAGTACAAGTCTGGTTCGTCGGCTCCACCACTACCCTCAACTCCGAAGAGATCGGGCCGGCT
>NZ_JBIWOS010000028.1:1676-3303 GCF_044767885.1 Streptomyces sp. NPDC101194
GCTTCACGGACTTAGCATCGCCTGATTCAGTATTGGGCGTTTCAAAGCGGGTACCGGAATATCAACCGGTTGTCCATCGACTACGCCTGTCGGCCTCGCCTTAGGTCCCGACTTACCCTGGGCAGATCAGCTTGACCCAGGAACCCTTAGTCAATCGGCGCACACGTTTCTCACGTGTGTATCGCTACTCATGCCTGCATTCTCACTCGTGAACCGTCCACAACTCGCTTCCGCGGCTGCTTCACCCGGCACACGACGCTCCCCTACCCATCCGTACTCCCGTTGGGGATACATGTACGAATGACACGACTTCGGCGGTACGCTTGAGCCCCGCTACATTGTCGGCGCGGAATCACTTGACCAGTGAGCTATTACGCACTCTTTCAAGGATGGCTGCTTCTAAGCCAACCTCCTGGTTGTCTCTGCGACTCCACATCCTTTCCCACTTAGCGTACGCTTAGGGGCCTTAGTCGATGCTCTGGGCTGTTTCCCTCTCGACCATGGAGCTTATCCCCCACAGTCTCACTGCCGCGCTCTCACTTACCGGCATTCGGAGTTTGGCTAAGGTCAGTAACCCGGTAGGGCCCATCGCCTATCCAGTGCTCTACCTCCGGCAAGAAACACACGACGCTGCACCTAAATGCATTTCGGGGAGAACCAGCTATCACGGAGTTTGATTGGCCTTTCACCCCTAACCACAGGTCATCCCCCAGGTTTTCAACCCTGGTGGGTTCGGTCCTCCACGAAGTCTTACCTCCGCTTCAACCTGCCCATGGCTAGATCACTCCGCTTCGGGTCTTGAGCGTGCTACTCAACCGCCCTATTCGGACTCGCTTTCGCTACGGCTTCCCCACACGGGTTAACCTCGCAACACACCGCAAACTCGCAGGCTCATTCTTCAAAAGGCACGCAGTCACGACTGCATGTGCAAGCACACACAGCGACGCTCCCACGGCTTGTAGGCACACGGTTTCAGGTACTATTTCACTCCGCTCCCGCGGTACTTTTCACCATTCCCTCACGGTACTATCCGCTATCGGTCACCAGGGAATATTTAGGCTTAGCGGGTGGTCCCGCCAGATTCACACGGGATTTCTCGGGCCCCGTGCTACTTGGGTGTCTCTCAAACGAGCCGTCAATGTTTCAGCTACGGGGGTCTTACCCTCTACGCCGGACCTTTCGCATGTCCTTCGCCTACATCAACGGTTTCTGACTCGCCTCACAGCCGGCAGACTGTGAAAGAGAGATCCCACAACCCCACATGCGCAACCCCTGCCGGGTATCACACGCATACGGTTTGGCCTCATCCAGTTTCGCTCGCCACTACTCCCGGAATCACGGTTGTTTTCTCTTCCTGAGGGTACTGAGATGTTTCACTTCCCCTCGTTCCCTCCACACTGCCTATGTGTTCAGCAGCGGGTGACAGCCCATGACGACTGCCGGGTTTCCCCATTCGGACACCCCCGGATCAAAGCTCGGTTGACAGCTCCCCGGGGCCTATCGTGGCCTCCCACGTCCTTCATCGGTTCCTGGTGCCAAGGCATCCACCGTGCGCCCTTAAAAACTTGGCCACAGATGCTCGCGTCCACTGTGCAGTTCTCAAACAACGACCAGCCACCCATCACCC
>NZ_JBIWOS010000029.1:0-4499 GCF_044767885.1 Streptomyces sp. NPDC101194
GCTACGAGCGCAAAGCCGACCATTTCCTCGCCTTCACGAGTATCGCCTGCACCCTCATCTGCTACCGAAGACTCACCAATTGAGATGACTTCTTATCCCACAAGGCCCGTCAGGGCCACCGCATCGCGCCGCTGTCAGCCCGGCGGCAGAGCCGGGGCGGAATATGCAGACAACCGCCGTTCTTTCGGTGCGGAGCCCCACCAAGGGGTGGGGCGGGGGAGTCTCGCCGGATGGAGGTACCGCTGTGATCGTCCGGCTCCTGGGCGGCCCGCTCGCCGGTCGTCAGCTGCTCACCACTCCGGAGATGTGGGCTGGGGGCCGGCTCATGGCCGGTGACGCCGACTGGGGCCTGTACGTCCCTGTGCATCGCGACCCGGCGACGGGCGTCGTCCTTGCGGCCAGGCTGACGGCGCAGCGGCGGATCGATCGGGCAGAGGGTGTGGAGACCGGTGATGGGAACCGTCCTGAGGTCCGGTGCACTTGCGGTCTTCTGTGGTGGATCGGGCCGGGAGCGAGGGCCCGTCGTCGGCCGGTTGCCGGGCGAGCGTGAGGCCCGGGCCGCGGGCGCCCTTCGATGGCGTAGCGGCGTTCGGGCCACTGGGTTCATGGGCGCGATGTGGTCCCGGACCGCGGGGCGACCGCTGTCCGGGACCAGTGAGCTGACCGACTCCGGTGTCACCCGGTGTAGGTGAACTCGTCGGCTGGAATGGTGGGGGAGGAGTAGCCGTTCACGGCCACGGTGATGTCCACGGTCGTGCTCGTAGCTTTGCCCGACGGGGGTGCTTTGGCGATGATCTTGTCCGAGTCGACCTGGACGGATGGCGAGGCGTTCTTCCCGAAATATACGGAGGCGCCTTTCGCGAAGCCCGCGCCGGAGATAGTGACCGAGTCGTTGGCCTTGCCCCTGTCCGGTGTGATTCCGGTGACCACCACGGGTTCGGGACCGCCGTAGGCGAACTGTCCGAGCGGGACTGCCGGGGAGCTGCCCAGGGGGTTGGTGACATACACGTTGACGATGCCGGTTCCGTCGGGCACTTCGGCAGTGATGGTGCCGTCAGGGTTGAACGTGGGTGGTTTCTGGCACGGGACGGGGCCGAAGTCGACGTTGCAATCCTTGCTGAAGTCGCTGCCCTTGATAGTGACCTGTGTGCCCGATTTGCCGGCGCTGGGGATCACAGCGGTCACCACCGGCGGCCCGGAAAGGGCGGGCGCGCCCAGCAGTTTGAGGTAAGTGGAGTTGGCGTGCTGAAATGCGACCTGGCCCAGGAAATCCTCAACCGAGGCCTTGACCAAATTGTCGTCGCGGACCATGTAGTCGGTGTTCTTGCTGACGGCAGTGCCCGGCTGGACGTAGACATGGTTCCCGCGCAGAGCTGCGATCGACCCGAGGAGCACCTTCACCTCGAGAGTTGCCGCAGGTCCGGGATCCGGGTACCAGCTCTCCGCGGTGGGGAGATTGGCCCAGGCCAGCGGCACCACGTCGTAGGCGTTGACGTAGCGCTGGTTCATGCTCCCGAACTGGGAGGTGAGGTAGTCGGCGAAGCTCTGCAGTCCGGCGGTGGGTGCCGCGAAGGTGACCACCCCGAACTGTGGCTGGCTCTGCTGCCAGGTCTGCGCCTTCAGGTACAGCGCGACCATGTTTGCGATGCAACCACCCAGGCTGTGACCGATCACGTAGACCGTTGGCTGCGGAATCCCCGTCAAGAGGCCGGCGAGCGCCTGCACGAGATTGGAGTTGGCGCTGAGCGAACGCATGTCGGCGACCTGAGTGAAGGCGTCCATCGCCCCCTTCGACACGGAGATGGGGGACGTCGACCCGCTGGCGGTGAATGGCACCACCGTGCCGACGTCGAGGTCTTCGAGAATGTCGGTCACGCTGGCGATCGTCCCGCGGACGACCACGGCAAACTGGTTCGAGCCGTCGTTGTTCTTGGCGATGTACGCCATGTTCGCGTTGTCCGGGCTCAGCGCGAGCCACGTCGGTGTCCAATTTTTCGTGAGGGGGGAGTTGGAGAACTGCCGGGAGATGCCGAGCTTGATTCGCTCGGTCTGGGCTTGAAGGGACTCCCCCGAGGGACGCGGAGTCGCTCCGGTTGCCGCGATGGCGGCCAGGGTCATGGCCACCTGAGGCGTGATCGGAGTGGCCTGTTGTGCCGCCGCCATGTTCGCTCCTTAAGTCTTCACCCAGCGTCAAAAATCTCCATTTCAATGTATTCGCTTACTGGGCGCCCTGGCGGTTATCAGGCTCTTTGTATTCTCAGGTTCACTCGTTCGGAATGGGGTCTGACTTAAAGCGGAGCCGTAGTAAACGGCCTCGCGGATCTGATTTCCCCGCAACCTCGTCGTCGCCCCGACTCGGAGATGTCGAGCACTCTCGTCGGCGTCTGCATGGACATGCCCTCGCTACTGCCGTGACGGCCTTGAACCGTGGGGCAGATCCGGTACGGGCGCGGGGGCATGAGCTGAGCGAGGGCCTCGGTGAGATCCGCCTCGTGCCGGTCGTGGTCCGTACGATGAGAGGTGATGGTCTGGAGGTACTGCCAGGTGCGGTCGTTGAACGGGTGGTGGGCGTGCTTGCGGTGGATCACAGGATCTCGGCGAGCTCCCCGTCGGGGAGTCGTATCCAGATCTGGCCAACGTCGTGTGGCGTGGACTTCCCATTCCCGCCCGGCCGCTACTTCGCAGTCCTGGCCCCGGTCGGGGCCCAGCAGATCGTCGTCGTAGGTGCGGTGATGGAGACGGATGCCGCGTTCAGTGATGTCCTGCCACCGCACCGGCAAGATCGGCTGTACGACTTGGCGGCACACCATTGTGGGAAGCTCACGTCTGCCGCGCCCGAAGGCTGTCCGGGCTGGCCAAGTACCTTCTGATGCAGGCGTGTTGGAATGCCTTTATGGTCACTCCCGCTGACGGAACCACGCGCCTGAGTCCGGAGGAGTTCGCGCATCGCCTGCGTGCCGAGATCGAGCGGCTGAGAGACGAGGCGACGCGCCAGAGGAATCTCGCCCACCGCCGGGCCGAGTTCTGGACCAAGGCGGACATCGCCCTCGGTTTCCCCGCGGCCCTGCTCGCGGGCACGGCGGGAGCGGCAGGACTGGCCTCGGCGGACGTGCGCGTTCCCGCCGCCCTCGCCGCTCTGGCCTCTGCCGGGTTCGCGGCGGGAGCGGGTTTCCTCCGCAGCGACGCCAGGCGCCGCGCCAACAAACGCGCCCGGCACGCATGGGCCTCGGTCGAGGCCAGGGCCATGGTGGCACTGACCCAGGAGCACGTGACTCACGAGGACCTTGGCGGCCTGCTGGAATGCCGTCAGGCTGCGCTGGCGACCTACGACGGCGAGGAGCCCCAGCCTGGGTCGTCGTGATCCGCAGCCCTCCGGCTGGCGCCCCGTGTTGAGAACTCGGAGTGGGCGACCTGGCAGGCGTAGCTGCCCCACGGTAGTCGTAGCCGAGCGACGGTGAAGGTCACCGGCGAGATCGGCTGCACCCATGGCCGGGATCGGTCCCCAGGTCGGTTCCCTCATTCTGGGCGGGATCGGCGACTACAGGAGCCGGTTCGCCATGGCTGGAGGACCGAAGGCGTACGCCGGCGCGGCCCCGATCACGCGGGCCTTCGGCAAACGCCGCTACGTCGGACGCCGGTTCGTCAAGAACAACCGGCTCAACCACGTCGGTCACCTGTGGGCTTTCGCCTCCCTCAGCGGTTCCACTGGAGCGGACTCCCACTACCGGCGCCGCCGGGCAGGAGGGGACTGGTACATGCAGGCTCGGCGGCACCTGTTCAACCGGATGTCGGGTCGGCTCCACCACTGCCTCTTGGTACGGATCCCGCTCGATGGAGCGATCGCCTTCCCCACAGAGCCCCACCTTTCAGGAACAGTCACCGCGTGAACAGAACGGGGCAGCTTGTTCAGGGGCGGCAGGGGAGACGATCATTCGGTCATGAGACCCGAAGTGCAGACGTTCGTTGCCGACGGACCGCTTCCCGACCGGGACGCGAGCGAGGGAGAGATCGACCGGCGTGAACGCCGGCTGACGGCGATCTCCCGTCCTGTCACGTCCGAAGAGGCCGCTGCTCTGGCCACCTGCTTCGGCCCTGACGACTGCTATGGCGTCGCCTGGACGCTCGTGCACTTGATCGAGACGGCTCCCGGCGTGGTGCCGCAGCTGGAGGATCCGGGGCCGGAAGCCGGCGATTGGGCCGAGGTTCTGCGGGCGCGATGGGGCGGCCGACAGCCCACGGTTTGACGGCTTAACTGCATGAGGTGTCTCTGCCACGCGACAGCCATGGAAAGAGGCAGTTTCCCGTGGGGGCCAACGGCGGCGTGATGGGTACATGCTCGCCGTCGCACCCGCCCCGCGCCGCTCCGGCCACCCGCGAGGAAGGCCGCCACGAGCGGCCCCGCGACTTAGACGGTGTCCTATGTGGCGCGTCGGAGGAGTCGTTTGTAGCAGCAGAGTGCGGCGGCGAGGCCGAGGAAGGCCAGGTAGTTGCGGGGGTGG
>NZ_JBIWOS010000030.1:0-1822 GCF_044767885.1 Streptomyces sp. NPDC101194
GTAGGAGAGCCGGCGTGAGCTTGAGGATCGTTGTCTGTGTGAAGTACGTGCCCGACGCCACGGGTGACCGGCATTTCGCCGATGATCTGACGGTGGACCGTGAGGATGTCGATGGTCTGTTGTCGGAGCTGGACGAGTATGCGGTGGAGCAGGCGCTGCAGATCGCGGACGGGGTGGACGGCGCGGAGGTCTCTGTGCTGACGGTGGGTCCGGAGGACGCGAAGGACGCGTTGCGCAAGGCGTTGTCGATGGGTGCGGACAAGGCTGTTCATGTCGAGGACGACGATCTGCACGGCAGTGATGTGATGGGGACGTCGTTGGTGCTGGCGGCGGCGGTGGAGAAGGCGGGTTACGACCTGGTGGTCTGCGGGATGGCGTCGACGGACGGCACGATGGGTGTGCTGCCGGCGGTGCTGGCGGAGCGGTTGGGTGTTCCGCAGGTCACGCTGCTCTCGGAGGTCTCCGTCGAGGGCGGGGTCGTGCGGGGGCGGCGGGACGGTGACACGGCGTCGGAGCGGCTGGAGGCGTCGTTGCCGGCGGTGGTGTCGGTGACGGACCAGTCGGGTGAGGCGCGTTATCCGTCGTTCAAGGGGATCATGGCGGCGAAGAAGAAGCCGGTGCAGTCCTGGGATCTGGGGGATCTGGGGATCGAGGCGGACGAGGTCGGTCTGGCGGGTGCGTGGACCGTGGTGGATTCCGCGGCGGAGCGTCCGGCCCGTACGGCGGGCACGATCGTGAAGGACGAGGGCGAGGGCGGCAGGCAGCTGGCCGAGTTCCTGGCCGGCCAGAAGTTCATCTGATTCCCGCGTTGTCCGTTCCCCGTCGTTTCTTCGTTACTCGCAGGAGATTGAAGTCCCATGGCTGAAGTTCTCGTCTATGTCGATCACGTGGACGGTGCGGTCCGCAAGCCCACGCTGGAGCTGTTGACGCTGGCGCGTCGGGTCGGTGAGCCGGTCGCGGTCGCGCTGGGCAGGGGGGCCGCCGACACCGCGGGGGTGCTGGCCGAGCACGGTGCGGTGCGGGTCCTGACCGCTGACGCGCCGGAGTTCGCCGAGTATCTGGTGGTGCCGAAGGTGGACGCGCTGCAGGCGGCCCATGCGGTGCTGTCCCCAGTGGCGGTGCTGGTCCCGTCCTCCGCGGAGGGCAAGGAGATCGCGGCGCGTCTCGCGGTCCGGATCGGTTCGGGTGTGATCACGGACGCGGTGGATCTGGAGGCCGGTGAGCAGGGTCCGGTCGCCACGCAGTCGGCGTTCGCGGCGTCGTTCACGACGAGGTCCCGGGTGTCGAGGGGCACGCCGGTGATCACGGTCAAGCCGAACTCGGCTCCGGTCGAGGCGTTCGCGGCGGCGGGTGCGGTCGAGGCGCTGGAGGTGTCGTTCTCGGCGCAGGCGACCGGCACGAGGGTGCTGTCGCGTACGCCGCGCGAGTCGACGGGCCGTCCGGAGCTGACGGAGGCCGCGATCGTCGTCTCCGGTGGCCGTGGCGTCAACGGTGCGGAGAACTTCGCGGTCATCGAGGCGCTCGCGGACTCGCTCGGTGCGGCCGTCGGCGCGTCGCGTGCCGCGGTGGACGCGGGCTGGTACCCGCACGCGAACCAGGTCGGGCAGACCGGCAAGTCCGTCTCCCCGCAGCTGTACATCGCCTCGGGCATCTCGGGTGCGATCCAGCACCGGGCGGGCATGCAGACGTCCAAGACGATCGTCGCGATCAACAAGGACGCCGAGGCCCCGATCTTCGACCTCGTCGACTACGGCGTCGTCGGCGACCTCTTCCAGGTCGTGCCCCAGCTCACCGACGAGGTCGAGTCCCGCAAGGGCTGACC
>NZ_JBIWOS010000031.1:0-1246 GCF_044767885.1 Streptomyces sp. NPDC101194
TCGGGGAGTTTGGGGATTTCGATGTTGCTGATGCCCTTGATGCCCTTGGTGATGTCGCCGATCTTGGAGAGGCCGGCGCCGGCGCCCTTGGCGATGTAGGTCATGGGGTCGATGACCTTGCCGGCCTTGCCCGCGACGGAGAGTGCCTTGGCGACGGCGCCGGCTTTGCCGGCTCCTGCGGCTGCGCCGCCGGCGCCGCCGGTGAAGACGGTGGTCAGGACGTTGAAGGTGACGGCTCCGGCGGCCCGGCCGGGGTTCTTGCCCCATTCGTCCCAGGCGACCAGTGCTTTGCCGGTCTCCTTCATCGCGGTGCGTGAGTCACGGAGCCAGGAGGGGAGTTTGTCGTCGGGCAGGGCCCAGAACAGGGTTCCGGCGCCGGGGATCGCGGTGATCACGAGGCCGGTCGCGAGTTGGGCCAGTCCTTTCCAGGCCTGGCCCATGGCGTCCCAGCCGCCGAACCCGACGAGGGTGCCCAGGCCCTTGATGGTGCCCCATACTCCGTCGACGATCAGTCCGTCCCAGACGAACGACTTGACCCAGTGTCCGACTTCCCAGACGTGGTGTTTCTCCTCGACGGGGTCGCCCCAGGGGAGTTTGGCGTTCTTCAGGTCGTCGGCGTTGAATCCGTACTGGTCCTTGCGTTCGGATCCGTCGCCCGCGACCATCTGGACCCCGCCGGGGATCAGGGCGGTGATCTTGTTGTGGCAGGTGCGCTCCGCCGCCCAGAACGCGGCGACGGTCGCGGTGATGTCGTCGCGGAGCTGGTTGTGCTCGTCGACCTTGTCCTCGTCGTATTCCCAGTCGTCGTCGTCCTTGTTCGCGTTCACGAACTTCGTCGCGTCCGCTTTCAGCTGCTCCAGTTTGGTGACCAGCGGGCGGATCTCCGTCGCGTAGTCGGACAGTGAGGAGGCGACCTTCTCCAGATCGTCCGCGAAGTCGTCGGCGCGGTCCTTGACGGGTTTCGTCGACGCGAACAGCTGCTCGGCCTCGGGGGCCTTGTAGTAGGCGGACAGGCCCTGGAAGTGGGTGTGGACGGAGGATCCGGTGTCGCGGATGTGTCCGGCGTCGGTCTTCAGGCCGGCGTGGTCCTTCTCCAGCTGTTCCAGGTTGCCGGTGTACTGCGGAATCGCTTCGGGCTTGATCACCTGGACTGCACCCCGGGCTTCTTCGGGTCCAGGTCCACCGCGCCGAGCGCCTTGCGCTGTGCTTCGGCGGCCATGTCGAGATCACCGTTCAGATACGCGGT
>NZ_JBIWOS010000032.1:0-1229 GCF_044767885.1 Streptomyces sp. NPDC101194
TGGCGGTCACGCGGTTCCCGGAGACACCGGTACCAGAGACCACCGAGGCGTCGGCCGAGCCGGTGCCGTGAACCTTGGCGGCGGGCGCACCGGACGGCTTGCCGTGAGCCGTGGCGGTGGGCTGGGGGGTGCCGGTCGCAGCGCTGGCCACTCCCCCCGCCGTCGCGATGGCGGCGGTGGCCGCGATGAGCATGATCGGGCGGATACGCATGAATCAGTGTCCTTTCCTGCGGGCGTCCGGTTGATGCCCGCACCCCTGTACGCCCCTCGGTGCCCGTGCGGTCGCACCCCGGACACGTGGTCCATGTCACAGGACGTGGGCGCGACCTGGGGACGGCGCTCGTGCGTACAGGCTTGAGCGGCGCGAGGCTCCGCCCGGGAGGCACGGCTCCACCACGGTGGTCGAGGAGTGCTTCCCGGCGAACCGCCTGTGATGCGAGCCGATCGACAGCACCAGGAGAGAAGCCGTTGATGACGCCACAGGAGTTCGACGCGTTCTACGCAGCGTCCTTCTCCCGCCTGACCGGGCAGCTCTACGCGATGACCAGCGACTGGTCCGAAGCACAGGACGTGGTCCAGGAGGCCTTCATCCGCGCGTGGGACCGAAGGCGCACGTTCGACCCCGACGATGCCCCGGAAGCCTGGATCCGGACCACCGCCCGGCGGCTGGCCATCTCACGTTGGCGACGTCTGGCCCGGGGTCTGCATCTGGCCGGACGCCACCACCATGAACCCCGCACCGTCGAGCCGCCCACTGAGGAGTACTTGATGCTGGTCATCGCGCTCCGCGACCTGCCCGAGGCGCAGCGCAGCGCCATGGTCCTGCACCACATGTGCGACCTTTCCATCGAGCAGGTCGCGGCCGAGACCGGCGCCAGCGTCAGTGCCGTCAAGAGCCGCCTCGCCCGCGGGCGGACCGCGCTGGCGGCCCGGCTCGGCGACCAGCCCCCGACCAGCGAGGAAGGACAACTCCATGTCTGACCCCCTCCACGACACCCTGGGCGACCGGCTGCGGCTGCTCGGCACGCAGATGCCGGCACCGACCCTGCCCGCCGCGGAGATCCGCCGACGCGCCGACCGGCGCCGCCACCGCCGGCACGCCCTGGGCGCGACCGCGGCCTGCACCGCGGCAGCCCTGTGCCTGGCTCTCCCGTCCGTGCTGCACTCACCCGGCCCACGGCACGGAGCAGCCCCCACGGACCCCTCCTCCGTGTCAGCTTCCCCCCGCC
>NZ_JBIWOS010000033.1:0-1030 GCF_044767885.1 Streptomyces sp. NPDC101194
TCGGCGATCTTCAGGGCTTCCTCGATCAGCGTCTCGACGATCTTCGACTCCGGCACGGTCTTGATGACCTCGCCCTTCACGAAGATCTGACCCTTGCCATTGCCCGAGGCGACACCCAGATCCGCCTCACGCGCCTCGCCCGGACCATTGACGACACAGCCCATCACGGCCACCCGCAACGGCACCTCCATGCCCTCAAGACCCGCACTGACCTGATCCGCCAGCTTGTACACATCCACCTGCGCCCGACCGCACGACGGACACGACACGATCTCCAGCCGCCGCTGCCGCAGATTCAACGACTCCAGGATCTGGATACCGACCTTGACCTCCTCGGCCGGCGGCGCCGACAACGACACCCGGATCGTGTCCCCGATCCCCTCCGACAGCAACGCACCGAACGCCACCGCCGACTTGATCGTCCCCTGGAACGCCGGACCCGCCTCCGTCACCCCCAGATGCAACGGATAATCACAACGAGCCGCCAGCTGACGGTACGCATTGACCATCACCACCGGATCGTTGTGCTTCACCGAGATCTTGATGTCCCGGAAACCGTGCTCCTCGAACAGCGACGCCTCCCACAGCGCCGACTCCACCAACGCCTCCGGAGTCGCCTTCCCGTACTTCGCCAGCAACCGCGCATCCAACGAACCCGCGTTCACACCGATCCGGATCGGCGTACCCGCATCGTTCGCCGCCCGCGCGATCTCCTTCACCTTGTCGTCGAACTGCTTGATGTTCCCCGGATTCACCCGCACCGCCGCACAACCCGCATCGATCGCCGCGAACACGTACTTCGGCTGGAAATGAATATCCGCGATCACCGGGATCTGCGACTTCTTCGCGATCACCGCCAACGCATCCGCATCGTCCTGCGTCGGACACGCCACCCGCACGATCTGACAACCCGACGCCGTCAACTCCGCGATCTGCTGCAACGTCGCACCCACGTCCGACGTACGCGTCGTGGTCATCGACTGCACCGACACCGGCGCGTCCCCGCCCACCGCCACCGACCCGACCTGGA